>CAYSFR010000001.1:0-424976 GCA_964430625.1 uncultured Solibacteraceae bacterium
GATACTCAGTAAACTCCTTGACCGACTGTCTCAAAGTCGTTGACACGCGCCGATGCGCGGACCATTGCGTACCCGGACGCCATTATCGCCGTCGGCGAGTTGCTGAGCTTGATTGAATTCTGGACCACAGCCAACGCGTCAACACGAGCCAAACCATAGAGAATCTGTTTCACCGAAAACCTTTATCGTCGGCCTCCTTCTGTTTCAGGAGATCGGCGATGAGCGGCTGTTTATGGTCTTCGCGGGACTTCTGTTCAGCGGGAAAGTTGTCGACCAACTTTAACGGCGATCTCAATGCTTACGGTTGGTGGCTGCACTGGAACAGGGCGCTCTCCAGTCATCCGCCGACGTTATCGCACAGCTCAATGATGAGCAATTGTGATACTCGGTCGAAGCCCAGAGAGTAAATATGCCCGGCGAAATTCTGGAAGAGATCCAGGAAGGCCGCAAAGATGGCGACCGGGTACTTGAATGGTTGGGGGGAACTGGGCGTGGAAGGAGCGTTGCCGCTCGACGGGGAAGTTGGTCCGGGACATGTTCAGGCGGTCGTCACCGGAGAGTACAGCAACCACTTGACTGATAGCGAAATCGCTAGCCTTTGGCGGGATTCGTCTCTGATCGCCTAGCCGCTCGCCGCGGCTGCCCATTCCACACGTATCGTTGCGACGTGCGAGCTCTCACAACTCAAGGTTAAGAATCAGAACGGCAGGGTACCGGATGTTTGTAATTCCGTGGGTGTGCCCTGTTGTGGTTGTTTCACCATGAATCGGGGCCGGGCTTTTCGACGGCGTGACGTAATTTGGCGGCGCGACCAGCTCGAGAGCGATTGGCCTTAGTCCGGGCCTCCGTTTGGGCTTGGTGTTTTTTTATGTATTGTTTTGCGTACTCACAGTAGGGCTTGCCGGAGGTTCTGGTTTGCTCGCGGGAGACGACGCCGTCGCCATGGGAGATGAGGGTCTCACTGGTGCGGGTGTCGTAGAGGAGGCAGAGGTGGGCGGGGTTGGCCCAGTCCTCTGTGGTCCATTCGGCGAAGGGCTTGTACCAGAGCGCATAGGGGGGCACGAGCAGGTAGAGTTCCTCGGCTCCTGACAATTCCAAGAACTTCTCGGTAAATAGCGAACCTTTCCCCCAAGTTCTTCGATCCGCTGGAAAGAGGAACGGCAACATGCAGAGCAGGCGGGCGCGGCGACTGCTTTTCCATCGCGCCCGCATTCGGCTAGATCCAAGCGGAATCGTGGTCATCGGGAGACAAAGGTCAAATCCATGCGTTCGGAGATTCTCGTTTCCCGGGTGATCGTTGGAGGGGATGAGGGTGCCTGTGCCATCCACCTGCAAGAGGAATTGTCCCGGGCCAACCAATTGGGCATCGCCGATCAAGCCCTTACAAGAAGAAGACGCGGCGAAGGGAGGCCAGCTTTGTTGGAGATCTGGAAAATAGGCTTCCTGGAATAGATGCGAGTAAGCAGCCTCCGGCAAGAAGACGATCCACCATTGTCTTGCGAGGTCGCGGGCGAGGTCGAGCGCGCGGTCAAGGTCGAGCACGCGGTGGTAGTCGTGGGCGAGTTCGCCGACGGGGGCGAAAGCGAGGGCGAGGGCGAGGGCGAGGTTGAGGGCGAGGTCGCCGTCGCGGTCGCGGTCGAGGGCGTGGGCATGGTCGATGTCGCGGGCGAGGTCGAGGTCGCGGGCGCGGTCGAGGTCGCGGGCGCGGTCGAGGGCGCGGGCGAGGTCGATGTCGCGGGCGAGGTTGATACTGGTCGATTGCAACCACGCGAAAGTTCCTAGAGCCCAGAGTTTCCGGGCCGAGGCCATTGCCCCGACCCGGAAATTCTGGGCCTGCGTCATCCTGATTCCCTGGGATTTACGTTGGGCCTCGGCCAAGCGAACGCGAGATTCCCGACGCATGCTCCACTGCAGGAACCACCCTGTAGGCTGCCGCCGTCCCTCAATGTGTTGTTCCCAGCGGCGGAAGAGCGCAGCGACATGATCGCCCCATTGTTCGTCGGGAACCAGCGCCGTCTTGCGGTCGGCCGTGAGGCGAGGAGTGGCAGGTCCCCGGAGGTCTAGCCAGAAACCGGCGCAGACCCCCTCTGCCCACTCCAGGCGTCTATGACAGTCGAAGTCGACCAAAAACACCATCGATCTGACCAGGGTTTGGGTGCGCGTTTCGCCCCGTTGGAATTGCGATTTGACCAGTGCGCGCAGGAGCCAGAACGGGACGTTGGGTGCCTCCGGTTTTAGTTGTGGAAACCAGAGTCGAATGCGGCTGCCGGTGCCCACCTGGCGGTCATTATCTACCCAGTCAAAGCTCGCCCAGCGGATTCGTGTCTTCTCTGGCAGTTCGATCTCCCATTCAGCGGCCTTGGCGAGGAACCGTTTTCCGTCGATGGGGAAAAGAGTTTGCTGATGAAACTCGCCATCGAGCCGGTGGACTCCGCTGCCTTGCCAGGTAATCGGGTATTGGGGCCAGACCACGGATTTGGCAGCCTCAAAGACGGGGTCCAGGTCCGGTTCCATTGCTTCGCTTTTCGTATCGCCCCGGAGCCGGGAGAGACACGCCTGCCAATCGTGGCGTACGGCAAACTTCTGGCGGAGCCAGAGCCGGACCGAGGTTCCCTGGGCGGTCCGGGAGCCATGCTGGATCCAGAAGAGGGTCCCTGGACCAGAGACATGGAAGTCGGTGGCGGCCTCGGGTCCAGTGCCACCGCAGTGGGTCCGAATATCGATGCGGTCCGCAAGCATGAAGGCCGAGAGGACTCCGATGCCGAATTGGGAGATGGGGGTGCAGATCAGTCCGGCGTCTTTGCGGAGGATTTCGGCTTCGCGTCGGAAGTCCTCACTGCGGTAAAAACTCTTGCCGAGTTGGGTAAAGTACTTCTGGATGGTGTCGCTGGACATGCCGACGCCGTTGTCGTCGATTTCAAGCCAGTCCCGATTGCGCGCATCGTCGTGGCCCCACGTAATGTGGACGCGGAACTCGGTGCCCTGGCCGGTGGCCGTGTCGATGAACCAGCCGTCTTTGCCGGCGTAGACTCCATCGGTGTGGTGATTGGCCGTGGAGTGATTTCCGCCGGTGGCCTTGCGGTAGCGAAGACGGAGGTCGCGGAGTTCGAGGGCGTCGAGCGAGTTCTGGAGGAGTTCGCGAATGGCGAGTCCTGGTTCGCCGTAGAGGGACTCGCCCATGAGGAGGTTGATGATCTCTTCGTGGTTGGTGTGAAATTGCCAGTCCTTGTAGACGTATGCGCCGCTCTTGGGAGTGACCGTGCAGGTTACCTCGGGGACCCGAAGGTTGCGGCGGGTGTCGTTGGGGGACAGTCCGATGCGAGTGAGTTCGTCGCGGACGCTGGAAAGCTCGCTGTTGATGACGCTGATGAAGTGGCGGATGCTGTGCTCGACGGCGGGCGAGGGACACTGGAAGGCCTGGTAAGTGAGTTTCTCATTCTGCGGATTGTCGTCGTCGAATTCGACGGATTGGACGGCGAGATGCTTGCGCCACTCGTGTTCGCTGATTTTGGCGGGATCGAGGGCGTCGACCCAGGAGCGGAGCCCACCTTCGAAGCCGTAGTGGGAGAAGAGGATGCGGGGGGTACGGGATGAGTCGAAATCAAGGATGTCGGCTAGGCGGAGGACGAGTCCGAGGAATGGGAGGCTGACCGGCGCGTTGATGGCTTGGCCTCTGAGCCAGGAGGCGGATTCGTTGTGACTGGCGGCGAGGGGTTCGAGGTACTCGCGGAGGTCGATTCCGTCGTTGCTGTGTAGTGTTTTGTTTTGGAGGATCCGATTCAACTGGGTGCGCATGCGGCGCCGGCGGTTCTCGGAGGCTCCGGCGTGGGTGCGGCGGAGGAATTCGGTGAGGAGGCGGGCTTCGATGAGGTTGGCTTCAACGCGGGGGAGGGTTTGGATTTGCTTTCGGTCTTCGGGGAAGCCGTCGAGGAAGGATTGGAATTCGTGGCAGTCCGGGGTGCCGGGGGTACGTAGTTTTTCGTGGTCCTCGGTGGAGAGGGACATGCCGAGGTCGTGGACGTAGGCGGCCATGAGCAGGAGAGCGGCCTCGACGGGTCCGATGTCGGAAATGAAGGGCTCAGCGAGGAATTCCATCCAGGCGATGACGTTGAGAATGTGGCGCTCGTCATGGAGGGTGAAGAGCGGCATGTAGCGTGCGATTTCGGCCAGGAGCGGTTTGGTATCGGCAGCGACGGTTTCCACCATTTTGGTGAGGGTGGCGTCGTGGTTGAGGCGAAGGAATAGTTGGGAGTCCCGGAAGGAATTGAGCTTGAGAGGGAGCTTTTGCTTCGCCATTACTTGTTTCGTACAGTGTAACGAAATGGCTTTGGGGACGCGCCCGCGGCTACGCGGCGCTGTCGCGGCCGGAACTGCACCAGAAACCGGGAAACATTCCCTGGCGCAACTGGCATGGTTCGGACGTGTGCCGCGCCACTTGTACAAAACTCGGATTGGGGCGATGCGGTCGAGGAGTCCCGTTGGAGGAAGTGGCGCCCGCGGGCCGCGCCAGTGTGATTTCCTCGAATGGCGTTTAGGGCCAGCTTCCGGATTGCCGACCGCTCGCTCGGCACCGGTGATGCGGCACATGTACGACTAGGGCGTATTCGGCCACGTGCCCCGACTCTCTGCCCCAACGGAAAGTGTGGAAGTGATCCGCGGTTCGATGAGCTCGGCTTTATAATGATCACGCCGTCGGGCTCCGAATAAACTGTGACATCTCGGTGTGAAGCGCGAGGGCGTCGGCATTGAGCCGATTGCAAAGTGTGTTCAAGAGTTGAAGGAAGTGGCCTTGCAACTCTGGATTTCCGATGACTTGGTTACGGTGATTACGCCAGCAAACTCGCAGAGCCCTCACAAGACCGTCTGGAAGATGTGACTCTTCCCATCCATAGTTCGAGAAGTTCTGAACGGCGCGATTGAGCCAAACGATTCCAAACGGGAGCAACGCGCGTCCAGCGGGCCGACTCAAAAAATATGCAAAGTTAGAGGCAGGACGAGAATGGCAAAGCCACCGCTCTGCCCAACGCTCAAACTCGGGAGCTAATGTCTGGATAACCGAAGTGAACTCTTCTGTGGCGACAGTTTCTAGCATCGTGCCAAGTCCCACGACTTCCATAGCGCAGCCTTCCAGGTGATAGCGCCACGCGCTATCACCTGTCCATCGCGGTGCGTCGAGGCTGTACCGAATCAGTTCTCGCCACCGAATCCCAAATGCGTCCAGTGACGAAGAGAATTGTCTGCCTGTGAGAAACCATTCACTAAACAGGTCCTTTATCCAGTAATGCGCGGCAGGACCGAGATCCATTACCGGCTGCCAAAACTGTCTTGCCCCTTCCACCGGCACCTGAGCCACAATAGCCGCCGCGAGACTCAAGACCCAACGATCGAACTCGTAGGGCACTCCTTCAACCTTTTGATGCGGACTCTCAATCTTTGGCATGGTGCTCAGGAACAAAGTCAGGACTGCCGAACAATACTCGAGTAGCAGTTGGCGTTCGGCACGATCTGAAGCTTCGGTGAGTGGGCCGAGGAATCCAAATCCGCTGGATAAAACCTTCGTGTCCAGCCAATACTGATAGCGACCGACCTCTCTTCGCGTTTCGTCGTCTCTCTGGCGACGAGGGAATCGAGGACCCCACGGAGAGGGCTTACTGGCGTCAATCCGTTCTGTGAGCCGCCGTGTCATCCTTGCGATGCGGGCGAGCGGGAAGAGGTTCGCGGAGAGCCGTTTCGTGACGAATGCACGAAGGAGTCGTTTTGATGCGCGTTCAACTGCTGGATCGGCCATCTGATCTTTGTGCTGGATAGCGTTTGCGGCCCATCGAACGCCCGACCAACAGACCATGAGGTTGATGAGTCGTCCAAACTCGTCCCTCAAGGCTGCACGTTGACGATATGCCCGGCGCATCACCGTCCGAGTTGATGTGTAGTAGAACGCCATTACCCCCCTGGCAGCGAGTTCTCGTACCCACGGTGCGCCGGATTCACACATGAGGGCGATAGCCGCCTCTCCGACGAATGATTCCGTCGATGTTTCAAGAACTGACTTCGGCGTGTCGAACTGACCGGGGGCAGCGGTTTGGAGCATCCGAAGTTTAGTGAGGCACCATTCCTCGTATTCCGGATGCGCCGCTAGCCAAGTACGCTGATGTATAAGCAGCACTGCAATTCCCGCTGCCGCAATGCGCTCCGGGTTTACGGACTCTTGCTCAAGGTCTAACTCCGTCCAATCCGACAGTTCTTGGAGTTGATTCCAGAACGTATCAGCCTGTGGTATCTCGTCTTCACCGTTGAGAATTCTACGACAGCGATATGGAAAGTCATGTGCGAGACTGGATTTTTGCGTCGTCTGTAGTTGCCGTGCAATCCTTTCGCGAAGATGTTCTGGCCATTGAAAATTCACCTGGATGCGGTCGTCGCCGAGTTCCTCGAACGAATAATTCGTGATATCGAACCGTGCGGCGAGACGCTCTACTGTCTCATTCCTTTCCTTTGATTGTTCCAACCATGCTTTCCTCCGCTCGTCCAGAAATTCGCGAGTCTGGAGATCTGACAGGAGAACTTGAACGGCGACATCGCGAAGAAGAGTTTTTCGGTGCGGCATCATATGCCACTGGAGCACCTGCTGGTAGACCTTCTGGCCTGCCCTCCCCCACTCGGTAGTCATTCCGATCTGCCAAGTGTAGTCTTGTCCAGACAAATGCATTTGCCAATCGATAAGAACCCAAGTTCCAAGTAGTGGCCGAAGCGATCCGGCCAAGAGCTTCGGCGTACGAACGCCGACGGCCGTGAGCAAGCCTACAAAGGCAATCGATTGCGCCTGAGAGAGTATCAACTCAAACCACTCGGCCATGTCGCTGCCCTTGTCAATTCCGTCGTAGAGCCACTTTTCAAGAGCCATGAGGGCGGACACGACCGAATGCGATCCGATCATCATCCCGCGATACCAGCCGAAGACACGGAAGTTTCCATTCCAGCGGCGAGTGGTGCCGTGAAGATGGAGTTCTATGGAGTAACAATCCGGATCGAGATTATGCGGTGCACCACTGAGGAACTGCTCGGCCCATCTGGTTGTTGCGTGGTTCACCAGTCTTGCAATGGTCTCAATTGCCTCCCTCGGGTCGGCCTCCAAGAACCGCAAAAACGGGCCACGGAAATACATTGCGGGATAGCCGCCTTGCCAATGGGCCGTGCCGAAGTCCATTCCGAGTAGATCAGCGGATTTCTCACTCTGCGGCTCGTCGATACAAACCGCGAGCAGAAGTTCACGAGCGACTGACGGGCGCACTCTTGCGACGGGCAATAACCCACCGGAGTCGAGGATGGCGGCTCGAACCGATTCGGGGACGCGCCCGTTAGGTCCGTCCTCAGACGGCGGACGTATTGGTCCGCGATCCCACGAACCTAAGATGAGCGGTGATGATGAACGCCTCCTTTTTCGCAACTCAGGTGAGAGGCTATTCTCCTGTTCAAGTGCATCTTTTAGGCGCTTCTCGCGATAAGCGATCCTGCGTGAGACGATTTCGGCTGATTCAGGCCGCCGGTGGCAGAGTTCCAACAGAATCTGCGCAACGTCATTCGGGAAGTCCACCGCCGCATGGCAAAGCGCTTCGTAAACCTTTTGGTCAGACTGATCGATGAACCAAACGTCTTCCGCTCTAAGACCCTGGACTTCTCTTGCGAGGTGGATGGCAAGTTTTGCCGCGCTTTCCCTCCCTCCCCATTCTTTAGGAATTGTTCGAAGCCAAAGTTCACAGATCTCGGCTCCGAGGAATAACGCAAATTCGGAAACATCAGCGCGATGTTGTTCGAGCACTCGAAGAAGGGCGTACCAGTGAAGTACGAACGGAATGCGCAGGCGCGTCGAGATCCAATCCAAGTCGCCAGCCTCAGCAAATGCTTCTGCTCGGGGGTCTGGGATGGTCGCAATATACAGGAAGCGCTTGAGCAGGCGGCAAAGCATTCGGGCGTTGTCTCTGAGCAGGTCCGGCCAAAGCTGTTCGAGTAACACCGCTGCGTTTCCAGAGAAGATGATGGCGTCAAGGTAATAGTCCGCGGCCATAACTGCATTGCCGTCGTCACTCTGGAACTCCGAGATGGCTTCCTTCCACCGCCGTACCCCTCCTTCGTGTTCGAGGAGTTTCTGGGCATATAGCCGTATTGCATTTTGCCATCGAGGAAACCGCGAAACGTTTCTGATTTTCCCAGCAGCATCTGATTCGGTCGCAAGGAAAGCATGAAGGCGAGCCCAATCGCCGAGGAGGTCATGCCTAAAGGAAATGCGGCCGTGGCGTACGGTAACGAGGTCGTCACGCTCAACTTTACTAAGAATGCGCTGTTCCTCGCCTGAAAGGTCCATGATATTGACCGCTGCTTTCAAGGCATTTCCGTCGTGTTCTCCGAGTTTGATAAGGAGGGCAGCGCGAGCGTATTTGTCGCCGGAAGTGCCGGTCCATCGATCCCAAATCCAATCGATCACATCTGTCTCTCCGACAAATGCATGGCTCGTAAGACCGGAGCGGAGTGTCTCCTGGGTGACGATCCAGTCCAGCACCTTCAGATTACAGAGCAGGTGCTGAAGCTCTGGCCGAAGGACGAGAGGTACTAGAGTGGGAGTGATTGTCGAAATTCCCTGGATCACCTCCGCAGGCCCCGGCGGAGTGATCTCTAGAGTAGCGATCTGTTTCGGCTGGACTCCGGCCGCTACGAGTTCACGCAAGCTATGCTCCCACATGTGGGCTTGGCAGGTGATCAATACTCGCCAGTCTCTCCCCGGATGGCCGATGACCACTTTGATGAGTTCCGCGGCGCGAAGGCGAGACTGATCCGAGTATTTTTCAAAAGAATCGAGAATCAACAACCCGCCACGAGATGCCGATTGGATGATGAGTTCTGGAACTGTGTAACGAAGGTTCAACGCCCGAGCCAGCGCGGTCTGATTGGGCTGATCAAATTGCACCTGATCGAGCCAAATCGCCGGTAGCGAATCAGCCGCAAAATGCGTGGCAACGAGTGAAGATTTGCCGCTTCCCGCCTCGCCGACAACTGCGGTAATGGAAGCAGTCGAGACCTTGGCCTCCAACTCTGATTGAACTGCGGTCCTAGACAGGCGAATGTCGTTGCCGATCGCCTGTTTGACAGCTAGGCGGGATTCTTCGGCGATATTTCGCAGAACGTCCCAGTCTGGGCGGAGGTCCGGATGGTGTTTCAGGGCATATTTTCCGCGGAGCTTGTCGAGGAGGGTCTGAAGATCGTAGGAGGCTCCTACCGCGCGAGCGTCGGCCGCGAGTTGTTGCATATCCGTCCACAAAGAGGTCGCTTCATCGGCGTCCCCTCGCGCTAGTGCGCCGCGGCACGTATCGACGGAACGCGCTTCGTCCTGCGACGGCTCTGCTTCGAAATCCCAAGTCAGCAAACGGATACTCCTAACCATCACCGCCGTTTCGCATTCGTTCGGCCCGTTGTGACAAACCGACTTCGGGCAGTGGAGGCTCGCAAAGATCTTTCTTTGCGTATCGGAACTCTGGCCCGAATCCTCCCGAAGTCGCGCGATAAGGCGCTCCGGATCTGTTTCAAGCGCCTGCCGTAAGAGTAGATCCCAGGCAGCTTCGGCAGCGGTAGCTATCCGGGACACGCCAATGGCCAGAAGATCGCGGTCCATCTGGAAAACCGGCGGAGACACTTGCCGTGCTTGCTCCCAGATCGAAGCGGTGAAGTCGGTCGGAAAACCGCTCGTCGTCACCTGCTCGTTGCTTTTGATGGACAGAGCACAAAAGCCGGGGGCCGCGGCATTGGACATGGTGATGAGCAGATCATCCAGCAACCACCCGCGATCACGCGCTTCGAAGTCCAATCGAGAGACAGCTCCGCGCGAAACACCAAGCGGAAAGCCGCCGCTCAGCATATTCACCAAGAAGAATGCCCCGACCTTGTCGGCGAAGCCAAATCCGCCGCCGCCGGTTAACTTGACAGGTGATTTTTGGGAAGCCATTTCTGTAGCCTAGGGACGTTCCTATAACTTAATGAAATCGGTTTTTCGATCATCGGGCCATATAAGAGCCAGTCATCATGCAGTGAACGGCGACGAGCGCTTGGCATCGGCACTGACCTTGCAGTGTAGTCGGTGCTCTGGAGAAGTGGGTTACCTCCATTGTGACTCGATGCGCCATCCGGAAGTTAGCGGACACAAAGTCGGGTTATGGGAAGTTGAAGTTGTGCCAGGATCGTCGCCTATCTGGAACTTGGCCAAAAATCCCGCTTGAAGAAGTGTTAGGTTGCCCGTCAGGATGGCAGCGCTCGCGAGGCGATTGCGCCGATTCCCGAGTGGCAACATCCCCCAAACCGAATCGCCCGCCCAACGGCAATCTCTCCGGCACTCCGCCGCACCACGATCCCATCCACCGTCAACCCACTCGCCAACTCCGCCGAAACCGCACTCCGCTTGCTCTCGGGAAGCGCGCTCTATTTCCCCAACTCCCCCCGAATCAAATCAATCGCTTCTATCGAACAGCTCTTCTTAGGAATGTGGCATGGGTCCGCCCACAGACTCCCCAGAACAGAGACAATCGACATCCGGGTTTCCACATACACTTGTAGTCCCGTCCTTCTCTGCACCCACCGCAGCATGCCCGCCAAACCACTACCCCCCCCAAAAAACCCCCCAAACGACAAATGTCAAAATCGCCAGTCACCACAGAACAAAGAATATTTTCAAACCACTAACCCACTCCCCTCCAACAACTTAACCCCAACCCCCCTCCCCCGATTCTGCAGTTGAGCACTTCCCCCTCCCCAAACTCAAAGCAGGAGAGTAACCCATTTATGGAGTCCAACAAACCATCCAAATCCGAGCAGTCACGCATCAACGGTGCCAAGTCCCACGGACCCGTCACCGACGCGGGAAAAGCCCAATCGGCCCGCAACGCCATCAAGCACGGCGACTTCGCCCAGGCCCTCAAATTCCTCGTCCCGCCCCACTCCTCCCTCCTCATCCACGAGGAGCGCCGCGAGTTCTATAAACTCTTCGACGCCAATACCGAGAAGTGGAAACCCCGGGACGAAACCGAACTCGGCATCGTCCGCGAAATCACCGACCTCGAATGGTCCAGCATGCGCGCCCGCATCGTCATCCACGCCATGCTCAATCGCGAAGTACTCCGCGCCGCCGGCGAGATCGTTCCTCTCGCCCCGGAAACCCGCTCCGTGGAGAGCACCGTCGCCGCCTATGAGGCACTCAACTCCTCCCGCACCGTGGCTAACCTCCACCGGGAGTACGCCTCCAATACGCGGCTCATCGCCACCCTCCAGCGCCGCCTCGCGCACCTCCAGCGCCATTGGCCCGGCCCCGAGGGCAACCGCATCACCCCCATCGAGGAGCGCGAATTCTTCGACATCCCCGCCCCCGGGGAACGAACCCAGCCGCCTCCTTCGCAAGTTGCTGAGAACAAGGACTCAGGTCCCAAAAGGAAGACGAAAATCATCAACGTCCGCGGCCCGCTGACCCCGGAAAAGGTGCGCCTCTATCAGGCCGTCTTCCCCAATCGCGACCTCGAATTCAATATCTACGAGCCGATCCCCTCCGACGACGAGGAATCCGGCTCCCAAACGCCTCCGGCAACGCCCGAAAACGCCGAAAATCGGCCTCCCGCGGACCCGCCGGTCGCCGCGTAACTCGCAACCCGCCCCGGTACGCACCCGTAGTGTGTCCCGGCGCAAACCCCAGGCCCGGAACCCCCCGTTCCCCCGCCCGGAGAAAGGACAGTTCGCATGTTTCTCGCCTACGCCCAGCGCCACATCGGCCAGTTTCGGCCCCTCGTCGCCGCCGTCGCCAGGGACGCAGGCGAAGTGTGCCCAGGCTCCCCCGTCCACCTCTACCAGGACCCCTCCCTCACCCCAGCCGAGTGGGCCGAATCGGTCCTCCAGTTCCACCCCGACCCCATTCAGGCCGGCGTCCTCAACCACGATGCCCATCGGCTCATCCTCTGCTGCGCGCGCCAGTGGGGCAAGTCGACCATCATCGCCATCAAGGCGTTTCATTACGCCATCCACAACCCCGGTACGGAGATCCTCATCACCGCCGATACCGAGGTCCACGGCGGCATCATCGTCGGCAAAATCGCCGCCTATGCCGCCTCTCTTGCCATCCCCGCCCGCCGCGCCCATGGCAAGAAATATTCCGTTCTCCTCCCGAACGGATCCACCATCTTTGCCGTCGCCGCCACCGAACGCGCCGTCGTCGGCTACACCGCCAGCATCGTCATCGTCGACGAAGCCGCCATTACGCCCGATGCGGTCATCAGCTACCTGACCCGCACCCTCAGCCGTACCGACGGCCGGCTCTGGCTGCTCTCCACGCCGCGCGGGCAGATCGGGCTCTTCTGCGCCATCTGGCACGACGATTCGCCCAATTGGCACCGCGTCAAGGCCACCGTCGACGACGCGCCCTATATCTCTCCGGATTTCCTCGAAGAGCAACGCCGCCTCTTCCCCGATATCTTCCGGCAGGAGTTCTATTGTGAATTCCTCCAGCCGCCCGGGCGCCTCCTTTCCAGGGAGCGCTTTGCTAAAAATGTCGACCCGGCTCTCAACTGCCGGATCATCTCCGACGAGGACTAGTCGCATGCATCCGCCTCATTACACAACGCCCGCCTGGCAACTTGGCTTCGACCTGGGCCAGCGGCAGGACTACTCTGCCCTCTCCACCCTGGAGATCTTCTGGACCTGCCAGGGCCGGGACCCGTACTCCTTCGAGTACATCTACCGCCCGACCCTCAGCCTCTGCGGCCTCGCCCGCTACCCCCTCGGCACCAGCTATGCCGACTATCCGGTCATCGTTGCCAAACGCATCGACCGCATCCGCCGCAGCCGTTCCGCCGGCCTGCCACACGCTCCCGGCGCCATCTCCCTGGCCATCGATGCCGGCGGCCCCGGCGGCCCGGTCGTCGACCTCCTTCGCGATGCCAAACTCGGCGTGTCGATCTTTCCCATGCTCATCACCGCCGGCGACTCTCCCGGCTACGCCGCCAACGGCTATCGCACCGTTCCCCGCCGGGACCTGTTGACCAACCTCGCCGTCCTCCTGGACTACGACATCCTGAAATGGCCCGAAGCCATTCCCAACCGCCGCCTCCTGGAGGAGGAGATCATGTCTCTCGCCGGCGCCAACGGCCAGCCAGGTGTCCCCGGCGCCCACGACGATCTGGTGATGTCGGTCGCCATCGCCGCCTGGATTGCCAAAGTGCGTTTCCCGCAGATCATGCCCAAGGAAACGGCAAAGAACGTCCGCCACTGGACCCCGCACGGCCGCCTCTTTTAGGGCCCGCGCGGTTACCATAAGGCAAGAAAGGGGAGATCATGTCATCCATCCGGCGCTTCCGCGCCCCCCTCATCGGTGTCGTCCTCAGCATCGCCACCATCTGGGTTGTCCTGGCACTCCTCATCCCCTTTCTTACGGAGACGCGTCTGAAGGTCAACGAGATGTCCGCCGTCCGCAACATCGGCGACATCCATGCCGCCCAGGCCCAGTTCCACAAGGTGGCCGGCCGCTACGCCCGCACCCTTCCGGAGCTGAACCTGCTGCTCGCCGGCAAACTCTCCGCCGGCATGCTCAACGGCTACCGCTTCCAAGTGGAGGGCGATGCCACCGGCTACCGCGTCACCGCCGTCCCGGTCCTGCCCGGCGACACCGGCCGCCGCTCCTTCCGCTCGGATCAGTCCGGCGCCATCCGCGACGAGCACTGAAAACAAGCCCTCCACGCCCCGCCCGCCCGGAGCGTCAACCCAAACGAAGGAGGACGCACTATGCATCCCAGTCGCCGCCGGGGCTTCACGCTCATGGAGGTCGTCATCGCCGTCGCCATCGTCTTCGTCATCCTGACCGTGGCCCTGCCGAACTTCGCTTCGGCCCGTATCAATACCAATGAGGTCAACGTCATCCGTATGATCGGCACCATCCATACCGCCCAGGCCCAGTTCCAGAGCCAGACCGGCCGCTTCGCCGTCGCCCTCTCGGAGCTCAATAAACTCATGCCGGCCAGGCTCGCCGCCGGTCACCATAGCGGCTACCACTTCGTCCTGGGGGGCACCACCGATGGCTACTTGGTCACCGCCGTCCCGGAAAAGCCCGGCGGTACCGGTTACCGCTCCTTCCGCTCGGACCAGTCGCTCACCGTCTTCGACGGCGAGGGAAAGGAGGTCGGTCATTGACCGCCCAAACATTCCCTCAACGCTACCGCCGGCCCGCGCGTCATCTAGAATAGAGAACGACTAGCTATGACTGCGCTTAAGCACCGTGTAAACCGTAAGATCACCCGCCGCGGTTTCACCCTCATGGAACTCATGATCGTGGTGGCGATCATCTTCATCATCCTGGCCATCGCCGTACCCAAGTACAGCAACGCCCGGATGCAGACCAACGAACTCGCCGCCATTCGCATGATTGGCACGATTCACACGATGCAACTGCAGTACCAGAGCCAGTTCGGCAAGTTCGCCGTCACGCTCCAGGAACTCGGGCCGCCCCCGTCCGGCCAGCCCGGCCCCGCCGCGGCCGACCTTATCCCGGAGGACCTCGCCAAAGGCAAGAAGTCCGGCTTCGTCTTCCAGATGCAGGGTACCCCCGGGGGGTATACCCTCACCGTCGTCCCGGAGACCTACAACAGCTCCGGCCGCCGCAGCTTCTTCTCGGACCAGACCATGGTCATCCGCGAAAACTGGGGTCCGGAACCCGCCACCGTCTCCAGCAAGGTCATCGGCAACTAGCCGCCTAGAACGGCCGCCGGGCGAACCGCTCCACGGCCTCCTCCACCGCCGCGGCGTTCGGGCCGATCAGCACCGTCACGTCTCGGCCCGGGCCGATCCGCTCCAGCATCCGCGCCTGCTCGCCCTCCAGGGCCAGCATCACCACCGGTAACTCCGGGAACCGCGCCAGTTGCTCCCAGCCGGTGGCATGCATGATGGAGGGCACCCGCTCCCGGAACAGCCGGGACGCCCCCCGCAGGGCACCGTTGTCCAATACCAGGATCCGGCTCGCCAGGCGGAAATGGGGGTGCTTCACCCGGGTCCCGAGCGCCGCCTCGGCCGCCGCCACATAGCGGGCCGCAAAGCCCCGGAACAGCCCGCAACTGCCGTCCAGGCAGCGCTCCACCAGCGGGTAACTGGCCAGCCCCAGCGCCGCGATCCACGGCTGGGAGTAGACATTCCGCGGGTTGGCCGTCCAGCCCACAAAGTCCGTGTCCCCGCGCAGCCGCCGTTCCACCAGGATCCCGGCCGCCGTCGCCACCGCCTCGTTCAGGTAGCTGTAGGCCGCCATCCGCCACGGCGGCGCCAGGCCCCGGAACTCCTCCATCAACCCCAGGTGCCGCTCCAGCGGCGCCCGGTCGTAGAAGTGGTGTACCAGCTCATGGACCACCACCCCCAGCCGCTCCTCAGGCCGCTCGTCGTCCAGCAGTTCCACCGGGGCGTGGCTCTGGATCTGCGTGGCCATGGTGCTCCGGCCGAACCGCGCCGGGCGCGCCATCAGGTAGAACCACACGCCGTGGCGCCGGGGTAACTCGGCCTCGGTGAAAGCCAGGAACTGCTCGGCCAGGCCCAGGATCCCCTTCTCCCGCGCCAGGCGCGCGAAGGCCTCCGCCTTGGGCTCGGTCAGCCGCCGGCCTTCCCGGACCCAGAACTCGCCGAACCGCGGCCCGAAGTGCTGCACCACCGACACCAGCCCGTCGGCCTCCCGCTCCTGCTCCAGCAGACGGCATAACCGCTTCCGGTAGTCCCGCACCGACCGGGCCTGGAAGCCCGCGATCCGGACCCGCTGGTCCAGCCCGAACTCCTCGCCGTAGAACCCGGCGTAGTTGGGCGGCCAGCCGACCTTCACCGCCGGGCTGCCAGCCGCGGATCGGCCCGCGCCGCCGCCGTCGCGCTGGCGCAGCCGCAGGCTCTTCCAGCGGTCCAGTTGGCGGTCGTCCTCCCCGTCCCAGCGCAGTTCCCGGCGCCACAGCGCCCGGTAGGCCTCGCTGTCGGCCGGCGAGAGGCCGGCCATCGCATCCAGCCCGAAGGTCAGGTTCGCCAGCTCGGAGGCCACAAAGTGGAAGGTCAGCCGCTCCCCCTTCACCACTGCCTCGGTGGCGGCGGGGGCGGCGGAGGCCACGGCGGCCAGCAGCAGTGCCAGGGCCGGCAGAGGCGGCTTCACCCCGCCTCCACCACCCGGCGGTACAGGGCCTCGTACTTGGGGATGATCAGGTCGGTGGAGAACCGGTCCACCGCCGCCCGCCGGGCGGCCGCGGCCATCCCGGCGCGCAACGCCGGGTTCTCTAGCAGCGTCACCGCCCGGGCCGCCATCGTGTCCACGTCGCCCACCGCGCACAGGTACCCGTCCACCCCATCGGTGATCAGCTCCGGCACCCCGCCCACGTTGGTCCCGATCGGGACTACTCCGGAGGACATCCCCTCCAGGGCGGCCAGCCCGAAGCTCTCCATCTCGCTGGGCATCAGCAGCACATCCGCCTCCCGCAGCAGGGCCGGAACGTCGTTCCGCTTGCCCAGGAAGCGGACGGCGCCAATCAGGCCCAGGTCGTGGGCCAGGTGCTCGGCGGCGCCCCGCTCGGGGCCGTCACCCACCATCCAAAGCTCCGCGTCCACATGCTGGCGCAGGTGCGCCAGCACCCGGATACAGTCGGCCACCCGCTTGACGGGCCGGAAGTTGGAGAGATGGATCAGCCGCGGCGGGCCTGGCGTCCGCTCCTCCGCCGGCCGGTACAGGCTGGAGTTCACGAAGTTGTGGATGGTCTGGATCGGCTTGGCCACGTCGAACACCTCGACGGTGTGGCGGCGGAGGTCCTCGCTGATGGCCGTCACGGCGTCGGACTGCTCAATGGAGTACCGGGTGATGGGGAAGTAGGACCGGTCCATGCCCACCAGAGTGATGTCGGTCCCGTGGAGGGTCGTGACGAACGGGAGGCGGCGCTGGCCGCTCATGATGCCGCGGGCCAGCAGGGCCGAGACCGAGTGCGGAATGGCGTAGTGGACGTGGAGCAGGTCCAGGCTGTACTGGTCGGCCACCTCCGCCATGCGCGAGGCCAGGGCGAGGCAGTAGGGCGGGTACTGGAACAGCGGATAGTTGGAGACCTCCACCTCGTGGTACAGGATGTCGGGCCGCTCGCTGAGCCGGATCGGGTTGGCGTAGGTGATGAAGTGGACCTGATGGCCGCGGTTGGCCAGCTCAAGCCCAAGCTCGGTGGCGACGATGCCGCTGCCGCCGTAGGTGGGGTAACAGGTGATCCCAATGCGCACGAGGCGAGTGTAGCAGTTCGATAATGGCGGTATGGCCATTCTGATCGCCGTAGCCCACGCCGATGACGAGACTTTGGGGTGCTTTTCCGTCCTGCGGGAGAGCCGCGACGAGGTCCACATCCTGCATGCGACCGACTCGGCGCCGCGGGATCTGCAGTACGCCATCCGCTCCGGGTTCAGCACGCGGGAGAGCTATCTGTCGGCACGACGGGCCGAGACGATGGCCGTGCTGGCGAAGGCGGGGATCCCGGAGGAGCGTTACCACTGCCTGGGCTTTGCCGACCAGGAGGCGCCGGTGTTCTGGCCGCGGGTGCGCGCGTTTGTGGAGGCCTTTGGGGCGTCGAGAGTTTACACGCACGCCTACGAGGGCGGCCATCCGGACCACGACGCGCTGGCGCTGGCGCTGGCCGGTTTGCCCGGGTTGTGGGAGTTCCCGCTGTACCACGGGTATGGGGCGGAGTTCGTGCCGCACTCCTTTCTGGACGGGGAGGCCGAGCGGGTGGTGGTGCTCGATGAGGCGGCCCGGCGAGAGAAGCGCGAATGGCTCGACGCCTTCGTGAGCCAGCAGCGGGTCATCGGGATGTTCCCGGTGGACCGGGAGCTCTACCGGCCGGCGCGGAGCTACGATTTCTCGCGGCCGCCGCATGAGGGCGAGCTGTATTATGAGCGCCGGAAGCTGGGTTGGACCTGGCCTCAGTGGCGGGAAGCGGCAGTGCGAGCGGCGCGCGGGGTGGACGGTTCGGCATAATATCGGGGAGACCGTTACACAAGGAAACCATGGCCGTTACTAAGGCTCCCCGGAGCAACCCCTCCCTCCCCCTCAGCACCAACAAGCACCTGCTCAAGTGGGTGGAAAAGATGGCGCGGCTGACCAAGCCGGCGCGGATTCACTGGGTGAGTGGATCGGACGAAGAGAACCAGATGCTGCTCGACCAGATGGTGGCGGGCGGGACGCTGACGCAGTTGAACCAGGATCTGTGGCCGGGATGTTACTATGCCCGCTCGGACGCCAACGATGTGGCGCGGGTGGAGGACCGGACCTATATCTGCTCGCTGTCCAAGGACAACGCCGGGCCGACGAACAACTGGGAAGACCCGTACAAGATGCGGCGGAAGCTCAAGTCCCTGTTCCAGGGTTCCATGCAGGGGCGGACGATGTATGTCCTGCCGTTCAGCATGGGGCCGGTGGAGTCGCCGATGGCGCGGATCGGGGTGCAGTTGACCGATTCGCCGTACGTCGTGGTCAACATGCGGATCATGGCGCGGATCGGCCAGAAGGTGTTCGCCGAGATCGACAAGGGCGAGAAGCGGGTGGTGCCCTGTGTCCACTCCGTGGGGATGCCGCTGACGCGAGGGCGGAAGGATGTGCCGTGGCCGTGTAACCAGGAGAAGTACATCGTCCACTTCCCGGAGACCCGGGAGATCTGGTCCTACGGGTCGGGGTACGGCGGGAACGCGTTGCTGGGCAAGAAGTGCTTTGCGCTGCGGATCGCCTCCAATATCGCCCGGGACGAGGGGTGGATGGCCGAGCACATGCTGATCCTGGGCGTGGAGGATCCGAAGGGCGAGAAGACCTACGTGGCGGCGGCATTCCCGAGCGCGTGCGGCAAGACGAACTTCGCGATGCTGATTCCGCCGAAGGGGTTCAAGGGCTGGAAGGTCTGGACGGTGGGGGACGACATCGCCTGGATCAAGCCGGACGCGACGAGGCAGTTGCGGGCGATCAATCCGGAAGCGGGTTTCTTCGGGGTGGCGCCGGGGACGTCGGTGAAGACGAATCCGAACGCGATGGCCACGCTGTCGCGGAACACCATATTCACCAACGTGGCTCTGACGCCGGAGGGCGGCGTGTGGTGGGAGGGGATGACGGACGAGCCGCCGGCCGAGTGCATTGACTGGCAGGGGCGCCGGTGGACGCCGGAGATCGGGAAGCAGACCGGGGCCAAGGCGGCGCATCCGAACGCGCGGTTTACGGCGCCGGCGTCGCAGTGTCCGACCATTGATCCGGCGTGGGAGGATCCGGCCGGGGTGCCGTTGAGCGCGATCGTCTTTGGCGGACGGCGGCCGACGACGATGCCGCTGGTGTTCCAGGCGTTCAACTGGTCGACGGGCGTTTATGTCGGGGCGACCATGGGCTCGGAGATGACCGCGGCGGCGGCTGGGGCCGTGGGCAAAGTGCGGCGGGACCCGATGGCGATGTTGCCGTTCTGCGGGTACCACATGGGCGACTACTTCCGGCACTGGATCAAGATGCAGCGGCACCTGACGACGACGCCGCGGATCTTCCACGTAAACTGGTTCCGGCGCGGGCCGGGCGGCGAGTTCCTGTGGCCCGGATACGGGGAGAACATGCGGGTACTGAAGTGGATCGTCGACCGGGCGCACGGGCGTGCGGCGGGCCGGGAGACGCCGATCGGGTGGATGCCTCGGTATGAAGACCTGGAGTGGAAGGGACTGACTTTCACGCGGGAGCAGTTTGAGGAGTTGCAGGCGTTCGACCGGAAGCAGTGGCGGCAGGAGGTGATCGGGCAGGAGGAGCTGTTCATCGACCTGCATGACCATTTGCCTCCGGAGATGGTTTACGAACGGGAACTGCTGATTTGCCGGCTGTAGTGTGACTGCCTTCGCCCCCATCCGAAGTGGCATCCCTTCGGATGGGGGCTGTTGCATCGTCAGGTTAGTGGCAAAGGATTCGGGAGTTGGGGGCTTATAAGAGTCTTGGCGTTGAGATGCCGGCGGTTTGGGAGGTCTGCGATGCGGCGAGGGACAAGCGGAGGGCGAAGGTTTCCTGCTGAGTGATGCGACCTGTCCGTTAGGGTCCGGCAAGGAAGTGACAGGAAGCGATCGGATCAGCAGGCATTCGACCAGATGCGGGACCGTAGTGAGAAGCGGATCGAGGGCAGATGTTTTGAAAGGGTGTGCGCTGACTATGGACCTGTCGGAATTTGAAGAACTCGTGCTGGAGACGATCTGCAATGACTATGAGGAGATCGGGCAGATCTCGATTGACCTGGCGCAGTGGGGGGCTGCCGCGGGCCACGCTCAGATCGGGCGTGCGCTGCGGCGTTTGGTGGAACTGGGACTTGCCAAACGTTATGGGCCAGAAGAGCGGAAGTTGGTGGAAGTGGCGAACGAGGTGGATTGGGAGGAACTTGAGTGGTTCTACTTCTACGTTACGACGGAAGGGAAAAAGCGCGCGGCGGCCAGGGAATGAGGCGGCCGGGGGGTAAGTCCGTCTCGAAACGGGCTGCGCAGCGTTGCATTTTCCCGTTAGGGGAGGGGTTGGGCGAGGCGGAGGCGGAGTTGGTGGATGCGGGGGGCGAGGTCGGTGGGGAGAGGGGGGGAGGTGAGGAGGAGGGAGGCCGAAGGGCCGGAGGCGCGGAGAAGACGCTCGGCGGCGGCACAGCTGCGGCGGGCTTCCTGGGGAAGGTTGTAGCCGAGTTCGGCCTCGGCGAGGGCGGCGAGCAGGGCGGCCTGGCGTAACCGGTCCGCTTGTTGGGCGTTGTTGTTGTACTCGATGCGGGCGAGCGTCAGGTGGCCGGCGGCGGACTTGCGGTCGACCGCTTCGATGAGAGCGGATGGGGCCGCGGCGGGCTTTAGGGAGTGCAGATAGCGCGACGCTTCGCGGTAGGCGCAGAATGCCGCCTTGCCGTCATCGCTTTGTTCGAACAGTTCGGCCATACGGATGAAGTTGCGGCTGAGGGCGAGGATGTAGGCCACCTCGGACGGCTGGGACTCGCGGAGGCGGTAGAAACAGCTATGGGCGAGAAGGGCCTGTTCAATGGCGGCATCGAGGGCGGGGCCGGGCGCGGCGGGGAGGCGGCTCATCAGGGAGTAGGCGACGCCGAGGTCGTAGAGAAGATCGGCCTCTTCGCCTTCAGCACGGACTGTCTGCAGGGAGGCCATGGTCTCCGAGAGGATCTTGCTGCGGGCGGGAGGGAGGGGGGCGCCGGAGTCGAGGCCGGCCTGGATTTCCTGGAGATTGGCGCGGATGAGACGGGCGGTTTCGGCGCGGAAGCGGGCGGCGGAGGCAGTGGCGCGGGATTGCTGGCCGGAGTCCTGGAGGCGCCAGTAGAGGCTTGCCGCGGCGGCGAGGACGAGGACGAATGCGGCGGCGGCGAGGGGATTGCGGAAGCCGCGAGAGGGGCGGATGGGTTTGGGAAGGCCGCCGCCGGCGGCGATGGGGAGACCGGCGAGCCAGCGATTCAGTTCCTGTTCAACATGGACGGCGGAGGGGTAGCGGGCAAGTGGGTCCTTGCGGAGGCAGCGGACGAGGATGGCGTTGAGGCGGGGGTCCGAGGGGACGGAGGCGCGGGCGATGGTGTAAGTTGGCGGCGGGTGCCAGACGGTGTGGCAGATGGCCTGGGAGAGGGCGAGGAGGTCAGCGGAGTTGACGTTGTAGGGGGACGAACCGGTGAGGAGGGTATGGGCAAGGGCGCCGAAGGAATAGACGTCGCTGGCTGGGGAGACGGGGATGTCGCAAACCTGTTCGGGGCTGGCGAAGGCGAGTGTCATGGCGGCAGGGCGAGAGGTGTGGGTGTGAGGGCGGATTTTGGCGACGCCGAAATCGAGGAGGCGGGGGAGGCCGCCGGGTTCGATGAGGATATTGGCGGGTTTGATGTCGCGATGGACGATGCCGGACTGGTGAGCGGCGGCGAGGGCGCCGCAGAGGCGGGCGAGGAGTTCGACGATTTTGTGGAGAGAGGCGCAGTGGTTTTGGACGTAACGATCGATAGGGATGCCCTCGATGAATTCGAGGACGAGGTAGGGGAGGCCGGAATCGGTGAGTCCGCCATCGAGGAGGGAAACGATGCCGGGGTGGCGGATTTTGGAGAGGGCTTGCTGTTCGCGTTGAAACTCATCGGTGCCATTGAGGGTGGACGGTTCGGTGAGGATGAGTTTGAGGGCGACGGTGCGGTGGAGGGGTTCTTTGCGGGCGGCGAAGACGATGGAGGAACCGCCGCGGCCGATTTCGTGGAGGAGGGTATAACCGCCGATTTCCTTCCATTGAAGGGCGGCGGAGGCGGAGGAGTTATCGGCCTGTTCGAGGAGGAGTTCGGTGACTTCGAGGGCGATATCGGGATCGGATTGGGCGAGTTGTTCGAGGAACTCGAAGCGCTGGGTGGTCGGGAGTTCGAGCGCGTTGTCGAGGTGGGTGCGAACCTTAGCCCAAGTGCCGGGATCCATAGGGATTACCGCTTGTGGCTGCGGAGTTCGCGGCGGAGCCAGAGTTGAGCGGAGGCCCAATCACGATGGATGGTGCGGGAGCAGACGCCGAAACGGGTGGCGATTTGATCGAGCGAGAGGCCGCCGAGGACGCGAAGTTCAACGATGGCGGCCTGGCGCTGGTCGAGGAGGGCGAGTTTGCGGACGGCATTGCGGACGGCGAGGCGGTCCTCGAGGGGAGTTCCGGGTGCAGGGGTGGAAGCTGGGGGTGGAGGGGGAGAGGTGAATCGGGCGCGGCGGCGGGCGTAATCGATGAGCACGTGCTGCATGATGAGGGGAAGGAAGGCGAAGCCTGGATCGGGTTGAGGGGAGTTGCGGGCCGAGCGGTGGTGGCGGAGGAGAGCTTCGTGGAGGAGGGCGGTTGGGCTGAGGGTAATGGCGCGGGACTCCCGGCGCATGATGGATTTCGCCAGTTGGCGCAGGCGGAAGTAAGTCAACTCGGAGATCTTATTAAGTGACCCGGGCGTCATTTATCACCGAGTATATACTTAATTCGTGCCATTGTATGACGCCTTTGCCGGATTTCCGGCGACGGGGACCGGGATGGGGATATGGCGATTTGGCGCGGGGGACGGGAAGGGGGTATTTGCGGCGTTCCGGGTACGGTCGCCATTCCCGGGTGGGGAGTTTTTGAGCACGGAGGCGTATCCGCGGGTCTACTGGATGCGGATGGGTATACGGGATTCGGGGATGATACTGCCGGCCGGGAAGCTGGCGGCGCATCCGGGCAACGTGCGGGATGTACGTTTGCCATGGGCGGTGATCCGTTTTGAGGCGCCGGAGGCAGGGGAGTACGAAGCTGCGTTGCGGCTGGCGGCGGCGGAGATCGGCTATGGCGGGACGACGGGGCGGCTGATTCGGGGGGAGGGGGAGGTGCTGGCGCAGTTCACATTGGCGCGGGAGTATGGGAGCCATTGGGAGTATCGAGGGCGGGTACGGTTGAGGGAGAAGGAGGCGTTGTCGATCTGTGTGGGGCCGAGTGTGAACGGGGATCACGCGAGCGATACGACGGAGGTGGTGTTTCAGATGCGGACGGTGGAGGGGTTTAGCGGGTGGGGGGTGTTTGGGGGGATTCTGGCGGCGGGGGCAGCGGGGATCTGGTGGCGGCGGGTTTCCTTAAGGCGAGGGCGAGACCGATAGCGAGGAGGGCATAGGTGGCGGGTTCGGGGGACTCGGTGAGGGGGGTGAGGAGGAAGGCGCGGGTTTGGCCGTTGAAGGTGCCGAAGCCGGTGATCTGGCCGGCGTCGTTGATGCCGTGGCCTTCGGCGAGGTTCCAGCCGGCGCCGTTGACGAGCAGGGAGTTGAGATCGGACATGACTCCGCCGGAGTAGACAAACGCCTGCCAGTTGCGGTGGCCGGTGATTTCACCGGAAGAGTTGATGGACCAGCCGTAAGTCCAATTGTTGTCGTTGCCGTTGAGGGGGGTGAGGGTACCGTTGGAGGAGACGAAGGCTTGGTGCGGGCCGTTGGGGGAGTCGCCCCAACCGGTGACCTGGCCGGTGGAGTTGATACTCCAGCCGACGCTGAAGTTGTTGGGGTTGCCGGTGAGGGTCCCGAGGCTGGAGATGGTTCCGTTGGTATAGAGGAAGGCGTTGTCGTTGGCGGTCAGATTCGCCCGGCCGGTGACCTGACCAGCGTCGTTGATGGCGAACCAGACGTGCCAGGGGTTTGGGGGGCCAGCGAGGGGGCGAGGGTGGTGAAGGCGCCATTTTCATAGAGGAAGGCGTGGTAGGAGCCATCGGGGGCTTGGGAGTAGCCGACCACGCTACCGGCGGAGTTGACGCCGTAGGCGCGGCTGTTGGCATTGGGGGCGCCGAGGTCGGTGATGGTGCCGTTGGCATAGAGGAAGGCGTGGGCGCCGGTGGGGGTGGAGGCGACGCCGGTGACATGGCCGAGGGAGTTGATGGAGTAGGCGTTGGTGGCGGAGCCGCCGAGGCTGGTGATGGTGTAGGAAAGGGCGGCGTGGAGGGGAACAGCGGCGAGGAGGAGGGCGAGAGGGAGGTTCATGGGCGTGGGCGTGTTGCTAACTGTAAAGCGAGTGAAGGGGGAGGAGTGTGACAGCGCGGGAAAAGGATTTCGGGAATCGACTGGAACCTATTGATTCGTTGAGACTTAAAATTGGGGACGGCCGCACCCGACACCATTTTTGGGGATGTGATTGACTGGTAGTAGTTATGACTGGGCGGATTTTGCAGATCAGCGTTTCGCGGGGCGGGGTGCCGAAGTCGCCCGTGCTTGCCGCGGAAGTGGGGCCGGTGGGGATCCTCGGCGATATCCAACGCAATACCAAGTACCACGGGGGGCCGCGACAAGCGCTCCTTTGGATTACTTCCGAGGGGCTGGATGAACTGACCGCCGCCGGGTTTCCGGTCTACCCTGGGGCGCTCGGGGAGAATGTTACTACCACCGGGATTGACCGGCGGATGGTGCGTTTAGGGCAACAGTGGCGGATGGGCGATGTGTGGGTGGAAGTCACGAAGATGCGGGAACCTTGCTTTCAACTCAACCCGTACGGGGAAGGCACCATTCAGAAAGCCGTCTATGATCCGCAGGTGAAAGCGGGAGATTTTACCTCGCCGCGGTGGGGACTGGCCGGTTTCTACCTCTCCATTGTTAAGCTGGGAACCTTTGCACCGGGGGACCCGGTGAGCCTGATGACGGACGTTGCGTAATGTTTGCGTGGGTCGATGAGATCGGTTTCCGGAAACCTGAGAGGGCTCGGGCGCATGTGTTGTTGCTTACCTCGCGGATACCGGATACGACGATTGACCGGATCCGGTATCTGCTGGAACGGGCGCCGGATCCGGACCGTTCGCTGGACTATCTGGCGAGGCTGTGGGAGATATCGCCGGAGATGTTTGCGCGGCTGACGCGGACGGCGGCGGGACTGCAGTCGCTGGTGGCGGTGTTCAGCCAGAGCGCGTTTTTGTCCGAGGAAGTGTTGCAGCGGCCGGAGTGGCTGGAAGAGGTATGCGCGTCGGGGGACCTGTACCGAAGCCTGTCGCTGGAGACGATGACGGAGCGGCTGGAGCGATTTCTGCCGGAAGGGGTGCCGGAGGCGGTGTGGCTGGCGCGATTCCGGCGGCGGGAGATGCTGCGGATTCTGCTGCGGGATGTGCGAGGGCTGGCGCCGCTGCCGGAGGTGGCGGGAGAGTTATCGACACTGGCCGATGCGGTGTTGGAAGTGAGTTACCGGCGAATCCGGGAGGCGCTGGAGCAGCGCTATGGGGTGCCGCGGCAGGAGAACGGCCGGAGTTGCGGATTCTCGGTGCTGGCGATGGGAAAGCTGGGCGGGGAGGAGTTGAATTACTCGTCCGACATTGACCTGATGTTCATTTACTCGGGGGCGGGGGAGACGACCGGGGCGGAGCCGATTTCGAACCAGGAGTTTTTCCGGAAACTGTGTCATCAGTACACCGAGTTGTTGGGGAGTTACACGGCCGAGGGGATGTGTTACCGGGTGGATTTGCGGTTACGGCCGGATGGGCGGCTGGGGGAGATCTGTTTATCGCTGGCGGCGGCGCGGAGTTATTACCAGACGCGGGGGCGGGACTGGGAGCTGCAGATGTTAATCAAAGCCCGGGTAGCGGCGGGGGAGGCGGGGCCGGGGCGGGCGTTGCTGGAGTTTGTGGAACCGCTGATTTACGCGACGTCGCTGGACTTTTCGTCGATTGAGGCGGTGTCGGCGGCGCGGGTGCGGCAGCATGAGCGGCTGGCGAGGAAGCAGGGGCGGGGAGCGCCGGAGATCGACGTGAAGCTGTGCGCGGGGGGGATTCGGGACGTAGAGTTTCTGGTGCAG
This sequence comes from uncultured Solibacteraceae bacterium, assembly GCA_964430625.1. Lineage (GTDB taxonomy): Bacteria > Acidobacteriota > Terriglobia > Bryobacterales > Bryobacteraceae. The sequence goes on from CAYSFR010000001.1 coordinate 26,309, forward strand.
TGTCTGCAGCGGCTGCACGGGGGGCGGGAGCGTTGGGTGCGGCACGGGGGGACGCTGCTCGCGCTGGCGCGGCTGCGGGACAAAGACCTGCTATCGGCGACCGAGTATGCGCGGCTGGCGTCGGCGTACCAGTTCTTGCGGACGCTGGAGCACCGGTTGCAGTTTGCCGACGACCGGCAGACGCATTCGCTGGAACTGGAAGAGGCGGAGTTGGAGAGTGTGGGGCGGCGGATGCCGGGGCAGTTGAGCGGGCGGGAGCTATTGGGGGAGTTGGAACAGCACTTGGGAGAAGTCGCGGAGATCTATGAACGGGTGATTCATGCGCAGCAGCCAGGGGGTGGGGGTATGGAGGATTCCGCGGGACAGCCGATATCTAACCTAGTGCGATTTCTGACACAGATAGCCCCCGGGTTAGCGGCTACGATCGGGCGGCGCGGGCCGGGCCGTGGGGCGGTGCGTTTTGAGCACTTTCTGGAGAAGATCCGGCAGATGCCGGAGTGGATGCGGCTGATGGATCAGGACGCGGCGCTGGCGTCGCAGGTGATTGATCTGTTTGATGCGAGTCCGTTTCTGAGCGAAGAGCTGTTGCGGACGCCGGAGTTGCTGGCGGAGTTTGCGGTGTTTGGGAGCGGGCCGGGGGAGCCGCCGGGGGATGCGGACGCGGCGGAGTTGCGGCGCTGGTTCCGGCGGGAGATGTTCCGGACGCAGTGTGAGAGCGTGTGTTTGCGTCGGGGGGTGTTTGAGACGCTGGAGCAGACGTCGCAGTTGGGTGAGCGGGTGATGGCGGCGGCTTACGGGGTGGCGCTACGGGCGGTGCTGGCGGCGCATCCGCCGGAGCAGGTGAATTACCGGCCGCGGAAGCAGATGATGGTGGTGGCGCTGGGGCGGCTGGGGATGCGGGAGTTCGACCTGGGGTCGGATGCGGACCTGTTTTTCGTGTTGCCGAACCGGGACGCGGCGGAGTTGAGTTTCTGGACGCGGGTGGCGGAGAAGATGATTGACGTGATCGCGGCGTATACGGGGGAAGGGGTGATATTCGCGGTCGATACGCGGTTGCGGCCGAACGGGCGGGAGGGGTCGCTGGTGCAGACGGAGCGGGCGTTCCGGGATTACTTTGAGCGTACGGCGGAGGCGTGGGAGGGGATGGCGTATATGAAGTCGCATGCGGTGGCTGGGGACCTGGATGCGGCGACGGAGTTTTTGAATGAGCTGCAGGAGATTGACTGGCGGCGGTATGGGCAGGGGGGGCGGAGCCGGGGGGATCTGCGGAAGATGCGGCAGCGGCTGGAGCGGGAGTTGGGGGATTCCAATCCGCTGAAGGCCGGGGTGGGCGGATATTACGATATCGACTTTGTTTTGATGTATTTGCGGTTGCGGAGCGCGGGGATTTTCTTTAAACAGCTGAATACGCCGCGGCGGATTGATGTGGTGGAGAAGATGGGGCATTTGGAGCGGGAGGAGGCGGCGTTTTTGCGGGAGGCGGCGACGTTCTACCGGGCGGTGGACCATGGGTTGCGGCTGATTCATGGGCGGGCAGAGGGGAGTTTGCCGAAGTCGCAGTTGGAGTTGGAGACGTTGACGGATTTGGTGGGGCGGTGGAGGGCGATCGGGGAGGGTGGATTGGTGGAGGAGTGGGGGGCGATGCGGGGGAAGACGCGGGAAGTGTTCGCCCGTATGTTCGGGGGGTAATTCGGGCGGGGTGTATACAGGGGGAGGGCGTGTGTATACTCGGGGTGTATGGCGTTTCACATCCGGAATGAACAAGCCGAATCCTTGCTGCGGGAACTGCGGGAATTGACTGGGGAAAGCTTGACCGAGACGGTGCGGAAGGCGTTGGCGGAACGGCTGGAACGGGAGCGGGCGCGGCGCCGCGCGGATGCCGAGGATCCGGAGGCGGTAATGGAGGCGGTGTGGGCGCGGTTGAAGCTGGTTCCGGACCGGGAAACGCGGACGGATGAAGAGATCCTGGGCTACGGTCCGGACGGGTTGCCGCACTAGGCATGGTGGTCGACACTTCAGCGCTAGTTTGCATTATTCGGAATGAACCGGAGGCGCGGGAGTTTTTGGGGTTGGTTCAGCGCGATCCGGTGCGGCTGATTTCCATTGTTTCGATGGTGGAAGCGGGTATCGTGCTGGAGAATCGATTCGGAGTAGCCGGGAGCCGGGAGCTGGAGAACGTCATTGCGGGGTTGCGCCTGCAGATTGAGCCGGTGACGGCGGAACAGGGGCGGATGGCGTTGCTGGCGTTCTGGCGGTACGGGAGGGGGATTCACCCGGCGGGGTTGAATTTCGGGGACTGTTTTCCGTATGCGCTGGCGAAAGTGACGGGGGAGAGGCTTCTGTATCAGGGCAACGATTTCGGGCAAACGGATGTGGCGTTGATGCGGTAGGGGAGCGTGTTCCGGGCGGGGGTGTTTCGGCGGGTTGGTGTCGGTAAGGTATTGATAATGGGGCAGTTAAAATGGGGGTCAGGTGCACCCGGTCCCATTTATTCCGTATGTTCCGGCTGTTGCGACGCGGGCCATTCTTCGATACGGAGGCCGGGGATGCGCTGGAATTCGGCGGTATTGCGGGTGACCAGAATGCAGTCGTGGGCAAGGGCTGTGGCGGCGATCAGCATGTCGTTGGCACCGATGGGAGTTCCGGCCCGTTCCAAAAAGGCGCGAAGCGAGCCGTAATATGCCGCTGCAGCGTCATCGAACGGGAGAGAGAAGAAAGGGGCCAGGAGACGGTGCACATTGGCGAGGTTGTGCTCGACACGTGCGCTCTTGCGGGCGCCGTAAAGCAACTCGGCGCGGACGACGGAACAGGTGGCGACTTGGGAGGGGCGGAGTTGCCGAAGTTGGGAGGTGGCCTCGCGGTCGCCTTTGGCGATGGCGATCCAGATGTTGGTGTCGAGTAACCGGCGGGTCACCGAAGAGGCTCAGCAGGGAGGTCGCCGGGGATGGAGAGGTCCTCGCCGGCGAAGCCGCAGATCTGTTCAAAGTAGCCGGCGGGCCAATCGTCGTCGGCGGTCTGGTCCAAGCGGGAAGCGACGTAGCCTGACAAGGAGAGACCACTTCGGCGAGCTTCTTGTTTCAGGCGCTCGGCGAGTTCATCGGGAACGTAGATGTTCAGCTGAGCCATAAAGCAAGTATAGCAAGTATGTTTAGGCTGCTTGGGCAGAGAGGCGGATGGCCATATCGATGGCGGCTTCGAAACTGGTGGTGGAGGCGAGGCCTTTCCAGGCGATGTCGAAGGCGGTGCCGTGGTCGACCGAGGTTCGAACGATGGGGAGGCCGAGGGCGATGTTGACGCCGCCTTCGAAGTCGAGGAGTTTGGAGGGGATGTGGCCCTGGTCGTGGTACATGCAGACGATGGCGTCGAACTGTTTGCGGCGGACGGCCATATAAAAGAGCGTATCCGGGGGGTAGGGGCCCTGGACGTTCCAGCCTTGTTCGCGGGCCCATTGGACGGCTGGGGAGATGTGTTCGATTTCCTCGGTACCGAAGAGGCCGTTTTCGCCGGCGTGGGGGTTGAGGCCGGCGACGGCGATGCGGGCCGGGGGGCGGAGGCGGGAGACGGCGTGGTGGGTCAGTTCGATGATGGTCTGGATGCGAGCCTGGCGGCAACGGTCGATGGCCTGGCGGAGGGAGCAGTGGGTGGAGACGTGGGTGACGATCAGGTCGTTGGAGGCGAGCATGATGGTGACGTCGTCGGAGCCGCAGAGTTCTCCGATCAGTTCGGTATGGCCGGTGAAGTTGGGATCGGTGAGTTGGGTAGCCTCCTTATTCATGGGGAGGGTGACGATGGCGGCGACGTCCTTGGCGAGGGCGGATTTGGTGGCGCGGATGACGTATTCGCGAGCGGCGTGGCCGGACTTGGCGTTGATTTTGCCGGGGGTGAGGTCCTCAGGGGCGAGGAGTTGGGCGTCGAGGACGTTGACGGCGCCGGGGATGGATTGGCTGGGGTGGGTGATGGGGTGGAGGATGAGGTGGTAGGGTTCGTTGGCTTTGGAGAGGGCGGCGAGGTCGCCGAAGACGACGTAGGGGACGGGGATGCGGTTTTCGTGGGCAGCTTTGAGGAGGATCTCGGGGCCGACGCCGCTCGAGTCTCCCATGGTGATTCCGATTGGGGTATGCATGGACAGGCGAAGGCCCATCCTAGCAGGAACGGCGGCGGAGGAGGAAGAAGAGGGCGGGGGTGAGGAGGAGGAAATGAGAGGGTTCGGGGACGGGGGAGGGGTCGGAGGCGACGGTGATGGAGTGGACGGCGATGTAGCTATCGGCCAAGCGGAGGAAGCGGATGTCGGCGGAGGGGCGGGAGATGCCGCGGAAGGCGCCATCGTTGACGGAGTTCGGGGTGGAGATGGGGGCGGCGGTGTGGATGTCGTAGGACTCGAGGACGGTGAGGCCATCGCCGGCGAGGACGGAGATGGTGGGAATGGCGGAGGCGGGGAGGTAGTTCAAGAAGACACCGGCGGAGGCGTAGGAAGCGCCGAGGTCCAGGGTAAAAGAGCCGGTGGAGCTATTGATTCCGATAAGGCCGAAGCCTGGGTCGGGATTGTTCCAGGTGCCGTTTTGAACGAACCCCCAGTATTCGCTATAGGGCCAACAAACGGGGCCGGTTGCGGTTACCGTGAACGCGCCGATGGGGCCGCCGGCGCAGGTCGAACCGGTGCCGACGACGGTGGTGGTTCCGTTGAGCGGGGCGGTGGTGATGAGGGCGGCGTGGACGGAGAGGCCGCAGAGGAAGGCAAGAGAAACCAGTCGCATACGCGGGATTGCGTAGCGGGTGGGGTGTTTCTTTCAGGGGCGGATGATTTCTTCGATGAGGGTGTCGGAGCCGAAGGCACCGGCTTTGGTGACGAAGAGGATCTTGCGGGCGGGGGACCAGGAGGCGGCGATGCCGGGGCGGAGTTCGGGGAGGGGGCGGATGTCGTCGACGCCAAGGGCGCGCCAGAGGGCAAAGACGGTGTCGCCGCCGAGGATGAAGACGCCGCCGGGGTGGCGGGTGTCGATGTAGGATTGGGCGGTTTGGGCGAGTTGGAGGGCAACCTGTTCGGGGTCGGATTGGGGGGATTCAGGGGATTGAATGACGGGAATATCCAGATGGCGGGCGTGGGCGGCCTGGCGGAGGGACTGGGGGTGGCGACTGCCGCAGACGACGAGCCAGGTGGCGGGTTTGGGGGTCGACGGCGGGGGGACTTGGGGGAGGCGGAGGAGTTGGGCCCAATAGGGGATGAAGCCGGCGGGGGAGGCGAGGACGGGGGTGTGGGGGGCGAGGGCGAGTATTTGGGCGTAGTGGAGGAGATCGTCGTTGGTGGCGGCGTCGCAGAGGAGGATGGCGGGTTGGTGCCAGTGGGCGGGGAGGGTGGCGGGGTTGGGGATTTTGATGACGGAGGGGAAGAGTTGGGCGATGTCGGAGTTGGTGACGGGGTGGCGGGGATCGCGGGCGAAGTCGGTTTGGTGGATGGGGGTGGAGTGGATGAAGAGGTGGCCGTTGTGGACGGTGCGGCCGAGGTTGGGGTAGGCGGGTATATAGACGACGGGGCGGGGGAGGAGGGCGAGGAGTTCGGGGGCGATGTTGCCGCGGAGGGCGGAGTCGGTCTTTTTATAAAGGTGGGGGGTGTGGGCGTATTGGCGGATGATGTTGGCGGCGCCGGCGGGGGGGAGGTGGCGGGACTGGGTGTCGATGACCTGGACGGATTGCTGGTCGAAGGCGGCGAGGAGGGAGGCGCATTCGAGGGCGCCGGTGGCGTCGTCAGCGAGGATAAGGGCAGGGGGCAAGGGACCAGCTTAACGAAGCGGATGAGAACTTTGGCGGGGGGAGTGCGCCATTGGGGGTATGAAGACACTTGGACTGTTTTTGATTGCGGCGGGATTGATGGCCGAGCCGGTGAAGTTTTTGGGGCGGGATTACAAGCTGGGTTTTTCGCAGCTGACGCCGAACCCGATGTATGAGTACGTCAGCGGGAATGAGACGGTGCAGAACTGGACGACGCTGGTGACGCTGATCGACCGAGCGGATGCGAAGACGCGGCCGGATCTGGACCGGTTGGCGCAAGGGGTGATGGATACGTACAAGTCGCGGGGCGGGAAGGTGTTGATGGCGAAGACGATGGTGGATGGGAGCGGGAAGCCGTTCAACTATATGGTGGTGGCGTTCGATGAGCCGGGGAAGAAGCGGTATGAGCTGAACTTTGTGAAAGCGGCGATGGGCGGGAAGAATGCGTTTATGGCCGTTTATGGGGTGCGGGTGAGCGATGAGCGGGATTATGTGGCAAAGGCGAAGCAGTTTTTGAATGAGCGGAGCGGGGAGATCGGGCGGGAGTTGGAAAAAGTAGGGCCGCCGGCGGGGCGGTAAGACGAAGGCAATAAATGGGGACGGCTGCACCCGACACCATTTTAAGTTGTTTAGAATGGGTGGGTTGTATGCGGCTAATTCTCTTGCTCGCGATGCTGGGAGTTTATGGGCAGGAGCCGTTGCGGCAAAGCCCGGGGGCAAATGCGCCGAAAGATATCGACGCCTGGCGGGCGCAGGAGAAACTGAACGGGTTGAAGCCGTATCCGAGTGTCCGGCCTGGGGACCGGAATCCGGTCGGGGGTGTGGGACAGTTCGGAGGGACCGGGGCGACGTCGTTTGGGAGTCCGGACCTGGGGATGCCGTTCCGGGTATGGCACGAGCGGATGGCGGCGCAACGGCCGGCCGTGGACGCCGCGGCGCGGGCTGTTCTGGAGCGGCGGTATCAGCTGAACTGCGTGGCCGAGGAGGGGGCGCGGATGTCGCGGGGCAAGGCGCTGGCGGTGGGGCCTGCGGCGAAGTTGCCTGGGCGGGTGAAGAGCTGGGAAGAGTATGCGGCGCTGGGGGCGGAGCGGATTCGGGCGGCGGGGGACTTCCCGTATCCGCCGCTGGACCATCCGCTGCACTCGACCGCGCACATGTTGTTTCCCGGGCTATGGACGCGGCAGCATCCGGAGCATGAGCGGTTCGATGTGGGGTTCGACATTCCGGACTGCTTTTTGCCGGAGTATCCGCCGGCGATGTATCTGACGACGCATAAGGAACTGGGCGATGTGAGCCGGGGCGTGGAGGTCACCTATGCCAATTACTTTGACTTGTTCAACGGGCTGTTGACGCCGGAACAACTGGACGGGTTGCGCTTGATGGTGACGCCGTTTCCGACGACGTGGTTCAACTCGACGCACCACCGGGTGACGGCGGAGCCATCGCAGGGGGTGACGTGTTTCAGTTGCCATGTGAACGGGCACACGAACGGGGCGATTGAACTGGCGCCGGACAGCCGGCCGAACTACGGGCGGCTGCGGACCGACACGCCGACGCTGCGGGGCAATTACTCGTTTCTGCTGTATTCGTCGAAGCGGTCGATCCGGACGATGGATCATTTCGCGGAGGTGGAGGAGTATTTCGACGGAGACACGGCGATGCTGGCGGCGATTGGGGGGCGGAACCTGCAGAAGGGGCAGACGAACCATATGGGGGATCTGAACGCGATACTGGATTTTCCGCCGGCGCCGAAGCTGGACGTGATGAACCGGTTGATCCGGGAGAAGGCGACGGCGGCGGAGTTGCGGGGGGAGGAGTTGTTTTTGGGGAAGGCGAAGTGCGGATCCTGTCATCCGCCGGCGCAACATTTCACCGACAACACGATGCATGACTTGCAGGTGGAGCGGTTCTACGCGGGGCGGGCGGAGGGGCCGGTGAAGACATTTACGCTACGAGGGATTAAGGATTCGCCGCCGTATTTTCATGACGGGCGGCTGCTGACGCTGGAAGACACGGTGCAGTTTTTTGATCTGATTCTGGGGACGGGGCTGACGGCGGCCGAGAAGAAGGATCTGGTGGCGTACCTGCGCGCGCTGTAGGGGGAGGGGGCTGTGATATATTGCCGCCCATGCGTTGGATTCTGGCGTTTGCACTTTCGTTCTTGACAGCAGGTTTATGGGCACAGACTCAGAGCCGGTTAACTGGTCTGGTTTCAGATACTTCCGGGGCTGTGGTGATCGGCGCGAAGGTGACTTTGCGGAATCCGGCGACGGGTGTGGTGACGGAGACGGCGACGAACTCGGCGGGAAATTATCAGTTTCCTCTGTTAATTCAGGGCACCTATGATTTGACGGTGGAGCAGACGGGATTCAAGAAAGTCCTGCGGCAGGGGATTGTGCTCGATACGGGATCGACGCGGACGGTAGATATTGCGCTGGAGGTGGGCGCGTCGACGGAGACGATTTCGGTGACGGCGACGGCGCCGCTGCTGGATTCGGAGTCGTCGACGGTGGGACAGCTGATTGACCGGACGACGGTGTTCCGGATGCCGCTGGAGAGTCGGCGTACGGCGGGGCTGGTGCGATTGTTGGGCGGGGTGGTGTTCAAGCAGGAGAATGCCGGGGAGCAGGTGCCGATCTTTTCGATGGCGGGCGGGCGGAGCCAGAATCAGATGTGGCAGTTGGATGGCGGCGTGGTGCAGAACATGGCGCTGGGTGTGGCGCAGTTGCAGTTGAATCCGCCGTCGGAATCGTTGCAGGAGTTCAAGGCGGAGACGAACAATTTTTCAGCGGAGTTCGGGCGGTCGGGCAACGGGCTGATTCTGATGACGACGCGTAGCGGGACGAACGAATTCCATGGCGCGGCGTACGAGTTCTTGCGGAACGAAGTGCTGGACACGCGGACGTTTTTTGCGCCGAGGAAAGCGCCGCTGCGGTACAACATTTTCGGGGCGTCGTATGGCGGGCGGATCATCAAGGACAAGACATTTTTCTTTGCAAACTATGAAGGCGCGCGGCGGAATGATGGGGTGACGCTGTCGGGGAACAACATTCCGCGGCCGGCGGAACTGCGCGGGGATTTTTCGGCGCGGCGGGACATTCAGATTCAAGACCCGATTTCGCGGCTGCCGTTTGCGGGGAACATCATTCCGGCGTCGCGGATTGACCCGATTTCGGCGAAATTCGCCTCGTTTTATCCGGCGCCGAATGTGGCCGACGATGTGACGCGGGGCCCGGCGAACAACTACATTCTGACGACATCGAGCAAGCAGATTCAGGACGCACTGACGACGCGCGTTGACCACAACATCTCCGATAACGACCGTGTGTTCGGGCGGTTCACGGCGATCCGGTCGCCGTTTAATGAAGCGCAGTTGTTTGAAAACGCGGCGTCGCCGGTGGGCGGGCCGCGGACGAACCAGATCTACTCGTTGCTGGGGAGCTGGATCCATAACATTAAGCCGACGATGATCAACGAAGTGCGGTATTCATGGTCGACGCGGACGCACATCAACCGGTCGGCTGGATACGGGTCGAAGGTGAATGCTTCGGTGAATTTGCCGGGCGTGAATCCGGAGGCCATTGCGACGATCGGAATCACGGGGCATACGTCGCTGGGTGCGGGTACGTACGAGCGGATTCAGACGCCGATTCTGACGCACCAGGCGATCGACAATCTGACGATCATCAAGGGAGCGCACACGATCAAGGTGGGCGGGGAGTTCCGGTATTCGTTGAACAAGGACGATTTGAACAGCCAGATTGGCGGGAATTTTCAATTCAATGACCGGGCGACGCGGAGCGGCGTGGCGACGTTTTTGCTGGGTTTCGTGACGGGCGCGTCGCTGGCGGATCTGGACCTGCTGCAGGCGCGGACGGATTTCTGGGGTGCGTATGTGCAGGACGACTGGAAGGTGACGCGGAACCTGACGTTGAACATGGGACTGCGGTGGGATATGGATACGCCGCGCTGGGAGTCGACGGAGAACCGGCAGTCCGGGTTTGACGGGGCGGCGATCAATCCGGTGGCGGGCGTGCCGGGGATCATCACGTTCTCGGGCCGGGACGGGCGCGGGAAGTATGCGCACCGGTTTGACCGGAACAATTTCGGGCCGCGGTTCGGGTTTGCCTACCGGGCGCCGGCGAAGATGGTTATCCGGGGCGGATATGGGATTTCCTACGGCGGAGCGTATGCGGGAGCGGTGCCGAATGCGCTGTCGCAGGGGTTCAGCATTAATGCGTCGTATGCCTCGCCGGACGGAGGACTGACGGCGATTTTCCCGTTTGCCAACGGGATTCCGGCGAGCGCGTCGCAGAGAGAAGCGTTGAACGCTTCTTATGGGGCGGTGCGAGTGGGGCAGGCGCCGCGGACGAGCCCGGACTTCATCAGCCAGGATCAGCAGAACCCGTACTCGCAGCAGTTCAACCTGACGGTTCAGAAAGAGCTGGCGGGTTCGTATTTGCTGGAAGCGGCGTATATGGGGAATCTGGGGCGGAAAATCGGCGGGCCGAACATCAACGTGAACATGATTCCGCTGGTGAACGGGCGCGGGCCGGCGGCGCAATCGCAGGCGGCGCGGCCGTTTCCGCAGTTTAACGGGGTGACGATGATTTCGCCGTTCTGGGGGAAGTCGTCGTATCACGCGATGAATGTGAAGTTTGAGAAGCGGTATGCGAACGGGCTGAATTTCCTGATGAACTACACGTGGTCGAAGTTCCTGGACAACGTGGAAGGGAACGGGGAGTTGGCCGGAGGCGAGGGGAGCGGGTATACGCACATTGAGCGGTTCGGGCTGGACAAGTCGTATTCGGGGAATGACATCCGGCACCGGTATATCGGGTCGGGTGTTTATGAACTGCCGGTGGGCAAGGGCAAGAAGATGGACATCACCAACCCGGTGGCGAATGCGGTGTTGGGCGGGTGGAGCGTGGGCGCGATTCTGGAGTTGCGAGGCGGGGCGCCGTGGGGCGCGATTGTGCAGACGAATATCACGAACACGTTTTCCAATGGGAACCGGCCGAACCTGACATGCGATCCGAACAAGAGCGAGCGCGGGGACCGGGCGGCGCAGTTGGCGCAATGGTTCACGACGAGTTGTTTTGCGGCGCCGGCGGTGGGCGAGTTCGGGAGCGCGGCACGATTGCTCGGATTCGGGCCGGGGTTTGTGGGGCTGGACGCCTCGTTGAACAAGAAGTGGGCGTTCACGGAGCGGTATAACGTACAGTTCCGGACGGACTTCTACAATTTGCCGAACCGGGCGAACTTCAACGTGCCGGCGGCGGTATTTGGCCGGGCCGATTTCGGGCGGATCACGAGCACGATCGGGACGGGGCGGCAGATCCAATTCAGTTTGCGATTGGAGTTCTAGGTTCGGTGCGGGAAGGCATTTTTTCGGTACTGCTGGCGGCCGGGTTGGCGGCCGGGCAGGAGTACCGTGTGAGGGCGCCGGCGCCGCGGGTGGCGCCGATTGAAGAGGTGATGGCGCGGGTGGACGCGGGGCGGGACGGCTGGATCGGGGAGCAGGACTACGAGGCGCTGAACGGGTACTTCAAGAAGGTCTCCGAGGGGATGAAGAAGGGGGAGCGAGGGGCGATCGGGGCGCTGGCGCCGACGCTGGGGCGTTTTGGGAAGCTGGAGGTGGCGGAGTTCAAGATCATCGCCAGTAACCGTGTGGCGGCGACGCAGCGGGAGACGGCGGTGCAGTTGCGGGTGGAGTTGGGCGGGTTGCGGCCGACGGGGGAGCGGCTGTCGTTTCTGACGATGGCGACGGCGAGGTTTGCGCTTGGCGGGGACGGGCCGCGTTTGACGGCGTTTGTGCCGGAGCCCTGGCGGAGCACGGAAATGGGGCGAGCGCTGTTTGCCGATGTTACGGAGGCGGCACTGGGGAAGAACGTCTCGTGGAAGGCGCAGTTGGCGCGGTCGCTGGACGAGTGGCGACAGAAGGTGGACGGGGCGATGGGGCCGGATGTGTACGGGCATAACGGCGTGGCGGTGGCCGATGTGGATGGGGACGGGTATGAGGATCTGTTTGTGGCGCAACCGGAGGGATTGCCGAACCGGATGTTCCACAACAACGGGGATGGGACCTTTACCGACGTGACGCGGCGGGCGGGGTTGGCGGTGCTGGACGCGACGTCGATGGGGCTGTTTGGGGACGTCGATAATGACGGGGATCAGGACCTGGTGGTGTTGACGGCGGCGATGCCGTATCTGTACCGGAACGACGGCCGGGGGCGGTTCACGCGGGAAGCAAAGGCGGGGTTTGGGGCGGCGAAGGGAACTTTGACGGGCGGGGCGATGGCGGATTTTGACGGGGACGGGTATCTGGACCTGTATGTGTGCGCGTATGGGTTCTATTCGCCGGGAGCGGCCTACGATGCGCCGACGCCGTATTATGACGCGACGAACGCGCCGCCGAATTTTCTCTACCGGAACCGCGGCGATGGGACGTTTGCCGATATGACGGCGGCGAGCGGGATGAACGAGAACAACAACCGGTTTTCGTTTGCGGCGGCGTGGGGGGACTACGACCGGGACGGGGACATGGATCTGTATGTGGCCAATGATTTCGGGCGGAACAATTTGTATCGGAATGATGGGGGCAAGTTTCGGGATGTAGCGGCGGAGATGGGGGTGGAGGATCTGGCGGCGGGGATGTCGGCGGCGTGGGGGGATGTAAACCAGGACGGATATCCAGACCTTTATAGCGGGAACATGTGGTCGAGCGCGGGTTTGCGGCTGACGCATAATCCAGCCTTTGCAGGGGTTGCGAAGGACGGGGCGGTACGGGCGGCGTTTCAGCGGCAGGCGCGGGGGAATTCGCTTTTTCTGAATGATGGGGGGAAGGGATTCCGGGATGTGACGTACGGGGCGGGGGTGGAGTTTGGGCGGTGGGCGTGGTCGAGCGACTTTGTGGATCTGGACGGGGACGGGCGGGAGGACCTGTACATACAGAACGGGTATGTGGCAGGGCCGGACACGCACGATTTGTGAAGTTTTTTCTGGCGGCAGGTCGTGTCGCAGAGTCCACAGGAGGCGACGGGTTCGCGGAGCTACAAAGAGGGCTGGCGGGCGGTGAACGAGTTGATCCGCGGGGGCGGGTCGTGGAGCGGGCGGGAGCGGAATGTGGCGTACCGGAACCTGGGGAACGGGAAGTTTGAGGATGTGTCGTATGTGGCCGGGCTGGATTTCCCGGGAGACGGGCGGGCGTTTGCGGCGTTCGACTACGATCACGACGGGCGGATGGATCTGGCGTTGAGTTTCCGGACGGGACCGCGGTTACGGCTGTTGAAGAATCAGCAGGAGGGTGGGGCGAAGGCGGTGGTGCTGGAATTGCGGGGCGTGCGCGGGAACCGGGACGCGGTGGGGGCGTGGGTGACGTTGCGGACGGGAGGGCGGGTGATGCACCGGCAGGTGCGGGCGGGGTCGGGCTTTTTGTCGCAGTCGAGCCGGCGGTTGCATTTTGGATTGACGGCAGGGGAGCGGGTAGCGGGACTGGAAGTGCGATGGCCGACGGGGGTGGTGGAGAGGTGGGACGGGGAGATAGGCCCGGGGCTGCACCGGGTAACGGAAGGGGGCGGGGTGGAGGCGCTGGCGGCGCGGGCGACGGTTGTGGCGCCGGAGCGGGAAGCGGTGGCGGAGAGTTTGTGGCTGGCCGAGGCCGTACCGGCGCCGGTGGAGGTGAAGTTAGCCGGGAAGTGGACGTTGGTGAGCTTTTACGGGGAGTGGTGTCCGCCGTGCCGGGCGGAGATGGCGGAGTGGAAGGGGAAGGGGTTGCCGCTGGTGGTGGTGGATGTGGACAAGGCCCCGATGGCGGCGTGGAACACGTTTCGGAAGTTGTTGTTCGACTACCGGGAAGAGTTGGCGCTGCCGACGAGTTTTCTGCTGGATGAGAGGGGCCGGGTGGCGAAAGTGTACCGGGGGGTGACGGCGGCGGCGGCGATTCAGGCCGATCTGCGGGCGGGGGTGCGGCCGGTGCTGCCGTTTGCGGGGACGTGGCTGGGTGGAGTGGGGAAGCGGAATTACGGGGAGCTGGCAGCAGCGATGGCGGAGGCGGGGCTATTGGCGGAGGCGGGGAAGTATTTCGCGCTGGCGGCGCCGGATGAGGAGATGCGGGTGAATTATGCGGCATCGCTGCTGGAGCAGAAACAGGTGGCGGCGGCGCGGGTGATTCTGACGGACGTATTGCAGCGGAACGGGCGGCAGGCGGAGGCGCTGGCAAATCTGGGATTGCTGGCTCTCGGGGAAGAGAAGTGGGACGAGGCGGCGGGGCTGTTGGAACGGTTGCGGGCGGTGCAGAAGGGGGACGGGGCGGCGGCGGAGTGGCTGGGGATGGCGCGGATGGGGCAGGGGCGGCTGGGAGAGGCGGCAGGGCTGCTGGAAGAGGCGCGGGTGCTGGGGCGGGAGTCAGGGGACCTGGTGAATCATCTGGCGATTCTGTATGCCGAGACGGGGCGGAAGAAGGAAGCCGAGGCGCTGTTCCGGTACGGGGTGGAGAAGTACCCGGGGCATGCGGGTTTGAAGGGGAATCTGGAGCGGCTTCAGAAGTAGAGCTTGGCACCGACTTCGGCGCGGCGGGCGTTGTCGACGACGCTGCCGGCGGAGCCGAAGTTGGCCTGGCCGACGGTAATCACGCTGGGGCCGGCGAAGCTGACCTGATTGAGGACGTTGAAGGCGCGGAGTTGGAGCGAGAGGCGGATGCGCTCGGTGATGAAGACCGATTTCTGAAGATTGGCGTCGACCGAGCGGAGCCAGCCTTCGCGGATATTGGGGAGGAAGCGGGGGCCGTTGGGGATCTGGAATTCCGGGGTGGTGGTGAAGGCGGCGGGATTGAACCATGGCTTGGTGCAGCCGCAGGCATTGGACCAATCGCGGGAGTTGGCGACGGACTGGCTGAGGGGGAGTTTGGGGTCGACGCCGGCGACGACGCTGGCGCGGGAGGGGCTGGCGCCGGCGATACGGGAGATGTCGGGGCCACCGACATTCACCGGCAGGCCGGACTGCATGGTGGCATTGGCGAAGAGCTGCCAGTTGCCGATGAAGCGGTTGGCGAGCTTGTTCTTGTTGAAGAAGCGTTTGCCGCGGCCGAAGGGGAGTTGGGTGGCGAAGGTGGCGACGAAGCGTTGGGGGACATCGAAAGAGCCGACGGAGCGTTCGAGGCGGATGTTGTAGATATCGCGGATGCCGGCGGGATCGAGGAAGGCGATGCCGTTACCGCCGCCGCCCGTTTCCAGGACTTTGGAGATGGTGTAGTGGGCGCCGAGGCTGAAGCCGCGGGTGAACTTGCGGTCGTAGCGGAAGGTGACGGCGTGATAGATGCTGTCGGCGACGGGCGGGCGGAAGTAGATGAGGCTGCCGCCGTAGGCATTGGCGGTGGTGGGTGAGGCGAACTGGGGGTAGGGCTTCAGCAGTTGCATGCGGGGGATGGTGGCGAGGGAGAGAAGGCCGGGGAGGCCTTTGCCGAAGTAGGGGTTGGGGACGCGTTCGTTGAGCCAGGCGCCGCCGTTGGCGAGGTTCTTGGGATCGATCTGGTTGAATTCCAGGGAGTTGGTGGGGAGGCGGACGCCGCGGTTGCCGAAGTAGGTGACGTCGATGGAGCTGGCGCGGCCGATCTGGCGGGCGACGGCGAAGTTCCATTGTTGGACGTAGGAGTTGGGCTGGTCGCGGAGAACGATGTTGGCGTTGTTGCCGAGGCGGAAGGTGCCGTCGTCGACGCGGTTGGTGGAAGAGGGGCGGACGATGCCGTTGGGGAAGGGGTTGGAGAGGGTAGTTTTCGGGGAGTAGTCGGCGTTGAAGACATCGGCGATGACGTTGAAGTTGAAGGGGGTGGTGACGATGGCGGTTTCCAGTCCGATGGGGAGATAGAAGATGCCGTAACCGCCGCGGAGGGCGGTTCTGTTGTCGAGGCGATAGGCGAAGCCGAGGCGGGGTCCGAAGTTGTGCCAGTTGGTTTTACGGATGGTGCGGGGGTTGGGGCCGCCGGCGAAGAGGATGGCGCCTTTGGCGGGATCGAAGTAGGTGAGGCGGTCGTGGGCTTCGCCGGTACCGGTTTCGGCCTCCCAGCGGACGCCGAGGTTGAGGGTGAGTTTGGGAGTGAGTTTCCAATCGTCCTGGAAGTAGCTGCCGAGGTAGTGCTGGAAGGCGGAGAGGGGTTCCACCTTTTCGTAGGTATAGGCGCCGAAGCCGAGGAGGAAGCTGGCGAGGCCGAGGCCCTGTTCGGGGCGGGCGGTGCCGATCTGATCGTTGGCGGTGTAGAACTGGTTGAACGTGTAGGCGCCGGTGGGATTGGAGATCTGGTAGGGATAGAAGCGATAGAGGCGGTACTCGGCGCCCATTTTCATGGTGTGGTTGCCGGCGGCGTAGAGGATGTTGTTCTGAAAGCCCTGGGTATCGCGCGGCTGGTTGTTGAAGGCGGTGCCGCCGAGGTCGGGGATTCCGGAGCCGATGGAGACGTTGGGGTAGATGAGGACGTTGGCGGAGTCGCGGATGTAGGGGGGCAGGCCGAGGGTGGTGGGGTCGAAGCCGAGGGTATTGGAGACGAGGTTGGCGCGATAGCGGACGTACATGTAGCGGAAGACGTTGAAGAGGCGGGGGGTGAGCTGGAAGGTATCGTCGAGGCCGGTGTTGAAGAAGGAGTCCTTGGTGTTGTTGGAGTTGGTGAAGCGGACTTTGACGGAGGGCTGGGAGTCGAGGGAGTGCTGTTGGGAGTAGCGGCCGAAGATGCGGTGTTTTTCGGAGAAGTTGTGGTCGAGGCGGGTGGTGGAGAGGTCGCGGGAGTAACCGCGGTTGCCGGCGAAGAGGAAGTTCTGGCGGCCGGTGATGGAGGATCCGGGGCGATTGGGATCGGGGTATTCGGCGAGCATTTTGATGGCAACGGGATTGAAGCGGGAGGAGGGGATCTGGTTGTTGGGGAAGAGGGCGCGGGAGCGTACGCCGTTGACGATGCGGGAGGTGGCGGGGTCGTAGATGTTGATGAGTTGGGGGCCGGTGGCGGAGAGGAAGCGGGTTTCGGAAAAGTCGCCGGCGCGTTCGAGGGCGGTGGGGACGGAGGTGATGGAGCGGACGGGGTCTTTTTCGCGGCGGCCTTCGAAGGCGGTGAAGAAGAATGTCCTGTTCTTGCCGTTGTAGAGCCGGGGAAGGAGTACGGGGCCGCCGAAAGTGAAGCCGTACTGGTGGCGGCGGAGGACGGGGCGGAGGGTTCCGAAGCGGTTGTTGACGAAGCTGTTGGCGTTGAGGAAGTCGTTCTGGTGGTAGTAGTAGGCGGTACCGTGGAACTGATTTCCGCCGGACTTGGTGACGATATTGACGGCGCCGCCGCCGGTGCGGCCGAACTCGGCGGAGAAGGAGTTGGTTTCGACGCGGAACTCCTGGACGGAGTCGGGGGGAGGGGAGAAGGCGACGCCGTTGAAGTCGCCGATGGTATTGACGGCGCCATCGAGGAGGACCTCGTTGGTGGAGGTACGGCCGCCGCCGACGGAGAAGTTGGAGTTGAAGACGCCGCGGCCGCCGCGGGCGTCGCCGACCTGGGATTTGGCAATGACGCCGGGGGCGAGGCGGACGACGCTCATGACGTCGCGTTGGACGAGGGGGAGTTCGTCGAGGGTCTGGGAGTTGATGGTGGTGCCGACGTTGCCGGTTTCGGTTTGCAGAACGGGGGCTTCGGCGGTGACCTGGACTTCGGTGGAAACGCTGGCGACCGTTAGCGTGGCGTCGAGATTGGCGCCCTGGTTGATTTCGAGAGTGATGGCGCGGGTGACCTGTTGTTGGAAGCCCTGGGCGGTGATGGTGACATCGTAGTTGCCGGGCGGGAGGGAGGGAAAGACGTAGGCGCCGGTGTGGTTGGAGGTGGCCGAATGGGTGGTGTTGGTGGCGGTGTGGGAGAGGGTGATCCGGGCGCCGGGGATAGGGCTATTGGATGGATCGGTGATGGTGCCGGCGAGGCGGGCGGTGAATGTCTGGGCGGCGAGGGTGAAGGCCAGGACGGTCAGGAACTTTCCCATGTTTTCATCATATCGGCGGAAGTGATAGCGTATTCACTGCATGACACGGAGAACGTTACTGGGGACCGCTGCGGCGGGAGCACTGGCAGGGCAGCCGAAGCGGCTGCGGTTTATGGGGACGGCGGGGCCCGGACTGGGGGCGCGGTCGCGGGCGATGGGGAAGAACTGGGACATCGTCGAATATGCCAATGAAAAAGGGCTGGGCAATGCGCATACGACGTTGCCGGCGGATCTGGATCCGGTGCGTTTGAAGAAGCTGCGGGACCAGATCGAGAAGTACGACATGCGGCTGGTGGTGCTGGTGCGGACGCCGCGGGTGGAGGCGGATCTGGCGCGGTATGAAGCGTCGGTGAAGGCGTGTGCGGAGATGGGCGGACGGGTGGAGTGCGTGCACGATCCGTTTTCGGGGCGGCGGTATGAGCAGTTCAAGAGCGCGGCGGAGTTTCATGCCTTTGACGCGGCGTGCAAGGCCGGGGTGCGGCTGGCGGAGCCGATTCTGCGGAAGTACAAGATGCGGCTGGCGATTGAGAATCACAAGGGGTGGCGGAGCGAGGAGTTGGCGGCGTGGGTGAAATCCACGGGGAGCGAGTATGTCGGGGTGTGCCTGGATCTGGTGAATAACGTCTCGATGATCGAGACGCCGCAGCAGACAATTGATACGCTGGCGCCGTACACGATTTACGTCAGTTTTAAAGACATTGGGGTGGACTTCTATTCCGATGGGATACTGCTGTCGGAAGTCGGGTTTGGGGACGGGCATCTGGATCTGGCGGGGATTGTGGCGCGGTTCCAGAAGAAAGATCCGAAGATGCTGTTCCAGTTGGAGATGCTGACGCGGGATCCGCTGAAGGTGCCGATCTTTACCGAGCAGTACTGGAAGGTGTACGACGACAAGAGCCCGGTGCCGCCGCGGGATCTGGCGATGCTGATTTCATGGGTGCGGAACAATCCGCCGAAGAAGCCGCTGCCGAAGACGTCGGGGCTGTCGCCGCAGGGGGTGCTGGCGCTGGAGGATCAGTTGAACCAGCAGTGCATCGACTACGCGCGGGCGTATCTGCCCTCGCTTGCGTGATCCCGCGGACCAAGGCGGAGTTGCTGGAGGCGATGGAGGTGGAGCATCGCCTTTCGTGGGAGGCGATCGGGCAGGCGTGGGCGGTATCCGTGGATGCGAGCCTGGCCGTTCGGGAGATGGATTGCCGCCAATACAAGCAGCCATTACCGATGGGTGCGGGCGCGGGTACGCCGGATGGGGTGAGTGGCTTGCCTTAACCGACGATGGCGATGGCGCCAAGGACGGGGATAGCGAGAGCGCGATCTCCGGAGATGGCCGTCTGGGCGGCGGCATCGGGCGGGGAGATGCCTTTGGTGAAGATACGCCAGGCGATGTCCTCCGGGATGACGATGGAGGCGGCGGCGTGGCGGGTATCGCGGGTCAGGACCCAGGAGTGGGGAGCGCGGTGGAGATACCAGTGGCCTCCAGAGGGGCCAGCGATGTGGATATGGAGCGTGGTGCCGGGGGCTGCGGGGATGTTTCTGTAGGTGTGCGGGAGCGCGCGGAGGAAGGTGTCGAGGACGGGGTGGTAGAGTTCCGGGATCAAGATCCCGGGCTTGTTTACGGCTAGCCGGATCTGTTGCTGGTGGTGCCAGCGTTCGGTGAGCTCGCGGGCGGTGTCAAAGGCATTGTTGGAGTGGTCCTCTCCGGCCCAGGAGACCGGGAAGGCGGCTGGGGCGGCTGGATCTAGGGTGGCGTGGAAGGCGCAGAACTCGGCGGAGGCGATAGTAAGGTGCTGCAGGATTTGGCGAGGGCTGAGGCGTAAGAACTGGGCGACGCCGGTGGCGTTGAGCTGGTTGATAAACGCTACCAAATCGCCATCGGGGGTTTGGGTGACGTGGTGGTCGCGGACGATGGCGACCTTGCGGAGTGCGCCGTCGAGGAGGTGCGCGGCGATATGGTGGACGGTCCAGCCCGGGACGATGGTGGGGAGCGACCATTCGTCTGGGGAGAGGGAGGAGAGGAGTTCGAGGAGGCGGGCTTCGACTTGGAAGAGAAGGGGAGCCATGCACAATTTTATCCGGGAGCGGTAGAGTGATTGGATGGTCAAGCGGATCGCGGTCCTGGCGTTGAGTGTGATGGGGATGTCCGCGCAGGCGGGGAAAAGTGCCTACGTGGCGCGGTGCGCGGGATGCCACGGGGAGGATGGTTCGGGCGGGGGGCATGGGCCGGGGATTCTGAATGTGCGGGCGACGCGGGCGACGACGCGGGCGGCGGTTTCCGAGGTGATCAAGAACGGCATTCCGGCGGCGGGGATGCCGGCGTTTCCGCTGCTGGGGACGAGTGAGTTGGAGGCGATTGCGGAGTACACGTGGGGGCTGAAACAGGCGCGGGGCGGGGACGGGAAAGTTACGGGGGATGCGGCGGCGGGGGGACGGCTGTTCGCGGCGGGGTGCGTGGGCTGCCATATGGTGCGGGGCCGGGGCGGGATTCTGGGGCCGGATTTGTCGGTGATCGGGCGGGAGCGGACGGTGGGGCAGTTGCGGGAGGTGTTGCAGCGGGGCGGGAAGGGCGAGTCGGTGACGGTGACGCTGCGGGATGGGCGCGTGGTGCGGGGGATTGCGAAGAATTGGAGTCCGTTTGAGGTGCAGTTGCTGGGTGTGGATGGGCGGCTGCATTTGCTGCGGCGGGAGCAGATTGCCTCGTCGGTGGACGGTCCGTCGCTGATGGCGGCGGTGAAGGAGGGGGCCGAGGATCTGGTCGCTTATTTGAGCTCGCTGCGGGAGGCGCCGGGGGTGGCGGCGGGGGCGACGCTGGGGAGCGGTGTTCCTTTTGCGGACGTGGCGCGGCCGCGGGCGGGGGAATGGCCGAGTTATAACGGGCAGTTAAATGGGAACCGGTTTAGCGAGCTGGCGCAGATTACGACGGGGAATGTTGAGAAACTGGCGCCGAGGTGGATGTTCACGGTGCCGGGGGCGCCGGGGTCGCTGCAGACGACGCCGGTGGTGGCCGATGGGGTGATGTATGTTTCGAGCGTGAACGAGGTGTTTGCGCTGGACGCGGGGACGGGACGGGAGATCTGGCATTTCAAGCGGCCGCGGACGAAGGGGCTGGCCGGAGACGCGGCTGGGGGAATTAACCGGGGGGTGGCGGTGTTGGGGGACCGGGTGTTTCTGGCGACCGATCATGCCCATTTGCTGTCGCTGCACCGGCTGACGGGGCAGTTGATGTGGGAGGTGGAGATGGCCGATTACCGGCAGAATTACGGGGCGACGGGGGCTCCGCTGGCGGTGGGGGATCTGGTGATTGCCGGGGTGTCGGGCGGGGACGAGGGGGTGCGCGGATTTCTGGATGCGTACCGGGCTTCGACGGGGGAACGGGTGTGGCGATTCTGGACGATTCCGGCGCGGGGCGAGAAGGGTTCAGAGACCTGGCAGGGGAAGGCGCTGGAACATGGGTGCGGGACGACGTGGCTGACCGGCACCTACGACGTGGAGACGGGGGTGCTGTACTGGCCGACGGGGAATCCGTGCCCGGACTATAACGGCGATGAACGGGGCGGGGACAATCTCTACACCGACTCCGTTGTGGCGCTGGACGCGGCGACGGGGCGATTGCGGTGGCACTATCAGTTCACGCCGCACGATGTGCATGACTGGGACGCGACGGAGCCTCCGGTACTGGTGGAGTTGGACGGGAAAAAGCTGCTGGTGCAGGCGAACCGGAACGGGTTCTTCTATGTGCTGGACCGGGTGACGGGGAAGGTTGTGCGGGCGGAGCCGTTTGTGAAGAAATTGACGTGGGCGAGCGGGATTGGGGCCGATGGGCGGCCGGTGCTGATGGCGGGGAATGAGCCGACGGCGGGGGGGCAGCGGACGTGTCCATCGGTGGCGGGTGCGGCAAACTGGACGTCGACGGCGTTCGACGGGGCGAAGGGGTTGTACTACTTCTTCGCGCACGAGTCATGCACGATTTATTCGAAGAACGGGGAGTGGTGGGAGGCGGGGAAGTCGTTCTATGGGGGCGGGACGAGGCGGTCGGCGGCGGACGGGAACGAGAAGCTGTTGAAGGCGGTGGACGTGCGGACGGGGAAGGTGGCGTTTGAGATTGGGGGAATCGGGGGCGGGATCTTGGGGAGCGGGCTGTTGGCGACGCGAGGGGGACTGTTGTTCTACGGCGACGGGCGGGGCGCGTTTGTGGCGGCGGACGCGGCGACGGGGAAGCTGCTGTGGCACTTCAATACGGGCCAGATGTGGCGGGCGGGGCCGATGACGTATCTGGCCGACGGCCGGCAGCACGTCGCGATTGCGGCGGGGGCGACGATTGTGTCGTTCGGGTTGCCGAAATAGGGGCGCCGGGTTTATTCGCCCACGAGCAACCGCAACGCCGACAGCCGCTGCGCGATATCTTCGCGGGTCATCTTGCGGTATTTTTCGGGGAGCAGGCTGCGCCGGGTGCACTCGCTGACGGCAATGAGCGTCTGCATTTCGATCTCCGCCGGATACGACGGCGGAATGAAGTCTTCCAGGATGTGCGTGAGGTCCGCCGCGTCGACGGTGGCCTCTTTTTCCAGCGCGCTTTTCATGCTCGCCCGCACCAGAATGGCCTCAATGTCGGCGCCCGACATCGACCCGGCGCGCTCCAGAAACAGCTTCTCCACGTCGGGCGAGGCGAGCGAGACCCCGGTCTTTCTCATCATCACGCGCAGCATCGCCAGCCGGTCCTCGTCGGTGTCCGGGTAGAACAGCGCGAGGTGCTCCTCGGCCCGCCCCTGCCGCTTCAAATCCACCGGCAGCAGGTCCGGACGGCACGTGAGCAGGAACCAGATCACCTTACCCCGGTTCTCCGTGTTGCCCATGAACTGCGCGATCTGTGCGAATACACGGCCGCTCACGCCGCTGTCGCCGCTCGACGACCGGTCGCCCAACTGCGCGTCCGCCTCGTCCACGATTACCATGATCGGGCTCATCGCCTTCAACAGCGCCAGCACCCGCTGCAGATTCGCCTCGGTCTGGCCTTGCCACATGGAGCGGAAGTTCTTCAGCACCACCGCCGGAATACCGACGTCCCCGGCAAAGCAGGTGGCCAGAAAGGTTTTCCCGGTCCCCACCGGACCGCAGATGACGTATCCCATCGGGACCACGTCGCTGCGCCCCGCGCGGATCGCTGTCGCCGCGTCGGCCAGCATCTGCTTTGCCGCTGCTGATCCCGACACATTCGCCAAGGTGAATCGCGTTTGGATGAACTCGAGCATGCCGCCGCTTTCGGCCTCGATCATCTCCCGCTTCCGCCGGCCCAACTCTTTCCCGGTCAACGCTACCTTGTTGTGGTGGGCATGGGCCAGCAGACCCTGCAACTGCACCCGCTTCAGTCCGCTGGTCAGCGCCGCCAACTGCCCCGGCGTGACATCCGAACCCTCCGGCAACGGCGTCTGCCGCAACTGCCATTCAATGAACTCCTGGCGCTCGGCGGTGTCGGGCAGCGGAATCGCCACCGGCGCCACGCCGGGATGCTGCACGATTCCCTGGTTCATCTCGAGCAGGTTTTCGGCGATCAGGCAAATGGTCACGTCCTGTTTCAGAAACGTCGGGTTCTGGGCCCAGCGCTTGAGGATCACCAGGGCGTTGCGGTCCTCGGCGGAGAGGCTCTGCGGATCGCCCGCCGGCGCTACCGTCTCGGCAAAGGAGATTGAAAAGGCGATCTTCCGGCTGTCCAGCAACCGCAGCCGCAGATAGTTGTCCAGAATGTTCATCACCCCGTCGGGGTTCCGTGGCAACCCGGCCGCATACGTCGTGCCATGGAACGCGTCGTAGCCGGAGAGCGCCGAGCGGAAATCGGCCTGCATGTCATTGGTGGAAAACGACAGCCCGCCGCCGCGGTCGTAGTCGAATACGATTTGCCGCGCGCTGAACATGCCCTTCTGCAGGAACTCCTTCAGCGGGACAAAGTCCACCGTCCCGTTCCGGCGCAACGGCACCAGGTCATGGACGTTTTCGTGCAGAATGAACTGCACGTAGGCGCCGGAAAAGTACTTCTGCGAAAGGTCTTCGGCCCAGGCGGGCCACTGGTTTTCAGCCATTGCGCGTCCGGTCCTTCTGGTCGAATGGGTTGAGGGAAACGGGCGCCGGGCCTGTCGGCATCGGGGCAATCGTGTCCCCGCCGGCGATCGCAAAGAAGTCTTCGATCTCGCGGACTGTCGCCTCGGTGTGCTCCACATCGGCGATCAGGCCTTCCAGTTTCTCGGTCACCATCTGCGGATCGGTCAGCGTGACCGACTGGTCCCGGATCAGTTCCAGCACGTCCTCAATGGCTTCCACCTGGACATTGATCACCTGCAGGTCGTCGACGATCTTGCGGAACCGCTCCTGACGTTTTCTCAGGATCTCAATCCGCTTGCGGTTAATCTCTTGGACCTTCGCCGGCTGCTTGGCCAGGTCCCGCTCCAGCGTCTCGATGTCCTTGTCGATCGCCCGCGGATTGGCCCGCTGCAAATGTTCGGTGTAGGTAATGCCGGCGTTGGCGAGGCGCAGGAAGGAGTGCATCAGCCCGTCGAGGCGGTTCGACATCTGGTCGACAAAGATCTGGGAGGTGGAGGAGAGGCGCGCGTAGTTCGCGCGGATCAACTGGCACATCTGCTGCAGTTTGGCGTAGCGGTCCCGTACCATCGGGGTCAGTTGCATTTGCATGGCCCGCACGCGGAGGTCGTGCTGCTTTTTCTCTTCCTCGTACTTCCAACTGCGCACCAGACGACGGAAGGCGCTCGATTGCGGCACCACCGCCAGATACATCATCTCTACGCCGGCCGCGAGCAGAATCGGAAGCGCGGTGCCGCTGACCAGCGCGAACGCCGCGGCGCCCACCAGACCGATCACGTTGTATTGCCACTTGAAGGCTTCCTTCAGGTAGTTCGTGCTCCCGGTCTCGATCTCGTCTACTTTGTTGACGATCTGGGACTTGTAGTTGTAGTCGTCTGGCATGCCGAACGTATCCAGTGTAACGTCCTAGAGCAGGGGGAAGCGCGCGCGGATCTGTTCGAGCAGGTCCAGGAACAGGGGATCGGATGTGAGTCCCTTCCTCCACGCCAAGCCCATCTCGCCTAGATCGTAGGTCGCCATCACCCGCGCGCCGGGAATCTGCTTGCCGTTGCCGTCCGCCTCCCGGCCCAGCAAGATGACCGTATCAGCGATCTCACACACGGCCGCGATGTCGTGGCTCACCACGATCGTGGTGTTCAGCGTATTGGCGTGCGTCACTTCGCTGATCAACTCCTGCACCGCATCGAGCGCCACCACGTCGAGGCCGGAAAACGGCTCGTCCATCAGCAGAAACTGCTCGCTGCACATGATCTGCTGGGCTATCGCCACGCGCTGCCGCTGCCCGCCCGAAAGCTGGGCGGGATAGAAATCCTTCCGGTCGTAGAGCTTGAATCGTTCCAGCAGTTCCCGGGCCCTCTTGTCGCAATCAGCCGCCGTCTTGCCGCTTCTCGCGCCCGCCACCGCCAGGTTGCTCCAGACGGTCCGGTGTTCGAAGAGCGGATAGTGTTGCGCGACGACGCCCACCATCCCGCGCTGCACTTTGACTCCCGGATGGCCAACAATCACTTCGCCCGTGTCCGGCTGTCCCAGCCCGGCCAGAATCCGGAACAGCTGCGTTTTGCCGATTCCCGACGGCCCCAGCAGGCCGACGATCTGCCCGGTGGTCCGGTAGTCGTGGTGGATGTCCTTAATCTCAAAAGTCAGGTCCCGGAGGATCTGGTTGCCACCCAATTTGAGCGACACATTTTGTACCCGAAGTATCGGTTCGCGGATCTCGTAGCCGTTGGGCATCTATTTGCGCTCCAGCGTCAGTTCCGCGTACGGACAGGCGAAACGTTTAAAAAGGCCTATTGCATAATCCTGCCCCAGGCCCACCGAAAGAATCACCAACTGAATCGCGAACACTTCCGCGAGGTGGAAATGCTTGTTCTGGTTGAGGAGCATCGCGCCGACGCCGCCTTCGGCGCGCGAGATACCCTCCACCATGGTCAGCATCATCCAACCGATGGCCGCGTTCTGCCGCAGCACCTCGATGGCCTTATCCGCCGTTCCCAGGACCACCACCTCCAGCACTACCCGCCATTCGCTCATCCGCAGCGTTCGGGCGTGGTCGAACTTAGACTTCGGAATCGCCTCGATCTCCGCCGCCATTGAGGTGACGAAGAATACCGTCATGCCGAAGACCAGCAGGGAGACCTTCAGGTTGTGCCCGCCGCCGACGACCAGCGTGAAGACGAAGGTGAGCCCGATCAGGCCGAGGAACCGGCCTTTGGCCACCGCCGCCGCCAGTGGCCGGAAAAACGGCATCACCGTGCAGTAGCAAAGGCCCAGCGAAATCGCCACGGTCCAGGCCAAGGCCTCCACGTTCATCACAAAGCTGGTGATCAACTCCTGGCCCAGTCCCTGCTCCATCCAGAGCGTGCCCAGCGCCCGGAACACCTCCGGCGGCGTGGGCAGCACCTGGAACGGCGCCACAAACCAGATGGCCAGCGCGATGGCCGCCTGCACGGCCACCACCACCCGCAAAGTGGCGGAGGTGGCCGTGTGGTTTGGCGTGAAGACCCGGCTTAGATCGTTCATTTGCCTGTGGTTCCGATGACGATCTCCACCCGCCGGTTCTTCGCCCGGCCTTCTTCGGTCGAATTCGGCGCCACCGGGTTTTGCTGCCCGTGCGCGAACACCCGGACGCGGCCCTCGGGGAAGTTCAGGGCCGATTGCCCTTCCAGCCATTGCTTCACGGCAAAGGCGCGCTGTTCGCTCAATTGCATATTGGCATTGGCATCGCCGACCGAGTCGGTATGGCCGTGGATCTCCACCGCCGTCGAACCGGCCACCAGCAGGTCGTTCATCATCTGGCTCAGGTCCGTTTTCGCCGAGGCGGTGAAGGTCGCCTTGCCCGTGTCGAAGGTGATGTTCCACGCCCGGCGGCTGACAACGTTGGTCAGCTTATCGGAGGAGGAGAACTGCGGTACCGTCGCCGGCGCCATCGTCCCCGAACGGGAGGCGATCGCGGCGATGTAGGACGTATCCAGAATCTGGTCCACCGGATAGTAGCTCGGCACCAGGTCCGGATACTGCTTCACCACGATGTCGCCGAACACCGAGTAGGTGGCCGCGAACAGGTTCGCCGCGCCCTTGGCCATGCCGAACAGCATCAGGTTGTCGGCCAGGTTGTTCACCGTCGAGCCGCCCAACTCCACCTGCAAGCCCTGCTTGTCAGCTTCCACAACGCCGTTGTAGTAGCGTTCCCAGTAGTTATAGTCGGCGTTGGCTTCGTGGTAAACGACGGTGGATATCTGTGCCGCGTGCTTCAGCGCGGCCGGGTGGGACTTCACCTGATCGCCGCCGTCAAAGGTGGCCTTCAGCATGCCTTCCACGGTCGGCCGGTTGTCCTGCATCCACCGGTCGATTCCGATGATCGTATTCGGCATCTGGCTGGAGTACTCCTTGGTGGAAACGATGGAGACCAGTCCGCCCTTTTTCTTGGCGACGTTCACGTCGCCCGGAGTCCAGGTGACAACGCCGTTAACGCAAACGTTCTTGGTCTCGCCGGTTTTCTTGCCTTTGTCGACCACCGGGCGCTTCTCACAGTAGCCGGAGATGTACTTTTCGCCGGCGTCGATGTAGTCGCTCGCCGCCACCCAGTTCAGGCACTTGGGGTCATAGGTCTTTTCATCCGGGTTGTTGCAGAGGCCGTTGTCGCCCAGCCACTTCTGGGCGATGTTCCAGTCGCCATCGCGGAGGTAGCCAGCCACCAGGCCGCCGCGGGAGGCTGCCGGATTCTGCTTCCAGGCGGGCGGGCCCATGAACTTATCCTCGCCGCGGGAGTAGCCGGCCGAGCCCACTACCTTGGCCATATAATCCGGCCCGAGTTTCCTGAGCGTGTCATTCAGGCCTTTCAGGAAGGTCGCCGCGCCGTCGCCCATGATGGCCACGAAGTGCGCGCCCTTGACCGGTTGTTTGTTGCCGTTCTTCAACTCGGTGGCGAAGGCCACCAGCGCTTCCTGCATCTTGCCGGCATCGTCCTCACGGACGAACCGGAGATTGACGCCTTCCTTACACATCAGGCTGCCATCGCTCGATTGCGGGCCGCCGGTGGCGAACATCAGGCCCATTTGGGCGTTCCACGCCCAGTGGTAGAAGCGCACTTCCGGTTTGTCGTCGCAGCCGCGCTTGGAGCCCGGCAGGTTCGTAGGCGCGACGTTGGAGGAAGATGTCGACGTTGCCGTCGGCAAGTCGATGTGTCCGATCTCGGTCGAACTTCGAATCTTCGCTCCCGGGATGAGTTTGTCGAGGACTCCATACTCCTTCAGGGCATATCCAAAGATGCCGGCGCCCACGAGGAATATCAGGACCCAGCCGCCTTTTTCGATCTTCACAGCCATTTGTCAAATCTCCTTTAGAGGGACTTCTCGCCTTCACGGCCGCCAATGGTCTTTTCGGCAGGGGCGGCGCCGGCCTGCGGCGACACCATGCCCATCTCGACTTTGAACTGCTTCAGCAGTTCGTTGGCTTGCAGTTTTTCGGCTTCCTTCTCGATCTCAAAGCGCTGCTGGTCCACATTGCTGAGCGCCATGTCCATGCGCGCTTCATTGACCGCGGTCTGCTCTTCGATCTTGCGTACCATCTCATCGTGCGTCTGGCTGACGCCGGCCACTTCGAACTGCTCCATGGCATCGGCGACTTTCGACTGCCACTGCGAACGGCGGTGGTCGCGAATGGCATTCATGGCCTCGCGCGTCTTGCGCTCCTTTTCCCGGAGGAACGCCTGTTTCACCATCATCGCCTTATCGTAGGCAGCCTTTGCCGCGCCCAACTGGCCGCCAGTACGGGCCAGCGCCGAGCGCGTCTGCTCCAACTGTGCCGCGAATGTAGCGGCAATATCATCGCGGCCGGCCTGAATGGCGGCCTTGGTCTTCGAGGTCAATTCCGTCACCTCGGCTTTGTACTTCGCCTCCTCCTTCTCCAGGAGGGTGACGTTCGCCTTTACCATGGCGATCGACTCATTCATCCGCGGAACCTGATCGTTCATGTCGCGGATGTTCTGTTCCAGAATGATCTCGGGGTTTTCCGCCACCGAGATGAAAAAGCCAACGAACGAGCGGATCACTCTTGCCAGCCGGTTGAACATGACTTATTGCTTACCCTTTCCCGGTGCGGAGGTCGTAATTGGATTATCGGTCACGAAATAGGATACGCAATCGGCAATCCGTTGTTCCTCGATCTGTTTCTGTGATCGCCAGGTGCCGAAAGACTCCTTCTGTTTCTCCACCTCATCGAGGTTGGATTGCAGGCGGGCTTTCTGCTCGGCGACATACTTATCGATGTCGGCCTGAATCTTTCGGTTCTCTTCCAACTTGCGGGCCTCGAGGTCCTCGACGGATTTCAGGCGGACGCGTTCAAAGGCATCGAGCGCCTGATCGCGCCGGATGGCGTCCTGAATCACTTCCTGGATCTTGACGCCGGCGGCCTCGAGCGCGACCAGGATGGAGCCCTTCTTCACCTCGGCCGGCATCTGGCGAATGTGCTCGCTATTGAGCATATCCGAAACTTTCAGAATGCTGTAGCCGTGCGCGGGCGGCTTGATATCGGCCGCGTTATAGATATCCTCAAATGTCGCGAGGCCGCCGGCGGCGGCAACTGAAGCCGGCCGTTCGAACTTGATGGCGGCTGGCGGCGGCGCTGCGGCCTGCGGAATGGTGGCCTGCGGAATGGTGGCCTGCGGCAACCTGCCCGGCGGCGGCACCTGAACCTGAGCGGCAATCTGCGCGATGGCGCTGGCGGCGTCTCCTTCGCCTGGAGGGGGAGGGGTCTGTTCGCCTCCTTCGACGGAGACGAAGTATTCATACCACTTCTTTGAGGACATAGCACTAGCTATTGTGCCACGCGGAAACGGAAGCGGCCCGCCATCTCTTTTCGAGCGGCGGGCCGGAAGTTTTTTTACGAACGCTGGTTAGGCGGCCTGCAGCTTGCGGAGACGCAGTGCGATGCGGCTCTTGTAGCGGGCGGCGGTGTTCTTTTTGATCACGCCCCACTTGGCGGCACGGTCGACGATGGAGAAGGTCTTGGGCATCGCGGAAGCGGCGCCATTGACATCTTTCGCGTCGAGCAGGCGGCGCAGGGTCTTCAGACCAGTGCGAAGCCGCGACTTACGAGCGTTGTTGATTACAGTACGACGCTCGGTCATCCGAACGCGCTTCAGAGCTGATACATGATTTGCCATACACTAATTCGCCTTTCAATATACCACGGGACGCGGGCATGCTACAACGGAGCGATGCAGGTCTTTGAAGCAACGCCCTTTTACAGCCCCGCTACGGCGGGGTTGCGCTTTCTCCCGGAAGGTCCGCGCGTCCTCCAGAATTATCCCACGTCCGGGCCCCGTTTGGGGTGGGTGGCGATTCAGGAGTCGTTTGCGGTGCTTTCGGGCAGTATGAACATCCTGGATTTGACGACACGCGAGAACGAGGTCCATCCGCTCCCGGGCCGCGTCGGGTTCTTTGCCGAGACGGATCGGCCGGGTGTGGTGGTGGTGGGGTTGGAGCGGAGTCTGGCGCTCTATGACCTGACGGAGCGGAAGATCCTAGGAACGCCATTCGAGGTGACCGAAGACGAGCGGGTGGTAATCAACGACGGGTATCCGGTGGAGGGCGGACTGCTCTTCGGCACCAAGCACACGGCGTTCCAGGAGCGGATCGCCTGTATGTACTACTTCCAGGCGGCCACCGGGCGGTTGCACACGCTGCATTCGGCCCAGATCTGCGCGAACGGCAAATTTCTCTACCCTGGCGGGCTGGTGGACATCGACTCGCCGAACAAGACGCTGGACCACTACGCTTTCGACCCTGCCGGTCCGCGGTTGGGAGAGCGCCGCATCATCGCCGACTTCCGGGATACGCCACTGTTCCCGGACGGGTTGCGGCCTTCGCCGGACGGCGAGTCCGTGATCGTGGCCTTCTACAACCCGGAGGCAGCGCCCGAGGGGTTGGCACGCGAGTATCGAATCCGCGACGGCGAGGTGCTGGGCGAATGGCGCCTGCCGGGTTCGCCCCGTGTGACCTGTCCGGAGATTCTGGCGCTGGATGGCCGGGTGCGGGTGCTGTTCACCACTGCCGTTGAAGGGATGGATCCGGCGATGCCGCTGGCCGGCACGATGTTCGTTGCCGACACGGCCTATGACCGGGCGCCGGCGCCGCCGCCGCTGTTCCCGGCGGACTCGCTGCTTTAGACCAGGAACGACTCGACGCGGTGGGCATGCACCATGTCGAGCGCCGGGGACCAGGCGAAGACTGTAAAGCGGCCGTCCTGGGAAGCGACCAGGGCGGCGGCGTCGCGCTGGTCCTGGGCGAACTGCGCGGCCGAGAGATGCCGGGTGCCGCCGAGTTGGGTGGGGTGCATCACCTGGACTTCGGCGCCTTCCATCAGTTCGGAGGAGGCCACCTGGTCGACCCGCGGGGCTCCCTGTCGACGGGTGATCTTGGCGCCAAAGGCCAGCAGTTCGTGGTGGGCGGTGATAATGGTGGCGCCGTCGACGGCGGTAAGGCCGGCGATGGTTTCCAGGTCCGCGGTGGGCTGGCGGGTGATCTGGTAGCGCATGGGCTGGACGATGGAGGCCAGCCAGTCGTCGTGGTGCGGCGGAACGACCAGCAGGGCGCCGCCGCGGCGGTGTTTGCGCATGGAGACGGCCAGTTCGACGAGATCCGCCGCGTCATCATCCAGGCCGAGGAGCGTCTTGACGATGGCCGGGCTATCGGCGGGCGCGGTGGCAGGGTTGCAGAGGAACTTGGCCTGGTCGCCCTCCAGGACGGCGATGTTGGCGAACTTGACGGTGTCGTCGTCGCCCGGCTGTTTGATGACCAACAGACCCGGGGCGATGACTTCCAGGACGAAGCATCCGGCCGGGAGCGCCCGAATGGCGCCCCAGACGCTCAACTGGCCGTCGTCGCCGCGGCAGACGCCGAGGTGGATGCCGGGGCGTTCGACGGCTGGGGAGAGGCGGGCGAGGGAGTCCGGATCGAGCGGCAGGCGGCGGTCAAAGAGAATCGGCTTCACGGACTGTTCCGGCGGCAGCCAGGCGAGCGAGATGGTGGGCGTGAAGCCCTCCTCGCGCCGGAGGCTGGCCCAGAAGGCGGCGTCGATGAGTTGCTCGATGGCGGGGATGGTGAGTTGCGGGAACTGGGGGTGGATGCGGGCGGCGACATTGCGCGCGAGAGGGAGTTCAGTTGGCATGAGGCACCGGGTGGACAGGCTCCGCGAGGCGGGCGGCCTGGGTGAGGAGATAGTTGCGTTCAGGGAGGCTGGCGGTGAGGCCGGCGGCGGTCCGGTAATGCTCGATGGCTGCCGGGAACTGGCCGGCAAGTTCGAGCAGATGGGCACGGACGGCGTGGAGGCGGTGGTGGTTGGCCAGGCGCGGGTCGGGCGCGAGGGCGTCCAGCAGGGCCAATCCGGCGGCGGGGCCGTGGACCATGGCGGCGGCGACAGCGTGATTGAGACGCACCATCGGATTATCGGCCATGCGGGTGAGCAAGGTATAGAGGGCGAGGATTTGCGGCCAATCGGTAGCGGCGGCGGACGGGGCCTCGTCGTGCAGGGCGGCAATGGCGGCCTGAATGGCATAGGGGCCGGCGGCGCCGCTGGAAAGGGCGGTTTGGACCAGGGACAGGCCTTCGGTGATGAGCGGCTGGTTCCACAGGGAGCGGTCCTGGTGATGAAGCGGGATGAGTTCGCCCGCGGCGGTGGCGCGGGAGGGGCGGCGGGCGTCAGTGAGCAGCATGAGGGCCAGTAGGCCGGCGGCTTCGCCGTGCTGCGGGAGTTGCCGGTGGACGGCGCGAGCGAGGCGAATGGCTTCGTTGGCGAGATCGGCGCGATGCAGGGAATCGCCGGTGGAGGCGGTATAGCCCTCGTTGAAGATGAGATAGAGCACATGGAGGACGGCGGCCAGGCGTTCGGGAAGTTCAGCGGCGGCGGGAGCGCGGAAGGGGATGCCGGAGTCCTGGATGGTCTGTTTGGCGCGGCTGATGCGCTGGGCCATGGTGGCTTCGGGCACGAGGAAGGCGGCGGCGATTTCGGCGGTGGTCAGGCCGCCGACGGCGCGCAAGGTGAGGGCGATGGCGGAAGGGCGGGTGAGCGAGGGGTGGCAGCAGAGGAGGAGCAGGAGCAGGGAATCGTCGCGGGGGGAGGATCGTGCGGGTTCCGATTGGGCTTCGCGGCGGCGACGGGCGGACTCGGCACGCACCTGATCCGTAAAGCGGCGGCTGGCGACCTGGATCAGCCAGCCGCGGGGATTGCCGGGAATGCCATCGCGCGGCCACTGGATAGCGGCGGCGAGCAAGGCCTCCTGGACGGCGTCTTCGGCGGCGGGGAAGTGGCGATGGCGGCGAAGAATGGCGCCAAGGACCTGTGGCGCCAACTGGCGAAGCAGGTCCTCGACGCCTGGGGGCAGTATCAAGCGAACTCTTCCGGCGGCGCGCACATTACCTGGCGCACCTCGATGGGCATATTGAGGGGCTTGCCGCCGGCGCCGGGGGCGGCGGAGGCACGGGCGGCGATGGCGTAGGCCTGCTCCGGCGTCTCCACCTCCACGATCCAGTAGCCGGCCAGGAACTCCTTCGATTCGGGGAAGACGCCGTCGGTAATGGGTTCGCCGTTGGCCCCGGCGCGGACCTGCTTAGCCTGGGCGGGCCAGTCCAGGCCTTCGGCGCTCAGCAGGTGACCGGAGGCGGTGAGTTCCTTATTCAGGCTGATCATGTAGCCGATATGGGCCTGGATCTCCTCCGGTTTCCAGGAGGCAAAGGCCGGGGTGGTGGCCTTCATGGTGTTCATCATGAGTATGTATTTCATCGTGGGTCGAGCTCCTTTTCACTGACAGGTCGGAGCCCGGAGCGGATTCTCGACACGGCAGGCCAAAATTATTTTGCGGTCTCGAGCGCCCAGATCTCCTGGCCCTCGCGGCCGGCGGTGAGGGCGATGGTTTTGTTGTCCGGACTCATCGACGCGCCGGGTTGGCGATTGCCCGGAAGCGGGTAGGTGATCTCGCCATCGGGCGTGAAGCGGACCAGACGGCCGGAGCGAATGCCGTAGAGCCCGCCGGGTGTGAGGAGCCACTCGCTGACGCCGGCGGCGGTGCCGGGGAAGCTGGCCGGTTCCCCCTTTTCGTTGCGCCATGCCGTGCCATCCCGGTAAAGGAAGCCGCTGCCGTGGGAATGGAACTCATACCCCTTGGGTGGGCCACCGATTTCGGCAATAACCGGCCGGGTTCGCTGGGAGACCAGGTCGAACTCAAATATGCCGCCGCGCCCTTTGCCGTCGCTGCCGCCGATATAGAGCGCCTGGCCATCGGGGCGCCATTTCACCGACTCCAGGTGCGCCATCTTCACCGGCAGTTCCGTTTCGCTGTCGCTATCGAGCCGGCGGATGACGAGCGCCCGGGATTCCTGGCCGAAGTTCTCCGTGCCGCGGCGGGAGAGGAAAGCGAGTTGCTTGCCGTCGGGGGAGAAGGCGGGCGCGAGGTTGCGGTTGGGGTACTTGACGGACGCCCGGCGGGCGGTTTTGGCGATGTCGGCGATATCGGCGAGAAAGACATCGCTGGTTCCGGTGCGCAGGCCGTAGTAAAGGATCCCGGCGGCGGTGATGCCGAGCGGGAGCGCCCGGCCGATTCCCTTTTGGACGACGCGCGGGGGGCCGTTCAGGGGCCGCTCCACCAGCGTGTCATCGGAGAGATAGAAGATCGACTTCCCGTCCGGCGCGTAGAGCGGGAAGAGGTGATTGCCGGGTTCCGGGGTCAGTTGTTTTTCCACGGCGCCGTCGAGCGAGAGGCTGTAGATGGTTCGTTGGGACGTGGAGCCGGGGGCAAAGGAGTCGTAAATAAGCGTCTGGCCGTCGGGGGAGATGTCCATACGCTTGGGGTAGACCCAGTTGAGAGAGCGCAACACTTTGGGAGGTCCGCCATCGACGGGAATGAGGGCGATCTGGCTGACGTTGTCCTTGCGGAAGAGGAGGGTAAGAATGGCCTTGTTGTCGGGAGTCCAGGCGGTGGGCTGGACAAAGCCGGCCTCGGGATTTCGGAACAGGGTTCGCGGGGTGCCGCCGGAAAGAGGAAGAAGGCGAAGCTCGTAGAAGCCTTCCTCGTTGAACCAGGCGTAGGCGATGGAGCGGGAGTCGCGGGAAATGGAGGAGAAGTAGGCGAACTCCTTGCCGGAGGCGCGGGTGAGGCGGGTGGACTGGCCGGTGCCGGTGGCGCGGATGGCGAGTTCGCCCTGTTCGACGAGGGAAACGTAGCGGCCGTCGGGAGAGGGTGCACCGAGAAGGGTGACGGCGTGATCCGTGAAGACGGGCCGGGGCGCGGCGGCAAGCAGCGCGGAGGCCAGGATGGCGAAGCGGATCACAATAACAGACTACTGCACGGGGATAGCGACCTTGAGGACATCGCCGGAGAGGCGATAGGCATCGGTGATGGCGGCAAGCGGGAGGCGGTGGGTAAACAGGGGGGTAAGGTCGATGCGGCCGGTTTCGACGAGGCGGAGCAGGCGGCGCATGCGGTCCTTGCCGCCGGGGCAGAGGGTGGAGACGATGGACTTGTCGGCGAGGCCGGCGCCGAAGGCGGCGTAGTCAATAGCGAGGGAGTGGGAGAAGAGGCCGACGCTGGAGAGAACGCCGCCGGGCTTGACGGAGGCGAGGGCGCAGGTAAAGCTGGCCTGATCGCCGAGGGCGTCGATGGCGACATCGACCGAGAGGTGGGGCGGGGGAGCGGGGAGGGGGTCGGTGGCGCCGAACTGGCGGGCGAAGTCGAGGCGGAAGGGGCTGGGGTCAATGGCGTAGATGCGGGCGGCGCCGAGAAGGTGTGCGCCGAGGGTGGCGCAGAGGCCGATGGGGTCCTGGCCGAAGATGGCGACGTTGTCGCCGAGATGGACGCGCCCGTTTTCGGCGGCGGCGAAACCGGATGAGGCTACCGAGGTGAGCAGCAGCACCTGTTCGCTGGAGAGGGTGGCAGGGATGAGGGTGAGGTTCGCTTGGGCGTAAGGGATGCGGACGAACTGCGCCTGAGTGCCGTCGATGGTGTTGCCGAGCCGCCACCCGCCGAACTGTCCGCGGCACTGGGAGCAGTGGCCGGAGAGACAGCAATCGCATTGACCGCAGGGGGTGACGGCGGAAAAGAGAACGCGCTGGCCGGGTTCATAGCCGAAGACGCCGTCGCCGAGTTCGTGGATGACGCCGACCGCCTCCTGGCCCAGGGTAAGGCCCGGGCGGACAGGGTACTCTCCGTTGACAATCTGCAGGTCGGCGGCGGAGAGAGTGGTGAGGGTGACGCGGACGATGGCGTCGCCGATTCCGGGCTGGGGGATGGGCTTGGAGACGAGGCCGAAGTGGCCGGGCGACTGAAACACATTCGCCTGCATGAGATTTCTCCCATCCGGGGGGCAATTCACCCAGCGTTGGGTGAATTGCCCCCCTTATTTACACGCTCAAAACCGGGCAGGGCGACTCGCGGACGATGGCGTAGAGGTTGGAAAGGACGCCGCTCAACGGGCTTTGGGCTTCGCCGCGGCCGACGATGAGCAGGTCGGCATTCTGCTGGACCGCCGCATCCCGGAGGACCTGGGCAATAGGGCCGAAGACCAAATGGGTGGAGGCGGGAATGGGGAGGGACCGGCTGTAGCCGGCCAGGGTGCTTTCGGCCGAGGCTCGGATGCGGTCCCAGTAGTTGCCGGGGTCGATGGCCGGATTGTCGGTGGGCCATTCGATGGCGCTGACCAGCGCGAGGGACGCGCCATAGGCGACGGCCATCCGTTCGGCGGCCTTGACGATATGGTTGGACTCCATGCCCGGTTCGATGGCGCAGAGGATGTGTTTGTAGGGCGTATGCGCACGGACCGAGTCTGGATCGAGATGGCAACCTGTCCAGACAGAACAGCTTAGGTCATGAATGAGGCGGGCAGTGACCGAGCCGAGCAGGAGGCGGCGGAACAGGCCGCGGCCGTGAGTGGGGATCATGATGAGATCGGTGCCGTTGCGGCGGACGACGTCTTCAATGACAGCGATGGCGTGGCCGGAATGGACCACCACTTCCGTATCGAGGCCCGGAAAGTTCTCGGCCGCAAAGGCGTTGAGGCGTTCGGTCTCTGTGCGGACGATATCGTCGGTGGTGGGGGAGGCGGCGGCAATCTGCCAGCCGAATTCGGCGGCGTAGAAGACCTCGGGAGCGCAGGCGCGGACGAGTTGGAGATGAGCCTGGAACCGCGTAGTCATCTCATTGACGAAGGGGATGATGGCCAGATTGGCCGGGGAGAAATCGACGGGGAAGACGATACGGCGGTAAGGGAACATAACGGGGCCCTCCAGTAGGCAACTGTATTGGAGCATGTTCCGTGCCAAAAAACACCCGGCTTTGGATGACGGCGTGCACGGGTGAGCATCGGCGGGCGGAAAGGAGTTGGCCATGCTGGCAGCAATGAAAAAAGAAACAGGACGGGTGCATTTTCCCTATCCGGCGATGGGGGATCTGCTGACGCTGTGCCGGACGGAGGGGCCGTGCGTGTCGATTCTGTTGAGCCCCTATCGCGCCGGCGCCGGCTCGCGGCCATCGGGGACCGAACTGCTGGCGATGTTGCCGCGAATTGAGAAGGGATTGCGGGAGTGCGGAGTGCATCCGCAGGATGTGACGTCGATGCTGGCGCCGCTGGAGGCGATGGCCGACGCACCGTTGCTGACCGACGGGCACCGGGATGCGATCGGAATATTCCGGTCGCCGCGCGAATTGGATTGCTTTTCCATACGAGCGGTGGTAGAACCGGGGTGGCATGTAGAAGAGCATTTTGTGGTGACACCGGTGTTGGCGCATTTGGACTACCGGCAATCGTTCCTGCTATTGGCCCTGGCCGGGAAGCACATACGTCTGTTGCGTTACGATTGCGGCGATATCGAAACTCTCCCGATACCCGCGGGGGTTCCGGAAAGCGCGGCGGAGTTTGCGCATGAATCCGGGGCCGAGGATCACGGAAAGAACCATGCGCACGGCGTGCGATTCGGCTCCGACGCCGGGCGTACGCAGGGCGGCCATTTCCGGCGGGACTTTATGCGGGCCATTGACCGCGGACTGCAACCGCTGTTCCGCTCCTACGGACTGCCGCTGATTCTGGCGGGCGTGGAGGAGGAGACGGCGGCATTCGCGGCGTTGAGCGATTATCCGGAGTTGTTGCCGGAGCCGGTGCAGATGAGTCCAGATGGCGGGGCGACGGACGCCGAGCTGGTCCATGCGGGTGCGCGAATCATGAAGCGCTGGTGCAACGCGGCGGAGAAGCAGGCGCTGGCGGAGTTCCGTCATGCGGGCCGCGGCCGCCGGCAACTGGATCCCCCGGAGATATTGAAGGCGGCGAAAGCCGGGCACGTACAGCATCTATTTGTAACGCCGGGCGCGGAGGTGAGAGCGCGGTGGACCGGCGGCGGATATGTGTATGCACGGGCTGATGTGATGAACGAGGCGGCAGTGCACGTGCTGTTGCATAAAGGAATGGTCTGGCTGGTGGAGCCGGAGCAAATGCCGGAGGAAGGCGCCATGGCGGCCGTGCTGCGGTACGCCGGCGACAGGACCGGCACGTAGGGAACTCAAGGAAGGCTTGGAGGTAACAATGCGAATCCTTGTTGAAGACATCATGACGAGAACCCCATGGTATTGCTCGCCCGAAACGAATCTGGCAACAGTGACCGAACTGATGTGGGTGCACGATTGCGGGGCGCTGCCGGTGGTGGCGCACAATCATGTACTGGGAATTATTACGGACCGTGACGTGGCGATCGCGCTCGGCACGCGGGGCGTGCCGGCGCAATGTGTGGAAGCAGTGGAAGTGGCGACAACGCCGGTGGTCTTCTGCCGGCAGGACGACGACATCCACGCCGCGCTGCACCTGATGGGGGAAGCGCGAGTGCGGCGCCTGCCGGTACTGAATGAGGACGACGAACTGGTGGGGATGATCGGGATCAACGATCTGATTCTGGCGGCGCGGCCGCTCGATGGCCGGCAGCCGGAGCTGGATGACGAGGAAGTGATCGAGACGATGCGTAGCATTTGCGCGCATGCTTCGACGCAGCTGCAGGCGATGGCTGCCGAAGCCTGAGGTGGCGCGCAGGCGGGGCGGCGGAACCCAGACGCCGCCCTGCCGTTGTTATTGATCGAGTTCGCGTTTGAGCCAAGCTTCGGCGAAGCGGATTTCCCGTCCGACGGTGGCGACGGAGACACCGGTGGCCTCGGCGGTCTCCTCCATGCTCAGACCTCCGAAGTGGCGAAGTTCCAGGATCCGGGCTTTGCGGGCATCGGTTTGCGCCAGTTTTTGGAGCGCGAGATCGAGCGCGACGAGCAGTTCGGGATTGTCGCCGGAAGTGGCGAAGGCCTCGTCGAGGGTGACCGGGGCAACGCCGGAGCCGCGCTTCTGGGAGCGCTTGGCGCGTGCGTGGTCGACCAGGATCTGGCGCATGGCGACGGCGGAGAGGGCGAAGAAATGGGAGCGGTCCTTCCAATCGGAGCCGGAGCCGGCCAGCTTGAGGTAGGCTTCGTGGAGCAGGGCGGTGGGCTGGAGGGTGTGACCGGGGGACTCGCGCTGCATGTAAGCGGCGGCGATCTTGCGCAGTTCGGGGTAGACGGCTTCCAGCAGGGCATCAGCGGCGGTGCGGTCACCTTCGCGGGAAGCGTGGAGGAGTCGGGTGATGTCGTTCATGGGAGTTTGGCGAGGGCGGCTGCGGTTTTGGCGTGTTCGGTTTTGAGAAAGGGACGGGAGTTCGGGCGGTTGATGCCGGCCTGCCAGGCGTTAAGGGCCTGCTGGAAATACGTGCGTGCCGCAGGAGTATCGCCGGTCGATTGGGCCAGTTCGCCGGAGGTGTGGAGGCAACGGGCGAGTTCGGCGATTTCGAGGGTGGAGGCCGCCGGGAGTTGGATGGCGGCGGCGATTTCGCGGCAGCGGGCGAGGGCCGTGCCGGAGCGGCCGGGTTGGCCCAGACGGAGCGCGGACAGGCCGAGGTAGGTGTGCAGTTGTAGCTCCTCCGAGCGGAACATGCGGCCGGCGTCGCCTTTGTTGATCTCGGCGGTAATGACGGCGGCGCGCTCCAACTGCCGGAACGCGCGAGCCCAGAGTTGATGATCCGCAGCGGGGAGGGCGGCGGCGATGAAGGCGGCGGCGGCATGCCGGCGCGCGTCGGCATCGAGCGGGTCCTGGCGGGCGATGGCCTCCCGGCGGGCGGCGACGGAGTCGAGCGCGTCGAGAGCGCGAAGATCCCCGCGGCTCGCTTCGGTCTCCGCAATACGGGTTTCGGCGTAGAGTTCGTCGCGGGCGGCGAGAGCGGAATTGGGTTCGAGTTGCCGGATACGGCGCGCTAGCGCCAGCGCGTCGCGGTAGGGCTGGATGGCCTCGGCCGGCGACACCTTCAGTGTTCCGAGGGGTGTGTTGTAGATGTCGCCAAGATAGAGCCGGAGGCTGAAACTCTGCCGGAGCCAATAGTTGCTCTCGGGCGTTTTCGCCAACATGCGGCCCGCGGTTGCAAGGGCGTCGAGCGCCACATCACGAGCTTCGCTAAACCGGCCGGCCACCGTCAGCGGAACCACCAGGCGGGCCTGGGCGGAGGTGCGGGCGCGTTCGGGGCCGTTGGGCCAGATGGCGGGGTTGGCATCCACCAGTTGCAAGGCGCGCTGCATGGAGTCGATGGCCAGAGCGGGGTCGGAGAGCCGGTTGGCGGTGACGGCGATGTCGAGCAGGGCTTCGAACTCCTGCTGGGGAGCGTTGGCGGCCCGAGCGCGGCGGGCCGCCTCCTGCCAGAGGGGCATAGCGGCCTTCAACGTGCCGCCGAGCTTTTCCGCGTCGCCCAGCCGGTTGTAGCTGTCTATGAGCGCGCTTTGAATCGCCGGGTCCTTGGGGTTGGCGCGTTCGAGTGCCTGTCGAATCGCAAAGGCGCGGCGATAGGAGCTGAGCGCTTCCCCAGTGCGGCCGAGCGAGTAGCTGGTCTGGGAACCGAGCACCTCGCCCAGCCGGTCATAGGCGGCGGCGAGTTCCAGTTGGAGTTGTGTGTCGTCGCCCGCCTCGGCGGCCAGGTTGTCGAGGTACTTCCGCGCCGTGGCCACCACCATTTCCCTGGCCGATGTGGAGCCAGGCAGGTCGCGGATCTTATCGTGGAAGTCAAAAAGGAAGGTATTGGCCAGCGCTCGTACCTCGTCGAACCGGCGCTGGGCGCGGCGAGCTTGGATAGTGGAAACGGCCACAGCGGCGACGAGGCTGATGGCCACCACGGCGGCGGCCGAAACAGGAATCCAATTGCGGCGCAGGAACTTGCCGGCCCGGTAGGAGAATGAGTCGGGGCGGGCGAGGACAACGCGTCCGGTGAGGTAGCGCTCGATATCCTCGGCAAGCTTGTCCACCGAGGCGTAGCGGCGCTCGGGGAGTTTCTGCATGGCGGCGAGGACGATGGTGTCCAGATCGCCGGTAAGGTGGGCCTTGTCCTTGCCCGGAGCGGCCGCAGATGGGCGCTCCACCTCCGACTCAATCACCACGCGCACGATTTCGGCGGGACTGGTGGAGGTAAGGGCGTGCGCCTTGGCGCCGGTGAGGAGTTCGAAGAGGACGGCACCGAGCGAGTAGACATCGCTCGCGGTGGAGACGTCGGAACCGGAGACCTGCTCCGGGCTGGCATACTCCGGGGTGAGCACGAGCATGCCGGTGAGGGTGGCGCCGGCACGGGTAGGATCGACCAGTTTGGCGATGCCGAAGTCGAGCAGTTTCACCTGGCCGTCGTGGGTGACGTGGATGTTCGACGGCTTCAGGTCGCGATGGATCACCAGGCGGGCGTGGGCCGACTGCACGCCTTTGCAGACATCCAGGAAGAGGGTGAGCTTTTGGCGGAGCGAGAGCCGGTTCCGTTCGCAGTACTCGGTAATGGGCAGGCCGTCGACGGCTTCCATCACCAGGTAGGGTTGGCCGCCGGAATCGGTGCCGCCGTCGAGCAGACGGGCGATGTTCGGGTGGTTGAGGCGGGCGAGAATATCGCGCTCCTCCAGGAAGCGGCGCAGTCCGTCGGGGCTCGCCGAGTCCGAACGGATGCGTTTCAGGGCGGCGGTCTGTTGGTAAGCGCCGTCGGCCCGCTCCACTTCGTAGACGGCGCCCATGCCGCCCTGGCCCAGCACGCGGCGCACGCGCCACGGGCCGATGAGCGTGCCGGCCGGGAGGGCGGCAGGCCCGGCAATCTGCTGCGCGGCGGCGCCGACGGCCTCGTTCACATGCGTCAGGCCGCGGGCGTCGTAGGCCAGCAGTTCGAGCACTTCGCGGCGTGTCTCCGGGTCCTCGGTCCGCGATTCGACAAACGCGCGGCGCTGCGCTTCCGGGAGTTCGAGTGCCAACTCGAAGAGTTCCTGGATGTGGCGCAGATCGGACATGTTTAATGGGCGAGTGCTTTTTGGATGGCGGCTTCGGCGATGGGGGCCATCAACTCATACCCCTTCGCGTTCGGATGGAGCCCGTCGCCGGAGTAGCCGTCCTTCAGCCAGCCTTTCTCGTCGACGAAGGCGGAGTGGGCGGAAAAATGGGAACGGTCCTTCCCATCGGCGCCGGAACCGGCCAGTTTGCAGTAGGCCTCGTGGAGCAAGGCCCCGGCGGCGGATTGACCACCGTCGCGGGAAGCTTGGAGGAGTCGGGTGCTGTCGTTCATGGAAGTTTGGCGAGCGCGGCGGCGGATTCTTCTCGTTTGGTTTTGAGCTGCGGGTCGGAGTTGGGGCGGTCGATGCCGGCCTGCCAGGCGTTGATGGCTTGCCGGAAATACTCTCGCGCGGCTAGCGTGTTGCCGGTAGATTGGGCCTGTTCGCCGGAGGTGTGGAAGCAGCGGGCAAGTTCAGCGACCTCCAGGGCAGTCGCCGCCGGAAGCGGGATGGCGCCGGCAACCTCGCGGCAGCGGGTGAGGGCCGCGCCAGAGCGGTCCAATCGGCCCAACCGGAGCGCAGACAGCCCGAGGTGGGTGTGCAGTTGCAACTCCTCGGAGC
Organism: uncultured Solibacteraceae bacterium; assembly: GCA_964430625.1. Lineage (GTDB taxonomy): Bacteria > Acidobacteriota > Terriglobia > Bryobacterales > Bryobacteraceae. The sequence continues at coordinate 69,107 of CAYSFR010000001.1, forward strand.
GGAACATGCGGCCGGAGTCGCCATTTTTGATCTCGGCGGTAATGAGGGCGGCACGCTCTAACTGGTGGAGCGCGCGGGCCCAGAGTTGATGGTCGGCGGCCGTGATGCCTACGGCGAGATACATTCCGATGGCTGATTGGAGTCCGTACGTGTTGAGGGGGTCTCTCCGGACAAGCGCCTCCTGCCGAGCGGAAACTGACTCGAGCCGGTCGAGTGCACGGAGATCCCCTCGCTCTACTTCAAGCGCCCCGAGACGGTACTCGACTGAGACTTCGTCTTTGGCAGCTAGGATAGAACTGGGCTCGAGTTTGCTGATCTGGCGAGCGAGAATCAGTGCGTCGCGGTAGGGTTGGATGGACTCGGAAGGTGACACCGTTAGCGAGTCCTGGCGAGCGTTGTAGATGTCTCCAAGGTGGATATGCAGGCCTAAACGTTGGCGGAGCCAAAAGCTGCTCTCAGGGTACCTCGTGAGCATCTTGCGGGTTGTAGCCAAGGCCTCGAGTGTGAGGTCGCGCGCTTCGTGAACTCGCCCGGACTGGTGGAGCGGCCGTATCAGACGAGCTTGGGCGGCAGTGCGAGCCCGTTCGGGTCCGTCGGGCCAGATTCTAGGATTGTTATCGACCAGGCTGATCGCCCTTTTCAACGATTCGATGGAGAGACCCCGATTGGAAAGTTGATTGGCCGTTAAGCCTATCTCCAGTAATACCTGAAACTCCTGGCGGGTGGAATTGGAGGCCCGAGCGCGGCGGGCGGCCTCCAGCCAATACTCCATTGCTGCCTTAACTGTACCCCCTATCTTCTCGGCGTCTCCCATGCGTTTGTAGCTGTCGGTGAGAGCGTCTTGAATTGCAGGCTCAGTGGGGTGAGCCCGTCCGAGGTCCTGGCGAATCTCAAAAGCGCGGCGATAGCAGTTGAGCGCCTCACCGCTACGGCCCAGAGAGTGTCTCCCCAAGCCGTTGAGCACTTCGCCAAGCCGGTCATAGGCGGCGGCGAGTTCCAGTTGGAGTTGTGTGTCGTCGCCCGCCTCGGCGGCCAGGTTGTCGAGGTACTTCCGCGCCGTGGCCACCACCATTTCCCTGGCCGATGTGGAGCCAGGCAGGTCGCGGATCTTATCGTGGAAGTCAAAAAGGAAGGTATTGGCCAGCGCTCGTACCTCGTCGAACCGGCGCTGGGCGCGGCGAGCTTGGATAGTGGAAACGGCCACAGCGGCGACGAGGCTGATGGCCACCACGGCGGCGGCCGAAACAGGAATCCAATTGCGGCGCAGGAACTTGCCGGCCCGGTAGGAGAATGAGTCGGGGCGGGCGAGGACAACGCGTCCGGTGAGGTAGCGCTCGATATCCTCGGCAAGCTTGTCCACCGAGGCGTAGCGGCGCTCGGGGAGTTTCTGCATGGCGGCGAGGACGATGGTGTCCAGATCGCCGGTAAGGTGGGCCTTGTCCTTGCCCGGAGCGGCCGCAGATGGGCGCTCCACCTCCGACTCAATCACCACGCGCACGATTTCGGCGGGACTGGTGGAGGTAAGGGCGTGCGCCTTGGCGCCGGTGAGGAGTTCGAAGAGGACGGCACCGAGCGAGTAGACATCGCTCGCGGTGGAGACGTCGGAACCGGAGACCTGCTCCGGGCTGGCATACTCCGGGGTGAGCACGAGCATGCCGGTGAGGGTGGCGCCGGCACGGGTAGGATCGACCAGTTTGGCGATGCCGAAGTCGAGCAGTTTCACCTGGCCGTCGTGGGTGACGTGGATGTTCGACGGCTTCAGGTCGCGATGGATCACCAGGCGGGCGTGGGCCGACTGCACGCCTTTGCAGACATCCAGGAAGAGGGTGAGCTTTTGGCGGAGCGAGAGCCGGTTCCGTTCGCAGTACTCGGTAATGGGCAGGCCGTCGACGGCTTCCATCACCAGGTAGGGTTGGCCGCCGGAATCGGTGCCGCCGTCGAGCAGACGGGCGATGTTCGGGTGGTTGAGGCGGGCGAGAATATCGCGCTCCTCCAGGAAGCGGCGCAGTCCGTCGGGGCTCGCCGAGTCCGAACGGATGCGTTTCAGGGCGGCGGTCTGTTGGTAAGCGCCGTCGGCCCGCTCCACTTCGTAGACGGCGCCCATGCCGCCCTGGCCCAGCACGCGGCGCACGCGCCACGGGCCGATGAGCGTGCCGGCCGGGAGGGCGGCAGGCCCGGCAATCTGCTGCGCGGCGGCGCCGACGGCCTCGTTCACATGCGTCAGGCCGCGGGCGTCGTAGGCCAGCAGTTCGAGCACTTCGCGGCGTGTCTCCGGGTCCTCGGTCCGCGATTCGACAAACGCGCGGCGCTGCGCTTCCGGGAGTTCGAGTGCCAACTCGAAGAGTTCCTGGATGTGGCGCAGATCGGACATGTTTAATGGGCGAGTGCTTTTTGGATGGCGGCTTCGGCGATGGGGGCCATCAACTCATACCCCTTCGCGTTCGGATGGAGCCCGTCGCCGGAGTAGCCGTCCTTCAGCCAGCCTTTCTCGTCGACGAAGGCGGAGAAGTAATCGGCATAGACGGCGCCGGTCTTGGCGGCGTACTCTTTCAGCCAGGCGTTCAGCTTCAGGATGTCGGACGGAGGGCGCTGCGGTGTTTTGGGGCGCGCGGTGTAGTCGCTCACCGGGAGCACGGAGCAGAGAATCACCTGAATGCCGTGGAGCTTCGCCAGTTCGGAGATGGCCTGCACGTTGTAAGCAATCTGAGTCTGTGTGGCCGGTCCGGTGTTGCGGGCGATGTCGTTGGTGCCGGCCAGCAGGATCAGTGCCGCCGGCTTCAGGCTGATGACGTCGGGAAACAGGCGCACCAGCATCTGCGGGGTGGTTTGGCCGCTGATACCGCGGTTGACGTAAGGCTTACCGGGGAAGGACTGGGCGAGTTTCCAGCCGTCGGTAATGGAGTCACCGAAGAAGACGACTCGGCCGGCGGGTACCGGTTGCGCCTGCAGTTTCAGGTTGTCGGCGTGGTAGCGGCCGAGTTGGTTCCAGTCCTGCAACTGATCGGCCAGCGCTTGCGCACTGAACTGCAGGCAGCAGTTGGCGCGGGGCGGGGCATAGTCTTCCACCAGTTGGGCGGGCGCGGCCAGTGAACAGAGCGCGAGCAGAAGCAGAGCATTCGATTTCATTTTGACCATCCTACTCAAACCGGCAAAGAGTACGCTCACCCAAACCCAGGCAAAGAAGATGCGTACGGTGACGCGGGCGGAGATCCAGGTGGTGTGCGGCGCGGCGATCAGCGTGGGCAGCGTGATCAGCAGCAGGAGCAGCAGCGTGGTGAGCAACGCCGTTACCATCGGGCCGCGGCGTAGTGCGAACGCCAGGCCGAGGTAGGCGACCGCGGCCACCGCCGAAAAGAAGAGGAACATTACAAATGTCACGGCGATGCCTGCTGACCCGCCGTCGAGCAGCGCGCGGACGAAGACCAGGCTTCCGAACGCAAGCCCGAAGCGAGGTGCCGGCGCCATCAACGCTCGCCCTGGCGCGCCGGCCGGTAGGACTCCAGCAGTCTCAAGTATTCGGCATCCTGTGTACGGCCCTGCGCACCCATCAGAAAGCCGCGCGAAACGCGACGGGCGGAGCGGCGCGTGGGGTTATCTTCGGGGCCCGCCGCCTCCGCGCTCAGCCGCTTCCACAGGGCCGTGAGCCGCGCCAGCGCTTGGACCCGTTCGTCGGGTTTGGTGAGGTCACGCTCCAGGTCGAGCACGTCGCCCAGTAAACGGCGTTCCTGATACTCCTCGGCCTCGTCCTTTTTTTGGGCGTCCTTCACCGCTTTGGTGCGCTCCGGGGCGGGGCCGCCGCACTCTTTGTGCAACTCCTCCAGCGCCTGGAACCGGTGCCACTCGTTGGCCGTCGCCTGGGCGCGACTCTGCCGCCCGGCGCAGATCGATCGGATCCGCTCCTCATCGCGCGGCATCCGGCCGCCGAGCATCGCCTGCAGATCGAGCCACTCCACCGCCTCCATCGCCAGTTCGCTGGAGAGCCAGACGTGCCCGCCCGGAAAGATGGAAACATGGTGGGGCGAGGTCAGCGCGTGGTCGAGCGATCGCATTTCCAGCCAGTTGAAGTCGTCCGTGCCCGCCGTGCCGAAGACCACGAACGGCACCGTCTTGCGCGGTTGCGAGTCGGGGAACCCGGCCGAGGAGGCGACGACCCCAGCAACCATGTTGTTGGAAGCCATCGCCACGCCCATCGCCACCCGGGCGCCGCCGGACATGCCGGCCGTATAGATCCGCTTTTCATCAATGGCAAAGCGCGTGGTGACATCGACGGCCATGGCGCGGGCGGCATTCATGCTGTTGGCCCAGGATCCATTGCGGGAGACGTTCGACGCGGCGACGATGTATCCGTAGGTCTCCGCGGCCACCTGGTAGCGCTCCACCGCCCGCAAGCCGCGCGCACCTGGATCGAAAGCGAGAATCAGCGGCCACACCTTGCGGGCGTTGTATTTGGCTGGAAGGTAGAGAGCGTAGCGCTGCTCCGGATCGGCGGCGGTGGCGACATCTTCCACGATTTGGCCGACAGGAATCGATTGCGCTGCAATCGAAGCGGCGGTGAGAGCGAAGACCCGAAGCAGCGCGGACATTTGCTGCTATTAGAGCATGCCGCCTACCTCTTTACGGTGAGTAGGGTAGTGGCGGGCGAGACGGCGCCGGCCGTTTGCAGGATCACCGCGTGGTCTCCGTCAGGCAAGGCGCCGGGCACCTCCACATTCACTTGGTAGAGCCGCGCGAACGGCGGGACCAGGCCGGCAAACGCCACCGTGGCCGGTTGCCCGCCAATGGTCACCGTCAGCTGCACGGCCAGCGGCGCGACGGCGTCGGTCACGCGGCCCGCGGTCACTGCCGGGGTGGTGGCGCCCAGGCCGTTGGCGTAGAGAACGATGGTCTCGCCCGGTTTGGCGGGTGAATTGGCGGTGGCCGCGTACTTGCCGTCAATGGTGAACAGCGCCGGGGTGACGGCGTTGAGCATCGCCGTGGCCGCGGCGCTGGTCTGCCCGTTGGAAATCACGCGGACCTCCACCGGGCCCACCGTTTCATCAGCCGGCGCGATGGCGTTGATCTGCCCCGGGCTGATGTAGGCGACAGAGGCGGCTTGGCCGTTCACCGTAACAGAGACGCCGTCGAGCGCCGTGGGCAGCGCGCCGCCGGTCAGTTCGGCTGCTGTCCAGGAGCGTGTCGTGGCCGAGAGATTGTCGCCGGCAATGGTGATCCAGGAGTTCGGCGCGATGACCGCCTGGAAACTGGCGCCGTTGACCACGCCACCGGTACGAATGGCCGGCGCGTTGGAGGCGGCCGGATTGACCGTCAGGCTCGTGGTGTAGACACGGTCCCCGGAGACGCGGCCATCGGAGTTGGCGGCCAGTCCGGCGGCATGGAGCGTGACGGTGCCCGTGGCGCTGGCGGCTGGCGTCCAGTCGACTTCGTAGGCGGAGACCGCCGTCCCGGCCGACGTCTGATTGGCGTATCCCGAGGTGATGCGGACGTTGGAATCGACGGCGGCAAGCGTGCCGCTGGTGGTGCTCAACTGGAACCCGAAGCGCCGCATGGCCGCATCCACTACCGTCACCGTGAGGCGCTGTTTCACGCCGGGGGCATAGCTGGAGCCGGCGGAGATGGTCACGCTCCCGCCACCCGCATTCAGCGCCGTGCCGGAGTGGCAGCGGACGCAGGTCTGTTCGCCCGGAGCACCGGTAAGGCGGGAGCCGGCGCCGCCGGCGTCGGCGAGAAGAGGAATGGCTGGGATGAGAAAGAACAGTGCGGACTTCATACTCATTCAGATTCGCGCCGCCCGCCGGCCGGGTACGTGTTGTCAGGTGTTCCTTACATCAACTGGAGAGCGCCTCCATGGCGCGGCGGTACTTTTCCAGGCGCGCCTGGTCGCGCGGCGTGATTTCGGGAAGGCGAGAGGTGTCGGAGTTGTCCTCCAGGTCGGCCATTTTCACCCGCCGCCCGATCGGATGCGCCTTGGCGCGCAGAACGAACTCTTCGTAGCTCTCGCTGTCACGGCGGGTGACGGCGTCCACACCTTTCACCACCGCTTCGGAAAACCCTTCGGCGCGTAGTTGTTCCAGCGTCCAGCCGCAGTCTTCCACCATGTCGTGCATCACGGCGGCCATCCGCTCCTCGGCCGTTTCCAGACGCAGCATCACGCGCAGAACATGCAGGATATAGGGGGCGCCGGCTTTGTCGGTCTGGCCCGCGTGAGCGGTGGCGGCCAGCGCGATGGCGCGTTCCAGTGTACTCATCCACCAAGTGTATACCCGGATATTTACGCAACCGATCCATGTAAACTGTGTTTGATCTGACGAGGGACTATGCGGAATCTACTGCTGGCCGCCGGGTTTTGTTTCGTCGCAACGGCGCAACCCCCAGGCGATGTCGAGTTTTTCGAGACGAAGATCCGGCCCGTGCTGGCCAAAAACTGCTTCACTTGCCACTCCCACGAAGGCAAAGTGAGCCGCGGTGGCCTGGTGCTCGACACCAAGGCCGGTACGCTGGCCGGCGGCGACTCCGGCCCGGCCGTGGTGCCGAACGATGCCGAAGCGTCGCTGCTCATTCAGGCCATCCGCCAGACCGGCCGGCGCAAGATGCCCCCGGGCGGGAAATTGCCCGCCGCCGTCATCGCCGACTTCGAAAAGTGGGTGAACATGGGTGCGCCCGACCCGCGCGAGTCGACGGCCGTGTCCAAGGCGACGTCGATCAACTGGGAAATCGCCCGCAAGTTCTGGGCCTTCGTTCCGCCTGCCCCCGAGCCGCTACCGAAAACGCGCGACGCGAAGTGGGCGGCAACTCCGATTGACAAGTTCGTTCTCGCCAAGCTGGAAGCCAAGGGGTTGAAGCCGGTCGCCGACGCCGCCAAGCCGGCGCTCCTCCGCCGCGCCTATCTCGACCTCACCGGCGTCCCGCCCACGCCCGAGGAGGTGGACGCCTTTGTCGCCGACACCTCGAAAACGGCCTATGAAAAGGTGATCGACAAGCTCCTCGCCTCTCCTCTCTACGGCGAACGCTGGGGCCGCCACTGGCTCGACGTCGCCCGCTACGGCGAAACCACCGGCCGCACCCGCAATGCTCCGTTCCCGTTCGCCTGGCGCTACCGCGATTGGGTCATTGACGCGTTCAACCGCGACATGCCCTATGACCAGTTCGTCATCAAACAGATCGGCGGCGACCTGCTGGAAGCCGCCACTGCCGAAGAGCGCAACAGCAACCGGATCGCCACCGGATTTCTCGCCCTTGGCGCCGTGGACCTGAACGAACTCGACCGCCGCCAGTATGAGATGGACGTCGTCGACGAGCAGGTCCACGTCGTCTCTAAGGCCTTTATGGGCATGACCGTCGGCTGCGCCCGTTGCCACGATCACAAGTTCGATCCCATCCCCACCCGGGACTACTACGCCATGGCCGGCATCTTCCGCAGCACAGAGCTGATGAACGGCCTGCGCCGCCGCCCGCAGTTCAATCAGATTCACTTCAACGACCAGTTGCTGATGAAGCTGGAAGGCGTGGAACCCTACCCCGGTCAGGACGCTGAAGCGCTGTCCAAAGTGCGCGCCGAGAGTTGGAAAGCGGTCCTGAAGGCCGAGCGCTCGCGGGACCGCGCCGCTGTGCGAGAAGCCGGCCTCGCCTGGCTCGCGCTGCCCCTGCCTAAGCACCTCGCCATGGGTGTTAGTGACGGCTTCAAAATGGTCGATTCCGAGATCATGCTCAAGGGGGATCCCCACTCTCCGCTGGAAAAGGTGAATCGCGGCGCCCTGGAAATCCTTTCCCCCGCCGGAGAAAAGCTGCCCATTCCCCAGGACCAGAGCGGCCGGCTGCAACTGGCGCAGTGGATCGTCCGCAAGGATAACCCCACCACCGCCCGTGTCATGGCCAACCGCGTCTGGCTCCACCTGTTCGGGCGCGGCATTGTGGAAACCCCCGACAACTTTGGCCGTAGCGGCTCCGCCCCGTCCCACAAGGAACTGCTCAACTATCTCGGCCAGCGCCTTGTCGCCAACGGCTGGCAGGTGAAAAAACTCATCCGCGAAGTGATGCTCTCCCGTACCTACCGCCTGGCCAGCGACTACAGCGAGGCCAACTACGCCGTCGACCCCGACAACAAACTGCTCTGGCGCGCCAATCGCAACCGCCTGGAAGTGGAAGCCATCCGCGATTCCATCCTGCTCATCAGCGGCAAACTTGCCTCGGAGCGGCCCAAGGAGTCCCCGATCACCGAATGGGCCGGCGCCGCCAAACGCCCGCGCCGCCAGGGCCGTATTGAGCCCTGGGAACTCACCGAACTGTACCGCAGCGTCTACGTGCCCGTTGTTCGCAATCAGCCCAACCGATTTTTTGAGACCTTCGACTTTCCCGAACCCAGCGAGCCCCACGGCCAGCGCGACGTCACCACCGTCGCCCCGCAGGCGCTCTTCCTCATGAACAGCCCGTTCGTTATGGGCCATGCCCGCGCCGCCTCTGAACGGCTGGTGAAAGCCTATGCCAGCGAAAGGGAGCGCCTCGACCGGGCCTATCGCGAAGTCCTCGGGCGCCTGCCCAGCGCCCGGGAAGCCGACCAGTCACTCACCTATGTGGCCGGCGCCAAGGGCAAGGATGGCGAAGCCGGCGCCTGGGCCCGCTTGTACCAGGCGCTGTTTGCCAGCGCGGAATTCCGTTACCGGACGTAGGAGGATCATCATGTTTCGTAGCCGTCGCGAATTCTTACAGAAGACGTCCTGCGGGTTCCCCTTTCTGGCCGCCGCGGGCATGGCCGCCCAGGCCGCCAAGGCCTACGAAAACCCGCTCGCTCCCAAGAAGCCTCACTTCGCGCCAAAAGTGAAGCGCGTCATCTTCATGTTCATGCAGGGCGCCCCCAGTCAGCACGATACCTTCGACTACAACGAGGAACTCGAACGTGCCGGCGGCAAAACCACCTCTTCCAGCCGCGGCAAACTCCTTCCTTCCGTCTTCAAGTTCAACCGCCACGGCCAAAGCGGCCTGCCTATTTCCGAGGCCTTCCCCCACGTCGCCAAACACGCCGACGACCTGTGCCTGCTCAACGGCATGCACACCGATAGTCCCGCGCACCCGCAGGCGGCCGTCTTCCTCCATACCGGCAGTTTCACTTTCGTCCGCCCGTCGCTCGGCTCCTGGAGTGTCTACGGCCTCGGTACGGAGAACAGCGATCTGCCCGGTTTTGTCACCCTCAACCCGCCCAACATCGGCGGCGCGGCGCTATATGGCTCGGCCTTCCTCCCGGCCAGTTACCAGGGCACCCGCCTCACCATGCAGCAGAATCAGCCGCCGATTGCCAACATTGCCAACCGCCGCCTGTCCACTGAAGAACAGCGCCGGCAGATCGACCTGATCCAGGAAATGAACCGTGGCATGCTCGATCGGGTCCGCGCCGACAATGAACTCGAAGGCGTCATCGAGTCCTATGAACTCGCCTTCCGCATGCAGGCCGCCGTGCCCAAGGTGTTGAACATCGCCGCCGAGCCGGAAGCCGTCAAGCAGGCCTATGGACTGAATGAAGCCGCCACCCGCGACTTCGGAACCCAGTGCCTGGCCGCCCGCCGCATGGCCGAAGCCGGCGTCCGCTTCATCGAAATCTCAACCCAGGGTTGGGACCATCACAACGGCCTCAAAACCCGCATGGCCGCCAACGCCCGCGGCGTCGATCAACCCATCGGCGCCCTTATCGCCGATCTCAAACAGCGTGGCCTCTTCAACGACACCCTGCTCGTCTGGGGCGGGGAATTCGGCCGCTCCACGTGGGAACAGGGCCCCGGCGGCGATGGCCGCCAGCACAACAATCGCGGCTACACCATGTGGCTCGCCGGCGGCGGCATCAAAGGCGGCATGCGCTACGGGCAGTGCGATACCAGCGGCATCGCCGTCCAGGACAAGGTGCATCTCCACGATCTCAACGCCACCATCCTGCACCTGCTCGGGCTCGATCACACCCGTTTAACGTTCCGCTACGCCGGCCGCGACTTCCGCCTCACCGACGTCCACGGCAACGTCATCAAACCGATTCTGGCTTAACCACCGCCGCCACCGTCATGTGCGCCGTCACGTTGGCGGCCGTCTTGAACATGTCCGGCACCGCGTCGGCCGCCACCAGCAGCCCCAGTCCTTCGGCCGGCAGCCCCAGTTGCTGATACAGCGGCAGCGCCACCAGCAGCGCACTCGACGGAATGCCCGGCGCGCTGTAGGTCAGCAGGACGCTCGTCACCACCATCAGCGCCGTCTGCACCGCCGTCAACTCGATCCCATACAGATAAGCGACGAAGATCGCCCCCGCCACCTGCGCCACCGTTGCCGTGTATCGAAACACCGACGCGGCCAGCGGCAGCACGAATCCGGTCACCGCCGCGCTCTGCCCCAACGCCTCCGCCGCCGCTACCTCCGCCGGCAGCGCCGCCATCGACGAACGGGACCCGAACGCCAGCGCCTGCACCGGCGCTACCGCCCGCACCCATGCCCCGAACGGCACCTGCCCGCGCACCATTACCACTACGTAGAGCGCCGCCGTCACCGCCACCACCATCACGCAGATCGTCAGAATGTAATAGCCGAAGATGCCCGTCACGGCCGAACCCAGCCGAGCCACCAGCACCATCGACAACACGGCCACGCCATACGGAGCCAGCCACAGCATCCAGTCCACTACGATCAACATGGCGTCGTTCACGGCGCCGACGGCTCCCAGCAGCGCCTCTTTCCGCCCCGCTGCCACCTGCCGCAGGGCCACTCCGAACAGCAGCGCGAACAGAATCAGCGCCAGCAGTTTTCCCTCCGCCGCCGCCTGCAGCACGTTGGCCGGCAGCAGCCCCGCCACCCACTCGCCGAAGCCCGGAATCGGCCCCGGCGCCTTGGCCCCGGCCGGCGCCGCCGCCGTGGGGAACCAACGCAGCACCACCGGCATCACTGCCGCCGAAAAGCTGGCCGCAAAGAGAAGCAGTGCCGTAAACCAGCCAAACGCCTGCACGCCCAGCCGTCCTAACGCCCGCGTGTCCAGACTCGTGTTCAGCCCTAGTATCAGCTGCGCCATCACAATCGGGATCACCGTCATCCGCACACCGTTAAACCACAGCAGTCCCAACGGCTCGGCTGCCAGCGCTACATTCGCCGGCAGCACCGCCCCCGCCGCCATCCCCATTCCCAGTCCGAGCATCATCGCCACGCTGCGTTGCATCTTGAGTAGCGTATCCTTTTGCGGGCCTTCTGGTAATAAGCATATGTGGACGAACGGGAGTTCAACAGAATTTACAGGGAGCATCGCGATGCGGTGTATCGCTACGCCCGGCTGTTGACTGGCGCGCCCGCCACGGCCGAAGACATCACCCATGAATGTTTTCTTTCGCTTTTCAAGGGGGGATACCGCTCTGCCGGCGGCACGCTGAAGGCCTATTTGTTCGGCGCCGCGCGCCGGCAGGCGTTCAAACGCTTCCGCCATCTGGAGCGCGAAACGGAACTCGACGAATTCGCCGTCGCGCCATCCGCCGCGCATCTCGGCCTCGCCCCGGCCGTCACCGCCGCCGTCGCGGCGCTGCCGCCCTTGCAGCGGGAAGCGGTGCTGCTATTCACCTGGGAGGGGTATACGTTGGAGGAAATTGCAGAAATGACCGGCGCCGAAACCGGCACCATCAAGTCGCGTCTCTCTCGCGCTCGGGAGACGCTCCGCCACTCGCTGGCGCCGTATCGATCTTATGTGGGAGGGTCCGATGGAACCGCTTCGTGATGACGAACTGGATGACATGCTTCGCCGCGGCGCGCCCGATTGGCGCCCTTCGGCGGAGTTGGACGAACGTGTCCGCTCGGCCGCCCGCCCGTCCGGATGGCGCTGGCTGCTCCAAGGGTCCATCCGCGTCCCCGTCCCCGTCGCCCTCGGCGCCTTCGCGCTCGTGATTGCCGCGATCTGGCTGCGTGTACCGCGCGAACGCCCTGTGGAGATCGATTTTGAACAGTTCCAGCCCGTCAGGCAGCTGGAAATCAAGCTGGCAAGGAATGAAAATGCGAACCAATAGCTGTCTCGTACTCTCCGCCGCCCTGGCCGGCGCCTTAGCCTGTCCGGCGCAGCGTGCCGACCTCATGAGCGGGGTAAACTCGGTCGCCAACGGCGTTCACGTCGCCTATCGCACTGTCCTCGAACCCGCCGCCGGCGGCACCACCCGCTACCGGCTCGGCGGCGGTGTCATCGGTGACCGCGGCATTCACCGCTATGTCCAGGCCGGCGACGTCTACTTCGGATACGACGTCGTCGCTACCCCCATTCATGCCGGCCGGGACATCGAACTGCGCCTGGAGCCGCTTACCCTCTCCCCGGCCGATCTCTCCCGCCACCTCGCCACCGCTACTCGCTGGGGCGTTCTCCCCAAGCTCCCAGCCCCGGTAACCGTACCCTCCGGTTCCACCGTCGAGGTCGAAATCCTCCGCAACCCCTCCACCGGTCAGCGCGTAGTCGACCTCCTCACGGTGACTACCGCCGCTCCCACCCCGGCCCGTGACTGGGCTCTCCGCCTGGTAGCTCCCGTCGCCACCGCCGGCAAGGCAACCGCCAGCTCTCCCGCAACACTTACCGGCGATCTCATTCGCCTGGAGGTGCCTAACCTCGGGATCTACTCCCTCGGCCTGCTTGCGCTCCGCTCCAAAGGTTTTCAGCCCATCGGGGAAGTGGATGGCAACGTCCTGCGCTTTCAGTGGGCTGGCGAGGCGTTCGAGATTCAATGCAAGGAGACCATTGTCCCTGGCGGCGGACGCTGGACCCTCTACGGCCGCTTCACCCCGCGAAGCGCCGTACCCGCCCTTGCCATCGGTACTAGCGACCTATAGGGCCACCCGCACATCCCCCTCCCGTCGCGTCACCCGTTCCCGGTCAAAATACTCGAGCAGCGGAATCGCATACTTGCGCGAACACCCGGTCCAGTCCTTGAACTCCCCAACGCCGAACCGCTCGCCCTTCCGCGCTGCCAACTGCGCCCGCAGCGCATCCATCGCCGTGTGATGAAACACCAGCTCCGCGCTCACCCGCACCAGCTTCTTCTCCTTAAGCAGCGTGGCCAGCAGAATCGCCGCGCGCGTCGCGTCCACACCGCTCGCCGCCAGCACCTCCTTCTGCGCCGGCACCGCCAGCCCGCCGTCCTGGAACGCCTTTTCGATCTTCCCCCGCGCGTCCTGCTCGTCCTGCTGCAACTGCACGCGATGCGTCGCCAGCCGTACCGTATCGCCCTGCGCCGACAGCTTCTTGTTCCGCGTCAGCAGCGCGTCGAACAGCGCCGGCGGCGCCTTCGGGATCACCCGGGTTCGCAACTCCTCCCGCGGCATCCCCGCCAGCAGCGGATTCGCCTTGTGATAGGCGGCCAGCGCCTTTTCCAGTTCCGGCTGTTTCGCCTCCAGCCACGCCGTGTCCACACACCACTCCCCGATCGCGACGCCGCTTTCGGCCGCCTCGCCCAGCCGCCACAGCAACTCTCCTTTGGTCACCCCATACGACGAATCCTTCACCAACAACGCCGCCCGCCCCGCCGTGTCCAGTCCCGCCATCCGCCCCACCCGCGACTTCCGCGGCGGATCAATCTCAATCACCTCACCCCCGCCAATCGTGATCACCGGCGAAAATTTACGCACGATAAACCGGTCCCCCGGCAACAGCAGCAGCGGCGTCCGCAGCCGCACCCGCGCCATCCCTTCTCCCAGCGGACGCGCCGTCCCCACCACCTCCGCCGTGCCTGCGTGAAAGTGTACCGGCGTCCGCCCGTGCAGCGGCTTCACCCCGGGCAGCAGCGTCACCCGGCAGTCGATCACCGCCACCGGCCGCAGCGCGTTCGGCGCTGTTAACGTCATCCCCCGCGCCAGTTCCGTATGCTCAATACCGGCCAGATTCACCGCCGTCCGCTGCCCGGCATGCGCCGCCTTCGCCGCCCGCCCGTGAACCTGCACCCCGCGCACCCGCAGCCGCCGTCCCAGCGGCTGCAGTTCCACCTCCTGTTCCGGCTGAATCGTCCCCGCTGTCAGCGTTCCCGTGACGACAGCCCCAAATCCCTTCATCGCGAACGCCCGGTCAATCGGCAGCCGCAGCGGTTGCCGCGACGCCCGCGCCGGCGCCGCTGCCGCCATCTGCCGGATCGCCGCCTTCAACTCCTCCAGCCCCGCCCCTGTCCGCGCGCTCACCGCCAATACCGGCGCCCCTTCCAGGAACGACCCCGCCACAAACTCCTCCGCCTCCATCTTCACCAGTTCCACCAGATCGGCGTCCACCGCGTCCGCCTTCGTCACCACCACGATTCCCTGCCGCACCCCCAGCAGCCGGCAAATATCGAAGTGCTCCCGCGTCTGCGGCTTGATCGATTCATCGGCCGAGATGACCAGCAGCACCAGGTCGATTCCGGTAACCCCCGCCACCATCGTCTTCACAAACCGCTCATGCCCGGGCACGTCCACAAACCCCGCCTGCAGCCCGCCGCCCAGGTCCAAATGGGCAAATCCCAGCTCGATGGAGATCCCCCGGCGCTTCTCCTCCGCCAGCCGGTCTGTGTCGATGCCCGTCAGGGCGTGCACCAGCGTTGTTTTTCCGTGATCTATGTGTCCTGCGGTTCCGACGATAATGGAGGGCATGAAGGCGCTTTTGATTAGTGCCGCCGCGATCATGATGATCGCGCGAGGCCAAGAGCCGGCGGAGCCGGCGACATTCCAGACGGGCGTAGCCAGTGTGCGGGTCGACGCCCAGGTTTTCGAAGGGACGCGAGCGGTGGCCGGCCTAGCCCGGGCAGACTTCCTTCTCTACGATAACAACGCCGCCCAGGCAATTACCTATTTCGAGCAGGAACGCGAGCCGGTCACCCTTCTCCTCGTCCTTGATACCAGCGGCAGCATGGCCCGCTATCTGGAGCAGATGGTATCCGCCGCCCGCACCGCCCTCCGCGCGCTCCGCCCCGGGGACCAGGTCGGTGTGATGGTCTTCTCCCGCCACTCCAAGGTCATCACTCCCTTTACCACCGACCTCGACCGCGTCGCCGGCGAACTGAGGTTTGCCGTCCGCGAACGTGACCTCGGCAGCGGTACTCAAATCAACGCCGCTCTCCTCGCCGCGGCCAAACTCTTCTCCGCCGAGGCCCCCGCTACCGGCCGCCGCGCCATCCTCATCGTCACCGACAATCTCGGCGTCAACTACCAGCTTTCCGACGAAACCGTCATTCGTGCCCTCCACGACGCCAATGCCGTCTGCAACTCCATCGTCGTCGGCCGCAGCAAAAAGGCCGATCAGGAAACCCGCTTCCGTAACCCTGACTTCAGCTATGCCAACGTCTTCGGAATTGCCGAGGAGACCGGCGGTGACACCATCAAGTCCGACAAAGCCGGCGATGCCTTCGGTGAGATCCTCGAACGTATCCGCTCCCGTTACTCGCTCCACTACGGCTCTCCCGGCGGCTCTCCCGGTACCTTCCACCAGATCCGCGTCGAACTCGCCGCCTCTGCACGCGCCCGCTACCCCAAGGCCACTCTTCGCTTCCGAAAAGGGTATTTCGTTCGCTGACGGCCGTTCCTGCTACCCTCGGTTCTGTATGTCGACTCTGGAAGAATTGCGGCGGCGCCACCTCGCCGCCGAAGAGGGCGGCGGCCCCGCCCGGCGCGAACGTCAACATCGCGAGGGCAAACTCTCCGCTCGCGAACGCATCGACGCGCTCCTCGATGAAGGCTCTTTTGAAGAAACCGGCAAACTCGTACGCCACCGCTGCCACGACTTCGGCATGGAGTCCCAAACCATCGATGGCGACGGCTTCGTCACCGGCTACGGTGCCGTCCACGGCCGCCTCGTCTACGTCTTCGCCCAGGATTTCACTGTCTTCGGTGGCTCCCTCTCGGAAAGCAACGCCCAGAAGATCTGCCTGCTGATGGATATGGCCCTGAAGAACGGGGCCCCGGTCATTGGCCTCAACGACAGCGGCGGCGCCCGCATCCAGGAAGGCGTCCTCTCCCTGGCCGGCTACACCGACATTTTCCTCCGCAATACCCTCGCCTCCGGCGTCGTTCCCCAGATCTCCGCCATCATGGGCCCCTGTGCCGGCGGCGCCGTCTATTCCCCCGCCATCACGGACTTCGTTTTCATGGTCGACAAGACCAGCTATATGTTCGTCACCGGGCCGGATGTCATCAAGACCGTCACCCATGAAGATGTCACCAAGGAAGACCTCGGCGGCGCCATGGCCCACAACGCCACCAGCGGCGTCGCCCACTTCCTCGCCCACGACGATGCCGATTGTTGCGCCCGCATCCGGGAACTCCTCCGCTATCTCCCGCAGAACAACGCCGACGGTGTACCGCTCGAAGCTTCCGGCGATCCCGAAGACCGCGAAGACCCTTTTCTCGATACCCTCGTCCCCGCCGAATCCAATCAGCCCTACGACATGAAGGATGTCATCCGGCGCCTCGTCGATGGCGGCGAATTCCTCGAAGTCCACGAACACTACGCGCTCAATCTCGTCGTCGGCTTCGCCCGCATGGGCGGCCGCTCCATCGGCATCATCGGTAACAATCCGGCTGTCCTCGCCGGCTGCCTCGATATCGACTCCTCCCTCAAAGGCGCCCGCTTCGTCCGCTTCTGCGACGCCTTCGGCATCCCCATTCTCACCTTGGAGGACGTTCCCGGCTTCCTCCCCGGTACCCAGCAGGAGTGGGGCGGCATCATCAAGCACGGCGCCAAACTCCTCTACGCCTTCGCCGAAGCCACCGTCCCCAAGGTCACCGTCATCACCCGCAAGGCCTACGGCGGCGCCTATTGCGTCATGGGCTCCAAGCACCTGCGCACCGATGTCAACTTCGCCTGGCCCACCGCCGAAGTCGCCGTCATGGGCGCCGAAGGCGCCGTGAATATCCTGTACCGCCGCGAAATTACCGACGAAGCCACTCGCGCCGAAAAGATCGCCGAGTACAAGGAGCGCTTCGCCAATCCCTTCATCGCCGCCGAACGCGGCTTCGTCGATGACGTCATCGAACCCCGCCAAACACGCCGCCGCGTCATCCGTGCCTTCCGCATGCTCGAAAACAAAGTAGACACCATGCCCAAAAAGAAACACGGGAATATCCCGCTATGAGGGTCGCACTGCTCGCCGCCGCCGCCCTCGCGTTAACCGCGCAAAACTGGCCCTCCTTCCGCGGTCCCGGCGCCCGCGGCGTCGCCGAAAAACAGAATATTCCCCTCGAATGGGACGTCGCCAAAGGCAAAAACATCGCCTGGAAGACGGAGATCCCCGGCCTCGGCCTCTCCAGCCCTATCGTCTGGGACTCCCTCGTCTTTCTCACCACCGCCATCAGCAGCAATCCGCAAATGGTGTTTGAGGCCACGCTCAAGGGCGAACTCGATCGCCGTCAGGACGAAGCCGCCCAGGAGTTCCGCGTCCTCGCCATCGACAAGAAAACCGGACGCATCGTCTGGAACACCCTCGCCGGCAAGTCCAAGCCCCGCGTCCTTCGCCATCCCCACAACTCCTACGCCTCTCCCACTCCCGCTACGGATGGCAAGCACCTCGTCGCCTTCTTCGGCTCCGAAGGCCTCTTCTGTTTCGATCTCAAAGGAAAACTGCTTTGGCAGAAGGATCTCGGGGCCCTCGACCAGGGCGCTTTTGACCTGCCCGATTACCAGTGGGGCTCCGCCTCGTCCCCCATCCTCTGGCAGGGCAAAGTGTTTCTCCAGGTCGACATGCACAAGGGTTCCTTTCTCGCCGCTTTCGACGCCGCCACCGGCCGCGATCTCTGGCGTACCCCGCGCGATTCCAAACCCGCCTGGTCCACTCCCACCATCGTCGCCGGCCCCCGCCGCACCGAACTCGTCGCCAACGGCGTCGAACACATCTGCGGCTACGATGCCGAAACCGGCCGCGAACTCTGGCGCCTCAAGGGCACCTCCATGATCTCCGTCCCCACCCCCTTCGTCGACAACGGGCTCATCTACGTCTTCAGCGGCTACTCCCGCTACATCCGCCGCTCCTATGCCATCCGTCCCGGCGCCAGCGGCGATATCACCGGCTCCAAGGAGTCCATCGCCTGGATGCGCGAAGAGGCTCCCTATCTCTCCACGCCTGTCATCGTCAACGGCCAGGTCTTCACCTACTCCACACGCGGCGGCATTCTCGCCTCTTATGACTCCCGCACCGGCGCCACGCTCTACCAGCAGCGCCTTGGTGTCGGCACGCCGGCCAGCGCCTCCATGGTCGCCGCCGATGGCGTCGTCTACGCTGCCAATGAAGATGGCGAGGTCTACGTCTTCCGTCCGGGTCCGAAGTACGAACAGGTGGCGGTGAACCCGATGGGCGAAACCGTCATGGCTACGCCCGCCATCTCCTCGGGCACGCTCTTCATTCGCGGCGCCCGCCACCTGTTCGCCATCCGCCGCTAGTCCTCTTCCCGCAGCGCCGTCCGCACCCGGTACCGCATCGCCATCGCCGCCACCCGCTCGGCCTCGGCCGCTTCCCGCCGCGCCCGTAGCACCCGCTCATACTGCTCCAGATACCGCGCCGCTGCCTCCTCTTCGGCCGGCGCCGCCAGCGGCAGCAGGTCCATCACCACGCGGAAATGCGCCAGCGACTCCTCCCCGCGCCTCGTCTCGGCCAGCAGCAGCGCCAGATTCCCGTGCAACCGCAGCGCTTCCGGCGCCGCGTCCCCACGACGCGCAAACAGCGCCACCGCCCGCCGGTAGAGTTCTTCGGCCTCCGCCGTCCGCCCGCGCTGGTGCAGCAACGATCCCAAATTGTTCAAAAGCAGCGGATGCTCGTCCATCGCAATCGCCTCCCGGTACAGCGACTCCGCCTCCGCATACCGCTTCCGCGAAACATAGTGCGCCGCCAAGTTGTTCCGCTGCTTGGCCACAATCGGGTGCGCCGATCCATAGGCCTCGCGGAACGCCGCTTCCGCCTCCCGCCAGTGCTCCTCCGCCTCCCGGTACGCTCGCCGTGCCGCCACCAGCGATGCCAGATTATTGTGAATCGCTCCCCGGGTCTGCGCCGGCATCTCCGGCACCCGCGCCAGCAGCGCGCGTAGCACCGCCTCGGCCTCCCGCCGCCGCCCCTGCATCCGCCGCAATTCCGCCAGGTTAAGGTCATAGGAGATAGGCCGCTCATGCAGCCACCCTGGCGCCCGTCGCGCCTGCTGCAGCGCCTCCTCGGCCTCGGCGGTCCGCCCCGCCCGAATGTGCAGCCGCGCATAGTTGGTCCACAACTGCAACGTCAGCCGCACGGGCGTCGCGGGTGTTAATAGCGCCATTGCCCGCCGGTAGGCCGCCTCGGCCGCCGCCGCCCGTCCCGACTGGTCCTCCAGCAGCCCCAGGCTATTCCAATACTGCACCTGCATGTCCCCAGGCATCTGCTGCGGATTCCCCGCCTGTTCCAGAACCTCCCGCGCCTCCGCAGGCCGGTTTCTCTCCCGGAGTGTTGCTGCCAGATTGATACGGTCCGCAAGTTCTTGCACCGGCCCGCACGCCTGCTCCAGCGCCCGCCGGAAATGCCCCTCGGCCTCGGCGAACCTCCCCTGATCGAATTGTTGTTTCCCGTTTCGTGCTGGCGTCGGATCGCACGTGGATAAAAGAAGTAAGAGTGGCCAGACAGTCATGCGCCAGTGTGCGCCGCTCCCCGCACATCGCCTAGATCCATTGCCTCCTATCGCAACGGGACCACTTCCCGTTCCAGCACGGCTGCCATCCGTTCCACTCCCGTTTCAATCTCCCGCTGGTCGAACGGTGCGTATCCTAGCAACAGGCCCCCCGGCTCCGCCGGCGCGCTTGCAAACTGCGACAGCGCCAGCGTCTCCACTCCTCCGGCAAACAGCGACGCCGCGCACGCCCGGTCATCCACGCCTTTCGGAAGCCACCCCAGCAGGTGCATCCCGCACTCCTTCGGAGCCAGTTCCAACAGTCCGCGCAATCGCCGCCGCCCTGCCGCCAGCAGGATCTCCTGCCGCTCGGCATACATCGCCCGGTTCCGGCGGATCAGCCGTGCAAAGTGCCCCTCCGTCATGAACTCCGCCAGCGTCGCCTGCTCAATAATCGGCGAACTCCAGTCGTAGTGCGCCCGCGCCGCAATGAACGTGTCCACCAGGTCCGGCGGCACCACCATATAACCCAGCCGCAGCGACGGCATCAGCACCTTGCTGAACGTGCCGATGTACAGCACCCGGCTCTCCCGGTCCAACCCCTGCAGCGACGCCACCGGACGTCCCCTGTATCGGAACTCGCTGTCATAGTCGTCTTCAATCACAAACCCGTCCCGCCGCCGCGCCCAGTCCAGCAGCGCTAGCCGCCGGTTCAACGACATCGTCGCCCCCAGCGGATACTGGTGCGACGGCGTCACGTACACCAGCCGCGCTTCCGGACACATCTGCTCGGCTGCCGCAATGTCCAATCCCTCGCCGTCCACCGGCACCGGCAGCATACGCGCCCCCGACAGCGTGAACGCAATCCGGATGCCGCTATAGCTCGGATTCTCAATGAACACCGGCTCGCCAGGATCCGTCATCGTCTGCGCCACCAGGTGCATCGCCTGCTTGGCGCCGTTGGTGATGATCACCTGCTGCCAGTCGCAGTTCACCGCCCGCGCCGCCCGCAGATAGTGTGCGACCGCTTCCCGCAGCGGTTGCCAGCCCGCCGGGCATCCGTAGCCCAGCATCTCCGGCCGGATCCGGTCCCACGTCCGTTGCGCCAGCCGCCGCCACACATCGTACGGAAAGGCTTCAAACGACGGCGCGTGCAGCCGGAACGTCTTCGGCTTCGATGGCGCTGGCACCACATGGGCGATGTTGGTCGAAGGCATCATCTGCCGCATCCTTCGCCCTCGCTCGGAGACCCGTGCCGGCCCCCTCCCATATCCCGGTGCCGAAGCTTGCGGACGCGCGCCCAGGCAGGCCTCCGGCAGCGTCCGCGCCACATAGGTGCCCGAGCCGATCCGGCCTTCCAGATAACCCTCGGCCAGGAGTTGTTCGAATGCCGCGATCACCGTGTTCCGGCTCACGTGCAAAGTTTCGGAAAGGGCGCGCGTGGAGGGAAGCTTCGCGCTGCGAGGAATTCGGCAATCGTTGACGATTGCCGCGCGGAGCTGTTCGTAGAGCTGCAGGTACATGGGCAGCTCGGATGACGGGTCCAACTGCAGAAGCAGATCGGAGACCGGAAATGGCTTGTCTCCCATCTACCAACTCTGGCAAATTTCCCACCCCCATGGGGCAAGTGGCCCCGTTGGTTTTCCCTAAAGTGGTTCTAATCGATCGCGAACGGCCCGTTCTTTTCCACCGTCAGGTCCCGCTGATCCCGGTCCCGCGCCTCCACCTTCAGCTCCACCGCCCGCGTCGGAAACTTCACCTGCAGCCGGAACTCCGCCTCATCCCCGGGCGCAATCTCCGCCGCCTCCACCGGCCCGCTCTGCACCGTCAGCGACTCCCGGTTCGGCGCGAAAAACTCAAAATGCAGTGTCATCCCCCGAATCGCTTTCGCCGACGTGTTCTTCACCGTCCCGTCCAACAGGATCACATCCCCGTCCCGCCGCACTTCAATCTTCTCGATTACCGCGTCCGGCCCCCGCCCTTTCTTGCTTTTCTTCCCCTGTGGATACAACAATGTGGCAATCAGCACAAACGCCGCTAACAAGCGAACCCGCGTCAACATGCTGTTCAGTTTATCGCTTCAGGAGAGTGCATTATGTGGAGTCGGCGTCTTTGGATGAAGTCCGCGGCGGCACTGCCCGCCGCCGCCCAGGCACAGCCCGCGGCAAAGCCGAAAAACATCGTCATTTCGAGCGCTAATGGCGTCGAATGCTGCAATATCGCCATGAGTTGGCTCCGCGCCGGTAAGGACACTCTCGATGCGGTCATCGCCGGCGTCAATGTCAATGAACTCGACCCCAACGACAACTCCGTCGGCTATGGCGGCCTCCCCAATGAAGAAGGGGTCGTCGAACTCGACGCCTCCGTCATGCACGGCCCCACCCGCCGCGCCGGCTCGGTCGCCTCCATCCGCGGCATTAAAACCCCCTCCAAAATCGCCAAGCTCGTCATGGAGGAAACCGATCACATCATGCTCGTCGGGGAAGGCGCCCTCCGCTTCGCCAAGTCCATGGGCTTCGCCGAAGAAAACCTCCTCACCGAAAAGTCCCGCCTCGCCTTCCTCGTCTGGAAACGTACCCTCAAGGACCAGAACGGCCACTCCAACTGGTCCGACGGCGTCGACGCGCCTCCCGGCAAATCCCCCAAAGCGCTCCTCCGCCTCTTCCCGGAAGCCGATGAGCAAACCCTCGCCTGGGCCCACGAAATGGCCATCCACCCGCCCACCGGCACCATCAACTGTCTCGCCCTGAACGAGAAAGGCGAAATGAGCGGCTGCACTACCACCAGCGGCCTCGCCTGGAAAATCCCCGGCCGTGTCGGCGACTCGCCCATCATCGGCGCCGGCCTCTACGTCGACCAGGAAATCGGCGCCGCCGGCTCCACCGGCCGCGGCGAAGAAAACATCCGCGTCGCCGGTGCTCACACCATCGTTGAAAACATGCGCCACGGCATGAGCCCGCAGGACGCCGTTATGGACGCCCTCAAGCGCGTCTCCCGCAACTACAACAACGATCTCAAGCGCCTCGACAAATTCGACATCAATTTCTACGCCCTCCGCAAGGACGGCGCATTCGCCGGCGGCTCCCTCTGGAGCGGCCAGTTCCGCGGCACCGGCTTCGTCTCCCGCAAGTTCGCCGTCAACGATGGAACCGGCAATAGCCGCCTCGTCGATTGCGCCTACCTGCACGAACGCCCCCGTCCGTAATAGACTCAACGGGATGCCGCAGCGTCCGACCAGAATCCGCCACCTCGTCCTGTGGCTCACCGTGGCCGCCTACATGATCACCTACATGGATCGTGTAGTCATCTCCTCGGCGGCCCCCAAGATCCGCGAAGAGTTCGGCTTCTCCCTGGAAACCATGGGCCTCATCCTCGGCGCCTTCCGCTGGGGCTACGCCTTCTTTCAGATCCCCGGCGGCTGGCTCGGCGACCGCTTCGGCCCCCGCCGCGCACTCACCCTCATCGTCCTCTGGTGGAGCGCCTTCACCTCGCTCACCGCCGTCATGGCCGGTGCCGTCTCCATGGCCGTCTGCCGTTTCCTCTTCGGTGTCGGCGAAGCCGGTGCCTTCCCCATCGCCACCCGGAGCCTCTCCCGCTGGATGCTCCCCTCCGAACGCGGCTGGGCCCAGGGCGTCACCCATGCCGGTTCCCGTCTCGGCGCTGCTTTCACGCCGCCCATCGTCGCCTGGATGATCATCGCCTACGGCTGGCGCATGCCCTTCCTCGTCTTCGGTGCCCTCGGCATCGGCTGGGCCCTCCTCTGGTTCTTCTGGTATCGCGATACCCCGGAAGAGCACCGCCAGGTCAACGCCGAAGAACGCGACATGATCCAGCAGGCTCTCGGTGGCAAGCGCCCCGCCCGCTCCGGGGCCGTTCCCTGGCGCGCCATCCTCGCCTCCCGTGCCACCTGGATCCTCGGCGCCATGTACCTCTGCTATGGCTGGACCCTCGCCATCTACCTCGACTGGCTCCCCACCTACCTCAAAGAGTTCCGCGGCTACGACCTGAAGAAGATGGGACTCTACGCCTCTCTCCCCCTCCTCGCCGGCGTCGTCGGCGACCTCCTCGGCGGCTGGCTCACCGATTGGTGGGCCGAACGCTCCGGCAACCTCAAACTCGCCCGCCAGGCCGTGGGCGCCGCAGGCTTCTCCATCGCCGCCCTCGGCATCGTTCCCGCTACCATGACCGCCAACGCCGAAATGTGCGTCGTCTACACCTGCCTCGCCGTCTTCGGCCTCGAACTCACCGTCGGCGTCTCCTGGGCCATCCCCCTCGATATCGGCGGCGATTTCGCCGGCTCCGTCTCAGCCGTCATGAATACCTTCGGCAACATCGGCGGCGCCATTTCCACCGTCGCCCTCGGCTACATCGTCAAATCCTTCGGCTGGAATGTCCCCTTCTACACCGCCGCCGCCTTTTGCGCCGGGGGTGCAATTTTATATCTTGGTATCGACGCCTCGCGTCACGTGTTCCCGTCCGATCCCGGAGCCACTTCGAAATGAAAATCAATCCCGACAAATGCGTCGCCTGCGGCAACTGCACCTATGTCTGCCCCATGGGCGCCATCTACATTGACCCGGTCATCAAACGAGCCACCATCGACCGCGAAGAGTGCGTCGAATGCTACGCCTGCTACAACGGCCTCAGCAAAGAGAACCTCAACCCCACCATCGTCCGCACCATGCGCAAGGTCTTCCAGATGATGCGCCTCCGCTTTGACCCGGAACCCGACGTCTGCCCCACCTCCGCCTTTGAGCCCGACGAACTCATCTGGCCTCGCGTCGTCCGCCGCGCCTTCTCCGATCCCCGCGTCCCCCACGAATCCACCGGTATCGAAGGCCGCGGCACCGAAGAGGTCAAAACCAACGATATCTCCGGCCGCGTCAAAGAAGGCGAAGTCGGCTTCACCATCGAGTTCGGCCGCCCCGGCGTCGGCGCCCGCTTCCACGAAATCGAGCGAATGTCCATGAAACTCGCCGCCGCCGGCGTCGACTTCGAAAAGAAAAACCCCGTCACCACCCTCATGACCGACCAGAAGACCGGTCGTCTCCGCGAGGACATCATCAACGAAAAGGTGATGTCGGCCATCCTCGAAATCAAAACCACCGTCGACAAAACCGAGCAGATCATCCGCATCGTCAAGGAAGTGGAAGCCGAAATCGATACCGTCGTCGTCCTCGGCGTCGGTGTCCGTTGCGATGCCAGCGGCGACGACAAAATCGTCGCCCCCATCCTCGAAAAACTCGGCTACGAACTCCACCGCGCCAAAACCAACATCGGCCTCGGCCGTATCACCAACCCCGACGCCCTCGCCGCCCAGAAAGAACCCGCCGGAGCCGCCAAGTGACCAATACTCTCCACCGTTTCGGACCTGCCCCTTCCTTCAAGGATGATTACGTCGTCTTCGCCATCTGCTCGCGCGGCAAGAACGACAAGGACGCTCTTCCCAAGCTCCGCCAGTTCCTCGCCATGGCCATCCCGTTCAAACCGGTCAACCTCGGCGATGCCCGCCACGGCGGCTGCCTCCGCCCCTCCAGCCAGATGAGCCCCCTCAACCACTGGAATCGCGACATGACCCCCGACCTCGAAGAGGTCGTCAAGGGCCTCGACGCCCCCACCACCGTCGCCGCCGTTTTCGATAACCGCGCCGCTGCCGTCGACTTCATCAAGAAGGTGAAGGAAGCCAACCTCGGCATGAGCATCAACATCTCCACCTCCATCGAAAACGCCGAAGCCTGCTGCCACGAAGTCGGCATTCCCCGCCACTCCGTCGGCTACTCGCTCGGCTTCGAAGGCAAAACCGAAAAACTCCCCAACACCCAGACCATGATGCTCTCCACCATGTGTGGCCACGGCATGGTCAGCCACTCTCTCGCCAAAAAAATGATCGATTGGGTCAAGGAAGGCCGCCGCACCCCCGAAGAAGCCGTTACCTACCTCGCCCGCTTCTGCTCCTGCGGCGTCTTCAATCCCAGCCGCGCCAAACGGGTCCTCCAAGAGGCACGCCACTCCATGAAGTAGAACCAGCCGTGGAAACAGAAAAAGGCCGCCCGAAGGCGGCCTTTTTTCGTTTCTTGGCTGCGATCGAGCTTACAGGCCCTTGTTCGCCAGCAGTTCGCACAGGTCAACAACGCGGCACGAATAGCCCCATTCGTTGTCGTACCAGCTGACAACCTTCACCAGATTGCCGCCCATCACCTTCGTCAGGTCGGCATCGACAATCGAGCTGTTGGAGTTCTTCATCATGTCGGTCGAAACCACCGGATCGGTCGTGTAGCCGAGGATCCCCTTCAACGGGCCCTCCGCCGCGGCCTTCAGCAGAGCGTTCACTTCCGCCGTCGTCGTGTCTTTCTCGGTCATGCAGACAAAGTCCACCACCGAAACGTTCGGCGTCGGAACACGCATCGCATACCCGTCCAGCTTGCCCTTCAACTCCGGCAGCACCAGACCGATCGCCTTCGCCGCGCCCGTCGACGTCGGGATCATGTTGATCGCCGCCGCACGCGCACGCCGCAGATCCTTGTGCGGGAAGTCCAGCACATTCTGATCGTTCGTGTAGCTGTGGATCGTCGTCATCGAGCCCTTCAGAATGCCGAAGTTCTCGTGCAGCACCTTGGCCACCGGTCCCAGACAGTTCGTCGTGCACGACGCGTTCGAAATGATGTTGTGCTTCGCCGCGTCATAGACGCCGTCGTTCACACCCAAAACTACCGTCAGATCTTCGCCCTTCGCCGGCGCCGAAATGATGACCTTCTTCACCGTGCCGCGCAGATGCTTCGATGCTTCGCTCGCGTCCGTGAAGCGGCCCGTCGATTCCACGACGATCTCCGCCCCGTAGGCCGACCAGTCGATCGCCGCCGGGTCCTTCGTCTCGAACACACGAATGCGCTTGCCGTTGATCGTGATCGATTCGGCGTCCTGGGTGACCTCGGCGTCCAACCGGCCGAGCGTCGAGTCATACTTCAACAGATGGGCGAGAGTCTTGTTATCGGTGAGGTCGTTCAATGCAACGAACTCGATGTTGGGGTTGTTCAGACCCGCGCGCACAACGTTACGGCCAATGCGGCCAAATCCGTTGATCGCAACTTTTACTGCCATTTGATTATTGCTCCTTGCGGAAAGGATGGGATTCCATTACCAGTGTACCGTTACTCCGCCGCCCGGCGTAATGCCAGCTCCAGCTCTTCCCTCCCCAACGTGGTGCTGATAAACAACTCCTGCCTCGCTCCATCGCTCAGCGCAATTGCCTTCCACCCGTTCGTCACCGGCACCGTTACCCGCACCTTTACCGGTCCTCGCGCATCCCGCACAATCGCGATCCGCCCCGGCACCACGCTCCGGATCTCCGGCACATCCTTCAGCAACCGGTCCAGCATGCCCCGCACTCCGTCCAGAATGCTGTGTTCAATTTTCAGCCGGTTCTTCTCCGCCCGCAGCCGCATACTCTATTTCACCTGCTTCCGAAGTTGGAAATCCACCCCGAACGATCCGTTCTCATCCCGCAGCGCAATCAAAGACCACTCCCGGCTGACGTTCCATTCAAACCGCACCACCTGCTGCTGACTCCGGTTCAGGTTCGTCACAAACGTTACCGTAATGTCCTTCGACACCTGCTGTTCCACCGTCACCCGCGCTTGCGGCGTGCCTTCCAGCCCCGCGATCGTCGGGTCGATCTTAATCCGGCTCACTCCGAAGAACCGCTGCAGTTGGCTCGAGATCGGCGCCGAAATCGCCGATCCCAGCAACGAGTTCGCTCCGCTCTCCAGAAACGATCCCCGCGCCCCGCTCTGGCTGCTCCCCACCGTCGACGCCGTCGGCGATCGCCCCACCGTCAACAGCGCAATAATCTCCCCCGGCTGCAGCGGCGGATCGCTCCGGTAACTCACATTCAACTTATCGATCGGCCCCGTAAAGTTCACCGTCACATCCACACCGCGCACCCGGGTCTCCAAGTCCATATCCAGCGTCGGCTCCACCTTCGTCGGATTATAGAAACTCACTTCCCCGCGCTTGATCGTGTACTTATTCCCGAAGAAGTTAATGTCCCCTTGGCTGATCGTAATTCGCCCCAGCGCCACCGGCCGCGCCCCTGTCCCACGGATCTGCAGATTCGCCTCCGCCTGCAAATCGTTCGTCAGCGAGGTCGTAAACTGCGTCTCCGGCGCCGTCCGCACCTTCACGTCAATCTGCATATTCGCCAGGAACTTGTTCGCCTCGATCGGCGTGCTCTCCCCCCGACTCGATTCCGCCAGCAGACTGCCCAAGTCCGTCCGCGGCGTAAACCCGCTCCGCAGCACCGTCACACTCCCCGCCAGCAAACTCCGCTCCGTCGTGCCGCTCAAGCTGATGTTCGCGTCCGCCACCGTGCTCACTCCCTCCGGATACCGGATCCGCACCCGCGCCGCCTCCGCCTGCAACCGGTAGAACGTGTCCTCCCCAGAAAAGTCGATGAACCCGCCCAGCGCCAGCGCTCCCCCGCCGGACTCCGCCGTCAGCCGGTTCTCTATCGTCGCCCGCCGTCGGTCGAACAACACCCGCCCCGCCACCTTGTCCAGCCCGTTCGGCACCCCTTCCACGTTCAACGTCGCGTTCTTCAACTCCAGCGCCCCGAACACCTGCGGACTCGCCAACTCCCCCCGTATGTTCGCCGTCATCGTCGCCACCCCGCTCGCCACAATGTCCGGACTGAACGCCCGCAGCCCCGCCAGGTTCAGCTGCCCGTCCACCTTCAAATCCCACGGCCGCTTTTCCGCCAGGGAGAACGTGCCCCCCGCCGACAGATTCGTGTCCTTCGCCACGAACCGTGCCGATCGGATCGTCACCGTTCGCCCCTCCGCGCTCAGCCGCAGCGGCCCGTCGTTCCGCAGCTCAAAATCCTGCGCCGTCGTCTTCCCCGGCAACACCTGCCGCCGCTCCGGCCGCGCATAGATGCTCGGAATCGTTACGTCCACCTTCCACCGGTCGATGTCCAGTGCCGGCCCCGCAAAGTCCACACTCCCCCGGAATGCCCCCAGAAATGGCCACGGCTGCGCCGCCACCTGCGATGGCCGCAACTCGTTCAACACCGCAAACGGCAACTCCCCGAACTCCAGATGCGCCGTCCCCGGATACCCCGCCGTCAGCCGCCACTTCGACGTCGCCGTTATCGCCGATCCCCGCAGCGCCCCCCGCGCCTTCAGCTCCAATTCCCCGCTTCCCGCCATCCCCGCCGTCAGCATCATCTCCCCGTACGGCCGGTCATCAATCACCACATTCCCCAGCTTCGCTTCCCCCTCCACCCCCGTCCACTCAGGCTCCCCGTTTACCAGCCGCGCCCGCACCTTCCCTCCCGCCGTCACCAGTCCCTTCGTCCCCTTTCGCAACCGCTGCACCGCCGGCACCGTCCCCAGTTCGACCCCCGTCAATTGAAACGCCGCCGCCATCGTCCCGTTCCGCCAGTCCGCCCGCCCGTGCGCAAAGGTCCCCGATCCCGTCAGCTTTGCGGCTCCCCTCGTCGCTTCCAGCGTCCGTACCTCCAATGTGTTCGCCCCGTGTGTCAGCGTCGCCCGCAGCCGGTCCAGATAGTCGCTCCCGTACGCCGGCCGGAACCAGTCGATCTGCACCTCCCCCCGCGGCTCGTCCACCGTCCCCGCCAGCACCGCCGTCGCCTGCAGCAGCCCTTCCACCGGCTCGGTGATCCCCGCCTGCCGCCGCAGATTTCCCACATTCAGGTTTCGCCCCTCCGCCCGTACATCAATCGCGCTGCTCCCCCCCGCCTGCCAGTTCTTCAACCCGATCGTCCCGTTCCCCGTCGCCGTCGCCCCCTCCTGCGTCACGCTGAATCGTGTCAGCGTCAGCTTGTCCGCTGACGCCACTACCGTCGTGCTCAACGCGTCCGCCTTCAACTCCCCCCACCGCGCCGAAATCGCCCGCAACTGCCCCGCCACCAGCGGCTCCTTCAACGCTCCGGAAACCGTCCCCTCAAACAGCACGCTCCCGTTCTCCAGCCGTACCGGCAACTCCGTCTTCACGCCCAGAATCGCCAGAGCCGGCTGTAAGTCCCTGAAATCCGTCACCCCAAGCTTCACCCGCAGCGTTTGCATCAAGGTTCCCGCCACGTCCACCCTCGCATGCGGCGTCGTCACGTAGGAGTCCTTCACCACCACCTGATTCAGCGCCCGGTCATACCGCAACACCGCTCTCCCCTCCAGCGGAATCGCCCCCGCCAGCGGTTCGATCTTCATATCCGCGTCCACCATCATCCCGCCGCCAAACGGACCCTCCAGCCGTACCGGCCCGTTCATCATCCCCGCATACCCCACCGGCGCGTTCCCCGTCTTCTCCAGCACCGTTGCCAGCGTCAATCCCGCCACCTCACCGTCCACCAGATATCCCCCATAGCCCGGTAACGACGCCCTCCCCGCAAACGTGCCCTCCGCCGCCTTCGCCTGTATCGCCGTAACGTCCAGATCCTTCCCCGTCGCCACCACCCTTGCCGTCACCGCCACCGGTTGCACCCGCATCCCGCCCAGTTCCACCGTCAGGCCCCCCGCCCGCACCTCCCCCTCATACCGCACCTCCGCCCCGCCCAGCCATTGGAACCGCCCGCTGGAAAAAACCTTCCCTCGCCCCGCCGGCGCCCGGAACAGACGCCCCGATTCGCTCAGGTCCGTCTCCAGCGCCAGCGCAAAATCCCCGCGCGCCGCGCTGAAGTTCTCAATCCGCCCCTTCCCCGTCACCGTGCTTGCCACCGATTGCAGTCGCAACGCGGTGAAATCCAACGCGTCCTTCTCCACCACCATCGTCACGTCCAGGTCCACCGGCATCCGCGGTAGCCTCCCGGCCTCCACCTCCATCGTCTTCGTCGCCACACGCCCCCGGTACACCGGCCCCGTCCCCTCGTAGTCGAAACTCGCCTGCAAATCCTTCCCGCTTGCCGCAAACTTGTACCGCTTCGAGTCGTAGTGAAACTCCCCGTCCCGCACCACATACGCGTCCGCCGCCAGCCGCAACACCTGCTCCACCGGCCCGCGGTCGGACTTCGGACGCCCCGCCGCCGGCGACGGCAGATTCGTCCGCCCGTCTTTGTCCATCAGAAGATTCACTCGTGGCCGGTCAATCTCAATCCGCCCCACATCCACATTCGGTTTGAAAAAGGAGAGCACCTTCAGCCCCACCTTCACCCGCTCCACCTGCACCAGCGGCGCCTCCCCGGCCCCTTCCGTCCCGTGCAGCGTGAACTTCTCAATCGTCGCTCCCAGCAACGCCGGATCGAAGTCCAGCCGCCCCAGTTCTACCCGTCCCCCCGTCGCCTTCTCCACCTCCGCAATCGCCCGCACCCGCACCTTCTCCCGCAGCCACTCGCTCCGCAATACCCACCACCAGGCGCCGTAAAGCAGTACGCCCAGCACCGCCAACGTCACCGCCCCGCGCCGCAAAAACCTCTTCATGGCTTGGCCCCCTGCGGCTGCAAGGTTTCAATCCGCGTCACCTGCCGCACTTCCCGCAACCACCGGTCCAGATACTTCGCCGATTCTTCCGCAATAAATTCTGCCTCCACCCGCTCCCGCGCCTCCTCCAGCGCCGGCTTCCCGCCGGCCGGATTCCACGTCGCATAGAACGCCCGCAGCGCTTCGTCCGTCACCTGCACCGCCGGCCGGAATCGGTATGTCAGAAACCGCGCAAACGTAATCTGCCAGGCGACATTCTCCGCTACGTCCGCCTCCGTAAGCCGGTAGGTCCGCAACTGGGCCGCCCACCCCGCCGTCCCCCCCAACTGCGTCCGTACCTGCTCCATCGCCGCCCGGATCTCGTCCGGTTGCGCCACCGGATATCGGCTGATCCGGATCTCTTCCTTCACCAGCGCCTGCTCAATCAGCCGGTTCCGGAACTCCTCCCACACCGCCGGCGTCTCCGCCAGCGGAACCTTTCCCAGCAGCGCCGCCGTCCGCAAACTCCGCCGCACCATGCTGTCGGTAATCACCGCCCGCCCCACCGTCGCCACAATCCCGTCCACCACCGCCGCCGATGCCCCCCACGCCGCCAGCAATAGCAAGAGGTGTCGCATATTAGAACGTCTGCCCCAGCGAGAAATGAAACTGCAGTTGATTGATCCGCTGCACCAGCCGCGAGCCCCCGCCTTGCACCAGTTCCTCCCGCGTGCCCTTAAATCCGAAAAACCGCGGCGAATTCGGCGAAAACCCGATATCGAAACGCACCGGCCCCACCGGCGTCCGGTACCGGATCCCAAATCCCACCGTGTGCACCATGTAGTCGAAGTCCTGCACGTTCCGCTGCGACGTCCGGAATGAGATCTTGTCCAGATCCCGGTACACGTTCCCCATGTCGTGATACAGCACACCGCCGATCGTATCGCCAATCAACGGAAACCGCAGTTCCAGCGTGTTCATTACCAGCGCCTTCCCCCCAATCGGGAATCCCGTCGATAGATCCCGCGGCCCCGCCTGATTGTCCGGAAACCCGCGATGCGTCGAACCGCCTCCCGAAAAATACCGCTCCGGCAGCGGGACGTCCTTCAGTACCGATCGCCCGCTCAAACTGTACATCCCCCCCAGCGTCGTCAGCCGCGCCAGCACCAGGTCCCGCCGGATCCGGTGATACGTCGAGTTCCGGAAAATCAGCCGCAGGAAATCCGATTGCGACCCGAAATAGCTCCCCGCAAACCCGAAGTCGATCGTGTTGTAGGACCCGCGCCGCGAATCAATTGGATCGTCCCGTTTGTCCTGCACAAACGACGCCGACACAATCCCCAGCCGCACCGGCTGCGAAAACAGCGGAATCAGCGCCGGGTCAATCGAGAGCGTCGAATCGTCAATCTGCACCCGCCGGAACGTAAAACGGTACTGCACGGTGTTGGCCTTTGATAACCGCTGCCCCAACTGTATGCTGCTCTCCAGCCGCTGCGCCGCGAACGTCCGTATGTCCCGGGAATCATCGAACAGCGACGTGAAACTCAGATTCAGCCGGTCGTTCCCCGTAAACTGCGGCGCATAGTAGTTCACCACCGCCCGCTTCTGAAAGTTCGACAACTGCCCCCGAAATGTCACCGTATGCCCTAAACCCTGAAAGTTCACCCGGCTCACGCCAAAATTGATCCGCGGCGAAAAACCCGGCGCCCCCGCCGGCGAATCGAACGTCCCCAACCCGCCGCCAATCCGCGCCAACTGCGCCCCGAATCCAAACGTATAGCTGTACCGGCTCGCCTCCTCCAGCCGGTAGAGAACGTTTTTGTCCCGCTCCCTCCCGTCCGGATTCTGCAGCGCAATGTCTACCTTCGCGAAAATCCCCAGATCGTACAGCCGCCGCTGTGCGTCAATCACCGCGCTCTGCGATAGCGGATCCCCCGTCTCCAACGGAATCCGGTCATAGATCAGCCGCGGACGCGTCGTCCGGTATCCTCCCACCAGCACCCGCCTTACAAAGTTCCGCCGCCCCTCGCTCACCTCCACCTTCACGTTCACCCGCCGCGTACCCTCCTCCAGCGCCGTCTTCATCTCCAGCGTCGCGTCCGGATACCCGCTGTTGAAATAGAAGTTCAGGATCGTATCCCGGTCCGACACCAGCGCCGTATCGGCAAACGGCTGCCCCTCGGTCGTCTGCAATAGCCCCTTCACATACTCGAAATCCCGCAGATTTACCCCGCTGATCTCCACCCCCGATACAAACCACTGCTCCCCTTCATCAATGGTCAGGTGCAGCATCACCTCCTCGCCCTTGCTCTGCGGGTTCCGCTCCACCCGCGACGTCACCTTCACATCCCGAAACCCGTTTGACCGGTACAAATACTCAATCGATTCCACATCCTTCCGCACCAGTTCCTCGCTGTACCGCCCGTTCCGGTACCGCAGCATCGTCGCCGGCGTGATCGACATCCGCTCCCGGATCGTCTTCTGGTCAAAGTACGCATTCCCCTGAATGTGCAAATGTGTCAGCTTGTAGCGCGGCCCCCGGTCCACCGTGTAGAGAATCGTCTGCTCCCCATTAGCCGCCACCGGCGACTCCTGGAAATCCACCGTCGCGTCAAAATACCCCTGCCCCTGCAGGTACTGTGCAATGTTCCGCCCCCCCTCGTTCAACAGATCCCGGTCCACCGTCCGCTCCTGAAACACCGGAACCAACTGCCGCATCTTCCCCCGCGACAGCCTTGCCCCCTCCGCCCGGATCCGGATCCGCGGGCCCGTTTCAATTTTCAAGTGCGGCCGCACACGGTTGGAATCCGCCAAATACTCCAGCCGGTCCAGCGATACCTTCGCCATCAGAAAATCCCGTGCCTGAAACGAATAGCGCACCCGCTCCAGCCCCGTCTGCAACCGGCTTTCGGTCACGTGCTTATACCCGGCCAATCCCCAGATCCGCTGCCACCGCGTCGTCCGCAGGATCGCCGCCTCGCTCCGCCCGTCTCTCCCCGTGATTACCGGCCGGGTGAACCGCGCCCGTGGCCCGTGCGAGATGTCGAAGTTTAGATTTACCTGCTGCGTCAGCGCCTCATACTCAAACCGAGGATTCACCCGTGCCCGGTAAAATCCGTTCGCCCGCATCAGCCCCACAATGTTCTGGCTCGACTGCAGCAGATAATCTTCCGTAAAGTCCTGCCCCAACTCCAGCCGCGATGCCGAGATCAACTGGCTGTCGTTCGGCGGATCCGCCGACCCCGTCACCGATACCTTCCCCACAAACCACGCCGGCTCCGTCCGGAACTCCAGGATCACCTCGTCCTCGGCCGCCACCGCCTCCACATCCACCGTGTAGAAACGCCCCGTCTCATATAGCTTCTCGATCGCCGTACTGATCTTCCGGCTGTCAAAAACGTCCCCCGCTTTCACCGGGTTCATCTGCTCCAGCAGCGACAGCGAATACGGCTGCGTCTCCGGCATGTACCGGATCGTACGAATCCGCCGCCCCACATAAGGAGCCTCCGGCGCCGCCTCCTGCGCGTGGCAACTTGCGGCGCAAAAGAGTACAGCAAGCACCGACACAATTCTCTTCCAGCGAGTGCGCAGCGCCACCAACAGTAATGATAACCCGCCAGGCCCGCACCGT
Organism: uncultured Solibacteraceae bacterium; assembly: GCA_964430625.1. Lineage (GTDB taxonomy): Bacteria > Acidobacteriota > Terriglobia > Bryobacterales > Bryobacteraceae. Next base: position 103,706 of record CAYSFR010000001.1, read on the forward strand.
TGCCGCGAGTTTACATGGAGGCCCGCCCCCATATGGCATAATGTGGCCATCCTGGAGGCTGTCCCGTGCGCCTTTCGCCCTTCCTTTTTGCCTTGATTCTTCCCGCTTCCCTGCTCGCCCAGCAACCGCCCGCGACCGCCCCCGGTGCTGGCGCGACCGGTGCCACCAGTCCCGGTCCCGGCGCCGGCGCCACCAATCCCACCAACCCCGGCGGTTTCGGCGGTACCAATCCCACCAATCCCGGCCGCACCACCCTCCCCGGCCAGGACCCCATGGACCGCAATCGCTTCCCGGACATGCAGCAGAACCGGCCCATCTTCCTCTCCGGCAAAGTGGTCCTCGAAGACGGTACCCCGCCTCCCGACTCGGTCACCATCGAACGCGTCTGCAATGGCGTCGTCCGCCCCGAAGGCTACACCAACTCCAAAGGTCATTTCAGCTTCGAACTCGGCCGCAATAACACCATCATGGCCGACGCCAGTACCTCAGGCGGCCTCGACGACGGCACCTTCGGCCGCTCCACCATGGGCGGCAACCGGACCAACATGGGCGGCTTCGGCGGCGCCTCTACCGGTATCTCCGAACGCGACCTCATGGGCTGCGAGATCCGCGCCAACCTCCCCGGTTTCCGCGGCGAAAGCGTCAACCTCGCCGGCCGCCGTTTCATGGACAACCCCGACCTCGGCACCATCATTCTCCGCCGCCTCGCCAACGTGGAAGGCTTCACCTTCTCCATGACCACCGCCCTCGCCCCCAAGGAAGCCAAAAATAGCTACGACAAAGGCCTCGACCTCATCCGCAAAAAGAAACTCCCCGAAGCCCTCGCCGAAATCGAAAAGGCCACCGCCGCCTACCCCAAGTACGCCATCGCCTGGTACGACCAGGGCCGCCTCTACGAAATGCAGAAGCGCCCCGCCGACGCCCAGAAAGCCTTTGAAGCCGCCATCGCCGCCGACTCGAAATACGTCAAACCCTACGTCAACCTCGCCTACATCCACGCCGGCAACAAAGACTGGGCCAAAACCGCCGAAATCACCGCCAAGGGCATCAAACTGAATCCCTTCGAGTACCCGCATCTCCACTTCGTAAGTGCCGTGTCCAACCTGAACCTCGGCAAACTCGACGACGCCGAAAAGGCCGCCCGCGAAGCCGCTAAACTCGACACCAAGGGCCAGAACCCCCGCATCGACCAGGTCCTCGGCGTGATTCTGGCCCAAAAGAATGACATCAAAGGCGCCAAGGAGAGCTTCGCGGCCTATCTGAAGAAGGATCCTCTCGCCCCCGATGCCGAGCAAATCCGCCAGCAGATCGCCCGTCTCGACCGCCCCGCCGAGCCCCCTCCGGCCCCTGCCGCTGCCGCCGTGGCCCCATCCGCCCCGCGCGCCACCGCCCCTCCGCCCACCGTTTCCCCTCGCACCGCCTGGCCCTCCTGGTCGAGCGGCATCTCCGATCTCCCTCCCGGAACCTTGTCAAAGACCCTCGAAGGGCCTGCCCTCTGGAAAGAGGTGGGCAACTCCGTCTACTCTTTGGTTACTGCTGGCGACGCCACCCAGCTTAAGCCGGAGGCCGCCGAGTTCCAGGGATCCGCCGTAGCCGTATCGAGCAACCTCTTGCTCACCAACTGCGACGTTCTGGAGAACCAGGGCTCAACGGGGCTCTATCAGAACGGCAAGCTCTTGACGACGACCGTCCGTCTGATCAAGTCGAAGCGTTCGGCCGGCCTCTGTGTCCTGGAAGCAGGCGGGGTAAAGTTGCAGCCGGTGAACGGGGTCCGTTACGCCCAGGATCTGACGGCCGGCGAGAAGACGTTTACGGTCCGCGCCGGCGCCTTAGCCGAGGGAGCCCTCCAATCGGCCAAGACCCAGGGCAACATCAAGTTGCTCGTTTCGAATGCCCCGGTAACGGCGACCACCGCCGGCGGCGGTCTCTTCGACAGCATGGGCAATCTGATCGGCGTCACCACGCTCCGCTCCCAAACCGCCGTCATCGCCGTCGAAGAATTCTACCAATAAATGGTGTCGGGCGCGGCCGTCCCCAATTTTAAGTCCAACACAATCAACGCTTTACCGCGAATTCCCCCAATCATTCCCCCGCGCCCCCCAAATGGGACCGGGTGCACCTGACCCCATTTTTAAATCCAATCCCATCAACGGCTTACGGCCGCTCCCGCCAAATTACCGTCCGCCCGCCGTCAGCCGCAGGATAAACTGCTCCATCACCGTCCGATCATCCGGCCGCACATCCCGCAGCCCCCGGTCCGCCCGAAAGATCAACTGAATCGCCGCCCGCATCTGCCCCACCTGAAACGCCGACGCCGTCTGTTGAATCTGCTCCGCCCGCGCCCGCCACATCGGCACTCCCTGCTTCGAAAAATGCCCCTGAATCGCCTGCGCATTCATCAGCCGCGCCTCTTTCGCCGCGAGCGCAAACCGGAACTGCGTCCCCAGAAAACTCAACGCCAGCGGCAAATACTCCCCATCCCGCACCAGCGTGTCCAATATCTCCAACGACGCCTTCCGGTCCCGCCGCCCCAGTGCCGCCACCAGATTGAAAATCGTCGACTCCCGCGCGTCCGGTACCAACTGCTGCACGTCCCGCACCGTCGCATTCGCCGTCAACAGCCGCAGCTTATTCAACTCGTTCGCCAGCCGGCTCGCGTTCGCCCCCGTCGCCTCAATCAACAGATCCAGCGCATCGTTCGCAATCGTCAGCCCGATCTGCTTCGCCACCCGCTGCGCCAGGCTCCGCGCCTCCAGCGGCCCCGGATGCGGAAACTCGACAACCGCCTTCACCGGCGCATAGTACTTCTTCACCCGCTCCAGTTTCGCCTTGTCGTCCCCGTCGAAATCGTACCGGCTCGACTGAAACACCAGCGTCACCCCAGGCGGCGGATCTTTCAAAAACCGTACCAGCCCCTCCGGCGGCTCCGTCGCGTCCCCCCGCGGCAACGCCCCCTCCGCCCCCGAAACCCAGATCAGCCGCGTCGACGCAAACAGCGAATACGAACACGCATCGTCCAATACGTCGTTCAACGAGACTTCGTCCAGGTCCAGCCGCGTATACCCCTGCTCCCGCTCTTCCTCCGGTAGCGCTTTCTCCACCAGTGCCTTCCGGCACTCATCCCGCCGCCAAGCGTCCGGCCCGATAAACAAATACGCCGGCGCCACCTTGTTCGCCTTCAAAGCTGCCAGCAAATCGTCCGGTGTCATCGTCAAAACGCCTCGAGAATCGAGCTCACCAGCGTCCGCGCCACGTCCCGGCTCAGCCGCTCCAGTGCCTGATCGGACTCTTCAAAATACTGCGTCTGGTCCACCGACACCTCGTACCGCTCGCGGAAGTCGTAGTTCGGCCGCGTAAACAGCACCTTCCCCGTCGCCCGCTCCGTCAGCGTCAACTGCAGATTCACCTGAATCTGCACACCCGCCGCGCGCCCCGTCGCCGGATCGAAAATCGTCGGAAACGCCGTAAAATTCAATATCGTCCCCGTCAGCGCCGCATCCGCCTGCGTCGCGTCGGTAATGATCTGGTACCGCGTCCGCGCAATAAACTCCCGCGTGATCGCCCCAGCCAGCCGGTCAGCCAGCTTGTACCGCACCGTCAGATTGTTGAACACCGGCACCGCGATCGTCTGCAAACTCTTCGGCAGCAGATCGCTCTTCCCGCCCACGTGATACCCGCAGCCGGTCAGCACTCCCGTTAATCCCAACAGCCCTCGGCGCGTCATACCAGCTCGCGTAACACCTCAATCGTCAAATCCGCTTGCAGCCGGAAATTGTCCGCCGCCACCCAGAACCACGCCCCCGTCGGATGATTCCGGTCCGCCTCGATCGCTCCCACCGCGTATCCGCTCTCCCCCGCCATCCCCGTGTTCGTCGGCGCGTCCAGCGATTCGTCCCGCACGTCCACCCCCGCCTCTTTCAGCTTGCCGACAATCGCCGCAATGTTCGGCCGCGTCGCAAACTCCACCCACACGCTCGCCGCATACCCGTGAAACGTCGGCGCCTGCACCAGCCGTACCGACGGCACCGGCAGCCCTGCCCCGTGCAGCTTCGCCAGCCCCCGCAAATCCCGCTGGATCCGCGCCTCCCGCTCGCCCAGCCGCACTTTCCCGTCTTCCCCCGTCCGCGCCAGCAGGTTGAAGCTAAGCTGCGCGTCGAAATACTCCTTCGGCAACGGCTTGAACGACAACAGCGCCACCGTCTGCTTCTGCAACTCATCAATCGCCTGCCGCCCCGATTGGCTCGCCGGCTCAAACAGCGTCACCACCGCCCGCGCCACCGGATGCTCCCCGTGCAAATCGTTCAAAAACGCCGCCAGCAGCCACGCCCCCGCTTGCGGAATCACGTGAATCGCCGCATCCACCGGTGCCGCTTCAAACAACGGCGCCCGCAGCACCGCCCCCTCTTCCAGCTCCAGCGTCCCCGTCAAATCAATCAACGGCGCCGTCGCCTCCGCCAGCCGCAATCGCGCCCACGCTTCCACCGCGAAGTTCGACGCCACCACCGCCGTCGCCTCCTCGATCATCGCCCCGTCCACCGCCGCCACCACTTCTATCTCGTCTTCACTCGCCGCAAATACCGCCGCCGCATCTTTCTCCAGCGTCGCCGGCTGCAACTTCGGCCCTAGTTTCCCTTCCGTATACCGGTCACGGACCTCCCGGCCCAGCAACGAATCCGCCCCTATCAGCAATACCGTCTTAGCCAACCTGTGTCTCCGCTCTATGCGCCGCCGAGTTCGATTTCCGCCCCAGCAATCCGCCAATTCTCACCAGAATCCCGCTCGCCACATACGTCGTCGCCATCGCCAGCAAACACGGCTGGGAAAAATTGAACATCAGGTAAATAATGCTCCCCAGCGTAATCACCGACTTGAACGACCGCGGACTCAACAGATTGAAATCCTTGAAGCTCCGGTACCGCCACGTACACACCATCAAAAACGCCAGCAGCCCGATCAGCGCCATCCAAACCACCGCCGCCAGCCAGTGCCGCAACGGCTGCGAATCCAGCGCATACACCACCGCCGCCACCATTCCCGCCGCCGCCGGAATCGGCAGCCCCACAAAATACTTCCGCCCCGGACGCCCCGGATTTTTCGGAATCGGATTCACCGATACGTTGAACCGCGCCAGCCGCGACGCCCCGCAAAGCAAAAACAGGAACGTCACAAAATACGTGCCCCGCTGCAACTGCACCCGCATATTCGCGTCCGGCACAATCGACCAGTCCACAAACTGCACGCCCCACGCAAACGCCAGAATCCCCGGCGCAATCCCGAAACTGATCACATCGGCCAGCGAATCCATCTCCCGCCCGAAATCGGAAACCGTGTTCGTCATCCGCGCAATCCGCCCGTCCAGCCCATCCACAAATACCGAAATGCCAATATAGATCGCCGCCAGTTCAAAATGCCGGAACGCCTCCGGCACCTGCTGCGCAAACTCCATCGAGCCCCGGAACGTCTCCATAATCGCCAGAAAACCCAGCAACAGGTTCCCCGCCGTGAAGAACGTCGGCAGTGCATACGCCGCCCGCCGTGGCCGCCGGTCAGGCGAATTCGGATCGATAAGCCGTTCGGCCAGGTTGAATCGAGGCATATAGGTCTATGACTTTCTCCGCGCAATGATATCGGATCCGGCCGACACTCTCTGCCCTTCTTTCACCGCAATGTCCCATTCCGGCCCCAGGAACATGTCCACCCGCGATCCAAACTTGATGTACCCCACCCGGTCCCCCGCCGCCACCACGTCCCCGGCCTTCTTGTAGCAGATGATCCGCCGCGCAATCAGCCCCGCAATCTGCGAAAACACAATCTTCGTCCCGTTCCCCTCCACGGTGATGAAGTTCTGCTCGTTGTCCGTCGTCGCCTCTGGCTTACTGGCCACCAGAAACTTCCCCGTCTTGTACTCCACCTTCGTGATCTTCCCCGCAATCGGCGACCGGTTCACATGGACGTCAAACACGTTCAGGAAGATCGATACCCGCGTCTCCCCCTTCCCCGGGACAATCGCCACCACCTTCCCGTCCGCCGGCGAAACCGCCACCGGACCGTCCGGGATCGCCCGCTCCGGGTCCCGGAAGAACCACAGGCAGAAGACGGCCAGAATCAGGAAGGGAATGCTGAAGACCGGCCTCGTCAGATACCCGGTAAGTGCGCCGCCCGCCAGGAGCCCAAGCGCGTAGTAGATGCCGTCGATAACCATGTTGGAGAACGTTGCCTAAAGAGCTATTCTCTCAGAAACGGACATGAGGCTCACAATTGCTTTCGCTTTCCTGGGATTGCTGTACGCCCAGTCTCCCATGAAGACCCGCAACCCCCGCGTCGAAAAGATCGTCGCCGAGGTTTCCCCCGAAAAGATTGCCGCCACCATGCGCAAGCTCGAAGGCTTCGGCACCCGCAACATCTTCTCCTCCCAGGACCATCCCACCCGCGGCATCGGCGCCGCCGCCCGCTGGCTCCACGCCGAACTCTCCTCCTACTCCCCCCGCCTCCAGGTCCGCTTCGATACCCACGACATCAAGAAGTCTGGCCGCGTCATCCGCGATGTCCAACTCTCCAACGTCGTCGCCGTCCTCCCCGGGACCGCGCAGAAGGACCGCCACGTCCTCATCTCCGGCCACTACGACTCCCTCCACATCGTGCGCAAAAAAGAGGGCGAAATCGAAAAAATGGACCAGGAAGCCACCATCGCCGCCGACGCCCCCGGCGTCTCTGACGATGCCTCCGGTACCGCCGCCGTACTCGAACTCGCCCGCGTTCTCTCCCAGTATGAGTTCGAAAAAACCCTCGTCTTCGTCGCCTTCTCCGGCGAAGAGTACGGCCTCGTCGGCTCCAACCGCTACGCCAAAAACGCCCAGACCGGAAAGGTCATCATCGATGCCGTTCTCAATAACGACATCATCGGCAACGATCTCGCCGGTAACGGCCGCACCGCCGGCTCCGCCGTCCGCCTCTTCTCCGACGATCCCATCGACTCTCCCTCCCGCACCCTCGCCCGCTATGCCAAGGAAATCGGCGAACGCTACCTCCCCTCCATGCAGGTCAACCTCGTCTTCCGCGCCGACCGCTTCGCCCGCGGCGGTGACCACACCCCCTTCGATCGCGCCGGCTTCCCCGCCGTCCGCTTCACCACCACCGCCGAGTTCTACGCCAATCAGCACTCCGCCACCGATACTTTTGCCAACGCTTCCCCCGCCTACGCCGCCCGCGTCGCCAAAGTGAACGCCGCCGTCGCCGCCTCCCTCGCCTGGGCCCCGCCCGCCCCCGATGTCACCGCCAAAACCAAATCCATCACCACCGGCCTGGAAACCACCGGCCCCAACCTCTCCCGCGGCAAGTCCGGCTATGACGCCCTCCTCAAGTGGAAGGAACAAGGCGACGTCACCGACCTCGCCGGCTTCTCCGTCGTCTGGCGCGATTCCGTCTCTCCCTACTGGCAAAAAGAGTTCTGGGCCGGCTCCGGCAAGGAGTTCCGCCTGGAAGACGTCTCCATCGACGACATCATCCTCGGCGTCAAAGCCGTCGACAAAGAGGGCAACGAAAGCCCCGTCTCCGTCTATCGCATCGTCCCCCGGCTGCTACCCTAGAATCCCCATGGCCTCTCGACGCAATTTCCTGGAATTGGCCGCCGCCTGGTGGTCCGCCGCCGCCCTCCGCGCCCACGAACACGCCGCCCAACCCGCCCCCGCCTATCGCCTGGCTTTCTTCAAACCCGCCGAAGTCGATACCCTTCGCCGCCTCACCGCCATCCTCATCCCCCCGGACGATCGCTCCGGCGGCGCCCCCGCCGCCCGCGTCGAAGACTACATCGACTTCGTCCTCTCCCACGCTACCCCCGCCCTCCAGTCCACCTGGCGCGCCGGTCTCAAACGCTTCCGCAAGTTCGACGAGCCCCGGCTCATCAAAGTCTCGGCCAACGAATTCCAGCCCCGCACCCCCGACGAAAAGTTCTTCGTCCTTCTTAAGGACGCCACCGTCGAAGCCTTCTACACCTCCCAGGAAGGCATCACCAAAGAACTCGGCTACAAAGGCTACACCTTCCTCCGCGAGTTTCCTCTTGCCGACATGTCCCAGGTCAAGGTGCCTTCCGGCTACCGCCCGCTATTGAAGGAGCGCAGCTGATATGTTCGACGTCTGCATCATCGGCTCCGGCGCCGCCGGCGGCATGACCGCCTACTCCCTCACCAAAGCCGGGCTCAACGTCGCCATGCTCGAAGCCGGTCCCCGCCGCAAACCGGAGGAGATGCCCGTCCATCGCCTCCGCCGCTGGAACCTCCCCCATCGCGGCCTCCGCGGCGACTACTTCCAGGAGTACCTCGAACAGACTGGCTTCCTCATTGACAACAAAAAGGAGCCCTACGGCTGGTCCGGCCCCGACCCCTTTCAGTTCGTCCGCGTCCGCGCCGTCGGCGGGAAAAGCCTCTTCTGGGCCGGCGTCACCCCCCGCTTCGGCCCGGAGGAGTTCCAGCCCCTCGATGACTTCGACGCCCGCTGGCCCCTGAAGTACGAGGAAGTCGCCCCCTGGTACGACCGCGTCGAACAACTGATCGGCGTCGCCAGTTCCGGCGAACCGCTCGGCGCCTTCCCCTTGAACAACGGCCTCCCGCCCCTCCGCCCCAAGGCCGCCGAACTCGAGTTCGCCCGCGTCTGCGGCCAACTCGGCCGCGGTCTGAAGATGATCCCCCTCCCCAAGGCCATCCTCACCAAGGATCACAACGGCCGCCCCGCCTGCCACTACTGCGGCCCCTGCTGGCTCGGCTGTGACTCCGGATCCAAGTTCGATTCCCTTCGCGTCTTCGTCGAAGCCGCCGAAAAAACCGGCCGCCTCACCCTCCTCCCCAACGCCCGTGCCCGCAGCATCGAAACCCGCGAAGGCCGCGCCGCCAAGGTGCACTACTTCGATACCGTCGCCCGGTCCTATAAGGACATCCAGGCCAAGGTCTTCGTCCTCGCCGCCGGCGCCATCGAATCCGCCCACATCCTCCTCAACTCCAAGGTGGCCAACTCCTCCGGCCTCGTCGGCCGCTATCTTTCCGAGCACCTCTACGCCTCCATCGGCGGCTATCTCCCCCAACTGATGGGCCGTAAAATCAGCAACGAGGATGGCAACGGCGCCCACTCCTTCATCCCCGATCTGACGAAAAACTGGCGCGGCAAAAAATTCATTCGCGGCTACCAGATCTTCCCCAACGGCGGCATGGGCGAAACGACCTTTGTCGGCAAACAACTCCCCGGCTTCGGCCAGCAGTGGAAAAAGGCCATCCGCGACTACCATACCGCCGGCGTCAGCGTGCTCTTCCAGGGGGAAGTGTTGCCCTACCGGGACAACCGCATCGAAGTGGATGAGGCGTTAAAGGACGATGCCGGCATCCCCGGCATCCGGTTCCATTACAAATGGCACGAAAACGAAGCGGCCATGTTCCAGGACATGATGCAGGTAGGCGAGGAGCTTCTGGTAAAAGCGGGTGCGGAGTACTTTAAACCCCGCAACCCCAAGCCGATGAGCTACGGCCACAGCATCCACTACGTCGGCACGGCCCGTATGGGAACGGACCCGAAGACCTCGGTAGTGAATCCCTGGAACGTCACCCACGACGTCCCGAACCTGCTGATCAACGATGCGGCGCCTTTTGTCACCGCCGGCAACCAAAACCCCACGCTAACCATTCTCGCCCTCGCCATGCGCGCCAGCGAACACCTCGCCGACCGCATGAAACGGGGCGAAGTCTAACCCGCCGTAGCATCATAGAATCAGATCTGCCCATGCTCACCGAACTCCAAATCGAAAACTTCCGCTCGATTCGGACTCTCCGTCTCGATCAGTTCGGCCAGGTCAATATCCTCGGCGGACGCAATGGCTCCGGCAAGTCCACCGTCCTCGAAGCCGTCGAACTCTTCCTCGCTCCCGAACCGCTTCGCGCGGCGTTCCAGAACACCCGCCGCGGTATCGACATGTTGCCGTCCCAGAATACCGCCCAGTCGTCCGGGGTAGAGAGTCCGTGGGAGAGCCTATTCTTCGATTTCATCAACAACGACGCGGTCCGCCTCTCCGGTGTCTATGCCGGCAACCAAGTCTGGTCTACGTATGAAACCAGCTTCCCGATAGCCAAGACCCGCCATGCGAATCTGCTGGCGCAGAATCCCGGATACGTCTTCTCGCTGCAACAGTGGATCAACGAAGCCCGCCTTCTGCTCATCTCCTCGAACCGCGGGTCCGCCGCCTTTATGGAGTCCTTGGTCCATCCGGTTCCGGACGGAAGCTGGGGCTGGACGGCCACCATCCCTCCACTTGCTCCATGCGTTTCCGTTTGGGCCACCGACAACTCGGCCCAGGTTCAGCAGAAGGACTTGGCCGATCTGTTCAGCGTTGTGGTGCAAGACAGGAGGCAGGATTTCGTCGTCGACGTGATGAAGGAAATCGTCCCCGGCCTGAAAAACATCGTTTCCCTTTCCAGGAACAAAAAAGCAAGACTCTACGCCGATACCGGCCGCCCGAAGCTCATTCCCGTGTCCCTCCTCGGCGATGGCGCCATCCGCGTCCTGCGCATTCTCCTCGCCGGCCTGTCCGAAACCGGCGGCGTCTGGCTCGTCGACGAAATCGAGAACGGAGTGCACTTTAAATTCCTCGGCACCCTCTGGCGCGGTGTTGCCGAAGCCTGCAAACTGAAGAACCGCCAGCTTTTCTGCACCACCCACAGCCGGGAAGCCATCCTCAGCGCCGCCGAACAGAACTTGCCGGATCTACGCTATCAGCGCATTGCCCGTAAAGAGTCAGGCCACATCGCAATGTCCTATTCCGGTGCCGAACTCCGCGACGCTGAAGAAATGCTGGTGGAGGTCCGGTAGCTCCCATGGTGCAAAGACCGTTCGAAGCGCTTCAGCCAAATCTGATTCTCGTCGAAGGCAAGGACGACAAGTTCGTTTTCGAACACCTCTTGAAGGATCTCCAAATCACCAACGCACAAGTCCACTCCGTCGAGTCCAAGTCTCAATTCGAGCGTTTCCTAATTGCCGAACGAAAATCGGAGGGCTTCGAGATCTTTCGAACCATTTCGGTAATTGCGGATGCGGATGACTCCCGCGAAACTTCTCTCACTGAACTGCGTGGCGCCCTTCGTGCTGTGGGACTCCCCGTCCCGACCGTCGCCGGGGAATTTACTCCTGGTCCCCCGAGCATCCTTGTGGAATGTATACCCGTTGGCCGCGATTCGGGAGCCCTGGAAGATGTCATTTTGGAGGCCATCGAAAGCCGGGCGGGCACCATGCCCTGCTGGGGTGACCTCCGCCAATGTCTGGAAGGGAAACTCCCCCAAGCCGCCGGATTCAACGAAGCCCGCTGGAACAAAATCCGGCTGCAACTGGTCTTGAACTGTTCGCTCCGCGGTTATAAGACGGGCCTCCTCTTCGCCCTGCAGTCGCGGGAGTATGCGGGCCTCCTCGACTCCGGCGCCTTTGACCCGCTGCGAGAAACACTTCAGAAAGTCCAAGCAGAACATCGCCGTATCTCTGAGCAAGATCCAATCTGATGCGCTTCCTCCGCCCCTTCTGGCCTACCCTCAAATACTGGATGGAAGTCGAAGTCCACGTCTTCGGCTTCTCCATCGCCGCCAACGTCTTGTTGAGCTTCTTCCCCTTCATGCTGGTCCTCGTCTGGTTCTGCCGCTCCATCGGCTGGGACTCCGCCGAACAGGCCGTCTACTTCGCCATGGCCGACGTCTTCGGCAAGGAAGTCGAAGCCCAACTCCGCCACGGCATCAACTGGATCCCCAACCGCTTCCAGCACTTCTCCTACACCTCGCTCTTTCTACTCCTCTTTACCGCCAACGGCATCTTTGAGCCCATGGAAGTCGCCCTCAACAAGTGTTGGGGCGTCAAAAAACACCGCAGCTTCCTCATGAACCAGGTGGTGAGTATGGGTCTCATCTTCGCCTGCGGTTCCCTCGCCGTGCTGTCGATCGTCCTCGGCGCCCTCAACTACGAATTCCTCAAAAACGGCGACCCCTCCCTCATCGGCAAAACCGCCACCTGGACCAACATCCTCTTCCTCAAGCTCGCCGCCCTCCCCGTGCTGATGTTGGCCCTGTTTCTTATCTATTGGATCCTCCCTAATACCAAGGTGGCCTGGCAGCGCGTCGTCCCCATCGCCATCGTCGTCGGCTTCGTCCTGGAAGCATTCAAATACCTCATGAAGTGGATCTGGCCCTCCTTCCTCCGCAAGCTCCAGATCGAGTACGGCCCCTTCTACTGGGCCGTCATCATCGTCCTCGTCAGCTTCCTCGCCTCGATGATTGTTCTCGCCGGCGCCGAATGGGCCTCCCGCGGTGCCGAATCCCCCATCGAAGGCCCCGCCGAAAGCCCGGACGCCCACTAACGAATGGCCACATCGATCGCCGTGGCATCGCCCCGTAGCGGATGGTCGAACACACACTGCAACGCCGGTTGCCGCGTCCCCCAGTCCTCCGGAATCGTCACATCGATCTGGTAGATCCCAATCGACCCCGCCGCCAGCCCCGCAAACGGCACCGCCACCCCGCGCGCCGCATCGCCGTCGAACAGATAGCACGCCATCGGCGTCACTACCCGCGCCACCGGATCCGCCGGCGAACGCTCCCCCGTCCCTACCGCCGGCTCCACCGGCCCCATGTTCCGCGCGAAAACATGGACAGTCTCCCCCGGTAACGCCGGATCCTCCCCGCTCACCAACCCGCGAAAATCCTGATGCACCACCGCCGCCACCCCGCCCCGCTGCAAATCCCGCTCGAACTGGATCAGCGGTTGCGCCATCACCCGCAACTCCAGGCGCTGCAGAAAGGGGCTCTCCGGTCCATGCAGCGTCAACGGCCGCGTCTGCCCGGCCAGCGCGGCAAACTCCCACGGTACCTGCATCGCCCCGCCCTCCGCGTTCCATTCGGAAACCGGCAGCCGCCAGCCTTCCGCCTTCATCTCCGTCGCCTCGGAAAGTCCCGTCCCGTAGAGCCGCAGCACCGATCCCGGCATCGCCGCATAGGTCCCCAGCCCCACAAACGGCGTTCGCCGGATCACCGTGTCCACGCTCCCATCCGCCACCCGCACCCGCAATAACTCGCCCCCAAACGTCACCACCCACGCCATTCGCCCGTCTCCGCTCAGCACCGCTCGCTGCACCCCGCTATCAACCGTCGTCAACTGCCGCGCCTCCCCCTCCGGCCCCATCACCATCGCCTGAATCACCCCGCCCTCCCTCGGCGCCAGGTAGAGCAGCGTGCCGTCATTCGCAAATCCCGGCTGGAACGAAAACACATTCACCGGCCACGGCGCCCGCCTCCCCGCCTCCACCCGCGCCAGTGTTCGCGTCGCCTCGCCGGTCAGGACCAGTTCCTGCCCGTCGTCGGCAGTGCGCTCGAACGCCACCCGGCACCCATCCGGGCTGATCGCCCCGCTGCGCGCGCCCTCGGTCCCCGCCATCGGCTCCGTACCTTTCAGCAAATAGAGCCCCCTTGGATCGAGCAGCAGCGCCGTCCCGTCATTCGCCACGCTCTGCCGTCCTGCCGGAATCAGAGGTTCCGGAAAACTACGCGCTTCCAACCCCGGCAACGAGATCACCGACAGCCGCAGCCCCAGCCCAGCCCCCAGCAAAAATCGGCCATTGCGCGAAATCTGCAGGGTGTGGAAGGAGTACGAACCCACGTCCGCGCCGGAGATCTGGAAATAGGTGCGGGGCAGCCCGCTGATCCCGCAACTCCCCCCACGGCACGGATAGTTCAGCGCAAACCCGGTCACCCGCCCGTCCCCGCTCGTCAGCGGCTCCACCGCCCCGGGTCCAAATGGATCACTTCCCCCGCCTTCGGCGACCAGTTCCACCCCGCCCCCGCGCACCCGGAAGACCTTGTACCGCGAGTCCTCCTCGCCCACGCTCAATGGTGCGCTGAAGAACAGGGTCCCCTCGTCCGTCGCCGCCAGGTCAAAAAACTGCGCCACTCCCACGCCGCCGGCCAGAAGAACAAGCAGGAGACACCGCATACCTTCACCATAATCCCCAACTTCCCGCCCGTGCCCCGCCCGCTGTTTACCCGCATCCCAACCCGCCGCGCCGCCGGGTCCGCTCCGGAATTCTACTCCAGAACCCCGGTATCAAATTCCTCACCGATTTCACTTCTTAACCGCAAACCGCATACCGCTCCACACCTCATCCACCGAGCAGATCTTAAAGTCCACCAGCCCCGCCTCCAGCCCTATTCCCCTCACCAGATTCCCGTTAATGTCCGGCTTCACCCCCGGCCGCGTCTTGGGCCAGATCACCCACACGCCCCCCGCCTCCGCGCTCTCCCGGATCCCCCCCAGCGCCTCCCGGTACTCCGCCAGCGTCGTCACAAACCACAACGTCAGCGCCGCCTTTCCCTTCCGCTTCACCGCATACCCCGGCACCAGCTTCTCAAACCCCTCCGGCCCGTTCACCAGTCGCGCCGCATCCCCCTCCTTCAACCCCAACTTCTTCCCCAGCGGCGCCCCCGTCGACAACGCCTTCGGCACCACCACCTCCCGCAATGGCTCCCGCAACACGTCCTCCAGCACCGGACCGATCTTGGCATACGTCGTATACCGCGCGTCCGGCAATGCCGCCATCACCCCCGCCACCTTCTCCGCCAACCCCTCCACAAACACCAGCGGGATCAGCCGCGTCGTCTTGCTCCCCCGTAAAAACACCCCCACTTCCTTCCCGTGGCTCGGCAGCCGCGATAGATCAATCACCACCGCATCCGGCGGATTCTCCCGGAACTCCTTCATCGAGGAACTCGGCAACTGCGCCGAATCCACCTCGTATCCCAGCGCCCGCAATCGCCCCGCCCGCTCCTCACACTCTTCCTGTTTCCAATGCAAAAGCCGGATCCGTCGCATATACTCTCTTCTGCCATATAATAGTGGGTTCGTTGGACGACAAACGCGAGGTGAGTGCCATGCCTGAGCACAAGAGTACGGAAAAGCAAGAAAATGACATGACGCGGCGCGACGCGGCCAAACTGGCCGTCGGCGCCACCGCGGCCGCCGCCATCGTTGGCGCCCCCTGGATTCAAAAGGTGAAAGCCGCCAACAGTCAGGTGCAGATGGCCATCATCGGCACCGGCGGCCGCGGCTACTACCATGTCACCCACATGAACGGTCTCGACGGCGGCCGCCTCGTCGCCGCGGTCGATATCTATCAGCCCAACCTCGATAAAGCCGTCAACGGCTCCAAAGATAAGCCCAAAGGCTACAAGGACTACCGCGAAGTCCTCAACCGCAACGACATCGACGCCGTCATGATCGCGACGCCGCTGTCCACCCACTTCCCCATCACCCGCGACGCCCTCCTCGCCGGCAAACACGTCTTCTGCGAAAAGTCCCTCGTCCACAAGCCCGAAGAAATTCACGCCCTGCGCAAGCTCGTCAATGAGCGCCCCAAACAGGTGATGCAGGTCGGCCTGCAGCGCCGCTATAGCAAGTTCTACCAGACCGCCCGCCAGATGGTCGACAAAGGCCTCCTCGGCGATGTCACCAACGTCTACGCCCAGTGGCACCGCAACCTCATCAACGTCCCTTCCGCCACCTGGACGATGAAGAAGAACGACCCCCGCGGCGAAGAAGCCAACTGGCGCTTGATGTCCAAGTACTCCGGCGGCCTGGTCGCCGAACTCGGCTCCCACCAGATGGATATCGCCGACTGGATGTTCGGCTCCCACTTTGAAACCGTCAACGGCGTCGGCGGAATCGACTACTTCAAGGACGGCCGCGACGTCTTCGATAGCGTTCAACTCATCTTCCGCTACCCCAAGGGCCAGCGCCTGATGGCTTCCTACATCTCGACCAATCAGCACCTGCCGCTCTTCGGCGGCGCCCGCGCCCAGTTCGGCGAACTCATCATGGGTACCGAGGGCACCATCCACATCACCGTCGGCACCGACGACGAGCCCTCGCTCGGCATCTGGTACCGCGAACCGGCCAAGAAAACCCCCAATCCCACCGCCTCCAAGGCGGCGGTCGCCAGCGCCTCTCTCGCCTCCACCGGCAAGGGCGCCAAGGCCCTCCCCATCCTGCTCAGCAAGGACGAAATTACCGATCAGGACAGCTTTGTTCAGAAGGAACTGAAGTTTGCCCGCCGCTGGCTCTATTCCAAGGGCGTCATGGTTCCGGAAGAAGAAAAGAATCCGGTAGACCAGCAGCTCATCGAGTTCTGGGACTGCATCCGCACCGGCGCCAAGCCGAAAGCCGACCTCGAAATCGGCCTGTCCGATTCCGCCGCCGTCATCCTGTCCAACCTCGCCATGAAAGAGGAACGCAAGGTGTGGCGCAAGGAAATCGATACGCTCGGCAACCCGGACGCCAAGCCCGGCGCTCCCGTCAAGAAGGGATAGGCCTCCATGCCGCTCAGCCGCTGGCGCGAGCGGGAGGCCGCGACAATTGAAAACGATGCCCTTCGCGTAACCGTGTTGCGCGAAGGCGGCCATGTCGCCGAAATCCTGCATAAGAAATCGGGAGTCAACCCTCTCTGGGTCCCTCCCTGGCCCACTATGGAGCCGTCGCGTTACGACGCGGCCGCCCACCCGGAGTACGGCTCCGACGCCGAATCGAAACTCCTCGCCGGCATCCACGGCCACAACCTTTGTCTCGACCTCTTCGGCGGCCCTACCGCTGAGGAAGCCGCGGCTGGCATCACCACCCACGGCGAAGCGTCGGTCGCCCCCTATTCCCTCAGCGACTCCTCCGGCGGCCTGGAGATGCGCGTCACGCTTCCGCTCCACGGCATCGCCTTCGCCCGCGCCATTCGCCTGGAAGGCGAGCGCGTCCGTTTCTTTGAAACCGTGGAGAACCTGACGGCGCTCGACCGGCCCATCGCCTACACCCAGCACGTCACGCTCGGCCCGCCGTTCCTGGAGCGCGGCAGGACCGAGTTCCGCCTCCCCGCCACCCGCTCGATGACGTATCCGGTCGACTTTGCCGGTCCCCACGGCTATCTCCCCGTAGGTGCCACCTTCGATTGGCCCCACGCCCCCCGCCGCGACGGCAAGGGAACCGTCGACTTGCGGCGTCTGCAGAATGTACCCGCCTCGGCGGCTTTTTCCACACATCTCCTGGACCCCCAGCGCGACCGCGTCTGGTTCGCCGCCTGGTCCTCCCGCTCGAAACTGCTCTTCGGCTACGAATGGCGCCGTTCGGACTTCCCCTGGATCGGCGTCTGGGAGGAAAACCACAGCCGCAAAACGCCGCCGTGGAACGGCCGGACTCTCACCCGCGGCATGGAGTTCGGCGCCTCCCCATTCCCGGAAAGCCGCCGCTCCATGATCGAGCGCCGGGAACTGTTCGGCGTCCCCGGCTACCGCTGGCTGCCCGCCCGCGGCCGCATCGCCGTCGAATACTCCGCCTTCGCACACCACGCTGAAACCATCCCCGAGGAGCTATGAAGCCATTCGCGCTCGCCCTGCTCTGCGCCGCTGCCGCCTTTTCGCAGCAGACCGTCATCCGCGCCGCCCGGCTCTTTGACGGCCGGTCGGAGACGCTGCAACCCCCCGGCCTCATCGTCGTGGAGGACGGCCGCATCACCGGCGTGGGGCCAGCCGCGGTTCTGAAACCCGGCGCGAAAACCATCGACCTCGGCGACGCGACGCTCCTGCCCGGCTTCATGGACGCCCACGTCCATTTGACCGGCGAGATTGGCCCCGACAGCCGCCAGGACCTGATCGACGGCATGGCCCGCACCCCGGCCGAAGTGGCCTTGCTCGGTACGAAGTTTCTCCAGGCTACCCTCCACGCCGGCTTCACCACCGTGCGCAACCTCGGCGCCGATGACTTTGTGGACGTCGCCATGCGCAACGCCATCGCCCGCGGCCGCATCGAGGGCCCGCGCATCCTCGCCGCCTCCAAAAGCCTCGGCTCCATGGGCGGCCACTGCGATCCGATGAACGGCGTGGCTCCCGGTTTCTACGGCCGCGAACCGGACTGGAAAGACGGCGTGGTGAGCGGCGCCGAGAGCGCCCGCCAGGCTGTCCGCTACAACATCAAATATGGCGCCGACGTCATCAAAATCTGCGCCACCGGCGGCGTGCTCAGCCGCAATAACGACGTCGATTCTCCACAGCTCACCCAGCCCGAAATCGATGCCATCATCGACGAAGCCCACGCCAAGGGCAAAAAGGTGGCCGCGCACGCCCATGGCGCCACCGGCGCCAAACGCGCCATCCGCGGCGGCATCGATTCCATTGAGCACGGCAGCTTTCTCGACGAGGAAGCCCTGACGCTGATGAAGGATAAGGGCACCTACTACGTGCCCACGCTGCACGCCCTGTGGAGCCTGGAGGAGGCGCAGAAGAAGGGCAGCGTGATGGACCCGCGCACGAAGTTGAAGATGGCGCTGGCCGGCCGCCGCATCGGCGAAACCTTCCGCAGCGCCGCCGCCCGCGGCGTCAAAATCGCCTTCGGCACCGACGCCGGCGTCGGCATCCACGGCACCAATGCCGAAGAGTTCGTATTGATGGTGAAAGGCGGGCTGAAACCCGTCGACGCGCTGCGCGCCGCCACTTCCGTGGACGCCGAACTGTTCGGCATCGCCAGCGAAGTAGGAACGCTGGAAAGCGGCAAGATCGCCGATATCGTCGCCGTGCCCGGCGACCCGCTGGCCGACATCACCCGCACCCGCCAGGTGTTCTTCGTGATGAAGGACGGCAAAGTAGTGAAGAACGCGCGCTAGTTGAACGCGTTCAAAAAAATGTTGACGGCCGGCGGATTCGCGCGTATTCTGTTTTTGAACACGTTCAATTGAACATGTTCAAGAAAGAAGACGCCATGTACATCCTCCACACCTATCTGCTGTATCTCTGCATCTCCATTGCCGTCACCATCTGGGTGGCGCGGACGCTGCACACCAATGGCCGGACGTTTCTGCTCGACGCTTTCCATGGGAATGAGGCGCTGGCGGATTCGGTGAACCATCTGCTGGTTGTCGGCTTTTACCTGGTGAATCTGGGCTGGATCATCCTCACGCTGCGCACCTACACGGTGGTGGACACCGGGCGGGCGCTGATGGAACTGGTGAGCGACAAAGTGGGCTTTGTGCTGATCGTGCTGGGCATCATGCACTTCGGCAACATTCTGATCTTCAGCCGCATGCGCCGCCGGGCGCTGGACCGTCTGCCGTCCGCGCCGCCGCCGGTGCCGCCGACGGCGCACTGGGGAGGTGCGCGATGAAGCGGTTGCGGCTTTACTACGACGATCGCTGCGGGTTGTGTACCACGCTGGTCGGGTGGCTGGGGCGGCAGCGCCAGTTGGTTCCCATCGAGTGCGCGCCGAAGCCGCCGGGGCAGACCGATTTAGCGGTGCTGGCCGATACGGGGGAGGTATGGACGGGGGATTCGGCGTGGCTGATCGTGCTCTGGGCGCTGGATGATTTCCGCGACTGGTCCTACCGGCTGTCGCGCCCGGAACTGCTGCCGCTGGCGCGGCAGGCGTTCGCGACGCTGTCGCGGAACCGGTCGGTGCTCTCTGACTGGCTGGGGATGCCGGCGGACGCCGATGTGGCGGCGCGGTTGCGGGAAGTGTCGCTGCCGGGGTGCTCGCTGTGAGGGAGAAGAAGTCGGCCGAGACGCGGGGGAAGATCCTGGAGGCGGCGCTGGAGTTGTTCCGGGAGAAGGGGTTTGCCGAGACCAGTATGCGGGAGGTGGCGGCGCGGGCGGGCGTCGCCACCGGCCTCGCGTACTACTATTTCTCTTCAAAAGACGCGATTGTGCTGGCGTTCTACCAGCAGGCGAAGATTGACCTGGGCCCGCTGCTCGAGGGCGTGCAGACGGGGCGGAAGCTGGAGGAGCGGCTGGCGGCGCTGATCCAAGTGAAGTTCCGTTACTTTGCGCCGAACCGCAAGTTTCTGGGGGCGCTGATGGGCCATGCGGCCGATCCGGCGAATCCGTTGTCGCCGTTTGCGGCGGAGTCGCGGGAGGTGCGCGAGCAGGACCTGGCGCAGTTTGAACGGGCGCTGGCCGAGACGGCGACCTCGGTCCCCGAAGATATGGCGGCGGCGCTGCCGAAGATCCTCTGGATGTACCAGATGGGTCTCATCCTGTTCTGGATCTACGACCGGTCCGAGGGCCAGCAGCGGACGGCGCGCCTGCTGGAGGCGAGCGTTCGGATGGTGGCGCTCCTGATCAAGCTGGGCAGCCTGCCGCTGGTGAAACCGGCGCGGAAGGCGGTGCTGGAACTGGTGGAGATCGTGGAAGGCTAGGCGAGGATGGCGGCCAGTTGGGCCGGTTCCATGTTGCCGCCCGAGAGGATGACGCCGATGCGGCGGACATCGGGCGGCAGTTTGCCTTTCAAGATAGCCGCGACGGGGACGGCGCCGGAGGGTTCCACCACCAGGTGCACTTTGGTGGCGAGCCAGCGGACGGCGAAGCGGATGTCGTCCTCGCTGACGAGCGCGACGGCTTCCAGGTGGTCCTTGAGAATTGGGAAGGTAAGTTTGCCGGGGGCGGTGGAGCGGAGGCCGTCGGCGATGGTGTCCGAGGGGGGGATTTCTTTGCGTTCGCCGGCCTGGAAGCTAAGCCAGGTATCGTTGCCGAGTTCGGGTTCGGCGCCGAAGAGGCGGATGGAGGGGGCGCGGTGTCGGGCGATGAGGGAGCAGCCGGCCATGAGGCCACCGCCGCCGAGCGGGGCGACGAAGGCATCCAGTTCCGGCACCTCTTCGAGGAGTTCGAGGGCGGCGGTGCCCTGGCCGGCGATGGTGAGGACGTGATCGAACGGGGGGATGACGGTGGCGCCGGTCTGGGCGGCGAGCGCCTGGCAGATGGCTTCGCGATCCTCTTTGAACCGGTCGTAGCTGATGATCTCCGCGCCGAAGGAGGCGGTGTTTTCCACCTTCACTTTGGGCGCGTCGTGCGGCATGACGACGCGGGCCTTGGTGCCGGCGCGCTGGGCGGCGAGGGCGACGCCGGCGGCGTGGTTACCGGAGGAATAGGCCATGACGCCTTTGGCGAGGGCGGCTTCGTCCAGGGAGCGGACCCAGTTGGTGGCGCCGCGGAGTTTGAAGGCGCCGGCGTCCTGAAGGTTTTCGCACTTCAGGTAGAGTTCCAGGCCGCAGACATCGACGCGGACGACGGGGGTACGGCGGACGAGGCCGCGGATACGCTCCGCGGCGGCGAGGACATCAGCGGCGGTGATCGACATTAGTGACGGGTTTCCAGGTAGCCGCCGGTGGTGGCATCGACGAAGACGGAGTGGCCGCTGGTGCCGACCGAGTCGCCCCAGATGACGCGCCAGGCGGGATTGGGATGTTTGTCGCCGAGTTCGAGGAGGTAGTTAATCCGCATGGCGGGATTCCGCTTCATGTACTCAACGCTTTTCTCTTCGGCGATTTTGAGGGCGGCGTCGGTATCGGTTTTAAGAGCGGCGATGAGGAAGGGGCGCACCTTGTTATTGGGAGTGAAGGACTCTTCGGCACCGGGGAAGACGCCGGCGTGGAGGTTGCCCTGGGCCTCGACGGCGGACCAGGTGTAGGTCCGCTTGCGGAGCTTGGAGGGGGAGACGACGGTGACCTGCCAGGCGCCGGACTTGCCGGGGCCGGCTTTGACCTCTTCGAGGGGGATGCTGCTGACGCTCAGGCACTGGACGTCGGGGGCCCAGGAGCGGGCGGTGACGTACACCTTAAAGAAGGCGTTGCGGCCGGTGATGGCCTCCGCTTCCTTCTTCGGCTCCTCCTTCTTAGTGGTCTGTGGCTTGGGCGCCTCCGAGCAACCGCTCAGGAAGAGCACCGTGGATGTAACGAGAACCCCGATAGTGCGCATGAAAATCTCTCTTTTCAGTTTACCTGCAAGATAGAAGCGCGGGGTGGGCGATGGGTTTCATTACTGCCAGACGCCGGCCTTTTTGAAGTCGCCGGCCTTGACGATGGAGATTTTGGCCGGAGCGACGTAGCGGCGGAAGGCGGCGTTGACCTGATCGAGGGTGAGGGACTGGAGGCGGGCTTCGTACTGTTCGTCCCAGGCCATGGTGCGGCCGAGTTCTTCGCGGGAGGCGATGGTGGCGCGGAGGGCGGAATCCTGGGAGCGGCGGATGACGGCGGCGTCCTTGAGGGCTTTCTGCGCCGCGGCGAGTTCGGCGGCGGTGAAGCCTTCCTTGAGCGCTTTCTCGACCTCTTCGAGGAAGAATTTTTCGACTTTGGGCATGTTGGCGGGGTTGGCAATGACGGAGGCGGAGAGGACGGCGGAGTTGCCTTCCGAAGGGGCGGTAAAGAAGCTGCCGGCGCCGTAGCTCAACCCTTCCTTATTCCGGATCCGGTTGGGGACGCGGGAGGAGATGGTGCCGCCGAGCATGTAGTTGGCGAGCATCATGGCGGGGTAGTCCGGGTTGGCGTCGTTCATGGGGACGCGGAGGGAGGCGGAGAACTGGGCGTTTTCCTTGTCGGGGGTTTCGATCTTCTCGTTGAAGGCGGGGATGTCCTTATGGGTGCCGGCGAGGCGGGTGTATTTGGACGGAGTGGACCATTTGCCGAGGAGGGATTCGGCTTCCTTGAGGAAGGCGGCCTGGTCGACGGGGCCGACGGCGACGAGTTCGCCGAACTGGGCGCCGTAGAAGGAGGCGTGGAACTTTTTCACGTCCTCGAGGGTGAGTTTCTGGAGTTCTTCGGCCTGTTCGTCGAGGGTGGGGGAGTAGCGGGGGTGGCCTTTGGGGTAGACGCTCAGGCGGCGGTTGAGTTCGAGGGCGGCGAGGGAACTCGGTTCGGTGCGGGAGGCATCGATGGCGGCGAGGCGCTGTTTGCGGACCTGTTCGAAATCCGATTCCGGGAAAGACGGTTCACGGAGGATTTCGAGAGCGAGGCGGAGGGCGGGGAGGAAGTTGGCGGCTTTGGCCTCGATGGAGGCGCTGACGCTGTTGACGCTGGAGAGGGCGCCGCCGCCCCCGCCGCCGCGGCGTCCACCGCCGAAGCCGCCGGAGCCGACCGAGACGCGGGCTTCGAGTTTTTCGATGGCGTCCTGGAGTTGTTGGCGGGTTTTGGATTTGGTGCCGCGCATGAGGAGGGAAGAGGCCATGGAGGCGGCGGCGGTTTTGCCGGAGAGGGAGGCGGCGTCGCCGTAGTGGAGTTCGAGGGAGGCGGAGATGGTGCCGTTGTTGGTGGATTTGGGGAGGATGGCGACGCGGAGTCCGTTGGAGAGTTTGGCGCGGACGAGGCGTTTTTCGATGTTGGCGGGGGTGGGTTCAAAGGCTTCGGCTTGGGCGACCTTGACGGAGGTGGTGAAGGACTTGAAAACGTTGTCGAGGTCTGGGGTATCAGGGACGACGGTGCGATCGGGTTCGGGGGTGGGGATGAAGACACCGACGGTGCGGTTGGAGGGTTTGAAGTAAGTCTTGGCGACGCGGACGACGTCGGCGGGGGTGACAGATTTCAGGCTTTCGTGTTCGAGGAAGAGGATGCGCCAATCGCCCTGGGAGATGGGGGTAGTCATGCTGAGGCCGAGTTGCTGGCTGTCGGCAAGGCGCTGGTCCATGGAGCGGAGGAGGCGATTTTTGACGCGGTCGAGTTCCTCTTGCGAGGGGGGTTCTTTGACGACGCCGTCGATGGTTTCGAAGATGGTCTTGCGGACGTCGTCGAGGGATTGCTCCTTATTGAGGCCGGCGGAGACGGTGACGACGCCGGGGTCGTGGAGACCTTCAAAAGACATGGAGGCGGAGAGCGCCTTTTTGTTTTCGACGAGGGCTTTGGAGAGGCGGCCCTGGCCGGGGCCGCCGGCGGAGAAGCGGAAGCCGCCTCCGCCCATGATGCCGCTCAAGACCCGCAGGGCGGCGGCGTCCGGGTGGGCGGCGGCGGGAGCGTGGTAGGCGACGATGATTTCCTGATTGTTGCCGACGCGGCGGAGTTCGACGTAGCGTTCGCCGTCCTGGACGGGTTCAGTGGTGTAGGTTTTTTCGAGGGGGGCGGCGGGGCGGGGGATGCGGCCGAGGGTATCGGCGACGGCGGCGAGGGTTTTGGCGGGGTCGAGTTTGCCGGTGAGGGTGAGGACGGCGTTATCGGGGCGGTAGTACTTCTTATAGAACGCGGCGAGCTTGTCGATGGGGACGCGTTCGAGGTCGGCGCGGGAGCCGATGGTGGATTTGCCGTAGTTGTGCCAGAGGAAGGCGGTGGCCATGACGCGCTGGTCGAGGACGCGCTGGGGGGAGTTTTCACCGCGTTCGAACTCATTGCGGACGACGGTCATTTCGGTGTCGAGGATGCGTTTTTCCATCTTCGCGTTGACCATGCGGTCGGCTTCGAGGCCGAGGGCCCACTTCAAGTTTTCGTCGGTGGCGGTGACGGTTTCGTAGTAGTTGGTGCGATCGAACCAAGTGGTACCGTTCCACTGGGCGCCGTGGCCGGTGAGTTCATTCTTGATCTGGCGGCCGTTGGTGGTTTCGATGAAGAGGAGGTGTTCAAGGAGGTGGGCCATGCCGGATTCGCCGTAGCCTTCGTGGCGGGAGCCGACGAGGTAGGTGATGTTGACGGTGAATTTGGGGCTGGAGGGATCGGGGTAGAGGAGGACGCGGAGGCCGTTGGGGAACTGGTATTCGGTGATGCCGGCGAGGGAGGCTTTTTGTTGGACGCCGGGGGGGAGGGCCTGGGAGAACGCGGACGCGGCCGCGAGGAGAAGCGCGAGGGAACGGATCATGGGGTGCACCACCTTCAGCTGGAGTGATTCGATTTTAGCGTATCGAGGTGCAAACACACGTGTCCTGTGGGCGGTGGCGGGGCGAGATGGAGCGAGGGTTTACATCTCGATATTGGCGGCGCCATCCACGAAGGAGAGGCTGTGGTTGGGGTACATTTTGCGGTACATGGCGATCACCTGGGGGGTGAGGGGGCCATCGTAGCGGATGTACCGGTGCGCAATTTTTGGTTGCTCCTCTTTCTTTTCAACGGTTTGCGGCGGAACTTGTTCGGTTCGTTCGGGAGGCGCCGCTTTCTCCCGGGTAGAATTCATCCGTTGCGGGTTCGCGGCGGGCCAAACGCGCTGCATTTGGCGAAGCCGGCGCTCGAGTTGGGTGATGAGCCGGGAGTTGGCGGCGAGTTCCTGGCGGAGCGCGGCCATCGATTTCAAGGAGCAGGCGGCTTCAAAGGCGAAGTCGAGTTGGTTGGAATGGTCCTCGAGTTGGCGATTGAGGAGGGCCTGGCGCGCGGCGGCGAGGCGGAAATCGGCCCATTGGAGGTCCGTGAGTTCGCGGACGAGGGCCTTTTCGGCGGGGTCGGCGGGCCGGTATTTGGCGAGGTTCTGGTCGAAGAGGGTGTAGAAGCCCTGGCGGTCCTCATTGGAGAGGATGGCTGACTCCGGCGGCACGAATTCAGCGAGTTTGGCGGCACGACGGCCGGCGACGATGGCGTTGCGGCAGGAGCGGGCCTTGCCGGATTGGGTGACGGGGCCGTTGGAGAGGGCGCCGTTGCGGCGGGCGATCTCCGCCCGAATGGAGCGAGGTAGCATGGTGCAAATCCTTGATTCCGTGATTAGAAATAGGAAAGGCCCCTGTGCTGGACGATTGTCCGGCGCAGGGGCCTTTTCACCTACTATTGTATCGCGGGTGTCAAGTGTGTTGTTTGTTTTGTTGGAGTTAGGGGGGTGTGCGGCGGAGGGGACAGCCGCGCTTGCCCCGGATATCCCCGAGGGGTTGGGGGGATGGGGTTGGGGCGGGTGTGCGGCGGAGGGGCCAGCCGTGCGGTTTGGGTGTGCGGAGGTTGTGTCTGTGCTTGCCCCGGCTATCCCCGAGGGGTTGTTCGGGTTGGGGAGGATGGGGTTGGGGCGGTTGTGCGGCGGAGGGGACAGCCGTGCTGTTTGGGTGGGGGGTGTGGTGCCTGGGCTACCATGTTCTGGTGTTCTCATCGCGGACCGTGCACGCACTGCTGGTGATGCTGGCGTTTGTCAGTTCGCTGACGCTGCGGAGTGCGTTCAGCTATCGAACGGTATTTCGCGGGGACGAGGTGGTGTTTCAAGATCCGGACGGCGCGTTTCATGCACGGACGATCCAGAATCTGGTACAGAACTATCCGCACCGTACCGGCTTGGACCCCTATAGCGGATTTCCGCGGGGGCAGAATGTCGACACGGGGCCGTTTCCCGATTACGTGATGGGAACGGCCGCGTGGATAGCTGGATTGGGCGCGCCGAGCCGGCATCTCACGGATACGATTGCCGCCTGGTTTCCGGCGCTGCTCGGGGCGCTGATGGTGGTGCCGGTGTATTTTCTGGGGAGGGAGCTGTTTCCCCCGGCGGCGGGATTGATCGCCAGCGGACTGGTGGCGATTTTGCCGGGCAACTTCCTATGGGTTAGCCGCCTGGGAAACCCGGATCATCACGTGAGTGAAGTCTTCCTTTCCACAGTACTGCTGCTTCTACTGGTGAAGGCGCTGAAGGGTAATGCGGCGTGGCGCCTAGTGGTGCCGGCGGGGGCCGTGGCGGGATGTTACCTGATGACGCAATCGGCCGGAGCGTATTTGCTGCTGGCGCTGGTGATCTGGGCGACTGTTCAGGTTTTCGTGAACCGGCTCCATGGCCAAGAGAGCGGAGAGATTTGGCGCGTGAGTGTGATGCCGTTATTTATTGGATGGGTGATGCTGCTGGTTTCCGGACCGACGCTGTGGTCGCCGCTGGCGACCGGTGTCTTGGTTGGCGGGATGGTGATGATATCGGGAGTGGTGGGACTTTCGAAAGCGGTGCGTTCGCAGGCAGTTTTTGTGGGGGTGTTGACGGGAGGGGTGGCGGCGGGGGCGGCGGGGATCGGTTACTGGCAGCCGCAGTTGGTGGAATCGGCGATTTCGAGTGTCGCGGGACGATTGGTGGGGAACGCACAGACGGTGGGGGAGTTACGACCGCTGTTGACAGCGGACGGTAGTTTTTCGCTCGTGCCGGCGTGGGCGGAGTTCAGTACGTGCTGGTTTCTGGCGCCGGTGGCGATGGTGATTGTGGGGTGGCGCGGGCTGCGGGCGAACCTGCCAGCGCAGCTGCTCTTCGCGATTTGGAGTGCTTATTTGATGGCCGCCTCCTTTCAAGTGATCCGCAACTGTTATTACCTGGCGGTGCCGATGGCGCTGCTGAGTGGATTCGCTTGCGCGGAGCTGGTGCGGCTGGATCGCCGGTATGAGCGGATGATCGCGGGCCTGCTGGCGGGAGCGGCGCTGGTGGGGCCTAATCTGCTGCTGGCGTACCCTATGGCGAGCGCGGATACGGGTCCGCGGGAGGAGTGGCGGGGTGCGCTGGCGTTTCTTCGGAAGGAAACGCCCGAACCGTTCGGGGACGAGGGGGCGTATGACGGTTACTTCCCGCGGCGGGCGGAGGAAGCGGTGTTCGCTTATCCGCCAACGGCGTACGGGGTCATGAACTGGTGGGATTTCGGGCACTGGATCACGGCGTACGGGAGGCGGATACCGGTGGCGAACGGAATGCAGACGGGGGCAACGGAGGCGGCGCAGTACTTCACCACAACCGATCCGGCGCGGGGGGCGGCGTTGCTCCGCCGGATGGGGGCGCGGTACGTGATTGCCGACAGCAGTATTCCGCTGGGGGGGCCGCGCGTGTTGCAACCGGGGAGCGGGAGTTTTCTGGCGATGCTGACATGGGCGCGGGTGAAGGAAGAGACGTATTGGGAGGAGTTCCTGGGCGGGCCGGCGGGCAGCGAGGGAATCGCATTTCCGGTGTTCTATCCGGCCTATTACGAATCGATGCTGGCGCGACTCTATTTGTTTGATGGACGGGAGCAAACGCCTGCGGGGTCGACGTGGGTGATCCGGTACGCCGAGGAGATGGTGCGCGGCCGAAAGCGGAAACGGCTGGTGCAGAGTCAGCGGTTTCCCAGCTACGAAGAGGCCCAACGCTACGTTCGGGAGCACCCGGCACCGCGGCAGGTGATGGCGGGGCTGAATCCACTGGCGAGTTGCGTGCCGATTCGGCGGATGGAGGGTTATCGACTCGTCTACCCCTCGAAGCCGGTTCCGGCGCCTGATGGGGAGCCGTTGCAGGCGGTGAAGATATTCGAGTTTGTGCGATGAACGGGGCGGTTGGTTTCAACTTGCGGAGCGAAAATAGCCCGTGTTACTCTGCAACGGAGAATCCCAGTCAGATTTTCTAACGGAAGAACGGACCGCTCATGAAGAAGATCTGTCTCGTAGTTTTTCTGCTCGTCAGTTCGGCAAGTTTCTATAAATTCCAGGCGTCCGCCTTACCTCTTCCGGGCTGTAAGAACGCCATCTTTACCAACGTCACCTATACCGCACTCAACTTTACGTTGCCGGCGAATAAATGGGTGGAGTATTGCAGTCTGAGCCCGGTTCCTGGGCGGGGTACTGCGTGTTCGCAGGCGACGACGCAGGCCGATTACGACAGTTGCATTGCCCAATTCTGCCCCTTTCTTCCCGGTTTCCTGAATCAGGTGAAGAACCAGGAGGCGGTCGTGTGCCTGTCGGTGGCGGTGCCGGGAGAAAGCCGGACATCGCGGATTTTCCGGTGTTCGGCCAACTATATCGACACGGATGCAGTGAATTGCGCTTATCCGGCCCCGCAGAATTTTACGGTGCTTGCTGATAACATCGCAAACTTTAAGAGTTCGGCTGACGAAGGTTCGCCGGCGACGGTGCAGTGGGAGACCAGTACGGACAGCGGGCAGAATTTTGTATCCGCAGCGGGAGGTATCGCGCCGACCTATAGTTTCAGCGCAGTACCAGGTAACACAGGAAGTCAGTATCGTGCTCGTTGGACGAGTGTGCTGGGTACTGTACTTACTAAGCCGGCGGCGTTGACTGTGCGTTCGGTTGCTGCTCCTGATTCCAAGCTGATTCTATCCAACGGTAGCGGGCAGGGGATGGTGGAGCAGTACAATGCGTCGAATGGGTTATTCAGCAGCGATCTGGCTCCAGTGGATGCGCCCAAGGGGGTAATTGTCGATCCGGCAGATGGGGCGGTGCTGGTGGCGAGCGCGACCGGGAACCAGATTCTGAAGTTCAACGGTCAGACGGGAGCGCCGCTGGGGGTGTTCGTCGACGGAACGGTGGCCTGTGGCGGGAGCCCTCTGAACGGACCGGCGGGGATTGCGTTCGGTCCGGATTCACATCTGTATGTGGCGGACAGGAACAACAACCGGGTGGTTTCGTATAACGGGCAGACCGGTGCCTGCAACGGGAACTACGCGACGGGAGGGACGCTGAGCCAGCCGAACGGGTTGGCGTTCGCGCCGGACGGTTACCTTTATGTCGCCAACCTTGGCGGTGGCGTTGCGCGTTTTGCGCCGGGCGGTGGTGCGGCAGGTTCGGTGAGTGTAGGTACGGCGCCGGCCGGGATAGCGATCGGCCTGACGAACGGCCAACTTTATGTGACCGACAAGGTAACCGCCGGCCAGGTCTACACGCTTGCCAGGAACACGTTTGGGAGCGCCAGTCCGACGGTATTTGTGGGCTCGCCGGCGGGTGGACTGGTGAATCCGGAGGGCTTAGCCTTTGGACCGGACGGGCATTTGTACGTTGCGAGCACGGGGAGCAATCGCGTACAGAAGTTCAATGGAACGACCGGGGCGCTGCTTTCGACGTTGATCGATGACGTGCCGACAGGGCTGGCTCCGGCGTTTCTGACGTTCGCGGCGCCGGCTACGATAGCGGCAAACGCGGCGAGCGCGACCTTCAGTCCGAGCAATCAAGCGGTGACGTTGTCGGCGAGCGTGACGAGCGCGGCGGGTACGGTGAACAGCGGTACGGTGGTATTTACAGTGGTCGATACCAGTGGGCAGGTGGCGACCCAGGTCGGTACGCCGGCCAGTGTGGCGGTGACGAACGGGAGTGCCAGTGCGACTTTTACGCTACCCGGAGGGACACAGGCAGGCCCGTACTCGATCCGGGCGGCGTACAGCGGGGACGGCACGTACCGAGCGGTGAGCGACAACACGAAGATTCTGACGGTGAATCAGGCGACGCCGGTGATCACCTGGAGTAATCCGGCGGGTATTCCGTTTGGGAGCGCGTTGTCGAGCGTCCAACTGAATGCAACGGCCAATGTTCCGGGCACCTTTGTATATACGCCTCCGGCGGGGACGGTGCTGCCGGCGGGGAACGGGCAGGCGCTGTGGGTACAGTTGAATCCGACGAACTCGCGGAACTATAAAGCCGTGACGGCGGGGGTGCAGATTAACGTGACGGCGGGGGGACCGGCGACGCTGATCTCGACGAGCACGCTAGCCCGGGAGGTTGGGACGAACAACGTAGTGGTCACGATGAGAATTGCCAATACAGGCGGTTCGCCAGCGACGTCGGTACGGGTGAATGCGGCGCGGATCGGAACGACGGCGGCGACGACAGCGATGCCGGCGGCGGTGAGCAATGTGGCTGCGGGCGGGTCGTCGGCGGTGACGCTGGTGTTTCCGGCGTCGGTGGGAGCGCCGGGGGCGCGCGTGGTGCTAACGGTGAGCGGGACGTACAACGGCGGATCGTTCGGACAATCGGCGCGGGTCGTCTTACCTTAAAACAGGTGGAATACAGAAATGCGAGCACTCCTTTTTCTCCTTCTTGCTTTGCCGGCGGCGCATGCTGCAACGATATTGAACGTGACGCTGTCGCCGAGTCCGCAGAGTGGGGTTCCGGGGCAGACGCTGACGTTTTCCGGGGTGCTGGAAAACACGACGGGCAGCGAAGTGTTTCTGAACAGCAACAGCTACACATTTGATATCGGTGGGCTGGGGGTGGTGGATGACGCGCTGTTTCTGTCGAATGCCCCGATTTCGCTGGCGGCGATGGAGGTTACGTCGCCATTTGACTTCTTCACGGTGACGATCCCGGGAGGGCAGGCGCCCGGGCCGTATCTTGGCGTATTCACGGTGTTGGGCGGAGCGGACGGAATTGCGAGTGATGTGCTGGGGAACGGGACCTTTACGGTAGAGGTGGCGGCGGAGGGAGTGCCGGAGCCGGGGTCGATTGTGCTGCTCTGCGGGGGATTGGGCGTTCTTGGCTGGATGCGCCGGCGGAAGTTTAACAGGTAGGCGGGGCCGGACAGGGGGGCGGCTGCATTCCGATCCCTTTCCGCCGCCAGGCCAGCGGAACCCGGCTTGGGGAGGGCTGTTGGCCTACACTGGAGGCTGAAAGGTGCTGCTTCGTGAATTTTGCTCCGGCTTTTTTGCGGGCGGCGGCGTCTTAACGAACGAGAACACCCGCCTTGATCTTCCGTGAAGTCGAAGACCGCGATCTGATCCTGAAAGCACAGCGGGGAGATGTGGACGCCTACAATCTCCTCGTGTCGCGGTGGGAGAAACGTGTCTTTAACTACTTGCTGCGGCTGGTCAGGAACCGGGAGGACGCACTGGACCTGTGTCAGGACGTCCTATTGAAGGTCTATCAGAACTTGCGGAAATTGGAAGATCCGGGACGGTTTGCGCCGTGGATGTACCGGATTGCCCACAACGAAGCCTACTCGATGCTGCGGCGGAAGAAACCGGAGGACGATCTGGAGACTTCCGGGTATGACATGCCTTCCTCCCTGGGGGGCGGGATGCTGCCGGTGGAAACCGCGCTGGCCGTGGATGCGGCGCTGCGGCGGCTGACCGAGGAGCAGAGGGAAGCAGTGGTTCTGAAGGTTTATCAGGGTTTTAAGTTTGAAGAGATGTCGGAAATTCTGGGGTGTCCGCTTTCTACGGTTAAGTCGCGGCTTTATACCGCGCTGGAACTGCTGAAAGACACTCTGGCACCGGTGGGGAACTTGCGGAGCACGTCATGACTATCAGCCAAGAGACTTTGAAAGATTACGTATTTGGGGAACTGAATGCGGCCGAGCGGCGGGCGGTGGAAGCCGCGTGCGCGGCTGACCCGGCGCTGCGGGAGGAGTTGGCACGGCTGCAGGTGACGCAATCGGCGTTGTTCTCGGTGCGGGAGGAAGAGTTGCCGCGGCGGATCGCCTTTGTCTCCGATAAGGTCTTTGAGCCGAAGTGGTGGCAGGTATGGCTGAACTCGGGGCCGCGGCTGGGGTTTGCTTCCGCTGCGTTGCTGGCCGGGGCGATTGTGTTCCACGGGGCCGTGCAACCGGCCCCGGTGGCGGCACCGGTCGCGGGATTCGACCAGGCGCGGTTTGAGAAGCGGATTGCCGAGGAGGTATCGCGGGCGTTGCCGGTGGCGCTGGAGCAGGCCGAGCGGCGGCACCGGATGCAACTGGCGTCGGCGATCAAAGAAGCCGAAGGGAAATACTCGCGGCTGCGGCAGGAAGACCAGATGAATATGGAAGCGAGCTATTCGCTGTTCCGGGAGAAGCAGGCGGCGATGCTGGTGTCGCTGGCGCAGAGCAGTGGGGGTGGAGTGCAATGAGACGGATTCTATTGTTGAGCTTTCTGGCGTGCGCGCTGTTTGCGGCGCCGGTGAACCGCGGGCTGATTTCGGCGGTGGAAGTGTCGATGAACAAGCGGGTGGAGGCGCTGTTTCCCGGGGAGCAGTATCTGCTGCTGGGGCACACGCACGGGGTGTATCTGGAAGGGGTGGGGTGTGTGTTTACGACGCGGGTGAATCTGGCGGAGGGACCGGGATTGAGCCCGTTCCGGCAGTCGCTGCCGGAGTCGGCGCGGGCGGCGCTGCGGAAGAAGAAACTGGAGCGGCTGCCGATGCTGCGGACGGCGATGCGGGAGATGCTGGTGAGCGCGGCGGTGGTGATGGATCCGGTGCCGCCGACCGAGCGGATGGTGTTGAGCGTATCGCTGCTGCATATGCCGCACGAGGACGTGGCGGGGCTTCCGGTGCAGATTGTGATGCAGGCGGAGAAGAAGACCTTGCTGGGTTTTTTGACGTCGAAAGCTGACAAGGCCGCACTGGAAGCGGCGGTACAGGTCCGGGAATACTAATGCGCCTGGGGGAGTTGCTCATTGCGAAGAGGTTGATCCAACAGGACGACCTGGACCGGGCGCTGGAGCTGCAGAAGGAGCGCGGGGAGAAGATTGGCCGGCTGCTGATTGAACTGGGGCTGGTGGCGCAGAGGGATGTGCTGGCGGCGCTGAGCGAACAGTTGCGGATTCCGCTGGTGACGGTGGAGGGCGGGCCGCTGAGCGCGCCGGAGACCGACGGCCTGGCGGCGCGGTTCCTGCGGCAGAGCCGGTGTTTGCCGTTGGGATTGAACGAAAGCGGACTGACGCTGGCGATGGCCGATCCGCTGGACTTCGAGACGATTGCGGCGGTGCGCGGGTTTACGGGGCTGCGGGTGATGCCGGTGCTGGCGGCCGAAGGCGAGATTCTGGAGGCGATCGACAAGCACTACGGGCAGGCGGCGCGGAACGAGACCGAGGCGGACTTTGGAGAAGGGGTCAGCGGGAACGAAGATTTAGAGCATCTGCGGGACATGGCGAGCGAAGCGCCGGTGATCCGCATGGTGAACGCGACGATTGCGGCGGCGGTGGAGAAGCGGGCCTCCGATATTCATATTGAGCCGTTTGAGAAGTCGTTCCGGATCCGGTTCCGGGTGGACGGGGTGCTTTACGAGCAGGAGCAGCCGCCCAAAGAGATGAAGGCGGCGCTGATCAGCCGTGTGAAGCTGATGGCGAAGCTGAACATTGCCGAGCGGCGACTGCCGCAGGACGGCCGCATTAAAGTGAAGACGCTGGGGCGGGAGGTGGATTTGCGTGTTTCGACGCTGCCGACGCTTTATGGGGAAAGCGTCGTTATGCGTTTGCTGGACCGATCGGCGGGGGAGCAGTTCTACGATCTGCGGAAGCTGGGCTTTACGGACAAGATGCTGGAGCGGATGGAGTATTACACGCAGTTGCCGCACGGGATCATGTTTGTAACGGGGCCGACGGGGAGCGGGAAATCGACGACGTTGTATTCGGCGCTGAAGCGGATTAACGGGGTGGAGCGGAAGATTATTACGATTGAAGACCCGGTGGAATACCAGATGGACGGGATCAATCAGATTCACGTGAATCCGCAGATCGGGCTGACTTTTGCGAGCGGGTTGCGGCATATTGTGCGTCAGGATCCGGACGTCATTATGGTGGGCGAGGTGCGCGACCGGGAGACGGCGGACGTGGCGATCCGGTCGGCGCTGACGGGGCATTTTGTGTTTTCGACGCTGCACACGAACGATGCGCCGAGCGCGGTGACGCGGCTGACGGACATGGGGGTGGAGAACTACCTGATTTCGTCGTCGGTGGTGAGTATTCTGGCGCAGCGGCTGGTGCGGAAGATCTGTTCGTCGTGCAAAGAGCCGGGGCCGGTGCGGATGCGGCCGGAGGGAGTGGACGTGCCGACGTGGCGGGGGCGGGGCTGCGACGTCTGTTTTGGGAGCGGGTTCAAGGGCCGGGTGGGGATCTTTGAACTGATGGAACTGAACGAAGAGATCCGGCGGATGATCACGCGGAATGAGGATGCCAGTGTGCTGACGGCGGCGGCGAAGCGGAACGGAATGCGGACGCTACGCGAGGACGGGTGGGATAAAGTAGCCGAAGGGGTGACGACACCGGAAGAGATATTGCGGGTGACGCAGGAGTTCTAATGGCGGCATCGTTTCACTTTCGGGCAGTGACTTCGGACGGGAAGGCGCGCACGGGCACGCTGACGGCCGAGAATGACAAGGAAGTGGCGCGGGAGCTGCGGAAACAGGGGTTGACGCCTGTTTATGTGGGGTTGGAGCAGAAGAAGGGCTTTGAGTTCGAGATGCCCGACTTCGGGGGCGGGCGGAAGAAGGAAGTGCTGTTCTTTACGACGGAGCTGACCACGCTGCTGAACAGCGGGATTCCGGTGGACCGGGCGCTGCAGATTTCGACGGAACTGACGGAGAAGCCGGGGTTCCGGATGGTGATTCTGGACGTGCTGCGGGTGTTGAAGGGGGGGCGGAGCCTGGCGGATTCGCTGGCGACGCATCCGAAGTATTTTTCCGATTTGTACGTGAACATGGTTCGGGCGGGGGAGGCTTCGGGGTCGCTGGGGGTGATCTTCGAGCGGCTGAGCGAATTTGAAAAGACGCGGGACGAATTGCGGGGCTACATCATCAGTTCGATGGTGTATCCGGCGCTGCTGTCGCTGGTGGGGGCGGGCAGCGTGTTTGTGCTGATGAACTTTGTGGTGCCGCGGTTTGCGCAGGTGTTTGAGCAGGGGAATATCCCGATGCCGCTGCCGACGCGGATGATGATTGAGACGAGCCGGTACACGCAGGCGTATGCGCCGATTGCGCTGGGGCTGCTGGTGGCGGGGCTGATCGGGTTTCAGGCGTATGTGCGGACGGTGGAGGGCCGGCTGTGGTGGGACGGGTTCCGGCTGAAGATTCCGGTGCTGGGGGATGCGCTGCGGAAGGCGGAGACGGCGCGGTTTGCGCGGGCGATGGGGACGCTGATTGCCAATTCGGTGCCGCTGGTGCAGTCGTTGTCGATCTCGGGGGCGATTCTGAATAACAAGCGGATATCGAATTCGCTGCAGAGCGTGGCGCAGGGGGTGAAGCGGGGGGAAGGGATAGCGGCGCCGCTGAAGCGGACGGGGGAGTTTCCGCCGCTGGCGGCGCACCTGTTGAGTGTGGGGGAAGAGACGGGTAAATTAGACCAGATGTTTCTGCGAATGGCGGATGTGTACGAGGCGGATACGCGGGCAGCGATCCGGCGGTTTACGTCGCTGTTTGAACCGATCATTATTCTCGTGATGGGATTGATCATTGGCGCGCTGGTGATCAGCCTGCTGCTGGCCATCTCCAGCATTAATGAAGTGGCCGTTTAACGTAAGGAGTTTATTTCCATGGCAAGACCGATTTCGCAACAGCGCCGCCGGACACAGGCAGGCCTGACCTTAATAGAGATGCTGGTGGTGGTGACGATTATCGCGGTGTTTGCCGCGGTGGTAGGACCGCGGGTGCTGCAGCGGGCCGATGTGGCGAAGAAGACAGCGGTGCGGCAGCAGATCAATTCGTTCAACACGGCGCTGGGGGCCTACAAGCTGGACACAAGCCTGTTTCCAACGAGCGAACAGGGGTTGAACGCATTGCGGGTGAAGCCGGAAGGGGTGAACGGGTGGCAGGGGCCGTATCTGCCGCAGGATCTGCCGACCGATCCGTGGGGGCGTCCGTATGTGTACAAGTATCCGGGCGAGCACGGGGATGAGCCGGACATCATCAGCTACGGGGCGGACGGGCAACCGGGCGGGACGGACATGAACGAAGACATCGTGAGCTGGAAATCGAAGTGAACAGGCGGCGGAAGACGCAGAGCGGCTTGACGCTGATGGAGATGCTGGTTGTTGTGGCTATCATCAGCGTGATGATCGGGATTGCGTTTCCGTCGATCACGGCGGGGATCGACTCGCTGCGGTTGCGTTCGGCGACCGATGAAATTGTGAGCACGTTCAACTCGGCGATGAACCGGGCGGACCGGCGGCAGGTGGCGGTGGAGATTGTAGTGGACCGGGTGGGGAACCGATTGTTGTTTGCGAGCGCGGATCCGGGATACCGGCGGGAGGTGACGATGCCGGAGGGAGTGACGATTGAGCGGGTGCTGCCGGTGATCCCGAACCTGGACGAGGGGTTGCCGCGGCAGTTTCTGATTCATCCGGGGGGGACGGTGCCGCGGATCGGGCTGGAGTTGAAGAACCGCCGGAACGCGCGGCGGGTGGTGACGGTGGACCCGATTACGGGCGGGGCGCAGGTGGTGGATTTGCCATGAGGGAGCGAGGGTTTTCGTTACTGGAAGTGATGGTGGCGACGTTCATTATGGCGGTGGCGGTGGTGGCGTTGTTGTCGAATCTAACGACGTCGTTGCGGAATGCGTCGCGGCTGACCGATTACGACCGGGCGGCGCTGCTGGCGCGGCACAAGATGGACGAGTTGCTGGTGACGCCGCGGTTGCCGCAGGGGCAGGTGATTGAAGGCCAGTTTGACCCGACGCAGGCATCGGGGCTGCAGGCGGGATGGCGGGCGCGGGCGACGGTGTTCGAATTTGTACCGGGGGCGGGGCCGGGGGCGGAGGTGCTGGAACGGGTGGAGTTGCGGATCCAGTTTTCCAATGGGGGCCAGCCGAAGTCGTTTGCGCTGGAGGGGTTCCGGCGGCGGTATCTGCTGCCGGACGAGCCGCCGCCAACGGCATTTGCGGGGGCGCCGCTATGAAGCGCCGGGGGGAGCGGGGAATTACGCTGCTGGAGTTGTTGATTGCGGTGTCGCTGATGTCGCTGTTGAGCCTAGGCGTGCTGTATTCGATGCGGGTAGGCGTGGACGCGATGGAGAAGACGAACGACCGGTTTTTGAAGAACCGGCGGGTGCTGGGGGTGGAGAAAGCGCTGGCGGCGCAGATCAACGGGTTGATGCCGGTGACGACGGAGTGCGCGACGGGGAAGGCGGTGATGTTTCATGGGGACCCGATGCAGATGCGGTTTGTGAGCACGTATTCCCTGCAGGAGGGGGCGCGGGGGTATCCGAAGCTGGTGGAGTTCGGGGTGATTCCGGGGCAGGACGGCAAGGGGGTACGGCTGATTGTGAACGAGTTGCCGTATGCGGGGCCGGCGAGCCTGCAGGGGGTATGTGTGGGGACGCAGATGGATCCGGTGACGAACGAAGCGGGGCCGCAGTTTTTGCCGGTGGCGCCGCGGCCGGACTCGTTTATTCTGGCCGACCGGCTGGCGGCGGTGCGGTTTATCTACCGGGACACGATGCCGCCGCCGCTGCTGGAGCGGTGGACGCCGAAGTGGGCGGCCAACAAACTGCCGACGGCGATCCGGATTGAACTGGTGCCGCTGGAGATGACGCCGGCGAATTTGCAGGTGAGTTCGACGACGATCCCGATTCGAATAACGGCGAACCCGATGTTGATTTATGCGGACTGAACAGACAGAGCGGGGCGGGGCGTTGCTGACGGTGCTGTGGCTGGTGGCGGCACTGACGGCGATTGCGTTTTCGGTGGCGACGACGGTGCGGACGGAGACGGAGCGGACGTCGACGCATATTGAACAGGTTCGGGCGTATTATCTGGCGACGGGGGCGCTGGACCGGGCGCTGCTGTGGATGACGTGGGGGAGCGGGGCGCGGCGGGAGGACGGGAAGCCGATGTTTTATGAGCCGGGGATGTCGGTATTGAACATGGGGTTTGCGTCGGGGATCGCGAGTGTGGAGATTATTCCGGAGTCGGCGCGGCTCAATGTGAACCGGGCGACGCCGGAGGAGATGGGGCGGCTGTTTGTGGCGATGGGATTGCCACCGGAGCGGGCGCAGGTGCTGGTGGAGGGGATAGTGGACTGGCGGTCGCCGCAGGCGGGGGGATCGCCGCTGGACCAGTTTTATGCGTCGATGGGTCCGACTTTTCGGCCGCGGCACGCGTCCTTTGAACAGATTGAAGAACTGATGTATGTCCGCGGGGTCACGCCGGACCTTTTCCATGGGACGTGGGTTCGGAATGGGAACGGGGTGCTGGTGAGGATGCCCGGATTGAAGGATTGTCTGACGGTGTACGGAATCAACGACGCATACGATATCAATACGACGCCGGCGCCGGTGCTGGCAGGGCTGGGATTGCCAGGGGACGTGGTGGCGGCGATTGTGCAGCGGCGGATGATGCGGCCGTTTGTGTCGCAGGCGGAGTTGGGCGAGGTGTTGGGACAGGCGGGGGCGGCGGCGGGGAAGTTGCGGATTGGCGGGAACTCGGTTTATACGCTGCGGTCGACGGCGACGTTGCGGACGCAGGGGGCGATGGGGGTATCGGACGTGAGGCGGTCGGCGGCGATGGTAGTGAAGTTTAACAAAGTAATGAAAGAAGATCTGACGCCGTACTGGGTGTTGCGGTGGTATGACAATGCGGGGACGAACTGACAATGATGCCGCTTTCGGTGCGTAAATGGCTGGCGTTCGGGGTAGGGGTAGGGATTGAAGCGGGGCCGAGGGACCTGAACGTGTCGGTGGTACGGATGCGGCCGGCGGGGGCGGCGGTGCTGGGGGTGGAGACGATTGAGAATTTCCGGACGCGGCCGGCGGCGGAGTGGGGGCGGCAGTACGCGGAGTTCGTGAAGAAGCATGGGGCGGGGCATGTGGCGGCGGTGGTGCTGATTCCGCGGCAGGAAGTGATTGTGCGGACGGTGGCGTTTCCGGGGGTGAAGGACGCCGAGTTGGGCGCGGCGGTGACTTACCAGATGGACGCGCTGCATCCTTATGAAGAAGACGACGCGGTGCTGGCGTGGGCGCGGCTGGACGCGGTGCATGTGTTGATCGGGGTGGTGCGGCGGCAGGTATTTGAGGGGTATCAGGGGTTGTTTGCCGAGGCGGGGATCAAGGTGGCGAGTTTCACGTTTTCGGCGGCGGCGATCCGGTCGGCGATCCGGCTGGTGGATGATCCGCCGGGGCAGTTGTTGTCGGGGCAGGCGACGGCGGACGGGTTTGAAGTTTACGGGGAAAGCGAAGCGAAACCGGTGTTTTCGGCGGTATTCGATATGGACCCGGGGCGGGCGTTTGCGTTTGCGGCGGCGGAGTTGCGGCTGCCGGCGGAGACTGAGCCGCGAGACCTGGGAATCGGGCTGAGCCAGGCGGCGGCGATGTCGAGCGCATGTCCGGGGCTGGCGCTGGACGCGAACCTGTTGCCGGAGGCGCAGCGGAAGTCGAGTTCGAAGCTGCGGTATGTGCCGACGGCGGTGCTGGGGCTGGTGCTGGCGGGGCTGTGCACGGCGATTGCGCTGCACCGGCCGTATGACGAGAAGGTGTACCGGGAGGCGCTGCTGGCGGAGTTGGCGGCGACCGAGCCGTTGTCATCGCGGGTGGTGAACCTGGACAAGAACACGGAGCGGACGCGGAAGCGGCTGGCGCAGCTGGACGATTTCCGGAAGCGGACACGGGCGGATTTGGACTTGATACTGGAACTGACGGGGACGTTTCCGCCGCCGGCGTTTTTGAGCGGGCTGGATTTGACGAGGGATAACGTGACGATCACGGGGGAGGCCGAGCAGGCGGCGCCGTTGTTGCGGGTGCTGGATGGGTCGCCGCGATTGGCGGGGAGTGAGTTTATTACGCCAATCGGACGGCTGGCGACGTCGGAAGTGTTCCGGATCCGGAGTCTGCGGGAAGCGCCGGCGGCGGCACCGGCGGCGGCGGGCGGGGCGGTGAAGCCGTGAGTTTATCGGAGCGGGATCAAAAGGCGTTGAAGCTGCTGGCCGGGGCGCTGGCGCTGGCCGGGGTGATCTATTTCTGGCCGGACGGGAGCACGGTGGCAGTGGCCGGGGTGAACGAGACGGAAGTGCTGGAGAAGCGGCTGACAAAGGCGCGGGCTCTGTTGATGCAGGTGCCGGATAAGCAGGCGGTGTTGAAACAGGCGCAGGCGGACCTGGCGGTGCGCGAGAAGGGGCTGCTGGTGGCCGACACGGCGGCGCAGGCGCAGGCGCAGCTGTTCCAGATTCTGCGGCGGGTAGGACGGGCGCAGGGACCGCCGATCGAGGTGCGGGCGAACGAGATCGGGCAGGCGCGGGCGTTTGGGGACGATTACGGGGAAGTATCGGTATCGGTGTCGTTTGAGTGCGGAATCGAGCAATTGGTCAACTTATTGGCCGATCTGGGGGCGCAGCCGGAGTTGCTGGCGACCAGTGAGATACGGATCGGGCAGGCCAACGGGGCGCAGAAGGTGATACCGGTACGGCTGAGTATATCGGGGATCGTGCCGCGGAAGCTGATTCCGGAGAAGAAGGGACTCTCATTCTGATGAGCCGCCTGTTTTTGTTGAACATACTGCTGCTGGCGGGGATCGCGATGGCGACGCTGAAGCTGATGGAGTTGCGGGACGAGACGGCGCGGCGGGAGGAGATGGTGCACGCGAGTGCGCCGAAACTGCCGGCGGCGAAGGGGACGACGGGGGTGGCGACGCCGGAACGTACGGTGGCGGCAAACTATTTGGACATCGCATCGCGTCTTCTCTTTTCGAAGGACCGAAATCCGACCGTGGTGATAGCCCCTCCTCCCGTGAAACAGATTCCCGCATTTCCGCTGGCTTACGGCGTCCTGATGATGGCGGATCCGCCGATTATCATGATGTCGGCGAAGAAGGGGGAAGCGCAGAAGGGGTACCGTGCGGGGGACAAGATTGGCGATTTTCAGATTGTGACGTTCGACGCGCGGACGATTGTGTTCGAGTGGGACGGGCAGAAGTTTCCGAAGAACGTGCAGGAGTTAGCCGACCGGGATGCGCAGACGGCGGCGCTGCTGGCCGGGCAGAATACGCAGAACATACCGGCGGCGGCGCCGGCGGCATCGAGTTCGAGCGGTGCGCAGATCCTTTCCGGGAGCGGGAGCACTGCCAGTTCGCAGGGGCCCGGGGTGGACACGGGCGGGGGAATCCGGGCGTGCGCGCCGGGGGACACGGCGGCGCCGGGGACGGTGTCGGACGGGTACCGGAAGGTAGTGAGTGAAACGCCGTTTGGGAAAGTGTGCCGTTGGGAGAAGGTGAAGTGAGGAAATCGATGAAGTTACCGATGATTGTGTTGTTTTTGGGGTTGGCGACGCTGGCGCAATCGAAAGAGACGGTGCCGGCGGGAGTGCCTGCGGGCGCGGTGTCGATCGAGGGGCACACGTGGCGATGGGTGGACAAGTCCGGGAAGGCGTGGCTGTACCGGGCGACGCCATTCGGGATGATGAAGAGCGAGGAACCGGGGAAGGTGCCGGCGAAACGGCCGGCGGGGGTGCCGGTGGAGGCGACGCCGGTGGCTGACGGGGTGTGGCGGTGGATGGACGGGCAACACAAGGTGTGGCTGTTCCAGGAGACGCCATCGGGGCTGAT
The DNA here is from genome assembly GCA_964430625.1 of uncultured Solibacteraceae bacterium. Lineage (GTDB taxonomy): Bacteria > Acidobacteriota > Terriglobia > Bryobacterales > Bryobacteraceae. The sequence continues at coordinate 145,376 of CAYSFR010000001.1, forward strand.
GAAGACCGAGGAGCCGAAGGGCGGGCTGCCGGCGGTGGCGGCGACGGGGATGAAGATGGGCGAGACGCGCGGGGACGCGACGCTGGATCTGATTACGGTGAAAGAAGAAGGCGACTCGCTCCGATTTTCGCGGCCGGGGCCGTTTGGGACGTATTCCTGGCTGAAGAAGAAGACGCAGTTGGACAAAGACGAGACGACGGTGTGGGAACGCGCGCAGGCAAAGACGGCCGCGGCGAAGAAGGATTAGTTGCGCATGCAGACGCTCACGAACCGGACGCTAGCCGCAGTGCTATGCGCGACAACGCTATTGATGGCGCAGGCGCCGCCGCCGAAGCCGCCGCCGGGGTTTGGCCCGCGGATTGACTCGGTGGCACCGCCGCCGGCGCAACCGGCCGCTGGGGCTCCGGCGCAACCGGCGCCAGCAGCGACGGCTCCGGCGGCGACGACACCGGCGGCAGCACCGGCCGGGGGCGGCACGGGCGGGCTACAGTTGGAGAACGCTTCGCTGACGGCGGTGATTGACATTCTGGCGCGGCAGTTGAAGATCAACTACATACTGGACCCGCGGGTGAAGGGCGGGATCATCCTTAATACGTACGGGGAGACGAAATCGCTGAGCAACCGGGAACTGCTGGACATGATCCTGCGGATCAACGGATTTGCGATGGTACAGGTGGGGGACATTTACCGGATTGTGCCGATGGCCGATGCGGCGCGGCTGCCGATCAAACCGTCGATCAACCAGAAAGACCTGCCGGACAGCGAGCAGATTGTTCTGAACCTAATCTTTTTGAAGTACGCGAATGTGGACGAACTGACGAAACTGCTGGACCCGTTCATGGGCGAGAACTCGAAGACGTGGGCATATCCGCCGGCGAATCTGTTGTTGATTCTGGATTCGGCGCGGTCGATGCGAAGGACGATGGAGCTGATCTCGCTGTTCGACAACGACTCGTTCGCGGGCGGGCGGGTGCGGCTGTTTGAGACCGAGCATGCGCGGCCGTCGGAGCTGACGAAGGAGATCGACACGATTTTCAAGGGGATCTCGCTGAACGAGAAGCAGTCGCCGATCAAGTTCATTCCGGTGGACCGGATCAACACGATCATTACGGTGGCGGCGAATCCGTCGGCGTTCGATGAAGTGGAGAAGTGGATCAAGAAGCTGGATACGCCGGTGAAGATTACGTCGGGGTCGATTGACAACTACGTCTACCGGGTGAAGTACGGGCGGGCGGATCTGCTGGCGACGTCGATCATGATGCTGTACGGCGGGTATGGGATGGGAATGGGCGGATTCGGGATGGGCATGGGGATGGGCGGATTCGGCATGGGGATGAGCGGGATGGCGGGAATGGCCGGGATGGGCGGCGGCGGGTATGGGTCGATGCTGGGGTCGGGGATGATGAGTCCTTCGGCGATGGGGATGTACGGGCCGGGGCAGGGGACGACGATGCAATACAACACGGGAGCGGGCGCGGGGTATGGGGCGGCGCCGGGGGCCGTGCAATCGGGGAACATTCCGCCGATGGGCGGGAGCGTGGACGGGACGGGGACGTACCTGGGAGCGCAGATGGGGATGGGAATGGGCGGGCGGATTCCGCGGGTGGTCCCGAATCCGTTGGACAACTCGCTGATCATTCAGGGGACGCCGTCGGAGTACGAGGGGATCCATAAGATCCTGCGGCAGTTGGATATCGCGCCGCGGCAGGTGCTGGTGGACGCGAAGATTTACGAAGTATCGCTGACGGGCGGGTTTGCCAACGGCGTGGCGGCGTATATTCAGAACCGGAACGCGCCGATCGACGGGGCGCCGAAGCTGGCGACGCGGGCGCTGAACGGGTTTTTGTCGGGCGGTACGATCGGGCTGACGGCCGGGGCGCTGGTGGGACAGAGCCGGGAGTTGCTGGCCTTCATGTCGTCGCAGGATGTGGAGAGCCGGAGTCGGGTGATCTCGGCGCCGTCGGTGATCGCGACCGATTCGATCGCGGCGACGATCAATGTGGGTACGGAAGTGCCGACGCTGGCATCGCAAGCGGTGACGGGGGTGCAATCGGGCGGGAACTCGCTGTTCGCGAACACAATTCAAAACCGGCAGACGGGTGTGACGCTGGCGATCACAGCGCGGGTGAATCCGAGCGGGATTGTAACGTTGATTGTGAACCAGGACGTGAGCGCGCCGCAGGGGGCGAGTTCGGGCGGGATTCAGTCGCCGTCGTTTTCGCGGCGGTCGATTCAGACGCAGGTGACGGTGGAAGACGGGGACACGATCGCGATCGGGGGGATCATCAACGAGAGCAATACGTACAGTTCGGCGGGGATTCCCTTTCTGCACCGGTTGCCGGTGATTGGAGCGGCGTTCGGGAGCCGGTCGTACGGGAAAGAACGGACGGAGTTGATCGTCTTCATGACGCCGCGGGTGATTTATGACACCAATGAGATCGCCGAGGCGAGCGAGGAATTGAAGGGACGGCTTCGGCGTTTACGGAAGTATGTGAAGGAATAGGGGGCGGGGGGCGAAACTCCGGAGGGCGGTCCGGGTTAGAATTCGAGTTACCCGGAATTCCGGGATAACCCATTTCCCAATGAAGGCCCGCCTCTCTGTACTCCTCCTGGCTGCGTCGTGTTTGCCTGCCCAAACGACGGTTGATGTTGGCACCGGCAGCAGCAATCTAGACCCGGTGATCTCGCAACAGTTTGTGAACGCCTACTTTCGCGGGGGCTTTGCGAACCTGGTTTCGTTGCCGCCGGTGGGGCTGGTGCGGACGTTCGGGGGGACGGGGCTGATCCAGGAGTTTAACGACGCGGCGAAGACTTCCGGAGTTCGGCTGGCGCTGGTGAAGCCGAACACGTCGACGGTGAGCGTGGAAGGGGTGCCGGACGTATTTCAGGTGCAGGCGCTGCTGTATGCGCACTACAGTTCGGTGGGTGTGGGGACGGCGGGTTTTCCGACGATTGATACGGCGACGTGTCCGAACACGCCGTTTGGGAGCTGTTTCTGGCAGTCGTTTACGAAGAATTATGCGCTGTTTGCGTATTCGTCGCCGCTGGCGAACGGGGTGTCGGCGTTTACGACAAAGGACCCTTATTATACGGAGTGGCTGAAGAACGGCGGGGTGGTGACGTTTGGGCCGGCGACTTCGGCGGAAACGGCAGTGACGTCGCCGCAGGCGACGACGGGGACGGCGCAGACCTTTCAGAACGGGATTATCATCAGCATTACCTCGGGTTCGTTGTCCGGACAGTTGGTAAGTGTCCGGAACCCGGTGTATTCGGTTTACACGTCCAACGGGGGGCCGACGGGATTCCTGGGATTGCCGACGGGACCGGAGCAGATTGTGGGGACGAAGCGGCGGCAGCCGTTTGAGGGTGGGGCGATCGAGTACGAGCCTGGGCAGGGCGGCACGCTGCGGCTGCCGGTGACGAACGTGAACCTGTCGACTTCGGTGACGACGCTGCGGCTGAAGTTGAATGACACGTATAGTTTAGAAGCGATTCCGCGTTCGGCGACGGGGGAAGCGCTGCTGGACCGGGCGGTATCGTGGGTAACGACGAATGGGCGAGTAATCACGATTCAAGCCAACGGACGGACGGCGACGCTGAAGGCTGTCGGCGGGGGCGTGGCGACGGTGACGGCGGTGAGCGAGGGGAAGATCAGCGCGGCGATTGCGGTTTCGGTGACGGCGCCGTGCTGCCAAATTGGGGAAGGGGCGCCATCAACGGCGAGCGCACAGGCGTTTGCGGACGCGGTGTCGCGGAACCGGCTGACGCTGCAATTGCCTGGGCCGAGCCCGGTGAAGCGAGTGGGAACGGGATATCAGCAGGAGTTTCTGACGGCGGCGGGGGCGCGGGTGGTGTTGGCGTTGCCGGACCGGTCGGCGCAGGCGTGGGTGTTGACGGGCGCGATTCTGACGGCGCTGGAACGGGCGGGGGGCGTATCGGGGGCGATGGGGTACCCGGCGGGGGATCCGACGGCGGGCGGGCGGCAGTTGTTCGAAGGCGGAGCGCTGGCTGGGGCTCCGGTACAGTTGGTGAGCGGGGGGATTCTGGCCAGGTGGGCGCTGCTGAACTACGAGACGGGGGTGGTGGGGCCGCCGGTGGGAGGGTCGAATCCATTTTCGACATTCGCGGCATCGGCGGGAGTGCAGCAACCGTTCCGGGATGGGCTGATTGTGCAGGTGCAGAGCGGGGCGCTCGCCGGGCGGACGTTCCTGGTGACGGGGCCGATTCTGGCACGGTATCAGACGATTGGGGCGGCGAGCGGGCGACTGGGAGCGCCGTTGAACGAAGAATTCGTGGTCAGTGGACGGCGGCGGCAGGATTTCGAAGGCGGCTACATGGATTACGACCCGGCGAACGGGACGGTAAATCTGGTGGAGAGCGGACGGAGGCCGACGATTTCGGCAGTGCCGTCGTCGGCGGTGGCGGGATCGCGGATCCGGTTGTCGGCGGGTGGTTTTCCGGACGGAAGCGCGTTGCGAGTGAGCGTGGCGGGGCAGGCGGATTTTGTGGTGCAGACGGTGAACGGGGCGTACTCGTGGGACGCCTGGGTTCCGGCGGATGCGACGACGCGGACGGTGGCGTTGCGGGCGGCGGTGGTGACGGACGCGGGGACGGTGGCGACGGGGTCATATGCGATCCGGTCGGCGGCGGAGGCGCGGCCGCGATTGACGAAGATGCGCGGGGATGCGCAGGCGGGGGCACCGGGGACACGGTTGCCGATCCCGTTGCGGGTGAATTTGAAGGACGAGAGCGGGTCGGCGCTGGTAGGCGTGGCGGTGACGTTCGCAGCGTCGCCGGGGGCGGAGGTGTTGCCTCGGGTGACCTCCACCGATATCAATGGTGACGCGGAGACGGTGTTGCGGTTGCCGTCCGGGAGCGGGATTGCGCTGGCCACGGCGGAAGCATCGCGGCAGGTGGTGACGTTTTCGGCGCAGGTGACGGGGACGAATGTGTCGAATTTCCCCCGGCTGAGCTTTGAAGGGGACTCCTATGTCGGGTCGGCAGCGGCGATCTTGAAGTATTTCCAGGATCGCGGGGAGTTAGCAGGGGCGGCGGGGCCGGTGACTGCGGCGTCGGTGGACTCGTATTTGCGGAATTTCTGTGTTCTGGACAGTCAGGCGAACCAGATTTGCGATGGATATCTGACGAATCCGGACATTCCGAACCTGTGGCGGCTGGTGAACTACGCGGGCGGGGCATTGGAAGTGGTGGCAGTGGGAGCGACCGAAGCGGGTGTGCGGGAGGCACTGGCGGCGGGGTCGCCGGTGCTGGTGAGTTTGCGGCAGGCCGATGGAACGGCGGCGGCGGTGGTGGCGACAGGATTGACGGCGGATGGGGGCGTGCTAGTGATGGATCCGAATCCGCGACAGCCGAAATCGACGCTGGGGGATTATCTGGCGGCGAACGGGACGATCACGGGGGCGTTGCGGATGTTGCCGACAGCGGCAGCGAGCGGCGGATTCCTGATGACGGTAAATGGGACGGCGGTGCAGGTAGCGTCGGCGGCGGGGAGTTGTGGCCCGGCATTTGGGATTGCGGCGGGGCAGGGGATGGCTTTGTTCGCCTATTGTGATGGGGCGCAGGCGGTGTATCAGGCAGAAGTACGGGCGGCCGGGGTGTACCGGGGTGCGCTGGCCGACCTGGCAAGCGGCGGACCTCGATTTGAGATCACCGGTTTGCGGACGGGAGCGTTCCGGATATCACGGCCGGCCTTGAACTGGGAGTTGTCGACGTTGGAGGCAACGTTCCAGGCAAGTACCATTGTGAACGCGGCGAGTTTCAATCCGGACTTTGCGCCGGGGACGGCGGTATCGATCTTCGGGTTGGGGCTATCGCGGGCGGACATACCAACCACGGTGGAAGTGGGCGGGCAGGCGGCGACGGTATTGTTTGCGACACCGTTCCAGGTGAACGCGGTGATTCCGTTGGGTTTGGGGGCGGGGAACTGGCCGGTGCGGTTGACGAGTGCATTCGGGACGGCGGAGGCGCAGATCGATCTGCGCGAGGCGGCGCCGGCGGTGTTCCGGCTGACGGAGACGCAGGCGGCGATTACGAATCAGGATGGGGCGTTAAATGCGCCGAATAATCCCGCGGTTCGCGGACAAGTGGTGGTGATTTATGGGACCGGTTTTGGGGCGGTGGGCCAGGCACAGGGGGCGCTGGCACGGACGCTGGCACCGGTGACAGTGCGAGGCGGGGGCGTGGACTTGCCGGTTGTGTACTCTGGACTCACCCCTGGGGCAATTGGACTGTACCAGTTGAACGTGCAGTTGCCAACCGACATGCCGCCGGGGCTGTTTCAGGCGCTGGAGATCCGGCAGGCGGGCGTTGCCGCGAATCCGGTTTTTGTTGCAATTCGCTGAAAGGACGAGGTTTAGGCTGTCTGGCGTAAACTTTTTCTCCTGGAGGTGGTGTATAGGGAAAGGTGCTGGTAATTTGGCCGAAGGATTGCTTATAATGATGGCAGCGAAGTTCGGCCTGCCGATACCGGTGTTGCTTGAGCTTCGAGTGTTAGGCGTAAATTCAGCCGCGTGAATCCCGCGGTCAAAGATCATAAATAAAAAGCAAAAAAACAACTTTAGCTGTTCCCGAAAAAGTCCAATCGCAACTAACCCGGATAGAACCCGGACCGGCCGATTGAGAGGCATCGAGGGATAGCAAAATCTTGGGTATTCTTTGTCAATTCGAGTTTCGAAAATTGTTAAGGAGAAGGAAATGGTAGATTTCCGCAAATGGTTCCCTGCTTTGGCAGTGGTCGCGCTGGCCTTTGGCGCAGCGTCCACGGCCAATGCGCAGCAGGTCGCCGCGTTCAGCTGTGTTGGGAACGCTGGCGTCCCGCCCATCGTACGGGCGGAAGGGCTGACGGAACTCGTTGGTGACCTCGTTCTGAATTGTAATGGTGGTACCCCCACCGCCGCGGGCGCTCCGGTGCCCCAGGCTAACGTTCAGATCTTCTTGAACACCAACGTGACCAGCCGCCTGACCAATGACCCCTGGAGTGAAGCCCTCCTGATGATCGACGAACCCGGTCCGTCTGCGCAGCGTTACTGCTCGCAGAACGGCGGATGCGCGATCAACGGTGTTGGCGCTCTCGCTTTGGGAAGTGATGGCCGCGCAGACGGTGTCGACTACGAAGGTACGGGCGAGGGTGAAGGTTACCCGAACGTGTACCAGGGTCGTCAGTCTGGTGCCAACTCGATCGTGTGGCTCGGTGTGCCGATTGATCCCCCGGGTACGAATGCGACCCGCATCATCCGCATCACCAACGTTCGCGCCAACGCGAACCAGCTGGGCGTTTCGAGCACCCTCATCCCCACCCAGATCGTAATGTTCGTGTCGGTCACCGGCACGACTTCGGTCCCGATCAACAACCCGCAGCAGACGGTTGCTTTCATCCAGCCCGGCCTGAGCTTCTCGGTCCGCCAGGCTGTTAGCAGCTACCTGCAGTGCGTTTCGTTCAACAGCGCCGCCTCCACCGACACGTCGAAGGCTTTGAACAATGGTCTCGGCACGATCGTTCGGTACTCCGAAGGATTTGCCAGCTCGTTCAAGCGCCGCAACGTTGTTGGTTATCAGGATATGGACACCTCTCCGAATCCGATCAACCAGAACACGCCTGGCGCCATCTACAACACGGAAACCGGGTTCTACAACTCGACTCCGAACGTTGTGGTTGGTTCGGCGAATGGCCTGGGGATCGCCGGTCTGGCTGACCATGGCACCCGCTTGATGGCTCGCTTTGCGAACATCCCGCCTGGTGTGTCGCTGTATGCTTCCGTTTACCCTGTGTCGACCTGCTCGGATTGCGGCCCCTCCAGCCGTCCTTCGATCACGTCGGTTCGTACGTCCTCGAGCAGCACGCTGACGGCGGCCCGGTTGGTAACGACCGATGCCAGCGGCGGCGGCAGCTTCTCTCGTGCGACGATCACGAACAGCTCCTCGTTCGACTTCAGCGCTGCTACGGCGCCGATCGCGTTGAACAACGGCGCTGGCACGGCGGTTTGGGAAGTCCTGAACGCGGATCCGTTGACCTCGCAGACCTATGAATTTGGTATCGGTGTTTCGTACACCGCCAACACCTCCAACAACCTGCCTGGCCTGGGTACGGCCACGGTTGCCGGCAGCTTCGCGCCGCTGAGCACCGTGACGACGGCTCATGCTTCGGCTCCGATTCCGCGTTTCGCTGACACCAGCGCCGCCCGGAATATCTTCACGATCAGCGCCTGCACCACGAACCTCCTGTTCGTGTTCCTGACGAACCAGGCTGGCTTCGACTCCGGTATTGCGATCAGCAACACCTCTGTCGATCCGTTTGGTACGGCTCCGCAGAGCGGTCCTTGCAAGCTGAACTACTACGGTGAGACCACCGGTGGTGGCGCTGCCCCGGCAGCCCAGACCTCCGCGGTCGTGCCTGCTGGTAAGCAGCTGCTGGCCGTCCTGTCGACGGGCGGTAACTATGGAATCGCGGCCACGCCGGGCTTCCAGGGTTACATGATCGCTCAGTGCCAGTTCCAGTACGCGCACGGCTTCGCCTTCATCAGCGACGTCGGTGCAAACCGCGTTTCGGAAGCTTATCTCGCTCTCGTTCTCGATAGCGCGCTCAGCCCCCGTACGCTGTTCGCCAGCGAAATCCTGGGCCACTAAAGCGATCGCCTTCACGGGCGTAGCGAAAAGAGGGGGGAGGCTTCGGCCTCCCCCTTTTCTTATTTTCCGGGAAGAAATGGTAACGATTGTTTACGCCGGAGACGCCTTATACGTGCATTTTGTTCAACTTCCCCGGTATGCGCGGCGGAATTATGATGGTAAGCTATAGGGTGTCCGCTCCCACGTCCCTCTCGCGTTTCCCCGCTACCCGCGTCTCTCATTTCAAGAACAAAGAGGTCTTAATGTCCATCCTCCGACGGACCAAGCAGTTGAGCGCCTGCGCCGCAGTGGCCGCGCTAGGCGTACTGGCGCAGCAGGCGCCGACGAACCTGTATCTGCTTCCCAATTCATCCGCAGTTGCCCCGCTAACGACATCCTTCCGGACCGATCCGTTCTCGGTGTTCTCCTCATTTACGGTGCAACCGGGGGCGGCATTCCTGTTGATGCATCCCAACGGGCAGAAACTGTATTCCGTCGCACGCTCGGGTGCGGACACGCTGATGGTCCTGGATGCGAACAATCCCGGGACGGTGTTGAAGCGGGAGAGCCTGGGACAGGCGGAAGCGGCGGCGCTGTCGCCAGACGGGCGGCGGTTGCTGATCGTCGCGGGCGGGTTACACATTATTGATACGAGCAACGACACGCGGCTGACGCAGTTGACCGATGTGGGAAATACGCCGACCGACGTCGCGGTATCGTTGGACGGGTCGCGGGCGTTTGTGTTGAGCCCCGCGTCGAACCGGCTGACGGCGGTAGACCTGAGCACGAATACGGTTGCCGGACCGGCGTTCACGGTTCCTGGGCAGTCCTCGGGAGTGGCGGTAGGGCCGAACGGATTGGTGTACGTTTCGACGGTGAACCTGGTGCAGGTGATCGACGGACGAACCATGACGCTGGTGCGCGATATTCAACTCAATGCGAGCCCCGGAAAGCTGATGTTTACGCCGGACGGGCTCAACGCGCTCTGTGTGAACCGGACGCCGGTAACCGGATCGTCGGTGATCATGTTTGACCTGATCGGGAACAAGGTGCAGTCTTCGATTCCGAACTTCCAGGTGATTCTGGACCGGCTGGTGTTTGGCGCCGGGAACCGGGTATACGGGTTGTCGAACCAGACGGCGACGATCTATGAAATCACGACGAGCCCGCTGAATATCAATCCGCCGCAGTTTGCCGGTATCGGGTCGCTGACGAATGTGACCGACATCGCGGTCTCGGGCGAAGTGCCGAACAACCGATTTATGTTTGTGGCGACGCCGGGGAGCATCTACCGGCTGGACATGTCGTCGAATCCGGCGTTGGGCGCCGGGCAGGTGGCGATTCCGACACAGCCTGGGCCGCTGGTGCATGTGAATGCACAGAATACCGGGACGCCGACGCAGGTCCTGGCGTACAACACGGCACAGACGGCGGTTCCTGGCGGGACGTATCTGCCGCTGATCGCGCGTGTCACCAATTCGGTGGGGCGACCGCTGTTCGGGGTGCCGGTGACGTTCACGACGGACAATCCTACGGCGCAGATTCTGGGCGCGAGTGTGACGACGAACGTGGAAGGCTGGGCGCAGACGACGGTGGTAGCGCCGCCAACTGCCGGAACCTTTAACGTAACGGCGGCGGCCGGTCCGGGTCCGAGCCAGCCGACGGCGACCTATGTATTGACGGCGGCGACCGGATCGACAGGCGGCGCGGCGACTGGTTTATTGAGCATTGCCAGCGGCCAGGGCCAGATGGTTTCTGAACAGTTCCTGCTGACGCAGCCCTTCGGTGTGCGGCTCCGGGACAATAGTGGCAATCCGGTGGCCGGGCAGACGGTGACGTTCTCGCTGGCGACGGGGAATGGCACGCTGGCGACTTCGACGTTTGCCGGGGAATCGTTGCCGAACACAGTATGTTCGGGCAATGTATGTACGGCGACGACGGACGCACAGGGTATGGCGTACGCGAGTTTCCTGGCGACGGCCGTGCCGCCCGGGTTCTCCTTTACTCAGCAGACGATTTCGGCTTCCAACGGTCAGGCGACGGTGAACTTTATCGTCACCACGATTCTGAGCCAGTTGCCGGGCGGCGGCCAGGCGGCGCAGCCGCTGGTGGAACGCATCAAGCCGACCGACAGCCTGATTGTGGCGCAGACGGGTACCACTCTGAATGAAGCCATTCAGGTGCGCGTGATCGCCGCGGCGGGTATTCAGTCGGGTCAGCCGATGCCGAACGTGGCATTGCGTGTGAGGAGCGAGAATCTGGATCCGGCGCTGGGCCCGGTGGCTGTCTGCTCGGGTGAAGGCGATGTGGCGCTGACCGATTCCAGCGGTATTGCCACCTGTAATCTGAAAGTCAGCGGGCGTCTCGGGCTGACGTCGTTGAACGTCAACATCGGCGGAACGCAGAGTCTGGGCGGTTCGACGATCAACCTCGATGTGCGCCCGGGACCACCGGCGGTGATCCGGATTCTGCAGGGGAACAACCAAAGCGGCAATCCGAGTGCGCGTCTCACGCTGGCCTTCCTGGCGCAGATCGAAGATGCGTCCGGGAACGTCCTGCCCGGGCAGACGGCGAACTGGGAAATCGTGACGCCGAACTCGATCACGCTGTCGAACATTGTGACGGTGGCGGATGCGTCCGGCCGTGTATCGGCACTGGGTACGCTGGGTTCGATCGCGGGCCAGAACCAGGTTCGGGTGCGCGTGGGCAACATCGTGCAGACCTTCAACTTTACGGTGAATCTGACGATCAGCGCGTTGAACAAAATTGCGGGCGACGGGCAGACGACGAGTCTGAACCAGGCGTTCCCGAGTGCGCTGACGGTGGAAGTACGCGACGAACGGAACAATCCGGTGCCGAACCAGAACGTGGTTTGGACGCTGGTGAGCGGCGTGGCGAATCTGAGCGGGTCGACGGTGCGAACGGATGCCAACGGGCGTTCGAGCGTGACGGTGACCGGTGGTTCCAGTGCGGGGACGGTGGTGATCCGAGCGACGCTGGGCAACCTCTCGCAAACGTTTACGCTGACGGTAAGGCCTCCGGGACCGGTGTTCAACGCTGCCGGGATCGTGACGACGGCGCGCAACCAGCCTGGGGTATCTCCTTGCGGTTTGGCGACGATCTTCGGAACGAATCTGGCGATCGGGATCAGCGGTGTGGCGAATACCAACTTCCTGGGAATCGGCGCTCTGCCGTTGAGCTTCAACGGACTGGAAGTGCTGTTTGGCGGGATTGCGGCACCGGTGCTTTCGGTGGCGAACCTGAGCGGAACCGAATCCGTCGTGGTGCAGGTACCCTGCGAGATTCCGGTGGGTCGGACGTCCGTGCTGATCCGGATTCCCGGGGCGCAGGCGCAGGTGGATAACGTGCAGGTGTTTGCCGGGGCGCCGGGTCTGTTTGAGACTCCGGCAACGGCCGGCCAGCGTGCCTACGCGGCAATTATTCGCCCTGACGGCAGCTACGTGACGCCGGCGAACCCGGCGCGACGCGGTGAAATCGTGCAGGCGGCGGTCACGGGCTTGGGCCAGACGACGCCGGCGGCGGGTACCAACCGCGTCGGAGCGGTTGGCCAGAATGTGGCGGCTCCGCTGCTGGTAGGTCTGAATGACCAGGGCGTCCGGGTTGTGTCGGCGAGCTATGCGCCGGGCATGATCGGCGTCTACTGGGTTGCGTTTGAAATTCCGCTCGACGCGGTGCCGGGTGTCTTCCGCAACTTCGCGGTTGCGGTGGAGAACCCGGGCGGCGAGCTTGTTTTCGGTAATGGCAGCACGATCGCAGCCATTCAATAATCCCCGCACGCTGCACTTCAGCAAAACAAAAAAGGGACCAGCTAACCGGCTGGTCCCTTTTTCCTTGAAAGGGCCGAATATAATAGAAAAATGTCCACTTTGGCCGCACCGCCTTCCGAGGTTCTGGCGCAGTATGAGGTCGTAATCGGCCTGGAAGTCCACGTTCAGCTGGCAACACGCACGAAGATTTTCTGCTCGTGCCCGGTGGAGGTGGGAAACGCGCCCAACACGAACGTCTGCCCGGTGTGCCTGGGGTTGCCGGGCGCGCTGCCGGTACTGAGCCGGCAGGCCGTGGAGTTGGCGATCAAGGGCGCGCTGGCGTTGAACTGCGCAGTGCAACAGGAGTCGGTGTTCTCACGGAAGAACTATTTCTATCCGGATCTGCCGAAGGGGTACCAGATCTCGCAGTTTGACAAGCCGGTGGCGCTGCGTGGCTGGCTGGACATCCACCTGGACGCCGGGGTGAAGCGGATCGGAATCACGCGCATCCACATGGAAGACGACGCGGGGAAGAGCCAGCATGACGGGTTTAAGGACTCCGAGCGGTACACCTACGTTGATCTGAACCGTTCCGGGACGCCGCTGATTGAGATTGTCAGCGAGCCGGACATGCGGTCGTCGGAAGAGGCGTTCCTGTATTTGACGGAAGTGAAGCAGGCGCTGCAGTTTGCCGATGTATCGACCTGCGACATGGAAAAGGGTCACTTGCGTTGCGACGCCAACGTGAGCGTGCGGCGGAAGGGGAGCGATAAGCTGGGGACGCGGGCGGAGATCAAGAACGTGAATTCGTTCCGGTTCCTGCGGCAGGCGATTGATTTCGAGTTTGAGCGGCAGGTGGCGATTGTGGAGTCGGGCGGGAGGATTATCCAGGAGACGCGGCTGTACAACGCGGATTCGGGGGAGACGGTGTCGATGCGGTCGAAGGAAGAGGCGCACGACTACCGCTACTTCCCGGAGCCGGATCTGATTCCGCTGCGGATTTCCGATGCCTGGCTGGCGCGGGTGACCGGCGAGATGCCGGAGTTGCCGCAAGCGAAGCGGGCGCGGTTCCTCAGCGAGTACGGATTGCGTCCATACGATGCCGACGTGCTGACGTTTACGCGGGAGAACGCGGAGTATTACGAGAAGGCGGCGGCGGCCTCGAAGGATCCGAAATCGGTCGCCAATTGGGTGATGGGGGACTTGGCGGCGCTATTGAAAACCGAGGGCAAAGAGATTGGGAATTCGCCGATCCCGCCGCAGCATATTGGGGAGTTGGTCGACCTTATCGGTAGCGGGGAGTTGTCCGGGAAGCTGGCGAAAGAGATTTTCCCGAAGATGTTTGCCACCGGCGATGCGCCGAAGGTGATCATGGAGCGGGAAGGCCTGAAGCAGATCTCGGATACGGGGGCGCTGGAGCGAATGGTGGATGAGGTGATCGCGGCGAATCCGAAGCAGGTGGAGCAGTACAAGGGTGGGAAGACGACGGTAATCGGGTTTCTTGTTGGCGCTGTCATGAAAGCGTCACGCGGACAGGCGAATCCGGCGACTGTGAACCAGATCCTGGCTGAAAAACTGAAATAAATAGCCATCGCGAGGCGTGGTGCGCGATATTGAAAGCTGGGCGTTATTCTTGACTCCCGGCTCGATATGACTACGGAACCACTGCGATGCTGGACCACCTGTTCTTTACCGAACTCGTTGGGCTCAAGGTCTATGACCTTAAGGGCCGCAAGTTGGGCCGTGTGCGGGACGCGGCCATTGTTCCGCTGGTAGATCCGGCGCGGGTAGACCGCTATCTGCTGGGCGGGGGCTGGGCGTGGCTGACGGTGCGGCACGACCAGATCCAGACAATCTCGCTGGAGGGCATCTGGCTGCGGGATGAGCAGTTGACGCCGTATCACCGGGACGATTACATGCTGCGGCTGGAGCGGGATTTGCTGGATCAGCAGATCATCGACGTGGAAGGGCGGAAAGTGGTGCGGGTGACCGATGTGACGTTTCAGCGGGTGCGGCTGAACGGGCATGACGAGTTGCGGGTGCAGGAAGTGGATATCGGGCTGCGGTCGATGTTCCGGAGGCTGGTGCAGGGGGTGCTGCCGCGGCCGCTGATCCGGCGGATGATGATGCCGATTCCGGTGAACTCGATCCGGTGGGAGTTCTGCAACATTGTGGAGGCGGATCCGCAGCGGCGCTTGCGGCTGAACATTTCGACGCGGGCGCTGGAGGCGATGCATCCGGCGGATCTGGCCGATATCGTGGAGGAGTTGGGGCCGTCGGACCGGGAGGCGCTGTTCGGGTCTCTGGATAGTGAAGTGGCGGCGGAGGCGCTATCGGAGGTAGATCCGGATCTGCAGGCGAGCATCCTGGAATCTCTGAGCGAGGAAAAGGCGGCGGAGATTGTGGAGGAGATGTCGCCCGACGAGGCGGCCGACGTTCTGGCCGACATGGAGGAGGCGAAGTCCGACGCGATTCTGGAAGAGATGGATGCGGCCGAGGCACAGGAGGTGGAGGAGTTGCTGGAGCACCGGGAGGACTCGGCGGGCGGCATGATGACGACCGAGTACATCGCGGTGGATAACGCGCTTACTGTGGGCGAGGCGATTCGGGCGCTGCAGGGGCACGACTACGCGCTGGAGTCGACCAATACCGTGTTCCTGCTGGATGGGGAGGAGCGGTTGACGGGCGTAGTGCCGGTAGCCCGGCTGTTGTTGGCTGATCCGGCGGGGCCGGTTTCGGCGCTGCAAACCGACCGGCTTGTCTTGGTGCCGGTGAAGGAACGGCAGGACCGTGTGATCGCCACGTTCGATAAGTACAATCTGGTGGCGTTGCCGGTGGTGGATCATGCGCAGCGGCTGATTGGCGTGATCACCGCCGATGACATCATCGCCGTGCTGCGGGAAGGGTAACGATGTTGAAACGGCTGAAGTATCACATTGCCGTGTTCTTTTCGGTTGTCGGGCCGGGGTTTATCACCGCAGTGGTGGACAACGACGCGGGGGGCATTTTCACGTACTCGCAGGCGGGGGCGAAGTATGGGTATCTGCCGCTGTGGACGCTGCTGCCAATCATGGCGCTGCTGATTGTGACGCAGGAGATGTGTTCGCGGATGGGCGCGGTGACGGGGAAGGGGCTCAGCGACTTGATCCGGGAAGAGTTCGGGCTGCGGACGACGTTTTTTGTGATGATGGCGCTGATCGGCGCCAACCTGACCAACGTGATGGCGAACTTTGCAGGTATTGCGAGTTCGCTGGAGCTATTCGGGGTATCGCGATATATCACGGTGCCGATCGGGGCGGCGATCGTGTGGGCGCTGGTGGTAAAGGGAACCTACGAGAGCGTGGAGCGGATCTTTCTGTTCGCAACGGCGATCTACCTCTGTTACATCATCAGCGGGGTTTTGGTGAAGCCGGACTGGAAGGAGGCGGCGCTTTACAGCGTGCGGCCGGTGCTGCTGTTTGAGCCGGGTTACATCACTCTGTTGATCGGTATGGTGGGGACGAGCGTGGCGCCGTGGATGCAGTTCTATTTGCAGGCGGCGATTGTGGAGAAAGGCGTGAGCGCCAAGGAGTATGCCGAGTCGCGGATTGAGGTGATTGTCGGGTGTGTGGTGATGACGGTGATTGCGTTCTTCATCATCGTGGCGTGTGCCGGGGCGATCTGGAGTGTGGCGCCGCGGGAGATTAAAGACTCGACGGACGCGGCGCTGGGACTGAAGCCGTTCGGCGAATACGCGTACCTGCTCTTCTGCGCGGGGTTGCTCAATGCGTCGCTCTTTGCGGCGTGCATTCTGCCGTTGTCGACGGCCTACACGGTTTGCGAGGGGTTGGGGTTTGAATCGGGCGTAAACAAGAACTGGGGGGAAGCGCCGGTGTTCTACTGGCTGTTCACGCTGCTGATCGTGATCGGTGGGGGCGTCATTCTGATTCCGGGGTTTCCGCTGGTGCGGATGATTCTGCTCTCGCAGGTATTAAACGGGGTGCTGCTGCCGTTCGTGCTGATCTACATGACAATCATCGTGAACCGCAAAACGATAATGCGGGACTGGACAAATTCGCGGGCATACAACGCGGTGGCATGGACGGCCGTCGCGGTGATGATCGGGCTTACGGTGGCGCTGGTGGGCATATCACTTCGCGACATTTCGGGGTAAGAATGTCACCCATTTTTTGCGCTACACTCACGCTTGGTTCCAATGACTGAAATAGCCGACAGTAACTTGCCCGCAAGAGACGTGATCCGGCACCTGACACACGAACTTCGCCAGCCGTTGAGTGCGCTGGATTCGATCGCGTTCTACCTGCAGATGACGGTTGGGGGCGACTCCAACGATGTAAGCGCGCAGGTGAACCGCCTGCAGCAGATGGTGGACAACGCCAACTGGGTGCTTGCCGACGTGGTGTATTTGATGCACGTGGCGCCGCCGCATCTGGAGGTGGTGAACTGCCAGGAGTTGATGGAGGAGATGCTGACGGAGACCTGGGCATGCGAGGGCTTGACGATCACGCTCGACGTGGCGGGAGATACTCCCGCGGCGTGGGCGGATCCGGCGCAGATCCGGCATCTGTTGCGATGCGTGCTGCAGTTTTTGCGGCGAATCGCGGAAGAGCCGCGGGCGGTGGGGATTTCTGTATCGCCAAGGAACGGAGCGGTGCAATTGCAGTTTGCGGCGAACGCGCCGCAGGTGGTGCCAGCGGCATTGTTTCAGCCGCTGGAGGGCAATCAACTGTACACGGCACGGCGGATAGCGGAGAACAACGCCGGGGAGTTTCACGTGGTGCAGGACGAGCACGGGCGGCTGATACTGCGCCTCTCCATTCCCGTGGCGGCGACGATCTGATTCCGGATAGCCGTCCTAGATAGAGGGATCTTCCCTCTGTTTTTCGAGCTCTTTCACCTTCGCGGCAAGTTCGGGCAGTTGGGCTACATGGGCGAGTTGGCGAAGGTATTCCTTGAGGGGGCGGGCGGGGGTGCCCCAGTAGGTTTCGCCACCGCGGACGATTTTTGAGGTGAGCACGCCGCTCCCGGAGCCGAGGACGGCGCCGGATTCGACGCGCACTTTGTCGCCCATGCCGACCTGGCCGCCGATAACGGCGCCGGATTCGATGACGCATCCGCCGCTCATGCCGGTTTGGGCGGCGATGACGACGTGATCGTCGATACGGCAGTTGTGGCCGATGTGGACCATGTTGTCGAGTTTGACGCCGTTGCCCAGGCGGGTGACGCCGAGGGCGGCGCGGTCGACGGTGGAGTTGGCGCCGATTTCGCAATCGTCGCCGAGTTCGACGGAGCCAACCTGGGGGAACTTCTGGTAGGCGCCAGCCACCTTGACGAATCCGAAGCCATCGGCCCCGAGGACAACGCCGCTGTGGAGCACGGCGCGGGCGCCGACTTTGACGCGGTCGTAGATGGTGACGCGGGGATGGAGGAGGCTGCCGGGTCCGATGGTGGCATCGTCGCCGATGGAGCAACCGGGGCCGATGGCGGAGTGGTCGCCGATCCGCGCGCGCTCGCCGATGACGGCGTGGGGGCCAATGTGAACGCCGTCTCCGATGGTGGCGGACGGCGCGACGACGGCGGTGGGGTGGATGCCCGGGACATATTTTTTGGCCGGGTAGAGGGCCATGAGCGCCATGGCGAAGGCGGTGCGCGGGTCTTTCACGCGGATGAGGGTGCGTCCGGCGGGGAAGGCGGCGTCGACGATGAGGCAGCCGGCCTGGGAGGCTTCGGCCATGGCGACGCCCTTGCGTCCTGCGGCGAAGGCGAGATCGCCGGCGCCGGCCTCTTCAACGGGCAGGGCCCGTTCTATATCGAGTTCTCCGTCGCCTTCAAACGGAGCCTGTAACCGCTGAGCCAAATCGCATACACGCATGACTTGTATGATACGAAGACAGATGGCCATCGATCCTTCCGCTCGCATCGCTCCAACCGCCCGGGTTCATCCGAACGCCCAAATTGGCCCGCAAACCGTGATTGGCGAATTCTGCATTGTCGAAGAAGACGTAACAATCGGCGCAGATAATGTTCTGGAACCCTACGTCTTCATCAAGCGCTGGACGACCCTGGGAGACGGTAACGAGATATCCGCGCAGACGGTACTGGGTACGGATCCGCTAGATAAGGGCTTCGCCGGGCAGCGGAGTTACCTGAAGATCGGAAACCGGAACAAGATTCGGGAGCATTACACGATTTCGCGCGGGTCGAAGCCGGAGACGTCGACGCTGATCGGCGACGATAACTTCATCATGACGTCGGGGCACATCGCGCATAACGCCATTGTGGGCAACGGCACCATCATTGCGAGTTGCGCGCTGGTGGCAGGGTATGCCGAGGTGGAGGACCAGGCGTTTTTGTCCGGCGGGGCGCTGATTCACCAGTTCGGGAAAGTGGGGCGGCTGGCGATTATCAGCGGGAACACGCGGGTGAGCCTGGACGCGCCGCCGTTTTTCACCTATGCGGGGTTCAAGATTTCGCCGTGCGGACTGAACCTGATCGGGCTGCGGAGGGCGGGGATCTCGGCGCCGGAAATCCATCAGTTGAAGAAAGCGTACCGGCTGATGTATCGTAGCGGGTTACCACTGGCGCAAGCGTTGGACCGGATTGAGACCGAACTTCCGGGGCCGCTGACCGAACACCTCGTCCGTTTTGTTCGAAATTCAAAGCGCGGCATCTGTCGAGAAGCCGGCAAAAATCAATCAGAATGAGATTCCTAGTCGTCGTGGCTGCCGCCTTGTCCTGCGTTGCGCAGGAGGCGCCGCTTGGATTCAAGGACGCCGTGCAACGGGCGGCGGAGCGGTATCCGTCCATTCGGGTTTCGCAGCAACAGGTGACGGAGGCCTTGGCATCGGTGACGCTGGCGCGGACGGCCTTTCTGCCGCGAGTAGATGGGGTGGCTACGGTGAACCGGGCTACCGCGAACAACGTGTTCGGGCTGATGCTGCCGAACCCGGTGATACCGCCCATCTCCGGGCCGCAGATCGACGGGGACCAGACGCGGAACGTCTTCGGCACGGCGGTGGGAGTGCTGGTGACGTGGGAGCCTTTCGACTTTGGCCGACGGCAGGCGGATGTGGATATCTCCGCCGCGGCGCGGGCGCGGGCGGAGGCGACGGTTGCGCGGACAAAGCTGGACGTATCGGCTGCTGCTGCGGACGCCTATTTGACGGCATTGGCGGCGGAGCAGGCAGTGAATGCGGCCAAGGCCGGGATCACGCGAAACCGGGAGTTTGAGAAGGTGATCGAGGCGTTGACCAAAGCGGAGTTGCGGCCGGGCGCTGATCTGGCGCGTGTTCAGGCGGAGACGATCCTGGTGGAGACGCAGGTGATTCGCGCCGAGCAAAGCGTGGCGCAGGCCAAGGCGTTGCTGGAACAGTACGTCGGCTCGCCGGTAAAGGCGCTGGACGCTGCGCCGTTTCTGAAGCCGGACGGCCGGGCTTCTAATGGCGGGGCGGGCGTGCAGGCGGCGCATCCGCAGTTGCTGGAACAGCAGCGCTCAATTGAGGAGATTATCGCGCGGATGAAAGCTGTGGATAAGGGCTGGTACCCGAAGTTCGCCATTCAGGGCGCGGCGTTCGGGCGTGGGTCCGGGGCGCGCGTTACCGGGCCGTTTGCCGGCGGCGGGCGCGGACTTTATCCCGACCATGGCAACTGGGCGGTGGGGTTTACGGCCACGTTCCCCATCCTGGATTACAAGCAACTGCGGGCGCGGAAAGAAGTGGAGTTGCAGCGGCAGACGCGGGAGGAATCGCGGAAGGAACTGTTGGAGCGGGAACTGAACGGACGGGTGGCGCAGGCGCGGGCGCAGTTGGAGGGGGCCAAGCGGATCGCGGAGTTGACGCCGCGGCAGTTACGGAGTTTGCAATCGGTATTGGAGCAGACGCAGGCGCGGTACCGGGCCGGGCTCGGGACGCTGCTGGAAGTGTCCGATGCGCAGCGGCAGTTGACGCAGGCAGAGATTGACGCGGCACTGGCCTTGCTGGCGGTATGGCGCGCTGAGCTGGCGGTGGCCTACGCGCAAGGCGACTTGGGACCGTTTCTGGCGAGGATTCCCTAACCATGTGGCTGATTCTCAGTGCGCTGCGCCGTCCGGTCACCGTCGTGGTGGCGGTGCTGTCCGTGCTGTTGGCGGCGGGCCTGGCGGTGATGCGGATGCCGGTGGACATTTTCCCGTCGCTGGGCGCGCCGACGATCTATGTGGCGCAGCCGTACGGCGGCATGGACCCCGCGCAGATGGAGGGCTACCTCACCTACTACTACGAGTATCACTTCCTCTATATCGCGGGCATCGAACACGTAGAGTCGAAGAATATTCAGGGCGCCTCGCTGATGAAACTGGTGTTCCATCCGGGTACCGACATGGACCAGGCAATGGGGCAGGTGGTGGGGTATGTGAACCGGTCACGGGCCTTTATGCCGCCGGGCGTTGTGGGGCCGTTCATCACCCGATTCGACGGCGGCAGCCTGCCGGTGGGACAGTTGATCTTTTCGAGCGCGACGCGGACGCCGGCCGAGATGCAGGACATTGCGCTGAACCGGGTGCGGCCGCTGTTTGCCACGCTGCCCGGTGTTTCGGCGCCGCCGCCGTTTGGCGGGAATCAGCGGGCGATTGTGGTGCGGCTGGACCCCGACAAAATGCGGACCCATCGTATTTCGCCGGAAGAGGCGATCCAGGTGGTGAACAAGGCCAGCACGGTCCAACCGGCGGGTAATGTGCGGATTGGGGATTTCAATAACCTGATGCAGTCGAATGCCTCGCTGGGAGGGAATCTGCAGGAGTTGCTTTCGGCGCCGCTGCGGCCGGGGGAGACGCCGCCGGTGTTTTTGCGGGACGTAGCGACGATTGAGAACGGCACCGACATTGTGACGGCGTATGCGCACGTGAACGGGAAGCGCACGGTGTACATGCAGGTGACGAAGCGTTCGGATGCGTCAACGCTGGACGTCATCCGCCGGGTGCGCGAGAACATCCCTGCGTTCAAGGCGGTGTGTCCGGACGATGTCGATGTCCGGGTGGAGTTCGACCAGTCGCGATTTGTGACCGCGGCGCTGCAGGCGCTGGTCAATGAGGCGGTGCTGGGCGCGCTGCTGACGGCGCTGATGGTACTGCTGTTCCTGCATGACTGGCGCAGCAGCCTGATTGTGGTGGCGACGATTCCGGTGTCGCTGCTGGCGGCGGTGATCGGGCTGTGGGCGTTCGGGCAGACGTTGAACATCATGACGCTGGGCGGACTGGCGCTGGCGGTCGGGGTGCTGGTGGATGAGGCGACAGTAGAGATTGAAAATATCCATTCGCATATGGCGGAGGGGCTGAGCCGGGCGCGGGCCGTGGTGGACGCTGCGTCGAAGACGGCCATGGCGCGTTTCCTGTCGCTGTTGACTATCCTGGCCGTCTTTCTACCTTCGTTCTTCATGACCGGTGTGGCGCGGCAGCTGTTTGTACCGCTGGCGCTTTCGGTGGGACTGGCGATGGTGGCCTCTTATGTTCTTTCGTCGACGCTCGTGCCGGTGCTTTCCACGTGGCTGATGCGGACGGCGCGGGCCGACGAGGGTTCGGCGCTGAAGGCAGCCTACGGCAGCTACGTCCGTGTGATGATTTCCCAGCGATGGGTAGTGGCGCCGGTGTTCTTGTTGGCGACGATCGGGCTGGTCTACTGGCTACTTCCGGCGATGGGCAAGGAGATTTTCCCGATCGTGGATACGGGCCAGTTTAAGCTGCGCATCCGGGCGGCAACAGGGACGCGCATAGAGCGGACCGAACTGGTGGCGCTGCGGGCGCTGCAGATTGTCGAGCGGCTGGTGGGCAAGGAGCATGTGGCGATCAGTTCCGGCTTCATCGGCGTACAGCCGGCGAGCTATCCGATTAACACACTCTATTTGTGGACCTCCGGGCCGCATGAGGCCGTACTGCAGGTGCAACTGAAGCCTAGCGCGGCGCTGCGCGGCGAGGCGTTGAAGGAGAAGCTGCGGGAGTACTTCGGGCGCGAATTGAAAGATTCGGCGATTTCGTTTGAAGCCGGGGACATTGTTTCCGAGGTCTTCTCGTTTGGCTCGCCGACGCCGGTGGACGTGGCGATGCAGGGGCCGTCGCTGCCGGCGAACCTGGAGCACGCGCGGAAGGTGATGAAGGAGTTGCAGGGCATCGCGTCGTTGCGCGACCTGCAGTTCGCCACGCCGCTCGACTATCCGACGCTCGAAGTGAACATCGACCGGGAGAGGGCGGGGCAGTACGGGCTGACGATGCAGGAGGTGGCCAAGTCGCTGGTGGCGGCGACCTCGTCGAGCCGGTTCACCGACCCCAACTATTGGCGCGACCCGGCGAGCGGGAACGCGTTCCAGATTCAGGTGGAGATTCCGCAGCACCGTATGGCGTCGACCGATGATCTGGCGAATCTGCCGGTGATGAACAACCGGCAGTCGCGTCCGGTGCTGGGTGACCTGGCGACGATCGAACGGGGCAAGACGTTCGGGCAGGTGGAGCGCTACAACATGCAGCGCGTGATCTCGATTACGGCGAACATCCACGGGAAGCCGCTGGGCGAGGTGGAGAAAGAGATTCAAGCGGCGATCGCCCGGGCGGGCCAGCCGCCGCGCGGGGTGACCGTGAACGTGCGCGGGCAGATTCCGCCGTTGCGGGAGACACTGGCGGGACTGCAAACGGGCCTGCTGATTGCGATTGCCGCGATTTTCCTGTTGCTGACGGCGAACTTCCAGAGCTTCCGCCTGGCACTGGCGGTGGTGCTGACGATGCCGGCGGTGATCGCGGGCTCGCTGGTGGCGCTGAAACTGACGGGCACGACGCTGAATGTGCAGAGCTTTATCGGCATGATTATGGCTACCGGCATCGCGACGGCCAATTCCATCCTGTTGGTGACCTTCGCAACGATGGCGTACCGGCACGGGCGGACGGCGGTGGACGCGGCCTACGAAGGCGCCCGCGGCCGCCTGCGCGCGGTGCTGATGACAGCCTGCGCGATGATTGCCGGTATGTTGCCGATCGCCCTCGGTATGGGGGAAGGCAGCGAGCAGACGGTACCGCTGGGCCGCGCGGTAATCGGCGGGCTGGTGTTTGCCACGGTCGCCACGCTGACGCTTCTTCCCGCTCTGTATGCCATCCTGCAAGGCCGCGGCACGGCCGTTTCCAAATCGCTTGACCCGAATGACCCCATGAGCAGCTACTATGAACGCGCGTAACCTCTTCTTCTTCGGCCTACTTCTGGCGCCGGCGGCGCCGGCGCAGGAGACGACGCCTGTCGTCGTCAAGGTCCTGGACCGGAAGCTGAAACTTCCGGCGGAGTTGCAGGCCTATCAATCGGTGGACCTGGTGGCGCGGGTGCCGGGGTTTGTGGAAAAGGTGCACGTGGACCGCGGCAGCATGGTGAAGAAGGGGCAGTTGCTGGTGGAGTTGTCGGCACCGGAGATGAAAGCGCAGTTGAGCGAGTTTGAGGCGAAGGCGCTGGCGATTGAGAGCCAGAAGGCGGAAGCGGAAGCGCGGCTGGCGGCGCTCGACAGCACGCTGCAACGCTTGCGGGATGCGTCGAAAACGCCGGGGGCGATTGCGGCGAATGAAGTGGTGCAGGCGGAAAAGGCCGTCGATGCGCATAAGGCGCTGATCCGGAGCATTCAAACGCAGGCCGGTGCGGCGCGTGCGTCGGCGGCGGGGCTGAAGGAGATGCTGCAGTATCTGGAGGTCACGGCGCCCTTTGACGGCGTGATCACTGAGCGGCGGGTGCACCCAGGCGCGCTGGCGGGGCCGGCGGCGCCGTCATTGCTGCGGCTGGAGCAGATTTCGCGGTTGCGGGTGGTGGTGGCGGTGCCGGAGGGCGAGATCAGCGGGATTGTCCGCGGCGCGGCGGTTCCATTCACGATTCAGGGCGGACTGTCGGGCAGCGGAACGGTGGCCCGGCTGGCGAGAAGCCTGGATCCGCGGACGCGGACCATGGCAGTGGAACTGGACGTCAACAACGCGGCGGGGGCGCTGGCGCCGGGGATGTATGCCGAGGTCACCTGGCCGGTGCGGAAGGCGAAGGGGTCTATCCTGGTGCCGCCGGGGGCGATTGTGACCACCACCGAGAAGGTATTCGTCATCCGCAACAGCGGTGGCACGGCGGAACATGTTCCGGTGTCGAAGGGCGCCAGCGCCGGCGATCTGGTGGAGGTGTTCGGCAACCTGCATGAAGGGGACCTGATCGTAAAGCGAGGGTCGGATGAGATCCGCGCGGGGCAGGCAATTAAGTAATAGACTGGCCTTGATGGCACTCGTCAAGACGCTTCTCTCTTTCGCGCTGCTGGCCTCGCTGCAGGCGGCGGATAATCCTTTCACCGGCCGGTGGAACTTCCAGCTCGGCACCCGTGCTTCGTGGCTGGGGATCACGGAGAAGGGCGGTCAACTGGAGGTCTGGTATCAGCCGACCGGCGGGAATGTTTACCAGGTGAAAGAAGTGAAGCAGAACGGCAACCACCTCTCGCTCACGGTGGTGGCGGCCAACGATCGGCGTCCCGCGGTGGTTTGGGAATTGAATGCAGAAAAGGACCGCTTGACTGGCCATCAGTTCCGGTCCGGGAACTCGACGCCGCTGGAAGGGGTGCGCGCGCCGAAGCTGGACAGACCGGAGCCGAAGAAGTGGTCGAAGCCGGAACCGCTGTTCAACGGGCGTGACCTGACGGGCTGGGAGCCGATGGGCGATCCGTCCAAGAGCCACTGGGTGGTGAAGGACGGATTGCTGGTGAATGAAGACCATGGTGCCAACTTGCGATCGACACGGAAGTTTGATGATTTCCGGCTGCACTTTGAAGTCCTGTGCCCGGACCATGCCAACTCCGGCTTCTACCTGCGCGGGCGGTATGAGATCCAGTTGGAGTACGAGCCGCTGACGTCCAATCCGCCGGAGCGCCGGATCGGTTCCGTGTATGGACGGATCGCGCCGGAGGGCGAGCTGAAACGTCAACCGGGCCAGTGGGAGACGTTTGATGTGACGCTGGTGGGGCGGACGCTGACGGTGGTTCGCAACGGCGTAACGACGATCAACCGGAAGGAGATCGAAGGGATTACGGGCGGTGCGCTGGACGCCAACGAAGCTGAACCGGGGCCGTTCTACATTCAAGGTGACCACACCGGCGGGTTGAGGTTCCGCAACATCACGATCTCCACGCCGGGCAAATAGACCCGATTAGTTTTATCGATTGACGGGCCATCCGCCGATTTCCTATCCTCGGAGAACGTCCCCGCCTGTTCGGGGAAATGTAGACTGCGCCTGGCCCGCGCCCCCCCTCTCTGTCTGAGCCTTCGCGCTCTGTAGCGGCGTGATGAATTTCTCAGGGGGTTGTCATCGTGAATCGACTTTTCGTTGCGGCATTCGCCGCGCTATTGCCGTTGTGTGCCCAGACCAGCTCGCTGCAGGGCATCGTGACCGACGCACAGAATTCGGCGGTTGCTGATGCAATCGTCACGCTGATTCATCCGGAAACCAGCGCCCAACGAAAGGCGCTCGCTTCTGCGACCGGCGCCTATTCGTTCTTGCAGGTGCCGCCAGGGAACTACCGTTTGGAAGTGATGCGGCCCGGGTTCCGCACGCACTCCACGCAGGTCCGGTTGCAGATCAATACGCCCGCCACGCTGAACGTTCAGCTGGAATTAGGACAAGTGACCGAGACGGTGAACGTCAGTGAAGAGGCGGTGGCCATCAATACGCAGAACGCGACGATCGGCAGCCCATTTACGGAAATGCAGGTGCGGCAGTTGCCGCTGCAGACGCGCAATGTTGTGGAGTTGCTGGCTTTGCAGCCGGGCGTGACGGCCACCGGGCAGGTGATCGGCGCCAAGGCCGACCAGAACAACGTCACGCTGGACGGCGTGGACGTGAACGACAGCCAGGGCGCCAACGGCTTTAACGCCGTCCTTCCGATTCCGCTGGACTCGGTGCAGGAGTTCCGCACGACGGTCGCCGGGCAGGGCGCCGATCAGGGCCGCTCTTCCGGCGGACAGGTTTCCGTGGTAACGAAGTCCGGTTCCAATAACTGGCACGGGTCGTTGTATGAATTCCACCGCAATGTCAAAACGGCGGCGAACAACTGGTTTTCCAATCGCGCCGGCATCGCCCGCGAGAACCTCATCCGCAATCAATACGGGGCTTCCGTCGGCGGGCCGATGATCAAGAACCGGGCGTTCTTCTTCTTCAACTGGGAAGAACGGAAGGACCGTTCGGCGTCGGCGCAAAGCCGCATTGTTCCCACCGAATCGTACCGAAACGGCATCATTCAAATGCGGACGAACAGCGGCGGTATTCAGTCGCTCACGCCCGCAGAGATCCGCCAGATTGATCCGCTCGGACGCGGCGCCAGCGCCTACATGCTGGAGCAGATGAAGAAGTATCCGCTGCCGAACGATCTGCTGAACGGCGGCGACCGCGGATTGAACTTCGCCACTTTCCGCTTCAACGCGCCGTACAAGCGCGATGACCGGGCCTGGGTCGGAAAGTTGGACTTCAATCTGGACAAGTCGGCGATGCACACGCTGAGCCTGCGCGGCACGCTCACCGACAACGTCCGCGACGATACGGCCAACCTGGCGCAGTTCCCAGGCCAGGAAGCCGCGGCGAAGATTCTGGAGAATCACAAGGGCATTTCGGCCCGCTACACCGGCGTGTTGACGCCCTCGCTGGTGAACGTGTTCAACTACGGCCTCACCCGGCTGGGCTCGCAGCAGTCCGGCGTGAAGGGCGCCTCGGTCACCTTCACTCCCTCCAATTTCCAGGCCTTCCCCCGGGCGATTGTCCGCATCCAGCCCACGCACAACATTCTGAACGACACGACGTGGACCAAGGGTGCGCACTCGGTGCAGTTCGGCATCAACTTCCGATTTGTGGTGAACGACCGCCAGCAGGACAACAACTATCCCACCTATAGCTACGGCCGCAATACGCTGAAAGGGCTGGGGGCCGACATCAACGAGTCGGCGCTGAACTACCTGCGCGCCCGCACCGGCACCGCCAACCTCGCCCTTTCCGAGGCGACGCTGGTGACGAACTCTTTCGGCACCATGTTCGGCATCATCAACTCCTATAGCGGCACCTATCAGTACAAAACCGACGGCACAACCGTGCCGTTCGGCGAACCGGTTGTTCGTGCCTTCTCCAATCAGGAGTACGAATTCTACGTGCAGGACGCCTGGAAGATCCGCAAGGATCTGACGCTGACGGCCGGCCTGCGGTATGGCATATACCAGGTGCCGTATGAAAAGAACGGTGTGCAGGTGGCGACGACGGTGGGCGTGGACCAGTACTTTGCCGAGCGGATCGCGGCTTCCGCCGCCGGCGTTCCTGGCAACGCCATGCCCAATGCATTTCTCACCTATGCCCTCGCGGGCCCCACGCGCGACGGCGCCGGCTTCTACAAACGCGACAACAACAACTTCGCGCCCCGCTTCTCGATGGCCTGGGCGCCAGTGAGCGACAATCTGGCCGGCCGCCTGTTCGGCAAGGGCAGTGTGCTGCGGTTGGGTGGCGCAATGGTCTACGACCGTTACGGTTCGGCGATGGCGACGAGCTTTGCCGCTTCCGGTTCGCCGGGCTTGGCAACATCGGTGACGCAGCCGTCGAACACCGACTTTACCGACTCCTTCCGCTATACCGGCGGCGCGCTCCCCGCGCTTCCCGCTGCACCGCAGGGAGGCTTCCCGTTTACCCCGCCCGCGGTGGCCGGCGGCTTTGGTTCTTACTCCGCGGTGAATCCGAACCTGGTGGCACCGTACTCGATGCTGCTGAATCTCAACTATGCCCGGCCGCTACCCGGCAAGATGACGATTGAGATGGGTTATGTCGGCCGTCTGTCCCGCAAGGGCATTCTGCGGCAGGACTACTTCCAGCCACTGACGCAGTTCCGCGACAGCAAGTCCGGCCAGACGTGGGCCCAGGCCTCCGGCATCCTTCGCAACGCGCTGGAAGGCGGCATCACGCCCGCGCAAGTTCGTGCCAACCCGGCCATTTTGCCGGTGGTGCCGTTCTTTGAAAACCTGTTCCCTTCCGCCGCAGGCACCGCCTCCGGAACCCGCGTGGCTACTGCCAGCGCCACCGCCAACTACTTCTATACGGTGTATGGCACTTACGCCGGTAGCGACCTGGACGCTCTGCACGACTTTGACCGCGTCCGCCAGGCCAATACCGGCACCTGCTTCAGTGCCTTCGGCTGCAACACGTTCTTTGCCCGCCAGAACGCAGGCATGCTGGCCTGGGTGAATGCGTCCAACCCCGCATTCCACGGCGGAGAACTTGTGCTGCGCAGGCCTGTCAC
The DNA here is from genome assembly GCA_964430625.1 of uncultured Solibacteraceae bacterium. GTDB lineage: Bacteria > Acidobacteriota > Terriglobia > Bryobacterales > Bryobacteraceae. Next base: position 174,049 of record CAYSFR010000001.1, read on the forward strand.
CAACGGCTGGGGCTTTGACTTCAATTACACGTTCTCCAAATCGATGGACATCGCCTCCGGCTCTGAATCCGGCGGGACATCCACCATTCAGGACACGTTCAATCCGAACGCTTCCCGCTCCGTGTCGGACTTCGACATCCGCCACAACATCACCGCGAACACGGTGGCCGAACTGCCGTTCGGCAAAGGGAAGATGTTCCTCTCCAGTGCCCCGGCATGGGTGAATCAGTTCGTTGGCGGCTGGCAGATTTCGGCCTTGACCAAGTTCCGCTCCGGCCTGCCGCTCACCATCTCCACCGGCGGTGTCTACCCGACGAACTACCTGAGTTCGTCGCTCGCCATACTTCGTCCCGGCGCCACGCTGCCGGAGACGCAGGTGGGCTTCAACGAGATCGGCGTGCCGTCGGTTTTCCCGCAGACTTCCGCAGTCCGGAACTTCTACGGGCAGTACCCGGGCACGGTGGGCGCCCGGAATCTGATCCGCGGACCCAAACAGCTCAATACCGACCTTTCGCTGGGCAAACGCTTCCTGCTTCCCTTTGAAGGGCACTCACTGCAGTTCCGGGCCGAAGCGTTCAACGCATTCAATAACGTGAACTGGGATAACCCGTCCTCGCTCACGCTGGCGAATCCTACCACCTTCGGCCAGATCACCGCGGCGGCCGAGGCGCGGGTGATGCAGTTTGCTCTCCGATATGAGTTCTAATCGTTCGATGTAGCCGCAGTGGCGCCCGCTTCAAAGGCGGGCGCCATAGCGATTTCATGGCTCCGGCCGGGCAAATTCGGCTATACTAGCAATACCCACGTGGAGTAACCAGGCTTCGCTGCCTGAGATTAGGGTCCCTGTTCCACCCTTGCCATCGAGTACCGCGCCCCAACGGCGTGGCGATATTCATTTTTTTCACTGCGTGCGAAAAGGAACTGTATGCATGGGTTTGGTGGACGTTTGCTTGTCCTGTCCGCTGTTTCCGCCGCGCTACACGCGCAAGGCATAGCGCCGGCCTCTCCGGAGTTCTTCGAGTCCAAAGTGCGGCCCATTCTGGCCGCCAGTTGCTTTGGCTGCCATACCGAAAGCGCCATGGGCGGATTACGCCTCGATAGCGCCGCGGCACTGGCCAAAGGCGGCAAACGCGGACCCGCCATTATCCCCGGCGACCCGGACAAGAGCCTGCTGATTACCGCCATCCGGCACAGCGACGCCAACCTGAAGATGCCCATGGGCAACAAGCTCAAGGACAACCAGATTGCCGATATGGAAGCGTGGGTGAAGGCCGGGGCCGTTTGGCCGAAAAGCGCCGTTTCCACCAACCAGAAGGGACCGGACGGCAAATTCGTCATCCGCCCGGAGGCCCGCCAGTTCTGGTCGTTCGTTCCGTTCAAAGAGCCCGCCGTACCCGCCGTCAAGGACGCCAAATGGGCCCGCACGGCCATCGACAAATTTGTCCTCGCCAAGCTCGAATCCGAGGGGCTGAAGCCGGTCAAGCCGGCCGCCAAGCGCGACCTCCTTCGCCGAGCCTCGCTTGACCTCACCGGCCTGCCGCCGACGTTTGAAGAAATCGAAGCGTTTGAGAAGGACGCCTCGCCCGACGCCTTCGCGAAGGTGATCGACCGCTTGCTCGCTTCGCCGCAGTATGGCGAACGCTGGGGCCGCATCTGGCTCGACGTCGCCCGCTATGGGGAAGACGACTACCGCAGCTTGAACCCGTTCCCGCGCGGCTACCGTCCCTATCCCAATGCCTTCGCCTACCGCGACTGGGTGATCAACGCGATGAACGACGATCTGCCGTATGACCAGTTCGTGAAGGCCCAACTCGCTGGCGATTTGCTGGATCCGAAGATCCGCCACAAGATGCTGCCGGCCACCGGCTTCCTCGGTCTTGGTCCCTGGTACTACGACAACGGTGCCTTCGAAATCACCCGCGCCGACGAACGGCACGACCGCGTCGACGTGATCACCCGCGGCTTTATGGGGCTCACCGTCGGCTGCGCCCGTTGCCATGACCACAAGTACGACCCGGTTCCGCAGACCGATTACTACGCACTCGCCGGTGTCTTCTACAACACCATTTACGAAGAGTATCCGCGCGCGCCGAAGAGCGTCGTCAGCGAGTTTGAAAAGCTGGAAGAAGACCTCGATCGCGAACAGAAGATTCTGCAGGAAGCCAATCAGGGCTTGACGAATGATCTCTCCCGCTCGCTCGCCTTCCAGGCTTCCAATTACATGCAGGCCGCCTGGGAAATCAGCGGTCCGCAAAAGAAGAAGATTGAAGCCGTCGTCGAAGCGCGCAAGCTCGATTACGAACTGACGGACCGGTGGATCAAGTACCTCGCCAAGCCCACCAAGAAGTACAAGCATAAAGACGAGTGGCAGGCGATGATGAAAAAGCCGATGAGCACGATGGCCGAGGCCAAGAAGCTCGCCGACAAGTTCCAGGAACAGATCATCGCCGTCATGCTGGAGCGCAACGAACTCGAGCAGGAAAACAAGGTGATCGCGGCGAAGGATCTGGAAGGTACCAAGCCCAAGAAGCGGACCGACAAACCAAGCAACTTCACCTCGTTCAAGGACTTCAACCCGGGCTCCTGGCTCCGCCTGAAGAGCCTTCCTGAAGAAGAGAACAACTTCTGGACCGAGATCTTCCAGCGCGAACTGCCGGAAGCCGACGATCCGAACGCCATGATGGCGATGGGCATGCGCATGGGCAATCCCGGACTGCTGCTGTTCCGCGGCTGGGGCCTGGAGTCGCGGCTCGGCCACGAGGCGCAGGCGCGGCTGAAGTCAATGCAGAGCGGTGTGGACGCCCTCCGCAAAAAGATCGAAACCAAGTTCCCCTTCATCCACGGCGTGCGCGACGCGGAGAACATCTCCGAAATCAAGCTCCACTTCCGTGGTGATCCGACCAATCTGGTAGGTCCGGACATTCCGCGCCACTTCCTGAGCGCCCTCTCTCCCGTGGATGCCAAACCCTTCTCTAAAGGCAGCGGCCGCCTGGAACTGGCGGAAGCCGTGGCCAGCCAGCCCATCACCACCCGCGTAATGGTCAACCGCATCTGGAAGGCCCACTTTGGAACCGGCATCGTCGACACGCCCAGCAACTTCGGCATGTCCGGCGAACGCCCCACCAACCCGGAACTGCTCGAGTACCTCTCGGCCAACTTCGCCAAGAACGGCATGTCGCTCAAGAAACTGCACCGCGACATCATGCTCAGCTCGGTCTATCAGCTCTCGGCGGATAACGATCCGGTCGCCCTCGCCAAGGACTCCGGCAATCGCCTGTACTGGCGTGCCAACCGCAAGCGTATGGACGCCGAACAGATCCGCGACTCCATCATGTACGTCTCCGGCAACCTCGATACCTCCATCGGCGGCCCGTCGGTGGAACTCTCGCCCGCCATGCTGCGCCGCACCGTTTATGCCAAGGTGAGCCGCTACAAGCCGGACGAATACCTCCAACTGTTCGACTTCCCCAGCCCGCTGATCAGCGCGGAAAAGCGGTTCGTTACCACCGTTCCTTCCCAGCGGCTGTTCCTGATGAACTCCGACTTCATGCAGATCGAAGCGGAAGAGCTCGCCAAGCGCGTCGCCGGCGAGGCCAACAACCGCGAGCGGATCCGCAAGGCCTACCGCCTGGTCTTCGGCCGCGACGCCACGGAGGAAGAGATTGTTCTCGGCACCGAATATCTGAAAGCGGAGCCGCTGCTGGAATACGAGGAGCGCAAAAACAAGAAGCCCGAGCGCGGACCTGGCATGCGCCGCGGCGAACGGATGATCAGTTCCAACGGTGCTCCGGGCGGGGCTCCGGGCGTCGATGCCAAGCCGGAAGCGGCCGCTGAGATGCCTGCCGAAACCCCTGCCGCCACCGCCGAGGGCGGGGCGGGTGCCGGGGCCGGCAACGCCGCCATGGGTGCCGGAATGATGGGTGGCATGGGTGGTTTTGGCGGTCGCCGAGGCGGCCCCGCTCCGCCCCCCGAAGTGAAGTATGAGGCAACGGCCTGGGGCCGCTACGCCAAAGTCCTTCTCAGCTCCACCGAGTTCCTCTTCATCAACTAAGCGAGGCCAAACGATGAAACATAAATCCAGCAATCCCACCACTCGCCGTGAAGCGCTCCGTCGCGTCGGCAATGGCTTTGGCATGATGGCGTTTGCCAGCATGGTCAGCGAGTCCATCGCCAAGGCCGGCGGTATCGTCACCCCGGACGGTCAGCCGGTCATGTCCAAGTTGGATCACCCGCAAAAGGTGAAGCGTGTCATCTTCCTGTTCATGAACGGCGGCTGCTCGGCCATCGATAGCTTCGATCCGAAACCGGCCCTGGAAAAGTACGACGGCAAGCCGATGCCCGGCGGCGGAATCAAAACCGAACGCCGCACCGGAGAGCTGATGAAGTCCCCGTTCACGTTTAAAAAGTACGGACAGTGCGGGATGGAGTTGAGCGAGTTGTGGCCGAACCTCGGCACGGTGGCTGACGACATCTGCTGGATCCGATCGGTCTACACGGAAATCCCGAACCACGAACCGGCTTGTCTGATGATGAACACCGGCGCCAATCAGGCCGGCCGTCCGGCTATTGGCTCCTGGCTCACCTACGGCCTCGGCAGCGAGAACAAGAGCCTCCCTGGCTTCGTGGTTCTCTGCCCCACCGTGCCCACCACGGTTGGCTCGCCGCTGTGGAGCAATGGCTTCCTGCCCGCCATCCATCAGGGCACCTACATCTCTTCTCGCATCCAGACCCGCACCAATCCGGATGGCTCTCCCATGGAAGAGGAGCCGCCGGCCGCGATGGACGAAAAGGACAAGGACAAGAAGAAACCGGTGAAGGTGGAAACCGCTTTCGATCCGAAGAAACTGGTCAGCTACGTCAACAATCCGAAGTTTGAACTCGCGGAGCAGAAGCGGGAGATGAGCCTGCTGCAGAAGCTGGAAGGCATTCGCAAACGGGCCGCCGGCGAGGACCAGCAGGTGGATGCTGTGGTGAGTTCGATGGAGACCGCCTACCGCATGCAGACCGAAGCGCCGGAAGTGTTCGACGTTCGCAAGGAGTCGCAGGCGACGCTCGACATGTACGGCGAAGGCACTACGGCCCGGGGCGCGCTACAGGCCGTCCGTCTGGTGGAAAAAGGTGTCCGCATGGTGCAGGTCTACTACTCCAGCGGCGATCCGTGGGATGCTCACGGCGACATCATGGCCCACAAGACGAACGCGAAGAATTCCGATCAGGCCTTCGCTGCCGTCATCAAAGATCTAAAGCAGCGCGGATTATGGAAGGACACGCTGGTGGTGTGTGGTTCCGAATTCGGGCGCACGCCGGTCCGCGAAGTGGGCGGCGGCGGCGGCCAGGCCAAAAAAGGCCGCGATCACAATCCATTCGGCTTCACCATGTGGCTCTCCGGTGGCGCCGTTAAGGGCGGCACCATCTACGGTGCCACCGATGAATTCGGTTTCAAGGCGGTGGAAAAGCCGGTGCATGTCCATGACATCCACGCCACCATCCTCCACCTGCTCGGCATCGATCACCTGAAGCTCACCTACCGCTACTCGGGCCGTGACTTCCGGCTCACCGACGTGCACGGCAACGTGTTGCACGACATCATCGCGTAAGTTCCGGCGGGCCTCCGTCCTCCGCGGCGGCGGCCCGCTACTTTTCCGACCCCATCACAAAGTCCCACTCCCGCGCCGATAACGCCTCCACCGCGCCCAGATCCTGCTCCAGTAAGTAACGCCCCTCCGCCAGCCGCCGTGCCGCTCCGCGCACTTTCCCCAGATAGGCGTCCCGGTTCCCATACCGCGCCCGCACTACGTCCGCCGCGAAGGGAAAGTAGGCTCCGGTCATGCTGAACAACTCCTCCGGCGAGCCGATTGCCGGATTCCGCAGGTTCCATCCCGTGTGCATGGCGAGCGGTACGGCCACCTGCGGTGTCTTCAGGCCGCCGATATCATTGCCGTCGGCATCCACCTGCGGCACCAGAATCGGAAATTCGGGTCCCAGTTTCGGCGGCTCATGGGTCACGACGCCGCGGCTGCGGAACTCCGGCCCGAAGTCCAGCCGGTAGACGTCGTGGACCCGTGTGGGCCAGACCACCCCCGGCCTCTTCGGAAAGCGAATTTTCCCAATCGGTGCCAGTTCGCCGCGGTCAACGCGCGGGTAGACCGAGGCCGGTGGTGCGGCATCCTCGGCCAGCCACCGACGCATCGCCACCAGCAACCCGCGCAGTACAAACCCGTAGTCGTTCCCGTTGTTCAGATACCGGGTGTTCCCGCTCTTCGCGGGCGGCAGCGAGCCCGGGCCATGGTTCCCTCCCGCCATCACATAGAGCCGTGTATTCGGTGCGAGCGGCGCGTCCCGCTGGCCGTCCACCGTGGTGTGCATCAACGATGCCGCGCGCCCGTAGTACTCGTACGCCGAATTGGTGTAGAAGATCTTCGGCACCACCTTATCCCGCTCCGCCCGTGCCAGAATTCCGTCGTCCATGCCCGTTACCGGGTCCTTCTGCCGCAGATCGGTGAAGGGGAAAATGTCGGTGGCGTAGTAGAAGTTGAAGAACGGCCGGGCATCGCGCGAGGGCTGCGCGAACTGATGATTGAAATTCCCCCGGCCTCCGCCGGCCACGTTCGCCCAGACGCCGTCGAACACCTGCCGTCCGTGCTCGTCGCGGTTGAATCCCTGGTACAGGAACGTCCGCAGAAACCGTCCGCTCTGCGAACTGCCGAACGCGAGGGCGCGCCGGGCCGCGGGGGCCAGTGCCGCTAGCGGCGCCGGCGCGGTCCCGGCCTTCAGCGCCGCAATGAAGTCGCGCACCCCCGCCATGCCCAGACCCACTACCGCCGGATCCTGCGAGCGGTACACCACCTCATAGATCTTCCCGGACTCAAATCCCGACGCCTTTCGCACCGCGCCCCTGTCCTCGGTGAAGCTCCATTCGCTGCGCGGAATCTCCCGGCGCGGGCCGTTTGCCAGGCTGCGCTCGGTCAGCGTTGCCGGCCCATCGATGGCGCGGTAGGGGAAGAATAGCCGGTCCCCCAGCGAGAACGAGGCCACCGTCGTATCCGGAACAAAGTCGCTCCGCACCACGCCCTGTATCGGTGTACCGTCCGGCCTTTTCGCCACCGGTACGGTGACGCTCATCAGCGGTGGTTCGCGCGGCACATCGAACTGCCAGCCGAGCCACGCCAGAGTAAACCCCTGCTCCATCAGGAGCCCGTCGCCGAACTCGGCCGCCGTGCGCGGGTCGTTCGATGCGGCCCCCCGATTGAATGTCGCCAGCAGTCCCTTCCGCCCGCGATTGGACACTTCAAAGAAGAGCGTTCCGTTGCTCTTGCCCGGATCGACGGGCGCGAAGAGTACGAAGTCCGCATAGAACTCCACCAGCCCCTTTGCGTTGCGCGGCGCCAGTGCCAGGTTCACGACATCTCGATTGGCCGCCGGCTGCGGATCCACCGCGAAGTAGGCCTTGCCGATAAGCCGCTCATACGCTCCAGCCTTGCCGAATGGCTTTCCTTCCAGGATGGCGGACCGTTCCGTCACCTCCACGCGCACGAGCGCTGCTTGGGCGAGCAAGGAACCGAATAGGAACAACGCGCGAAGTTTCACGCAGCCATTGTAATGAACTACTGCGGTAGCGCGAAGGTGAAAATGTTGGCACCCGCGGCGAGCGTGATGTACTGTCGCCCGCCTACGGCGTAGGTCATCGGCGAAGTCTTGATGGTCGCGTTCAACGGCATCCGCCATAGCGTCTTGCCGTCCCTCTCACTGGCCGCCACCAGGTAGCCGCTCGGGTCGCCATAGAACAGCACTCCGCCTGCCGTGCCCAGTATCCCGGCCACCCGTTTGCCGTCTACCGGTCCCACTAGCGGCACCTCCCACGCCGTCTGCCCCGTTTCAATATTCAGTGCGCGCAGGTACTTTTTGCCCGGATCCTCCGGCGGCCGCGCCGTCTTCCAACTCCCCGGCAACAGATTCACCACGCACTTCTCAATGGCGATCACATAGTAGAGCCGCGTCGCCGGGCTGTAGGCCGTGCCATTCCAGTTGGTGGCGTGGTCCGGGCACCCAAGCTCGCCCGGCGGCAGTTTCACCGGTTTCCCATCCGCCCCAATCCCGCTCGCCCACGTCAGCTTGTGCAGAAAGGACTTCGCCAGCAACAGCTTTCCGTCGGTGCGGTCGAACACATAAAAGAAGCCGTTCCTGTCGGCGTGCAGCAATAGCTTGTGCGGCTTGCCCTGGTAGGTGGTGTCCACCAGCACATTGGGCTCGGTGGCGTCCCAGTCGTGCGTGTCGTGCGGCGTGAACTGGTAGTACCACTTCATCTTTCCCGTGGCGGGATCCAGCGCCAGCACGCTGTCGGTGTACAGGTTGTCGCCGCCCCGATCGCGGTCGTCGGAGTTCGGCCATGGATTCCCCGTCGCCCAGTACAACATGTCGGTCGAAGGGTCATACGAACCGGTCAGCCACGTCGAGCCGCCCCCCAGTTTGTATCCATTCCCCTGCCAGGTCTCGATGCCCGGTTCGCCCGCTGCCGGTACCGTCCAGGTCCGCCACACCCGTTCCCCCGTTGTCGCCTTGTAGGCGGCCACGAAGCCTCGGATGCCCCAATCACCGCCCGCCACCCCGGCCACCACCATGTCCTTCACAATCAAAGGCGCCACCGTGCCGCCATACTTCTGCGGCTCGTCCCACATTACGGTTTCCCACACCAGTCGCCCGGTCACGCGATTCAACGCCAGCAAGTGGGCATTATCGGTGACGAAGAACAGGTTGTCGCCCAGGATCGCTACACCGCGGTTGGTCCCGAGCGAGGGGTCCGACACCAGGCCCGGTGTCCGCGGCCGCGCATAGTGCCAGATCTGCTGCCCCGTCGTCGCGTCCAGCGCGTAAACCTGATTCGGACCCGTCGCGTACAGGATGCCATCGGCCACTAAAGGGACGGTTTCCAGGCCAAAATAGCGCATGTTTTCGTGATAATAGGGCGTATCCGGCAGAAATTGCGTCCAAAGCGGAATAGAGAACGACCACTGCAACGCCAGTTTGTTCACGTTCTTCTGGTTGATCTGGTCGAGCGGGCTGTACCGGTTGCCGCTGACGTTGCCGTTGTAGGTCACCCAGTCGCCCGGCTTCGGATTCAGGATGCGCGCAAAGTCCACACCGCCCGGCGCGTCCACCTTGGCCGCCGGTTGCACCACCACCGCGCCTGGCTTCACGCCCGTCATTCCGCTCAGGTACGCCACTACGTTCTGCAACTCCTCCGCTGTGGCCTTCACCACCGGCATCAGCGAACCCTTTTCTTCGCTGACGGTGGCCACCTGGTCGAGCCCCATCGCATGGAACCCGCCCTTCAAGTCCTGCACGGCGATCTCATAAGCGGTGCGATTCCGCGCAAACCCGCGCACCGTCCCGCCCTTCTTCAGCGTGAGCGTCACCACGCCATAGCCCGGCACAATACGGGACTCCGGTTTCAACAGCGCGTCGCGCAGCTGATCCACCGTCAATTCCCTCGCCACGTTCGATAGATCCGGGCCCACCGGCGTACCGCGGCCCTGCACCATATGGCAGCTGCCGCACCGCCCTTTGCCGAAAAAGAACTCCGCGCCCGCCGCCCGGTCCCCTTCCACCTTCGCTTCTGCCGCTGACGCGTTCAGCGATACCACCAGCGCCACCAGCCCGTCCACTTCCGCCGCCGGCAGGTCGAAGCCCGGCATTCCCGCCGCCGGAATCCCGCGCGTGATGACGTTCCGCAGGTTCTGCGCCGACCGCCGCCGCAGCCGCAAATTACCGGACAATCCCGGACCTTGCTGCGATCCTCGCGCATCCGCGCCATGGCATCCCGCGCACAGCTTGGCGTAGTTCTCGCGTACCTCCACGCCCCCTGCCATCCCCATCGCCACAACCGCCAGAAAAAGTCCGCGCGCCAATGCCGTCATTCTGCGATTACATCACAGCTACCCTGATACCAATGGCGGAATTCCGCTTTCTCGATCCCGGCCCGCTCTCCGATGGAGAACTGACGCTCCACCTCGACCGCGCCACGCCTCGCGACGAGACCCGCCAGCACGTCGCCACCTACCACTTTGAGCTCAGGATTGAGGGCCGCGCCGCCGGCGGCATCCGTTTCCGTGCCGAGAACGATTTTGACGTCGAAACCTATGTCGGCAACATCGGCTACAACGTCGATCCAGAGTTTCGCGGCCGTCGCCTCGCGGAACGCGCCTGCCGCCTGCTCGTTCCTCTCGCCCGCGCCCATGGCTTCCGCTCGCTTTGGATTACCTGCGATCCCGACAATCCCGCCTCCCGTAAAACCTGCACCCGCCTCGGTGCAGAGCTAGTAGATATCCGGCCGCACCCGGCCGGACCCAAATGCCGCTATCGTTTCTCGCTGGAACCCTCCGATTTGCTTCACCTTGCGCCCGACAAGCCGTAAAATGGAGTATGCGCATCGCCCTCGGCCAGATAAACACGATAGTTGGCGATCTATCTGGAAACGCAGCCCTCATGCTGCGTACCGCCCGCCGCGCCGCCGAAGCCGGCGCCGACGTCGTTGTTTTTCCCGAACTCTCCCTCCTCGGATACCCGCCGCAGGACCTCCTGGACCGCCCCAACCTCCTTGAACAGGCCGACGAAGCCATCCAGCAACTTGCCGCCGACGCCGCTCCCCTGCGTATCTCCATCATCTGCGGCACCATCGAACCGGTCGATTCCCCGGAAGGCAAGCGCATCTGGAATACTGCCGTCGTCCTTCAGCGCGGCCACGTGCACTTCCGCCAGCGCAAAATGCTGCTCCCCAACTACGACGTCTTCGACGAGCAGCGCTATTTCCGTTCCGCCGACAAACAGGATCTCGTTCACCTCGGCGCCAGCCCTGTCGCCCTTACCATTTGCGAGGATGCCTGGAACGACAAGAATTTCTGGGAAAATCGCCTCTATGCCCGTGACCCCGTCGACGAACTCGTCAAGCAGGGCGCCCGGGTCCTCATCTCCATCAACGCCTCCCCCTATCACATCGGCAAACGCGAGCAGCGCCGCCATATCTTCTCCAATACGGCCCGCCACCACGGTATTCCAGTGGTCTATGTCAATCAGGTGGGAGGCAATGATCAGCTCGTCTTTGACGGTTCCTCCTTCGCCATGGACCCCACCGGTCGCGTCATCGCCCAGGCTGCCAGTTTTTCGGAGGACCTCGTCATCGCCGATCTCAATACCGGCAAAGGCGATCTCCACGCTACCCACGCCACCGAAGACGAGGCCGTCTACGAGGCACTCGTCCTTGGCACTCGCGACTATCTCCGCAAGTGCGGTTTCTCCAAAGCGGTCATTGGTCTCTCGGGCGGCATTGATAGTTCCCTTGTCGCCTGCATCGCCGTGGAAGCCCTCGGCCGCGAGAACGTCACCGGCATCGGTATGCCCGGCCCCTACTCCTCGGATCACTCCGTCTCCGATGCCCGCGCCATGGCGGAAAAACTGAATATACGCTTCGAAATCGTCTCCATCAATCCCGGCTACCAGGCCGCTATCGATTCGCTCGCCCCCATTTTTAAGGGCACCACCCCCGGCGTCGCCGAAGAGAACATCCAGTCCCGCCTCCGCGGACTCACCCTCATGTCGTTCTCCAACAAGTTCAACACCCTGGTCCTCACCACCGGCAACAAGAGCGAAATCGCCGTTGGCTATTGCACCCTTTATGGCGACATGTGCGGCGGACTCGCCGTTATCTCCGACGTCCCGAAAACGCTCGTTTACCAGCTCTGCCGGATCGCCAATCAGCGGCTGAATGGCGCCATTCCCGAGTCTGTCTTCACCAAGCCGCCGTCTGCTGAGCTCCGCCCCGATCAGAAGGACTCGGACTCCCTCCCCGAATACGACGTCCTCGACCCCATCCTCAAAGGCTACGTCGAGGACTTCCTCCCTCCCGCCGTCATCGCCGAACGCCTGAACCTATCGCTCGATCTCGTCCGCGACGTCGTCGCCAAGGTCGATCGAAACGAATACAAGCGCCAGCAGGCCGCCCCCGGCATCAAGGTCACCTCCAAGGCCTTCGGTATGGGCCGCCGCTATCCCATTGCCCAACGGTACCGCGAATGAAAAAATCCCTCTGGGCCGCCGGACTCACCGTCCTCGCCGCCATCGGTCTGCTCAGCCAGCCCCAAGTCCGTGAAGTCGTCGGCGCCCTTCCCGGCGGCCGGTTCCTCGTCCCCACCGGCCAGGTGGTCCAACCCGCCGGCAAGCAGATACCCCTCGACACCTTCCCCATGGCCGCCGTGTTCACCCCGAACAAGCGCCACCTCCTCGTCCTCCACGGCGGCTTCAACAAGCCATCGGTCGCGGTCTTCGATCCTGCCACCATGACCGAACTTTCCCGCGTCCCCTTTGACGACGCCTGGCTCGGGCTCGCCGTCCATCCCAACTCCCACACCGTTTACGTCGGCGGCGCCTCCCGCCACAACGTCCACGAACTCACCCTCTCCGACGAAGGTAAGCTCACCCCCTCCCGCGTCTTCGAAGTTACCCCCGCCGCGCAGCGGAAACCTACCGATTTCCTCGGCGATCTCGCCCTCTCCCCTGACGGTCGCCTCATCTTTCTCGCCGATCTCTACAACAACGCCATCAAGGTCATCAATCCGCAGTCCGGCCGCGTCATCGAGAACTGGAAAACCGCCCGCCGCCCGTACAAAATTCTCTTCCATCCTGACGGCAAAACCTTCTTCGTCTCCAGTTGGGCCGACGGCACCATTACCCAGCACGATTCCCAGAACGGCACCGTCGTCAACCGCATCCTCGCCGGCCCCCATGCCACCGACATGCTCTGGCGCGACAAGCGCACCTCCGACGAAGAAGGCGAATCCACCCAATTCCAAGCCCGCTTGTTTGTCACCCTCGGCAACACCAACACCGTTCGCGTTTTCGGCGTCAGCGCGTCCAAAGAGCTACAGCCCATTGAGACCATCAACGTCTCGCTCTATCCGGATTCCCCCGCCGGTATGACCCCGTCGGCCCTCGCCCTCAGCCCGGACGCCGATACCCTCTATGTCGTCTGTTCCGACGCCAACGCCGTCAGCGCCGTCAATATCGCCGGCGCCCGCTCTCGTGTCCTCGGCTTCATCCCCACCGGCTGGTATCCCACCGCCGTCCGGGCCCTTGACGAAAAACGACTCCTCGTCCTCAACGGCCGCGGCTCCCGCTCCTTCGCCAATCCCCGCGGCCCCTCCCCGGTCCGCCTCCCCGCCAATGAGCACCTCGGCAACACCAGCCCGCAATACGTCGCCCGCCTGCAGCTTGGCTCGGCCTCCATCATCGATACCGTCAGCCCCGCCGACCTCATCAATTGGACCGACCAGGTCCGCCACAACACCCCCTACACGCCCGAGAAACGCTACCTTGGCCACCGCGGCGACTCCTCCGTCATTCCCGCTCACGCCACCGACAAGTCGCCCATTGAGCACGTCATCTACATCGTCAAGGAAAACCGGACCTACGACCAGATCTTCGGCGACATCGGCAAGGGCAATAGCGATCCCTCCCTCACTGTCTTCGGGCAGAAGATCACGCCCAATCATCACAAACTCGCCCGCGAGTTCGCCCTCCTCGATAATTTTTACGTCAACGCCGACGTAAGTGCCGACGGCCACAACTGGTCCACCGCCGCCATCGCCCCTGATTACGTCCAGCGCCTCTGGCCCAATAGCTATGCCGGCCGCCGCAAGACCTACGACTACGAAGGAGGCGAACCCGCCGCTGCGCCGCCGGCCGGCTACATCTGGAACAGCGTTCTCTCCAAGGGCCTCCGCCTCCGCAATTACGGCTACCACGCCACCAACCGGCCGTTGAAGGACGTCAACGACAACAACCACATCGCCCTCGTCCGCGACCCCTCTCTTGCCCCCCACACCCACACCGCCTACCGCGCCTTCGACCTCGATTACCTCGACGTCGACCGCGCCAAAGTCTTCCTCACCGACCTCGGCCGCATGGAAGGCGAGAAACGCTTCCCTCACTTCACCTTGATCCGCCTCGGCAACGACCATACGTCCGGTGCCTCCGCCGGCAAGCGTACCCCTGTCGCCCAGGTCGCCGACAACGACGCCGCCCTTGGCCTGATTGTCGAAGCCCTCTCCCGTTCCTCGTTCTGGCCGAAAATGGCCATCTTCGTCCTCGAAGACGACGCACAGAACGGACCCGATCACGTCGACTCCCACCGCTCCCCGGCCCTCGTCATCTCCCCCTACGCCAAACGCGGCATTGTCGATTCCACCTTCTACAACACCACCTCCATGCTCCGTACCATGGAACTCATCCTCGGCCTGAATCCCCTCACCATGCACGATGCCGGCGCCCGTCCCATGGTCAGCCTCTTCTCCGCCACGCCCAACCCGCAGCCCTACGCCGCTGAAAATCCAGCCATCCCTCTCGATGAGCGCAACCCCGCCAACACCGCCCTCGCCCGCCGCTCCGCCCGTTTTGATTTCGCGGAACCGGACGAACTCGACGACGACGAAATGAACGCCATCATCTGGCTCGCCGTCCGCGGCACCCAGCCCCCTTCACCAGTCCGGAGCTTCTTCGGAAGCGCGAAATAAGAATGCCTCAAATCGACGTATGCTTCGTCTGGCACATGCACCAGCCCTTCTACAAGGATCTGGTCCGTGGCGAATACAAACTCCCTTGGACACGTCTCCATGGCCTCAAGGACTACTACGGCATGGTCCAGGTTCTGGAAGCGTTTCCCAAGGTCCGCCAGACGTTTAATCTCGTCCCCTCCATGCTCGTCCAGGTGGAGGAATATGCCGCCGGTACCGCCGACGATCCCTTTCTCCGCCTCGCGCTCAAACCCGCCGAGTCCCTCACCGAATCCGACAAGCAGTTCCTCCTTCAATACTACTTCCAGGCCAACGTCGAAAACCTCATCTTCCGCTATCCCCGCTACGCCGAGCTCTACCACAGCCGTACCCGCCCCTACTCCGCCCAGGACTTCCGCGACCTCCAGGTCCTCTCCCAACTCGCCTGGTTTGACGAGTTCTTCCTCGCCGGCGACCCCGAAATTGCCGCTCTCGTGAAAAAAGGTCGCGACTACACCTTGGAAGACCAGGTTCTCCTCGGCCGCGAACAGACCCAGGCCCTTGGCCGCGTGATTCCCGTCTACCGCAAGTTCGCCGCCACAGGCCAGATCGAAATCTCCACCACGCCCTTCTATCACCCCATTCTTCCGCTCATCTGCGACTCCAACATTGCCGGCATCTCCAATGCGGGCGTGCCCCTTCCCACCCGCTACCGCTACCCGGAAGACGCCCGCGAACAACTCGTCCGCGCCCGTGCCTATATGGAAAAGCAGACCGGCGTAGCGCCCACCGGCCTCTGGCCTTCGGAAGGTTCGGTCTCTGATGAGGCCCTCGCCCTCGCCGCTGAATGCGGCTTCAAGTGGTTCGCCACCGATAACGGCGTCCTCTCCCGTACCCTCGGCCGCAGCGCCGGCGTTGTGGAGACCTACCGCCCGTACCTCTGGCAGCAGAACGGCCTCCGGCTCCACGGTCTCTTCCGCGACCACTATCTGAGCGACCTGGTCGGCTTCACCTACTCCAAAATGGGTCCCGCCGAGGCCGCCGATCACCTCATGTCCCGCATCGTGGAGAATGCCGGCGGCCGCGACGCCCTCGTCCCCGTTATCCTCGACGGCGAAAACGCCTGGGAGTACTTCCCCGAAAGCGGCCGCGAGTTTCTCCGCCAGCTCTACCAGCGACTGGAATCCACGCCCAACGTTTCCGCTCTCACCGTTAGCGAAGCCCTCGAACGCCACACGCCCCAACCACTCACCGGCATCTTCCCCGGCTCCTGGATCTCCGCCAATTTCGACGTCTGGATCGGCTTCGACGAGGACAACCGCGCCTGGGAACTCCTCCTCAAGGCCCGCCAGGCCTACGAGAAACACGCCGCCTCCGCCTCCCCGGAGGACCGGGAAATGGCTTACGAGGAGATCCTCATCGCCGAAGGCTCCGACTGGTGCTGGTGGTACGGTCCCCACCATGAATCGGCCAACCGCGCCGAGTTCGATCAACTCTTCCGCGACCATCTCTCGAACGTCTACCGCCTCCTTGGCCTTCCCGCGCCCCAGGAACTCGGCCGCCCCATCCTCAAGCTCTCCGCTGTCGAACATAACATCCCGCCCGCCTCCCAGATCACACCCGTCGTTGACGGCGAAATCACCTCGTACTTTGAGTGGATGGGCGCCGGGGAGTACAAGGTCGACCGCCGCCAGGGCGCCATGCATGGCGGCCGCTCCGGGCTCGACATGCTCTATTACGGCACCTCCGGCGAGGAGTTCTATCTCCGTTGTGATTTCGATCCCATGCCCGCCCCCTCCCACCTCGAAATCCGCCTCCGCACGCCCCGCGCCGAACAGACCCTCACCCCGGCCGATTTCGCCGCCAATCGCATTGTTGAGGCCGCTGTCCCCTTGGCCGCCCTTGGTTACCAGCCCGGCGAACTGGTAGCATTTCAACTTTCCCTCTGGCTCGATGGCCTTCCAGTCGAATCGCTGCCCGCCAATGGCTGGCTGGAGCTGGAGTCGGGCGAACCTTCTCACTGGCCGTAGCTCTCAGGACATAATGCTCAACGAAGCTCAAAACTCGCTCCTGAAGGAATCCATCGCCGCGCAGATCCGCAAGGAGATCATCGCCGGAACCCTTGCGCCCGGTGATCCGCTCATCGAAGGCAAATGGGCCGCCCGTCTCTCCGTCGCCCAAGCCTCTATCCGTGCCGCCCTCAATATCCTCGAAGCCGAAGGCTTCGTCGAACGCGGTAACGGCCGCAGTGCCCGTGTCACCCAGATCGCCGCTGAAAACGTCCGTCATAACTTCGAAGTTCGAGTCGTCCTCGAAGCCCTGGCCGCCCGCCTCGTCACCGAGCGCCAGCCCGATCTCTCCGATCTAGAGCAGATCACCGCCGACATGCGCTCCGCCGTCCGCCGCCGCAACCTGCAGGCCTTCTACGAACGCGACCTCCGCTTCCACCTCTCGCTCTGCGAAAAGGCCGGTAACCCCGTCCTCACCCAGATGCTACGCCGTCTCCTCGTCCCCCTGTTCGCCTTCGTCATCATCCGCACCCACGAAAAAATGGGCGGGCCCGACCGGTGGACCCGCAGTATCGCCCAGCATGAACAGATTCTCGCCGCCATCCGCGGCGGCGACCCTGCCCGAGCCGCCGCCGAGGTGGCCGGCATCATCGGTTACTTCTCCACTGACATCGACGAACTCACTCGCCGGAAGGCAAATCGGTAGGGGAACTGGCCGGCTTGACCGGCGCGCGGGAAGATGCAAGCACCATCCACTGCAACGGATGACTTCGTACTTGCCCATCCCGCTCCAGGATGTCAGCCCAGTTCGGATCCGCCCGTAACTTCACGAACACACCGGGTGTCCCCTGGTGGCTCCCGATTGCCATCACCACTTCATCTCCCGCCACGAACGGCGGCCCCGGATGTCGACTCTTGATCATAAGTTTTCCTTTCTTTGCCTCACTGCGTCCCGCGGTTGGAGCGCCTGGAAGATCGCCACAATCGCACCGGCGGCCACCAGCAGCCGGATTGCGACCTCGTATGGCGTCCGGTCGGCGTAGACTGCCGCTGCTACCAGCAGCGCCAGTCCCCCGGCCCATTTCGCCCACGAGCGGCGAACCGAGGCGCGCCGCCTCTCCCGGGATTCCCCCCGGATCAGCCATGCGCGCCAGTCGGCCTCGCTGAGTTCCATCCGATTACTTCACTGCCGTCGTCGTACCGATTCGCGTACCGATCACTTCTCCCGAGATCACCAGTTCCACCCGGCGATTCTGCTGGCGGCCCGCGGCCGTGTCGTTGCTGCCAATCGGCTGATTCTCTCCGAAGCCCTTCGAGGTCACTGATGCCGAAGCCATCCCCTGGCTGGTGAGATAGTCGCGCACGGCGCTCCCGCGGTCTTCTGAGAGCTTCTGGTTATACTCGTCCGTTCCCACGCTGTCGGTGTGGCCTTCCACTTCCAATCGCAGCCCGGGGTGTCCGGATACGATTCCCGCCACTTTCGCCAGTTTCTCCCGCGCCAGCGGGCGCAGCGAAGATTTCGCGGTGTCAAACAGCACATCCGTCATGTTGACGATCAGTCCGCGGGCCGTATCCTGCGTCTGCAGAATGGCGTTGAACTGCTGCAAAAGCTGGCTGCGAAGTTCGGTCTTCTGCTTCTCCGCCTCGGCCAGTTGCTTGGCGGCCGCGTCGAGCGCTGCCTGGCTGGCGGCGCGCTGAGCGTCGCTCTCGCGCTGAATCCGGTCGGCTTCGGCCTTGGCTGCGGTTGCTGCCGCTTCACTGGCCATACGGGTACGGTCGGCGTCGGCTTTGGCTGCCGCCGCGGCCGCGTCGCTATCCAGTTTTGCCCGCTCGGCGGCCAGTGCCGCCTGTGCCAGGCGCGCATCGCTATCCCGCTTGGCCCGCTCCGCATCGGCGGCCGCGTTGGCGGCCTGCGTGTTCTTTTCATTAGTCAGCCGTTCGGACTCGGCCATCGCCTTCAGCCGCGCCGCCTCGGCCTCCCGGGAAACCCGGTCGGTCTCGGCCTGCGCCGTCGCTTTCGCGGTCAATGCGCTCGCTTCCCGGTCTGCCGCGCTTTGCCGTTCGGCCGCCAGAGCCGCTTCTTCCTGGCGTTTCACCGCAATGGCCCGCGCGTCTTCGGCGGTCTGGACGGCTTCCCGCGCCGTCATCGTCACCGGTTTTCGCCCGGCATTCCGCGCCTGGTAGGCCTCGGCCGCGGCCAGACTCTTCTCGGCCTTTTCAAAGCTGTCCTTCGCAAACGTCGCCGCGCCCATGGAACGCGCGATGCTCACCGCGTTGCGCGCCTCATACAGCTCCAGCGGTGTCTTTTTGTCGGCCTTCAGCGCTAGCGGGTTCGATAGGCGTTGGTATTGGCCCCGTTCGAACAGTTCGTACTTGGCGTCAATCTCCTCCACCTTGCCTACGGTGTCGGCGCGCACTACATTCTGCATGACAATCAGGTCGCTGGGCCGCGTTACGGCGAAGTAGGGCTCGGCTGTAACAACCAGTCCGAACACTTGCAGTTCGGTGGTCACATTCAGCTTGCTCTTCGTGCCATTCAGCAGGATCTCGCCCAGGTTGGACGTGCGTCCCTCCGGCGTAATAGCCCACAAAACGTACGTGAGGTATTCGGCTCCGTTTTTGGTGGCCGGCTGCAGGTTGTCGAACTCCACTTCGATTTCGATGTAACCTTGCTTGCTCTCCACCTTTGCTTCCCCGCGCGAGTTTGGCAGCAGGTCTGTCCCGCGAAAGTCCACCTTGGTGGCGCCGCTACGATGTTGATAATTGATTGCCTTCGCCGTACGGGATGTGACGGTGACGCGATAAATGGGTTGTTCGCCGGCCGCCATGCGGGCGGTGTTATCCGCCGGCGGGGTTTGCGCCGCCAGGGCGGCGCAGACGCAGAGGGAGGTGCAGAGTAATTGGAGGGATTTCATGGTTGAATTCTTTCTGCGTGACTAGTCGTTGGACGGCTTACGCTCACGCGCCGAGTATTTGTTGAGAAGCGCAACCAGCCGTACGGCCGATTTCGGCGTCCGCACCGGGCCGGTCACAATCGCGCGATTCTCCAGCTTTTTGCCGTATAGCGTGGCGTTGTCGTCCAGGTCCTGGCGCAGCGTCGCGCCTTCCAATGCCAAACCGGCAAACAGTCCCTGTGTCCGCGACCAGGAAAGAATTTCCGCATGCATCTGCGCATCCGTCTGCGCCGTTGCCGTTCGGCCCACCGGCCCTGCCGCCACGGATCCTTCCGCTCCCAGCGTGAACTTGCTGGCAAGCAGTTTGTCCGCTCCTCTGGCATTCATCACCAGCATCACCAGGTCGGTTTCCGATCCGCCAATCTGGAAACCAACGCTTCCACCCTCAATCCGAACCGTCGCCGGAGAGGACCATCCCGCCCGATTCTTGTTCCGGCAGGAGAGATAACCCTTGCCGTACTTCCCGCCCACCAGAAATGCCGCCGTCTTCAAGTTGGGAACAATCACAATACAGTGGGCATTGGCGAGCAGTTCTTCGGGTATGCCTTTGTCGGGCGCGGACATGACTTCCGAAAACACCGTGGCGGCTTCATCGAGCCGCTTAGCGGGTTCATTATCTTTGGCCAGGAGCGGGGTCAGGGCAAATGTTGCCATCAGTAGGATTCGCATAAGGTTTCTTTTCCGCCGCGCCGCGGTTCCGGAAAGAACCTCGGACGGCACCTTACTCCTCTGCACGTTCCGCTCCAACCCGATTCGTTGCAACTCTTAAGTCCCCCTCGCCTGGGCGCGACCACCGGCGGTCAGTTGACCCTGCGCCGCCGATTGCCCGCATCCAGGCGAGAGGGGTGCCACCGCGCCAGGTTAGCTGCGCGTTACGGCTTTACGGCGCAGGAAACCCAATCCCACCAGTGCCAGTCCCACCATCCCGTAGGTGGCCGGTTCCGGAACTGCCGACGAAGAAGTGACGAAGCCCTGTACGGTGGAGACACCCGCCGACGCTCCGCCCGAATTCGGGGCGACAATACCCGTGAAACTGGTCGTGCTGAACGTTGTCGAACCGAAGTTTCCCGACGACGCGTTCGTGGTTCCCGGTCCGATCACCAGCGGTGACCAGTTTACGGTCAACTGGCTGACATCGCTATAGACCGCGCCGCCTGTGGAAGTTCCAACGAACGTACCGGTGGCGCCGCCATCGGTCACGTCGGTGATGACAAGATCAATCGAAAACGGATTGAACGTTGCTCCCGTGCCCAGCGCCTGAGTTGTGCAAGCCGGACAGGCCAACGTGAAGTTCCCGAAGTTCACGTTGGACGGTACTCCCGTCACCGTGTTCCCGTTAGGCTCGAAAACCAATGTAGCGGAGGCTGCCCCGGAACTGCTCCCGAGCGACAGGCTGGTGCCGCCGCTAAAGCCCGTACCGGCTCCATTGGTGTTGTAGGTGATGATCACCGCGCTGGCCGGCGCAGCAAACAGAATCGCGGTAACGGCGGTAAGTGCCGCCGTGCGTTGTAGTTTCATTGGATGTTTTTCCTATCTGGAATATCGCCGCCCGTTTGGCAACGGGCTCCGATGCCATGGCGGTAGCATTCCGGAAGCCAGAGCGATCCATCCTATATAAGCCACTTGTTTTGAACAGGATGGACCACGCCATCCCGCATCCGCCCCATGGGGAAAATGACGTTAGCTGGTCACGCGACCTTAGAGTGTCACCTAGGGCTTTGGCCCGAAATGTGCAAGGGATACATCGGCGCCGCGGGTTCGAATGGGCGCCTTAAAACTGGAGAATAACTATGAACAACGACATCCTGGCCGGGAACTGGAAGCAGTTCCAAGGGAAGATGCGCGAACAGTGGGGCAAGCTCACCGACGACGATCTCGACGTGGCTGCCGGCCGCCGCGATCAAATCGTCGGTAAATTGCAGGAGCGCTACGGCGTCGCCAAGGACGAGGCCGAGCGGCAACTGAAGGCCTTTGAAGACCGCTTCAAAGGGTGAGGACCGCACGAAAGGGCAGGGCGCCCGATACGGGCCGCCCTGCCTTCCGCTTACTGCTCCCCACGGCGCCAATAGGTGGCGCGGACCGGGGAAACTCTACCGCAACCCGTAGATTTCCGGCTCTCACCTTCGTCCCAGATCGCGGGGGTAGTCGTCAGTGGACCCGTATGCAGATCAGTGGCCAATCCGCCTACAGATCCTTGCGGGAAATCCCAAGCTTCCGCATCATCGCGTTCAGTGTCGTCCGGTGCAGCCCCAGTCGCGTCGCCGCGGCCGTCACCACGCCATTAGTCTCCCGCAGGATCCGCAGAATATGTTCCCTCTCCACCTGCTCCAAGGTCGACCCTCCTTGCGGCTCTGGCACCGCATCGCGGATCTCCCCCACCGGCGCCCGCAGGCTCGGCCCCACCGACAGAATGACGGACCGTTCGATAAAATTCTCCAGTTCCCGCACATTGCCCGGCCAGCGCCACTCCGATAAAGCGCGCATTGTCTCCGCCGGAATCTTGTCGATGTGCCGCCCCATCTTCTCGGCGTACTTACGGGTAAAGTGCCTCGCCAGTACCGGAATGTCCTCGGGCCGCTCCCGTAGCGGCGGCGTTGTGATCGGAAACACCTTTAAACGGTAGTAGAGATCGCTCCGGAACAGCTTGTCGCCCATCATCTCCGTCAGGTTGCGGTTCGTCGCCGCCACCAGGCGGACATCAATCGGAATCGTTCGGATTCCCCCCAACCGCTCAAACGACTTCTCCTGCAGCGCCCGCAGCAGCTTTGGCTGCAGATCCAGCGGGATGTCACCGACTTCATCGAGGAACAGCGTTCCCCGATGCGCCATCTCAAAGCGTCCGATCTTCTGCGACAGCGCCCCGGTGAATGCCCCCCGCTCATACCCGAACAGTTCGCTCTCCAGCAGTCCCGTCGGAATCGCTGCGCAGTTCAACGTCACGAATGGCAGGTTCCGCCGTGGACTCATTCGATGGATCGCCCGCGCTACCAGTTCCTTGCCGGTACCGGTCTCCCCCAGAATCAATACCGTCGCGTCGGTCGGTGCCACCACCTCCACCTGTTGCTGTACGCGATGCAGCGCCGGGCTATTGCCAACAATTTCATCAAAATCGCCCGCCACCGCCGGGTCTTCCTCGTCCACCTGTTCAAATCGGGCGCGCTCCCGCAGGTCCTGAATAAAGGAGATCCACCGGAAAGGCGAGAGCTTCAATACCGCCGTAGTCACCAGCACGGGCACCCGCCCGCCATCTTTTCGAATCAGCTCTTTTTCAAACGGTGTGCAGGCACCGAATCGCAAACACTCCTCATGCGCCAGTTCATCCAGCGCCGCGAACTCCGGGGGCGTGAGCTCCGGCCATACCAACAGGCCCTTCTCCACGTCCTCCCGGGTGTAACCCACGATATCCAAAAAGGTATCGTTTACTTCCGGTACGTGGTCAAATTCTCCGGAGGCGACTCCGGCAATTGCCGGAATCGCCGCAACCGGACGCACCCGTGCCCGCTGCTTTCGCAACTTCTCGTCCTTCTCGTGTCGTTCGGAAAAGTCCCGTACCACCCGTGCATATCCCTGAGGTTCGCCCGCCTCGTCCTTCAACGCCATTAGAATACTGTTGGCCCAGAACGCGGATCCGTCCTGCCTCAACTGCCAGCCCTCTGTGCACACGTGGCCCCCCACGTCTGCCCGGTGTAGCTCTTCCGCTAACTGCACGGAAATCGTCGCTGAATCGGGATAGAGAAACGAAATGTTCTTCGCACCCGCCTCCTGCTGGGAATAGCCATAAATGCGCTCCGCCCCTGCATACCACGCCTCGACGTATCCCTCCCGGTCGAGCAGTGCGAGCGCGTAGTCCTGCACCCACGAGGGGATTCGGGCTGCGCCCGAAGCGATCGACTTGTCCCGCAAAGCAATCACGTGACGAACCGGCAGGATGTTGCCCTTCGCCGTGAACTCCACCTCTCGCGGCTGCCCATCCGAGCCCAATAATCGAAGCGTGCCTTCCTGCTCGCCACGGTCCAGAAATCTCCGCCAGATCTCCGGTACCACCGGGCGAAATTCCGGTTCCGTGAAATCGTCCAGCTTATTCCCGATCAGTTTCTCTCGCGGCACACCCAGTAGCCGCGCTGCTCCGGCGCTCGCGTCGTGGTACTGGCGATCATTGTCAGCCACTAGAATGGGCGACGACGGGTGGAACACCACGGCTCGAAACAACAACTCGAGCTCGCGGGGGCCGTTTTCAGTAAGCCATCGCGTGGCGAACGGCGCGACGCCTGCGGACGACATGGAGCAAACCTCTTCTCTCAGCGTCTCCTGCCCGGGCAGCACGGAAGCCGCAGTCATCCTGAGCGTAGCACGCAAGTGGCCAAATTCAACCCTTCTTGACCGCATTTGGTCACACGCGTTTTGGGGCCGCGATTGCAACAGAGAGAAAGAAGGAGTAAGACAATGCCGTTACTGAATATCGTGATCGTCTTGATCATCGTTGGCGTGGGACTTTCGCTCATCAACCGTTACATTCCCATGGCTTCCAGCATTCGAACCATCCTGAATGTGGTGGTCGTTGTTGTCGTCTGTGTCTGGGTCCTGCAGGTCATGGGACTGTGGGGGGACGTCAGCAGTTTCCGCCTGACCCGATGACCACATGCGGTCACTTGACCCTGTGCGGTCAAATGTCCCAACCCACCCATGTAAATGGCGTGACTCTGATCGCGGACCTCAAATTGCAGTAACCGGACTGCGGGTTAGTCCCGCTAATGGTCGGGGGCAGGCGGAACCATCGCTCATGCCCCCCAGATCCAGGCTTTTGGAACAAAGGACGAATCGTTATGAAGTTTTACAATGTGGCATCAACGGTGTGCAGCCTCGTACTGCTGGCCGCCACGGCCGTACCCGGCACTCAGGCTGCGGCCTGGGACCGCAAGACCGTGTTTACGTTTAGCGCCCCGGTGGAAATTCCCGGCGTGCATTTGGCGGGTTGGGGGGTGTTGCCTGCCGGCACGTATGTTTTTAAGATTCTCGATTCCCAATCGGATCGGCATATCGTCCAGATCTTCAATAAGGAAGAGACTCAGATCTATGCCACCATCCTCGCCATCCCGAACTTTCGCTTGAAAGCAACCGACAAGACCGTGATGACCTTCCGCGAACGTCCCGCCGGTCAACCCGAAGCGCTACGCGCCTGGTTCTATCCCGGCCGTAACTGGGGGGAAGAGTTTGTTTACCCGAAAGAAAAAGCGCTTGCCATCGCCAAAGCGACCAACCAGCCGGTACTTTTTACCCCCGCTGAGTTGCCCGTGGAAGTCAGCGAACCGGTAAAAACTGCCGACGCTCCCGTGGTCCTCGAACTGAAAAAAGCGCCCATCATGGCCATCACTCCTGCAGGCGAAGAGGTGCAACTGGCCCAGGTGATTACGCCTCCGCCCGCCGAAGAGGCTCAGGCGCCCGCCCAGGTCCTGGCCCAATCGGAATCCGCTGCCACGCTCCCGTCTACCGCCAGCCCCCTTGCCCTGTATGCGTTGCTTGGCCTGCTCGCGCTGGCCGGTGCGTTTGCCCTCCAGTTCGTTCCCGCCCGAATCCGCTAACCATTCCGCTTTCCCCCGTTTCGCCTTCCTCGATGGCGGGGCGGGGGGATTTTTCGCAGAGAGAAGTGATTCGCATGCGACCGAAAGTCCAACTCAGACCGCTCATTTTGCCTCGCCACCGGCGCAATGAAGACGGTTGCTATGAAACCAAATCGCGAGGACTCGATGTTCTGAACTCGCCGCAGCTCAACAAAGGTACCGCCTTTACTGAAATTGAGCGCAAGTCGCTTGGCCTCACCGGACTCATCCCTCCGGAAATCAGCACCCTCGCCACCCAGGTTCGTGGTGCCTATGTCCAATATGAAAGGCTCCCGGACGCACTCAGCAAGAACATCTACCTCACCGCTCTCCACGATCGCAATGAGGTTCTCTTCTACCGCCTCTTTTCCGAACACCTCCGCGAGATGATACCCATCGTCAACGATCTCACCGTCGGCCTCGCCATGGTCCAGTATCGCCACGAGTGCCGCCGCCCCCGCGGTGTCTATCTTTCCATTGATCATCCCGGCTCCCTCGAACAGGCATTCGCCAACTTCGAAGCCAGTGCCTCCGACGTCGATCTCATCCTCGCCACCGACGCCGAACAGATTCTCGGCATTGGTGACTGGGGCGTCGGTGGAATTGAAGTCTCCATCGGAAAACTCGCCATCTACACCGCCGCCGGCGGCATTGACCCCAAACGCGTCATCCCCGTCATGCTCGACGTCGGAACCAATCGCGAAAGCCTGCTCACTGACCCGATGTATATCGGTAACCGCCACCCTCGCGTCCGCGGTCCGCGGTATGACGCCTTCATTGAATCCTACCTCCGCGTAGTCAGCCGCCTCTTCCCTTCTGCCCTCCTGCAATGGGAGGACTTCGCGCCCGGCAATGGACGCAAGATCCTGGAAACCTACCGGGATCGCCTCTGCACTTTTAATGACGACATGCAGGGAACCGGCGCCATCGTGCTGGCCGCCGCCATCTCCGCCGTCCGCGCCTGCGGTACGCCGCTTCGCAAACAGCGGGTGGTTATCTTCGGCTGCGGAACCGCCGGCATCGGCGTTGCCGATCAATTGGTCGACGCCATGGTCCGCGAAGGCCTTTCCCGGCAGGATGCCCTCAGCCGCTTCTGGTGCGTTGACCAACAGGGCCTGCTTACCGCCTCCATGGCCGATCAACTGCACAGCCATCAACTCCCCTATCTCCGGCCCGATTCCGAGTGCAGCCGCTGGAAACACCGCGAGAACGGCCGCGGCGTTGACCTGGCCGAAGTCGTCCGCCGCGTCCGGCCCACCATGCTCATCGGCGCTTCCAACGTCACCGGAGCCTTCACGGAATCGATCGTCAAGGAAATCGCCGCCAATACGGAGCATCCCATCATTTTTCCGCTTTCCAGCCCATCTGCCCGCTCGGAAGCCAACCCGGCCGATCTCATTAACTGGACCGACGGCCGCGTTCTCCTCGCTACCGGAAGCGCTTTCCCTCCCGTTACCTATAAAGGCGTTACGTACGTCATCGCCCAGTCAAACAACGCCCTGCTTTATCCTGGCCTCGGCCTCGGTGCCATTGTCTCGAAGGCAAGCCGGATTTCGAACGGCATGTTCAATGCCGCCGCCAGCGCTGTCTCCAGCCTCGTCACCGTCCGCCAGCCTGGCGCCTCCCTGCTCCCGCAGATCGACGACCTCCGCAGCGTGTCGCTGACTGTTGCTGTCGCCGTGGCTGAGGCTGCGGTTGCCGAAAATCTGGCCGGCGTCAAGTTCAGCGATGTAGATGGGCAGGTCCGCGAAGCCATGTGGCAGCCCGAATATCGCCCCATCGTGGCCGTGTGAGGAGTACACCATGGACCAATTCGATTCCTTGGCGCATTCGATCAAAAAACAGTTCGTAAAGCTGGCCGAACGGCTCTGGGGCTGCCGCCATAAGCGAACCTCGTTTCCCATCACCATCGCCGGCGAAACCGCCCCGGAAACCTATGTCGTCTGCACCCAGTGCGGCCGCCGCTTTCCCTATGATTGGGCCCGCATGAACAAAACCGGAGGCACCGGATGATCCACGCCTCCCGTTCGCTTCTCCTGGTGTTTACGGCTGTTGCCGCTCCCCCCGTCGCCCAGGAGGAACTCGCCATCTCCGTCAATGTCGATCTGGTGGTCCTCAACGCCACCGTCCGGGATAGGACGGGCGCGCCCGCCCCCAATCTGCGCGAAAAGAACTTCAAGGTGTTCGAAGACGGCGTCCTCCAGACCATCCGCCTGTTTCGGCACGAGGACCTTGCCGTCACCGCCGGTCTCATCGTCGATCACAGCGGCTCCATGCGGGTCAAACTGGCCACCGCCGTCGCCGCCGCACGATCTTTCGTGCGCCGCAGCAGTCCGGAAGACGAGATGTTCGTCGTCAACTTCAACGAGATTGTCTCACTCGGACTGCCGCCTGACTCCCCCTTTTCCAATAGCCAGGACGAACTGGCAAACGCCATCTCCATTGCCGCCGCCGACGGCCGCACGGCCCTCTATGACGGTGTCGCCGCGGGCCTTCGCCATCTCCAGACCGGCCGCCGCGAAAAGAAGGTCCTCGTCGTCATCAGTGACGGCGCCGACAACGCCAGTACCACCAAACTGCCCGATCTCCTCCGTACCGCCATTCTTACCAACACCGCCATCTACACCATCGGCATCTTTGATGAAGCCGATCCGGACCGCAACCCCGGCGTCCTCCGCCGCATGGCCCGCGAAACCGGCGGCGAATCATTCATCCCCTCCTACGAGCGGAATCTCAACGCGATCTGTGAGCAGATCGCCGCCGACATCCGCCGCCAGTACACCATTGGCTACTTCTCCTCCTCCCCGTCCCCTTCCGCCGCCTTTCGCCGTATCCGCCTTAAGGCAGAGGCGCCGGGAATGCGAGCCCTCACCGTGAGCACCCGCTCCGGATACTACCCCGGCGGTGGAAAATGACGATCCGCTTCCCGCTCCAATCGTTGCGCAACCTGTTATGGATCGGCGGCCTCTCCCTGCTCGCCTACTGCGGATTCGTCCTCGCCGCCGCCTGGTGGTTCCAACGCGAAACCTCGGCCGCGTTCACCCTCGCCTCTACACCCGCCCGGCCCGCGTCCGTCCTCGCAGCGCTCCCTGCCTCCCAGGAACCCGTTGTCGGCCGGCTGGAAATCCGCCGCCTCGGGATTTCTGTCATGGTGCTCCAGGGAACCTCGTCCGCCATCCTCCGCCGCGCCGCTGGTCACATTGCCGGTACCGCCCTCCCCGGCCAGTCCGGCAATGTCGGCGTCTCTGCCCATCGGGACACCTTCTTCCGCCCCTTGCAGAACATTCGCCGCGGCGACGCAGTCGCCTTCACCACCCGGTCAGGCACTTTTCGCTATCGCGTCGTCTCGGTCTCTGTCGTCCGTCCGGACGACATCTCCATCCTCACCGCCGGTGACGTTCAGTCGCTCACGCTTGTCACCTGCTACCCATTCATGTTCGCTGGTTCCGCGCCCGAACGCTTCATCGTTCGGGCGGAAAGGGTCATTTGAAAGACACAACGAAAATCTCCAGGATCGCCTTCGTCGGTGACCACTTGCCGCGCAAATGTGGCATCGCCACATTCACCACGGACCTCCAGGAAGCCGTCGCCTGGGCCCATCCGCAAAGCCACTGTTTCGTCGTCGCCGTCAACGATTTCGCCGACGGCTACAAGTACCCCGAAGTCGTCCGCTTTGAAATTGAAGAACAGGACCTCTCTTCCTACCTCCGCGCCGCCGACTACCTGAACATCAGCAATGTCGACATCGTCTGCCTCCAGCACGAGTTCGGCATCTTCGGCGGCCCCGCTGGCGGGCATATTCTCGCCTTTCTCCGCGAACTCCGTATGCCCGTCGTCACCACCCTCCATACCGTCCTCCGCGATCCGAACCCGGACCAGCGCCGCGTCATGGACGGCCTCATCCACCTCTCGTCCCGCCTCATCGTCATGGCCGATCGCGGCCGTCAGATGCTCCGCGACATCTATTCTGCCCCGGCCGCCAAAATCGACCTCATCCCCCACGGGATCCCCGACGTCGGCTTTGTGGACCCTGCGTACTTCAAGGATCAGTTCGGCGTCGAAGGCCGCGTCGTCCTCCTCACCTTTGGGCTCCTCTCTCCCAACAAGGGCATCGAACATGTCCTCAATGCCCTTCCGCAGATCCTCGAAGAGTTCCCCCAGGTCGTCTACATCGTTCTCGGCGCCACCCATCCCAACGAACTTCGCGATCACGGCGAAGCTTACCGCCTCAGCCTCGAACTCCTTGCCAAAAAGAACAAGGTCGACAAAAACGTCATCTTCTACAACCAGTTCGTCGACCTGGAAAACCTGAAGGAGTTCATCGGCGCCGCCGACCTCTACGTCACCCCCTATCTCAATGAGGCGCAGATCACCTCCGGTACACTCGCCTATGCCTTTGGCGCCGGTAAGGCCGTCGTCTCCACCCCCTACTGGCACGCCTCTGAACTCCTCGCCGATGACCGCGGTGTCCTGGTTCCCTTCGCCGACCCCCACGCCCTGGGCCGCGAAATCTCCGCCCTCCTTCGCGACGATATCCGCCGCAATGCCATGCGCAAAAACGCCTATCGCCTTGGCCGCGAAATGGTCTGGAGCAACACCGCCCAACTCTACCTCCGCTCGTTCGAATCCGCCCGCCTTGGCTTGGCTATCCCTTCCCGCTGGTCGCTTGCCTCCAAGACGCTCGATCGCAAGCCGCGCGAACTGCCGAAGCTCAAGCTCAATCACCTGCTGCGAATGACCGATTCCACCGGCGTCTTCCAGCACGCCATCTTCAGTGTCCCCAACTTTGCGGAAGGCTACTGTACCGACGACAATGCACGCGCCTTCCTCTTTGCCCTGCAAATGGAAGAGCTCGGCGAAGAGTCCGAAAACGTTCGCAAACTGGCCACCACCTCCGCGGCCTTTCTCTATCACGCTTTCATCCCATCCACCGGCCGCTTCCATAACCACATGAGCTTCGAACGCCAGTGGCTCGACGAACAGGGTTCGGAAGACTGCCACGGCCGCGCCCTCTGGGCTCTCGGCGCCGGCGTCGGCCGCTCACCCTTCCGTAGTGTCCAGTTCATGGCCGGCCAACTCTTTGCTCAGGCCCTGCCGCCCCTTGCCAGCTTTACCTCTCCCCGTGCCTGGGCCTTTGGCCTCATCGGCATTCATGAGTATCTCCGCCGCCTGAATGGCGACAGCCTCGTCAACCAGACCCGCGAAATCCTCACCGGCCGCCTCATGGAACAGTTCGCCGCCACCGCCCAGCCGGACTGGCTGTGGTTTGAAAACGAACTCTCCTACGACAACGCCAAACTCGCTCACGCCCTCATCCTCAGCGGCCAGGGTACCGGCCAGAAAGCCGTCCTCGATTGCGGCCTCCAGGCGCTCCGCTGGCTCACCCAAACCCAAACCTCCGAGCAGGGTCACTTCCGCCCCATCGGTAGCAATGGCTTTTACCAGCGCGGCGGCGTCCGCGCCGCCTTCGACCAGCAGCCCATCGAAGCCCAGGCCACCGTCTCCGCCTGCCTCGAAGCCTACCGCGCGACCTCCGACGTCTGGTGGTACGACCACGCCCGCCTCGCCTTCGATTGGTTCATCGGTTGGAATGACCTCGGTGTCGAAGTCTACTGTGCGGAGACCGGCGGCTGCCGCGATGGCCTTCACATCGACCGCGCCAACGGCAACCAGGGCGCCGAATCCACCCTCGCCTATCTCCTCTCCCTCGCCGAAATGCATCTGGCCGAGAACATCCAACCCATCTTTCGCGCCGCGGGAATGATTCCCAGCCCAATCGTCCTGCAGGAAGCCATCCATGCCGGTTCCCGCTAAGCGAATGACCGCGGTGCTGAAGCCGGATCAGCGCCGCGTCCTCCTTCGCCCCTTCCGCCCCGGCGGTCCGGAACGCATTGCCGCCATCATCACCCGCATTCTCGCGATTCCGGAGGACGAGGTCCCTGGCCTCCTCCAATCCTTCTTCGACGAGTTCTCCCGCCGGCATAACTCCATCACGGAGATCCTGCAGGCACGCTTCGATGAGGTGCGCGGCTGCCTCTGGGCCGAAGGCGAATACTCCCGCGACCGCCAACTGCTGATTGGTTCTTATTTCCTCGCCGAATACTCCCTCGAATCGGCCGCTCTCTTCAATCCCTCCATCGTCCGCCACCCCGATCAGTCGGACCTCCCGCCCGGTGCCCTTCGCTTCCTCCTCTCTCTTCGCGCCACCGGCGAAGGACACATCTCCTCGATTACCTTTCGCTCCGGCACCGTCACGTCGGACCACGATGTCGTCGTCCTCCCCCCTTCTGGCAATCTCATCGAACCCACGCAAATCCCCAACCCGGTTTACGAAAAAGCACTCTTCCGGCGCCGGCTCAACGAAATCGGCCTCAATGACGACTTTACTCACCGCGTCCTCCGCTTCCTCGGCGATACGTTCTCCCTCGATGCCCTCCGCGAGTCCCTGCAGATCGAACAGTTCCGCGATGTCAACGGCCTGTCCTCCGCCGAACAGCGTATCGCCCAGAGCATCTGGGCGCTCGCCCGCTCCAACTACGAAGTGCAGTTTGAACCCGGCCAGAATGTCTCCGAGCGGATTCTTTTCCCCGTCACCCCCTCGCAGCGCAATGGCATGGAAGACGCCCGCTTTGTTCGTTTCACCGATGACGACGGCAGCGTCCGCTACTACGCCACCTTCACCGCCTACGATGGCTCCGTGGTCATGCCCGAACTCCTCGAGACCTCGGACTTCCTCCACTTCCGCTTCTGTACCCTCAATGGCGCCGCCGCCCGCAATAAGGGCATGGCCCTCTTTCCCCGGAAAATCGACGGCCGCTATGCCATGCTCTCCCGCCAGGACAACGAGAGCATCTTCCTCATGTACTCCGATAATGTCCATTTCTGGAACGAATACGTCGCGCTCCTCGCCCCGGTCTTCCCCTGGGAACTCGTCCAGATCGGAAACTGCGGCTCACCCATCGAAACGCCGGCCGGATGGCTCGTTCTCAGCCACGGCGTCGGCCCACTGCGCCGATACTGCATCGGCGCCTTCCTGCTCGATCTCGCCGACCCCTCCCGCGTCATCGGCCGCCTCCGCGAACCTCTCCTCCAGCCCAACGCCGACGAACGCGAAGGCTACGTCCCCAATGTCGTCTACTCCTGTGGCGCCCTCTTGCACGGCGACCAGTTGATCCTTCCCTACGGCCTTGCCGATCACGCCACCGGCTTCGCCACACTGTCTCTCACGGCGCTACTCGCCGCCATGGAATAGCTCATGCAAATCTTCGTTGAACACTCGACGGTTTACCGCTACAACGGATCGGTATACCTTTCCCCCCATACCTTTCGCCTCCGTCCCCGAATGACGACGACGCAGCGCCTGCTTCTCTACGATTTCCAACTCTCCCCTCAACCGGACGGCACCGCCGAATGCCTCGACCAGGATGGCAACCTCACCCTGCGCGCCTGGTTTTCTTCGGCCACTACGGAACTCAATATCCGTAGCCGCTTCCGCGTCGAACTCCTCCGCGCCAACCCCTTCGACTTTCCTGTCGACGACAACGCCTCCCGCCTCTCGCTCTGGTACCCCGAACCCTGCGGCACCGCCCTGGCCCCCTATCGCGCCTGCGAGAACGTCGGCGACGCCGTCCGGGAATACGCCCGCGTCGCCGCTGTCAGCGCCCGCTGGGACCTCCTCCCCTTCCTCAGGTGGCTGAACGACGACATCTTTCATACCTTCCGCCACATCGCCCGTCAGGACGGCCCCGCCTGGCTCTCCGAATGGACCATCCGCCTCGGGGAGGGCTCCTGCCGCGATCTCGCCGTCCTCTTCTGTGACGCCTGCCGTACCATGGGCCTCGCCGCCCGTTTCGTCAGCGGCTATGAGTTCGCCACCGCCGGCCGCTCCGATCCTTCCATGCACGCCTGGGCCGAGGTCTACCTCCCCGGCATCGGCTGGCGCGGGTATGACCCCTCTCGCGGCCTAGCCGTCTCCGATGGCCACATCGCCGTCGCCGCCGCCTTCGATGCCGAACTCGCCGCTCCCATCGCCGGCCTCTACAACGGCGCCTGCGGCTCGCACATGGAGACGTTCCTCCGCATGGATGTCGAAGCCGGGTGCTCCGCATGAGCGGAAACCGCATCGCCGTCCTCTCCCCGGTCGCCTGGCGTACCCCGCCCCGCCAGTACGGCGCCTGGGAAACCGTCGCCTCCAATGTCGCCGAAGGCCTCGCCGCCCGCGGTTGGGACGTCACTCTCTTCGCTACGGCTGACTCCCTCACCCGCGCCCGCCTCCACAGCGTCATTCCCCGCGGCTACGAGGAGGACCGCTCCATCGACCCCAAAGTGGCCGAGTACCTCCACATCTCCGAACTCTTCGAACACGCCGCCAGCTTCGACCTCATTCACAGCCACTACGACTTCATGGCCCTCACCTACTCCCGCCTCGTCTTCACCCCCGTCCTCACCACCATCCACGGCTTCTCCTCTCCCCAAATCCTCCCCGTCTACCAGAAGTACCGCAACGGCTACTTCGCCTCCATCAGCGACTCCGATCGCGCTCCCGGCCTCAACTATCTCGGCACCGTTTACAACGGCATCGATCTCTCCCTCTACCCGCTTCGCCCCCACGGCGGCGATGCCCTCCTCTTTCTCGGCCGCATCCACCCCGACAAAGGCGTCCACCTCGCCATCGCCGTCGCCCGCCAGTCCGGCCTCCCGCTGAACATCGCCGGCATTATCCAGGACCCCGCCTATTTCCGCGACCAGGTCGAACCCCACCTGAACACCCGCATCCGCTACGTCGGCCCCGTCGACGTGGAAGCCAAAAACGCCCTGTTTGCCAGCTCCCTCGCCCTTCTCCACCTCAACACCATCCCCGAACGCTTCGGTCTTGTCCTCGCCGAAGCCAACGCTGCCGGTCTCCCCGTCATCGCCATGGACCTCGGTTCCTGCCGCGAAGTCATCGGCCACGCCCGCACCGGTTTCCTCGTCGACAGCGTCGAAGGCGCCGTCGCCGTCCTCCCGCGCATCCACGAAATCGATGGCCAGGCCTGCCGGGCTCGTGTCGAACGCCTCTTCTCCATCGAAACCATGGTCGCTGCCTATGAGCGCCTCTATCACCAGATCTTCCACCTCGAAGACCAAAGGCACCTATGAACCCCGACATCGTCCGCCGCTTCAGCGGCAATCCCATCCTCACCAAAGCTGCCATTCCCTATCCCGTCGAAACCGTCCACAACGCCGCCGTCACCAAGTACGGAGCCGAGTACATCATGCTCTTCCGCTCCCACCTTCGCACCGGCCGCTCCATCATCGGCCTTGCCCGCAGCCCCGATGGTTTTCACTTCACCGCCGCCCCGGAGCCCTTCCTCACTCCCGCCACCGCCGGCCCCTTCGCCCCCTATGAAGAGTTCGGCGTCGAGGATCCCCGCGTTACCGAAATCGACGGCGAATTCCTGATCACTTACAGCGCTTACTCCCGCAACGGCGTCCGCATCGCCCTCGCCAAAACCCGTGACTTCGTCACCCTCGAGCGCGTCTCCCTCATCACCGAAGCCGACTACCGCAACGTCGTCATCTTCCCCGAAAAGTTCAACGGCCTCTACGCCCGCCTCGACCGCCCCCACTCCGAAATCGCCCCTTGGTCCATCTGGATCTCCTACTCGCCCGATCTCGTCTTCTGGGGCGAATCCAAACTCATCATGCGCCCCGTCCCCTACCACTGGGACGAAATGAAAATTGGCCCCGGCGCACCCCCCATCCGCACCCCCGAAGGCTGGCTGTCCATCTACCACGGCGTCTTCCAGACGATGGCTGGCGCCGTCTACCGCCTCGGCGTCGCCCTCCACGCCCTCCACGATCCCTCCATCCTCCGCGGCGTCTCCCCCACCTGGATTCTCCAGCCCGAAGCCCCCTGGGAGATCACCGGCTACGTCCACAATGTGGTCTTTACCTGTGGCGCCGTACCCGAACCCGACGGCAGCGTGAAAATATACTGGGGCGGCGCCGACACCGTCATGTGTGTCGGCGAAGCCCAGTTGTCGGATTTAACCGCCCTTTGCCTGGACGGCGCCGCCGCTTAAACCTTCACGCTCCCGCAAAGGTGCACGGTCAGGCCCAACTCCGCCATCGCCGCTGCCTTGATCCGGCACGCCCGGTGCGCCTCCGCCTCATCCGGCGTATAGACCACCTGGATATGGTTTGCCTTGTGGCGCGCCATCATCTGGTCCCGGCTCACGCCTTGCAGCACCGCATGCATAATCGGCCACTGCGGCGTCGTCTCCTGCCACCGTCGCTCGGTCTCCTTCTTCGGTAGCGCCACCACTTCGCCCACACCCAGGTCGCAGTGCAGCTTCCCGTCCATCACGAACACGCGGCTCCACACAATCCAGCCCGGCTTGCTGACGCCCTTCACGCTCCCGCCGCCCAGGGCGAAATACATCGGCGGTTGCCGCTCGCTCGTGGCTCCCGCGTAGCCGCCTTCAAAGTGCGCCGGCGGTGCCGCGCCCGAAATCAGAAACACCCACACATACTTGCCCTTATACGCCTGCCCCCAGCGCAGATCGTGCAGCGTGTTCTCCGGCGCAAACCCCAACTCCCGCCATACCCGGTACGTCACCAGCCCGTCCAGCCCCGCGCACTCGTCGACTTCATTAAAGTGCGGCAGCGCCTCCCCGGCAAACAACTCCCGCTTCCCGTCGGCGCTCTTCACCGGCGGCCGCTCCATATTGTTCAACAACCCTTCCACCAGGTCGCTCGCCGGCGCCAGATCCTTCAACCCCAGTTGATACTGAATCCCGATCGTCGCGCACCCGAACTCATCGGCCAGCCGTACCGCCGCCACATACATCTTGCACTGCTCCAGCGTCTGCCGCTCGGTCAACTCGGTCGCCTCGTCGGTCCCCCAGTTGAACTTCATCCCCTTCTCCAGCAGCCAGTCCAGCACCCCCCGCGCCTCGGCGTCACTCACCGTCTGCATCGCCGCATAAAGCGCCGATTGGCTCAGCCGTTCCTTGAAAAGACCCGTCGGATGCAGCAGTTCATCGGGAATGATCGCGTTGAACATCCCCATGCACCCTTCGTCGAAGACGCCCATGATCGCCTTCTGCTCCCGCAACCGCCGGCCCATGCTCCGCCCCAGCGCCTCATCGGCCGCCGGCAGCTTCACCAGCGCCAGATCCTTCACGTGGCTCTGGTCGTGCGTCACCACACCCGTGTCCAGCCACTCCTGCAACCCCGCCCGGAACTTGTCCTCTCCGAAGTCCTCGCTCCACATCGTCGAATAACGGATCCCCGCCTTCGTCATCGACCCGTTCAAATTCAGCATCCCCACCAGCCCCGGCCACATCCCGCTCCAGTTGGCGACCGTCAGAATCGGCCCCCGGTGCGTAAACAGCCCCGCCAGCACGTGATGGCTGTACTGCCACACGCACTCGGCCACAATAACCGGCGCCTCCGGATCCATCTTCCGGAATACCTCGATCCCAGCTCGCTGCGAGTCCAGGAACCCGTGCCCCTTCTTCGCGTCATAGGGGTGCGCCCGCACCACCGTCCATCCGGCGGCCTGTATCACTTCCACCAGCGCCGCTTCCATCTTGGCCTGCTCCGGCCAGCACTTCTGATTGGCAGCCAGCCGCGAATCGCCGCTCGCCACCATGTAAACCTGTTTTGCCTTCAGCTTTGTTGTCTTCATGTCCTGTTACGCCGGCCTACGCCTGCGCCCCGTTTCGAATTTCAATCAACTTCTTCATCACCCCGAACAGATTGCCCTTCCACGTCCGCGTCCCGAACGCATCATGCAGCTGCATATAGAGCGCATAAAGCTCCTTGTACACTGCGTGGGCCTTCGCATTCGGCTTGTAAACCTTCGCCTTCATCCCCGTCATCCGCTTCTGCGCCGACAGGAAATCCGGATACGCCCCCGCCACCACCGCTGCCGCCACCGCGGACCCCAACGCACACGTCTGCCCGCTCCGGCTCACCTTCATCGGCCGCCCCGTCACATCGGCATAAATCTGCATCACCAGCGGACTCTTCTCCGCAATCCCCCCGCAGTTCACCACCTCTTCAATCTTCACCCCGTACTCCTCGTGCCGGTTGATGATCGTCAACGCTCCGAACGCCGTCGCCTCAATGAGCGCCCGGTAGATCTCCGCCGGCTTCGTGTACAGCGTCTGCCCCACCAGCAGGCCCGTCAGCATCTGGTCCACCAGCACCGTCCGGTTGCCGTTATTCCAATCCAGCGCCAGCAACCCGCTCTCGCCCGGCTTCAACTTCGCCGCCCCGGCCGTCAACTCCTCGTGCGAACTCCCTGGCACCGCATAGTTCACCAGCCAGTTGAAAATGTCCCCGACCGCCGATTGCCCCGCTTCCACCCCGAAATGCCCCGGCAGCACGCTGCCGTCCACAATGCCGCACACCCCCGGTACATCGGCCAGTTCCGCCGTGTTCTCCCGCACGCTGATGTCGCACGTCGACGTGCCGATAATCTTCACCAGCGTCCCCGGCTTCACCCCCGCCCCGATCGCCCCTGTATGCGCGTCGATCGCCCCCACCGTCACCGGAATCCCCGCCGGCAGACCCGTTTTCGCCGCCCACTCTTCCGTCAACCCGCCCACCGCCGTGTCCACTGCCAGCACCCGCTTCGTCAGCCGGTCCCGCAGCGCCCCCATCGCCGGGTCCAGCTTCGTCAGAAACTTCTTGTCCGGATAGCCGCCCCACGTCGCGCTGTACATCCCCTTGTGCCCCGCCGCGCAGACACCCGCCGTAAACTTATCCGGCGCCAGCGTCCCGGTCAGCATCGCCGGTACAAAGTCGCTCTGCTCCATCCACGAGTGCGCCGCCGCAAACACCTCCGGCGCCGTCCGCAAACAATGAAAGATCTTGCTGAAAAACCACTCGCTTGAATACGTGCCCCCGCACTTGGCCAGGTACTGCGGCCGCATCTTCTTGGCCAGCGCCGTGATCTCCCCGGCCTCCTGAATGCTCGTATGGTCTTTCCACAGCCACGCCATCGCCGCCGGATGGTTGGCGAACTTCTTGGAAAACGCCAGCGGCTGCCCCTGCGCGTCCACCGGCAGCGGCGTGCTCCCGGTCGTGTCCACGCCAATCCCGATCACCCGCTCCGGTGCGAACTTTTTGTCCGCCGCCGCCGCCAGGATCAGCGCCTCCCGCAGCGTTTCTTCTGCCCCTTTCACGTAGTCCCCAGGGTGCTGCCGCGCCAGGTTCGGATCCCGCGCCAGCATCACGCCCTCCGTCCCATGCTCGTAGCCCCACACCGCCGAGGCTACCTCCGCTCCATTGGCAACATTCACCACTAGGGCCCGCACCGAATTCGTGCCGTAATCCAGTCCGATCGTATATTTGGCGCTCATGATTAGGTTCTCCCCAATCATATAAACTCGCCGTTGCCGCCGCTACGTTCGCCTCAATCCCGGCGCGATCAGCCGCATCACCGGGGCCGTCATGTAGGTCGTGAAAATCGCCATGAATACCAGCATGAAAAACACGCTCCGCGGCAGGATCCCCAGTTCATACCCGATATTGATCACAATCAGCTCCATCAGCGCCCGCGTGTTCATCATCACCCCGATCATCCCCGCCTCCCCCCAGCTGAACCCGTTCCACCGCGCCGCCAGCGTACACCCCCCGAGTTTCCCCGTCACCGCCGCCGCCAGCACCAGCCCGCACAGCATCCACAACTCCCACCCCGTCATCGAGCCGATATCGGTCCGCAGCCCCGTATACGTGAAGAAAATCGGCAAAAAGAACACCGTCACAAAATCGCTCAGCCGCCCCCGCACCGCCGCCACAAACTCCGTCTGGTCGTACAGAATCGCCCCCAGCAGAAACGCCCCGAAAATCGAGAAGATCCCAATCACGTTCGTCACCATCGCGCACACGAAAATCCCGATCAGCAGCCCCGCCAGCGCATTCAACGACAACTCCCCCCGCCCTCGCTTCAATGCCGTGCCGATCCACCGCACCGCCACCGGCCGCACCACCAGCATCATCACCGCCCCAAACGCCAGCACCCCCGCCAACATCCGTCCAAACGTCCACGGATCGAATGCCGATTTCGAGATCGCCGTCACCAGCGCAAGCAACACCCAGCCCACCGCGTCGTCCAT
This sequence comes from uncultured Solibacteraceae bacterium, assembly GCA_964430625.1. Lineage (GTDB taxonomy): Bacteria > Acidobacteriota > Terriglobia > Bryobacterales > Bryobacteraceae. Next base: position 213,260 of record CAYSFR010000001.1, read on the forward strand.
CGCCGCCGCCGTGATCGTCAACGACCCGATCACCGTCCGGTTCAGCGCCAACTCGATCATGATCCGCCCCAGAATCGGAATCGCCGTAATCGACATCGCCGTCGCCATAAACAACGAAAAGTAGAGCGGATTCCCCGTCAATCCCATCGCCCCGTGCATGTAGCTCCCCAGCCCGAAACCCAGCGTGAAGGGCAGTACAATCCCTGCCAGCGATACAGAAATCGCCGCTCGCCGGTTCTCCCGCAAATGCCCGAATTCAAACTCCAGCCCGATCAGGAACATCAGCAGCACCAGCCCAATCTGGCTCATGATGCTGAAAATGGAGTTCACCGACGGATCGAACACCCTCGCTGAAATCTCCGGAAAAAACCGCCCGAACAGCGAAGGACCCAGAATCAGCCCTGCCGCAATCTCCCCGCAAACCTGCGGCTGCCCCATCTTCCGGAACGCCCACCCTGCCACCCGCGCCGCCGTGATAATGACGCACAACTGCAACATCACCACCAGCAGTATGTTTTCAATGTGTGCGTTAACCGGCGACGGGTTCACGGCGCTATCTTAACCCACCGCCGGGCTTTCATTTCAAACCGCGGCAATGTCCCCGCCGGAACCAACTCCACCGGGATCCGCATCCCCAGCGCATCCCGCAGTGCCGCCTCCAGCCGGTGCTCCAATCCCTCCTCCCCCTCCACCTTCAGCCGGATCTCCACCATCCCCCGCACCACCTGAATCTCCGCCCGGTACTCCGCCACACCCCCGCAGGTCCGCAGGACATCCTCCACCGCGCTCGGGTACACGTTCACGCCGCGAATCACCACCATATCGTCCCGCCGCGCCAGAATGCCCCCAAGAAGCGTCATCTCCTCGCTCCCGCACTCGCACCGCCCCGCCGGACCCGGCTGCACCAGGTCCCCCGTCCGGTACCGGATCACCGGCGCCGCCGTCCTCCCCAGGTTGGTCAGCACCAGTTCTCCCGCTTCCCCATCCCCCCGCGCCGCGCCCGTCGCCGGATCCACAATCTCGGCGTAAAACTCCGTCTCCATCAGATGCAGCACCCCCGTCCGCCGCGGACACTCGTAGCTCACCGGTCCCGTCTCCGTCATCCCGTGATGATCCACTACTCGCGTCCCCGGCCACTCCCGTTCCAGCAGCGCTCGTGTCCCCGGTACGCTTCCCCCCGGCTCCCCCGCCACAATCATCGTCCGCACGCCCAATTCCCCCAGCCGCACCCCCTCCTCCCGCGCTACTTCCGCCAACCGGATCGCATAGGTCGGCGTACAGCACAGCACCCGCGCCCCCGAATCCCGCAGCGTCCGCAGCCGTGCCGTGCTGCTCATCCCCCCGCCCGGGATCGCCAGGCACCCCATCCGCACCGCCGCGTCAAACGCCGTCCAGAACCCCAGAAACGGCCCGAAAGAAAACGCAAAGAAAACCCGCTCCCCGGCCTTCACCCCCGCCGCCGCAAACACCCGCTCCCAGCACCCCAGCATCCACCCCCAGCTCTCCGCCGTGTCCAGCCACCGCAGCGGACTCCCCGTCGTGCTGCTCGTCTGGCAGAACCGCGTGTACTCCTCCAGCGCGTAGGTCCGGTTCGTCCCGAACGGCGGATTTCTCCGCTGATCCTCCACCAGTTCCTGCTTCAACGTGAACGGCACCCGCGCCGCAAACTCTGCCAGGCTCCCAAACTCTTCCGCCATCCGCGCCCCGTAAAACTCGTTCCCCTCCACCAATGCCGCCCGCAACTCCCGCAGTCGCTGCAACTGCAGTGCCGCCATCGCCGCCCGCTTCATGCAAAAAGCTCCGCCGGAGCCGGCTCAATCAGCGCCGCAATCTCCCCCGGTATCGGCACACTCTTCATCGCCCCGGTCACCGCCTCCCGCCGCACGCACGCCACCGCCAGTCCGCCCCGCGCCACCTCCTCCCGCTCCTCCCCGTTCACCTTCCGGAAAATAAAGGTGTAGACCAGGCTCCGCTCCCGCCGCTCCTTCACCAGTAACTCCACTTCCACCACATCCTCAAACCGCAGCGGCCGCCGGTAATCACACTCCGCGTGAACCCGCGGCCAACCCACCGCATTCGCCCCGCTCCCGGCAATACTCATCCCCAGCGACCGGAAAAACGCGTGCTCCGCCGTCTCCATGTACTTGAAGAAGTTCGAGTAGTGGACAATCCCCACCATGTCCGTCTCGGAGAACTCCACCCGCCGCTGGATCGTAAACCGGTGCGCCACCGCCGCTACTTCTCCTCCATCTGTGCCACCAGCGGCGTCCCGTGCGGCAGCGGCGCCGGCAACTTGGCGAAATCCTTCAAGGCCCCGAACAGCGGCACAAAATCCCGGAACAAATTCCCGATCAGGCAGTCGGTCAGGTCGCCCTTCATCCCCGGATTCGCCATCAAAAACTCCCTGAAGCTGAAATCCTGGTCATAAAACGCATAAACCAGCTTCCGCATCGCCTCAATCCCCGTCACCAGGTACTCCCCATACCCCCGGAACTGCTCCGCCGAAAAATCGTTCGCCGTCAACGCCGCGTCCGCCGCTTCCCCGGCCAACTCCCCGCTCCGCAATGCCAGAAACACCCCGGACGAAAACACCGGATCCAGAAACGCAAACGCATCCCCGGCCAGGATCAGCCCGTTCGCCGCACAGTGCTGGCTCCGGTAGGAATACTCCCCCGTCACCCAATACTTCCCGAACTGTTCCCCCGGCGCCAGATGCTCGGCCACCCACGGATTCGCCTGGATCTCCCGCGCGAAAATCTCCGCCAGGTCTCGCGTATCCCGGTACAAATACTCCTTCTCCGCCACAATTCCGACGCTGATAATGTCGTCCGGCAGCGGAATATACCAGAACCACCCCCTGTCCGGCACATATGCCACCGTCGTCGATCCCTCGTCAATCCCCGGATCCCGCATCGCCCCCTTGTAGTAGGTCCAGATCGCGATCTTGTTCAAATACGGATCCCGGACCTTCCATCCATTCCGCGTCACCGCCAGCGCATCCCGCCCTGTCGCATCTATCGTAATTGGCGCCCGCAGTTCCTCCTCTTCCCCCGCCGCGTTCACCGCCCGTACCCCCACCACCTTCCCCTCTTCCCAAATCAATTCCCGCGCCGTCGTCTGCTCCCGAATCTCCGCCCCGTTCGCCCGCGCCTTTTCCAGAATCATCTGGTCGAACTCGCTCCGCACCACCTGCCACGTCGTCGACGCCTCATGCTCCAAATGCTGGAAGAAATAGAACGGCTGCGACACCTTCCCCATCGTGTTCACAAACTGGACACTGTATTTCTTCGGAAAGTGCGACTGCTTGATCTCCTCGATCAGCCCGATCCGCTCCAGCGGAAAGTAGCAGTACGGCATCAGCGACTCCCCTATGTGGTACCGCGGAAACCGCTCCCGCTCCAGCACCGCCACGCGCCGCCCCTTCTCCGCCAGCACCGCCCCGGCCGTTGCTCCCGCCGGCCCTCCCCCAATCACAATCGCGTCGAACGCCATCTTCATCTTCAATCCCTCTCCCTCACGCATACCGTGCATTCCGGTGCTCCGGCAGGAAAAACCGGTGCAGCAACCGGTCCACCTGCAGCAACCCTGCCCGGTTTAACTGCGCTCCCTGCTCATCGAAAGTAAGAAAGCCCTCTCTCTGCAAGCCGCGCAACTCCTCCGCAAACTGTTGATTCATATCCACGCCGTACTTGCGCAAAAAATATTCCCGCTGCACCGCGCCCAGCTTCAACTGCAGAATGAACTCCCGCACAAACCGCTGCAGCGGCGTCGGTGTCAGCGCTCGGAACAACGGCAACTCGCCCCGCCCCAGTCGCTCAATATAGGCCTCGTACGAGTGCTCGTTCTGGTAGTGCGTCCCGCCCACGTGGGAAAACGACGCCACCCCCGTCCCGATCATGTCCGCGCCCGCCCACAACAGGTTCCGGTACACAAACGAAGCTTTCGCCGGATCCTTCACCGCCGTATACGCGCTCGTCACGGTATATCCAGCCGCCGCGAACTGTGCAAACGCATAATTCGTCCAAGCCCGCTTCACATCCCAACTCGCCACCGGCGCCACGTCCTGCCCGTGTACCCGCATCTCCTTCGAAATGGTGGTGTTGAACGGCACTTCCATCTGGTAAATCGTCACCGAATCCGGCGCCAACTCCACCCCTCGCCGCACCGTCTCCCGCCAGTTCTCCTCCGTCTCCCCCACCATCCCTGCAATCAGGTCGATATTGATCTGCGGAAAACCAACCGACCGCGCAAATCCATACGCCCGGTCTATCTCCTTGGAAACGTGCGCCCGCCCGTTCGCCCGCAGGATCTCATCGTCAAAGTTCTCGATCCCCAGGCTCAGCCGCGTCACCCCCATCGCCCGCAGCATCTCCAGTTTCCCCTCGGTCAGCGTCCCCGGTTCACACTCAAACGTGACCTCTTCCACCTCGTCCCACGGAAACAGCCGCTTCAACTCATCCACCAGCCCGCCCAACTGTTTCGTCGAAAGATACGACGGCGTCCCTCCGCCAAAGTAGATAAACCGCGGCTTCCGCCCCCCGATCACCGGCAGTGCCGCATACAGCGCCAACTCCTGCCGCACCGCGTCTAAATAAAGCTCGATCTCGGAGGCGTCCTTCCCCGTATAAACCTTGAAGTAGCAGAAATGGCACCGCTTCCGGCAGAACGGAATGTGCAGATACAGCCCCAGCGGCGTCCCCGCCGCCGGCGCCCGCTCCAGCGCCGCCTTAGCCTCTCCTACCCGCTCCGGCCGCCAAAACGAAAACGGTGGATAGTTGGAGACGAAGTAATTCCCCTCCCGCGTCTCCTCCCGAGGCGCCTCATCCGTACGGTTCCCGATCGTGACTACGTCCATTTCACCGTACAGTTTGTCACGTTTTTCCCCCCTACAGCACCGGCGCGGAAACTACCATCGCCTTTGCCGGAGCCTCCGATACCCCCCGGTAAGAGTGCGCCTCCGTCGCATCGAAATACGCCGAATCTCCCGCCGCCAGCACCACCACGTCATCCTGATAAATCACTTCCAGCTCCCCTTCCAGCACGTGCACCAGTTCCGCCCCCGTGTGGACGTGCTCTACCGCCTCTCCCTCCTCCCGCTTCGGAAACTCCGCCAAATACGCCTCAATCGGCTTGTTATTCGCCTTAAACGCCAGAACTTCGAAGAAAAACCCCGGCCGCTCCCCCTCCGGATCGTTCGGAAAACGCATCCGTTCTTCCTTCCGCACCACTTCAAACAGCCCCGCCCGCCGCCGCGTCCCAAAGAAATAGTCCAGCCCCACGTCGAATACCATCGCCACTCGCGCCAGCGTCGGCAGCGTCGGTACCAGTTTCCCGTTCTCCAACTGCGACAGCATACTCGCCGACAGCCCCGTGTGCTTCCCCAGTTCCGTCAGCGCAATCTTCTTCCGCATGCGCAGCGTCCGGATCTTTGCCCCCAAATCGTAAGCCGCCAGCACTCTGGTGATCGTTTCCGGACCTGATTCGTACTCAACCATAAACTCAGTTTAGTGCCAGTAAAACAACTTGCAACAGTTTTCTCTTCACTAAACTCACTTTCAGTAATGGGTATTTTTAGTCCGTTTTCGCTGTTAACGTGGTTTCATATGGCAAACAACGCAACCGCAGACGCCAAGTTCAACCCCCTGGGCCAACGCAACCGCCCTGCTCCAGAGGCGATCGTCGACGCGGACGCGGCGCTGATCGAGTCCGCCCGCTCCGGCGATTCTGACGCCTTTACCGAACTGGTAAATCGTCACTATCAATCCAGCCTGAAGCTAGCCCGTTCCATCCTTCGCGACGTGGAGGATGCCGAGGACGAAGTGCAGAACTCCTTCACCAAGGTCTATCTCCACTTGAGCCGGTTTGAAGGAAATAGCCGTTTCTCCACGTGGCTGAGCCGCATTGTGGTCAACCAGTGCCTCATGCGGCTCCGCAAGGCTCGTCGCGCCCGTTTCGCCTATCTCGACGACCCGGGCACCGAAGAAGGCGCCACACGCATGGAGTTGGCCGACCCGAACGAGAACCCCGAGCAGTCCATCGGCCGTCATCAGGTGGAAGCCCTCCTCCGCAAGGAAGTAAACTGCATTCCCCCGCTGCTCCGCGAGCCTCTCCTGCTCCGGGAATCCAAGCGGATGTCGCTGACCGATGTTGCCGAAAAGCTGAACATCACCGAAGCCGCCGCCAAGAGCCGGTTACTCCGCGCCCGCCGCGAGCTCAAAGCCCGCCTGTCGCGCCACGAAGGTCTCCGCGGCCCCGCCACCCTCCTGGCCTAAGCCTTCCCTGGGATGCTGCTTACCTCTTTTGTCCGTAACTTAGGATAAATCCGGCCATCCCTCCGGCACTCTCCGAATCCCTCTATTCCGGAACGGCATCTCACGAGTAGGGTCCAACACCCCATCTGCCTCCTCCTTCGCCGTCCCTCTCCGCTGAGCCCGCGCTCCGCGGCCGGCGGCGTCACTGCAATTCGCGACTCGTTCCATCCTCCAACTCGCCTCGCCGCCCCGGGCGGCGGGGCTTTTCTTTCCTCCCTCATCCCGCTCCGCCACCCAAGAACCTCAACCCCCGGAAGCCCTCCGCAGATCCTCTCCCAGTCCCGCCCGCACCCACAGCTTCACCCCTTCCTCCCTCCCCAACCGGAACTCCACCCCGTTGAAGAACAGCATCCGCTTCTCCGCCACCGCCACCTCCCGCCACGGCACAAACAGCGGCGGATGCCGGAATCGGAAGAGCGGCATCATCGCCAGATACAATCCCTCCCGGTTTGCCCCCGCCGTCAACACCCCGCGAATCCCCACCCATCCCATCTGCGCACTCTGCCAGCTCCACTTCTCCCCCCCAAACTCCCCGTCAAACCGGTACCGCGCCGCCAGCGTACTCCACCCTGAAATCGCGCTCAGCAAAGCGTTCACCCCCAGCCACAGCGCCGCGAAAAAAACCAGAAACGCCGGCACCAGTACCAGCACCAGCGGAAAGGAGTTCCCGTCTTCCATGCCCGTGATCGTACCGCAACCCGGATACCCCCTCACGCGCCTGTTACTATAATGGGGAAAGATGTTCCCGTTGTCGCCCGGCCTATCCCGCTCGAACGCATGCGTATAAGTGTGCCCATTCCTCAGGGCGTTGAGGCCCTCTACGGAACCCGCGACGAGAACATTCGCCTGCTGGAAACGGCTCTCGCTGTCCGTACCCGCCTCGCTAACGGCGCCCTCGAAATCGAAGGTCCCGACGACGGCGCCGAACGCGCTGCCCGCATCGTCAGCGACTTCTCCGACCTCGTCCGCGAAGGCCAGAACTTCTCCTCCGCCGACATGGGCAACTACATCCGCATCCTCGCCGCCGATGATGCCGTCTCCCTTCGCGCCCTCGTCGCCAGCGGCCGCCAGCGCTCCTTTGGCAAAAAGGTCCTCACCCCCAAGACCATCAACCAGCGCCGCTACCTGGAAGCCATCGAGCGCAACGACCTCGTTTTTGGCGTCGGCCCCGCCGGCACCGGCAAGACCTACCTTGCACTCGCCATGGCCGTCTCCGCGCTCCTCTCCAAACGCGTCTCCCGCATCATCCTCACCCGCCCCGCCGTCGAAGCCGGCGAGAAACTCGGCTTCCTCCCTGGCACCCTCCAGGAGAAGATCGACCCTTACCTCCGCCCCCTCTACGACGCCCTTTTCGACATGCTCGAAGCGGAAAAGGTTGAAAAATTCATCGAAAAGAACATCATTGAAGTAGCCCCGCTCGCCTTTATGCGCGGCCGGACCCTCAATGACAGCTTCATCATCCTCGACGAAGCCCAGAACTCCACCCCGGAGCAGATGAAAATGGTGCTCACCCGTCAGGGCTTCAGCTCCAAAACGGTCGTCACCGGGGACGCCACCCAGATCGACCTCCCCTCCGGCCGCCGCTCGGGCCTCATCGAAGCCGTCGAGATCCTCAAAGGCATCGAAGGCATCAGCTTCGTCCACTTCGATGAACAGGACGTCGTCCGCCACTCCCTCGTCCAACGCATCATCCGGGCCTACGAAAAACACGGCGAAAATGCCGTCAACGCCCGGCAACTCAGCCTTCGCCTCTCGGAAGCCATGGCCGATGCCGACACCGCGAAACCCATAACGACCCCCAACGCCTGATCAATCACACCCTATGTCGCCGGATGGCAGTAATTTCTTATTTCGTTCCGCCCCTCGTGGCCTCGACCGCAAACGCCTGCGAGCTTTCCAACACACTCTGACTACCCTCCTTGCCGCCGGCCGCAGTTTCACCTGCCTGCTTACCTCCGACGCCGAACTCCGCCGCCTCAACGCCACCTTCCTCGGTCACGATTACCCTACCGACGTCCTCTCGTTTCCCTCTCTGGACGGCGAAGAGTCCCTCGGCGAACTGGCCATCTCCGCCCCCCGCGCCAAGGCACAGGCCGCCGAATTCGCCCACCCCGTCGAGACCGAAATCGAAATCCTCATGCTCCATGGCCTCCTCCACCTCCTCGGCCATGACCATGAAACCGACCGCGGCGCCATGCGCCGCCTCGAAACCCGCTGGCGCCAGAAACTCGGCCTCCCCGCCGGCCTCATCGAACGCACACGCCGATGAACATCGCCTTCTTCCTTACGCTGGCCGTCTTCTCCGCGTTGCTCACCTTGAGCGCCGTCGCCCAACTTCTCTACGTGGAAGCCCTTCGCCTCCGCTCCCGCGAATACCCGTCGCTTGAGTACTTCAAGGAGAACCTCGAACACCGCCTCGGCCTCAAAATCGAACGCGGCGCCCTCACCTTCTCCCTCGTCAAACACGCCCTCATTGCCATGATGGGCATCTTTGCCCTCGCCCTGCTGGGCGCCGGCCGTGAACGCTTCTGGACCGCCATCGCCGAAGCCGCCGTCCTCGCCTGGGCCCTCTGCACCTTCTTCGCCCAACTCCTCCCCCAGTTCTTCTACCGCAAAACCAACGGCAAATGGCTCATCGCCTTCCTCCCCATCCTCCACGCCATGATCCTCATCATGGCCCCCATCGTCGCCATCTTGAAGTTCTTCCAGTCCCTCACCGAACTGCGCGAACCCGCCGACGAGGAAAGCAACGGCAATAGCAGCTCCGAATCCGTCGAAGCCCTCATCACCGCCGGCAAGGAAGAGGGGCTCATCGAGGAGGAGGACCGCAAGCTCATCCAGTCCGTCGTCGAGTTCGGCGACAAAACCGTCCACGCCGTCATGACCCCGCGGCCCCGCATCGTCGCCATCGAGAAAAGCCGCTCCCTGGAAGAACTCCGCCGCCTCGTCATCAACGAACAGTACTCCCGCATCCCCGTCTTTGATGAGTCCATCGACAACATCGTCGGCTTCATCCATGTCCGCGATATGTTCGAACGCTATCCCGAGGAGCGCGGCCGCAAAGCCTGGGAACTCATGCGCCCCATCCGCATCGTCCCCGAACAGAAAAAGGTCACCGCCCTCCTCAAGGAGATGCAGCGCGACGGATCCCATATGGCCGTCGTCGTCGACGAGTATGGCTCCACTGCTGGCCTCGCCACCATGGAGGACCTGGTCGAAGAGATCTTCGGCGAAATCCGCGACGAACACGAACCGGTCGCCGACGTCACCCCCGACGGCGAAGGCGCCTGGCTCGTCTCCGGTTCCTTCGATCTCGATCATCTCAAGGAACTGGTCGGCTTCCACCCCGAAGAAGAGTTTGATTCCACCACCGTCGGCGGCCTCGCCGCCGAATGGCTGGGACGTGTCCCCCGCGTCGGCGAAGCCGTCGAACGCGAAGGGATCCGCATGGAAATTGTCGCCGCCAATGACCGGCGCGTCGACCGCCTGCGCATTCTGCGCGCCCCCGAACCCGAAGCCCTAAAGGAGCATCCCATCGTGGAAGAGAACAAGGATGCCTAAAGCAAAAAAGCTTAAGTATCACGCCGGCACCGCCACCATCATCGGCCTGCCGAACGCCGGAAAATCGACGCTGCTCAACGCCATCGTCGGCGAAAAGATCGCCATCGTCACCGCCAAGGCGCAAACCACCCGTACCTCCCTCACCGGTGTCTGGACCGGGGAAAACGCCCAGATCGTCTTCGTCGACACCCCCGGCCTTCACAAATCCGATACCGTCATCAACCGCCGTATGATGCAGTCGGTCCGCGCCGCGCTCGACGCCATCGATGTCGTCGTCTTCGTCGTCGACGCCACAAAGAAGCCCGGCGAAGAGGACGCCCAGGCCGTTGATCTTGTTAAGAAGCCCGGCACCCCCGTCATCCTCGTCCTCAACAAGGTGGATCACGTCCAGGAGAAGCCGCGCCTGTTTACCTTGATCGAGCACTACAAAGCGCTCCACGATTTCGCGGCCTATATCCCCGTCTCCGCCAAAAACCGCGACGGGGTCGAGGAACTCAAAAAGGCGATTATTTCCTACCTCCCCGAGGGGGATTTGCTCCGCCCCGCCGACCACCTCACCGACGTTCCCTCCCGTTTCCTCGCCGCCGAAACCATCCGCGAGAAGATCCTCATCCTCGCCCGCCAGGAAGTCCCCCACTCGGTCGCCGTCCTCGTCGACGAATGGGAAGACAAACCCAACGTCCTCCGCATCGCCGCCACCATCTACGTGGAGCGCTCCGGCCAGAAGAACATCATCGTCGGCACCGGCGGCTCCGTCCTCAAAAAAATCGGCTCCTCCGCCCGGCTCGAAATGGAGAAATTCTTCGGCCGCAAGATCTTCCTCGAACTGTTCGTAAAGGTAAAACCGGACTGGCGCAACCAGCCCGAGTTCCTCAATGAGTTAGACTGGCGAAGGATGGTCAATGACCAGGACAGTTAACAAAATGACCCTGAACAAGATAGCCCTCTTCCTCCTCCTCCTCGTGCCCGTCTTCGCGGATCAGAAGAAGGACGACGAAATCTACGATGCCGTCAAACGCCGTCTCGCCGGCGACCCCGAGGTCAAGGGCGGCACGTTAGAGGTCACCGTCAAGGATGGCGTCGTCACCATCTCCGGCATCGTCCGCACCGACCGCGCCAAAACGAAGGCCGACAAAGTCGCCGGCCGCATCAAGGGCGTCACCAAGGTGATCAACGAGATCAAGGTCTCCCCGACCGGCAACTAGCCCCGTAGCACCCGGTTCATCGGCTCACTGAAGTACCGCGCCGTCATTGCCCCGGTCGCCACCGCTCCGGCGAGGAGTAAAAACACCCACGCCGCCGGCGAGCCCCAATGGGCCTTTACCAGCGCCCGTGTTCCCCACACCACCACGAACCCGTGCGTCAGGTAGATCTCATAACTGTGCCGGCCGAGCCAGCGCACCGGCTCGGTCCACCGGCCGCCGGCCCCTCCGCGCGCAACCGACCCGGCCATGACCGCGCACGTTCCCGCCGCCAGCACACTCGGGTGCAGCCAATCCCGCCCGGGCCATACCGCCACCCCCGCCATCGCCAGTCCACCCAGCGCCTCCAGGAGTGCCAGCCGCCCCCGGCCCCACGCACGGACCTGTTCCATCCCCAGTGCGGCCAGGCACCCCATGGCAATCGCCTCCATCCCGCTTAGGTACGACTTGTCCCGCCAAATCTCATTCCCCGCCCAGGCTGTCCGCGCCACTGGCCCCAGCGCCACGAACACACCCAATGCCAGTACCAGCGCTATCCGCCTCCGCCCCAGCAGCACGCAGAGCGGCGGATAGCCCAGATAGAACATCTCCTCCACCGAAAGCGACCACAGCACGTCCCAGCACGCAGGCAGATACCCCCGCTCGGCCTCCAGCCAGTTCAGGTGGAAGGTAAGGACGGCCACCACCGCCCGCCGCAGGCTCGCCACCTCCGGGGCGATGGTAAATCCCCGAGCCCCCGCCCAATGCAGGACGCTCAGCACGGCCAGCAGCGCCAACAGGAGCGGCGCAATCCGCGCGAACCGGATCCGGTAGAACCGCCCGATATCGATTGCACCCAGCGACCCGAAGCGCCGCAGTGACGTCAGGGTAATCAGGAACCCCGAGATGGCAAAGAAGACAGTAACGCCGTTGAGTCCGTTCCGGAACAGCAACTCCGCCGCCCAGTCCGGGAGGTTGTCCGCCACCGGAACGCCCGAGTATCGCATCCGGATCTCGATATGGACGAGCAGCACCGCCAAGATCGATAGACCCCGCAAAAAGTCCACCCCGTCGAATCGTCTTGTATCCCCGGCTTCCGTCGCTCAAGCATACCCCAAAAATGGTGTCGGGTGCCGCCGACCCCATTTTATGTGGTTTAGCTTCAATGGGTTGCAAGAACCCCGCGCGCGAATTACGCGCCGTCGCCGGCCGGAAAAGCGCCCAGCGTATTGCCCGCCACCAACAGCGCGTAGGCACTGAAAATCCGCGCCTGCGCCGGTACCGATGTGTCCTTCTTTTCCGCCGACAGCCGCAACAGCGCCAGGCTGTAATCGCCGCGCCGCATCAGATCCACCGCCTGCTCCACCGCCACCGACCGCGCCGGATGAAAACCCGCTATCCGCTCCGCCGCCGCTTCTACCGCGCACGCCCCGGACACTCGCGGCCCAACGCCGCCAAGCAGCACCGCGCACAGTGCGGAAGCCGCGAACACTCGCCAATTCTTACTCTGCATATAAGTGCCTCAAGTAATCTGGACGAGTTTCGAGGCATTTTGTTTTCTTTTTTCTTTGCCAAATTCCAAAACATCCATCGGGCAGACTGTAATGCAGATTCCGCAGCCGATGCAGGAGCTGTTCTCGTTGTTGATTTCGCGTTGTAGGAGGGCGAAGCGCATCACGTCGATCCCCACCTGGCAGTTTCGCGTGCATTCCCCGCAGGCGATGCACTTGTCATTGGCGCGAATGGCAAATCGCCCCCAGCGCATCCGCTCGTACCACCCCGACATCAGCTCCATCATCTTGGCCAGCGGACACCAGTACCGGCACCAGACTTTTCCCCCCAGAAACGGATAGAGCCCCACCGGCAGAATCCCCACCAGCCACACGTCGGCCACCAGGTGATAAACCTCCAGCGCCTCGGCCGCCGGCTTGCCGAACACCCCGTAGAGGTCCCGCCCCAGCACCAGCAGCGTCACAACCACCGCCGCCGCCAGCACCACGGCGTTCATCTTCTCCCACCGCATCGCCGCCTCGCCCTTCGGCGCCAGGTGCCGCCAGCGGTCCCCGAAGGTCTCCGCCAGCCCCCCGCATCCGCAGATCCAGCTGCAATACCTCTTCCCGTGGAACAGCACCAGCGCCGGAATGATTCCGAAGCTCAGCAGCAGACCCCAATAGGTCCAGATCTTGTGCGGATTGCCAAGGAACGTATAGAAAAACAGCGGCCACGCATAGACCAGGCCGTAGCTGCGCCACAGGTTGTTGACGAAGTTCGGATCCCGCGCCAACGCCTCTCCCATCCACTGGTTCTCCACCGCGATCCGGAACAGATACTCCGGGATCAGGAAGAAGAACACCCACTGGAAGCCGATCAGCGAAGCGTAGCGCCACATCTGGAAACGGTCCCGCGTCTCCCAGCCCCAACGCTTGGCGGCCTGGATGCCGAACACGGTCATCAGCGCCGTATAGAGCACCGTGTACCAGTAGGACCAACCCCGTCCGCCGAAGCTCAACATCGCATGGCCCCAGCCGCGAAACGGCCAGAACTCGTTCCCGTCGCCGCCCTTGACGCCGTAGACCGTATAGCTTGCCCCCATCGCCAGCACCAGCCAGGACCAACGGTTTCCCCGCCATCCGGTTACCACAAGAGCCAACAGCGCCAGCGCGCCCAGCCACCACCCCATCCCCGCCACTCCGGCCAGGCCTATGGCGCCAAGCCCCGCCGCTACCCAGGGATTCGCGCTCCAGTCGCCCTCCAGCCGCAGGCCCAGCGAACCCAGGAACCGCGCCGGCGCCTCACTGCCGATCAGCACGAACGCCCGGTCGTAGCCCAACCGTTCGCCACTGCGCAGAACGACCTCCGCCTCCTCGAACGCCCCTACCTCCTCCCCCGTCCGCACCCGCAGTCCGCGCGCCGCCGCCAGCCGTTCCCGGTTCCCCCGGAACAGGCGGGGAAACTCCGCTCCCCGGTGGACAAGTGTGACCTCATTCCCTTCCGCCAGCGCCAAAGCCGCCTCCACCGCCGAATTCCCCCCGCCCGCCACCACAATCCGCTCCCCGGCAAAGTGGGAGGGGTTGTAGAGCCGGTGATGCACCCGCGGGCTTTCCTCTCCAGGAACGCCCAGCCGTCGCGGCGTACCGCCCTGCCCGGTGGCGATCACCACCCGCCCAGTCCGGTACGCGCCGGTCGCAGTCCGCACCACCCAGCCGGCCCCGTCCCGCTCCAACCCCGTTACGGCCTCGCCACAGCGGACCGTCAGGCGCGCGGCCGCCTCTCCCCAACGGGCGAGCAACTCCTCCCGCGTCGCCGCGCCGAGCCACAGCGGTCCCGCCGCCGGGCGCCCCGCCGGTTCGTCGTACACCCACTTCCCGGCCGGAAATTCCGCCACCGTGTTGGCTATCTGTGCCTTTTCCAGCACCAGCACCCGCCGCCCCCGCTCCTGGAGCGTCAGCGCGCAGTTCAGTCCGGCGGCTCCGGCTCCGGCCACGATGACGTCGTAGTCGAACCCCGCCGCGGGCGGCAATTCCGCCAGGTGACCGGCGAGAGCGTGCCCCTGCTCCATCGCCAACTTGATCACCGGCGCCCCAGCCAGGTCCCCGATCACATGGACACCAGCCAGATTGGACTCGAAGTGGGCCCCCAACTCCGGCCTTCGCCCGGGCCCGTTCGCCGATTCCAGCAGTTGTCGCAGCATCCGGCGCTATTATCCCACCCGGGGTGAGATTTATTCCCCCGTCCCGCCACTATCTCTACGTCATGAGACTCCTGGCCCTGTTCACGGCCGCCGTCCTTTGGGCCGGCGGCATCGGCGGCCGCGCGGAATATGTCGGCGGTACCTCGGCCGCCTTCAAGGAAAAGCAGTCCGGCCGCCTGATTACCGCCGACCCCCTTACCCTCCGTTTCCAGACCAAAGCCCACACTGTCGAGATCCCCTACGACCGGATCCACACCCTCGAGTACGGGCAGAAGGTGGACCGCCGCTACGTCAGCGCCGTCCTCATTTCCCCGCTCTTCCTGCTGGCCAAGGCGCGGAAGCACTTCCTCACCATCGGCTACGACGATGCCGAGGGACGTACGCAGGCTCTCATCTTCCAGGTGGACAAGTCGGATGTCCGCAGTACGCTGGTCAGCCTGGAGGCCCGCACCGGCCGCAAGGTCGCCTTCCAGGATGACGAGGCGCGAAAGGCCGGCAAAGGATGAGAGTCGTTCTCTGGCTTTCGATGGCCCTTTCGCTGCTTGCCCAGACCGAGGAGGCCAATCCGCAGCATCAGGAACTGCTCAAGCTCCGCCGGGTCTACGTGGAAAAGCTCTCCGGCGGGGAGACGGCCGTCCAGATCCGCGACATGCTCATCGCCGCGCTCCAGTCCAGCCGCCTGTTCCTGGTGACCGAAAACCCGGAGAAGGCCGATGCCACGCTGAAGGGCTCGGCTGAGGACCTGGTCTTTACCGATACTTTTTCCTCCAGCGAGAGCCTGCAGGCGCGCAGCCAGATCGGCAGCACCCGGTCGAGCGGTACCACCCGCGGCGGCCTGGGCGTCAGCCTGGGCGAAAACGAGTCGGTGCGCATTGCCGAGCGCAAACACGAGGCCATGGCCACCGTCCGCCTGGTAAACCGGGAAGGGGACGTCATCTGGTCGACGACGCAGGAGTCGCTCGGCGGCAAGTTCCGCGGTGCCAGTGCTGATGTAGCCTTCAAAGTGACCCGGCAGTTGAGCGACGACTTTACCCGCGCCCGCCGGGCGCCGAAGCCCGAGTCGCGATAGAATGCCCCTTTATCGGCGCCCTTAGCGCGTATTCAGGCATGGCACTCCGAAAACCGCTCCTGTCTCTCCTCCTGGCCACCGCGCTGCTGGCGCAGCCGCCCGCTCCTGCTCCGGCGCCAGTCCCGCCGCCGAAGGCCGCCAAGAAGGGCGGCAAGAAGAAGTGGATCATCATTGCCGCTGTCGCTGCCGGCGCCGCCGTGGCCTTAGTCGCGGTCAACAAGCGCCTCGGCAACGAGGGCAAGGGGATCTTCTAGGCCCGGCTCAGTGGGGCGTCCGGATGCGGATCCGCTTCCGCTGGGAGGTGGCGCCGCTGACGATCTCGACGTCCTGGCGCGCCACGCCGTAGTGGCGGGACAGGAAGTAGCAGAGTTCCTCATTGGCCTTGCCGTCCTCCGGCACCGCCTTCACGCGCACCTTCAGCGTGCCGTCGGCCATCTCGCCGGCCATTTCGGTCTTGGCCGCGCGCGGGATCACCTTAATGTTTAGCTCCAACGGAACGTCGCTCCGATTTCCTGCCAGCCGATGCGCCGGTCCGCCGTGCCCGCCGCCGCGAAGAACCGTTCGATCGGCTCGGTGAGCGGCTCCTGGCTGAGAGCGAAGGTCTGGTGATGGACCGGCAGGACCACCTCCGCCCGCGCTTCGTTCGCCATCCGCCACGCCTGCTCCGGATTGCAGTGGGCCATGATCCAGGGGTTGTAGGCGCCGATGGGGAAGATGGCCAGGTCCGGCTTGCCGTTGGCCGGCAGACGCCGGAAGGCGTCGGTATTGGCCGTATCTCCGGCAAACACCACCTGGCGCTGGCCCACCTGGATCAGGTAGCCGTTATAGCCGCGGTAGGTGTCGGTGCGCATCCGCGCGCCCCAGTGGTTAACCTCCAGTCCGGTCACGCGCGCCTCGCCGGCCTGCGCCGTCTCGTTCCAGCCCAACTCCTGCAGGCTCTGATAGCGCGACGGGCGGAAAAGGTCGGAGGTGGCGCGCGCCGTGATCACCCGCGTCCCTTTGTTCTCCAGCGCCCGCAGCGAGGGCACGTCCAAGTGGTCCATATGGGCGTGGGAAACCAGAATCAGGTCGATGTGGGGGAGATTTTCCACCTCCAGCGCCGGATTCACCAGGCGTTTGACGCCGATGGTGAACAGGAACAGGTCGATGCCGGCGCGGGTGCTGAACATGGGATCGGTGAGGATGGTGGTCCCATCGATCTTCATGAGTACGGTGCTATGGCCAAGCCACGCCATATGGACGCCCTTGTCGGGCCATTTCTTCGGTTCCGGTGTCTGGCGCGGCGGCAGGATCTGTCGGCCCATTTCTCTCCCATACTGACGGACGAAATGCCAGGGGATCCGGTTTCGATTCCATACCAGCGCGCCGCCGAGGGCGACGGCGCCCCCGAGCAGGGCGCGTCTGGTGTACTTACCAACCATATCCAAACCGCTCTTCGGACCAGGGATCGCCGTGCATATGATACCCGTTCCGTTCCCAGAACCCGGCCCGGTCCTCCGGAAGCAGTTCGATGCCGCCCAGCCACTTGGCGGACTTCCAGGCATAGAGGCGGGGAACGATCAGCCGCGCCGGGGCGCCGTGTTCCACAGTGAGCGGTTCGCCGTCGTGGTGAGTGGCCACCAGGGCGTCGTCGGCCAGGAACTCGGCCAGCGGCAGGTTGGTGGTCCAGCCGCCGTCGTAGCCGTGGGCCACCACATAGCGGGCCTCCGGTTTGGGGCCGCCGGCGCGGGCCAGCAGTTCCTTCACCGAGACCCCTTCCCAGATGTTGCCCAGGCGCGACCAGCGGGTGACGCAGTGAAAGTCCGCAAAGACTTTCACCCGCGGGAGGGCGTTGAACTCCTCCCAGTTGAAGGCGATGGGGACATGGACGAGGCCGGTGAGGGTGAGCCGCCACTCCTCCTGATTTATCCGCGGCGGGCCAAAGGCGTCCAGGACCGGGAACTTGAGGGTCCGCGACTGGCCCGGCGGAATCCGGTTCTCCCGATACGTATCGGGCGAGATGATGACCCCCTCCGGCACGTCGCCAGGTACGGGGATCTCTTTGGGCTGGGTCTTCTTGTCGTGTGATCCGAACATGTTGGGGTGCTTACTTCACCGGGTTGCCGTCGGCATCGAGGATCTGGACATCGCCGAGGTTGAGCTCGCGGATGCCCTTCTCGACCTGCGCGCGGTCGCCCACAACTACATAGATCATCTTCTCAGGCCGAAGGATTCTTTCTGCGACGGCATTGATGTCGGTCTTCTTGAGGGCGTTTACCTTGGCGGCGTAGGTGGTGAAGTAGTCCTCGGGGAGGCCGAAGCGGGAGATGGCGAGCATATCGCCGAGGACGCCGTCCTTGGTTTCGCGGTCGCCGGCCATGGAGCGGGTGAGGGAGGACTGCATCTTGGCCACCTCCTCGTCGGTAACGGGGCGGGCGCGGAGGATGTCGCGGAACTCCTTGACCATTTCGGCGAGCGACTCCTTGGTCTTGTCGCTCTGGACCGGGGCGACGGCGAGGAGGGGCCGCTGGCCGCGGGCGCCGAGCAGGTAGGTGAAGGCGCCGTAGCTCCAATGCTTGTCTTCGCGGAGGTTCATGTTGAGGCGGGAGATGAAGGAGCCGCCGACGATGGTATTGAAGACGTCGATGGCAGGCTCATCGGGATTGGCGCGGGGGGGTGCGATCTGGCCGGCCATGATGACGGACTGGATGGCGCCGGGACGGTCCACCAGATAGACGGTAGTCTTCTCCCGGTGCTGGACCTGCGCGAGGTTCTTCTTGGGGACTTCGCCGGTCTTCCAGTCGCCGAAGAGCTTTTCGAGCTTGGGCTTGATCTCGGCAAGGGTGGTGTCCCCGACGATGAGGAGGGTGCCGT
Organism: uncultured Solibacteraceae bacterium; assembly: GCA_964430625.1. Lineage (GTDB taxonomy): Bacteria > Acidobacteriota > Terriglobia > Bryobacterales > Bryobacteraceae. The sequence continues at coordinate 231,926 of CAYSFR010000001.1, forward strand.
TATTGGGCTTGTACCAGGTGTTGTAAAACTGGGCCACCGAATCGCGGGTGACTTTGGCGATGGAGGCTTCGTCGCCGCTGCCGGTGAACGGCTGGCCGTAGGGGTGAGCCTTACCGTAGATGAGGCTGGGCAGGAGGCGCTGGGCCAGCGCGCTGGGCTCGGACTTTTCGCGCTGGATGCCGGCGAGTTGGAGCTTCTTCTGGCGGTCGAAGTCGGAAGCCGGGAAGGCGGGATTGCGGACGATGTCGGCGTAGAGTTCGAGGGAATCGTCGAGATTGACCTTGAGGGCGGAGAGGCTGACGGTGGAGGTGTCGAGCGAGGCGTTGGCGGAGATCTGGGCGCCGAGTTCGGCGCTGCGCTCGGAGACCTGCGGGCCGGTACGTTTTGCGGTCCCTTCCAGCAGCATCTTGTTGGTGAGCGAGGCGGTGCCGGGGACGGCGAGAGAGTCAGCGGCATAGCCGGCGTCGAACTGCAGGGCCATGTTGACGGTGGGCGTCTCGTGGCGTTCGGCCAGGACGACCTTCATTCCGTTGGAAAGGGTCGTGCGCTGGAACGAGGGGATGCGGAGGGTGGAGGGAGCACCGGCGGGGGGCAGTTTGGAGCGGTCGGTATCCTTGCCGGCTTCCTTGAACTTGGAGACGGGGTGGACTTCGAGGATGTAGACGCCGTCGGAGAGCCAGCGGTTGGCGACCATTTTGACCTCGGGCCAGGTGGCGGCCTCAAAGATCTGGACGGACTTCTTGTAGCAGGCGGGGTCGCCGGTGTAAACGGCGCACTGGGCGAGGACGTCGGACTTGCCGCCGAAGCCGCCGATGCGCTCGACGCCGCGGAGGAAGTTGGCGAGGTTGCGGGTTTTGGCGAGCTTGAGTTCCTGGTCGGTGGGGCCGGTGTGGAGGAACCTGGCGACCTCCTCATCGAGGGCGGCTTCCAGTTTGGCGAGGGGAACACCGGGGCGGGCGGTGGCCATGATGGTGAACTGGCCGGCGATCTCATTGCCCTCATTCATGGCCTCGACGGAGGAGGCGAGCTGGTCCTGGAGGACGAGGCGCTTGTAGAGGCGGGAGGTGCGGCCGTTGCCGAGGACGGCGGCGGCGAGGTCGAGCATTTCGGCGTCCCGGCTGAAGATGGGCGGGACGTTCCAGACCTTGTAGATACGAGCTTGCGGGACCTGGTCCTGGGCGACCTGGCGCTGGGTGCCGGTGCGCTTGGCGATCCATTCCGTGTGGCGGACAGGCGGGGGGCCGGGGGGGATCCAGCCGAAGTACTTCTCCACCTTCTCGCGGGCGGTCTTGGCGTCGATATCGCCGGCGATGACGAGGACGGTATTGGCGGCGCCGTAGTAGGTCTTGAACCAGTCCTGGACGTCCTTGAGCGAGGCGGCGTTGAGGTCCTCCATGGAGCCGATGACGGTCCAGGAGTAGGGGTGGCCGGGCGGGTAGGAGGCCTTGGTGATGAGCTCATAGGCGAGGCCATAGGGCTCGTTTTCCATCTGGCGCTTCTCGTTCTGGACGACGCCGCGTTGTTCGTCGAGCTTCTTCTGGTCGATGGCGGGCAGGAGGTGGCCCATACGGTCGGACTCAAGGAAGAGGACTTGGTCGAGGCCGGAGGTGGGGACGTTCTGGAAGTAGTTGGTGCGGTCGTTGTTAGTGGTGCCGTTCAAGTCGGTAGCGCCGAGGCGATCGAGAGCCTGGAAGTAGTCGTCGTTGAAGTTCTTGGAGCCGTTGAACATGAGGTGCTCAAAGAGGTGGGCGAAGCCGGTTTTGCCGGGCTTCTCGTTCTTGGAGCCGACGTGGTACCAGAGGTTAACGGCGACGATGGGGGTCTTGCGGTCCTCGTGGACGATGACGGTAAGTCCGTTGGGGAGGACGAACTTCTCAAAGGGGATGTCGATCTGGATCTTGGCGGCGGGCTGGGTAAAGGCCGTGGCCGTGAGGAGGGCGCCGAGGGTTAGGGCGCGCACTGTGGAAAAAAGGCGCATAAAGCCGTTGTAACATGCGAAGGTCATGCCGCAACTATCCAGACGCCAGATTTTGCAGGCCGGGGCTATTCCGGCCGTAGGGAGGGGCCAGAAGTACAACCTGCTGTTCCTGATGTCGGACCAGCATCAGCGGGCGGCGAGCGGATGTTACGGGCACGCGACGGTGCGGACGCCGAACATTGACGGGCTGGCGCGGCGGGCGGTGCGGTTTACGAGCGCCTACTGTCCGGCGCCGGTGTGTGTGCCCAGCCGCGGGTCGCTGATCACGGGGCAGTATGCGCACAAGCACGGGGCAAAGATTCTGCAGGACGCGTTGCCGGAGGAGATCCCGACGATCGCCCACTACTTCCGGGAGCGGGGCTATTCGACCGGGGCGATTGGGAAGATGCACTTCGTGGACGAGACGCGGAAGCACGGGTTCGACCACCGGCTGAACGAGGCGTCGCACCGGGCGACGCTGACGGCCGAGGAGCGGCGGAAGTTGCACGGGGACGCGGGCGGGATCGAGGGGGAGGGGCTGGACCTGCCGGCGCGGTACTTTGAGGACAACTGGTTTGCCGACCGGGCCGTCGAGTTCCTGCGGGCGCACAAGGACAAGCCGTTCTGCCTGTGGGCCTCCTTTGTGCAGCCGCACACGCCGTTCCGGCCGATGAAGCAGTACTTCGACCTGTATGAGCCGGGGAAGATGGTGCTGCCGCCGCGGCCGGCGGACGATTTGACGGGCGGGTTTGAGGGCCATCTGATCCGGGCGAAGGAGCGGGGCTGGTATCAGCAGACGGAAGAAGGGGCGAAGCGGTCCCTGGCGGGCTATTACGGGAACGTGAGCCAGATGGACGCCAACGTGGGCCGGGTGTACGACGCACTGCGGGAGTTGGGGCTGGAGCGGAACACGGTGGTGGTATACACCTCCGACCACGGGGAGATGGCCGGGGCGCACCGGATGTGGACCAAGCACAACATGTTCGAGGAGTCGGTGGGGGTGCCCTTGCTGATCGCGGTGCCGGAGGGGGCGAATGGGGTGCGGACGCAGATTGTGGAGCAGATCGACCTGTTCCCGACGCTGGCGGAGCTATGCGGGCTGGGCGCGGTAGGCGGGTTGGCGGGGCGGAGCTTCGCGGATCTGGTGCGGGGGAAGCGGTACGCGGCGCGGGAGTTCGCCTACTCGGAGTATTGGTTCTGCCGGAACGTCTTCACGAAGGACGACCGGTATGTGGGGAAGGCGCCGTTGCGGATGGTGCGGACGGACCGCTGGAAGCTGAACCATCTGGCGTGGGGGCGGAGCGAGCTGTTTGACGTGAGGAACGATCCGGGGGAGTTCCGGAACCGGATCGACGATACGGGGTTGAGCGGGGTGGTGCGGGAGTTAACGGCGCTGGCCGAGCGGCAGTCTATACAATAGGGTTCAGCAGAATGGGCTTACAGATAAACGGCGAATACGTGGATGACGCGATCATCCGGCAGGAAGCGGCGGCGATGCGGCCGCGCTATGAAGAGATGATCCAGGATATGGATCCGATCGCGCGGGAGATGCAACTGCGGGAATGGGCGCGGGAGAACGTCATCGAGCGGGTGCTGCTGCGGCAGGCGGCGATGGCGAGCGGGGAGGAGGTACCGGCAGAGGAGGTGGATGAGCGGCTGACGGCGATGTTCCCGCTGGCCGGGGATCCGGAGAGCTGCGAGGCGGGGACGACGCGGGCCGGGGTGGACAAAGAGGCGGCGCGGGCCGACATTGAGGCGCAGATCCGTGTGGAGCGGCTGATCCGGAAGGTGGGCGAGAGCGCGCCGAAGCCGAAGCCGAAAGAGGTGTCGGAGTTCTACAAGAAGCACCGGGACGAGTTCAAGACGCCGCCGATGGTGCATGCCTCGCACATTGTGAAGAATGTGGGAGAAGGGGCGGACGAGGCGGCGGCGCTGGAGGAGATCCGGAAGGCGGAGGCGGAGTTGAAGGCGGGCAAGCCGTTCGCGGAAGTGGCGGACGCCTTCAGCGACTGCGCGGGGCAGGGGGGCAGCCTGGGGTGGTTCCCGGCCGGGGAGATGGTGGAGGAGTTCGAGGAAGTGGTATTCCCGATGAAGGCCGGGGAGGTGAGCGAGGTGTTTCGGAGCGTGTTCGGGTGGCACATCGCGACGGTGCACGAGAAGAAGGCGGAGGGGTACCGGCCGCTGGAGGACGTGAAGGAGCAGATTGAGGCGGCGTTGTCCCGGGAGCGGCAGGAGAAGGCGCTGGAGGACTACGTGGACGCGTTGCGGGCGAAGGCCGAGGTGAAGACGGTAAAGAAGCCATGAGCAATCCGTTCAACGTGGTGGGGATCAATCCGTGCTGTGTTCCGAGCAAGTCGCGGGCGGACCAGTTGGCGCTGTCGCAGCGGTTGAGCGTGGAGCGGCGGATTGTGCGGGCGGGGTCCGTGGACGGGATGGTGAAGCTGGACGGGGGTCCGTTTCTGATGGGGACGGAGGACAAAGAGGGGTTTCCGGCGGACGGGGAGGGGCCGGTGCGGGAGACGCATCTGGACCCTTACTACATTGACGCGACGCCGGTGACGAACTGGCAGTTCGCGGAGTTTGTGAAGGCGACGGGTTTCCAGACGGAGTCCGAGCGGTTCGGGTGGTCGTTCGTGTTTCAGGGGCACCTGGAGCCGGAGCGGTACAAGAAGCTGGTGGAGGACACGGTGCTGGCGGTGCCGTGGTGGTGCAAGGTACCGGAGGCGAGATGGGACCGGCCGGAGGGTCCGGACACATCGATCGAGGCACGGATGGAGATGCCGGTGACGCAGGTGTCGTGGAACGACGCGGCGGCGTACGCAGAGTGGGCGGGTAAGCGGTTGCCGACCGAGGCGGAGTGGGAGTATGCGGCGCGAGGGGGGCTGGAACAGCAGACGTACCCGTGGGGGATGGAGTTGACGCCGGGCGGGAAGCATATGTGCAACGTGTGGCAGGGAGAGTTTCCCCTGGCGGACCTCGGGGACGACGGGTATACGGCGCCATCGCCGGTGCGGGCGTTTCCGGCGAACGGATACGGGCTGTATAGCGTGGTGGGGAACGCCTGGGAGTGGTGCGCGGACTGGTTCGAGCCTTTCTGGCATCTGCATGCGACGCGGACGAACCCTGTGGGCCCGCCGGAGGGGACGCAGAAGGCGATGCGCGGGGGATCGTACCTGTGCCACAAGAGCTACTGCAACCGGTACCGGGTGGCGGCGCGGACGAAGAACACGCCGGATTCGGCGACGACGAATATCACGTTCCGGTGCGTGCGGGACGTATAGGGCTGGATTTGACGGTTGGCGTGCGCCGTTGGCCCACCCGGAGTGCGGACACACTACGGGTGGGCAGTGTTATGCCCTGGGTGCGAGTTGTCAAAGAGCGGGCCGGGCCGGGCGGCGATGATTTCGTCAAGACCGGGGGCGCGGCGGGTTCGTTTTTGATTCTGGCGGGGTGAGGGCCAGGGGAAAGGGCGGTTGCCGGGTTCGTTTTTGATTTTTTACGCGGCCAGGCCGGGGACGTCCGGGAAGTCGTCGGGTTCGGGGAGGCCGAGGGCGACGTGGTCGGGCGGCAGGATGAGGATCGGCCGGCCGGGGAAGTGGCGCTGGCAGGCGGCGATGACGTCGGGCGTTGTTTCGGTGATGACGACGGGAGGTTCATTTTTCTGAATCTCGGCGGCGGCGTCGGTGCTGAGCGGTTTGATTTCGACTTCCAAGCCCTCCTCGGCTTGCTGCTTGAGTTGCTCGGGGGAGACGGCGTTGAAATTCTTATGGATGAAGGCGATCTGGCGTTCGAGGCGGGCATTGGCCTGCTGGAGGCGGCCGATCTCGCGGTTGAGGCGGGCGACGATGGCGGTGGCCCCCATCAACTGGTTGGTAGCGGCGACGTGGAAGTGCAGGTTGGCGACATCACTGGGGTGGGAGGTGGGCTTGGCGCTTTCCTGGATGAGGGCCATGTTCCATTGGGCGACGATGAGGCGATTGAGCCGGATGATCTGCCAACGGTTGGTGGCGATGTCCGCGACGATTCTCATGGCGAGGGTGTTGACGGGCCGGTAGATGGAGCGGAGTTCCTCGACGAGGGCGTCGTATTCGGCGGGTTCTTCGTTGAGGAGGACGGCTGGATCGGGCGGGAAGAGTTTGGTGGAGTATTCGCCGGTTTTGAGGGCGTTCTGGCTGGACTTCTCCTTGCCGGCTTCGGTTGTCGGGCCATGGGATTTGGCGCCGTTTTCGCGGGAGATCCGGGCGCGTTCTTCGGGGGTGAGTGGCATGGGGTTCCTTCCTTTTTTGGTGCCGGAAATAGGAACGGCCCTCGCTGGGGGGCGAGGGCCGTTCGATTGGGAGAGGATTCCTCTCTCGATTTCAGTATACGTGGGGGCGCAACTGCTTTTTTTGCTTTGTGGGACCAAGTAACGGGAAATAGGGGAAATAAAGTTTCAGGCGGCGTGTCACCGGGTTTTTGGGACTAGGTTGGGGGGTACTGGGAGGGGGGAGGTACGGGGGGCGGATTGGGCAGAACTGTGTTTGGTGGAGATCGTGTGGGCTCAGACGTCAGGGGTTGGCGCGAGCCGGGAAAGCGGCCATTTCTGCTGTAATGGGCTTGATTTTCCAAGGAGGGCCGCGTTCGTGATCCTGGGTGCACTGGGTTTTGCTTTGCTGTTGTTGCGGATCGCGCCGGTGGGACGGAGTCCGGTGGCGGTGAGAGAACTGCTGGGATGTGAAGTGGAGTTTGGGTCGGTAGCGGCGGGTTGGCTCCGCTGTCCGGACGAGCTCTGGGTGACATCGGATTCCGGCCGGAGTTGGGTTAAGGCGGACCTGCCGGCCGGGCACAGCGCGGGTGTCCCGCTGCGCGGGAGGTTGCGCACGGAGAAGAACGGGTGGATCGCAAGAAACGAACGAATATTTGAGACCGCCGACGGCGGGAGGAGTTGGAAAGAGATGGGCCGGGTCCCGTTGCGAGACGCGTCGCAGGAGGTTTATTGGCTGGATTTATCCGACGACCGGCGAACCGCCGTCGCGATCGTCGTTGAGGGGGAGCGCGGGGCGCCGAAAACAGTGCTGGTGAGCCGTGACGGGGGTAGATCCTGGGGGAAGGGCGTGGCCATGGCTGATGCGGAGCGAGCCGGGGTCGATGGGCATTCGGTCCTTGTGGTTGGACAGTTGACGAGCCGTGTGTCGTGGGATGGCGGGAGGACTTGGGCCGAGCAGGTTTTAGCGGTTTCCCCGGCGGATAGGGAGGCGTTTGTAAACGCGCTGGACGCCCCTGGCAGCTTTTGCAGCCGGCAGGGCACCCGGTGGCTACTGTATCCGGAAGGGTATCTGTTCCGATGGCGGACGGGGGAACCCGGATGGAGACAGGTGGGTGGAGGGGGGAGGATCTGGACGGGAACGGGCGAGCTGAATCCTGTACAGGTCATGTTTGCCGATGACCGCCATGGATACTTGATCGGGAAAGACGGGAAGTTGCGGGAGTCCAGCGACGGCGGGGAACGTTGGGCGGAGGTGGCGAGCCCGTTTTCGACGGTGCTGGCGATTTCGTGTGTGAGCGGCAGGCGGTGTATTGTGCTGGGTGGAGACGGGCGAATCGGCTTGCTGGAGGAGTGAGTGCGCGCCGTCATGTTTGCGGGCGGGCGAGCGGTAGCGGTACGCCGTCCATCAACAGTTCCTCGAGCCAGTGGGGGCCGGTTTCGCCCCGAAATCCGCCGGGGGAACGCCAGAGCGTCCACCCATACTCGCCGGGCAGAGCTACGGCCGAGGCTGCGTTTGTTGTCCACGCGCAGAGAATCTCGGGCGCCGTCATCTTTAGCTTTGCGGCGGCCAACTGCGTGGTCAGGCGCAGGGATGGCTCCGGGGCGGAGCCTGGATTGTAGTCGGTTGCGAGTGCCACTTTCGCTCCTGCGTCGAGGAGTTTTCTGGCATCCGGAAAGGGAAGATTCAGGAAAAACGCGGCCGCGGGCAACAGCGTGGCCACGGTGCCATGGTGGGCCAACAGTTCCACGCCGCGGGAGGAGACGAACTCCAGATGGTCAGCCGAGCGTGCGCCGATTCGGACAAACGCCCCGGTGCTGCCGGAATCACTCAATTGATCGGCATGCACCTTCACTCCGAGCCCGCGCTGCAAGGCGTGTTCGGAGAAAGCAAGGGCAGATTCCAGAGAGAAGAACCCTCGTTCCGGAAACGAATCGACGAAGAGGGCGAGGCGTTCGGCAGCGACGACCTCGAGCGCGGCGATGCTTTCCGCGAGAACGGACTCCTCAGTGCGTCCCGAAGGGCGCGCGTGGAGGGCGAGAAAAGTGGGGATTACCGTGAGCCCGGGGACGTAATCGGAGGCGCGGCGAATCAACCGCAGGAGGCGAAGTTCGGCGTGCGCATGGCCGCCGTACCCGGACTTCACCTCGACGGCAGTGACTCCCCGGGCCGCGATGGCGACCAGATTCCCGCGAAGGCGCGAGACGAGATCTTCATCGGTTGCGGCAGCCGTGGCCCTCACGGTGGAATGGATTCCCCCGCCGGCGGCGGTAATGCTCTCGTAGGAGCCGCCAGCCCAGCGTTGGAAGTGCTCGGGAGCGCGACTTCCTCCGAAGATGGAGTGGGTATGAGAATCGATCCAGCCTCGTGTGGCGATTGCGCCGGCGGCATCGAAGGCGTAGCCGGAGTGGGAACCGGGTCCGCGCCGCTGGCTGCCGCAGTAGAGCGTGTTCCCGTCTTCACCGATGACGATCTCCGCGGGGCCCGGGATGAAGCCGCAGTGGCTCCAATCCGGGCGGCGGCCGTCTATGTGCCGGAAACCATCGCCGGTGAAGATGCCTTTCAAGTTTCGAATGGCGACGGGATTCAGGGACACATCGGCACCCGCAGGTTGTGTTTCCGGGCTGCGGCCAGGGCGGCTGGATAGCCGGCGTCGGCGTGGCGCAGGATGCCGATGCCGGGGTCGCTGGCGAGGACGCGCCGGAGGCGGCGTTCGGCGTCCTCCGAGCCATCGGCCACAATCACCATTCCGGCATGTTGGGAGAGCCCCATGCCGACACCACCGCCCTGATGAATACTGACCCAGGAGGCGCCGTTAACGGCGTTGATCATGGCGTTCAAGAACGGCCAATCGGACACGGCATCCGAGCCATCCCGCATTCCCTCGGTCTCGCGGAACGGACTGGCAACGCTGCCGCAATCGAGATGGTCGCGGCCGATGACGATGGGCGCCTTCAACTTACCGTCACGGACGAGGCGATTGAACAGAACCCCCGCCTGTTCCCGTTCTCCATATCGCAACCAGCAAATGCGGGCAGGCAATCCCTGAAATTTTATGTGGGGAGCGCCGTGGCGAAGCCAGAATTGGAGAGAGTCGTTCTCCGGGAGCAGGTGAAGAAGCGCCTCATCGGTGGCAGCGATGTCGGCCGGGTCCCCACTGAGGGCGACCCAACGGAAGGGACCGGAGCCCTCACAGAAGAGAGGGCGGATGAACTCGGGGACGAAGCCTGGAATGAGGAAGGCGCCGGAAACGCCGGACCTGCTGGCGACATCGCGGAGGTTGTTTCCGTATTCGAAAACAATGGAACCAGCGCGTTGGAAGCGGAGCAGCAGTTCGACATGGGCGGCGATGGAGCGTTCGGCGGCGGCGATGACGATGTCCGGTTCGGTTTGGCGGCGGCGGGCGGTTTCCTCCAAGGACCAATGATGAGGCACATATCCGTGAAGCGGGTCGTGGGCGCTGGTCTGGTCGGTAATGAGATCGGGGACGAAGCCCAGGCCGAATAACTCGGCCAAGGCGGAACCCGCGTTGGCGCAAACGGCGATGGAGCGTGGCTCTTTTATAGAGCGGAAGTGCTGCGCGGTGGCCAAAGCGGCGGGGATTGACTCGGCGACTTCGTCGAGGTAGCCGGTTTCCAGCCGCCGCTGCAGCTTTGCCGGATCCACTTCGATGCAGAGGCTAACGGCGCCGGCGAGCTTTGCGGCCAATGGCTGGGCCCCGCCCATGCCTCCCAAGCCGGCGGTGACAACAATCCTCCCCAGCAGGGGCCGCGGTCCCGCGCCGAAGTGTTTCCGGCCGCATGCGGCAAAGGTTTCATAGGTTCCCTGCAGGATGCCCTGGGTACCGATGTAGATCCACGAACCGGCGGTCATTTGGCCGAACATGATCAGGCCGAGGACGTCGAGTTCATGAAACTTCTGCCAGGTGGCCCACCGGGGTACGAGATTGCTGTTGGCGATGAGGACGCGAGGGGCGTCGGGGTGAGACGGCAGAATACCGACCGGCTTGCCACTTTGGACGAGGAGGGTTTCGTCGCACTCCAGGTTCCGGAGGCTATGGAGGATTGCGCGGTAGCAGTCCCAATTGCGTGCCGCGCGTCCGATTCCACCGTAGACCACTAAGTTGGCGGGCTGTTCGGCGACATCGGGATCGAGATTGTTCTGGAGCATGCGGCTGGCCGCTTCGGCGGCCCAAGTTTTGCAGGTCTTTTGCGGGCCGCGGGGAGCGCGGATGATGGCAGGCGGGTGGCTCATGAGATTTTCGCGAGGGCCGCATGGTCATGCCGGGCGGCGAGGCTGGAGGACAGGAGTTCCTGTTCGATCAAGCGGGAAGCGGTGCGGATATCTTCGGAGAAGATGCGGTCATGCTCCACCGGGGCGACATAGGTGCGAAAGAGGTCATAGGCGCGGCGCAAGTTCGGTGGGAGGATCGCGGCACCACGGAGATGAATCGCCTGACAGGCAGCGAGGATTTCGATGGCAAGAACGTCGCGAAGGTTTCTGGCGATCTGGATGGCCTTTAGCCCGGCGATGGGGCCCATGGAGACATGATCTTCCTGGTCACAGTTGGTGGGAATGGTATCGACGGAGGCTGGAAAGCTGAGCGATTTGCATTCACTGACCAAGGCGGCGGCGGTGGTCTGTGCCATCATGAGGCCGGAGTTCAAGCCGGCTTCCGGGGTGAGGAAGTCCGATAGGCCCGTTTTCGCGGAGTTCATGCCGAGGCTGATGCGGCGCTCGGCGATGGAGGCGAGTTGCGTCATGGCGGAGGCCAAGCGGTCGAGTACGCGGGCGGGGTAGATGGCATGGAAGTTTCCGCCATGCCCGAGGTCGTGTTCGAACAGGACGGGATTGTCTGTTGTGGCCGAGAGTTCTTCGGTGACCCATTCCTCTGACTGCTCAATTTCCTTCCAGACTGCCCCATGGACCTGGGGAGCGCAGCGAAAGGAATAGGGATCCTGCAAGTGGTTACGAAACCTGAGGGAGCCGCCCTCCATCCAAAGGCGGATTTGCGATCCGGCGTAGAGGGTGGCGGGGTGGTGGAGGGCCAGGACGCGGTCGTCGTCGATGCAGGGGGTGGAGCGGAAACCGTAGACGCTGAGGGCAAGCGCGAGGTTGGCCGTTTCCCATAGAGAACGCGCTTCCGACCAGACCTGACAGGCAAGGGCGGTTGTCAGATGTGTTCCGTTCATCAAGCTTAGTCCCTCTTTCGGGGCAAGTTCGACGGGAAGGATGCCGAGCCGTTGGAGGGCTTTCGCGGCGGGGAGAACCTCCATTGTGCCGTCGATGGGCACGGTGCAGGATCCCTCTCCAATGAGGACGAGGGCCGCGTGGGCGGCGGGTGCCAAGTCTCCGGATGCTCCCACGCTGCCGCGGGAGGGAACCTGAGCGAGGACCCCGGCGTTGAGGAGGCGGAGGATGACGTCGACCGTTTGCGGGCGGATTCCCCGGTGGCCTTGCGCGGTGGAATTCAGCAGGTGGAGCCACATTCCGGCCACCACGGGGCGCGGAAGAGGGTCGCCGACGCCGCAGGCATGAGATCGCAAGAGGTTGACCTGAAGCTGGGGCAGGTGAGCTTTTTCGATGACGAGGTGGCGGAGGGCGCCGACGCCCGTATTGACGCCATAAGTAGGAGTAGCGGTGTCCGACCACGCGGAGACGAGGCCGGCGGCATGCTGGATCCGATTGCGAGCGTCCGGGGAGAGTTCCAATCGGACGCCGGCGCCGGTGCCTGCCAGTTGGGTGGCGATGCGCCAGGCGAGGGCCGGGGAAAGGGTGGAGGAGCCCAAGAGAAACGAGGTCCGTGCAGGCATTAGAGGGAGCGCTCCACTTTCTGCCGCGGCGGAACGAAGCTTGCGGAGGCGATTTGGACGCCGTCGCCGAGAATGGCGCCGGAGTCAACGAACGAGTGGATGCCAATGGAGACGTCCTGGCCGATGGTGACGCGGTGGCCGAGGACGGAGCAGGGCGAGACAACGGAGCGCGAGCCGACCGAGGTCCGAATGCCGACGCGTACCGCGACACCGACCTCGGCATCGGGACCGAGCGTGACGCCTGGACCCAGGACGGCGAGGTGCCCGACGAGGGAGTTGCGACCGAGGGTAATGGTATCGACGAGAAGCGAGCCGTTGCGGAGGACAATGTTGGTCCCGAGGGTGGCGCGATTGGAGACGTAGACGCCGTCTTCGAATTGCAGGAGCGGGAGTTCCCGAATCCATGTGTCGGGGTAGACGGTGAAATTCATGGAGCCCCGATATCCAAAGAGGCGGAATGTCAGCCGTTTCAGGATGGGAATCGCCAGACAGAGGAAATAGACGGGCTTGTTGTAGTAGACGGCGGTCCAGCAGAGGCCATGGAGCCTACGGTGGAAGTACCCGCTGGTGTTCAGGTCGCGGATGACCTTGCCGGGTGTGACGGCGAATCGATGAGGAAGGCTTAGAGAGCCGGCTGTTGCGAGGAAGAGAGTGGACCAAAACAGAGGAGCGAGGGCGATCGAGGGAAGGAGTGGCAGGGGGGCGATGGGTGATTGCAGTATGGCGAGGCAGGTGACGGTGGGTAGACCATAGATGAGGCAAAGGTAGGCGGCGCTGATCCATTTAAATGCAGACCCTCGCCATGGGTATGCCTTTGTGGAATAGAGGGGGCGGTCCTGCTGGACGGGTCCGCTGGACTGGGGCATGGTTCGGTTGCTCCTAAAGAATTCGTTGTGGCCAGTGCACTAGGGAGAACGGAGTTGTATGGGTCAGGTACTCTTCCCCACGGTCGATTCCACAACCGAGACGACGTCGGCGACGGTCTTCAGCTTGGACAACCGGGAGTCATCGATCGAAATCGCGAACTGTTCTTCGAGTTTGAGGACGATGTCGATGAGGTCAGCGGAGTCAATCAGGAGATCGTCCTGCAGGGACATCTCCTCTCTTATTTCGAAGCCGCCGGGCAGCTTTCGCATGAATGGTTTCAAGACAGTGAGTAGGTCGCGGTGAATCTGGGTACGTTCCATCTGATTTCTCCTGGTGGTGAGGAAATGCGGCTAGCTGGCCTCTGTCCAACGGCGAATCACGAGGCAGGCGTTGACATCGCCGAATCCGAAACTGGTCTTCAGAGCGGTATCGACTCGCGCCGGTGTTGAATGGCGGGGAACGCGAACCGACAACTGGGCGAGTTCGGGTAAAAGGTCCTCGCAGTTGCGGGAAGCGTGGAGGAAGCCGCCGTTGATTTGCAGAATTGTGGCAATGGACTCGATGACGCCCGCGGCGCCCAATGCGTGTCCGATGAGGCTTTTTGTGGCGTTGATCCAAGGCATCTGTTCCAGGTCGCGGCCGAGGGCGCGGGCGAGATTCCGGATCTCTCTGGCGTCTCCGATGGTGCCGGTGAGGTGGGCATTTACATAATCGATTTCGCCGGGCGCGGTGTGAGCGTCAGCCAGAGCCGCGGAGATACAGCGAACGGCGCCCTCGCTGCTGGGGAGGGTCATAGAGCCATCGCCCCGCTGGCCTCCACAATTCTCATAGGAACCGGCGAGCTCGGCATAGATGCGGACGCCGCGTTTGCGTGCGCTCTCCAGTGTTTCCAGGAGCAGGAATCCGGCTCCCCCGGCGGGCACAAATCCCGCGGCGGAGGCGCTGAGCGGACGGGAAGCGCGATCGGGCTCCGCGTTGAAATGGGGGCAAACAACGCGCATCGAATCAAAGGCAGCGGCCGTATGCAAGGACAGGAGTTCAGCGCCTCCGGCGAGTTGCCGTGTGCAGACGCCCTGGCGAAGCATCCTGACGGCCTGATGGATGGCGGAAGCGGCTGAACTGCAGGCGCTACTGACGCTGACCGCAGGACCGCCCAATCCGAAGATGCCGCTTAGGGCAGCGGCGGGTCCGCTGGCCATGATTCTTTCGACGATCCGGGAACCGAGACTGCGATGGCGGCGCTGTGCGACGAACGGAGCAACGGTTAAAGTGAGGACATCGATGGCCCCAATTCCGGTCCCGACGGTAACACCGGTGTCCCAGTCGGCTTCGATATCCATGGTGTCGTCGAAGAAGAGGTCCGCATCCTTCCAACACTCGATCGCGGCGAGTGCGGCGTACTCCATGAGGGGATTGAGCACTCTCCTTCTCGGCGGGGGCATGAGGCTATCGAGGAGTTCGCCGTGCACGGCCGGGACACCGGCGACCTGGCATGCCATTCCCAGTTCGGCGGCTTCCGGCCAAAACTGGATTCCCGACGCTCCGGCGCGCAGCAGGCGTGAGAAGCCGGCAACATTCGCGGCGCCTGGGGCGACAACCCCCATGCCGGTGACGACAACACGTTGGCGGTCTGATGGTTGCCCCATTGGTTACCGTCCACCGGCCTGCCGTCCGGTTGATCTGGCGAAGGACCTTGCGACATGGTCCGGAAAGCAGGATGAGGACGCGGTGTCGCGAGCGGGATGGGGAGAGTGGAATGGACGCACATCCCCATAAGCGCCATTCTGTGCATGGTGATGACAACAGGTGAAGAAATTTTGAGGAATCGGGGGCGGAGATCGAAAAACGGCGTGATATTATCTTGCTTCGATCTGTGAACGCGCAGGATTGGGCTCGAGTGGAACGGCTCTTCTCGCAGGCTTCCAGCCTGTCCGGGGTGGAGCGCGACCGATTTCTGGAGCAACTGCAGGAGCCGGCGGAAGTGATAACGCAGTTGGAGCAACTGCTGAATTATCACGATCAGGCCGAGCGCTTCCTTTCGACTCCGGCGTGGCAGGCTCCGGCGGCGGGGGCGGCGATGCTTGCGGCCGGGCAACGGGTGGCGGGGCGATTCACAATTGAGAAGCTGCTGGGGCGGGGCGGGATGGGGGAGGTCTATCTGGCGTCCGAACCGGGCGAGGGGCCGGTGGCGCTAAAGGTCTTGCGGCAGAGCATCGACCTGTCGGCGAATGGCCGGCGCCGATTCCTGCGGGAATTCACGCTAACGCGGCATATTCGCCATCCCAACGTTTGCCGGGTGAAGGAGTTATTGACCCTGGAGGATGATCTGCCCGCCTTCACCATGGAGTATCTGCCTGGGGAGACACTGGCCGCGCATTTGGAAACCAAAGGGCCGCTTCCGGAGGAAGAGGCGCTGCCGCTGTTACGGGAACTATTGTCCGGCGTCGGGGCGGCGCATGCGTTGGGGATCGCTCACCGCGATTTGAAGCCGGAGAATGTGTTGCTGTTGCCGCCCGGGGGTACCCGGCGAGCGGTACTGCTGGACTTCGGGCTGGCGCGGGCGGAGACAGGCACGCCGGTGACGGCGGTGACCGCGCCGGACGCGCTTCTCGGCACGCTGGAGTACATGGCACCTGAGCAGCTTCGGGGAGAGCCTGCCAACCTGCCTGCCGACGTCTATTCGCTGGCGCTGGTGGCGCACGAACTTCGATCCGGGGTGCGGCTGTTCAGCGGTACGCATCCGTCGGCGGTACTGCGCCGGCTGGTGGAGGAGCCGAAGCTCGATCCGGTCTTTCGCGGGCGCTGGGCCGCGTACCTGGAAGCCTCGCTGCAGACGGATTTCCGCCGCCGTCCGACGGTGGGCCGGGCGCTGGACATCCTGGAGGGGCGCCGCCTTTACGTGCGCCGCCAGACCCGGCGGTGGTTATTTGCCGGGGCGGCTTCGGCCGCCGTGACGGGTGCCACGGAACGGGTCTGGCGCGGAGCGCGGGGCCCGGCGAGAATAGAGTTGCCCCGCGGCCTGGTGAAGGTGCTGGTGACGGCGACCGAGAATGTGACGGGAGACCGGCGGTATGACGGTGCCAGCCAGATGCTGAAAGATCAGATACAGCAATCAGCCAAGCTGGATGTGCTCTCTTCCGGCGACGTTTCCCGGGGACTTAGCTATCTGGAGAAGAAAGACCATCCGCTGGATGCCGAGCTCAGCCGCGCGGTGGCCCGGCGGATGGGGGCGACGCTTGTTGTGGATTCGCGATTGTCGGTTCCGCCCGACGGGGGACTGTTGTTCACGCTTGCCGTGGAACTGTTGAGCCAGCGAGCGGGAACGGCGATGCAGAAATGGACGGAGTCCTTTCGGGCGGCCAACGGCACGGCACTGATGGATTCGATTTTCATGGCGGCGAACTGGTTGCGGAAGGCGGCTGGGGAGCCGGCGGCGGAGATTGCCGAGCGGAGCCTGCCGGTGGCGCACGCGACAACGGCCAACTGGGATGCGCTGCTGCTGTACATACGTGCCGACGGGCTGAAATCGAAGGGAAACTACCTGGCCGCCGAGCCGCTGTTCAAAGAAGCCTTGCAACTGGATCCGGAGTTCGTATCGTGCCGAATCATCTACGGGGAGATGCTTACGAACAGCTATCGGAACGAGGAAGCGTCCGCGGTGTTGCGGAATGTTGTTTCGGTGGCGCGGCGGAAAGGGATTTCCACCCGGGAAAGGTACAGGATACAGGCGGCGATGGCTACGGGGGAGGAGAAGCTGCAGGCCTTTCAAGCGTGGGCGGTGCACTTCCCCAATGACTACCTTCCTCTTTACCAGGAAGGGGTTGTTCGCGCGGATCGATTTGAAACCGAAGCCGCGATTCGTCTCTATACGCTGGCACTGGAGCGGGAAGAGTATTTTGGGATTCATTCTGAGCTGGGCAACGAGAAGATGCATTTAGGGCGATACGCAGAGGTACCGGCGCACATTGCGGCGCTGGAGCGATTTGGACATCCGGGTCAGGCGGCGATTCTTCGGGGCCGTCTGGCGTATTTGCAGGGGCATGGCGGACAAGCGATTGCCCATTTTGCGGGCGCGGTGAGAAGCGCATCGCCGCCGTGGCGCTATCACGCCCGGTTTCTACAGATGGATGCAACGGTGGAATCCGGAGATCTTGCCGGCGCGATGGCGATCGCCGAAGAGGGCCGGCAGGAGCAGGCGAGTGTCTCGAACCGGAGCTGGGAAGCGCAGTGGGTGACCGCACAGGCGATTCTGTCCGCCGACAGCGGGTTTGACCGGAAGCGGATCGATCTGCGGGGAATACCGGCGGTGCGGGAGCGTCTTGCGAAGGCGCTGGCGGGCCGTTCCCATCCGATTGCGTTGACGCTAGCGGGACTGGCGGGGATGGGGGAGGAGGTGACGGAGGCGAACAAGGCGCGTCCGCCGAAGGATGAGGCATCCCGACAACTGGGTATGGCGGCGCTGGCGCTGGCCAACCGGGACGGGGCGGCCGGCCTTCGATATATGGAAGCGGCGCACCGGAAGGGACTCCACTATACGAATACGGGCAACGAACTGCTGGCACTGGCGGCCGATTTCGCCGGGCGAACCGAGGTAGCCCTAATCCACTGGCGGCGGCTGGCGGAGCGGCCTTCGTTTATCTGGAGAGAGGTGGCGCACAACTGGCCTGGCCTGATCCGGCTGGCGCGGCGGCGGGTGGCGCTGTTGAAGGCGAACTAAGCGCCGTTGCCGTAGACCATGCCGAAGAGAAAAGCACGAGCGAAGACCCAATCGCGCTTGACGGTCCGTTCGGATACGTCGAGGACGGTGGCAATTTCGCCGTCTTCCATGCCCGCGAAGAACCGCATCTCGACGACGCGGGCCTTACGGGGGTCGATTTCGGCGAGCCTGGTGATGGACTGATCGAGAGCAAGCATAACTGGCAGAGGAAGGCCTCCATCGAGGAGTGCCGACTCGTCGAGTGTGGAGCGATTGGCCCAGCCGGCGCGTTTTCCGCGGAGGCGACGGCGGGCATGGTCGATCAGAATCTGGCGCATGGCACGGGCGGCAAGGCCGAAGAAGCGGGCGCGCGACTCGTACATGCCGCGCTCGCCGTTCAATTTGAGCCAGACCTCATTGACGAGGGCGGTTGGCCGGAGTGTGTGGCCGGGGCGCTCCAAGGCAAGCGCCTGGCGGGCGAGCCGTTTTAGCTCGGGATAGGCCAGTTCGATGACTTCCTTGACTGCTGCCTCGTCGCCCTTTCCTGCTTTCTGCAGTGTTTCCAACAACAGCGAATCGGTCATTGTGGTCAATTTTCGCTCATCCTGCGGATGTGTCAACCCGGATCGATCCATCTCTGCGCCGGCATGACTGACCGATCGCCGGCGATGCGAGTTGGGCGGCCGGCTGTCAGGACCGGTGCAGGGAGCGGGGGGCGCGGTCCGCCGGGTTGTCAGGGGTGGTCACACCGTACCTTTCCGAACAGGGGATGGGAGTAGATTCCTGGGATTGCTTCGCCGGGTTTGCTATTCAGGCGCTGCATGTCCTTCTCCAACAGGACCTGCACATGTCCGCCGTCCCACGACTGCGTCATCGATAGCGCAAGGTCCTCGCCCTCGTACCATGCGAGCAATTGCGAAGGTGGAACATGTACCTGAATGGTGTGGTCCTGGAGAGAGACGTGGAACTCTCCGTCCTGGGGAAACACACCATAGGCGAGAGACTGCCCTGGTGCAAGGCCAACGGAGACACGGTCAATAAGAGCCTCCCCCTGGCTAAGGGCCATCGCTTCCGGCCGGGTGAACCGGAAGCGGATTGAATTCTGATGGATTCGTATCTTCATGGGTTGTCAGACCTTAGAGAGGAGCACCTTTGAGTCATAAAAGACGGCACTGCCGCCAACGACGTCGCTCAAGGGCGAGCGGAGGTGGGAATCAACGACCATTGCCGCGTTCGCGTGGATACCGGCGCCGCGCCTCGGGTCGGCCGGCACCAATTGTCCGTCGATGGTCTGCGGGGAGGCGCCATAGGCCCAGTGTCCGTAGCCCAATGAGAAAGTGATCACTCCGGGCCGGATGCGATCGGTGGTTCGAATTTTCCCGATGAGCGGTTTGGTCATGCCGTGTCCGAGTTTCCATTCGGCATCCATGTTGGTTGCCGATCCGACCCAAACCTGATCGCCATCCTTATAGCCCAATTGGGCTGCGTCGCGACGGCTCATCTCGATTTCGTTTTCCGGCTGCACATCGGTAAGCCAGTAATTAGAGATCGACCTGCTCTTGGTGGCAAGCATGCTGCGGTTGGTGATCATCGTCAGGGTGGCTCCCTTGTGGTCGAGCGGTTTTCCGAGGCCGTCCACGATGGGGAGATAGGCAGGAATACCCTTCAAGTAGGCCCCTGTGAGGGAGTTGCGTGTGGTGGCGGGTTTCTCGTGGTAGAGGTTGACGAGTTTGCCGTATTTGTTTTTGACCTGCTCACCGGTCCAGGCCTCGTCGTAGCTCCACCACCGCCCACCGCGGTTGAGGACATAGACAACCTTTTTCCACCATGCGGAGCCGACCACGCCGGACCAGTATTGGGGGTCGAAGATCGATTTGCCGAGGTGATTGCGGGCAGCCATGAATGCGGCGACTTCGGCGTCGCTAGCGTCCGGACAGGTATCGGTCCCGGCGTTGGCGTCGCCGAAAGCGATATTGGCGGTCATCCGGAGGTAGTAGTCTTCCGGGCGAACGAGGTCGCCTTTCCCGTTGAATGCTCCTGGCCCGAATCCGGGGAGGTTTAATCTTTCGGCGATGGCGAGGAACATTGCCTCCATCGAAACGGGCATGTCCTGACCGAACACGCGAGCCGTCTCATTGGGTGAATCGATGGCGGGCTGGCGGACCGGGGAAACTCTGTGCACGATTGACGGATGGGTTCGATGGAACTCCCATCGTTCCAGGTAGGACAAGTCGGGGAAGATGTAATCGGCATACTGGCTGGTCTCGCCGATGGTGATGTCATTGCAGACGAACAGGGGGATTTTGTTCGTGTCCATGAGCACGGGGATCAAGGAGTGGCCGGCGGGCAATGCGTACACTGGAGAACCCATATAGAGGAACAGGGTCTTGATGGGGTACGGGTAGGCATCGCCGGCGGACGGGATGACTTCCTGGTAGACATCACTGGCGAGCGGGTACCAGGGCCGCTTGGCAGGGTAGCCAGAGAAGATCGTACTCTTCTCATAGCTGGCGCCTCCGCGGATGATATCGATGCCGAAGGGAGTGATCTTCTGGGGGTGATCACCCAATTGGAAGGGGCGCCCAGTGCCGCCGGTTTCGCCATAGGCGCCGCCCCCATAGACGAGGCCGCCCTTCCAGTCGAGATTGCCGATCAGGGTATTCAGGGCGCCCATGGTTGCCAGGACGTTATAGAAGCCATTGGTGTGCTGTGATACACCCCGATGGATCTCGACGACGGCGCGCTTCCCGTGAGAGGTGAACTCGGAGGCGAGTGCGACGATATCGCGCTCATCGACGCCGGCCAGATCAGACCAAGCGCTGATCGACTTCTGCTCGGACTCCTCCTTCAGGAGTTGCAATCCGCTTTTGAGACGGATCCCGTTTATGGTGGTGTCGACGAGGAGGGTTCCTTCGGCGGGTTTTGCCGCGTCGTCGGATTTGAACGCGAGGGGTTTTTCTCCGGCAAGGCAGACGAAGGTGTCGGAATCGCCGTCCAGGCCAAGTTCCGAGGCTCTGACAAAGCCAGCGGCAGAGCCGTCGTCGCGGATCTTCACGAGCCACGAAGCGTTGCTCCAAGTGGCCTCGCCGTCGGCGGTTGCCGCTGCCTTGTTGCAGTTTGCGAGATAACGCTTGTCGTGTTTTTCGTTTTTCAGGATCCACTGAATCATGGCGAGCGCCATGGCGGCGTCCTCGCCGGGTTTGATCGGAACCCACTTCCATGCCTTGGCAGCCATCTTGGTGTGGCGTGGATCGACGACGGCAACTTTCAGCCGGTTGGAGGCCAGTCCGCGGGTGATCTTCGGAACTTTCAATGGGGGGCCGTAGTTGCCTTCCAGGACGTTTGCGCCCCAATAGATGATGAACTCGGCGTTGGCGGTGTCCGCCATCCAATAGGCCTTGGCCCCACCGGTCCACTTTCCACCGGCCGGCTGGTCCGACATGGACTTGCCGGCAAAGTAGATTGACCCCTGACAGACGGTGGTGTGCCCGTGCGCGTTCGTAGAACCAAAGCTATCCTTGACGAAACGCAGGAAGAAGTCCTGCCGTCCGGCCTTCAGTCGGCCCCAGTTGAAGACAAACTGATTGTTCTTCGAGCCGAAGTCCGGGTGATCGGGATCGATCAGTGTTCCAAGGTGGTCCTTATGCTTCGCCTGGAACTCGGCGACGGTCATTTTCTTGTCCTGCAAGAGTGTGACATCGGCGGTCATGTCGGCGAATACCTTGGGGTCCTTCAGGGCATAAAGCTCCCGCATTCCGGTGATGCTCTTGCCTCCGTCCTGGGGGAAAAGGACGCCACCCTCGACGATCTCCGTGATGGCTTGCGCGAACGGAACGGTGACCCAGCTTCCGCTGCCGCGAGCGCCGGCTCTTTTCAACACCTTCACAATGCGGTACGGATCGTACGCGGTCTGAATTCCTGCCTGTCCCTTGGGGCATAGGACGCCGTTCAAGCGGGCGGCCTGATCGATGGGGGTCTGCCAAGGGATGTGTGGGTCCATGGTCCGTGGACCGTAGGGATTGCCATCGATTTTCACTGCCAGTCCATTCTGGATCTTCACCTTGATTTCGCAACCGGTGTTGCACTGGAGGCAGGTGGAGTAGATATAGTCGGACGGCTCGACCGGCTTTGGGGTGGCACGCGGCGCGGAACCGGGCGCAGGCTGTGCCTGCGCTTCCGCTTCCGACCCGAGGGCGGAACCGAGCAGGGCACCGCCGAACAGCAGTTGGCGGCGCAGCGGGGTCTCAGAATTGATATCTATTTTGTTCGGTGTCATGGTGTGGCTCCTCAGGAATGGCATGCGCGACAATCCAGATGGACGGCGCCAGGCATGGACTCTTCGAAATAGATGACCCGCGGTTTCAAGCCGAGGTTCTGGTGCCCGGTAAACTCCCGGCGACCCTTGGTGATTTCCTGAATCAAGCCACCTGCGTCGTTGGCGTCTCCGAAATACATCGCTCCACCCAGACATGTGGTGACGCACGCAGGCAGGACCCCGGTGTCCAGGAGGTGACTGCAGAAGTTGCACTTTCGGGCAGAGTCGAGAAGTTCCCCACCGCCGCCTTTTCTGGCGTGGACTCGGCCTCCCTCCACAAAAGACCGTTCCTCATAGGCCTGCGGGGCCGGCGTATTTTCCGTGAATGTCTTGCCGTCCTCCTTGTGAATCTGATGGAGCGGGCATGCCTGCATTGCCGCAATTGCCAGTTGCCCTTTCAGGCGCTGGCTATCGAACTCGACGATTCCGTCCCCTCTTTTGCTGACCATTCCTGGAGGTACGGCCTTTGCGCAGGGAGGGTCATCGCACTGGAGGCAGTTGACGGGCTTGAAGACCGCCCAAGCCCGAGAGCCGAGGCCGAGTTCGCGTTTGACGACTCGGCGGAAGTTGGTGCCAGGGCCTGTCGGGTTCTCCGCCTTGCAGGCAATGGTGCAGGCGTCGCAGCCGATGCACTTGCGGGTGTCCACCACCATGATCCAGCTTGGGGTCTTCCCGCTCGCCAAGCTGCGCTCCAACTCGGCTTGCATGCGCACCATCACATTGCCAGCCGGTTCGGCCAACGGAGGTGGCGCTTCGGCTGCCTCGACGGTAGCCGTTGAGAGCAGTTTCGCTCCCGCGACAGCCGTCACTGCGCCGGCACCGATTCCCCCTAGTGCTTCAAAGAAGCTTCTGCGGCCCGCTTTGCCGTCCGCGGACACATCGCGTGTCTGTGCCATTCCCTACCTCCCGTGTACTTTCCCCGAACGCGCACATGCCGGCTCCTACGCGCGGTTGATATGCGATTTGAGACTCTCACTGTGCATTTTGAGGGCCAGGGAGGAACTGGACCACTTTTTGTGAAAGCGCTTGCAGATGGGGGCCGTCTGCTCCGGTTTTGCGGTCCGCATTTGCGCCCATTGGGGCATTTCCCCCATCTGGCCGCGCGATTTCCCCCGTCTTGCTTTACATGCCCCGCAGATACAGGATGAGCGCGTTCACCTCTCCGGCGCTCCAAGTCGAGATGCTAACGGCACCGAATCGTTCTCCGGCGTCGAGAATCCGGGCGTCACTCATTCGGGTTGTTATCGCCGTCAGTGGCCGCACCCCCTCGTGAAAACTTCCCAGCCCATCGTCCCCGTGGCAGTGTCCGCAATGGCCGGAGAAGGCCCCTCGTCCCTGCTCCCACAGAACGAGTTCCCGGCCGGTTTCCCTGGCGCCGTCGACGGTGGCGGGCGCAATCTTGTGGTAGCGAATTATGCCCTTGCCGTCGACGATCAGGATTGCGAAGGCGGCTCCATCCGTCGTTTTTGCTCCGGCCCGCTTCAGGAACGCGGTATCGGCAAGTTCCTGGTGTTTCCAGGCCGATCCGCACGCCGGGTCCGGCAGGCCGGCGGGGGTGATAATGCGGCCGGATACACCGAACCTGGCGGCCAGCGCGACGGCTGCGCCTAACTCCCGGCAGGTCTCCGGGTCCGGCTTCGCCGCCAGCAGGATGAAGCCTTGCGCCGAGTCGCGATCGTTGCCGCGCAACGCGACGGGCGCTGTGGAACGGTGCAGTTTTTCGGTCTCTGCCGCCGCCAGCGTGCACATAAGACAAGCGACCAGCGTCAGCCACCGGGCGCGGTACCCGGGCATGCTATCGAGACGGTCCTGGTGCCGTGGCGATCTCGGCGGTGTGGAAGGCCCGAAACCGCTCTCGGATGTCATCACGGACGCGGCGAAATACGGCCAGCTTTTCGTTGTCGGTTCCAGTGGCCTTGGCCGGGTCGGGAAATCCAATGTGCAATCGCTTCCCCACCTTGCCCCGGAAGTTCGGACAGTTCTTGTCCGCCTCGTCACAGACGGTCACAACGAAATCGAATGATTGTCCGGTGAACTGCCCGACGGCCTTGGGCCGGTGTCCCGAGATGTCGATTCCGATTTCCTGCATTACCTTGATTGCAAACGGGTTAACGCGCGGCGCGGGCGATGTCCCAGCCGAATAGAGTTCCAGCTTCGGATCCAACCAACGCAAGAAACCCTCTGTCATCTGGCTGCGCGCCGAGTTGCCGGTACACAGCACCAGGACGCGTGTACGGCGCTCGCCTGCGGCGAAAGCCAGTCCCATCGTTCCGCCTATCATTGTCCGTCTCGTCATTCGAATCTCCTTTTGCCTTTCCATTCCCGCCGGCTATTGGCACAAGCGGATGAGGTTTTCCGGCCGGACCGCCATGTTTCTTGTGCAGCATTCTGCATACAGGAACCCGAGCAGTTCCTGCAGCGCATCCGTGTTAGCCCGATAGACGAGGAAGGTCCCCCGCCGCTCGGCGGTTACCAGTTCCTCGGCCCGAAGTTTTTCCAGATGGTGTGAGAGTGTCGACGCCGGGATGGCCAGCTCTGCGAGAATCTCTCCGACGGCGAGCCCGTCGGGGTGGGCAGCCAGCAGCAGGCGCACGACGCGAAGGCGCGCCTCGTTCCCCATCGCCGCGAACATGTCCGCATAGCGCGCCGGATCCACTACGACCTTTTTCTTCTTTTTCACGAGACCGCCGCTCCTCCTGCGATTCTTCTAGAATAGCCGAACTACAAATCGTGTCCACTCCGAATCTGCCTCCTTGCCTTGATTCGATAATTCTGCGATAGTCGAAGTAGAAATTCGGGGGCAAGAGAACGAGGTGCGCAGATGACCGGTCAAGGCAGCCGCGAGGAGGCCGCGAGGCAACTTGGATTGTTCGAGCGGTTTCTTACTTTATGGGTGGGTCTCAGCATGGCTTTCGGGGTGGGGCTGGGGGTGGTGGTCCCGGAAGCGGCGGCCGCTCTCCGGCGCTTCGAGTTCGGGCAGGAGAGCCAGATCAACATCCCGATCGCGATCCTGATATGGCTGATGATCATCCCCATGATGATGAAGGTGGACTTTGCTTCGATCGCGGGCGTTGGCCGCCGTCCCCGCGGGCTGGTGATTACCCTTTTCGTCAACTGGCTTGTCAAGCCGTTCTCGATGGCCTTTCTCGCCTGGCTCTTTTTTCGCCATGTTTTTGTCCCATTCGTTTCACCCGCAGAGGCTTCCCAGTACATCGCCGGGTGCATCATTCTGGCAGCCGCACCCTGTACCGCAATGGTGTTCGTCTGGAGTCATCTAACGGGGGGTGATCCCGCCTACACGCTGGTCCAGGTTTCCGTGAACGACCTCATCATGCTCGTGCTGTTTGCGCCGATTGTGCGTTTCCTGGTGTCTGGGGCCTCGTCGCTTGCCGTGCCATTCGAGGTCCTACTTTATTCAGTACTCATATTTATCGTGGTGCCGCTCGCCGCCGGCGTGGCCTTGCGAGCCTACTACATCTCCCGGCAGGGCAAGCAGTGGTTCGAGGAGGTACTGCTCCCGCGATTCGCCCCGATTGGCATGACGGCACTTCTGGCAACACTAACCCTTCTCTTCGCGTTCCAGGCGGGCAACATTACGGGAAAGTTCCTTCACGTCGCGCTCATCTCGGTGCCGATACTCTTGCAGGTCTACTTTAACTCCGGCCTTACCTACGGACTGATGAAGGTGTTCGGTGTCGCGTACCCGATTGCCGCACCGGGTGCGCTGATCGGGGCGAGCAACTTCTTCGAACTTGCTGTCGCGACGGCCATTGCGCTGTTTGGCCCCGAGTCCGGCGCCGCGCTTGCGACGGTGGTAGGCGTTCTGATCGAGGTGCCGGTGATGCTCTCGGTCTGTTCGGTATGTGTCCGTACGCGGCACTGGTTCCCGGGTGATGCTGCCAATTGATGCCCGACAGGAGGAAGCCATGAGATGTTACGAATGCAGTCTGATGGGGAATCAAACGGAGGCCATCGGTATCTGCCACCACTGTTCCACCGGCGTTTGTGCTGAACATTCCGGGTTGTACACGCATCCACTGCCCGGTCCGGAGCCGGCTGCCAAGGCCTCGGGGCTGCCGTCGCATTTCCGCTCCCTGCTATGCCCGCATTGTATGGAGGCGATCCGGAAGAGGCCGGAGTTGGAGACCGACGCAGTGTGCTGCATACGTGTGCCGAGGCCGACATTTCCCTGGGGATGACCGGCTGCTCCCAGAAAAGGGGACGGAGTGCGGGCCGGGCGGCCTGGCGGTAGCCTTTGCGTTGTGCATAGCCGCGCTTAGCGGGCCAGGTCCTCGAAAGCGATCAGGATGTTGAGAACAGTCTCGACAGAGGGCGAGCAGGCGATGCACGACGCGCCGTCGCCGTAGGTGGCATACAAGGAAGAGTCGCCGGGCAGTCCGTAGCTCTGCGTCCACAAGGACCGGTAGTCGATTGTGTAGTGGCCGCGATCGGTGGTGGCGGTGGAGTCAGTCAGTTCGATGCCGGCCGCCGAGGTACCCCAGCGCCAAGCCGATTCGTTTTATCGGAAGTCGAATCATTTCGCCGCGAAACGAGCCCGGAGGGAAGGCCGAAGGCTCTTGCGGCCGTTCCGGCGAATGCGGCCAAGCGGCTAATAGGGGGATAGCCGCTGAAGCCACTTTGGAAAGTTTCACAGGGCATACCCGGTGACCGCACGATTTCACTCGTAGCGCCGCTGAAGGTATCAGGCGCCGGACTGCTGATGTGCGACTGCGCGAGGACGGGGCAGGGGAGTGGCCGGGAGTCATCCGCCGGAAGCCCATTTTTGGCGTCCGGCGGTTCCGAGGTAGCGAGGTCTCCGCAAGATGGCGATGATTTCGTTGCCTGCCGCTGTTTTGCCTGACGCTAGACCGAGGAGGAAGAAGCCCTGCGCGCCGGCCTCCCGCAGTTCCTGCTGCATGGTTGACGTCCTGGCGGTGGCGAGGAGTTTGTAGGCGTCACTGCCGGGAGCGGGTTGACGGGGGTCGAGTTCCATGACGACGGCGACCTCCCGGCCGCCACCGGCCGATTCAAAGATGGTGTGGTCCCGGTAGGTGTAGCCGGCGCCGGCCAACTGCTGCATCTCGGTCTGCATTTGCGAGGTCCGGGAGGTGGCCAGTAACCGGTACTTGCGGGCGGCCTGGCCCTGGGGCGCCGATTCCTTCACCATGGCGATGATCACCTGTCCGCCGCTGAGGGATTTACCGGCCATTACGCGGGTGAACCGGTAGCCGGCGGCGGCGGCCTCATTGAGTTCCTTCTCCATGGTGGAGGTTCTGGAGGTGGCGAGTATGCGGTAGTCGAAGGAATCCTCGGCGGCGGGAGCGTTGGGGCTGAAGGCCAGGAGGGCGGAGATCGCCAGAAGGAGGCGAGCGGTGGGGACGATGCGGGTACTGTTGGGCATTGGGGTGCGTCTATCTGCTTTCTGTGTATCTAGTACGCAGATAAGTGTATGATATAAACAATTAGATTGTCAATGGAGAATCGGGGAGGAGCGGGATGGCGGGGAAAGGCAGGGCGAAGAAGCGGGACGGGGAAGGCGGTGCGGGCGAAGGGGCAACGGGCGCGCGGAGCGACGAGTTACGAAAGCGGAGCGGACTGTTGTGGGATGCGGTACCACGGCCGGGGCGCGGGCCCAAGCCGTCGGTGACGCGGGAGGACCTGGTGGGGGCGGCGATCGAAGTGGCGGATGGGGCGGGGCTAGGGGCGTTGACGATGCAGGCGGTGGCGGAGCGGGTGGGGTTCACGACGATGGCGCTTTATCGCTACTTTCCGAGCAAGGAAGCGCTGGTGGATGCGGCGGTGGATGCGGCGATGGGAACGCCGCCGGAGCGGAGCGGGCCGCGGGGGGGATGGCGGGAGGAGGTGACGCGTTGGGCTAGCGCCAAGCGGGCGATGCTGTGTGCGCGGCCATGGCTGGCGGAACTGCCGTTTGTGGCGGCGCCCCACGGGCCGAACTGGCTGAGCTGGCATGAGGCGTTTCTGGAGACGATTGCGGGAACGGGGCTCAGCCCGGAGGACATGATGGACATGTTGAGCATCGTCCACGGGTATGTGAGCGGGAGTTCGGACACGGCGATTTCACTGGCGAGGGCGCGGTCGCAAGGGATCGGGGACGAGGAGTGGGCGGAAGCGGTGAGCCGGGACCTGTGCCGGGCGATTGGAGATCCGCGGTACCCGATCCTGTCGTCGATTCTGACATCGAAGAGCGGGGGAATCACGGAGGCGTCGCCATTGCTGGCGCGGGGCGGGCGTCCGCGCACTCTGGACGAGAGCTTCTATTTTGGGCTGGAGCGGGTTTTGGATGGGATCGAGCGGTATATGGCCACGAATTGCTAGCGCCGGCGCGGGTCAGGCGTTGAACTGTTTGAGGTGATGCTCCAAGTGGCGGTGCTGGAGGGCGCCCCAGTCCTGGTGGGAGAGGGTGCCGAAGGCGGCATGGGGCTGGATGGTTTCGGACTCCCCGCGGGCGGCAAATTTTTCGACGGCTTCGCGGAGGGCGGCGACGCGGTTCTTCAGATCGCCGTCGTCGCGGACGATGAATTCCGGGGCGGTAGGGGCGCCTTTGGGCCAGGGGAGGACATAGATGATCAGCTTGGCCATGGGCCAAATTCGAAAAGGCGTCCACTTCTGCGTCACCTTGCCCTCTCCCATAGCGGCGAGGATCGGCAGTTTACAGTGTTGGACCATTTGGGAGACCGACATTTTGCCCCAGACGGGGGACATGTTGGGCTTGAGGGCGTCAAAACGGGCCAGGAGCGCCTGGCGGTCGGCAGGGTTCCAAATGGACTTGGCCATAGGGGGGATTGTAGCGGGATATGCTAGACGGTGTGAAGCGTTTTCTGTGGATGGGGCTGCTGTTTTCGGGTTTGCTGGGGGCGGAGAAGTGGACCGCTTACCGGAGTGCGCCGTTCACCGTTTTTACCAACGGGGGAGAGAAGGAAGCGCAGGAAGCGGTGGTGGCGTTGTCGCAGTTGCGGCACACGCTCGCGGAGAAGTTCGGGAAAGACCTGCAGCCGGTGTGGCCGATTTCGGTGGTGCAGAGAAAGAACCATGCGGGGATCGGTGAACTGCGGCTGGGGAGGGACTCCTATCTGCTGACGATGCCGGTTGGACCGGTGCCGGCGAGTGTGATGGAGCAGATGGCGCTGCTCCTGCTGCGGGAGAATACACCGACGATGGATGTGGCGGTGGAGCGGGGAGTAGCGCGGGTGTTCAGCACGCTGGAGGTACACGGGCCGCGGGTGACGCTAGGGGCTGTACCGGGGGGAAAGGACCTGGAGTGGGCGCGAATGCACCTGCTGCTGACCGATCCGCGTTGGAGCGGGTCCTCGTCACGGGTCCTGTTGTCGAATTTTGGCAAGGGTGTGGACGGGGATGCGGCGTGGCGGAACACGGTGGGGATGCTGCAGCGGGATTTTGACAAAGAAGCGGCCGCCTATTTAGCCAAGGGTGCATTCGGGACGGTAGCGTTGACGGGGCGGCCGATGGACCCGCGGCGGATTCGGGGGGAAGAGTTGGAGGACGCCGAGGCGAAGACGTTGCTTGCCGATGTCGCGGGGAAGGCGGAACCGGCGGGGGCCCGGGCGCTGGCGCTGGCGGATACGAAAGATTCGTTAGAGAAGGCGTGGCGGATGAATCCGCGGTGGAGTTTGCCGCACGAGATGCTGGCCAAACATGAGGCCAAGCAGTCCGACAAGGCGCAGCGACTGCGGCGGGCGGCGGAGTTAGCGCCTCGGGAGGTACGGCTATGGCGGGCGGCGGCGGAGGCGTTTGCAGCGGCGGAGTTACCGGCGGAGGCGGCGAAGATGTGGTTTGGGGCGGAGCGGGCGGCGGGGTCGGCGGCGGAGCGGGCGCAGTTGCGGGAGGTTCGGCTGGCGGCGGACCGGAAGCGGATTGAGGCGGAGGAGGAAGAACGGCGCAAGGTGCAAGAGGCCGAGGCACGGGAGTTGCAGCGGTTGAAGGATGAAGCCGTGTCGCGGATCCGGGAGGCGGAGGCGAAGGCAAATGCCGGGGCGGCGCCGACGAAGGGCAAAGTGGTGGACTGGTGGGACGGGCCGAAGCCGGACGGGAACCTGAGCGGGAAGCTGTTACGGGTGGATTGCCTGGCGGGCGGTGCGATGCGGTTGGCGATTGGGGCGGACCTGAAGACGGCGAAGCTGTTGCAGGTGAAAGATGCGGGGAAGATTGTTGTGACGGGAAACGGGACGGTGGACCTGGGGTGCGGGTTGCAGAAGGCGCCGCGGATGGTGACGGTGGAGTATGTGAAGGCAACGGGTGAGATCGCGACAGTGACGTTTACGGGCGGACAATGAAGATTCCGGGCCGTTGGGTGGCGGTGGGGATCTTCATCCTTTCGTCGTCGTTGAACTACCTGGACCGCCAGTTGCTGGCGGCGCTGGCGCCGGTGATACGGGGGGAGTTTGCGTGGAGCAATGAAGACTACGGGCGAGTGGTGTCGTACTTTTCGCTGGTATATGCGATAGGTGCGCCGCTGATGGGGTTGGTGATCGACCGGATCGGATTGAACGCGGGGGTGACGCTGGCGGTGGGGGTGTGGTCGGCGGCGACGGTATGGACGGGATGGGCGCGGGATTTATGGGGATTGATTGCGTCCCGGTTTTTATTGGGGGCGGCGCAGGGGGGCGGGGTACCGGCGGCAGGGAAGGCGATGTCGACGTATCTGGAGCCTCGGGAGCGGGCGCTGGGGCAGGGGATGAGCCAGGTGGGGCTGTCGATCGGGATGATTGCGGCGCCGCTGCTGGCGGGCTTTATGGAACCGCGGTTTGGATGGCGATCGGCGTTTCTGGTGGGCGGGGGCCTGGGTTTGCTGTGGGTGCCGTTGTGGCTGCTGGTGGCGCGGAGTGCGCCGAAGCAGACGCTGGATCCGGGGCGGAAGCAGTTTGCGGTGGGGGAGATGCTGCGGTCGGGGTCGTACTGGGGGCTGGTGGTGGCGACGATGTGCGTGATGACGGGGTATAGTTTGTGGTCGAACTGGACGACACCCTATCTGGTGACGGCGTGGGGGATGGAGGCGGGGGCGGTGAACCGGACGCTGGCGTGGATCCCGCCGCTGATAGGGGCATTGGGAGGGCTGTTTGGGGGAGCGGTATCGTTGCAGTTGGGCGGGGCGGTGACGGATGCGCGGCGGAAGGCGATTCTATTTGGGGGACTTGCGGTGGCGGTGGCGACGGCGATGGTGCCGTATGCGGGGAGTCCGCTGGTGGCGGCGCTGTGCATAGCGGTGAGCTATGCGTGCACGACGATGATGAGCGTGAATCTATATGCCTTGCCGCTGGACCTGTTCGGGATGGAGCGGGCGGCGTTTGGGGCGGCTTCCTTAACGGGGGCGTACGGGCTGATGCAGACGGTGATTTCGCCGGCGATCGGATACGTAGTGGACCGGCACGGATTTGCGCCGGTGTGCCTGGGAGTGGCGATGCTGCCGTTGCTTGGGGTGGGGCTGTTGTACTGGACGCGGGAGCGGGGATGAAGGGGTGGTTGTGGCGGCTGTTGGGGAAAGAGGGCGAGGCGATTGTGTTGCATTTCGCGTCGGGGGAAGAGGCGCGGGTGCGGGCGATGTACGAGGAGATCCGGGCGTTGGAACCGGGGCGGGAACATCTGGTGGTTTGCTGGGGGGAGGCGATTGCGGGACTGCCGTGCGTGGTTGTTGCGGGGAGGGGCGAGTTGCGGCGGGTGTTGGGGAAGCGACGGGTGGGGCTGGCGCCATTTTTGCTGGGGGACCATCCGCTGGTGCGGCTTGCCTTTCTGACGGCGCCGCGGCGACTGCTGGCATTTAACGCGCGGGGGGAGCGGCACCATTTGCAGGCAGGGACGGCGATTGCGTCGTGGCTGTTCTGGCGGGGTGTGCCGCTGGACCGGATCTGGTTGCGGCCGTGGTGGTGGCCGTGGGCGCGGGAGCGGTCGAAGGAGGCAGAGGCGTCGGTGACGCTGCGGGGGCGGGCGTTGGGCGGGCGGACGCGGGTGGCGGTTGTTTCGCCGTACTATCCGTGGCCGTTGGGGCATGGCGGCGCGGTGCGAATCTACTCGATGCTGCGGGAGGCGGGGAAGGAGTTTGACCTGTTTCTGTACTGTTTTGCGGAGGCAGGGGCGGCGGAGAATCCGGGGCCGGTGATGGAGTTTGTCCATCAGGCGGTGTTGTTTGGAATGCCGCGGTACCGGGAGCCGCGTTGGGCGTCGCTGGCGCCACCGGAGGTGCGGGAGTTCCGGTCGAAGGCGTTGCGGGAGCGATTACGGGCGGACGGGATTGCGTACGGGTTTGCGCTGGTGCAGGCGGAGTACACGCAACTGGCGCCATACACCGATGATGTGCTGGTGGAGCACGACGTGACGTTTGACCTGTACCGGCAGGTGTTTGAGAAGAAGTTCGGATTCGGGGCGTGGTGGGACTGGTGGCGGTGGTGGCGGTTTGAGATGGCGGCGGCGCGGCGGGTGAAGCGGGTGGTGGTGATGGCGGAGAAGGATGCGGCGCACCTGGGTGTGGAGAATGTGACGGTGCTGGCGAACGGGGTGGACTTGGCGCGATTCGTCCCGAGCGAGGAGCCGGCGGGATTGCGGCTGCTATTTGTGGGTTCGTTCCGGCACTTCCCGAATGTGACGGCGTTCCGATTCTTCTGGGAAGAGGTTTGGCCGCGGGTGCGGGCGGCGGTTCCGGAGGTGTGTCTGGAGGTGGTAGCGGGGCCGGATCATCTGCGTTACTGGGCAGAGGCGCCGGCGACGGGGGATGGGGTGACGGTGCACGGGTTTGTGAGCGATGTGGCGCCGCTGTACCGGGCGGCGACGCTGGTGCTGGCGCCGACGCTGGTGAGCGCGGGGACGAACCTGAAGGTGCTGGAAGCGATGGCGATGGAGCGGGCGGTGGTGGCGACGACGAGCGGGTGTGCGGGGCTGGGGTTGACGCATGGGGAGAGTGTGTGGATCGCCGATGAGGCGGAGGCGTTTGCGGAAGGGGTGATCCTGCTGTTGCGGGATGCGGGACGGCGGCGAAGGATGGCGTGGGCGGCGCGGGAGATCGCGGCGGCGAATTTCGACTGGACGGCGATTGGGCGGGCGCAGGCGGCGATGTGGAGGGAGTTGTGATTCGAGCGGGGACGGCGGGGGATTTGGAGCGGGTGGAGGCGATCCAACGGGAGGCGCCGGAGGCGGCGCAATGGACGGTTGGGGATTATCTGGAGTATCTGTTTGTGGTGGCGGAGCGGGAGGGGGAGTTGGCCGGGTTCGCGGTGTTGCGGGGGTTGGGGGAGGGGGAGTGGGAGTTGCTCAATCTGGCGGTGGCGAAGGCGTGGCGGCGGCGGGGAGTAGGGCGAGAGTTGGTGGAAGCGTTGCCGCTGGGGCGGGTGTTTTTGGAGGTGAGGGAGTCGAACGAGGGGGCGCGGGGGCTTTATGAGCGTAGTGGTTTTCGCGTAGTTGGGAGGCGCCGGGGGTACTACGCCGGTCCGGTAGAAGACGGGATTGTCATGGAGCGGGAAAAGTGATAGTTTCGGGGTGTCCAGTCAAGGACGGAAGAACCAGACTACCCACCGAGCCGAAAACGGCCTAGGCGTTGGCAGCCTGCCAAAGGAGATACAACCCGATGGAGCTCAACACGCAAGAAGAATTGAAGGCGCACCTGATGGCGACTAGCGAAGAGTTTCGCGAACTAGTTACGCGTCATAGCGAATATGACCGGCGCGTAGAGGAACTCGAGGCGATGAGCCACCTGAGCGAAGACGAGCAGATGGAAGAAGTGCGGCTGAAGAAACTGAAGCTGCATTTGAAAGATCAGATCATTGATCACTTGCATCGGCACTCGACCGCTTCGGTATCCTAGCGCGCAGGTGCGCTGGAGTTTTTTCGATGGGAAAGCCCGGCCGCTCTGGCCGGGTTTTTCTATTCGGGTAGGCTGGTAGGTGTGAAGAAGAAAGCAGGGCGGGAGCGGGCGGATGTGCCGGAGAGCGGGGAGGACCTGGAGAGGTTCGGGGTGGAGCGATTGGGGGGCGTGGAAGAGGGGTGGATTGTTGGCGGGGAGTTGACGGGGCAAAAGCTGGGCGGGGTGGCGGCGAAGTGCTGCATTGTGGAGGGGGTATCGCTGGCCGGGAGTGTGGTTTCGTCGACGCGGTTGCGGGATGTGCGGTTTGTGAAGTGCGATTTTTCGAATGCGCGGATGCGGGGTATGGAGGCGACGCGGGTGGAGTTCATCGGGTGCCGGATGACGGGCCTGGTGGCGACGGAGTGCGTGTGGCAGGACGTGCTGGTGGAGGGATGCGACGCGCGGTACGCGCAATGGAACGACGGGCGGGCGAAGGGGTGCGAGTTTCGGGAGAGCAACCTGGGGGAGGCGGACCTGCGGGGGACGGAGTTGACCGATGTGGTGCTGGCGGAGGTAGATCTGCGCGGTGCGGACCTGAGCGGGGTGGCGCTGGAGGGAATCGATTTGCGGGGGGCGGATATTGAGGGGATGGTGGTGCGCGCGGAGGATGTGCGCGGGGCGATTGTGACCGCCCCGCAGGCGATGGAACTGGCGCGGCTACTGGGAGTGGTGATCCGGTAGCTTACTGGATGGCGACGGTGACGCCGGACTGGCTGGGAGCGGGGCCGACGCGGAGTTCGACGGGGATGGCAAGGCCACGGGGGACGCTGGAGTTGAGGCGCACGTTGACCTGCATCATGCCGGAGACGAGATGGGGAGCCGAACCGGCGTATAGGACCTCGACGGGGACGCCGCCGATGTTGACGGCGACGGGGAGGACGGGTTTGCGGAGGTCGGTGGCGATGATGCGGCCGTCCTGGCCGGCGGGTTCAGTTTGGCCTTCGCCGGTGGCGAAGAGGACGAGGACGGAGTCTGGAGGAGCGGGGTTGGTGCGGGTGTTGAGGGAGCCGTTTTCGTTGAGTGCGGCGGCCTGACCGCGGCCGGAGCCATCGGCGGTGAAGAGGCCGGGGGCGGCGTCCGGGGAGAGGGTGAGTTCCATGGCATCGGAGCGAGCGCCGGAGTTTTCGACGACGACGCGGGTGCTGGTGCGGCCGGCGATGGCGTAGGGGGCGACGGTATCGAGGCGGGAGTCACTGATGTAGAGAATGGGGGCGGGGACGCCATCGAAGAGGACGCGGTAGCCGTTGAAGGAGGTCTCAAAGGCACCGGCGGCGGTGGTGTTACCGGGGGAGCCGGTTTGCGGCCCGAGTGCGTTGCCCTGGAGGGAGAGGATCATGCCGGGTGTGATGGCGGAGAGTTCGCGGCTGGCGCCGTGGAGGGCGGTGCGGAGAATGGGACCGGCGGGGTTGGTGACGACGAGAGTGACTTCGGCGGTGCGGATATCTGCTCCGGCGAAGGCGGTGGCGGTGATGGTGCCGCGATAAGTGCCGGGGGTGAGGCCGCGGGGATCGACGGAGACGGTGATGGTGGCGGGAGTGATGGAGTTGGTGGTGGCGATGGAGAGCCAGTTACCGCCGAACTGGGTGCGAGCGGAGACGGCGAAGGAGACGGCACCGGCGGTGGAGTTGACGGCGATCGTTTGCGAGGCAGGCGGGTTGGTGCCAGTGACGTGCTGGAAGGTGAGATTGGACGGGGTCAGTATGGGTGCGGCCGAGGAGATGACGTTGAGCGAGACCGGGATGTTGATGGACGCGCTGCCGCTGGAAACGGTGATGGAGCCATTGTAGGCGCCGGTGGCGAGATTGGCGGCGCTGACAGAGACGTTGAGGGCGCCGGGAAGGGATCCGGAGGCGGGATTGACGAAGAGCCAGGGGCTATTGGAGGCGGCGTTGAAATTGACGTTGGAGAGGCCGGTGAGTTGGACGGTCTGGGTGGCCGAGACGGTGTTGCCGGCGGTGACGGTGAAGTTGAGAGACTGGGGGGCGGCGGTGAGGGAGGCGCCGGAGAGAGTCATGGTGACGGGGACGGCGAGTTGGGTTCCGTCGGAGAGGTTGGAGATCTGGATGGTGCCGGAGTAGGTGCCGGCGAGGCCGACGGCGAGGGGGTTGATGGTTACGGTGAGGGAGGCTGGGGTCGCGCCGCTATTGGGGGAGACCTGGAGCCAGTTGCCGCCGGTGGCGGTCGCGGTGGCGAGGAAGTTCTTGGTGGTATTGGCGGTAAGGAAGAGGGTCTGGCTGGCGCCGACATTGCCGACCTGCGCCTGGAAATTCATAGATTGGGGGCTGGCGGAGATGTTGTTGAAGGTGGTGGAGCCGACCTGGAGGGTAACGGGGATGGTGAGGGAAGTGAGTCCGCTGGTGACGTTGATGTAGCCGGTATAGGCGCCCTGGCCGAGGCCGACAGGGTTGACGGATACGGTGAGCTGGTTGGCGTCGTTGGTGTTGCCGTTCTGCGGGCCGACGAGGAGCCAACCGCCGGAGTTGGCGGAGGCGGTGAAGGAGAGAGGGGAGCCGGTGGTGGAGATGGCGACGTATTGAACGGAGGGGATACCGGTATCGGGGTTGTAGTTAAATGTGAGCGAGCCGGGGTTGGCGGAGAGGAGGGCTGTGCCGCTGACGGTGAGGGCGACGGAGACGGTTTGGGAGGCTCCGGTGGAGGCGTTGACGGAGATGGTGGCGTTATAGAAGCCGGGGGTGAGTCCGGCGGGGTCGACGTGGATATTGAGGTAGTTGTTGCTGGAGCCGCTGACGGTTTGGGTTGGGGGAAGGGTGGTGGCGCCGGTGGTGAGGCGGGCCCAGGAGCTATTGGAGGAGGCGACAAAGCCGACGATGCCGTTGAAGTTGGAGACGTAGACGGACTGGGGATTGGGGAGGCCGGTGCCAGTCTGGTAGAGGAAGCTGAGCGAGGGGGGCGTGACGCTGAAGCCGCCGACGCCGCCCGAGGAGCCGATGGTAAAGGTGACGGGGATGGCGACGCCGGGGGCGCCGGAGAGAGGGGCGACGGAGACGGTGCCGGTGTAGGTGCCGGCGGGGAGGCCGGTGGGGTTGGCGGAGATGGTGAGGGAGGTGGGGGAGGCGTTGGAGGAAGCGATGTAGGAGAGCCAGTTGCCGCCGCCGGCGGTGGAGGTAAAGACCTGGAAGGGGACGTTGCCGGTGCTGAGGAGGTTGACGTTGGTCTGGACGATCTGGCCGCTGGAGGCGGCGAGGGAGACCGAGGTGGGGTTGGCGGTGATGATGGTGTTGGAGGGGTTTGTGCTGGAGACGGTGAGGGTGACGGTGACGAGGCCGGACTGGGAGCCGGAGGAGACGATGAGAACCTGGCCGTTGTAGACGCCGGCATCGAGACCGGAGGGGTTAACGGTGACGGTGACGTTGGCGGGGGTGGAGTTGCGGTCGGCGGTGGCGGAGAGCCAGCCCTCGGTGGCGGTGAAATAGCGCGTGCTGACGGTAATGGGGAGGGAGGCGCCGGTGGAGGTGACGCCGACGAGTTGGGATTGAGGAAGGCCGAACCCGGTGGTTGCGGAGAAGTTCATCCCGGCGGTGCTGAGTTGCAGGTTGCCGACCTGACCAAACAAGGGAATAGCGGTCGCAAGAGCGAGAAGTGTATAAATGCGCATTGGGTAAACCCCCTTTAATACTAAGACTATTCAGGGAGCTCACAGGTTTCGCCGGCGAGGAGTTCATGGCGGTGGCGTGCGATCCAGCCGTAGATGGCGTTGCCGACGGGGTTGGAGATGGGGAGGAGAAACAGGAGGGCGGAAGCGACGACGACACGGCGGGAGAGCGGGCCGGGGGCGAGGGCGACGAGGGTAAGCAGGGTGAAGGAGAAGGCGGGCAGATAGAGGAGAAGGCGGCGGACGGCGGAGTAGCCGGCGAGGAGCCAGCCTGGGCCGGCGGCGTGGAGGGCGTGCTTTAACTGGGCCTTGGTGAGGCCGAACTGATCGCCGATGCCGGATTGGAGGGGGCGCCAGTTGCAGACGGGATCGCGATCGATGGTTTGGAAGAACTCCTTGGAGCGGCGGCAGAAGCCGCAACTGCCGTCCCAGATGACGGTGAGCTGGGATTCCGGCCAGCGGGCGAAGGCGAAGAGGTTGGCCTGCATGCCGTAAAAGAAGAGATTGAAGGGGTCGCCTGTGAAGAGGAGGAGGCCGGACTGGAAGAGGCCGGAGGTCCAGATGGCGGCGGGGTGGAGGCGAGGGATGAGGATGAGGGGGACGAGGGCGAGTTCGACGACGATGGTGTACCAGCAGAAGAGCTTGCCGGCCAGGAGCGGGGGAAGTTGGGGGTTGAGCCAGAGGTAGAGGGGGTTCTTGAGGTTTTCCGAGGCCCAATGGTGGAAGAACTGGCCGGACTGCCAGTCCGGGTCGAGCGCCTTGTTGAGTCCGGCGCCGAAATAGACGAGAGCGAACTGCCATTGGAGGAGGCGTGGCGGGCCGGTGGGGTTGGAGAGGGAAGAGAGAACGAGAATGAGGCCGGCGAAGGTTTTGTTGTTGCCGTAGTAGCCGCGGGAACTGAGAACGGCGAGGAGGAGGGCGGCGCCGGCGAGGGCGGCAAAGGTGCGGGTGCGGGAGGTGAAGAGAGTGCCGAGGGCGCCGAGGAGAAGGGCGGCTTTGAGGGTGAGTTGAAATGCTTCGGGGGGAAAGGCGTCAAAGATGGCCAGGAAGGGGAGGAAGGGGGTCTGGATCTGGGCCTGGTGATTGGTGAGGAGCAGGGCAAGGGCGATGAGACGGCAGACGAGGACGACCTGGGGCGGGAGGGAAAGGCCGGAGAGCTTGAGAGGGTTGGCGATCATTGCGGATACGTCCATTCCTTTTCGGGTCCGCCGTTGACGGTGTAAATGACTTTCACGCGGGAGCGGCCCCACTGTTCGAACTTCTGTTCGGCGCGGGTAATGATGTCGAAGAGGTGTTGGGCGGAGCGATTGTCGACGCCTTCGGCGGGGCGGCGGTAGCGACGGCGGATCTGGTCATCGGTGAGGCCTTCGTCGCCGATTTGGAGGTAGATGCGGTAGCGGGTCTGCTGGTCGAAGGGGGCCCAGCAGAAGTAGCGATCGCCGGCGAAGCGGGCGCGGACGATGGCTCCGGCCTGAAGGAGGAGCAGGAGCGCGCCGATGGCGAAGCGCACGTTCATGGGGTTAATTATTTCCGATTGGGAGGGTGAACGGGGTGCCGGGGAGTTTTTCCCTGGTCAGGAAGAAGAGGGATTTGAACTCGGTGGGGCCGCAGGAGACGTCGGAGGGGCTTTTGGGGTGGTAGACGCAGAGCGGGTTGATGGATTTAAGGTCGGAGGGTTGGGTTCCGGGCGGGAGTTCGATGGTGGAGCGGACCCAGCCGGCGCGTTCGATGGCGTCCTTGGTGCGGCCTTTGTGGGAGAAGTAGTAGGTTCCGTTCTTGTGGAGGACGACGAAGGCGACGGCGGCCTGGCCGGGTTGGACATTGGCCTCGATGAAGAGGTAGTTGCGGGGATCGGAGATATCTTCGCCGCGCTCGACGCCGTAGGGGCGGAGTTTGTCTTCGCGGACGAGTTCGGAGGTCATGACGAGCCAGGTGATGGGGTTGGCGTCCATGACGGTTTCGCGGGAAGAGCGGGAGAGGTCAGCCAGGAAGGGGGCAGGTTGGTAGCGGACGGGGCTGGGGCCCTCGCCGGCGACCATGTTGTTGTCGGTGACCGGCATGAGCATGGGGTGGGAGCCGAAGAAGGGGCCGGTAAACACGATGTCCTTGTGGCCGCGAGACTGGATGATGGCCTTATCGAGAGAGCCGTTGGGCTTGAGGTAGGCGCGGAAGACGTATTCGATGTCGGTGGTGCGGCCCCAGCGGGACATGAGGGAGCGAGTGGAGGTGCCGCCGTCCTCGTTGGAGAAGATGACGGTGTACTGGAGGATTTTCTGGCCGTTTTCGGTGAGTTCCTCGACGTAGGTGAGCAGGGGGATGTCGGTGAATTTTCCGATTGCGTTTTTGCGTTCGAAGAGAACGGGGGCGAAGGCGGCCCAGGGTTTGGCGATTTCGGTCGTGATGCTGTGCTGGACGATGCCAGTTCCCTTGACTTCGACTTTGGGGGAGGCGGTGGCGGTGTTGCCGAGGAAGACGCTGTAGCGATGGCGGCGGGCGCCGGCGTAGAGCATGAGGTGCTGGGAAGGTTTGCCATCGACCTCGATGGACGCGAGGACGGCTTCGCGGCCCTTGGTTTCCCAATCGGTGCCGGGGGCGGAGAGTTCGAGGTGGGCGACGGTTTCGGCGGCGGAGAGGGAGAAGAGGGTGAGCAGGGCGAGGCGGGCGATGTATTTGAGGAGGGTAGGCATTTTGACAGGTTTTTCGAGGACTTGGTCGACTTGGAGAGTAAGATCGTGGGTCCAGCCGCTGAGTACGATTATCTTCATTGCCGGGGAGCGATGGCGAAGCTGTTCGATGAGGTTGAGGCCATCGGCGAGGGTGGGGAGGCGGAGATCGAGGACGGCGACCTGAGCGGTGGCGGGGTGTTGGAGGGCCTGGGCCGGGGAGGAGGCGGGAAGGACGGAATGGCCGGCGGCTTCGAGAAGTTGGGTACGGAGGTCGAGTTGATCGAGGTCGTCTTCGACGAGGAGGACGGTGGCCATTATTCGAACTGGATCTGTGCGATGACGAGTTGGGGCATGGCCTGATTCCAACTGGCGGGCATGTTGTCGAAGGGCATGCGGAAGGGTTTGGTTTCGCCGGGAGCGAGTCCGCCGGTTTTGGTGCGGACGATCGGGACGCGTTCACGGAGGACGACCTGATTGTAGGGATCGTAGAAGACGCAGTTGAGCTCGACGAGTTTGAGTTTGCGATCGCCGGCGTTTTTGATTTCGCCGACGATTTCGATGAGGGACTTGGCCATGGCGGAGTCGGTGGCCTTGAGTTCGGTGCCGAGGAGTTGGAGTTTGCCTTCGCGGACGTAGAGGCGCGCCTCGGGGGTGAGGACGGGGGCCTGGGCGGTGTTGTCGCGGGGCTGGGAGAAATACCAGGCGGCGGCACCGCCGACGGAGACGATGACGAGGGCGGCGATGGCGAGGCCGGTGGGGAATTCCTTCTTCGATTTTTGAGGGGAGCCGGTGATCATTTGCCGCTGATGGTCATGTTGGAGATGGCGATGGAAGGGGCGCAGGTGGAGCCGCGGAACTCGAGGTCGCTGCCGATGTGGACGATGTTATTGAGCATGCTGGAGAGATTGCCGGCGACGGTGATCTCCGCAACAGGATATACGAGCTTGCCGTTCTCAATCCAGAGGCCGGCGGCGCCGCGGGAGTAGTCGCCGGTGACGGTGTTGACGCCGAACCCGATGAGCTCAGTGATGAAGAGGCCGGTGCCGACGGCCTGGAAGATCTCTTCCTGGGAGAGGCCGCCGGGCTCGAGGAAGAGGGAGCCGTGGCCGATGCCGGCGGCGCCGGTAAGGCCGCGGGAGGCATTGCCGGTGGTTTTGGCGTTGAGCTTGCGGGCCGAGTAGGTGTTGAAGAGGTAGTTCTTAAGGATGCCGTTTTCGATGATGACGGTGCGGCGGGAGGGGACGCCTTCGTCGTCGAAGGGAGAGGTGCCGAAGCGGCCGGGGATGGTGGCGTCATCAATAAGGGTGACGGATTCGGCGGCGACCTTCTGGTTGAGTTTGTCGAGCAGGAAGGAAGATTTGCGGTAGATGGATTCGCCGGAGACGGCTTCAAAGATATGGCCGAGGAGGGACTTGGCGACGCGAGGTTCGAAGACGACGGTCGCTTTGCAGGTTTCGATTTTGCGGGCGCCGAGGCGACGGAGGGCGCGGGCGGCGGCTTTGGCGCCGACGTCTTCGGGGGAGTCGAGGCCGGACCAGGAGCGGGAAACGGAATGGAAGTAGTCGCGCTCCATCTGCTCGCCTTCGCGGGCGACCGGGGTGACCGAGAGAGAGGCGGTGGTGGAGGAGTAGGAGCCGAGGAAGCCGAGGGAGTTGGCGAAGACACGGGAGCCGGAGTAGGTTTCGCAGCCGGCGCCTTCGGAGTTGGCGATGCGGGGATCGGCGGCGAGGGCGGCGGCTTCGGCGCGTTTGGCGGCGTCGATGCGGGCGGGGGTTTCGACGAGGGCGATGTCGGGGGCGGAGAGTTGGAGATCGCCGTCGATTTGCCCGAGTTCTTCGGGGGCAGGGAGGCCGGCGAAGGGGTCCTCTTCGGTGATGCGGGCGATGGCGATGGCGGCGTCCACCATCTGGGAGATGCCTTCCTCGGTGAGGTCGGAGGTGTAGGAGGAGCCTTGGCGGCGGCCGATGAGGACGCGGAGTCCGGCGGCGCGGGAGCCTGCCTCTTTCAGGGTTTCCACTTCGCCGAGGCGGACGGTGGCGGAGAATTCATCGCCTTCGGCGAGGGTGCATTCGGAGGCGGTGGCGCCGCGTTCGGCAGCGAGGCGGATGGCAAGCGCGGCGGCTTCGCGGAGGATGGATTCGCTCATCGGGTTCCTCCGACGGTCATCTGGTCAATCTTGATGGTGGGCATACCGACGCCGACGGGGACGGACTGGCCTTCCTTGCCACAGACGCCGATACCGAGGTCGAGTTTGAGGTCATTGCCGACCATGGAGACATATTTGAGGGCCTCGGGGCCATTGCCGATGAGGGTGGCGCCGCGGACCGGGGCGGTGATTTTGCCGTCTTCGATGAGGAAGGATTCGCTGGCGGAGAAGACGAAGTTTCCGCTGGTGATATCGACCTGGCCGCCTCCGAAGTTGGAGCAGTAGAGGCCGTTCTTTACCGTCTTGATGATCTCTTCGGGGTGGCTTTCGCCATTGAGCATGAAGGTATTGGTCATGCGGGGCATGGGGTAATGCTGGTAGTTCTCGCGGCGGCCGGAGCCGGTGGAGTGGCCGCCGGTGAGGCGGGCGGATAGTTTGTCGGTGAGATAGCCGCGGAGGACACCGTTTTCGATGAGGACGTTCTGCTGGGTGGGTTCGCCTTCGTCGTCGACATTGAGGGAGCCGCGGCGGTGGGCGATGGTGCCGTCGTCGACGACGGTGCAGAGTTTGCTGGCGACCTGCTGGCCGACGCGGCCGGAGAAGGCGGAGACGCCTTTGCGGTTGAAGTCTGCTTCGAGGCCATGGCCAACGGCTTCGTGAAGGAGGATGCCGGGCCAGCCGGGGCCGAGAACGACGGTCATCTCGCCGGCGGGGGCTTCGACGGCGGACAGTTGCAGGATGGCCTGTTTGGCGGCGTCGACGGCGAAGGCTTCCGGAGAGTGGGGCCCGGTGAAGAAGTCGAGACCGACGCGTCCGCCGCCGCCGGCATAGCCGCGTTGGGGGACGCCGTCGCCATCGCGGGCGAGGACGGCGACATTGATGCGGGCCATGGGCTGGACATCGGAGGAGAGGCGGCCGTCGGAGGTGGCGACGAGGACGTGGCGGACGGAGTCCGCGTAGACGGCCTGGACCTGAAAGACGCGGGAGTCGTGAGCGCGGGCGGCGGCGTCGGCGCGCTTGACGAATTGGACGCGCTCTTCCAGCGGGGTGTCGCCGGCGAGGATTTCGACCGGGTAGAGGTTCCGGTTACCGGTGGGTTCGAGGCCGTGGGTGAGTTCGGTGGCGGGTCCCGAGGCGATGCAGGCGGCGGTGCGAGCGGCCTTGCGAATGCGATCCGGCGAGAGGTCGTCGGAGTAGGCGTAGCCGGTGCGTTCTCCGGAGAGGACGCGAATGCCGACGCCGAGGGAGACGCCCTGGGTGGCGGATTTGACCAGAGATTCATCGAGGCTGATGGAACTGGTGGCGAGGTATTCAAAGTACAAGTCGG
The DNA here is from genome assembly GCA_964430625.1 of uncultured Solibacteraceae bacterium. Taxonomy (GTDB): domain Bacteria; phylum Acidobacteriota; class Terriglobia; order Bryobacterales; family Bryobacteraceae. The sequence goes on from CAYSFR010000001.1 coordinate 275,436, forward strand.
CGTAGTCGCCACCTTTGGACAGTGCCTCGGCGAGATAACTTTCGAGATCGCGTTCGGTGAGGCCGAACTTATGCCCGAAGAGGTTGGAGAGTGAGCTCACTCTTCCATTCTAGGGGGATGTTTGCGAGTTCCGTGGCCGCGAGGTCAGTATTCGAGCGCATTGATGCGAGAGGCAACGACGACTTGCCATTCGGGAATGTGAATGTGGATGCGCTGGCGTTGGGGAGCAGGGAGGGCGTTGAGGTAGTCGAAGATGGGTTGGTCGGAGGTTGGGGCGGCTTCGAGGACGGAGAAGCCGAGGGAATCGGCGATGCTACATCCGTAGTGGATCAGGCCAGTGGCCTCAAAGTAGGGAGCGCGGAGAGGGGCATGGTGATTGCGGATGGCGTGGCAGATGGAAGGGGGGAGGTTCCAGGTGGAGGCGAGCCATTCTCCGGCAACGGTGTGATCGAGGTGATAGATCGCGTGCTCGTGGGCGCAAAGGCTGGAGCCGTCGCGGACTGCCGTGTCAATCACTTGCAGATAGCTAGCGGGGTCGATGGCGATGAGGGCGATGCGGCCGATGTCATGGAGTATACCCGCGGTGTAGGCTTCGCCGGAGTCCTGACGGGCCCAGTCGGCGATTTCGGAACATACTACAGCTGTAGCTAAGTTATGGCGCCAACAACGTTTGAGGGCGGGAATCTGGAGGACATTCCCGAGATAACTGCGAAGGGCGACCGTGCAGACGATGCCTTTCACCTTCTCAATGCCAAGGACGGCGAGAGCCTGGAGGATGGAGCGAACCTCAGTGCGTGGGGCGAACAGGGCTGAGTTCGACAGACGTAAGACTTCGCCGGTAAGGGTTGCGTCCGATGAAATTAAAGTGCTGATTTCTTTGAGGTTGACTACTGCCTGGCCCATCATGCCGAGGAGGCGGGATGAGACGGCGGGGAGGGCGGGAAGGCGGCGAAGAAGGAGGGCTGCGGCGAGTTGATCTTCCGAATCGGAGGGAAGGTCTGGGGGTGGGGGAGGATTGGGGCCGGATGCCGGTTCGGTGCGCGCCATGACAATTTACTTGTCGGCCGGAGAGGGATTAATTGGCGTAGATTCGGAACAATCCGGGGAGTGAAGAGAGTGGGAGAATGTGGGGATGGTAATGCTGGGAGTGCGGCGGGAGGTAATGCTGCTGGCAGCCGCGACGGCGGTGGTGATGGGGCTATCGGCGTATCGTCCGGCGATGGTGTTTGATTGGTGGTTGGAGAATGTACTGGTGTTCGCATTGCTGGCGGTGCTGGTCTTCACGTACCGGCGGATTCCGCTGACGACGTTTGCCTACGGGATGATTTTCCTGTTTCTGGTGATCCACGAGTGGGGGGCGCACCACAAGTACGCGGATGTGCCGTTGGGGGAATGGATGAAGGGGTGGCTGCATACGACGCGGAACCATTACGACCGGGTGAGCCATTTTTCCTTCGGATTCTTCCTTTGCGTGCCTGTGCGGGAGGCGTTTGTGGCGACGGCGGGGACGAGGGGTTTTTGGAGCTATTTTGTACCGGTGGAGTTCGCGCTGGCGGCGGGGGCGGTGTACGAGATCATCGAATCGATGGTGGCGGAGGTGGTGACGCCGGAGCAGGGGGAGGCGTTTGTGGGGATGCAGGGGGACATGTGGGACGCGCAGAAGGACATCGCGCTGGGGGGACTAGGAGCGGCGATCACGATGAGCGTGCTGTGGATTAGAGCAAGGGCGCGATAGCGTTGCGGATTTCGAGGGGGGAGGGGATCTGCTCGGGGCTGGCTTCCAGAATAAGGGTGCTGCCGCCGAGGACGGCGACGGCATCGCCTTCGCGGAGGAGGACCTGGTCGACGGAAGCCTGGAGGGGATCGCGGAGGGGTTCGAGGAGGGTAATCGCCTCGACGATGTTCTTGAGCCAAGCGGCGAGGGGGGCGTCGGCGCCGGGAAAGGTGTTGGGGCGGAGGACGAGGCTCAGGGGATAGCCGGCGGCCTGGCGGAGAGCGTCGCGGATTTCCGGGCCAAGGCGGTCGGATTCCTGGCGGGGAGCGGGGGCGCGGAGCGTGAGTCCGTGGACGTGGGCGATGCGGATGTAGTGGACGTCTTCGTCGGTGAAGCCATTGCCGCCGCGGCAGACGAGGACGCCGGAGTGGCGATTCCAAGAGACGAGCCTGGTGGCGGTGAGGGACTGGCCGGCGAGCCAGAGAGTGAGTTGGGGCGAGGCGTGGGCAGCGGCGTCAAGGATGTCTTCGAGGGAGAGCGAGGAGAGGTCCAAGAGACGATGGTATTACGATTCTAGAGATGCGTATTGAAAGTGTTGACCTCTTCTACCTCTCGATGCCAGAGGTGCTGGATATTGGCGATGGGAGCCAGGATGCCTTGCTGGTACGGGTGCGGGCGGGCGGATGGACGGGGTGGGGGGAGTGTGAAGCGGCGCCGCTGCCGTCGATTGCGAGTTTTGTTTGCCCGATGTCGCATTCGGCGTGTAAGCCGGTGGGCGCGTCGGTGATCGGGCAGAGGCTGGATGGGCCCGAGGATCTTCTGCGTATCGGAGACCTGGTGCGGGCGGAGAGTCTGGATTTGCTGCAGGCGGACCACACGCTGTCAGGGATCGATATGGCGCTGTGGGATTTGCTGGGCCGGCGGGAGGGGGCGCCGGTGTGGAGTCTGCTGGGGTACCAACGGGCATTTGCGAAGATGCCGTACGCATCGATGTTGTTTGGGGACACGCCGGAGGAGACGTATGCGAAGGCGAAGGGTGTGCAGTTGCGGGCAGCGAAGTTCGGTTGGGGGCCGATTGGGAAAGGGAGTGCGGCCGAGGATGAGGCGCATTTTCGGGCGGCGAGGGAGGGGTTGGGCGCGGAGAAGGCGCTGCTGGTGGACATCGGGACCGTGTGGGGGGAGGACGTAGAACGGGCGGCGCTGGCGCTTCCGGCGTTGAACGAATGCGGGGCGGTCTGGCTGGAGGAGCCGTTTGTGAGCGGGGCGCTGGGTTCGTATGCGGCGCTGGCGGCGCGGACGGGCGGGGTGAAGTTGGCGGCGGGAGAGGGGAGCCACAACATCCACATGGCGCGGCATATGGTGGACCATGCGGGGGTGGGGTTTCTGCAGATTGACGCCGGGCGGATCGGGGGAGTGAGCGTGGCGAAGCAGGCGGCCGATTATGCGGCGGCGCGCGGGGTGACGTATGTGAACCACACGTTCACGTCGCATCTGGCGCTGGGAGCGTCGCTGGCGCCGTATGCGGGGTTGGAGAAAGACGTGATTTGCGAATTCCCGGTGGAGCCGAAGGCGCTGGCGCTGGCCATTACGGGGAATCATTTCACGCCGGGCGAGGATGGGATGCTGGCGATTCCGGAGACGGCTGGGTATGGGGTGGAAGTGGACGTGGAAGGGGTGCGGCCGTACGTGGTGGATTGTGAGATTTGCGTGGGAGGAAACGTGTTGTACCGGACGCCGGATTTGTCCGCATAGGGCGAGAGCGGGGGGCAGGTGGACCCTGTCCCATTTTTGGGAGAATGGCCGGATGCGGATATTTTGGATCGGTTTCTGTGCGGCAATCGGGTTGGGGGCGGCGCCGAGCTACAACGGCGAGGTACGGGGGATCCTGGAGAACCGTTGCGTGGGGTGCCACCGGACCGGGGAGATTGGCCCCATGCCTCTCGGCACCTACGCGGAGGTGCGGCCGTGGGCGAAGGCGCTCCGGCAAGCCGTGGCCAAAGGTGCGATGCCGCCGTGGCATGCCGATCCGGCGAAGAGCGTTCGCTTCCACAACGACCGGTCGCTGACGGCGGCGGAAAAGAAGACGCTGTTGGATTGGGTGGATGCGGGGGCGCCGGAAGGAAAGGGCAAGGCGGGGGCGCCGATGGCAGGAACCGGGGCTGGCTGGCAGTTGGGCAAGCCGGACCTGGTGGTGCGGATTCCGCGATTCGCAGTGGCGAAAGACGGGACCATCGAGTATACGTTTCTGGTGACGCCGACGGACTTGCCGGAGGCGAAATGGATTGCGGCGGCAGAGTGGAAGATCGATCAACGGTCGGTGGTGCATCACATCAATGCGTTTGTGCGGCCGAAGGGGTCGAGCTACGTGGCCGATGCGCCGGCGGGGGAATTTTTTGTGGCGACGAAGGCATCGCGCGGAGCCCGGAGGCCGGATGAGAGGGAGGCCGACCGGCGGGAGTTGCTGCTGGGCTATGAGCCCGGCTACCGGCCGCAACCGTGGGGCGAGGGGCGGGCGAAGTTGTTGCCGAAAGGCGCCGATATCGTGTTTGAGATGCACTATACGGCGAACGGGAAGGCGACGGCGGACGAGTCCGAACTAGGGATCTATTTTGCGAAGAGCGCACCGCGGGAGCGGGTGTTCACGATTACGCCGGCTGACAGTGCGTTTGCGATACCGCCAGGGGACCCGAACTATGCTTCGGCCACCGGGGCCACGCTGAAGACCGACTTGACACTGCTTTCCATGCAGCCGCATATGCACTTGCGGGGCAAGTCGTACCGGATTGCGGCGCGCTATCCGGACGGGAAGGTGGAGAACCTGATTGATGTACCGCGGTATGACTTCAACTGGCAGACCACCTACTTTCTGGCCGAGCCGAAGCGTTTGCCGAAGGGAACGGTGCTGGAGTGCCTGGCGCACTTCGACAACTCACCGAACAACCGGTTCAATCCCGATCCGAAGCAAACGGTGCGATGGGGAGATCAGAGCTGGGAAGAGATGAATATCGGCTTTATGGAAGTGGTATTTCCGGCCGGGGCGGACCCGGACGTGGTGACGTTGAGCGGCACGACACGTCCGGGATCGGCGACACCGACGCGTTAGAGTTCTTTGACGCGGATGTTTCGGAACTCGACGTGGGAGCCGTGGCCGAGGAAGCCGATGTGGCCCTGGGTGCGTTTCACGCCGGGGTGCTTCTTGAGGATGGCTTCGTCGGTCACTTTGGAAAGGTCGCCTTCGGTGATGACCTTGCCGTTGAGGGTCACTTTGATTTTGCCGCCCTTGATGTGGATCTCTTCGCTGTTCCATTCTCCGACGGGCTTGAGGGCGTCGGCTTTGGCGGGGATGACGTCATAGACGCTGCCGTGGTGCTGGGTGGGTTTGATTTTGCCCTTGTACATGGCATGGTCGTGATCGAGGATCTGGATTTCCATGCCGGCATAGGCGGCATCGCCTTCGAGTGGGGCGCGGATGCCGACGCCATTGTTGCCGCCGGGCTCCATTTTGAATTCGAAGCGAAATACGAAATCCTTATATTCTTTGACAGTGAAGAGATTGCCGCCACCTTCCTTGGGGCAGACGAGGACGCCGTCTTTGGCGACGTAGCCGGGGCCGCGGCCCTTGACGAGTTGCCAGCCATTGGTGGTCTTTCCGTCGAATAGTTCGGTGAAGCCGCGTTCGGCCGCAAAGGCGGCGAAGGCGGTGAGAGCGAGGAATGCGAGTGGTTTCATGAAATAGTTCTCCTGGATTAGCGGGAAACGGCTCCGGCGGGACTGGGGCTCAGGGGGCCGTTTTTCTGGGATTCGTACTGCTTCTGGATTTCCTCCGGGAAGGATTTCAGCAGCTCTTCGACACGGGCGACGAGGCGTTTGACGACTTCCGGATTTTCGGCGGCGACGTCGAATGATTCGTCCGGGTCGGCGACGACGTCGTAGAGTTCGGGATTCTTGAGACGGATGTTTTTGCGGCCGGCGGCGGGGGCGGGGCTGTAGGTAACGTTGTTATAACGGCTGAAGTGGAGCTTCCATTTTCCAGAGCGGGCGCACTGGACGTTGATGCTATCGAAGTACAGGATGACATCGCGGTCGAGTTCGGACTTGGCGCCGGTGAGGAGCGGAGTGATATCGATACCGTCGGTCGGCCGGGTCGGCCGCGCGGCGCCGGTCATGGCGCAGACGGTGGGGACGATGTCCATGGTGGAGACCAGGGAGTGGCAGACCCGGTTTTTTGCAACGACGCCGGGGCGCCATGCGATGAGGGGGACGCGGACACCTCCCTCCCAAGTCATGCCCTTGCGGCCGCGTAGTTTGCCGGGGCTGCCCTGGAACCACGGGCCATTGTCGGATGAGAAGAGGAACAGGGTGTTCCTGTCGAGGCCGTGTTTGCGGAGGGTCTCCATGATCTGGCCGACGGACCAATCCAGTTCGCTGACGACATCGCCGTAGATGCCGTAAGGGCTCTTGCCGCGAAAGGCGCTACTGGCGGCGAGGGGGATATGGGGATAGGTGTGAGGGAAGTAAAGAAAGAAGGGAGACGATTTGTTTTCTTCGATAAATTTTACGGCTCGCTCCGTGTAGCGGGGGGTAAGGGTCTCCAGGGTCGCCTGTTCCTCGATGACTTTCTCGCCGTCCATCAGCCAGCGGGGCGACATGTCGTTGGAGTAGGGGATGCCGAAATAGTGGTCGAAACCCTTGTAGGTGGGCAAGTGAGGGGCAAGATGGCCGAGGTGCCATTTGCCCACGCACTGGGTCTTGTAGCCCTTGGCCTTCAGGAGTTGCGCGAGGGTCTGTTCGCCTTCGTTGAGACCGGTTTTGCTGGCGGGGAAGAGAACAACGGGGACGCCGACGCGGGTGGGATAGCGGCCGGTGAGGAGGGCAGCGCGAGAGGGAGAGCAGACTGGGTTCGCCGAGAGGCAGTTGGTGAAACGGGTGCCTTCGCGAGCGGCTTTGTCGAGGTGGGGGGTAGAGAGGGGGGAGCCGTAGCAGCCGAGGTCGCCCCAGCCGAGGTCGTCGGCATACATGAGGATGACATTGAGCGGTTTGGCATCCGCGGCGAGGGCGACCGAGGCGGCGGATTGCAGGAAACTACGGCGCGACAACATAGACGGCCATTGTATCTTGTCCCCTAAAGTGGGGGGCAGGTAGTGTACACTTTTGACATTGGAGGTGGATCTTCCCGACAGGGACGCACTCGCCAACGCTTACCAGCACCCTCCGCGACGCAGCCGGGCAGATCGGCGCGTCCATTCTAAATCTGGCCATTCCAGGGGAATGTTTACTGTGCGGCGAGATATTGCGACATGCGGGACGGTTACCGTACTGCGAGAGTTGCCTGCGGGCGCCGGAGCCGATGACGGCGGAGCATTTCTGCGCGCGATGCCGCACTCCGTTTCTGTCTGACCGGCCGTTGGACCATGAGGGCGTTTGCCGGCGATGCCGAACGGGGCTGACCGGGTACGACTATGCCTACTCGTACGGTTTCTACGAGGGGCCGTTGCGGAAGATGATTCACCACTTCAAGTACGCGAGTGTGGAGGTTCTGGCCGGGCCGCTGGGGGAGTTGATGGTCCGGGCGTTGCCGCTGGACCTGCAGGTAGACATGATAGTTCCGGTGCCATTGCACTGGAGGAGAAGGATATGGCGCGGGTTTAACCAGTGCGAGTTGCTGGCCAGACCCCTTGAGAGTAGGTTGGGCGTCCCTGTGGTTCAAGCGCTGAGAAAGAGCCGCCACACGGAGACGCAAGCGACATCGACACCACAAAAGCGCCGGTCCAACCTGACCGGCGCTTTTGTTTTGGCGGGTAAGGAGATTGTGAAAGGGAAGCGGGTGCTGCTGGTGGACGATGTGCTGACCACCGGGGCGACCGCGATGACGTGCAGCGCATTGCTCCGCCGCGGCGGAGCCAGGAGTGTAACCGTGTTGACGCTGGCGCGTGTGGATCGCCGTCCGGCCCTGGGGCTGATGGAGATGACCGCGATGCGAGCGATGGGAGGAGCAAGGTAAAGATGGGGAGTTACGACCGCTTACATCAGCCCGTGCTGGTCCTGAACGCCAGTTATGAGCCGATCAACGTTTGCGCGGCGCGAAGGGCGCTGATCCTGATCCTGAAGGGAGTGGCCTCGGCGGAGGAGCATGCGCCGCTGCACGTCCATTCCTACAACCGTCTGGTGGCGTTACCGAGCGTAATCCGATTGCTGGAGTACCGCCGGATCCCGCAGCAGTCGCGCGCGTTGTCGCGGAAGAACATTCTGCTGCGAGACCGGTATACATGCCAGTATTGCCACCGGACCCTGCCCTCGGTGGAGTTGACGCTGGACCATGTGCAGCCGCGATCGCGCGGGGGCGGATCGTCGTGGGAGAACCTGGTGGCTTGCTGCCATCCGTGCAACAACCGCAAAGGGAGCCGGACTCCGGAAGAGGCGGGGATGAAGTTGTCGAAGACCCCGCGGCCATTCAGTCTGCACACGTCGCGGCACCTGATGCGGATGCTGGGCAACACCGATGCCCGGTGGAGGAAGTACCTGTTTTATTAGCGCCTAGTGTTTCTTAACGGGGCTAATAATGATGTGGGCGTTGCGGCCTTCCATGCGAGGCTGGCCGTCCATTTGTCCGTAGGCGGAGATGTCGGCGGCGAAGCGCTGGAGGAGCTTCTGGCCAAGGTCGGTATGGGCGATTTCGCGGCCACGGAACTGGACGACGGCCTTCACACGGTTGCCTTCCTGCAGGAAGCGGATGGCGTGATTCTTTTTGAACTCGTAGTCATGATCATCGGTGTTGGGGCGGAACTTCAGCTCCTTCACCAGGATGATGTGCTGCTTCTTACGGGCGTCGTGCTGTTTCTTCTTTTGCTCGTACTGCCACTGGCCGTAGTCCATCGCTTTGGCGACGGGCGGTTCGGCGGTCGGGGCAATGCAGATGAGATCGAGGCCGAGCTCTTTCGCTTTCCGAATCGCGGCGTCCGTCTTCATAATTTCGACGGTGCCGTCCGGAAACACGGCTCTTACTTCCCGGGCGCGAATCGTCTCGTTGACATTCTCTCTAACGCGGCGTGGAGTGCGGGGTGCAAAAGTTCTATTTGGAAACATCGAGCTCGTTGATCTTAGTGTAATCGGAGTTGGAGCACAAGTCCAATGGCATGTTCCGGTTACAAATCTTGCGGCCCCTTTGGCAGTTTTTTCGCGTTAGAGTTATGGATGCCGGGGTAATTGTCCGGTGACAGGTGATTCATGAAGAACCAACTTTTCTCGCTCGTCTTAATCGCGGCAGCGGTTCCGGGTCTCTGGGGACAGAAGAAGCGGGTTGCCGTAATGGATTTTGAATATGGAACGGTCCAGGGTGGAGTGTCGGCGATTTTCGGCCAAAACGTTGATATCGGCAAGGGTATCGCGGACCTGCTGGTGGACCGGTTGGTGCGGGATGGCACGTATTCGGTGATTGAACGAAAGGCGCTCCAGAAGGTACTGGCGGAGCAGAACCTCTCCAATAGTGACCGGGTGGACAGCAACTCCGCCGCAAAAATCGGGAAACTGCTGGGCGTGGACGCGATCATTATCGGCAGCATTACGCAGTTTGGCCGCGATGACAAGAATGTTGGAGTGGGCGGGGGCGTGTTGCGAAATGTCGGCTCCAAGTATGGACTGGGCAATGTGGGGGTGAAGAATTCGAAGGCGGTGGTGGGGATTTCGGCGCGTACCGTGCTGGTGGAGACGGGGGAGATTCTGGCGGTGGCGAGCGGAAAGGGCGAGTCGACGCGGAGCGGCACAACGCTTTTCGGGGCGGGATCCGGCGGGCGAACGACGGCCGGCGGCGGTGTGGACATGGCGTCGACGAATTTCTCGAATTCGATTATTGGCGAGGCGACGTCGTCGGCAGTGGACTCGCTGCGCGGTGAGTTGGTGGCCGGAGCGGCGAAGATTCCGGAGAAGCATGTTGCGGTGGACGGGTTGATCGCCGATGTGAGCGGGACGACGCTGATCATGAACGTCGGGACCCGGGCCGGGGTGAAGGTCGGCCAAAATTTACAAGTGGTACAGGGCGGGCGGGAGATCCGGGATCCGGCGACTGGAAAAGTGTTGCGGCGGATTGGAACGCTGATCGGGACGGTGGCGATCACGGAGGCTGATGAGCAGTCGAGCGTGGGCCACTACAACGGAACCGTAAAGCCGAAGGTGGGCGACCAGGTAAAGTCGCTCCCGAAGTAGGGCAGGGAAAGGCAATTTTATGAGTATCCAGCCAGGGATGCAGGTGGGCGATTATCAGATTCTGCGCGAATTGGGCGCAGGAGGAATGGGGAAGGTGTTCCAGGTGCGGAATGTCATCTCCGACCGGATTGAGGCGATGAAGGTCCTGTTGCCGGACCTCGTCGGCGATCCCGGGCTGGCGGACCGGTTTCTGCGGGAGATCAAAGTCCAGGCGGCGCTGGAGCACCCGAATATCGCGGGTTTGCGAACGGCGATGCGCGATGGGAACCAGTTGTTGATGGTGATGGAGTTCGTGGAGGGCCGGACGGTCGGGGAGTATCTGGAGCAGGGGCCGATTCCGGTGCAGAACGCGGTAGGCATCTGTATGGAGGTGCTGGGAGCGTTGGATTACGCCCATTCGCGCGGGATTGTGCACCGCGATATCAAGCCATCGAACATCATGATCACCAACCAGGGCCAGGTGAAGCTGATGGATTTCGGGATTGCGCGGGTGATGACGGACCCGAGCCTGACGCAGACGCACCAGACGACGGGATCGCTCTATTACATGTCCCCGGAGCAGATCAATGGAGCGCAGTTGGACGGGCGTTCTGATCTCTATTCGCTGGCAGTGTCGTTGTACGAGATGGTGACCGGGAAGCGGCCGTTCGACGGGGAGAACACGTTCGCGATTATGGCCGCCCATATGCAACAACCGCCGGTACCGCCTGTGCAGCACGATCCGCGTGTGCCGGCGGGGGTGAGCGATGTAATTTTGATGGGATTAGCGAAGGATCCGAACGCGCGATTCCAAACCGCCGGTGCATTTCGGGATGCACTGGGGCAGGTGCTACAGAACGCGCAGGCGCAACAGGCGCAGGCTTACGGGCAGGCTCCGGCGCCGCATCCTCCCCAGCAGGCGGCGCACAGCCAGCAGCATGCCCCACAGCACGGCCCGCCACAGGGACAGCCGCACGCGGCGCCCGTGGTGGCGGCGAAGTCAGGCAGTTCGGCGCGGACGATGTACATGCTGGCCGGGTCGTTGGCGACGGTGGCTGTATTGGCTTTGCTGGTGACGCAGGCGCCGCGGTTCTTGCGGACGAACGCGCAGGAGCCGGTAACGCAGGCAGAACCCGGGGCAACGCCTGGTACGCCGGCGACGCCCGTTCAAAGCGCCGATCCGGGCACTGGTTCGCCGGAAGCGCAGGCCCCGGCCGGGCAAAATGCTGGCGGGCAGACTCCGCCTCCCGTTGTGAGTGTGCCGGCTGGGACCAGATCCAGCGGAGCAGCACAACCGGCGGCAACGCCGAGTTACGCGACGCCGTCGCCCGCCGCGGCCCCTGCCGCGCAGGCTCCGGCCCCGGTTTATGCAAACCCCGTGGCGCAGCAACAGCAGCAGGCATCGCCGCCGCAACCGGTGGTGACGGCGCCGGCGGTGGATCGCGGGGCGATCAATGAGCAGCGGCGGCGGCTGATTCAGATGGCGCAGCGGATTGCGACGGCGAATGCGGCGCTGCAGTCGTTGCGGGAGAGCATGGCACAGCAGGGGTTGCGTCCGCGGGCGGAATTGACCGGGAATGCGCAGCGGATGCAGTTCGAAATGGACCGTGCCGAATCGGCGCTGAACGGGAACGATCCCGGGGAGGCGCGGCAGCATCTGGACTATGCCGAACGGGCACTGGAGGCGCTAGAAAAGGCGTTGAACCTCTAATCCTGACGCAGGGCGCGGAGCGGGTCGATCCGCGCCGCGCGCCAGGCGGGGATGCTGCTGGCGGTGAAGGCCACCAGCAGGAGAAGTGCGCTGACGAGGAGAAGGACGAGCGGGTCGAAGGCGCTGACGCCGTAGAGGAGTGTGCCGAGCAGGCGGCCGAGAATGAGGGTGAGCCCGAGGCCGGCGGCGAGCCCGGCGAGGACGAGTTTGCCGCTTTGGATGAGGATCAATTGGAGGATCTCCGCCTGGGTGGCTCCAAGGGCCATGCGGACGCCGATTTCCTGGGCGCGGCGGCTGACGGCATAGGACATGACGCCGTAGATACCGATAGAGGCGAGCAGGAGGGCAGCGGCGGCGAAGAGGGCGGTGAGGAAACCGCGGGCGCGAGGCGCGGCGGCGGAGTCGAGAACCACCTCGTCCATGGAGCGGATGCGATAGAGCGGGAGATCCTTGTCGAGTTCGCGGAGGGACTGCTTCATAGCGGCGGCAAGGGAGTCCTGGGGAATGGGCGAGCGGACGACGATGTTGGCGATGGGGTAGGGGCTCTGGGTGAGCGGGAGATAGAACTCGACGCGGGGTTCCTGGGCGAGGTTTTCGTGGCGGACACCACCGACAACGCCAACGATTTCGCCGTCGAAGGGTTCGGGACCGCCGGTGATGATCTGCAGGCGCTGCCCGATGGGGCTGCGGGAGGGGAAGTACTGGCGGGCCATGGGCTCGCTAATGATGATGGCTTTAGGGGATTCCCGGCCATCGCGATTGTCGAAGTAGCGGCCCTGGCGGAGGGGAATGCCCATGGCCTGGAAGTAGCCGGCGGTGACGGAGGTGTAGCCGGCGAAGGGGGGGATAGGGGGCGGCGGATCGCCAACAACCTTGAATTCGAAGAAGGAGTATACGGAGCCCATGGGAAGGGCAAGAGCGGCGCCGGCGGATTGGACACCGGGGATGGCACGGAGGCGCTCGACGTAGCTTTCGACGAAGGCGGCGGTGGCATCGAGGGTGCGGAACTTACGCATGGGTAGAGTCATCTCGGTGGTAATGACGCCAGCGGTGCGGAAGCCCGGGTCTACGGAGAGCAGTTGGCGGAGGGACTCAAGGAGGAGTCCGGCGCCGGCGAGGAGGACGATGGCAAGGGCGACTTCGGTGATGACGAGGATGCTGCGAAGGCGATTGCGTCCGGCGCCTTCGCCGCCGCCACGGGCCCCGGCATCCCGCAAGGCCTCGTGCTGTTCGGTGCGCGTGGCCTGGAGGGCAGGGGCGAGGCCGAAGAGCAAGGCAGTGGCGAGGGAAACGGCGAGGGCAAAGAGAAGGACGGCGGGGTCGAGGGCGAGTTCGGAGGCGCGGGGGAGTGCGACGGGGTTCCAGGACCGGATGAGGCGGACAGCGCCCCAGGCGAGGAGCGAGCCCAGGCCGCCGCCAGCGAGCGAAAGGGAGAGGCTTTCGGCGAGGAGTTGGCGAATGATGGCAGAGCGGGGGGCGCCGAGGGCATGGCGGATGGCGATTTCGCGGCGGCGGGTGGTGGCGCGGGCGAGGAGGAGGTTGGCGACGTTGGCGGCGCCGATGAGGAGGAGGAAGAGAGTAATGGCGGTAAGTAGGTAGAGCGTGTCCCGGATAGGACCGGTGATTTGCTCAGAGAGGGGCTTGGACTCGAAGCGGTAGCCGCTATTGGCAGCGGGATAGGTGCGTTCGAACTCGATGGCGAAGCCGTTCAGTTCCTGGGCGGCGAGCGTTGGGGAAGCGCCCGGGGCGAGGCGAGCCAGGCCGAGAAAACTGTGGGCTTCGCGAAGGAGAGTGGCCTGGGTACCGATGGCAACCGGGACCCAGATATCGATGCGGGAGGGGAACTGAAAGCCGGCGGGCATGACGCCGATGATCTGGTGGGAGATGGAGTTGAGTGTGATGGTACGGCCGATGACCGCGGGATCGGCGGCGTAATTGCGGAGCCAGAGTTCGTGGGAAAGCATGGCGACGCGAGGACCGCCCCGCTGATCTTCGCCCTGCTGGAAAGCTCGCCCGGCGGCCGGAGGAACGCCGAGGACATCAAAGAAATTGGCGGTGACCTTGAGGCCGTCAACCTGTTCCGGTTCGCCGATGCCGGTGACGACGAGTTTGTCAGAGAAGAAAGAGTAGGCCGCGACGTTGGCGAGGGTGCGGGACTGGCGTCGGATGTCGATGATTTCGGGGATGGAGACGCCGACGCCTTCCGCTCCGAAACGGGCTTCCCTGCCGCCGAACCAAAGCAGTTGCTGGGGGTCGCGGTAGGGAAGCGGTTTGAGGAGCACGCCGCGGACGATGGAGAATACCGCGGTGTTGGCACCGATTCCGAGGGCCAACGTGAGGAGTGCGAGAACGGAAAAAGAGGGATGTCTCCAAAGGAGACGGAGTCCGAAGAGAAGGTCGTCCCAGAACGGGCGCATCAATTCAGTGTAGGGGAGCCGTAGCTGGTTTAGGCTTGCATTCCGGCCAGAACGCCGCGCATGTAGGCGAAGCTCTTCACCATGCCAGGGAGCGGATCCTTCAGATTGATCTCGTACTCGAGGTTGGCGTTGCCGGTGTACTTCACCTTTTTGAGTAGTTTAAAGATGGCGGCAATGGGGATGGCGCCGTCACCGACTTCGCACTGCGAGTCCCGCTCTTTGAGGTTCTTGAGGTCCTTGATGTGGAAGTCGTGGAGGCGTTTGCCGGCCATTTCGATGGACTCGAGGACGCTGGCGCCGGTGCGGACGGTGTGTCCGATATCGATGCAGAGGCCCATGCGGGGGTCCATATTCTTGACAGCGTCGTAGACCGACTTAGGGGTCGGGAAGTTCTTATCCTCGGGGCCGTGGTTATGAATCATGGCCTTGATGTTGTACTTCTTGACGAATTTTTCGATCGTGGCGAGCGTCTGGAGGTTGGGGGCCATGACGATGCCGGTGGCGCCGAGGGCCTGCGCGTACTTGAAGTTGTGCTCGATTTCGGCTTCGTCATCCTTCACCATGGTGATATTGCCGACGGAGACCACTTTAATGCCGACGGCTTCGAGGTCCTTACGGGCCTGGGTCCACTCGGCTTCGTCGCCTTTGATCTTGGCGTGGAACTCTTTGAGGGAGACGGTGTCGACATCGAGCGCCTTCAGCATCTCGATGGCGCGGGGGCGGGGGAACCCGCGGAGGGAGTAGGTGGCGACGCCGAGCCTGAAGCCAGCAGAAGAGTCAATTTTGGGCGCGGCGGCGAGGGGCAGGGCCAGCGCGGCGGGAACAGATTGGAGCAGGGTGCGGCGGTTCATACTGCGAAACATCGTATCGCAAGTTGCGGGGGACGTGCGATGGGGCTATGATGAAAAGGTTGTATATGCGCCGTCGGGGCGTGGCTCAGCCTGGTAGAGCGCCTGGTTCGGGACCAGGAGGCCGGAGGTTCGAATCCTCTCGCCCCGACCATCTCTTCACTGTTTAGACAGAGGTTAAGAGGATTTTAGTTGCCCGTCGTGATCGCCTCTGATAGGCTTATCCGACATTGACGGGGAAGATGTCCACTGCGCTGACCGCCGAGCCCTCGGCACCGTCACGGATTCAAGCCGTCTGGCTTGGGTTGCGCGACGGTGAGCGGGTAGCGGTGTGCTTCTTCGTTTACCTGTCGGCACTGGCCTGGATGCGGCAACTGGACGCCGGCCCGCGGATGGTCCTGGCGGCGATTCCGGCGGCGGTTTGTTGGCTGGGTGCGGTGGAGACGGCGCGAACGGCGCCGTGGTCGCGTGTTTTGCGGGACTGGCTCTCGATGGGGCTGATCCTGGCGGCGTATTGGAGTGTGGGCTGGTTCGTCGCGCCGCCGCATGCGCACTGGCAGGAGCAATGGCTTCGCTGGGACCGGGTGATTCTGGATCAGTGGGCGCTCCGGGCGTTGGTGGAGAGCGCGGGGTTCCTCTTTCCCTCGGCGCTGGAAACGGCCTATCTGTTGCTCTATGCCGGTCCTCCGATTTGTATTTGCCTGTTGTACCGGGTGGGCGGGCGGGAGCGACTGCACACGTTCCTGTTCACCCTACTGGCTGGCACGCTGGCGGCTTACGCGTTGCTTCCGCTGTTTCCGGTACATGGACCGCATATTGTGTATCCGGCGCTCGATCTGCCGTCGGTGCAAGGGCTGGGGCGGGGAATCAATGTCTGGGTGTTGGACCACATGGACATTCCGACGAGTGTGTTCCCAAGCGGGCATGTGGCGGTGGCATTTTCGGCGGCTTTGGGGATGTTCGGCGCGGTGAAGGAGCGTCCGGTCCTCTGGGGCGGGATGTTTGTTTTCGCGGCCTTGGTGTATATCGCAACGATCTATTGCCGGTACCACTACGCGGTGGATGGGCTGGCGAGCATTCTGTTGGTTTCGCTGGTGAGTTCTGCGGTACGTGCAGGGGGACAACGTGATTAAGTGGACTGCTGGGGTATTGTGCGGGATCCTACTGCCCCTAGGGGGGGCGGAAGTGACGCAGGAGTTGTTTGTGCGTCTCGCAGCGGGGATCACGAGCGGGGTGAAGGCGGGAGCGCGATTTGAAGGTGTGGTGACCGGTTGCGTGCGGGCCGACTGTACGGCGCTGTTGCCGGTTGGGAGCACGATCCAAGGGTTTGTCCGGGAAGTCCGGGCGGTGGGGGTGGGATTGCAGCGGGAGCGAGCGTCGCTATCGCTCGAATTCGACGGTTGCCGAACACCTGACGGCGCGTCGATGGCTTGCGGGACGTCGCTGGTGGGCATCGACAACGCGAGGGAGACGGTTTCCGGGAGGAACCGTGTAACCGGCATTATGGCGGCGAATCATCCGCATGCCTATTTGGGCGGATTGTGGATGCGGCCGACATCGGCGCTGATTCCGCGTTCGCTGTGCGGGCTGACCGGGGCGGGCCGAATGATCCAATCCGGGATCACACCGCATCCGGCCATGGCGGGAGCGGTCATATTGGCGCGGTTGCTGTTCCTCCGGCTGCCGGAGCCGGAGATTGATCTGCCGGCGGGAACCGAGTTGATCGTGGCGGTCACGGCGGAGGCGGTGGAGCCGCCGGTGGAAGTGAGTGCTGCTGGACTGGGTGATGTGCTCGCGGCGTGGCTCGTGGCGGCGCCTACTGAAGTGTTGATGCCGGACCGCAGCCCGGCCGCGGATCTGATCAACTTTGTGGTTCGCGGGAAACGGGAAGAGGTAGAGCAGGCGTTTCTTGGCGCCGGGTGGCTACCGGCGGATGCGATGAACGGTCGCACCTATGCGCGAAGCTACCGGGCGTTCACGTCGCTGGCGCCCTACCCGACGGCACCGGTAAGCCCTTTACGATACCAGGGCGAACTGCCGGACATGGTGTTCCAGAAGTCGTTGAACTCCATGTCGAAGCGGCACCACATTCGCCTCTGGGAAGTCGAGACGCCGGAAGGGACGATGTGGCTGGGCGCGGCGACGCACGACATTGGCATCGTATTCGACTGGAAACGATTGTCGCTGACGCACCGGATTGACCGGGAGATCGACCGGGAGCGCGACAAGGTATTGAGCGATCTGAAGTTTGCCGGTTGCGTGTCGCAGGCGGGAAGGTTGGAGCGGCCGTCCCTGGAGCGGGATACCGCCCGGGTAGCCACCGATGGGGCGATGTACGTGGTGGAGGCGCAGCGCTGTCAGCGGGCGGTGTCTCCGGTGCGCGTCGCGGAAAAGCGGAAAGTATCGCTTGGCAAGGCAATGCTTCGCCGGACGATCCTGGAATCGCGGCATTATCTGCAGCGGGGAAACTGCTACTACTGGGCCTATCGCGGTTTGCGGACACAGTTTGCGGCGGGCCTGCTTGCGGGAGTGAAAACGACTGCTACGCGTTTTCGGTGATTTGGAGGTGCGGGTCGGGATCGAACCGACGAATGAGGGTTTTGCAGACCCTGGCCTTACCACTTGGCTACCGCACCGCTCGTAAGGGCCAACACCCTTAGGTTATGCTACACCAAGCCGGGTCCGCAACCAGGAACCGGAAACAGTGAGGAGAACAGCATGGAACGACGTGGTGTATTCGGCGCTCTGGCAGCCGGGATGGCGGCGGGCGCGGCGCCGTGGACGAACTCATTCGCCCAGGCGTTTCTGGCGAGCTTTGTGGCGCATTGGAAGGACACGCGGGAGTATTCGCTGGCCGTGCTGGAAGCGATGCCAGCCGACAAGATGACATCGAAAGCGAATCCGGCACAGCGGACTTTTGGCGAGCAGATGATTCACCTGGCGTCGGCGAACACAGCCTACTTCCGTGGATTCGAGCTATTGCCTCCACCGGAAATGAAGGCGCCGAATGCCGCCGACAAGGAAGCGGTGCGGGCGTTTGTCACGGCCGGTTTTGATTACACGGACGCAGTGCTGGCGAAGATGAGCGAGAAGGATGTGCTGCGCACGGATATCAAGTTCAGCCCGCGGCTGCCGGCCCATTCGGCGGTGGATATTTTTCTGCGGGCCTACATGCACACGGCGCACCATCGGGGGCAGATCATCACCTACCTGCGGGTGAATGAGATCAAACCGCCGACATGGAAGTTTGAGCCGCACGCCTAGTCGAGCGGTTTGGCGCGGTCGCGTTTGAGAATTTCCAACCCCTGTTTCCACCATTCTCCGGTGACGCCTTCAAGCGGGCGGGTCAGCCGGCCGGGGCGGATGGAGAGCGTCTGTACGATGGCTTCGTCGCCGTAGATGGAGGCTTCGGCGAGTATATTGCCGTCGTCCTTGATGATGCGGCTCTGGCCATGGGATCCCGAGTTGTCGGCGACATTACCGGGGGCGTTGGCGGCGACGGCGAAGATCTGGTTTTCCACGGCCCGGGCCATCATCTGGGCGCGGTAGCCGGGAAGTTTGGATTCGTTCTTCATGCCGGACTCGTGGCTGATGTAGTAGACGACGCGAGCGCCGGCGATGGCGGGCAGGCGAACGAACTCGGGGTAGCGTTCGTCGTGGCAGATGATGACGGTGGAGGGGACGCCGTGGAGGTCGAAAAGAGCCATGTGGTTGCCGGGGGTCGCCCATTTTTCGCCAGCGAGTTGTAGCTTGCCGTAGCGCTCAATGATCTCGCCTTTTTCGTTGTAGACGAGAGCAACGTTGTAGGCCCGGCCGTTGGTTTTGTGGACGGAACCAACGATGGCGGCAATGCGAAGGCGGGCGCAAGCACGGCCGACGGTAGCGGCGGCGTTATTGAGTTGTTCCGGCGTGGCGTCAAAAGTGGGGCCGGTGTGGTACCCAGTGAGCGCACACTCAGGAAACGCGGCGACCTGGACCCCTTCGGCGGCGAGTTTCTCGAGCGCGGCGACGATGCGGCGGGTGTTGTCGGCAATGTCGAAAGACGATCGAAACTGGACGGCGGCCACTTTGAGCGCGACGGGTTGGGCGATGGCGGCAGTGGCGGCGAGAGCAAGCAAAAGAAGGATTTTCATTTTTTTGGCCGGCCTTCCGGTGGATAGTCGGGGTTGGGAGTACGGGCGGAGTTGAGCCGGGCGGTCAGGCGTGCGGCGATGTCGGGTTGCGCGGCGGCGAGGTCCTGCTTTTCGGATGGATCGGCGGCGAGGTCATAGAGTTCCAGGGGGCCCTGCAGTCCGTGGCGAACTCCCTTCCAGTTTCCTTCGCGAATGGCCTGATGGAATCCCTTCTGGTGGGACTCCCAGTAGAAGTATTCGCGTTTTGGGGCGTCCGGTTTGCCGAGGAGGACGGGGAGGACGGAGATGCCGTCGATGCCGGGCGGTAGTTTGGCGGCGGCGAATTCGGCAGCGGTGGGGAGGAGGTCCCAGAAGGCCCAGGGGAAGTCACTGACGGTTCCGGCGGCGATCCGGCCGGGCCAACGGGCAATCATGGGAACGCGAAGGCCTCCTTCATAGACGTCCCCTTTTGCGCCACGGAAGGCGCCGGTGCCCTTGAAAAGCGGCAGACCGGATTTATGGCCGGCACCGTTGTCACTGGTGAAGAAGACGAGCGTCTGGGTGGCGAGGCGGAGGCGGCTCAAGAGTTCCATGACCTGGCCGATGCCGCGGTCCATATGGGTGATCATGGCGGCGTAGTTCTTGTCGGCTTCGGACCATGGTTTGTCCTTGTAGATGCCCTGGGAGGGAACCTGGAGGTCGGCGTGGGGGGCGGTGTAGGTGAGATAGAGGAAGAAGGGATTCCAGCGGTTGACGCGGATGAAGCGGAGCGCTTCCCGGGTGAACAGATCGGTAGTGTATTCGCCTTTCGCGCCGTTCTGGTTGGCGGGGATGGGCTCCTTCGTCTCGTTTCGCCAGAGGTGATCCGTGTAGTAATCGACGGCATGATCCTGGTTAAGGAAGCCGTACCAGTCGGCGAATCCGTGGCGACCGGGGATACCGGTAGTGCCGGGTTCGCCGAGGCCCCATTTGCCGAAGATGCCTGTGGTGTAACCGGCGTCGCGGAGGACCTTGGCGACGGTGGTGTCTTCGGGGAGGAGGGGCACGCGGTCGCCGGTGCGGACGGAATGATTCCAGCGGACGCGGGTATGGCCGGAGTGCTGGCCGGTCATCAGGCAACTGCGGGAGGGCGCACAGACGGCCGAACCGGCGTAGGCGGAGGTGAAGCGCATGCCCTGGGTGGCAAGGCGGTCAATGTGAGGTGTCTGGATGTGTTGCTGGCCGTAGCAGCCGGGATCGCCCCAACCCATATCGTCAGCCATGATCCAGATGATGTTGGGGCGGCGCGGGGCCTGGGCGTAAAGGCCGGCCGCGGTTGCGGCGGAGAGCCACTGGCGGCGGGAGAGTGTGGACATGGCTTGCCTCATGTTATTAAATCGCGGCCTGTTTCCACCGGCCTTGGCGGAAGTAGTAGATGGCGAGGATGGAAACGGTGAGCTCGGCAAGGGCGACGGCGCCGTACATGCCGCGGGGGCCGAAGTGGAGCGTGTGGGCGAGCACCCAGGCGAGCGGAATCTGGACGATCCAATAGGCGACGAGATTAATCCGAGTGGGGGTGGCGGTGTCACCGGCACCGTTAAAGGCTTGGAGGACCATCATGCCGTAGGCGTAGAAGAGGTAGCAGGAGCTGATATAGCGAAGGCAGAGGGCGCCGGACTCGAGCACGGCCGGGCTGTTGGAGAAGATGCTGAGGATGCGCTCCGGGAAGAACAGGAATGTGAGGGAAAGCGCGCCGAGAAAG
Source organism: uncultured Solibacteraceae bacterium (assembly GCA_964430625.1). Lineage (GTDB taxonomy): Bacteria > Acidobacteriota > Terriglobia > Bryobacterales > Bryobacteraceae. The sequence goes on from CAYSFR010000001.1 coordinate 296,157, forward strand.
GCGGCGTTGTAGTGCCCGGCGCGCCAGACAGAGGCCTCGGCGCGGTCCGGTCTGCCGGCGCCGAGGTTCTGGCCGACCAGTGTCGCGGCGGCATTCGAGAGACCCCAGGAAGGCATAATGCTGAACATGATGACGCGGATGCCGATGGTGTAGCCGGCAAGAACGGTGGGGCCGAAGGTGGCGGCGATGCGGACGAGCGCGGTCCAACTGGCGGTGGCGATGAAGATCTGGAACATCCCGTTGAGTGCGGGGCGGAGGATGTGGAGCAGGAGTTCGGTGTTGGGTTTCCAGTCGGCGGGCTGGATGTGGATGCGGCCGGCGCCGTTGCGCAGGAGCCAGAGCTGGTAGAGTACGCCGGAGCCGCGGCCGATCACGGTGCCGACGGCCGAACCGGCGATGCCAAGTTCCGGGAACGGGCCGAGCCCAAAGATGAGGCAGGGGTTGAGGACAATGTTGATGATGTTGGCCAGCCAGAGGACGCGCATGGCGATAACGGCGTCGCCGGCGCCGCGGAAGATGGCGTTGAGCAGGAAGATCATCATGAGCGTGCCGCAGCCGCCAAGGACGATGCGGGCGAAGGTGACGTTTTGCAGAATGCCCGGGGTGGCGCCCATCAGTTGGAGAAGTTCCGGCGCGAATACGAAGCCGATGGCGCCGATAAGGGCGGAGCAGGCGAGGCCGATGAGGACCGATTGGGCGGCGCCTTTGGCGGCATCCTCCGGATTTTTCTCACCAATGCGGCGCGCGACGTAGGCGGTGGTGGAGAAGCTGAGGCCGAGCGCGACGGCGATGACCAGGACGACGAGCGACTCCGTGAGGGCGACGGTTGCCATGGCGTCTTCGCCGAGTTTGGAGACGAAAAAAATGTCGACGACCGCGAACAGAGACTCCATCGCCGTTTCCAGAATCATGGGAATGGCGAGCAGAAGGAGGGAGTGGTCGAGGTTTCCGGAGGTGTGATCCACCGATTCGCCGCTGAGAGAATCGCGCAGTGTGCGCCAACAGCGGGAGAAGAGCGATTCCATGCTCTATTGTATAGGGGCTGGTTGATATAATCTTCCGCATGTCAAACCAACCGCTCTCGCGACGGCGAGCGATTCACTGGGCGACCGCGATGACGGCGGCAAGCTACTCGCGAGTGATGGGGGCCAATGAGCGAATCCAACTGGGGCTCATCGGCTGCGGCGGGCGCGGCACGGGCGTGATGGGTACGTTCATGAACACCAATCAGGTGGACGTGACGGCGGTGTGCGACATCTACGGCGAGCGCATTGACCGGGCGCAACAGAAGGCGACCAAAGCGCAGGGGTTCACGGACCACCGGAAACTGCTGGCGGCGAAGAATGTGGACGCGGTGCTGATTGCGACGCCGGACCACTGGCACACCGGGTGCGCGATTGATGCATTGAACGCGGGTAAGGACGTCTACGTCGAAAAGCCTTTGACGCTGACGATTGAAGAAGGCCCGCATATTGTCAAGGCGGCGCGCGTCAACAACCGGATCTGTCAGGTGGGCATGCAGCAGCGGTCGGGCCAGATCTACCTGCAGGCCAAGCGGGAGTACTTCGACACCGGTAAGCTGGGCAAGATTACGCTGGCGCGGACGTGGTGGCACGGAAATGGGGCGCATTTGCAGAAGGCTCCGGAACGGCTGGCGCAGCAACCGTCGAACCTGGATTGGGCGCGATTCCTGGGACCGGTAAAGTGGCGCGACTGGGATCCGCAGCGGTTTTGGAATTTTCGCGCCTACCTGGAGTTTGGCGGCGGTCAAGTGACTGATCTGTTCACGCACTGGATTGACGTGGTGCACATGTTCATGGGGCAGGACAATCCGATCTCGGCGAGCGCCGCCGGGGGAGTGCTGCACTACAAGGACGGCCGTACGGCGCCGGATACGATCAATGTGCTGCTAGAGTATCCCAACGACTGGACAGCGACGTTTGAGGCGACACTGGCGCCGGGGATCAAGGGTGCGGCGGTGGAAATGTGCGGAACGCTGGGCCGGCTCTACATTACCCGCAGCCAATTTGAGTTCTACCCGGCGGAGCGGGGCGCGCCGCCGGTGATCGTCAAATCGCCGCGAGACCAGACGATCGATCACGTAGAGAATTTTCTTGATTGCTGCCGAACGCGGAAGCTGCCGAATGGGGATGTCTACATCGGCCATCGTTCCGCGGCCGCGTCGCACCTGGGCAATATCGCCTATCTGCAGCGCCGCCGGCTCCGCTATAACCCCGACCGTGAGGAGATTTTACCCCTATGAACCGCCGATCCCTTTTGCGCGGCGCCGCCGCCATGTCCGCCGCGAGCTATATGCGCGTGCTGGGCGCCAATGACCGCATTCAGCTGGGCCTGATTGGCTGCGGCGACCGCGGCGAGTACGTCATGACCGTTTTCCAGAACAGCAAACAGGTGGATGTTTCCGCGGTTTGCGATATTTATGGAGCCAAGATCGACAAGGTCCAGCAGAAGGCGACCACGGCCAAGGGCTTCAGCGATCACCGGAAACTGCTGGAAGCCAAGAACGTCGACGCGGTGTTGATCGCGACGCCGGACCACTGGCACTCGGGCTGTGCGATCGATTCGTTGAATGCCGGCAAAGATGTTTACGTGGAGAAGCCGCTTACGTTGACGATCGAGGAAGGTCCGCCGATTGTGAAAGCAGCGCGGGTGAACAACCGGATCTGCCAGGTGGGCATGCAGCAGCGGTCCGGCGAGAACTACCTGCAGGCCAAGCGCGAGTACATCGATTCGGGGAAACTGGGCAAGATCACGATGGCCCGGACCTGGTGGCACGGGAACACCTACCACCTGCGGAAAGCGCCGGTATCGCTGCAGAGCAAGCCGTCGAACCTGGACTGGGCGCGGTTCCTGGGGCCGGTGAAGTGGCGTGACTACGATCCGCAGCAGTACTTCAATTTCCGGGCCTACCTGGATTTTGGCGGCGGCCAGGTGACCGACCTGTTCACTCACTGGATCGACGTGGTGCACATGTTCATGGGGCAGGACAACCCGATTGCGGCGAGCGCGGCAGGCGGTGTCTACCAGTACAAGGACGGCCGTACGGCGCCGGACACGATCAACGTGCTGTTGGAGTACCCGAAGGAGTGGGTGGCGACGTTTGAGGCCACACTGGTGCCAGGAATCCGCGGAGCGGCGGTGGAGATGTGCGGCACGGACGGAAAGCTCTACATCACCCGCCAGGGCTTTGAGTTCCTTTCCGCGGAACGAGGCGCGCAGCCGGTGAAAGTGCCGTACACGAAAGATCAGACGATCGATCACGTGCAGAACTTCCTGGATTGCTGCCGGTCGCGAAAACTGCCGAATGCGGATGTGCAGATCGGGCACCGGTCGGCCGCGGCGTCGCATTTGGGCAACATCGCCTACGTGCAGAAGCGGAAGTTGAACTACAATCCGGACCGCGAAGAAATTCTGCCGTTGTAGAGCAGGCGATTGCGCGTGTTACCTTTGGAGTCGTTATGAGGCAACTGCAGCCGGTGATCTGGATGAAGGGGACGTTCCTGAGTCCCCAGCATCTGCAGACGCAAGATCGATTTATTGAGAGCACGCTTCGTTTCCATACGGAGGCGCTGAGTTTCCGGCCGTGGGGGTTCAGCCACGTGCGGATAGACCATGAGCAACTGGCGGCGGGCAATATCGCCATCGCCTCGGCGGCGGGACTGTTCCCGGACGGGATGCCCTTCGACATTCCGGCACCGGACGGACCTCCTCCGCCGAAGCCGCTGGCCGAAGCGTTTGACGTGGATCAGAACGAACTCGATGTATTCCTCTGCATTCCGGACCAGCGGATCCCGGGTCTAAACATCTCGCTGGCGACGCGGAAGGATTCCGGCACGCGTTATTTTTCCGAAGTGGCGATGCTGCGGGATGAAAATAACGGCCTGAATGAAAAGCCGGTACAGGTGGCGCGAAAGAATTTCCGGATTCTGACCAGCAACGAGTCGCTGGACGGCTATTCCACGATCCGGTTTGCCCGCATTCGCCGGAACCCGACGGGGACGTTGGAATTGGCGCAGAAGTTTGTGCCCCCGACTTTGGACATTAGCGGGACCGAATACCTGCTGGCGCTGACGCGGCGGTTACTGGAGATCCTGAGCGCCAAGAGTTCGCTTTTGTCGAACCAGCGGCGGCAGAAGAACCTGAGTCTGGCCGATTTCGGGACGGCGGATATCGCCAATTTCTGGCTGCTCTACACGATCAACTCCCATTTCCCGCTTTTCCAGCATCTGCTGGAGGTACGACGGGGGCACCCGGAGTACCTGTACGAGACGATGGTGGCGCTGGCCGGCTCGCTGACCACGTTTTCCATCAATCTGCATCCGCGGGACCTGCCGAAGTACGACCATGACAATCTGGGCGGTTGTTTCACCGAACTGGACGAACAGATCCGGACGCTGCTGGAGACGGTGGTGCCGAGCAACTTCGTTTCTCTGCCGCTGAAACTGCTGCAGACCTCCATCTACGGTACGCCACTGGCCGAAGACCGTTTCCTGCGGAACACGCGGCTGTACCTGGCCATCTCGGCGGATATGAATGAAGGCGACCTGATCGCCAAGACACCGTATCTGGTAAAGGTATGTTCGGCGAATCACATCGAGCACCTGGTGCGCCAGGCGTTGCCGGGCGTCCAGTTGACGCACGTGCCGAAGCCGCCCAGCGCGGTGCCGGTGAAGCTGAATTGCCAGTATTTCAGCGTGGGGATGAGCGGCGGAGCCTGGGAAGCCATTGCCCGCGCCCGGAATCTGGCTGCCTACGTACCCGGCGATCTGCCCAATCCGAACCTGGAACTGATTGTGTTGCTGCCGGAGGCCGGTTAAACACCGGCCCCGGCCTATTTCTTCATTACGAAGATTACGACGACGATAATCGCGATCAGGAGCAGCACGCCCAGGGCGATGAAGATCATCTTGTTATTGCCCGCCGGTGCCTGCGGCATTCCGCCGGGCATGCCCTGGGGCGCCTGAGGCATGCTGCTGGGCATACCGGGCTGCCAGGTGGGGGTATTGACGTTCATCTGCGGACCGCTGAGGTAAGGGTCGCTGACGGTGGGACCGTACAACTGCGGGGCGGAGACACTGCCCTGCTGGAAGTGGAGCCCATCCGAGCCCATGGAAACCTGGGGCATATAAACCTGCGGCCCCGACATTTGAGGACCGGTGACCTGCGGGGCTGAGAACTGCGGCCCGGAGACGTTGGCCATACCGCCCAACGCACCCATCATGCCGCCGCCGCCACCTCCACCCGGTCCTGCACCGCCGGGCGCGCCGCCACCCGGGCCGCCGGCGCCGGGCGCCATGAAGACGCGAGTGTACTCACTGGGGCCGGTGTTGACCTGCGCTCCCGGGCTGCCCGCGCCGCCCGAGGACGGCAGCGTGAATACTTGGGTAGCGCTGGCGGGCGGCGGGCCGCCAAACGAGGGAGGAGGCTGGTTCCCGCCGCCCGAGGGAGGCGAGAACGGCTGCGGGCTGTTGCCCGGAGCGCCAAACATCTGGGTGAATTCGCCGGGTGCGCCGAGAGGTTTGGACGGCGCCGGGGGCTGGTTCGAGGGGAAGGCAAAGGGTGCCGGCGCGGCACCGGGCGTGGCCGGCGGAGCGGAGGAGAGTCCGCCAGAGCCGCCCGAGTTGAACATGCGGGTAAACTCGCCGGGCTGTCCGCCGCCGGCCGAACCGGACGGGAGCGGTGAGGAGGCGGGCAGTGTGGGAGGGAGAGATGCCGGCGTGGGCCCGGACGGGGGATTAAAGAGGCTGGCGAAGTCGTTGGATGGGGACGACGGCTGCGCCGAAGGCAGAGGGGCGGGCGCCGGCGGCTGCGCCGGTGCGGCCGATCCCGGGGCGCTGAACATCCGGGTGAATTCGCCGGCGCCGGAGGGCGCGGCCTGTTGGGGCGGAGCCGCCGGGGGAGCGGCAGGCATCGGGGCGGCAGGGGCAGTCGGGCCCGCGGCCGGGGGCTGGGCGCTAAACATCCGCGTGAACTCGCCGGCGCCCGCGGGTGCGGCCTGGGCGGGCGGTGCCGCCTTGGGAGGTTCAGGTGCCTTCGGCGCCGCTTGCGGCGGGCTGGGTGGTGTGGCGGCCGCTGGAGGTTGCGCACTGAACATGCGGGTGAATTCGCCGGCGCCTGCGGGTGCCGCAGGAGGTGCGGGTGCCGGCGGGGCCGCTTTGGGCGGTTCCGCCGCCTTGGGGGCTTCCGGGGCGGCCGGGCTCACCGACTGTGCGCTGAACATCCGGGTAAACTCCCCAGCGCCGGCCGGTGCCGGCGCGGGTGCCGGTGCGGCGGCTTTGGGCGGTTCCGGCGCCTTGGGGGCTTCGGGGGCGGCCGGGCTGACCGACTGCGCGCTGAACATGCGGGTAAACTCGCCGGCGCCGGCCGGTGCGGGTGCTGGGGCCGGTGCGGCGGCCTTGGGCGGTTCCGGCGCTTTGGGTGCTTCGGGAGCCTTGGCCGGTTCGGGCGGAGTAGCGCCAACCGACTGCGCGCTGAACATGCGAGTAAACTCGCCCGCACCTGCCGGTGCGGCGGCCTGTGGGGGGACCGGGGCTTGGGGTGGTTCCGGAGTCGCGGCCGCTGGAGGGGCCGCCGACTGCGCATTGAACATTCGCGTGAATTCGCCGGCACCCGCCGCGGGGGCAGGCGGCGCAGCCTTCGGCGGTTCGGGAGCTTTTGGGGGTTCCGGCGCGGGCGGAGCGGCCGAGGCGGCCGACTGCGCATTAAACATACGCGTGAATTCGCCGGGTCCGTTGGCCGCCGGGGCGGGAGCCGGGGCCGGTTCGGGAGCTTTTACCGGTTCGGGGGCCTTGGCCGCGGCCGGCGGCGTCTCCGGCGGAGCCGCGTTGACCGATTGGGCACTGAACATCCGGGTAAACTCGCCGGGAGGGTTCGCTCCGCTGGGCGGTTCCGGAGCCTTCGGTGGCTCTGGGGCGGATCCGGACTGGGCATTAAACATGCGAGTGAACTCCCCGCCGGCCGGGGCCTGGGGAGTCGGGAGCTCCGCGGTAGGCGCCTCCGAGGGAGACGGAGGCGGTTCGGCGGCCTTCGGCTGCGGCAACGGCGAGGACTGGAACAAACGGGTAAACTCGCCGGCCTCGCGGGTTTTGCCGGAGGTCGCCGGCGGAGTCGCCGGGGCACTCGACATCGAAAGACCGCCTTTTCCCCGTTCGGGGACCTGGAAGAGGCGAAGGAAATCCTCATCGGCCCCTTTTTTGGATGCCTGCTGCGGGTCAATGCCGGTTCCAGCGGGCTTGGGCGGAGCAGGGCTCATGGCGCGGAACGGCGGCAGCGTAGCGCCCTTGGCGGGGTCGTAGGCCTGGAATGCGGGGAGGGTGGCGCCTTTTTCGACGTCAGCCATGTAGACTTCCGGCGCCTTGAACGGCGGAAGTGTGCCGCCTTTGCTGGGGTCGTATGCCTGGAAGGCAGGCAGCGTATCGCCCCGTTCGAGCGTAGGCGCTTTAAACGGCGGAAGGGTGGCCCCCTTCTGCAGGTCGGACATCGACGGACCGGAGGAAAACGCTGGCGGAGCGTCGGGGATGCCCGCGAGCCACTCCCGGAGGCCCCGGCGGTCCGGCAACAGGTGGGACACTATGTATGGCGTGCCGCCGTTATCTCCGCTTTCCAGGATGAACTGCCCGTGGTCCGGGGTCAGCCCTTGGATTTTGTCCAGGAGCGCACTGTTCTCCGGGGTTCGCCCCGCAAGGAACAGGTGGACTTCCACCGCTTGGCCGGAGGCCTTCTCTCGGGCGACGAACGTTTTAATGCCGTCGTTCCGCAACTCTGCCAGGATCTCGTATTTGTTGTCAAAGCTCATTGGCTGTCTACCCGTTCCGTGCAAGTAGATTATCATGGCGGCTCCGAAAAGCCGCATTCAGAAAACCACTAAGGTGGCAGGCGCAATCACCTGGGAAAAACCGTCAAGGCCTCTCCAATTTCCTACGGTAGCAAGTTGGGAACGCTGTGGTAGAGTAAATCGTGCCAAGAAGCGGAAAAGGGCGGGACTTTATTCGCCGAATCCGCGTTAGGGATTAAGCGCATGAAACAGCTTTCGCGCGTAGTGTGGTCGGAGGGCATGTACCTCGGGCCTCATCATTTTCAGGTACAGGGCCGGTACTTTGAGGACTCTATCCGGTTCGCGACCTCGTCTCTATGGTTTGAACCATGGGGCATAGCCGGTTGCGAACTCGACTCCGAGGCCTTGATCAACGGGACCCTGTCCGTTCTGCACGCCCGGGGAATTTTCCCTGACGGCCTGCCTTTTCACATGCCGCAGCACGATCCGCTGCCGGCGCCGCGGAACATCGCGGAAGAGTTTCCCATGACGCGGGACCGGGTGACCGTGTACTTAACCATCCCGCCGCGGAAGGAAAACGGGCTGAACTGCATGCCGTCGGAAGAGGCCGGGTCGATGCCGGTGCGGTTTGTGGCCGAGAACCAGATGCTGTTCGACGAGACCACCGGACGGGATGAGAAGGGTGTGCGCCTGGGCCGGAAGAATATCCGGCTGGCCCTCGATCTCGACAATCCCGATCCAAACACCAGTTTGGCCGTGGCGCGGGTAATGCGGGACGGGACGGGTAGTTTTGTCTTCGACCCAACCTTTGTCCCGCCTTGCGTGCAGGTGTCGGCGAGCGAGCGCGTGCTGAGCCTGTTGCAGCGGCTGGTCGATATTCTCGACGACAAGAGCCGGTCCCTGGGCCGGGGCAAGAGCGGTAGCGCGAGTTTGTGGTCGGAGTACTCGACTTCGGAAATCGCCACATTCTGGATGCTCCACAGCATTAACGCGGCTTTGGCGCCGCTGCGCCACCAGTTGAAGGTGAAGCGCGGGCACCCCGAAGAGCTCTACAGCGAACTGGCCCGGCTGGCCGGAGCACTTTGCACATTTTCGGTTGATCATCATCCGAGCAAAATTCCGCTATACAAGCATCGGGAGTTGGACAAGACGTTCGAAGAGCTCGACACCTTGATCCGGTTCCTGCTGGAAACCATGGTCCCGACGCAGTACATTCAGATTCCGCTGGAAAAGACGGCCGAGTACTTCTACCGCGGCGCCGTAACCGACCAGCGTGTCCTGAATCCGTCGAAATGGATTCTGAGCGTCCGATCCCCGGCAATGGAACAGGACGTGATCCGGAAAACCCCGCAGTTGGCGAAGTTCTGTTCCACTGCGTTTGTTCCTAAACTGGTGGAGCGGGCGCTGCCCGGCCTGCCGCTGATTCATTTGCCGGTGGCGCCGTCGGCCATCCGGTCGCGCGTCGACGCGCAATACTTCACAATTACTTGCAAGGGGCCCTGCTGGGAGAGCATTTCGCAAACCCGGCAGATCGGCCTCTACATCCCCGGCGACCTGCCGGACCCCAAGCCGGAACTGTTCGTCATTCTGGAATCCTGATTGAGCACCGCATTTCGAGGAGAGCATGCAACCTAACCTTGGCGCTAATACCGCCCCCGCAGCGTTCGGCACTGAGCGGCGTGCCGAGAATCTGGCTTGGGTTTTTCAGGAAGTTTTCACCGTCATTGAGCGGATGCGTTCCAACCGGCAACCGGTGACCGACGCCAATGTCTTCCGCCATCAGATGCGGGAAGCCATCAAAATGGCCGACCAGGAAGCGCGGAAACGCGGCTACGACCCGGAAGAGATCAAACTGGCGATCTTCGCCGTCATCGCGTTTCTGGACGAATCGATTCTCAATCTCCGCCTGCCGGTATTCGCCGATTGGCCGCGGCAGCCGATGCAGGAAGAGTATTTTGGCCACCATGTGGCCGGCGAAATTTTCTTCCAGCACCTGCAGAAGCTCCTGACTATGAATGAATCGCAGTCGCTGGCTGACCTGCTGGAAATGTTCCAGTTATGCCTGCTGCTCGGCTTCATGGGGCGCTACAGCCTGGGCAACCGGGGCGAGTTGCAGCCCATCCTCCACGCCACCTCCGAAAAGATTCACCGGATCCGCCGGACCAGCATCGCCATTTCGCCCTACGGCGCCCTGCCTCCGGCAGGAGAATCGTCTCCTTCGGGTAACGACCCCTGGGTGAAGCGCTTCGCCATCATGGCTATCGCCTGCCTCGTCATCACCGCCGGACTCTACGGCACCTACTACTACCTGCTTTCCAACGGCATCAGCAGCCTGTCGGCGCTGGCCCGCGGCCGATAAGGAGCCTCCAGCATGTCTCCCGTTGTCATCGTCATCATTTGTCTCCTCTTGTGGATCGGCCTGTCCGTGGGGCTGGCGTTCCTAATCGGCCTGGCCGGATCGATGTTCTACATCTTTATAGGGATCATGAGCATTGTCGGCATTATCGGGGCCGGCCTGTATCTTTGGTTGCGGTCGAAACAACCGGCCAAACCTGGTGCCAGCAGCGGCGATCCGGAGATCGAAGCTCTCTGCAAGGATGTCGACTCGAAGCTCGCCGTGGCCAAGTCGGTGCAGGGATCCAAAATCAGCAATCTGCCGCTGGTCTTCCTCCTGGGCGAAAACGGCAGCGTAAAGACGACCACCGTGGTCAACAGCGGCCTGGAACCGGAGTTGGTGACCGGCCAGGTGTATCAGGACACCAATGTTGTGCCGACGCGGCTGGCGAACGTGTTTCTGGCACGGCAGACCCTGTTCCTGGATGCCGCCGGCGGGTTCATGAACGATTCCAATCGCTGGGTAAAGCTGGTGCGGCGCCTGGCGCCTGGCCAGTTGAAGAGCGTGGTCGGCGCCAAGTCGCAGGCACCGCGCGCGGCGGTGGTGGCCTTTGACGGTGAGACCTTTTTCCGCCCGGGCGGAAACGAAGCCGCAACCGTGATCGCGCGAAAACTGAACGAGCGTCTGGTGGAGATCTCCGCGCAACTGGGCATCCGCGTTCCGGTTTACGTCCTGTTCACCCGCATGGACCGGATGCAGTTCTTCCTGGATTTCGTCCGAAACATCGGCAACGAAGAAGCACTGCAGATTTTTGGTGTCACGCTGCCGATCGTGCCGGCCGATGCCGGCGGCATCTACTCGGAAGAGGAGACGCGGCGCCTCACCGAGCAGTACAACCTGTTAAATCACTCGCTCTGCGACAAGCGTTTGATGTTTCTGCCGCGCGAGAACGACCCTTCCAAGTTGCCCGGTGCCTACGAGTTTGCCCGCGAGTTCGGCAAATTGCGCCGGCCGCTGGTGCAATTCCTGGTGGACCTGTGCAAGCCCAGCCAGTTGAAGACTTCGCCCTTCCTGCGCGGTTTCTACTTTTCGGGTGTCCGCCCCATCGTCATTGACGACTCCGCCGGGCTGCAGGCTGCCCGCCAGCAGCACCAATCGGCCATGGAGCAGGGCAACGCCGGCGCCACCAAGATCTTCAAACTCGGCCCGGGCGGAACCATGGGGCAGCAGAATCCGAGCTTCACTCCGCAAGTGGGTGCGACGCGGAAGGTACCGCAATGGACCTTCCTCGGGCGTCTGTTCAACGACGTCATCCTGGCCGACAGCGAAGCCCAGGTGGCTTCCAGCTCCAGCACCAAAACCTCGATGATGCAGCGCATCCTGCTCGGTGTGGCCACCTTCCTGGGGTTGCTCGCTCTGCTCGGGTTCACTGTCAGCTACTTCGGCAACCGGACTTTGGAAAACGATGCGCTCGATGCGGCACGGGGCATCGCCAGCGTCAACATCACAGACCCGAACGCGCTGCCGGACCGGGCGTCGCTGGAGAAATTGGAGACGCTGCGGCAGACGCTGCAGACGTTGGACGGCTACAAGACCGAGGGCGCACCCTACAAGCTGCGCATGGGGCTGTACTCGGGCAACGAGATGTATCCGCACGTCAAAGAGATCTGGTGTCAGAAGTTCAACCAGACGCTGCTCGGGCCCACCCACGGCGGCCTGCAGCGGATGCTGAAGAACCTGCCCGCTTCCCCGCAGCCGACCGACGATTACGGCACCTATTTTGGTGCGCTGCGGACCTACCTGACGCTGACCGTCTATCCCGACAAGTCGACGCGCGATATCACCGCGGCGGCTCTGTTTACCGCCTGGTCCTCCGGCCGCGATGTCGGCGACCGGGCGCAGTTGGCGAAAGTGCAGTTTGAATTCTACGCCGACTATCTCCGCAACTCCGGCGGCTGTCCGCTCGCCTTTGACGCCGACGCCGCAACGCGCGGACGCCGGTTCCTCAGCCAGTTCTCCGGCGTCGACAGCATCTATCAGTCGATGCTCGCCGCCGCCAACAAGGCCGTCAAGCCGGTGAACTACAACCGGGACATCAAGGGCTCGGAGACGATCATCGTCAATAACAAAGATGTAGCCGGCGCCTTCACCAAGGACGGCTTCGGCACGATGTCGGGCTATATCAAGAATCCCGATCCCTTCTTTGGAGGGGAAAAGTGGGTGCTGTGCGGCGAGAGTTCGAATACGAAGGACACCGCCCGCACCAGTTGCGACACCGGAGCCAGTACCATCGACCGCTCCACTCTCGCCAAGAGCCTCAACGACCGCTACGCTGCCGATTACATCCGCGCCTGGCGCGGCTACTTCCTGAACTCCACGTTCGTGAAGTACGAAAATCTGGAGGACGCGACCAAGAAGCTGGATCAGATCATTTCCAACGACACCCCGCTGCTGGCGCTCTTCTGGCTCGCTACCCGGAACGTGGCGGTGGAGAACGACAAGATCCGCAACGCCTTCCAGCCGATCATGGAAGTGGTGCCGCCCCCGGCCAGCGTGCAGAAGTACATCTACGCGGAGAAGAACGGGACCTACGTAGAATCCCTGGCGCGGCTGCAGAAGGCGCTCGCCGACGCCGTTCCGAACCTGAAGACCGATCCGAACGCCGCCAACAAGCCGCTCGACGCCGCCAGCGATTCCCACATGCAGGTGAAAACCGTGGCGCGCGGATTCAACCCCGATCCGGAAGGCCGCGTCGATCAGATGGCCATCAAGATCCTGGAAGATCCCATCATTCAGGTCGACCGGTTCCTGAAGGGCATGGGCAAGGATGAATTGAACGCCAAGGGCGCCGGCTTCTGTAACCAGCGTTTCGCCGGCCTGCGGATGAAGTTCCCCTTCAACCCCGCGTCCAAGAATGACGCTACGCTCGATGACGTCGTCAAGGTGTTCCGTCCCGCCGATGGCGCGATGTGGGCCTTCCTCGACGCCGACCTGAAAAAATACATGAAGAACGACGGCGGCCGCTGGGTCGGCGTAAACGAAGGCAACATCCAGATCAACCCTGCGTTTGTGGCCTTCGTCAACCAGGCACAGCGGTTTACCGACATGGTGTTCCCGGGCGGCGCGCAGCAGCCGAAGATGACCTACATGCTGACGCCTGTCAAGTCGGATGTCGTTCTGGGCTCCAACCTGACCATCGACGGCCAGACGCAGTCCTTCGGCGCCTCCGGCGGTGGAAAGCAGTTCACCTGGCCGGGAACGTCGCAACAAGGCGTCCGCGGCCGTGTTAAAGTCACTGGCGGCACCGAGCTCGAGGTCGAGCCGCAGAGTGGCCTGTGGGGTATCTATCGCTTCATTCACTCTTCGGACCGCGTGACCTCCACGGGTTCCGGCCAGCTGATTGAATGGGTGAATCGTCAGGGCCGCGAGAATCGGCCGGTGATGATTGGCGACAAAGAACTACGATATAAATTTGAAGTGAACGTTCCGGTCTTTACCAAGGAATTCTACCAGTCGCTCCAGTGCGTACCGCTGGTGGCGAAGTAAAGCCGGGGCGAAATTTGCATTGCGATGATACTATGAGACTTCGGACCTCCTGATGCAGCTCCCTGCGCGGATTGGCAAATACGAATTGCAGGAATTCCTCGGTGGCGGAATGTCGCACGTCTACCGCTCGCAGGATACTGTGCTTGGGCGCACTGTCGCCGTGAAGATTCTCACGGAACAGGGATGCGTCGACGCGGAAGCGAAAGCCCGCTTCCTGCAGGAGGCGAAGGTCGCATCCAGTCTCGTTCACGAGAACTGCATGACGGTCTTCGACTTCGGCGAAGAGGGCGGAAAACCATACATGGTCATGGAGTTTCTCCGCGGCGAGAATCTTCGTGATGCCATCCGTAACGGACGCGCCGGCGATATCCGGAACCGCCTGCGGCTTTCGGTGCAGATCGCCAAGGCGCTCGACTACATCCACCAGAAACGGATCATCCACCGCGACATCAAGCCGGAGAACCTCCAGGTGGATTCCACCGGCAAGATCAAACTGATGGACTTCGGAATCGCAAAGACCGAAGGCATGCAGTTGACCCGTGCCGGCTTTACGCTGGGTACTCCGTACTATATGGCGCCCGAACAGGTGCTGGGTCAGCAGGTGACGCACCTGGTGGACGTCTATTCCTTCGGCATTATGCTCTTTGAGATGCTCTGTGGCGCCAAACCCATCATGGGCGACACCATTGAGAAGATCTTCAACAAGATTCTCTATGAGCCGCTCGACATGGCGCCGCTGCAGGCTGCCGGTGTCGACCCCGAAGTGCAGCGCATTGTGGCCAAGTGCACGCAAAAGCAGCCGCAGGATCGCTATCAGAAGTTGTTTGATGCTGCCGTGGATATCGAACGGTTCCTCGGCGTGGAGAGTTCGGCGCGCATGGTGACCACCAGCATGCCGACGCTTGGTTCCATGCAGCAGAACAAGCCGATGCCTACCGTGCAGCCGACGTCGAGTTCCCCGACGCGGCCCCCGGCTCCCACCGGCTACAGCCCGCAGCCCCAGACGCAACAAACGCAGCAGGCGCCGCAAACCATGCAGCGGCCAACCACCTCGGCGCCGGTGGGGCAGACCGGTTGGGCTCCCACCCAACAGACCAGTTCCCGGCCCAGCGTCAGCGGGACGCAACAGATTCCCGAAGGCCTTCCCGGGTTTGTAAAGATCCTGCCCGCGGCGTTGCAGAATCAGACCGGCGTGATGATTCTGGTGGCGATTGCGGTTCTGCTGTTTATGGCCGTCATTTATTTCGTCATTACCCTCGTCTCTTAATTGCCCATGCAACTACCCGCGCGGTTCGGAAAATACGAGCTGCAGGAGTTCCTCGGCGGCGGCATGTCGCATGTCTTCAAAGCCCTGGACACTGTAATCGGACGCCAAGTGGCGGTGAAAGTTCTTACGGATGAAGCCTGCCGGGATACGGAGGCCAAGGAGCGGTTTGTGCATGAGGCCCGCATGTCCGGCGCCATTCAGCACGACCACATCGTGACCATCCATGACTATGGCGAGGAGCAGGGCCGTCCCTACATCGTCATGGAGTATCTGCGCGGGCGGGACCTGCGCGATACCATGCGCAAAGGCCAGGCCGGAGACTTGCTCAACCGCCTCCGTATCGCCGCTGAGTGCGCTTCCGCGTTTGAGTACGTGCACGAACGCGGCATCATCCATCGCGACATCAAGCCGGAGAACATCTTCCTGGAGCAGTCCGGCCGCGCCAAAATCATGGATTTTGGCATCTCCAAGGCGGTGGGATTTACGCTGACCAAGGCCGGCAACACCATGGGCACGCCTTTCTACATGTCACCGGAACAGGTCATGGGCGTGAACATCACCCCTCAGGTGGACGTGTACTCCTTCGGCATCGTGCTCTACGAGTTGTTTACCGGCGAGCGCCTGGTCACCGGGGACAGCATGGAACGGCTGTTCTTCGCCATCCTGCATGAAAATCCGGACCCGGCAAAACTCGCCAATTCCGGGCTGCCGCGCAGCCTCTGTGACCTGATTCTCCGCTGTACGGCGAAGAAGCCCGAAGAGCGGTTGCAGGGCTTCGGTGTAGTGCGCCAGGCGCTGCAGGCGATTATTGCCGAGGTGCGCGACGGCACTGCCCCGAAGGCCGTTCCGCAAGCCGCCTCATCCATTCCCGCCGCTCCGTCCCACGCGCCCGCCGCCACGCCGGCTAAGGCTGCCGCCGCCGCGGCCACTCCCGCTCCGGCCGGTTCGAACAAAACAGGGATCCTCATCGCCGCCGCGCTCGGCGTGGTGATCCTCGGCGGACTGGGCGTCTGGCTCATCGCCGGCAAGGGGTCGTCCAAATCAGACTCCGCGGGTCCGGTCGCTGGAGCGGAAGTGCCCAAAACGCTCACCGCCAAGGGCGGCAAAATGAATCTGGTCCCGGCCGGAGAGTTTCTGTTCGGCTCTTCCCGCTCGCCGGTAAAGCTGCCCGGTTTTTATATGGACGTCACCGAAGTCAGCAACCGGGCCTACCGGGAGTTTGCCACGGCTACCAATCATGTCCTGCCCGATGGTTTCGTCGCCGACGGGCCGGAACTGCCGGTGGTCAATGTCAGCTACAACGACGCCAAAGAGTTCTGCACCTGGGCCGGAAAACGAATACCGGATGAACGGGAATGGGAGAAGGCGGCGCGCGGCGCGGATGGCCGCAACTATCCTTGGGGAAACACGGAAACCGCGGCGAATGCCAATGTTGCCTCCAAAGGGGTCGCTCCGGTGGTGAGTTTTGACGCTGGGGCCAGCCCTTACCAACTGCTGCACATGACCGGCAACGTCTGGGAGTGGATCGATCATCCTCACACCCCCAGCGCGCAGGCCGTTACCAGCTTCGGCAAGATGTTAAAGCCGCCCCCGACCGCCAGCGAGCCTTGGCATTACATCAAGGGTGGCGCGTTTGACCGCACCCTGGTGGAAGGGGTGTCCTATGAGTGGTCCAGCGTTCCCGGACGGCTCACAAGTCCCACCATAGGCTTCCGCTGCGCCCAGGACCTGCCGGAAAAGAAATAGGGGCGGTCTAGTTGGCTCGCCCCAGTCCGCATTCGGCGTGAATGGCCTTCACGGCACGCTCCAACCCGTCGCGGCTGACAACCAGGTTAATGGTCAACTCGCTGGAACCCTGGGCGATCGCGATGATGCTGATTCCTTCGCGTGACACGGCGGTGAAGACGCGCCCGGCCAAGCCCGGCACCCCGCGCATACCCTCACCCACTACCGCCAGCAGGCCGACATTTTCGTCGATCTCGAACGGTTTGACGTAGCCGTGCTCAATCTCCAGCGCCAGCGCCTCCTCCAGGCCCTTTAGTACCGCGGGCAACTCGTCTTTGCGCACCAGGAAACAGAAGCTCTGCCGGTACGAAGAACTGGATAGCGTGAGCACCTCGGCGTTGACGATGTCCAGGGCGTCCAGCGCCCGCGCCATCACCCGCGTGCCGCTAATGGAAGCCGAGGCCGGCTCCACGGAAACCAGCACCACATTGGCCATCGAAGTCACCGCGCGGGCACCGCGGGGCTCATCGGCGCGCAACGAGGGGACGATGTGCGTGCCAGGCGCCGCCAGGTTAAACGAATTCTTGCTCCAAACCGGGATCTTTTTCTCCACCAGCGGCGCCAGCGTCCGCGGATGCAGGACCTTGGCGCCGTTGTAGGCCAGCTCAGCCGCCTCGGCATAGGTGACTTCATCCAGCACCTGGGCATCTTTCACCAGCCGCGGGTCGGCCGTCATAATGCCGTCGACATCGGTCCAGATCCATAGCTCGGCGGCATCGAGCGCACTGGCCAGAATAGAGGCCGAAAAGTCGGAGCCTCCGCGGCCGAGTGTCGTCGGCTTGCCATCGGCGGTCGCGCCATTGAACCCGGTCATCACGGCCACTTTGCCCGCGGCGAGCAGCGGCGCCACTTCCACCGCCGCGCGCTGGCGCGTCAGTTCCATAATTGGCGTCGCGTTACCAAAGATGGAGTCGGTCACCACCACCTTGGCGGCGTTGACCGCTTCGGCTGGCGTACCCGTCTCAGTCAGGTAGGCGGCGATGATCAGCGCGGTGAGCCGCTCGCCGATGGCGACGGCTTCGTCCACCGAGCGCGGCGGGCGGTCGCCCAGCAGGTGTACGCCCTGCGCGATCCGTTCGAATTCAGCGACAAGCGCGCCGATCCCGGAAATCACCTCGTCGGGCGTAGTCAACAGTTCCCGGGCCGTGGTCTCATGCCGCTCCCGCAGTCCGGCAATGTTCTTTTCCATCGTCGTACGGTCGCCGGCTTCAGCCTGGCGCAGCGTCTCCAGCAGCAGGTCGGTCACCTTCGACATGGCCGACACGACGATGGCCACCGGCCGGATCTTCCGCTCTTCGGCGGTGATCCCGGCCGCGATCCGGATGCGGTCGCTACTCCCCATGGAGGTGCCGCCAAATTTCATCACGATCAAGTCGTTCAACTCGTTACTCCTCTTCCGTTCGAAGTCTTCTCCCGGACAATGCGCAGGACGGCCAGGATCACGCCTTCTTCGTCCAGGTCGCTTGTGTCCAGATAAACGGCGTCCTCGGCCTGGCGCAACGGGGAATCGGCGCGTGTGGCGTCCCGGTCGTCCCGTTCCCGTATATCGCGAAGGACCTGCGCATAATCGCCGCCCAGTTCATCGACGCGTCTCCGCGCCCGCACTTCCGGGCTGGCGTCGAGATAGATCTTTACCTGGGCGCGCGGGTAAACCACCGTGCCAATGTCCCGGCCCTCCATGACCACGCTCGCCTGTTCGGCGTACTCCTGCTGCTTGAGAACCAGTTCCCGGCGGACGCCAGGAATGGTGGAAACTCTGGAGGCCGCCTGGGAAACCTCCGGTGCGCGGATGGCGGTGGTGATGTCGCGCCCGTTCAGCAACACCCGGCCGCCGTTCAGAACAATCTCCGCACTCTCGGCGAGCGGGACTAGTTTATGGTCGTCGGTCGGGTCCAGGTTGTTCTCCACGGCCCACAGCGCCACCGCCCGGTACATGGCGCCACTGTCGACGTGGAGAAACCCCATTCGCTCCGCTACTGCCTTGGCGACAGTGCTTTTGCCGGCTCCGGCCGGACCGTCAATGGCTACAATGATTCGCTTGTCCATGGGTCGGGCTACTTGCCGCTCTCGGTCAGCGGGTTCACCGCGAAGACGAATTCAGCTACCGGCGTGCCGCCGAGCAGGTGTTCGTCGACGATCCGGTCGACAACGTCTTTGGTTACAGAGTGATACCAGGTGCCGTCGGGGTAGACGACAGCGATCGGACCCTGCTCGCAAACGCGCAAGCAGTTCGCCTTTGTGCGAAACGTGCACTTATCGCCAGTGGTAAGCCCGGATCCGGCCAGTCGTTTCTTCAGGTGTTCCCAAATCTCATTCGATTCCTCTTTCGGAGCACACTTGGGTTTTGTCGCGTCCGCGCAGAGGAAGATGTGGCGGACCAATTTGCCGATCCCAAGATTGGCGGCGACGGTGGGCAGAGTGTTGGAGTCGTTCATGAGGGGTGAAATCGGGAACCGGACGTTGCGCCGGGAGGCGCTTACTCTCTATTCTGGCAAAGTGGCCCTACGGATCGCACCCAAAGCCTTTGACGCGATGGTAGAACGCGCCGTGGCCGGTATTCCGTCCCGGTTTCGCGTGCGAATGAACAACCTGGTCATCGTTGTTCAACCGGTGGGACCGTCGCCGGACCTGCTGGGCTTGTATGAGGGACGTCCGGCCACCGAGCGAAGTTCGGCCGATCCCGGGTTGGCTGGGCCGGACCGGATCCGGATCTTTCAGCGGCCCCATGAGGAGATGGCACGCAACCCGGCGCATCTGGAACGGATTGTGACCGATACGGTTTGGCACGAAATCGGGCACTATTTCGGGTTAAGCGAACGGGAAATTCATGCCGCCGAGGAGCGCCGAGAACGGTTGCGTCCACTCCGTCGCGCGGCCCGGCTTGCCAAATCGACTCCGAATAGGTAGAATTGGTAGTTGCGGACTGGTTCCGCACGCGCTTAGGGTGTGCATTTCCCCCTCCTGCCCTCCCGTAAGTAATCAGAATTCAAAATAGAACACCTGAAGAGGTTAGCGATGTACGCAGTTATCGAGACTGGCGGCAAGCAGTATCGTGTTGCTCCCGGCACGTCGGTTAAGGTCGAAAAGCTGGTGGGTGACCCCGGCGCCGATATTACGTTCGACAAAGTGGTCGCCGTCGTCAATGACGCGGGCGAACTGAAGGCTGGCCAGGACGCCGCGGGCGCCAAGGTCAACGCCAAAATTGAAAACCACGGACGCGCCGACAAGGTTATCGTCTTCAAATTCAAGCGCAAAAAGCAGTACAAGAAAACCCAGGGCCACCGCCAAGGCTATACGCAGGTGATGGTCACCGGTATCGAGGCGTAAGGAAAGATCAGCCATGGCATCAAAAAAAGGTTTAGGCTCCACAAAAAACGGGCGCGATTCCAACGCGCAACGGCTCGGCGTTAAGCGGTTCTCTGGCGAAGTCGTCACCGGCGGTTCCATTCTCGTCCGGCAGCGCGGCACACCGTTCAAAGCGGGCGAAAACGTCGGCCGCGGCTCCGACGACACTTTGTACGCCCGGGTCGCCGGCACGGTGGTCTTCCGCGACCGTGGCCGCCTTGGAAAGTTCATTTCCATCCAGGCCGCCGCAAACTAAGATTTCCCCCGCAAATCCCTTCTAAGCCGCCGCAAAACGGCGGCTTTTCTATTTTGTCTCCAATCCCATGTTTATTGATGAGGTAAAAATCTACGTCAAGGCCGGCGACGGCGGCAATGGCTGCCTGGCCTTTCGACGGGAGAAGTTCGTGGCCAAGGGCGGTCCCTCCGGCGGCGACGGCGGACGCGGCGGCGATGTGGTGCTGGTCTCCTCCCTGCACTACAACACCCTCCTCCACCTGCGCTACAACCCCGAGCATAAGGCCGAACGGGGCGGCCACGGCGAAGGTTCCAACCGGACCGGTCACGACGGCGAGGACCGGGAAGTAAAGGTCCCGGTCGGTACGGTGGTCTACGACTGGGATACGGCCGAACAGTTGTTCGACTTCACCGAGCCCGAGCAGCGCTTCGTGGTCGCCCGGGGCGGCCGTGGCGGCAAAGGCAACGCCCGCTTCGCCAAACCCTGGCACCAGGCGCCCACCGAGCATGAGCCCGGCACTCCCGGCAAGGAACTGACCCTGCGGCTGGAACTGAAACTGCTCGCCGATGTGGGCCTGGTGGGCTTCCCGAACGCCGGAAAGTCGACTCTCATCTCCCGCATCTCCGCGGCGCGCCCCAAGATCGCCGACTATCCGTTCACCACCCTGGAACCCAATCTGGGCGTCGTCCAACTCCCCGACGACCGTAGTTTCGTGGTCGCCGATATCCCAGGCTTGATCGAGGGCGCCTCGGAAGGTCATGGACTGGGCACGCAGTTCCTGCGGCATATCGAACGAACCCGGTTGCTCGTCCACCTGGTGGACGTCAGCGACATCACCGGGCGGGAACCGCGCCGGGATTTCGAGATTATCTGCAACGAACTGGCGAGTTATTCGGAAGAATTGGGTTCGAAACCGGTAATCGTGGTGGCCAGCAAGATCGATGCGGCCCAGGACACCGAACGAATCCAGGCTGTGGAAGAGATCGCGGCAGAGCAGGGATTACCCTTCCTGCAGATCTCCAGCGCCACCGGCCAAGGCCTGGACGCACTAAAAGATGCGATTTGGGCTCATTTAGCCGCAAATCCGCGCTAAAACTGCGCGAAAAACGCGCCAAAACTAGATCCGCCGGCCAGGAGAGTCTCGCTCCTGGCCGGCGGGGCGCAGTATCTTAATTCGTCTAGCTGTTCGGCTCCCCTTAGTGGTTAGCCTGTCAGTTTAGTGTCGGGAATCAACTCCCCGTTACTAGGTAAGGCGCGAAACAGCGGAAAATTGTGGCAACTTTATCAAAGTTTTTTGACCGGTGGCCGTTTTGTTACTCATTCGTCATGGCGGCCGCCGCAGGGAGGGAGCGGCCGGAGGCGAAGAACTGCTGCCCGGAGAGGTTCTTGTAGACGTTGCCGGCGATCTGCGCGGCAACAGGTCCGTTTACCGCGCGCCCCCCGGTCAGAAGCACGACGACCACCAGTTTGTTGTTCCCGACCTCGTTGAAGCTGCCGAACCAACCCAAGTGGGTGGGCGTCGCCCGATCCGTGCAAGTCCCGGTCTTGCCGAGAATGGGTTCGTTCGGATCGTAATTGGCGCGCCGGGCCGTGCCGTATTCGACGGCACCGCTCATACCAGGCTTAATTTCCGGGATCTTGCTGCCGAACTCCAATTGCCGCTTCACCCGCGGGGCGAATTTCCGGACTTCCTCGGCCGTGCGCGGATACTGCAGATGATACATGGTCCCACCATTGGCAATCGCCGTCAGAATGGAGGCCAGTTGCAGCGTGGTGAGCTGAATCCCCTCGCCGAAGCTGGTCATCATGCCAACGCCGCCAAACTTCGGGGGCTCCGCCGGCAGGATTCCGGGGTACTCGCCTTCGATGTCGAGGCCGGCCCGTTCCCCCAAACCCAACTGCTGGGCGTAGGCGTGAACCTTCTCAAATCCGAGTTGCTCCCCTACCCGCGCGAAATAGGGGTTGTTCGAGGTGGCCAGCGCTTTGGTTAGGTCCATCGAGTAGCGGCGCCCGAGACGAATCGGGGTGTCCTTCTCCATGATCCCGGCGTCAAGGCCAGCCAGAGCGCAAACCAGCTTGATGGTGGAACAGGGTTGAAACCCACTGCCGAGCGCCAGACGCTGGTTAACGATGGAAAGAATGCGCCCGGTTTTCGGGTCGGCAACGACAACAGCGCCGTTATACGGCCCCAGGGCATTTACGGCCGCCTGGCGGATCGTCATGTCCTCGCCGGCCACTTCGTCGCCGGAGGTGGAATCAGCGAAGGTGGGTTCCTTCCAAGGTCCGCCGGAAATAATGCCGTTGCGGCCCGTCTTCGTTCTTGCCAGAGCACGTTTCTTGGCGGCCACGGTGGAGGCTCGTTTGGCCGCCGCCGTCGTTTTCACCGTCGTCTTCGTGGTTTTAGTGGCTACTACCGGTTTCTTGCGCACCACCGGCTTTTTGGACGGAACAGCCAAAACCGGGAGAGCACCCAGGAGAATCACGAAACCTGCCGCCGCCAACCGCCACTTTGCCGTAAGAACACTGAATTCTGTCGTCAAATCAAAAAACCTTCCTTGCAATGTTTCGGACTTGAGACTGGCCCAAAGGTACTAAAACTCCCGCTGCTCTTTGCCTGTTATTTTGCCCGACTCCAGTACGTAGAGTCAACCAAAAAACGCCGTAGAAACTGGTTTCGAGTGGCGCCGCTTACCTATTGTATCGACGCCACTTGCGCATACTATTAGAGGGATTCCCGGGTTACCGGAAAATGCTTAGGCCGCGGTCCATCCACCGTCGATGGAAACGACACTTCCGTTCACAAACCCGGCTTCGTCGGAGGCCAGATACAAGGCCAGATTGGCGATCTCCTCCGGCTTCCCGAGGCGGCCGATCGGCTGGCGGGCATTCAACTCCAAGCGAACCTTCTCTTTTTCGTGTTTGTGGTACTTTTCCAGGTACCCTTCCACGAACGGCGAATCGACGGTGCCCGGGCAGACGCAGTTGACCCGGATCTGGGTAGGGTAATCGACCGCGAGCTGGCGCGTCATAGCCACCACCGCGCCTTTGGTGGCGCAGTAAGCGAACCGTTTTTTGACGCCGATGAGGCCGGCGACGGAGCCGATATTGACGATTCGGCCCTGTGTTTTCAACAAAAGGGGCATCGCATAGCGCGTAATCAGGTACGGACCGGTGACATTTACACGCAATAAACGCTCAAAATCTGCTGTTTCTGTGTCTTCTACGGTGCCAACAAGGCCAATTCCGGCGTTGTTTACGAGCACATCGAGGCGTTCGAGACCGGCGAAGAGATCGCGAACCCCACTTTCATCGGTCACGTCGCAGCGGACGGCGCGGGCGCCGGGGAGTTCCGCGGCGAGCTTTTCCGCTCTTGCCATATCAATATCGGCAATCAGCACGCTGGCTCCTGCCGCGGCGAAGACCCTGCAGGTCGCCTCGCCGATACCGCTTGCACCGCCGGTCACCATCGCGACACGGCCATCCTGACGAAAAGGTGTAGACATTCCTCCACGATTGTATCGAAGCCGCGTTAGAATGTACTCCGTTCCCGGTAACCACCCTAAGGAGCCCACAGAGTGAGCCAAAAAAAGCACGTCCCCTACGTCCCGGTCGATCGGAAGATGACCGAATTCTCCTACTTCGCCGTCGGCATAGGCCTGGTGATGAGCGTCGTGCTGGGCGCGGCGAATGCCTATCTGGGGCTGAAGGCAGGAATCACGATTGCCGCGACGTATCCGGCGGCGGTGATTGGGATGGCGCTGCTGCGATTCAAGCGCGGCACGATTCTGGAAGAGAACCTGGCGCGAACGGCGGGTTCGATCGGTGAATCGATCGCGGCGGGCGCGATTTTCACACTGCCGGCGTTTGTGATCTCGCGGGCCTGGCCGCAGTTTGACGTCGAGCACGGCTACTGGAAATCGACGGCGCTGATGCTGGTGGGCGGCGTGCTGGGCGTACTTTTCGTGTCTCTGGTGCGGCGCGTGATGGTGGAGGATGACGACCTGCCATTCCCGGAGTCGGTGGCGGCGGCGGAGATTCACAAGGCGGGGCAATCCGCCTCAAAGGCAGCCAAGTTTTTGTTTATCAACATGATAACGGGCGGCGCCGTGTACATGCTGGGCGTGATGAAGATGTTTGAGCCGGACCGGAACTTCCTCTTTCAGATCGGCAATCTGGGGCGGAGTGTGGTGAAGCTGGGTTCCGACCAACGGGCGTTGAATGTGGGAGGGGTGACAATGGCGGCGGCGCCGACCATTAGTCCCGCTTATATCGGTGTCGGCTACATCATCGGTCCGAAGCTCGCGGCGCTGAACTTCTCCGGCGGCGTGCTGGCGTGGGGCTTTCTGATTCCGATGTTGATTTATTTCCTGGGCGATGATTTGAACAAGCTCCTGCCGCCGGGCGCGGGGCAGGGCGACTGGCAGGCGCTGGCCGCGGCGGTGTGGCGCTACATTGTGCGGCCGATTGCGGTGGGCGGGATGCTGGTAGGCGCGGCGAACACTCTTTGGAAGATGCGCAAAAACCTCAGTGTTGGTCTGGGGCGCGCCTTCGCCGAATTGCGGGGCGCGGCGCCGGCAGCCGACCAAACGAACCGGACCGAACAGTACATGAGTTCGAAATCGGTTTTCGGGCTGATCGGTTTGACTTTCCTGGCGATGATTGCGGTTTATTACTACTTTGCCGGGGCGATCTGGATTGCGACAGTCGCGGCGGTGGTGATGTTAATCACGGGATTCTTCTTCGCAACGGTATCCGGATCGTTGACGGGTATGATCGGTTCGTCGAACAACCCGGTGAGCGGCTTGACGCTTTCGACGCTGCTGATTGCGGCGCTGTTGATGGTTTCGCTCGGTGTTGGCGGGCCGTCCGGGGTGGCGGTGGTGCTGGCGGTGGCGGCGGTGGGATGCGTCTCGGCGGCGGTGGCTGGCGAGTTGTTGCAGGACTTCAAGGTCGGCTACATTCTGGGCGGTACGCCGCGCACGATTCAGTGGGTGGAATTACTTTCGGTGGTGGTATCGGCGGTGGTGATGTTCTTCCCCCTGATGTTGCTGCACCAGGCGAACATCAAGCAGGGAGGAATTGGGTTTGGCGACGCGAAGTTGCCGGCGCCGCAGTCCGGCCTGATGGCACTTATCGCTGAAGGGATTGTGGGCGGGGACATGGCATGGCCGCTGGTCATCATGGGCATCTTTATGGGGTTGGGGATGATTATGATGCAGGTGAAGAGCCCGATGCTGGTCAGCGTTGGTATGTACCTGCCGTTTGCGACGACATTCGCGATTTTTGTGGGCGGGGTGTTCCGGTCGATAGCCGACGGTATCGCGGCGCGGAAGGGGCACAATGAAGCGCAGAAGGCGCGGAGCGAAAATATTGGAATTCTGATTTCATCCGGCATGATAGCCGGGGAAGGATTGATGGGCCTTGTGGTAGCGGCGTTCGCGTTGTTGGAGATCCCGCTGCCGGAATTTTTCCATGAGCCAAGTTATTACGTTGGACTGGGCGTGCTGGGGTTGATGGCGGCGAACATGATCGCGACTCCGATCGTGAATGCAGGCCGTCCGGACGAACCGGCGCCCCCCACCGCGATGATGTAAGCTTGACATCAATTACCATAGATACTTGTCCCGCATTACGACCTCACCCGATTCCGTAACGACCAGTTGGCCGCAAGTCTACATGGGTGTCGCTTTCACCACGATGGCGACGCTGCTGTTGGAACTGGCGATGACCCGTATTTTCTCGGTCGTCTTCTATTACCATTTCGCCTTTCTGGCGATCTCGATTGCCCTGTTTGGCCTGGGCGCCGGCGGCGTATTCTCCTATGTGATTGCCGCGCAACCGGGGCCACTGTTCCGGAAACTGGGGCGGCTGTCGCTGATCAATGCGGTGATGCCGTTGATCAGCGTGGTGTTCCTGCTGACGCGGGGCCAGGATCTGACGAACACGACTTTGGCGGCGGTCTATTTCTTCAGTGCACTACCGTTCTTTCTGGCCGGCGCCATTGTTTCGCTGGCGATCTCAGAGACGATAGAACGGATCGACAAGGTCTACTTCTTCGACCTGCTGGGCGCGGCGGGCGGCTGTTTGCTGCTGATTCCGCTGCTGAACAATTTTGGCGGGCCGAATACGGTGATCGCGGCGGCGGTGCTATTCGCGGTGGGATCGGCGATCTGGTACAACCTGGACGGACACCAGCCATTGCGAGCCGCATCGGTCGCGCTGGCGCTACTGCTGACGGTGCTGGTCGTTTTCAATGCAAAGAAGCATTGGATCGACGTGCATTATGCCAAAGGGCAGACGCTTGATAACGAAGTGTTCGTCCGCTGGAATACGTTTTCGCGGATTGCGGTTGCGAAGGAGAAGTCGAGCGGTCAGACGCAGATTGTGATTGACGCCGATGCATCGACCGGAATCATGGACTTCAACGTGGACGCGTTGACGCCAGACCAGACGCGCGACCTGACCGAACAGGGTCCGGCGTTTCCGTACCTGATGCGTCCGGGCGCGAAAACTCTGATCATCGGGCCCGGCGGCGGATGGGACGTGGCACGGGCGATCGCGTCGGGTTCGAAAGATATTACGGGTGTGGAGATCAACCCGATCATCGCAACGACGATCATGCGCGGGGAATTTGCCTGGATCAGCCGGAACCTGTACCGGCGGCCGGGGATACAGATTCACGAAGAGGACGGGCGCAGCTTTGTGCGCCGGAGCACGGAGAAGTACAGCGTATTGCAAGCGACGCTGGTGGACACGTGGGCGTCGACTGCGGCGGGGGCGTTTGCCCTGTCGGAGAACAACCTATACACGACGGATGCCTTTCACGACTACCTGAGCCATCTGAACGATGACGGCGTGCTGGCGATTACGCGGTGGGGCTTTGAGCCGCCGCGCGAGTCGGTTCGGTTGCTGATGCTGGCGCGGGAAGCGCTGGGGCAATTGGGGGAAACGAACCCGCAGCGGCACGTGATGGTGATTCGAGAAGGTTCCAAAAAAGATCTGGAAGGCTGGGGTGCGCGTGATACGGTGTTGATCAGCCGCAAGCCTTTCACCGACGCCGATGTAGCGCGGGCAGAGGGGATCATCGCCAAGGCGAGATTCCAGCGAATTTATTTGCCTGGGGACGGCGCTGCGTCGCCATTCGGCCAGGCGCTGCTGGCCAAAAACCTGGACGAGTGGCTGGAGCAGTATCCCTTTGATGTGACGGCGGTGAGCGACAACCGGCCATTCTTCTTCTATACGGTGCAGCCGCGGGATCTGTGGAACTTCCTGACGACGATGAACAAGGACAGCGCCGATTACAAGATCAACCGGGCTGTGCCGATGCTGTTTTCGCTGGTGGGAGTCAGCCTGCTGGCGACGCTGATCATCCTGGCTCTGCCGCCGCTGGTTTTGGGGACCCGTCTGCCGCGGGAGAAGGGCGTCCTGCGCTTTCTGATGTACTTCCTGTGTATCGGTGTGGGCTACATTCTGATTCAGGTGGCGCTGATCCAGAAGTTTGTCCTGTTCCTGGGTCACCCGACTTACGCGTTGACGGTCATTGTGTTCTCCATGCTGGTTTCGAGCGGGATGGGGAGCTACCTGAGCGGCCGATACATTGGCGCCGACGACGGCAAGTTGATGCGGGCGCTGGGCCTGGTGACGGTGCTGGTGGCGATGCTGGCATTCACGGCGGCCCCAATTACGACGGCGCTTGTGGGGCTTCCACTGCCGGTGAAGATGCTGCTGACGGTGCTGCTGATTGCGCCGGCCGGATTCTGCATGGGTATGCCGTTCCCGCAGGGTTTGGCGCGGCTGGAAGAGTTCCATAAGCCGAGCGTTCGATGGGCGTGGTCGCTGAACGCGGCGTCGAGCGTATTGGGGTCGGCCGGGGCGATCTTCTTTGCGATATATCTGGGTCTGCGCGAGACGCTGCTGCTGGGCGGGGCGTTGTACCTGGGGGCGTTGTTCGTTATCAAAACCACTTCTCACTACAGATCTCAAAATGTCTCTTGAAACACTCTTTTCACTGAAGGGCAAAACGGCCCTGGTTGTCGGTGCCAGCCGCGGTATCGGGTTAGCGATTGCCAAGGAGATTGCGGCCGCGGGCGCGCATACGATCCTGGCGGCGCGTTCGGCCGATAAGCTGGCGGAAGAGGTGGCGGCGCTAACGGCGCAGGGCTACAGCGCCGATTCGCGGTCGATCGACATGACCGATTCGGAGTCGATCCGGACGTTTGCCGCGGAGTTTCGGGGCAAGACGGACATCCTGATTAACGTGGCCGGGACCAATGTCCGCCGGCGGATGCAGGACTACACGAAAGAAGAGTACAACCGGATTCTGGACACGAATCTGCATGGGATCTTCGAACTCTGCCAGCACATTGGCGGGGGAATGGTGGAAGGCGGCAAGGGCGGGAAGATCATCCATATCGGCAGCCTGATGTCGCTATTGGGGATTCCGTTCCTGAGCGTTTACGCCATCAGCAAGGCCGGTATTGCCGGGTTGACGCGGGTGCAGGCGGCAGAGTGGGGCCAGTACAACATTCAGGTGAACTGCATCGCGCCCGGGTTCATTCTCACCGATCTGAACAAAGACATGTGGCAGCCGAAGCATATGCATGACTGGCTGCGGGGTGCGCAGGCGAATCCGCGGATGGGTACGCCTGGGGATCTGGCCGGGGCCGCGGTGTTTTTGTCGAGCGCGGCGTCGGACTATGTGACGGGTCAGGTGATTGCGGTGGATGGCGGCTACACGACCACGGCGAACTGGCCGTTCCAGCCCGCCTACTGATCGTTAGCTGGGGCGTCACTCACTTTACATTAAGGGTGGCGCCCGCCGGGCTATAGGTTGTGCCGATACGCAGTAGGACCGGGACCGCTTTGCCGGTGGGGACGCCTTCGGGGACGCGGGCGTTGATCTGGATGATGCCGGCGATGAGGCCGGGGGCGACTCCGGCATAGAGGACTTCGGCGGCAGAATCGCCGAGGAGGATGGAAACGTCCGGAATCGACATGGGTGAGGCTTCGGTGGCGACGAGGCCATCGGCGGGGATGGGAATGGTGGGACCGGCTCCGGTGGCGTAGAGGATGAGAATACTGCCTTTGGTGGCGGGGGTCTTCTCACCGTTGAGGGTAATCTCGTTCTTTGCGGTATCCACCTGGAAGGCGGCGGCATTGCCGGTGCCGGTTCCGGAGATGGTGAAGATTCCCGGAGCCAGGGAAGCGGAGAGAACAGGGTAGGGGAGCGACTTCTCGCTGTTGTACTCGACTTCGATCATGTGGGGGCGGTCGGGTTCGAGCGAATAGGGCGCGGAGGCGGAGACCTGGCGGGCGGAGCTATAGATGACAGGGAGCGCCACGCCATCGAGGAGGACGCGGGTGCCGCCCATGGTGGTTGGAACCAACGGGGTGGTGCCGTCGAAGGCAGTGAGCGTATCCGGGCCGAGGCCGGTGCCATAGAGGGTAAAGAGCATTCCGGGGGCGAGTGACCCGGCGCGCTGGGATGCGGCATTGACGACGGCCAGAATCATTGGCCCTGGGGGAAGAACTTCCAGGGCGAGTGGCGCGGCGGCGCCGCCGCCCGGGTCTGGATTTATCACGTTGAGCACGACGGTGCGGGGGGTGGCGAGGAAACTGGAAGGGACGACGGCGGTGAGTGAATTGGGCCCGAGGATTGTCGACTTGAGGACGGCCGTGCCCACCTTTACGGTGGTTCCGGAAAAGAATCGCTGGCCGGTGATGGTGACGGTGGTATCAGGAGCGCCCCGGATGATTCGGGGCGGCCAGAGGGTGGCGGCAACGGGGACGCCGGGTTGGACGGTGAGGTTGACGGTAACCGCGGTGGTTTTGGTGACGGCATCCGGGGTGCTAACCGTGATGCTCCCCTTCTGGGTGCCGGGGGTCAGGTCCGCGACATCGACGGTGACCGCGATCGGGGTACGGAAGCCGGGGAAGATGGCGCCGCTGGATGGGGCGATGCGCATCCACTTGGCGCCGGCAGCGGCCGAGAAGGAGAGGAGAGCGCCAGTTGTGGTGAGGAACGTGGAAACCGCGGCAGGCACGGGGTCCCCCAACCGGTGCGTGACTGAGAGCGTTGTTGGGGATACCTTCAGATCAGAGGGTGGGGCTTTGACAGTAAGGGTGACAGGAACGGGGACGGGATCACCGCCGGTCTCCGGTGTGGTGAGCAGGATGGTCTCCGAATATAGTCCGATGGGCAGGCTGGTGGGGTTGACGCTCACCTTGACCGAGAGTGCCGTTTTCCCGGACAGGGGGGTAAAGGTGAGCCATTGTCCTGTACCGGAGGAGACAACGACAGATACGGCTGTGCTGCCAGAGGCCGGTGAGACGGCCAAGGTCTGGGTCGCCGGAAGTGTTGCGGAGCCCTCCTGGTGAGTGAACGTGAGCGCCGCGGGCGAAACTTTCACCGAGGGAGCGGCGATGAGTGACCCTATGCCTCCGAGCGCCACGAGAACTGGGACCAATAAGCACCGCACACCCTCATATCGACTGGCGGTGAGCGATGCTGTGGGTCAGTTAATTCTTAAGCTCTTCGGGGAAAACAGCGTAGCCCTCGGGCTGCGGATACTCGGCCTGGAGGAACTGAAGGCGTTTGCGGAGGTGGCGGCTGGCGATCTGGCGGGGGCCTGGTTCGACGTCGATGTCGCAGCAGATGCCGTGGAGGAACAGTGTCAAGGTATCGACGAAGCTATGGCGGGAGTACTCCAGGAACAATTTGGATTCGCCGCGGACACCGGATTCCTTTTTCAGCAGGTCGAGTTTGGCCTTCCAGGCGGCGTCATCGACTTCGCCGTGGGCCCGTGTTTTCAACTCTTCGCGGAGTAGATTGCGGTAGCCGGCGAGGACAGAATCGGGCTGCGTGAGGTAGACCAGCATGGCGACGGAGTGGAAGAAGTTGTAGTGATAGTCGCTGGAATCGACATCCTGGGCGCCGAAGGCGAGGATATGCGGATCGCCTGGGGCGGCTGGAGCGAGGTAGGCGACGGGGAGCCGGTTGGCGGGCAGGGGCGGGTCCATGGCGACCAGGGAGTCTCTGGGGTCGAACTCCGGGGCTTTTTCGGCGTGGCGCTTCCCATTGGGCACTGTGACCGCGGCGGTGGCCGGGCGCTCGAGGAACGGGACGAAGAGGATGACTACTTTGCCGAGCCCGCTGAGGACGCGCAGTGGGAGGGCGAGGATGGGCTCCTCGACAAAATCGCGGATATCTTCGGCGGTGAAAGGGACGGCGGCAGCGTAGTAAGAGAAAACCGGTCCGTAGGGGGTAGCATCCCGATAAAATCGTTGGGCGAAATCGCCGAGGTGGAGCTTAGTCTTGTTCAGGCCGGCGAGATCTGTGGGTGAGGGCATCGAATACTCCTTCGATTCTAACAATTACGGACAGAAGGCCGTCGCATTGTAGACTGAGCCTTTGGCACCTTTTGACATTCTGATTTCAGCGGGAGAAGCGTCCGGCGATCTTTACGCGGCGAAGCTGGTGGAGGAGTTGCGCCGGCGGTATCCGGATGCGCGCTTTTTCGGTTGCGCGGGGCCGCGGATGCGGGCGGCCGGGGTGGAAGCGGTGGTGGAGTCCGAGAGCCTGGCCGTGGTGGGGCTGGTAGAGGTGCTGGAGCATCTGCCGCGGATCTACGGGGAGTTCCGGAAGCTGGTGCGGGCCATGGAAGCCCGGAAGCCGCGCCTGGCGATACTGACTGACAGTCCGGACTTTCACTTCCGGGTGGCGGCGCAGGCGAAGAAGCGGGGGATCCCGGTTGGCTACCTGGTGGCGCCGCAGGTGTGGGCGTGGCGGAAAGGCCGGGTGAAGACGATGAAGAAGATCATCGACGAACTGCTGTGCATCTTTCCCTTTGAGCCGGATTTTTTTCACACACAGGGGATGCCGCAGGCCACCTACATCGGACATCCGCTGGCGTGGATGGCAGGGCCGTCGATGGGGCGGGAGGCGTTTTTCGCCAAGCGTGGGCTGGACCCGGCGAAACCGCTAGTGACGTTGTTGCCGGGGAGCCGGATCGGGGAAGTAGGCCGGCATATGCCGGCGGTGGTGGACGCGGTGGAGTTGATCCGGCGGGAGGTGGACGCCAACATTGTGTGGGCGGCCCCGGCGGGATTTTTGGCGCGAGTAGGGGCCAAATACGACGGGATGTTTCCGGGGTCAACTTTTCGGGAACGGATTTCGCGCGCATCCATCCAAACAGTTGAAGGGGAAACATGGGATGCAATTGCCCATGCGACTCTTGCGCTTGCCGCCAGCGGGACAGTTGCTATGGAAGCCGCGCTGATGGGGACACCGATGGTAACTTTCTACAAGGTTTCACCGGTTTCCTGGAAGCTGGGCCGCTGGTTGGTAGATGTGCCTTATTTCACAATGGTGAACCTGGTGGCTGGCCGCCGGATTGTACCCGAACTGATGCAGAATGAAGGGGACGGTCCAGGGCTAGCGGAAGCAGCTTTGCGATTATTGAAAGATAAGGCCGCGCAGACGGCAATGCGGACGGAGTTAAGTACCATTCAAACGACGCTGCGAGGGGAGATGGATCCCATCGCCCGGGCGGCGGAGTTGCTGGCAGTACGATTTTTCCCGGAAATCTAATCCTCGATTTTGAAGAGTGGACGTATGCAGATGCGCAGAGAGAATGTAGCGGCGGCGTTAATGCTGGCTGGAATGAGTCTGATGCCCGGCGTGGCGAATGGGCAGACGCGTTCGGCGGCAGGACGGATCGATGTGGAAGAGATCCGGGTGGCGGCGGATGTGAATCCGCGGACGCAGTCGATTGCGGCCAAGGCCCTGGTGCGATTCCGTGCGGTGGACGACCGGATCAGCACGACGTCGTTTGAGCTGAACAACGCGATGACGGTGATTGGGGTGACCAATGCCGACGGGTCGCGGGTGGAAGCGAACCGGAGTTCGCAGGATTTTTCGGTGAAGGTAACGCTCGATCCGCCGATGGGGAAGGGGACGGAGCGGGAGATCGTGATTCAGTATGAAGGCAAGCTGACGGGGCAGGAGGAGTCGCCGGTCTATGGGATTCAGTTCGCCTCGCTGAAGCCGGAGGCCTCTTATCTGATGTATCCATCGCGGTGGTTCCCGATTGCGGGGTACACGGCGGACCGGTACAAGTCTGAGTTTGCGATCACGGTGCCGGAAGGGTTTAAAGTTGTCAGCGGTGGGCTGGAAACGACGAAGTCTGAAGGCGCGAAAGTGACGACGACGTGCAGTTTCGGGTCACCGGGGTTTGGCGGCAGTCTGGCGATTCTGACCGGGGAAGGGAAAAAGGTATCTTCGGGCGGCGTGAATTCGTTGATCTACTTCCGGGGGGAAGCGGCGGCGGCAGCCGATTCCTGGGGGGAGGAGACGGGGAAGATTCTGGGCTTGCTGTCCACGCAGTTCGGGCTGGCGCCGTCGTCGAGCCTGATTCTGGTGGAGACCGGAGAAGGCGCGCCGAACGGGTATGCGGCGCCGGGGATGTTGTTCCTTTCGACAAGGGCGATCGGGAAGGAAGCGAACGCGAAGTTGCTGGCGAACCAGTTGGCGCGCTATTGGTATGGGATTCTGACTTCGCCGGCGAGCCGGAACCACCTGTGGATTACCAATGGCATGGCGCGCTACGCGGAGTTGCTGCACACCGAGCAGACGGCGGCGGCGGGTGCGGTGGAATCCGAAGTACGGGACACGTACGTGGAAGCGTTGACGATCGACAACCCGCCGTTGATTCAGTCGGCGCGGCTGGAGGACTATTCGCCCGAGTATTGGGCGACGACAGCGGCAAAAGGCGCGGCCGTCTACCAGATGCTGCGGAATGTGCTGGGTGAGGACAATTTCAAGAAACTGCTGAAGGCGATTCCGGACCAGTTTGCCAACAAGAGCGTCAGCACGGATGATGTGGCGAAGTTGGCCTCCGATCTGGCGGGCCAGGATCTGGGTTACTTCTTCATCCAGTGGATTGAATCGAGCGGGGCGCCGCAGTTCAAGCTGGAGTACACGGTTTACCGGACGAACAAGGGATTCCGGATCATGGGGAAGATTCAGCAGGATCTGGACACCTTCCGGATGCCGGTGGACCTGAAGATCGAAACGGAAGGGAATCCGGAGTTCAAGCGAGTGGAAGTGGCCGGGCCGAGTTCGGAATTCGTCGTGGAGACGTTCGGTAAGCCGAAGAAACTGGAAATTGATCCGAATCTGCGGGTGTTGCGGATGTCGAGCACGATGCGGGTGTCCGTGGCGATCCGGCGCGGCGAAATGTTCTCCGATATCGGGGAGTATGGCGAGGCGTTGAAGGAGTTCCAGAAAGCGCTGGAAGTGAATCGGAATAGTTCACTGGCGCACTACCGGGTGGCCGATATCTTTTTCCTGCAGAACAATTATCAGTCGGCGGCCAACGAGTTCCGTGCGGTGCTGGACGGCGACATTGAGCCGAAGTGGACGGAAGTCTGGGCGCATATCAATCTGGGCAAGATTTTTGACATCACCGGGCAGCGGGAGCGCGCCGTGAACGAATACAACCTCGCCGTGCGCACCCGTGATAACACGCAAGGTGCGCAGGAAGAGGCGGCGAAGTACCTGAAAGATCCCTACAAGCGGCAGCGGACGGCGGCGAACTGATCGGGGCCTAGTGCCCTTCGTTCTCGAGGAACCGTTCGGCTTCGATGGCGGCCATACAGCCGGCACCGGAGGCGGTGATGGCTTGGCGGTAGACGCGGTCCTGGACGTCACCGGCGTGGAAAACGCCGGGGATATTGGTGCGGGCGCCCCCTTGGGAGACGATGTAGCCATCCTCGTCGAGGGTGATCTGGTTGCCAAGGAACTTCGTATTGGGGATGTGGCCGATGGCGACGAAGAAGCCGTCGACAGGGCGGTCATAGGCTTCGCCTGTGACGAGGTTGCGAAGGCGGACTCCGGTGACGGAGCCTTGGGAAACGTCGTAGATGTCGTCGACGACGGTATTGAGGATCATCTCGATCTTGGGGTTGGCTTGGGCGCGGTCGAGCATGATCTTTGACGCGCGGAACTGGTCGCGGCGATGGACGAGGGTGACTCGTTTGCCGAAGCGGGTGAGGAAGTTGGCCTCTTCCATGGCCGAGTCCCCGCCGCCGATCACCATGATTTCTTTTTCGCGGTAGAAAAAGCCGTCACAGGTGGCACAGGAACTGACGCCCTTTCCGATCAGCTTGTATTCATTGGGCAGGCCGAGCCAGCGGGCGGAGGCGCCGGAGGCGATGATCAGCGTC
Source organism: uncultured Solibacteraceae bacterium (assembly GCA_964430625.1). Classification (GTDB taxonomy): domain Bacteria; phylum Acidobacteriota; class Terriglobia; order Bryobacterales; family Bryobacteraceae. The sequence goes on from CAYSFR010000001.1 coordinate 331,690, forward strand.
CGGGTTTCCTCCCATACTCCGTCGATTTTCAGGCGGAAAGGGCGTTCGGTAAGGATCGCCTCGTCGACGGTGCCATGACGATAGACCGCGCCGAACTTTTCGGCCTGCAGCTTCATGTTTTCGACGAGTTGCGGGCCAAGGACTCCTTCGGGAAAGCCGGGAAAGTTCTCCACTTCGGAGGTAATGGAGAGCTGGCCGCCGGGCTCGTGGCCGCCGATGACGAGAGGCTTCAGAGAGGCGCGAGCGGTGTAGATGGCGGCGGTATTTCCCGCGCAGCCGGAGCCGATGATGATGACGTTATGCATGGGTAGACGCAAAAGAGGGATGGCGCCCGACGGGCACCATCCCCACTTTATCACGCAGCCTGATTTTCGATGCTTAGCGCTTGCGGCGAATCAGGCCGACTCCGGTGAGGCCGAGGCCGATCAGGGCCCAGGTTCCGGGCTCGGGGACTCCAGACTCGGGAACGCGACCGATGATTTCGTCGTTTCCGCAGGTAGCGGAGGCGAAGTAGACGCCGAAACCGTTGTCGAGGTCGCCGATGACGGTGTTGCTGAGCGGGATCAGGAGGGAGGCCAGGAGGTGGGTGTTGACGTTGTTAACGGTGGTGATGGATGCTGAGCCGGTGCCGAGCAGTTGGGCGCCGTTGGGGTCAGCCCAGACCTGTGCATCCGGGCGATAGTTGCCGCTGGGGTTGCCGAGGACGGTACGAGCCGATTGGGTAGCGGAGATCTGATAGAGCCCGTTGGTGGCGAGGCCGTTGTGTCCGTGGAGAACGAAAGCGTAGGTGTTGCCGGCGGTGCGGAAGAAGAGGTCGCCGACGTTCAGCGTAGGCGAGAAGTCGTTGATGGCGAACCCATTCAGGGCGGTACCGCCGCCGAAGTTAAAGCGAATCTCTACTTCAAGAGAATTGCCATTGAGACCCTTTAGGCGGAGGTAGTCAATCTCAAACAGATCGGGGCTGCCGATAACGTCGGAGCTGTTCTGGGAGTCCAGAACGTCTTGAAAGACTACTGGGAAAGTCGGAAGAGCCCAGGCGGCGGAGGAGAGGAAAAGAGCTGCGGAGAGGGTGTGCACTAAGCGCATACCGGCATTTTGCGGAGCGGCATTGCACTGCAAAATAGAACAGCCGATTACTTAGGGAAAGTACTTTCCAGTACCCTTTGTTTTTGATGTCGAGGGTGAGGTGGAACGGGTAGTACTTCGCGGCTATGGGGAATCCACCGCTAAGTTGTTGAATCTGGGTCGTGTGGACTTTAGCGACCCGGTTTGGGGACTCCGGCTCCCAGTACAGCCGTTCTCTACCGGTTCAATACCAGGTAGGTACCCCAGGCGGATATGTATGCAAAAATGCCCATATAAAAAAATTGTACGGAGGGCCAAAACCAGCCTCCGGTTTCTCGGCGGACGACCGCAATCGTGGAAAAGCACTGCATGGCGAAGGCAAAAAAGACCAGGAGGGCGGCGGCGGCGGGAGGAGAAATGTCCTGGCGGAGCGCCTGTTGCAGGCTGACGGAATCCTTGTCGGCGTTCTCGATGCCGTAGATGGTGCCGAGTGTGCCGATGATGACTTCCCTGGCGGCAAGCGAGGTGACGAGGCCGACGCCGATCTTCCAATTGAAGCCGAGGGGACGGATAGCCGGTTCGACGGCGTGGCCAATCTGGCCGGCGTAGCTGCGTTCGAGCGGCGGCGGATGGCCGTTTTCGTATGGCAGATGGGCAAGAATCCAAAGCGCCGCGGAGACCGCCAGAATGACTGTGCCGGCCCGTTTGAGGAAGACGACGGCGCGGTCAAAAAGCCTTAACGCAAGTGACTGGATGTTTGGCATGCGGTAGGGCGGCAGTTCCAGGACAAAAACACTCTGCTGGCGGCGAAGGACTGTGGAGCGAAGAAGTTGGGCGGTGGCGACGGCTGCGACAAAACCGAGGATGTAGAGGCCGAGCATCGCCGCGGTCTGGGTGCCAAGGAAAGGGCCGAGGATGGGAGAGTCAGGGATAAACGCGGCGATGATCAAAAGATAGACAGGGAGCCGCGCGGAACAGGTCATGAACGGGGCGATGAGGATAGTGGCGAGGCGGTCCCGTTTGTTTTCGATAGTACGGGTGGCGAGGATGGCGGGGACAGCGCAGGCGTAGGCGGACAGGAGGGGGATGAAGGCTTTGCCCTGCAGTCCGACGAGGGCCATGGTGCGGTCGGCGATCAAGGCGGCGCGCGCGAGATAGCCGGAGTCTTCGAGAATGCCGATAAACAGGAACAAGAGAAGTATTTGCGGGAGGAAGACCAGGACGGAGCCGACACCCGCCCAGATCCCTTCGATGATGAAGCCGCGGAAGAGACCTTCCGGAATGCGAGGTGCGATCCAGTTACCGGAGACGAGAATCCAGTTTTCGACGGCGTCCATGAGCGGTTGCGCGCCGCTAAAGATGGATTGAAAGACGGCAAGGACGACGGCAAGAAAGGTGAGGGGGCCGAGAATCGGGTGGAGGAAGAGGGAATCGAGCCGTTGGGTCCAGACGGGCGGCGCGGGAGCTCGATAGTCGCTTTGCTTGCCGATCTGGCCGGCCCATCGGCGGCACCCGGGAAGGTCCTGGAGGATGGGGAGTTCCACCCGTTTTGCGGAGATGTGGGGTCTGGCGCTGCTGCCTTCCAGGAACTGCTCCACCTTCTCCACACCGGCGCCAGATGCCGCGCTGATGAGGGCGACGGGGCAGGAAAGCTGAGCGGCGAGAGCGGCTGGATCGACACTGCCTCCGCGGGCCACCAGGTCGTCCGCCATATTGAGAACAACGAGGGTGGGAAGTTCCAGGCTGAGGATCGGGGCGGCGAGCAGCAAATGGCGATGCAAGTTAGTGGCATCGAGAATCAGGATAACGGCATCCGGTTGTCCTAATTCCGGTTTGGCGCCGATGAGGACATCGCGGGTGACCTCTTCGTCATCGGAACGGGGCTGCAGGCTATAGATGCCGGGCAAGTCAATGAGGAACACTTCCCGTCCGGCCGAGGTGCGAGCTTTGCCGACGTGGTGTTCGACGGTGACGCCAGGAAAGTTCGCCACTTTCTGGCGGAGGCCAGTTAAGCGGTTGAAAAGAGTTGTCTTGCCGGCGTTTGGAGGGCCGACGAGGGCGACATAATGCTGTCGGGCGCGTAGGGCCGCGTCGAGGCCCGCGGTGGAAGCGTTCTCCGCCGAGAGATCATGGCAGGAGTCGCCAGCGCTCATAGCGTGCCTGGGTGGCTCGCTGCTGTGGTAACGGAGGGGCGAATGGATCCGGAGCGAATCTTGATAAATCGGGCCGTTTCGCGCCGAAGGGCAACCTCGGAGCCATCAACGCGATAGACTCGGGGATCGCCGCCCGGTGCGCAGCCTGCGGCAACGACATCCCCGCCGGGAAAGAAGCCCAGTTCCATCAAACGGCGGCCGAGATCTTCCGGAACTTCCAGGACGTCGAGAATTGCTGACTGGCCGCATCGAAGATCAACAAGGGAATCGAGCGCGGCCGCAGCGGTTTCGCTGGACGGCAGAATCTCCTTATTGAAAGTGAGTTGCATTCAACTCCAGGATAGAAATCCATGGACGTAGTGTCAAGGGCGGGAGGCGCGAACCGGTAGAAACGGCTGGAGGGGATGGCGGATGTTATACTGAAATGCCGCAAATATTTCGCGGAAGTACTGCCGGGCGAATTCCTGGCATTTCGACCCTATAATGCGATCCGGATGGTACATTCGGAGAGTGAGCGATGGTGGCGGTGAATTAGCTCCCGCTCGAAAAACAATGACCTTTCCGAACCGCCGTTGACGAGAACACGAAAGATGAATTCCAAGTTCCCTTTAGTCACGATCGTCACTCCCTGTTTAAACATGGAGTCGTTTATTGCAAAGACTATTGAGAGCGTATTATCGCAGGACTATCCGAATTTGGAGTACATTCTGGTAGACGGCGGATCGACGGATCGTACGGCGGAGGTGATCTGCGAGTACGTGGCGCGGAATCCGCAGCGAATGCGGCTCGTAGTAGAGCCGGACGGGGGCGTGGCAGAGGCGTTGGAAAAAGGACTGACTGCGGCGAAAGGGGAGGTATTTGCCTATATCAACGCGGACGACACCTATTTTCCCAGCGCCATTCGCACGGCAGTCCACTGGCTAGAGAGCAATCCGAACGTGGCCGGTATTTACGGTAACGCTTATTGGATTGATGGGGAGGGGCATCGGATTGGCAGTTACCCGACGGAGCGATTTGACCGCGAAACGCTGGGCGAGTCTTGCTACATTTGCCAGCCCACCTGTTTTTTGCGGACGGATGTACTGCGCGAGGCGGGCGGATTCAATACCGACTACCAGGTGGCGTTCGACTATGAGTTGTGGCTGCGTCTGGCACAGAAACACCAGTTGTTGAAGATTGATGCGCTGCTGGCGAACTCCCGGATGCATCGGGCGAACAAGACATTGCGGCAGCGTACTGTCGGATTCGAGGAGGCCAGCCGGGCTCTACGGAAGTATCATGGGTATGTTCCCTTCCGATGGGCGCACAGCTATGCCTCGTTCCTGCTCGACCAGCGCGACCAGTTTTTCGAGCCGTTGCGCCCGTCGTTCACGAAGTTTGTTTTCAGTCTGATTGTTGGTACTCTTTTGAATTGGTCGTCGCCGTTCCGTTTCTGGAAGGAATGGTCGGGTGTAATGAGTCTGGGAGCTTTTGTTCGCCGTTGGAATGACACTTGGGTGGCGCGGCGGCTGGGCATACTGATTCGTTAGGGTCCAGCGGCGCGCGGCCGGGATGGGGCATGGCAAAGCAACGAGCACTCATTACGGGCGTTAACGGTCAAGACGGTTCGTACCTGGCTGAAGAACTGCTGGCGCGGGGATACGAAGTGTTCGGGTTAGTGCGTCGGGTAGGGTTGGAAGCACCTGAGCACCGGTTGGGACGGCTGATGCCGTTGTTGGACCGGATAGCGCTGCAACCGGCATCGCTGGAGAGCTACGCTGGAATTTTCAATGCCGTAGCGAAGATTCGTCCGGATGAATGCTACCACCTGGCTGCGGCCAGCTTTGTCAGCTATGAGTTCGACGACGAATTTTCGACTCTGACAACCAATATCAACGGTACGCACTATCTGCTGGCTTCGCTAAAGGACTTAGTTCCGCAATGCCGTTTCTACTTCGCGGGGACGTCGGAAATGTTCGGCAGTGCGGCGACCGCCCCCCAGAACGAGCAGACCCGGTTTCGCCCGCGATCGATCTACGGAATCAGCAAGGTGGCCGGGTTTGAACTGGTGCGAAACTATCGGGAGCGCTACGGCATGCATGCTTCGAGCGGAATCCTGTTCAACCATGAATCGCCGCGGCGCGGCCACGAGTTTGTGACGCGGAAGATCACATCGGGTGTGGCTCGTATTCTGGCGGGGCAGGCGACCGAGTTGCGGTTGGGAAACCTGGACGCAGAGCGGGACTGGGGATATGCGAAGGAGTATGTTGAGGCGATGTGGCTGATGTTGCGGCAGCCAGTTCCGGATGATTACGTGATTGCAACCGGGAATCTGCATTCGGTGCGTGATTTCGTGCGAATTGCATTTGAGTGCGTGGGGTTGGATTGGCGGGATTACGTGGTAACGGATCCCAACTTTTTCCGCTCCGGAGAGTCAGTGGCGCTTTGCGGCGATGCTTCGAAGGCGCGTCGAGTTCTGGGCTGGGAGCCGAAGAAGGATTTTCAAGAGATGGTGCGCGAAATGGTGGAGGCCGATTGTCTGGCGCTCGGAGTTTCGCTGCCGGTGCGGGCGAATGGGGCTTCTTAGCGGCGGCCGTCGAAGCCAGTGATTTGCCACGCCAGGCGCCGAGGATCGGCCCCTAGCCCTTCCTCGGAGGGGATCACAACCGCCGATGATTCGATGCGCAACACTGCGGGCCGGGGCTCAGCGCTAGATTGAATTGGGATCAGGATCTCAAATTCCCCTGGGGCGGGCCGTTCCTCCGCTGCCAAGGCGCCGTTGACATAGACTCGCAGACATTGTTTTTGCAATGGCTTGGCCCAACCGGGCAGAACGCCGCGGATAGCGACGTGCGAATAGCAGGCGGGCATCATCCAATGCAGCGTTTGTGCGGCCCACCCATCCGGGAAAATGCCCTGGGAGTGAAATTGAGCCCGGTCGATCTTGGCGCGGCATAGATGGGTGAACCGCATTGCAATGTAGCGGCCGATGGGACCGGGAATCCAACGGCGAATGCGGTCACTCCAGATCTTATCGTAGGTATCCAGTCCGTAAAACCACCAGCCGGGAGGATATTTTTCGCCGGTTTGGTCGCGCAGGATACGCGAGAGTTCCGCGAAACGGCGGGCACCGCCGGAGAAAGATTTGGCATCGTCGTACTCCCGGAGGCAACCGAAGGTCTCCGGGACATAGGCGAGGCCAAACCGCTTGCCAAGGCGGACCAGGACATCCCAATCCATGCCAAAGTGCAGATCCTCATTAAACCAGCCGATCTCTTCCAGGCATGCCCGGCGAAAAAATACGGATTGTTGCAGGATGTAATCGAGAACGAATGTAAGCTTCCAGAGGTTGAAGGGTTCGGTGAAGGGGAACTGCTGCTTCACTTTACCGTCGAAGTCGATCTGGAAGCCATCTCCGTAAATCGCACCGACATCCGGATGACGGCCAAGCGCGGCTACCGCCCGTGTGACGGCACCGGGCAGGAGAATGTCGTCCGAGTTCAGATACGCCACCACCTCACCTTTGGCCCGGAGGAGTCCTTTATTAATGGCGTGGGTCTGGCCGCGGTCTCTCTCCGAGATGTAGGTGAGGCGGTCTAGATAAGGACGGACGACATCGCTGGTAGAATCGGTGGATCCACCGTCCATGATGATGTACTCGATCTTGGGGTAGTCCTGCGAGAGTACACTGTCGATCGTGGCCTTGATGAAATGGCCCTGATTGAAGGACGGCGTGATTACTGTGACAAGGGGATCACTCACGGCCGCGTCTCTACCCCAAGGAGGTCCATCGAGTCGATGATGCAGGATAGTTGACGGAAATCCCCGTTATCCTTGGGCCGCCACGTCTTATTGGACTCAATCCGCAGTTGGCACGTTCGGCCTCGCAAATCCTGCGGGAGTGGGATTTCCATCACGAAGGGGCCCGCGGGCAGGGGGCGCGGGTCCTGGACAGGGCGGCCATTCAGGCGTACGCTAATGCGCAGTTCCTGAATTGGCGCGAAGTGTTTACCGGTGATTCGCAGGGCTTGGGTGGAGGTGCCTACTTTCAGTTCGCTCTCGTAGCGCTGTGAGATCCAGCCGTCTTCCCACCGGCCGGTGAACTGCCCGCCGAAACCGGTCATCTGGCGCCACTCCGCCCAAAATCGTTGCAGGTTGTGGGGATTGTGGTAAGCACCGAGGAGAAGACTTAACCCGTAGGAACGCAGCGTTGGCTTCGACCGGTCAAAATACTGGTCCTTTCGGTCGAGCAGGTAGCAGGAGTAGCCGTTGATCCACTCGTAGGGCACATATCCGTACTGCGTCTTTACGGTGGAGATGATCTCCTGGTACACCTTGCGCCGGCTGGACAGGGTCTTATTGTCCATATGCATGCGGGATGTTGCCAGGTACTCGTCCACTTTCCGCACGCCGTACTGCTTCGCCAGGCGAATCCAGAGCTCATAATCGAGCGCGAAATGCATGTCGACATTCATCATCCCGGCGTTGGCGAACGCTTCGCGGAGCATGAAGGCCGCCGGCTGACAGATGTAACACTGGTTATTGAGCGTCTGCAAGTCGAAGGGTTGGGTGGGGTAGCGGTCGATCGTCTTGCCCTTGATGTCGACGTGATAGGCCTCGCCGTAAATCATTCCGACGCCTGGATTGCGCTTGAAATGGGAGGCGATGGTGGAGAGTGCATTCGGCAGGTAGGTATCGTCCGAATTGAGAAACGTGAAGATGTCACCGGACAGGGCGTGCCAGCCCTTGTTTATAGCGTCGGCTTGTCCCTTGTCCCGTTCCGAACACCAACGGAGCTTTCCATCGTATTTGCGAAGAATGTCGACCGTACCGTCCTTTGAACCGCCATCCATGACAACGTAGTCGAGATTTGGGTACTCCTGGGACAGGACACTGGTGATGGTCTCCTCCAGAAATTCCGCCATGTTGTATGTCGGGGTGACAACGCCGATTCGGGGCCACTCTTCGACGGAGATACGGGAGGGGCGCTGATATGCGGAGCCGGTGATGGTACGGAACGCTTGATCGGTCAGTTTTACGGCACGATCCCAGGAAAACTGCTTCACCCTTTCGGCTCCGAGTGCAACCAGGCGATCGCGAAGTTCCGGTTCGCGGCAGATGCGAAGGATTCCGGCGGCGATGCTCTCGGGAGAAAGCGGGTCGACGAGAACTGCGGCATCACCGGCGACTTCGACGCAGCTGCCGGAATGCGCCGTGATGGCGGGAGCTCCGGAATAGAACGCTTCCAAAAGCGGGATGCCGAAGCCTTCGAACTTGGTGGCAAAGAGGAGTGCAAGGGAGTTCCGGTAGACTTCCGGGATCAAATGTTTGTCCAGGTATCCCTTGAAGTGGATCCGGTTGCGCAGTCCGAGGCGAGAGGCTTCGGCCAGGAGCTTCTCGCTGCCATCCGGTGAACCGCTGAGCACGAGATGGAGATCCGGCTCTCCGGCTTCGACGGCAAGCTTCAGCGCCTGAAAGATGTTGAGATGATTCTTGTGGGGCCAGAAGTTGGCGGGGAAATAGAGGTACCGGGCGGGCAGTTTCAGCTGGAGGAAGCCTGGGGAGGGGGAATCAGGGACCGGTTTACGGAAGTCGGCGTCGGCGTCCAAATGGATGACGATGATTTTCTCCGGCGCGATTCGGAACTTTTCGACGATGGTCGATTTGGCGTGTTCGCTCAGGGTGAACAACACATCCGTATTCAGTGCGCTGGGTCCATAGGTCTGCCGGCGCCACTGCAAAACGGCCTGGTCAAAAAACTCCGGGAAAAACTCATGTTGCACATCCGGCATCATGACCGCGGATGGCTGGTCCACCACCAAGGGTTCCAGGACTAGCAACGGGCAAAAGAACAGATCATACGAAGCCGCCTTCAACCCTTTTTCAATCGCCGCTGCACCCTGTTGGTGGGTAATTCCGACAATCTCGGCTCGAGGACAGAATGCGCGAACGTTTTCCACTTCCTCTGCGTGGACCCAAATCGTTAGCGAGTGATGTTGCAGGCCTGCCAGGACGTTGCGGACATAGTTTTCCATACCGCCGATTTTGCCCTTGTAGTACTGGCGGAGGTTGATGGCGATTCTCAGAGGGGAGTTCGATGCCATTAAGTAATGAGTGCGGAGATGCGACGAATGACCGAGTCTATCAGCCCTTCGCGCTGTAGTTCAAGGACTTGGGCGGTTAGGGCCTTTTCGCGCTGGGCCAATTCTGTCATGCCCCGGCCGGCCTCCAGACAAGCCCGCTTCAGTTCAACCCGCTCTAGCCTGTACTGTTCGCTCAACCGGCTCACTTCTTCGCCAGCGGCCGCCAGTTGTTCGCGCAAAGAGGAGATCTGCCCGGTCAGTTGGGTGATCCGGTGATCTCTTTCCCGGATGAGGCGCTGGCCCTCATCAATGACCGCCAGACGGTCCTGTGCGGCCCGCTCGAAAACGTCCCGCTGGCGGATACAATCGGCCAAATGGGAACGCTGATGAAGGAGCAAAGATTCCCAATGGCGCACCTGTTCTTTCAGATTCTGAAGGGCCCACAATGATGGTTCGTCTTGGGGAGGGGCCACGGCGTTCACTTCCGGCGGCATGCCTGAGCCTAGGATCGGGGAGAGGCCGCGGACTGCTGCCCTTCATACCAGGCGATAGTGCGTGCCAGACCGTCTTCCAGGTCGACCTTTGCCCGGAAATCGAACAGGCTCGCGGCCCGGGTGGTATCGAGCATGCGGCGGGGCTGTCCGTTGGGCCGGGATGTGTCCCAAACAAGTTTGCCCTCGAATCGAGAGAGTCGCGAGATCTTCTCGGTCAGGTCTTTAATGGAGACTTCAAAACCACTTCCAAGATTGACCGGATCAATCCCATCGTAACGTTCCGCACCGGCAATCAACCCTTCCGCCGCATCCTCGACAAACAGGAACTCCCGGGTAGGTGAACCATCGCCCCAGCCCACAATCTCCGGAGCGCCGCCGTTCCGTGCCTCAATCGCCTTGCGAATGAGGGCGGGAATCACGTGGGAGGATTCCAGGTCAAAATTGTCGCGTGGTCCGTAGAGGTTGACGGGCATCAGGAAGATTGCGTTCATCCCGTACTGTTGCCGGTAAGCCTGGCACATCACTAGCAGGGCCTTCTTGGCGACGCCGTAGGGGGCGTTCGTTTCCTCGGGATAGCCATTCCACAGGTCATCTTCCTTAAAGGGAACCGGGGTGAATTTGGGGTAAGAGCAGATCGATCCGGCGACGATGGTTTTTTCCACACCGTGGCGCCTTGCCGCCTCGATCAGGTGGATCCCCATAATTGCGTTCTGATAGAAAAACGAACCCGGGTTCTCCTTGTTGGCGCCTATCCCGCCGACAACGGCAGCGAGGTGAAACATCACCTCCGGCCGAAACTCGGAAAACATCTTCTCCGCACCATCGACCGTCGTCAGATCGAAGTCGCGGCGGCGCGGAACCATCACTTGGCTGCAACCCCGTTGCTTCAAACGTTCGACAACGAATGAACCGAGAAAACCGCCGCCGCCGGTGACGACAATCCGCTTACCTGTCAAGTCCAACATGAATCTCCTCCGGTCCGAGCCCTCATCCGTTGTGTGCGGTAATCGGAACGAAACCCGCACGCTGGCGTTCGATCGCGTCGATCTCGGCGTCCACCATTAAACGAACGAGTTGTGCAAATCCTGTTTGGTGTTCCCATCCGAGTTTCGTTCGGGCTTTGGACGGGTCGGCTAACAGGGCGTCGACCTCAGCGGGGCGATTGTAGCGGGCGTCAAAGTCGACATACTTCACCCAATCCAGATCGACGTATCCAAATGCTTCCTCGACAAACTCACGCACGCTGTGGGTCTCGCCGGTGCCGATGACGTAATCGTCGGGAGTATCTTGCTGGAGCATCATCCACATTGCCTCGACATACTCCTTGGCGAATCCCCAATCGCGCTTAGCGTCGAGGTTGCCGAGATAGAGCTTGTCCTGCAATCCGGCCTTAATATGGGCGACCGCACGGGCGATTTTCCGGGTGACGAAGGTCTCCCCGCGCCGAGGCGACTCATGGTTGAAAAGGATCCCGCTTACCGCGAACATGTTATAGCTTTCGCGATAGTTGACCGTCATGGTGTGCGCGAAAAGCTTGGCGCAAGCATAGGGGCTGCGCGGATAAAAAAGGGTGTTTTCGTTCTGCGGGGGCGGCGTTGAACCGAACATTTCGCTCGAAGACGCCTGGTAGAAACGGGCGGCGACACCGGTTTTGCGCAGCCCCTCGAGCAGGCGCAGTGCGCCCATTCCCGTTATGTCGCCGGTGCTTTCCGGAATGTCGAAGCTGACCCGTACGTGGCTTTGCGCTGCGAGGTTATAGACTTCATCGGGACGAATATCATAGAGAAGCGTCCAGAGGCTACTGGTGTCAGACAAGTCACCAAAGTGAAGAAAGAACCGCTTGTTGTGTTCGTGGAGATCGGTATAGATGCTATCTACCCGGCCCGTATTGAAGCTGCTGGAGCGCCGCTTGATCCCGTGAACCTCATAACCCTTATGGAGCAGGAACTCGGCTAAATAGGAGCCATCCTGTCCGGTGACGCCCGTAATCAGTGCCTTTTTCATTCGATTAATTATCTTCTGAACGGTGGAATTGGATCTCATCAGAATATCACACAGGGGCTGCGGGGGCGCCATTGACAAGCGAGGGGAAAGGGAGTAGTGTGATACTTGAACAACTGTGCAAGTGTTCAGTTCGTTTCGCCCATGTCAAATACCGCGAACCCGCATTGCCACCCGGACGAACACGGAAAGCTACGTTTGGCCGACGGAATTACGGAGAAGGCGATCACTCGGGCGGCCAGTATTTTCAGGGCGCTCGGTGACCCATCCCGACTCCGATTGCTAGCTCTGCTGGCAGGGGGAGAGGCCTGTGTTACCGAAGTGGCCGAGGCGGAAGGCGAAGAGTTATCGACAATTTCCCAACGGCTCCGGGTGCTGCGGAACGAGGGGCTAGTGTCGAGGCGGCGGAAGGGAAAGCACATCCAGTACGGCCTTGCCGATCAGCACGTGGTGGATCTGGTGTTCAACGCGTTAGCGCATGCCAGCGAACCGCGGCGCGGCCAACTTATCGAAACAGGGAGCGATAGATAGTCATGTCACACGTCATCCATACGGAATCCGACCACGTGCATGTTCACGGTCCGGGGTGCGGCCACACCGGGGTTGTCCATGAAGACCATGTAGATTTTCTGCACGATGGCCATCTGCATCACCACCATGGTGATCACTACGATGAGCATTCGATTGCCGTAAGCGGGTCCAATCCCGACGACTGTACGGCGGGGCACGAGTGCGCGGGGCATGCCGCTGACCATGTGCACGGTCCGGCCTGCGGGCATGAAGCGGTGCCGCATGGCGACCATGTGGATTATCTAGTAGAAGGACACCTCCACCATCCACATGGCAGCCACTGCGATCATCATGGCGCCGTGACTCTCGCTTAGGCTGCTAGAGGGGGGGCAACGGCATGAGCGATACAGACAAGGCCGCGACACGCGATACCCGGCAGCGGCGCGCCATCCGCGCCGCCTTCCTTGCGGCGGACCGGCCATTGGACCCGAGCGAGGTTCTGGAGTTGGCCGCCGGGGAGCACGGAGGACTCGGGATTGCGACCGTGTACCGAAACATCAAGATTCTTCTGGACGAAGGCTGGTTGACGACTGTGGAGTTGCCCGGTGAAGTGACTCACTATGAACTAGCCGGGAAAGCACACCATCATCACTTCCACTGCAAGAGTTGCGGGAAGGTGTTCGAACTAAACGCCTGCCTGCCAAACGTACAGAAGTTGGCGCCTCCCGGATTTCGGGTTGCTGGGCACGATCTTCTTTTGTACGGGGATTGCCGGGAGTGCTCTCCCTCGTGAGAGAATAGAAAGGACGGGGGCGGTTAGCTCAGCCGGTTAGAGCGCCTGCCTTACAAGCAGGAGGTCCACAGTTCGATCCTGTGACCGCCCACCACCAAAACATCCCCTAGCCGCCACTGGCGGGTCCACCCCTTGCGCAATGCCGCAGGAGATGTACAATAGAGAACGACGACGGCAAACGACAAGTGGGCGAAAGCCCACTTTTTTATTTGCCCTGGAAATCCGACTATGCGGCAGGACATCATCGAGAGAATCTGGGAAATCGCCGAACGCGTGGCTCGCGACGGAGACGTCGAAGTCGTTGACGTTGAATTTCTGGGCGGCGGCCGGCACCGGGTTCTGCGGGTTTACATCGATAAATCTGACGGTGTTACCTTAGCCGACTGCCAGGCGGTTTCGAACGGCATGGAGGCCGTACTAGACGCTGCAGATCTGATTCCTGGCGGCCAGTATACGCTGGAAGTGAGCTCACCCGGTGTGGAGCGGAAATTGAGCCGCCCACGCGATTATGAGAAATCGGTGGGCAAAAAGGTCAAGATCGTCGCCCGGGAACCGGTGGCAGGTGCGAGTACGTGGATTGGGACGCTTCGTACCTTTGAAAACAGTGTGCTCAGCGTCGAGTCGGCAGACGGCCGGACTACAGAGATTCCGCTGGAACAAGTGAAGAAGGCAAACCTTAAGTTTGAATGGTAGGAGCGCCGGGAGACCGGCGCGAAGAGAGGAGTCAGCGTGGGAACCATATATCAATCCATCGAGATGCTGAGCAAGGAGAAGGGCATCAATCCGCAAGTCGTCATTGACGCGGTGAAAGATGCAATGCTCGCCGCCGCGCGGAAACAGTTCAAAGGGAACGAAGAACTGATTGCGGACTTCGACGAAAAGACGGGTGCTATCCAAATTTCCGCAGTGAAGCAGATCGTTGAGCAGGTCCACGACGCAGTGCGCGAAATTGGTTTAAGCGAAGCACTCGAGTACGATCGCACGGCGCAGATCGGCGGAATGATCAAGTTTCCGAAGAAAACGGAAGCCCTGGGACGGATTTCCGCCCAGACGGCGAAACAGGTCATCATGCAGAAGGTGCGGGAAGCGGAACGCGACACCATCTTCAACGAGTTTCACAACCGGGTGGGCGAGTTGGTCAATTGCACCGTGAAGCGCATGGAAATGGGCGACTTGGTATGTGATGTCAGCAGCAAGACTGAGGCACGGCTTCCCAAGCGGGAACAATCCCGGCTGGAGAGTTTCCAGATCGGCGACAGGGTGCGGTGCGTGATCAAGAGCGTTGAACGCAGCGGGAAAAACTCCGGTGTCATCCTCTCTCGTGCGGATTGTGAGTTTGTGAAGCGCTTGTTCGAGCAGGAAGTTCCGGAAATTTATGATAACACGGTAGTTATTCGTGCTTGCGCACGCGAGGCGGGGGAGCGGACAAAGATCGCCGTTGCCAGCCGCGACCGGGATGTCGACTCAGTCGGCGCTTGCGTCGGGATGAAGGGGATGCGGGTGCAGTCGATTATTCGAGAACTGCGCGGCGAGAAGATCGACATCATTGAATTCTCCGAAGACCCGGTACAGTTCGCCACGCACGCGCTCAGTCCGGCAAAGATTAGCCGCGTATCCGTTCTGGACGCCGGAGACCGCCATATGGAAGTGATTGTCGATGACAATCAACTTTCGCTCGCCATCGGGAAAAAAGGGCAGAATGTGCGACTGGCAGCGAAGTTGATCGGGTGGAAGATCGACATCAAGAGTGAAGAGGAGAAGCGGCGGGAAGTGGAGGCGCAGATGGCCCAACTTCAGGTTACCGGCGCGCCGCTCTCGGTGTTGATCGACTACGGCCTGCTGGAAAAAGTGGTGGAACGGCTATTTGAAGCAGGAATTGGCACCGTGGAGCGTCTTGGCGCCATGACACCGGAAGAGATCCAGGCGATTCCCGGCATCACGGCCAAAGCGCTTGAGAGCATCCAGTATGCTGTCAACGCTTATTACGGTCCCTATGAAGAAGAGGCCCCGGCAGAGACCGCGACAGCGGCCCCGGAAGTGGCCGTTTCGGGCGAGCCTGCCGTACCTGCGGAAACGCCAGCAGGAACAATTGAGCCGGAAGCCGCCGCAGAAGCTGCGACAGAGCCCGTTGCGCCGGAAACGAACGAGTAGTATTTGCAATTTGCTGCGGGGACAGGTCCTTCCGTTCATCTGGTTAGAAGTGAATCTGTTACCATGGCAGAAGGGGCAGTAACGGCTGGCGTCACCGTCAATGCACCGTCATTGCCGGGACGCAAACGCCGCGTATTTAATTTTCTCTCCATCTATGAGTAAGATCCGAATTAACGAACTGGCAAGGGAGCTCGAGGTCAAGCCTAGCGCGATCATCGATGCCCTCCCTGAGCTGGGCGTTCAAGACAAGAAGACCCACTCCAGTTCGATCGACGACGATCTTGCTCTCCTGATCCGCAACCGCCTGAGGAACGATCCCAGCGTCGTGCGGTACCGGATAGAGGACGATCCCCACGCCGATTTTGGGGCTGACGTCGAAGACGAGCCGCAAGTGGAGGCGCCTCCGCCGCCTCCTCCGCCTCCCCCTCCCGTGGTGGTGCCTCGCCCGATGGCACTGCGGCCACCCGTGGTTCCTCCGGTCACGACGCCGCCGATGGCGGCGGCTCCACTGCCCCGGCCCATCGTTCCGCCTGTGCCGGTCGCTCCGGCTAAACCGGCCGAACCGGTGGCGGAAGCAGTTCCGCCAGAGGGTTCGCCAGTGGTGAATTCGAAGGCTTCCGCGCCACTTCGGCCCCCTTTGGCTTCGGGTGGCCCCCTTTCGCCGCCAATCGCGGTAACTCCTTCAAAACCGCTGGAACCGCCCGCTCCGAAGGTTCCTTCTTTGCCGGTTCCGCAAGCGAGGCCGGCGCAACCGGTGTCGCCTCCCCGGCCAGGCCAGATCCTCTCCGGTCCAAGACAGCCTTTGGTGAATCCTCAGGGTGGCGTTCCGGGCGCACCCCGCCCGCATGCCGCTCCCGCTCAACCGGGTCCTGGGGCACCACGCCCGATTGCTCCCGCCGCCGTATTTGTTGGATCCACGCCCAACGCTCCACAGGCTCATAGCGGGGGGCATCCCACCGGATCTCAACCCGGTGCGCCCGCTCCCCGTCCGGCGCCGCAGCAAGCAGCGCCGCGGCCTCCGATGCAGCCACGTCCGGCTGGCCCCGGTGCTCCGGCGCCCCGGCCGCAGGCGCCGCCTCAACATCAGGGTGGTCCCGGGCGCCCGCTGGCCGGACAGCCGTCGGCTCGTCCAGTTGTGCCGCCTCGTCCCGATATGGTGGACCGGCTCAAGCAGTTGCAGGGTCCTCCTGGTCCACGCCCTGGTACACCTGGGCCGCGGCCAGGCGCTCCCGCACCCGGCCGCCCGATCTATCAAGGCGGTGGTGCACGTCCTGGTATGCCTTCTCCGGGCAGACCGCAAGGTCCGGGGCAGCCGTCCTACGGCCCTCGCCCGGGCGGTGGTCCTGGTGGTCCTGGCCGTGGCCGGCCGATGCACCCGACGTCGGCGAACATGCTTCAGCCGTCGGCGCTACCGGTTCCGGTGGATCCGGGGCGCCGTGTCGATACCCGAAAGCGGCCTAATCAAGGTCGCGTCAAAGAGGCGGAAGAAGGAAAGCTTCGTCCGATCTACGCCAAGAAGGAAAATACCGACCTTCTTTTGGCAAAGGGCAAAGAAATTACCGTTTCCGAGGGAATTACGGTCAAGGAACTGGCCGAAAAGCTTGGAATCAAGACGACGCTGGTCATTAAGAAGTTGGTAGACCGTAAGTTCTTCGCGACGATCAATCAAACGATCGACGTAAAGCTTGCCGAGGACATCGCCCGTGATTTCGGTGCCGTCGCCTCGCAGGTCAGCTACGAAGAAGAGCAGACATGGGAAGTGGAACTCGCCGAAGATCCAAAGGATCTGGTGGTTCGCGCTCCCGTAGTCACCATCATGGGCCACGTCGATCACGGCAAAACGTCATTGCTCGATGCCATTCGACTGGCACGGGTGGCCGAACGCGAAGCCGGTGGTATTACGCAGCATATTGGCGCTTATCAGGTTGAAATTCACGGCAAGAAGATTGTCTTTATCGATACCCCTGGTCACGAGGCGTTCACCCGGATGCGTGCCCGCGGCGCCAAGGTGACCGACGTCGTGATCCTGGTAGTGGCGGCCGACGACGGCGTAATGCCTCAAACCGTAGAAGCGATCAATCACGCCAAAGCGGCTGGTGTGCCTATCATCGTGGCGATCAATAAGATCGACAAGCCGGATGCGCAGATCGACCGCATCAAGCAGCAGTTGTCCGATAAGGGCTTGCTGGCGGAAGACTGGGGTGGCGATACCGTCATGGTGCCTGTTTCCGCGAAAGCGAAGCAGAACCTGGAACTGCTGCTCGAGATGATTCTGCTGGTTGCCGACATCAAGGCGCTGAAGGCGAATCCGACGCGTCCGGCAATCGGCAACGTACTGGAAGCGAAGTTGGACAAAGGCCGCGGTCCTGTGGCGACAGTTTTGGTTCGCAACGGTACTCTGCGGGTTGGCGACTTCTTCCTTTGCGGCTCGGTATTCGGCAAAGTCCGCGCGATGTTTGACGATCGCGGCGCGCCGATTCGGGAAGCAGGGCCGGCGACGCCTGTGGAAGTCCTTGGTCTGGACATGTTGCCTGAAGTAGGCGATCCGTTCCAGATGGTCACCGACACGGCGAAAGCCAAGCAGATCGTGATGTTCCGCGAAGCGCGCGACCGCGATGTGCAGATGGCGAAGAACAAGCGGATGACGCTGGAAGCCCTGCATACGCAGATGAAGGATGGGGAGAGCAAGGATCTCAATATAATCATCAAAGCCGATGTGGGCGGCAGCGCGGAAGTCTTGTCCGATACATTGCAGAAGATGTCGACCGATCAAGTTCGCGTCCGGGTCCTGTTGACCGGCGTTGGCGCCATCACAGAAACCGATGTGATGTTGGCGACCGCTTCGAATGCCATCGTCATTGGTTTCAACGTGAAGCCTGACCGCAATGCGCAGGCGGCGGCGGAGCGAGAGAAGATCGATATCCGTCCGCACTCCATCATTTACGAGGTAACCGACGAGATCAAGAAGGCCATGATGGGTCTTCTGGCTCCGGTTTACAAAGAGGTGTACAAGGGCCGCGCCGAGGTCCGGGAAATCTTCCGGATTTCCAAGGTCGGTACCGTTGCCGGTTGTTACGTCCTTGATGGAACCATTCCGCGGTCGGCCGAAGTGCGGGTCAACCGGGATAAGGAAATCGTCTTTACCGGCCGGATCAGCGCTCTCAAACGTTTCAAAGACGATACGAGCGAAGTGCGTAGCGGGTTTGAATGCGGCATTTCCATCAACGGCTTCAACGACCTGGAAAAGGGCGACATTATTGAAGCGTTCGCCACGGAACAGGTCTCTCGCGACTTGAACTAAACCCAATACCACATATGCCGATCATCGGCGTTCTCCACCTGGAACTGCGCATTGAGCATGCGCAGTCTTTGAAAGACCGGAGAAACGTGATTCGCAGTCTGAAGGCCCGGCTGCGCAGCCGTCACAACGTGGCGGTTGCGGAAATCGGGCCTTCCGCTCTTTTAAACCGCGCTCTCGTTAGCGTAGTGACGATCTCCAGCGATCGAATTTTTGCCGAGAAGATATTGCAGGCGGCGGAGGAAGATGCGGCGGCCATATTAGGGGGGATGTTGGAGTCGTCGGGTATGGAGTGGGTGGAGTAGTTCGGCCAGTTATCTCGCTGGTCGAAAGACGAACCACTCGCTCAGGGCGAAATTCAACAGTGCGGTTATGCTGATACTGATGATATTCGCCGGCAGATAGTGCATGCCGGTGTGCTCGGTCAGGAGCCGCATCCAGAGTAGGTTGGACAGCAGGGAAACGAGGCCGTTGGCGAGGTGGAAGCGCAATAGCCGAGCGGTCCAGCCGGGTGTTTCGCGAGTTCCCCAAGTCCACCGCTCATGCCAATAGAAATTGTGCAGGACGGCAATCTCCACGGCCAGGGCCGTTGCGGTGAGAGTAGAGATACCAGGAAATTGCTTCCAGGCTGCCAGCGCGGCCAATTGAACAACAATTCCGGCGATTCCCACCGTGTTGAAACGAACCCAGCGACGGATCAATCCAGGCGCTCCTCGTTGTACAACTGCACCGTGTGGCGAATGGCCGTGATCGCGAAGATTACCAGAACACCGGCGGCGCCCAAGGCAAAGCCAATGTCATATAGACGCCACGTGTCACCGAGCCAAAGAACGCGCGGATCCATATAGTACACGAAAAGATTCCCGATGATTAGCAGGATTCTTAATTCGGTGGGGCTGAATTTGAAAAAGCTAATCTGAAACTTGTTCAAGGAATGGGTGGCCAGGAAAACTTCGGCGCTAAGCAGAAGATAGCCGATCAGAAAAAATGCGGCGATTACCGGACGCAGGTGGCCACTTAGCGCCATTCCACCCATAAGAAAGGAGATCGCAATCACATCGACAACGTGATCGACATAGTAACCGTATCGCGGTCTCTGCCGGTTCCGCACGCGGGCGAGGGTGCCGTCGAGCGAGTCGCCAAACCAGTTCAGCACCAGACAGATATTGACGATCCATAGCCCGATCGGATTCTGCGAGGAGTACCAATACGCAAGGGCGGCAGCCAACATCGAACTGATGCCCAGTACGGTGAGATGATCCGAATTGACGGCGCGCGGCAGCCGCCCGGCCAGCCAAATCAAGGCGCGTTTCTCTAGTGGCGCCAGCAGGCTCTCCTGAATGCGAACGGTCGAGGCGGTGCTCATGTAACCATGGACGCCGGGGCCAATTTGCGCGTTTCATGCGTGTTACCTGACAATAGGAGGTTCCATGGCCAGAAATTACGAACTCATCCCTCGCTCCGTCCGCCGGGTGGAGACCGCGCTCCGGCAAATCGTCACCGACTTCCCGGTTCCCGAGTCTTTACCGATTCTGCAGCAGCTCCACGACTATGAACCGGTGGCCATGCAAGGCCAGCCGCCTGTGGTGTGGGACCGGGCCGAGAACTTTTCGGTCTGGGATCGCTGGGGCAACCGTTGGATCGACTGGTCGAGCGGTGTTCTTATCACGAATGCGGGCCACGGGCGCAAGGAGATCATCGAGGCCATCCAACAGCAGGCCGGACACGGGCTTCTGACCAATTATTGTTTCCCGAACGAGATTCGCGCGAACTTCGTCAAGCGACTGGCTGATCTGATGCCGGATCCGCTGAAAAAAGTCTTCTTGCTCACCACGGGGTCGGAGACGGTTGAGTGCGCTATCAAATTGATGCGCACCAATGGTGTTAAGGTCGGTGGGCGGGAAAAGGTGGTGATCGTCAGTTTCGAGAAGGCGTTTCACGGGCGTACCCTCGGCTCCCAACAAGCCGGTGGGATTCCCTCGCTCAAGGAATGGATCGTGAATCTCGACGCGGGATTCGTCCAACTCGAGTTCCCGGATGGATTCCGGACGCCCGACACGTCGTTTGCCTACTTTGAAAAGCAGCTAGCCGACAAGGGAGTCAATCCGGCCCATGTCGCCGGCGTGATCCTGGAAACGTATCAGGGCGGGAGTGCCTCCTTCGCGCCTCCTGAGTACATGAAGCAGTTGCAGGAGTGGTGCCGTCGCCATGGGGCGCTACTGACCTGCGATGAGGTGCAGGCCGGCTTTGGACGTACAGGAACGCTCTGGGGCTTTGAACACTACGGAATTGTTCCGGACCTGACGACCTGGGGTAAAGGGATTTCGAGTTCACTTCCTATTGCGGCCGTCATCGGACGGCCCGACATCATGGACCTCCATCCGGCTGGCTCGATGACATCTACTCATACCGGAAATCCAGTCTGTGTGGCCGCCGCGGCCGCTTCTTTGGAACTGATTCTGAAGGAGAATCTTGTGGAAAATGCACGCATTCAAGGGGACCGAATGCTGGCGTATTTCCGCGGAATGCAGACCAAGTACCCGCAGATTGGCTGGGTGGACGGCAAAGGGCTGGTGGCAGGCATTGCTTGCGTGAAGCCGGGAACAACCGAACCGGATGCCGACTTGGCATGGAACGCGATCCGGAAGTCGATTGAAAAGGGCGTCCTGATGTTCTCACCGGTTGGATTTGGCGGTGGAACCATAAAGGTCTGCCCGCCGCTGAACATCAGCGCCGAGGCGGTGGACGAGAGTCTGGCGGTATTCGAAGAGGCCTTTGTGGAGGCGCTTGAGGCATGAAACCGGTTTTGGTAATTGGCGGCGGAATGATCACGCACGATCAGATTCTGCCGGCGCTGTACAAAATGCAGCGCAACGGGGAAGTAGGCGAGATCACGATATGCGCGCAACACGCCAAGACCGTTCAGGCACTCGCCTCTGCGCCAGCCATCACGAAGGCCTTCCCGGGACAGTCTTTCCACGCTTATCCGGAGGTTTTCGCGGGCGGTCCGCAGCCGGACCTGTACAAAGCCGTGATTTCGGAAATGCCGGAGCGGTCTGTCGTAATCGTTGCTCTTCCGGACCAACTGCATTTCCCGGCGACGATGGAAGCGTTGCGGCACAACCAGCATGTGATCTGCGTGAAGCCGCTGGTTCTGACGGCGCGCGAGTCGATGGAGATTGAGCGTGAGGCTCGGCAACGTGGGCTCTTCGTTGGCGTCGAGTATCACAAACGCTTTGACGACCGCGCCCATAAAGCCCGGCAATTCTATCGGGACGGCCGTTTGGGCGAGTTCCAGCTCGGAACGGCACGTCTGATGGAAAAGTGGTACTACCGCGAGTCGAACTTTCAAAATTGGTGTACCTGCGAGAATACCGACTGCTTCACGTACATCGGCTGCCACTATGTGGACCTTGTCCACTTCATTACCGGACTGAAGCCCGTCTCGGTTTCCAATTACGGCATCGTGGATACCTATCCCAACGGCAAGAAGGGATATCTGTGGTGTGATACCCGTGTACGTTGGAACAATGGCGCGGTGCTCAATGTACAAACCACGCTGTGTTACCCGAACGAGGGTCCTGGGCCGAATACGCAAGGAATGACGCTGTACTGCGGCGGCGGGACCGGCGCCATGCTGGACCACAGCGATCAGTACCGCGGCTTGGGATACACTTTCTCGCGAAAGGCCGATTCTCCCGGCGCGACCTATTACAGCGAGCCGAGTCCGGACTATTTCCAGTACAACGATCTGGGCGGACCTGGACTGGAGCCGGTTGGTTACGGAGTTCGCAGCGTGGAGTATCTGGTGAAGACCATTTACCGGGTGGACGCAGCGGGCGACGTGCCGGCGCGGCAGGCGTTGCTGGCCGAAATTGACGAGAAAGGGATTCTCGCCACTCCGGCCAACAGCCGTTACAACGAGTTGGTCGTGGAAGCCGGGCGACTCTCCGTGTTGAACAATGGGCGCGAAGCCTTGATAGAGTACGAACCGGAGCCGAAGGTCTCCCTGGTTTGACGGAAGAAGAGATCTGCGTCTATTTGGAAGACAACGGGTTTCCCGCCCACATCGTCGCCGGAGGAAGTGCCGGACTCCTGAAGCGCTGGTCGGAGTTCGTAACGGAGGTAGAGCAGGGGTACCCCTACGGTTTGGCGGAGTACCGGCATGACCTCGATCTCCGCGGTGCGATCGCGCTGCTGGAACTGGAAGACCGCGTCGTTGAGCAGGATGCTCGATTCGAGGCTATGTTGGAGAACCGCGAAGTGCGGGTTTGGGAGAGTGGAGGCGAGGCACCCTGGTGGGACTTCGGGTACCCGCGCAATGCCCGGGGCACATTGCTGCGAGGACTGCGAGGCGCCGGGTTGCTCGACGAGACGCCGTGATTGCCACCCTGGTCCTCTGGCAGGTGGCGGCAGCGATGCCGTTGCTGGAACAGGGCCGATTCGCCGACGCGGTCCCCTTGCTGGAGAACGCCTGCACCCGGCAGGAGGTCAATGGGTGTTATCTGTTGGGTAGGACGCTGTTCACGCTGGATCAATACGAAAAGGCCAGAACCGTATTGACGCCGCTGATCGGGTCTGACCGGGACCCGTGGCGTATTCACGACGCCTTAGGGGCAGTGGAAGAGGCGATGCGGCGCCCGGCGGAGGCCGAAAAGCACTATCGAGATGCGGTGGGCGGGAATCGGGACCGCAGTCCGGTGCCACGGTATCACTTCGGGCGATTTCTTGTTCGCGAAGGACGGCCCGAGGACGCCATCACCATCCTCAAACCAGCGGTCGCTAAATTTCCCGCTGACCAGCTAGTCCGTTTCGAATTGGGCCGAGCACTGTACCAGTCCGGACGAATGGGGGAGGCGGAAGCCCAACTCAAAAGCGCCCCTTCCTTGGAAGAGGCGCGGCGGCTATTGCAAAAACTACTCCGGCAGAGCGGAAGGTAGGTTAAACGGCGGCAGCAGGCGCAGCGGCCTTCTTGCGCGTCGCCTTCTTCTTCCCTGCTGGAGGCTGGCGATCGCTCTTCTTCAGACTCGCGATGACGATGGAAAGGACAAACTTCTTTTCCCCATGGTCGTCGAAATTGATTTTGACGTGCTCTTCCGTGCATTCAACAACACTTCCGAGCCCGAACTTGCCATGTTCTACCTGGGCGCCCGGCGCAAAGGCGGGTTTGGCCATGAAAGGATCTCCTCTGCAAATGGTAACACAATTGCATGGTAAATGTCTGTTTGTTGGAAACACAGTTGAAGTTAGGTCCTTCTCTAACTTCAACGGCAACAGGCGCGTCCGAACTGCTGGCACAATAGACGAGAGCCGCCAAGCTGCGGATAAGAGGTGATGCTTGAGATCATTTGCATGGATCGTCCTGGTAACACTGCCTTTAGTGGCGCAAAGCGGTGGTAGGGAACGCCCCGATCGCCGTTTGAAAGATAGGTCCGCTGCCAGTCAGGAGGCGCCGCCGCCGGAAAGCCGCGCAACGACTGCGGCCCCTGGGCCGAGAGGCAGTGGTGCATATGGACGCTATGCGGTGGTTTTGGACCAGGAACCCGTTGCCGCGGCCATTTCGACGCGCGAAGCAATGATGGGCGCCGCGGGGCGGGCTCATCGCCAACGGGTGCAGGCCTCTCAAGCCGGCGTTCGAGCGGAGTTGGCACGGCGCGGATTGCGGGAGATCTCCGCCGCTGACACGTTGGTGAACGCGGTGTTTGTCTCCGCCCGCGCGGAGGATGTGGATGCCCTCGCCGCACTCCCGGGAGTTCGTTACGTCCGCGAGATGCGTCCCGTAAGGATGGCGATGACGCGCGCCAATGACGTCATCCGCGCCACCGCCGCCTGGAATGCGATTGGCGGGCAAACCCGCGCCGGTGCCGGCGTTCGTATCGCCATATTGGATAGTGGCATCGATCAAACGCACCCCGCCTTGCAAGATCCCACCCTCTCCATGCCTGCCGGCTTCCCGAAGTGTAGCGGTGCCGATTGTGACTTCACCAATACCAAGGTGATCGCGGCCCGCAGTTTTGTCGATCGCCTGATCTACGCCTATTCGGATGACACTCGTCCCGATGACGCCTCGCCTCGCGACCGGGTTGGTCACGGAACGGCCGCGGCGATGGCGGCGGCCGGAAATCTTGTTGACAGTCCGCTGGGACGCATGTCCGGTGTTGCGCCCAAGGCGTACCTGGGAAATTACAAAGTGTTTGGCTCTCCAGGTGTGAACGACATTACATTTGACGACGTGATCATTGCCGCGCTCGAAGCCGCGCTTCTCGACGGGATGGATATCGCATCCCTGTCTTTGGGCGGAGCGGCGCTATGGGGTCCGAATGATCGCGGGACTGTTTGCGACAAAGGGAACAACGTTGCCTGCGACCTCCAGGTGGAGGCGGTTGAGAATGCCATTCGCCGGGGATTGACGGTAGTGGTCAGTGCAGGTAACGACGGGGACATCGGCGTGGAGATCCCGTCGTTGAACACGATTTCTTCCCCGGGGACAGCGCCAAATGCGATTACCGTCGGCGCGTCCGTCAACGGCCACGTTCTCTTTCAGTCGGTCCGGGTTCCTGGCGGGCCGGCGAATCTGGCGCGAATTAACGCATACTTCGGCAACGGGCCCAGGCCAACGTCGCCGCTTTCGGCACCTGCGCGCGATGTTGCCTCATTGGAGAACGACGGCAAGGGCTGTGTTCCGTTGGGAAATGGTACGCTGAGCGGGGCAATCGCGCTCATCCTGCGCGGCGACTGTACGCTGGCTGTGAAGGTGAACAACGCCCAGCGAGCTGGGGCCGTCGGCGTCATCGTTTACCAACAAGAGGCGAATTCCATATTTCCGCCCGGGACGCTACAGGCGACGGGCATTCCGTTGGCCTTTATCGGGAAGAATAATGGGGACGCGCTGAAGCAATACCTGGCGTCGAACTCGAGTGCAACGGTCACTTTGGATCCGGCCATTACCGCTGTTACCGAGCCGGCAGGAGAGGTTGCCATCTTTTCTTCTCAAGGCCCATCCATAGGGCTGAATGCGATTAAGCCGGAGTTGATCGCCGTTGGCGCCGATCTCTATCTGGCCACCCAAAAATACGATCCCAACGGCATAATGTACGACCCCTCTGGTTTCACCCGCGAGAATGGGACGAGTTTCTCCGCGCCGATCGTCGCCGGGGCCGCCGCGCTGCTGAAACAACGGAGCCCTGGCTTCACACCCGCCCAAATCAAGTCGGCGCTGGTTAATACGGCTAATCCGGACATCACCGATTATGACTACGACGGTAATCCGATCAAAGCGCTTCAATCGGGGATGGGTGCCGGGCAACTCGACGTCGAAAAAGCTCTTCGGGCCAACGTCGCCGCGGAGCCCTCTACGGTTTCCTTCGGAATCGCGAGGACCCTCCCCTTGACGCAACAAGTGCGTTTCGCCAACACTTCGAACGCATCGGTGAACTTGCGTTTCTCCATTGTTGAAACGGTGCGTGCGAACGGAGTCAATGTGACAGTTACCCCGGCCACCGCTACTGTCGGCGCCGGCCAAGTCGCGACGGTGACGGTCCGAGTGGAAGGGACACTACCGTCAGCCAACTGGTATGAGGGTACGGTCGTGGCCGAAGGGGGCGCCATTTCTCTTCGTGTTCCCTATTCGTATCTAGTTGCCGACAACACTCCTTTCAACGTGTTTCCCCTCACTTCCAATGGATTTACCTCTTTAGCTAACGGGCGGGTGAACCGCCTGAATGTCAAATTTGTGGACAAGCAGGGCGCTCCCGCGGCCGGCGTCGCCGTGCGTTTTCGCGTCGAAGTCGGGGGCGGGCGTATCGACACGGCGCTCGAACGAACCGACAGCCTGGGAATCGCCGATGCGGTGGTGATTGCCGGGCCCACGCTCGGCGAGCAGGTTTTCTCGGTGGAAGGGGGCGGTCTTCGGACGGAATGGATCGGACGGGCCATCCAGCAGCCAGCGATTCAGACCGGTGGTGTTGTCAATGCGGCCAGCGGGCAACTCGGGTCCGGCGTCGCACCTGGTTCCTACATTTCCATATTCGGTGCGGCTCTGGCGGATACGACCCTTATCTACTCAACCACCTACCTGCCCCTTTCCCTTGCCCAGGTTAGCGTCGGCTTCGATGTTCCGGGCCGGCGCGTCAGCTACCCGGGTCGTATTCACTTTGTCAGCCCTGGTCAGATCAACGTGCAGGTTCCCTGGGAACTTGCCGGCGAGGCCTCTGCTGACATGAAGGTGAGTATTGGCGACTTTTCGTCGGCGACAATCCGTGTTGCGCTGAACGACTACTCGCCGGCTGTTTTTGAATACACGGATCCGGGAAGCGGCCGGCTGCTTACCGCCGCTCTGGATCAGAGTTTCGGTCTGGTGACCGCGGCGAATGCGGTCCGCCGCGGTAGCGTGGTGCAGATTTACGCCAATGGGATTGGGCCTGTGGATAATCGGCCGCCCTCCGGTGACCCGGCGGGTGCGCAACCTTTGTCATCCTGCCGGGTTAACCCTGAAGTAACCATCGGCGGCCGCACTGCTCCGGTTCTGTTCTGCGGTTTGGCCCCCGGTTTTGTCGGGTTGTATCAGATCAACGCCACGGTGCCGGCGGACGCTCCGGCCGGTCTTCAGCCGCTCGTGCTCCGCGTTGGTGGTGTAACATCCAAGACTGCGTCGCTGCCCGTTCAGTAAGGGAAAATGGAAAGCATGGGTTTCGGCCGACTCGGATTCAGATTGATTTGGATACTGGCCGGCGCATTGACTGCGCAGGTTGTACCGGGTTGGTTCGTCGTGGAACTCACAGAGGCTCCAGCGGGTCGCGTTCGCGGCGTCCGTCGCATTCGGGACGCACAGAACGCGGTGCGCGCCCAGATCGCAACCCGAATGCGTGGCCGGGTCGAGGTCAAGGAATCAACCGAAGTGGCGATGAACTCCCTCATTGTCCGTTCCGACGCTGAAATGGCGGAACTGGCTGCGTTGCCCGGGGTGCGCCGCGTATGGCCGGTCTACCAACTCAACAAAGAACTGGACCGCGCCGTTGGGCTGATGCAGATCAGCAAGGCCTGGGAGATGGCTGGCGGCGCGGACCGGGCTGGTGCGGGAATGAAGATCGCCATCCTCGATACCGGGCTTGATCTGAGGCATCCGGCCTTCCAGACCGAGTCCATGACCGCGCCTCCGGAGTACCCTCGCGCCACGAACGACGCCATCCGGGGCATGCTCAACGGGAAGGTCATCGTGTACCGGACGTATGACCAGATACTCGACTACCCAGAGACCGTTGAGGACTTTTCCGGACACGGGACTGGTGTGGCGATGGCGGCCGCAGGGCTCAAGGCCAAAAGCCGCCTGGGGGAAATTCAAGGAGTTGCTCCCGGTGCATGGCTCGGTATCTACAGGATTTGGGTGGGCCCGAAGAGCATCACGACGAATACCGCGATCGCCATTAAAGCGATCGATGACGCCATTTTCGATGGGATGGATGTCATTAATATCAGTTTCGGGTTCCTGCCGCAGCTTCGCCCGGAGCAAGATCCAATGGCCCCGGCGATTGATCGGGCTGCTGCTATGGGGGTGATGGTCGTCAAGTCGGTGGGGAACTCCGGCCCCGCCCGCCTTTCGGGTTCTAATCCGTCGCCAGGCGTTGCGGGAATCGCGGTGGGGGCCAGTTGGGCGGACCGGTTGTTCGCCTCCGGCATCCGAGTGAACGGGGGCGAACCCTATTTTGCGATTCCGGGTGACGGACCAGCACCGGAGGAGAGAATACAGGCAACCCTCAAGGATGTCGCAACGGTCGACCCGACCGGGTTGGCCTGCTCGGGATTGCCGCCGGACACCTTGACCGGCGCCATTGCGCTGATTCTGCGGGGCGAATGTACTTTTGAAGAGAAGTTGAATGCCGCGCAGGGGGCTGGCGCAATTGGTGCCGTTGTCTATTCATCGGCTGGCTCACCAGACGCCGCGCCGATGGCGGCCGGCAGTTCCACGTTGCCGGCGGTCATGATCCGGCATCGGGACGGTCTCTCCGTGAAGGCAATCCTTGCTGAAAAGCCAGATTCGGTGGGAGAGATCGGATTTGATGATTCTCTCCCGTTCACGGTTGACGCGGATGGCGCCTCCGGCTTTTCGTCGCGAGGGCCAGGCCCCGATGGTTCTATCCGTCCGGACCTGTTGGCCGTTGGGGAAGACATCCTGCTTGCGACACAAAAGACGTACCCGGATGGTGAATTGTACGATGCTTCCGGTTTTATTGTAAGCGTAGGGACGAGTTTCTCCGCGCCGATCGTAGCCGGTGCCTACGCGGTACTGAAGGCTGCCCGCCCTGGCTTAACGCTGGCTGACTACCGGACTCTGCTGGTCAACTCCGCTCAGCGCTTCCCGGCTACTGGCCGCACCGAAGGAGTGCAGACCGGAGGCGCCGGGAGGCTCGACCTGGCGGCAGCATTGGCAGGACAACTGGCGACCGATCCGATCTCCGTCAGCTTTGGAATCGGCGGGCAAACCGTGAATAGTGCCCGCTCGATTCGGGTTCGCCACATCGGACAGAGATCGGGAACGTGGAAGGTGACGGTAGATTCTCCGGATGAGATGAAACTCATCGTCACGCCGTCCGAATTTTCGATGGGACCCGGCGACACGGTCGACCTTGAAGCCCGAATCCAGGGCGAACTTCAGCCCGGCGAGTATCAGGGAGCCATTGTTCTCCAACCGGTTGACGCCGCCGATGCAGAACGTCCCCATCGAATTGCCTACTGGTATGCAGTCCCTACGGGCCGGCCCGCAAGCATCAGCGCCCTTCCCTCCCCTCGCGCGACTGCGCGACCGGGCGAAGAGGTGGCTCTGACGTTTCTCATTACAGACGCGGTTGGAGGGGCGACTCCGGCCGAACCGCCGCAAGTGTCTGTCTTGGAGGGTTCTGGGGCTGTGGTGGGTGTCGAATCGGCCGATTCCATCTATCCTGGCTACTGGTTGGTTGTAGTGCGGGTAGGCGCTGCCGCGGGTGAAACAAATCGCTTTCGGATACAAGCCGGGCCGCTAGTCCGAGAAGTGTCGATCCGGACCCAATAGGCCAACTGGCCTTAACTCGCTGCTATACTTGGTGGGGAAAGCGGTCAGATCAGCCATGGAAGAATTAAAAAAGAAGCTGCAGGATGAGATTGCGGCTTTGGAGCACGAGTTCCGTACGGAGTTGCCGAAGGAGATCCTCCGGGCACGCGAACTCGGGGATCTGAGCGAGAACGCCGAATATCACGCGGCTAAAGAGCGGCAAGGTCTTGTCAATGCGCGCCTCGGGCAATTACGCAAGCGTCTGGCGGAGATTTCGATGATCGACTTGGCCAAAGTGCCGCGCGATCGCGTCGGCTTTGGCTCCACAGTTGTCGTATATGATGTCGTCAAGCAGGAGGAACTGACATACCGCCTCGTCGCCAGCGAAGAGTCGGACGTCAAGGCCGGCTTGATTTCGACCAGTTCACCGATTGGTCGAGGGTTGTTGAACAAACGCGTGGGCGACGAAGTCCGCGTCGTTGCACCGGGGGTCACTTTGCAGTTTGAGGTCGTGCGCATGACGACCATTCATGGCGAAGTAATCGAATAGGCTGGCTCGCCAGTGCCAGGAGTCGTAAAGCTTTCATGACCATCACACGCGCAATTGGAGCAGGCTGCAACCAGATCATTCTGCTCATCGTCCGGGGCCTCGCCCTTTCCCGCATCCACCCGAATGTTCTGACGCTGATCGGGCTGCTGATTAACGTCTTTGCCGCGGTGCTGCTGGCGCGAGGTGAGTTCTTCCGTGCCGGCCTGGTGATTATTGGAGCGGGGCTGTTTGATATGGTTGACGGGCGCGTCGCCCGCCACACCAACCAGGTGACTCGATTTGGCGCCTTTTTCGACTCCGTGTTGGATCGGTACTCGGATCTCGGGCTCCTGATGGGACTTCTGGTTTACTACGCCAACATCGATCGGTTTTTCTATGTCGTCCTAACCGCTGTCGTAATGACCGGATCGGTAATGGTCAGCTATGCCCGGGCACGAGCCGAAAACCTGATCCCAACCTGTAAGGTCGGCTTTGCGGAACGCCCGGAGCGGGTGGTTCTCCTCATCATTGGCGCGCTGTTTGACCGGATGGCGCCGGTGCTTTTCGTCGTCGCGGTGATCTCCAATCTCACTGTGATCCACCGGATGATGTATACCTTCCAACAGGCCAAACAGCTGGAAGATGCTCAATTGCGTCCGGCTGGCCGCTCCGAATCGAATTCTACTACCACCAAGAAGTAATCCCTAATCTTCAAAGATCACTACGGCCATTGCTAGTTCGGCCGTGTGAGTGATGGTTACGTGAATGACTCTCACGCCTTTCTTGGCGGCTATTTCTGCTGCCGCTCCGCCGAGCAGGAGCGTGGGGCGTCCCGATGGTTCACGTCCAACGGCAAAATCCATCCAGGAGACTCCGCCTGTCAGCCCGGTCCCGAGCGCTTTCATCCCCGCTTCCTTGGCCGCAAACCGCCCCGCCAGCCGTTCATCCTTGTTCACCTTGGAAAGGCAGTAGGCGATCTCTGCCGGCGTAAAGACGCGCTGAAGAAACCTATCCCCGAACCTCTCCCTACTGGCTCGGATTCGAGGCACCTCTGCTAAATCGGATCCAATTCCCAATATCATTTGTCGTGCGGGTCTGCCCCTTAGTCCCTGTCCCGCTTTCCGACATGACTGCGGGGATTCGTCAGCGAGTGAATCTCGTTAGCGCCGGTAAACCCGCGGAAGCGAAAGCGAATCGCTCCCGCGGGAAGGTTTACTAAGCCTCTGCTTCTTTCCGGAATTCCGCCCAACGCTTGCGCTGCGCTTCGGCGATCCGCTTCCGGGCTTCTGGGCTTAGGTTACGTTTCCGGCGTGGCTTGCGGCCCGCCTTCTTTGCGGCTGGTGCGGCGGGTGCTTCGACCACGGCTGCCGCTGGTGCGGCGGCACGGGGTTTCTTCCCGCCGATGAGAGAACGAACCAATCGGATCTGTTCTTCCAGGCGCTGTTTCTGTAATTCGAGACCTTCGAGAGCCGCTTCATATAGAGCGGCTTGGTCGACTTGGGATGGAGTTCTTGGCATACTCTTACCTGACAGGTTGCGACTTATCTCCAAATTTGTCAATACTATCGTGGAAGAGGGTTACCGGCCCGTCATTCACTAGGCTTACGTCCATATGTGCCTGGAAAACTCCAGTACCAATTTTATCCAGCCGGGATTTCGCCGCATTAACGAAGAAATCGTAAAGTACACGCGCCTGCTCTGGAGGAGCCGCCGCATCGAAACTAGGTCGCCGGCCGCGTCTTAAGTTCCCGTACAAAGTGAATTGGGACACAATGAGTAAGCCTCCTCCAACCTCCTGAACCGAGAGGTTCATCTTGCCCGATTCATCCTCGAATATTCGAAGATTGACACACTTTTCCAATAGATAGAGAGCGTCTTCCTCCCTATCTCCCGTCGTGACTCCCAGAAACACGACGATCCCTTTTTCAATTGCACCGGTCACCTCCCCGTTTACCGCTACACTGGCAGAAGAGACCCGTTGCAGGAGCATTCGCATACAGTACAGTATGCCTCCGACTCCTGACAGGAGCATCTATGTACATCGAAACCTATGCCTACGGCCGTGCAGGACTACTCGGAAATCCTAGCGACGGATACTTCGGCAAAACGATCGCCTTGCTGGTCAGAAACTTCCGTGCCCGCGTGATCATTTACCCTAGCGCGCGTCTGGAAATTCGAGCAGGTAAGGCCGACCTTCCGATCTTTGAGTCGCTGGACGATCTCTATGCCACCACCCGGTGGAGGGGGTACTACGGTGGGTTTCGGATCATTCTCGCCCTGTTGGTGCGTCTTTCGGATTATTGCCGGCAGAACGGGATTGAGTTGCCTAACCGGAACTTTACCCTGGAGTACGAGTCCACCGTTCCGCTCCGTTTGGGGATGGGGGGCTCTTCCGCCATCATTACTGCTGCCTTGCGCGCACTGATTCAATACTACGATCTCAATATTCCTACCGAAGTTCAGCCCAATCTAGTTCTTGAAACCGAAACTCGTGAGTTAGGTGTTGCTGCCGGTCTGCAGGATCGAGTTATCCAAACCTACGAAGGCGTCGTCTATATGGATTTCGCCCGCGGGCTCCTAGAGTCTCGCGGTTACGGTGAATATGAACGCCTCGACCCGCGCCTGCTGCAGAACGTCTATGTCGCCTACCGCACATCGTTGAGCGAGGGGACCGAGGTCTTTCACAATAACGTCCGCGAGCGCTGGCGCAATGGCGATCCGGAGGTCGTGTCGGCAATGAAAACGTGGGCGACCTATGCGGCAGAGGGCAGGGAAGCTATCCTTACTGGCGATCGTGCGCGATTACATCAGCTCATCAACGCCAATTTCGACCTTCGAGCCAAGCTCTACCAACTCGACGCGGGCAACCTGGAAATGATCCAACTCGCCCGCTCGACTGGTGCCTCGGCGAATTTCGCTGGTTCCGGCGGCGCAATCGTCGGACTTTACGAGGGGGAGGAGATGTACGTCAGCCTCAAAAAAGTTCTTGGCAGCGCTGGAATTGCCGTCATCAAACCGCAAATTTTGCCTTAGTTCCCGGATTGAGGCTCTTTCGCGCCACAGTTTAGGGTCTTGCCCCGATCTTCAGATCTGTTAGATCCCCCCATAATGGGGCGATGATATACCGCAGACGGCGGTCCTACGGGGGAACCCCCTCAGGATTTTACCGATTCGAAAACGCCAGGACCCGGGCAGGGATGTTCGGATACGGTGAGGGGGAGTATGTACGCCTCCGCGACGAGTACGGCAATGTCTGGAACGGCATGGCCGATTCGCAGGGTGACAACATCGTCCGCTATCGGTTTCGCGACGCCACCGGGAAATCCATCACCGGCATTTCGGACTCCTTCGGCATCGTACTGCGCGATGAAAAGGGAAATACCTGGCGCGGTTTCGTCGAGTAGCTCGGACCCGGCTCGGTGGCTGCGTTAATCTAAAAGTAGCCCCTCATGGCCGCAAAGAAACCGATCGAGTATAAAGACGCTGGTGTGGACATCGATGAAGCGGATCGCGCTGTTGCCCTGATTCGCGCCCACGCCCGTAAGACATTCACCGATGGTGTCATGACTGACATCGGTAGCTTCGGCGCCGGATTCCTCCTCAAGAAGTGGAAAACTCCGGTGCTCGTCAGTTCCGCTGATGGTGTTGGCACCAAGCTGAAAGTAGCATTCCTGGCAGGGAAACACGATACCGTCGGCGAGTGCCTTGTGAACCACTGTGTCAACGACATCATGGTCCAAGGCGCCACACCACTTTTCTTCCTGGACTACTTTGCGGTCGGCAAGCTGAATGCCAAGGTCGCCGGTGACGTTGTGGCCGGAATTGCCCGAGGCTGCAAGGCCAACGGCTGTGCCCTGATAGGCGGCGAAACAGCTGAGATGCCGGGGATGTATACCGCCGGCGAGTACGACGTTGCCGGATTCATAGTCGGCGCCGTTGAGAAAGAGGAGATGCTCACCGGCGCCACCATCAAGTCCGGTGATGTCCTCTTCGGCTTGCCGTCCAACGGTTTGCACACCAATGGCTATTCCCTCGCTAGAAAGTTACTTTTTGAGGTCGCTGGTTACAAAGTAGACACCCACGTTCCCGAACTCGGGTGCACCGTCGGTGAGGAACTGCTGAAAGTCCATCGTAGCTACAAACCGGCGATCGACGCTCTAATGGAGGCCGGCCTATTGAAGGGGGCCGCCCATATTACAGGCGGAGGGATCACGGACAATACCCCCCGAATGCTTCCCAAGGGACTAGGCGCCGAAATCCACACGCTGGCCTGGGAAGTCCCCCCAGTTTTCCAGTTGCTGAAAAAACTCGGAAATGTCTCTGATGGCGATTGGCGCCGGACATTCAATCTAGGGGTTGGCATGATCCTCTGCGTTGGCGCCGAAGAAGCAGCTGATGCATCCGAGATTCTGGCCGAAGCCGGCGAGCCGCATTTCCCGATCGGGGCGGTGGTTCGCCTCAAAAAAGGCGCCACCGAACGCGTCCAATACCTATGACCCGGATCGGCATCCTGCTCTCCGGGCGCGGGTCCAATTTCCTGGCCATCGCCCGCCATGTGGTGGCAGGCACAATTCCAGCGGAGATCGCCGTCGTCATCGCGAACCGTCCGAATGCCGCTGGACTGGAAGCCGCGCGCAGCCTCGGTCTAAACGCCGTCTGTTTGCCGTCCAAAGGCCTGGACCGCGAGGTCTTTGACCAGCAGATGATTGCCACCCTACGCGAGCACCAAGTCGAGTGGGTCGTGCTCGCCGGTTACATGCGCATTCTGAGCGCGGCGTTCATCCGCGCCTTTCCGCAGCGGATCCTCAATATTCACCCGTCCCTTCTACCCGCGTTTCCCGGTCTGGACGCCCAGCATCAAGCCTTTGATTACGGTGTCAAGGTCACTGGCTGCACCGTTCATTTCGTCGACGAGCACCTCGACCACGGCCCCATTGTCATGCAGGCAGCCGTCCCTGTCCAGCCAGGTGACTCCGCCGACAACCTATCTGAGCGAATCCTGCGCGAAGAGCACCGGATTTACAGCGAATCGCTTCGTCTGTTGCTCACCACTCCGTGGCGCATCGAGGGCCGTCGCGTCCTCTTCACTGCATCAACTGCGTAATTGCTTCCAGGAACTGGTCCGGGTGGAATGGCTTGGCCAGGAACCTCGACCGATCCGGCAGAATTCCTGACTGCACCCCTGGATCGTCGGTGAATCCACTAATGAATAGAATTTTCGTGGCTGGGTGCCGAAAGCGTACCCGTTCGGCCAGGTCCCGGCCGGTCATCCCCGGCATCCGCATATCCGTCACCAACAGGTCGTACGCTTCTTTCCGGCGGTCAAGGACGGCCAGGGCTTCTTCCCCAGATCCTGCTTCGTTCACCTGGTACCCGTGGCCTTCGAGAATGCGCCGCACTATGGCGCGAATTCCGGTCTGATCGTCCACCACAAGCGCTGTCCGCCCCGCCGGCGCCGGGCGTTGTCCGGCCAGCGGAATGTGCATCTCCAGTTCGCTGCCCTCCGTGATGCGCCAGCGAACTCCTGCCTGGACCAGACGCGGTCCCACCAGCGCGCACTCCCGCGCCCCGGCTTTTCCTTCCCTGGAGGCTTTATTCAGAATCTCAAACTGATGGCGCAGTGATTCCGCCGACATGCCAAATCCCTTCACAGTAACCACGGCCTCCTTCGCCGTCGAAGCGGTCTCCACCGTGAGCGGCCCGGCGGCATTCATCGCCAAGGCGTCGAATACTGCCGCCAAGGCAGCACGGTCAGTGAGAACGGTGATGTCGCTGGCGCCGCCGGCAACAGCATACCCGGCGGCGGGCAACAACTCCCGGACTTTATATGTCCCCAAATCAGATCGGCCGATACGGGAATACTCGTTTAACTGTGCGGCCATGGATTCGATCCGCTCCGTAGCGCTTAGCAGCATCGAAACGTCTTCCCGAAGCGGGCTGTTGGCGGGAAGTTGCGCCAGTATCTCTCGGCCGTATCCGGCGGCCACCATCACCAGATTGTTTGTTTCGTGGGTTACCCGGGCAGCCAGGCGCTGGGCAGATTCAACCCCGGCCGTGTTGCCCGCCAGTTCCAGATCGATACTCGATGCGGACGCTGGTGGTTCCGGCAAAGAGGAAATCTGCTCCTGGAAAACCACCACCCATTCCCTCTCGCCTCGGTCCCATCGCGGCACTGGCGTCAGCAACACCTTGTGCTTCCTCGTTTGCAGAGTCCCGGGCTCGTAGGGCATCAACATGCTCTTCCAACTGCTGTCCCCGAAAACGGCGTGCAGCGACCGCCGGTCGATATCCTCCGAGGTCAGTTTGAATTCGCGCAGGAAGGCTGGATTAGCTGAAAGCAGCACCCCTTCGGCGGAGACAGTCGCCAAGGGAAACGGCAGGGTGGTGACGATCTCGTCGTAGAATCGCCGTTCGGATTCAAAGACCGCGATGAGCCGCGCCACATCTTTCGCCGTCCAACGCTGGTTCTCAAACCTCTCCATATTACGTCCCACCAGTTTGGACTGCCGTCAGGCGGCGGGCA
Organism: uncultured Solibacteraceae bacterium; assembly: GCA_964430625.1. Lineage (GTDB taxonomy): Bacteria > Acidobacteriota > Terriglobia > Bryobacterales > Bryobacteraceae. Next base: position 368,292 of record CAYSFR010000001.1, read on the forward strand.
ATGAATCCCTTGGGGGAGGGCCGGAAGTCTTGTACTGGTACTATTCGCCAAATTTGACGGGTCCGTGAGAACGGAGCGTGCGATGGGGGACAATGGAAGGGCATGATTCCCAAAGCGAGAAAAGCCGTATTTCCTGCCGCTGGCCTGGGTACCCGTTTCCTGCCCGCCACCAAGGCGCAACCGAAAGAGATGTTGCCGCTGGTGGACAAGCCGCTTATTCAGTACGGTGTCGAAGAGGCCATTCACTCCGGGCTTCAGGACATCATTATTGTTACCGGACGCGGTAAAAGCGCGATTGAAGACCACTTCGACGTGAGTTTCGAAATGGAACATCTGTTGGAGACCCGGGGGAAAAAGGATCTTCTTGCTCTTGTTCGCGGCATCTCGGACATGATCGATGTGTCCTACGTCCGCCAGAAGGAGGCGCTCGGGCTCGGCCACGCGGTTCTCCGGGCCAAGGAACTGGTCGGCAAGGAGCCGTTCTGTGTCGTCCTCTCCGATGATGTGATCGACGCCGAGATTCCCTGTCTGCGACAACTCCAGGACGTCTACGAATTCTACGGGGCCTCGGTTGTCGCCCTGATGGAAGTTCCCAAGGAGAATATCTCCGCCTACGGTGTCGTCGACGCCGAACCGGTCGACCACATGGGGCAAACCGGGCGGCTCTTCCGAATTCGAAACATGGTGGAAAAGCCCAAGGCGGAAGACGCTCCCAGCAATCTTGCCATCATTGGACGCTACGTCCTGACGCCGGAGATCTTCACTTCCATCGAAGCGATCGAACCCGGCCGCGGCGGTGAAATTCAACTTACCGATGGATTGAAACATTTGTTGCGCAGCCGGCCGGTGTATGGCTATAAATTTGAAGGGAAGCGGTATGACGCTGGCGATAAACTTGGCTTCCTGCAAGCAACGGTCGAATTCGCATTGAAGCGATATGACCTCGGCGGGCCGTTCCGCGAGTACCTGAAAACGCTCAAATTATGATGCCCGACACTCTCAGCGTTCCCGTTCGCGCCCACGAAGCTTCCTTGTTGGCAGACCTGATCTTCCAGTTTGCCGAAGGCCGCACTGTAGACGACGCGCTACGGCGCATGTTGGCCTCGCGCGCGACACAGGTGCCATTTGAGAGCTTGCGGGTCTATTGGGGTTCGCTGGCCGCTGACCCCGTCGCCAAGTCCACTTACTTTGTCGCGGTTGATGGCCGATCTCCTGTCCTCCTACACATCGCACTTTCCAGTGCGCCCGGCAGCGGCCTGTTCCCCCACTCCACGCTTGTCGGACGTATGCGGACCCCACGCGGTGTCGAAGTCGTGGTCAACGCCATTCCATTCGCTTCCACCGATACGGAGCGCATACTCACCTACGCCACCGGCTTGGATCGTGGTGTCCTTCCCGGGCCCCAGGGTGTCGACTCGCTGTTTATTGCCGCCTCCTCCGATGCGGACACCGCTTTCAATGAGTACCGCGCGGTTCAGCGGAAATACGGGCTTTCTGTCGCAGCCTGGACTGGTTTGCCGGAGGAGGGGCTTTGGGGAGCGATCAGGTATGGTTGGCGGGAGGGATTTCCCTTACGGGGAGAGTCCGAGCCTGGATCCCGGTGCCTTCTCGACGCCACCACGATGACAGATGAAGAACTGGACGAGCGGATCGATCTCCTGCGCCGTGTGCGTGGCCGCAACTATGACATCGATGTCCGCTTTGACCCGCCCGGCACCTGGACGATGCCAGAGACTCTGCGAGCACGGCTCGATTCGCTCCGCGCCAACGGCCGCTCTGTTCAGGTCGTGGAGGTTGAACTCGGGCTCCGTGATGGGGTGTCTTATCCGGCGGATGTAACCGGAATGGCCGGCTGGCCGGCGGAGATCCTTTCCAATGTCCAGTGGAAAGCGGCTGGGAAACCACTTGTCGAGCTGCGCCTGCGCGTCGAAGAGTTGCAGCAAACGGCGCGGCAGTTCGGGGCGATCCTCGGAATCACCGGGTACGGGTCCACTAGTGAGGATGTGCTCGACGCGATTGGCCGGGGAGCGGCACGCCGCCTATGGTTCCAACTCGGGCCTGGATTGGGCGCCGATCGGGTCGTTGACCTGGCCGCCCTCCTGCGCGGGTAAGATAGTGGCCATGACTATCCATCGCCGGTCACTCCTGGCGGCGGCGCCAGCCGCGATGTTGGCCCAAGGGAGCAGCCAAAAATTGAAGTTCGGAATCGACCTTTTCAGCCTACGCACGCAAGGGTGGACCCCTTTCGAACACCTCGACTACTGTGCCAAACAAGGTGCCAGTGTCGTTCATTTTTCCGAGATCCGCTTCCTCGGCGGCCTGGAAAAGTCACACCTGGAAAAAGTGGCGAGCCACGCCCGTCAACTCGGTATTGAACTCGAAATCGGAATGCTCTCCATTTGCCCAACCGCGGCTCGATTTGATCCCAAACAGGGCACCGCCGAGGAGCAGCTCGCGCGCATGATCGATGCCGCCCGCATCGCCGGCGCGCCGCTTGTCCGCGCCGTGCTCGGGGACTGGCGTGACCGCTCCTCGGTCGTTCCGCTCGAACAGCATATCGAGAACACGGTCAAGACACTGCGCGCCGTTCGGACCCGCGCCATCGATGCCGGCAAGAAGATCGCGATCGAGAATCACGGCGGCGACCTGCAGGGCAGGGAACTGAAGCAGTTGATCGAACAGGCGGGGCCGGAGTTCGTCGGTGCCTGCATCGACTCCGGGAATCCCACATGGGCGATTGAGGACCCGCACGTCACGCTCGAGACCCTCGCCCCCTATGTGCTCACCTCTCACGTCCGCGATAGCGCCGTCTGGCGTACTCCGGAAGGGGCGGCAATGCAGTGGACGCGCATGGGCGAAGGCAATGTGGATATTGCCGGTTGGGTGAAAAAATTCGCGAAGTTGTGCCCGGGGAAGGCAATGTCGCTCGAAATTATCGTAACGGGCACTCGTCCATTTCCCTATTTTCAGTCCGATTTCTGGAAGGCATTCCGCACCACCCCGGCCTGGGAGTTCGCGCGATTTGCCGCTATCGCCGAAACAGGCAAACCCCGGGAGAATCGTCCGGCGCCCGCCAAAGAGCGCGCCGCCGCCCTGGAGCGGGAAGACCTGGAAAGCTCCATCCAGTGGCTCAGAACCAATCAGTTACTCTAGAGCGATGAGGCTTTTCGCATTCCTTCTCGTTGCCGCAGCGACGTTCGCGCAAGTAGTTCCTGATGTCCGCAAAGCGGCCCAGGCCGGAGATTTCGCCGCTGCCGAACAACGATTGCGGTCCGCCAAAGGTTCCTCTGCCTGGACGCCGGAGTTGTTGCTGGCCCACTCCTGGCTCGGCCGCGGCGCGCAAGCGAACAAGAAATGGGACCAAGCTGTCTCCTACGCCGCCGAAACCCGGAAGTTGGCGCTGGAGATGCTCCAGGGCCGCAAGTTGGATTCCGAACCGAATCTCCCTCTCGCGCTGGGTGCATCGATTGAAGTCCACGGCCATTCCCTGGCCAATACCGGTCGCCGCAGTGAAGGGGTTTCTTTCCTAAAGGACGAACTGAAACGCTGGCGCGAAACTTCCATCCGCACTCGGATTCAGAAGAACCTCCACCTGCTCTCGCTCGAAGGACATAATGGTCCCAAGTTGGAGACCCGTCAGTTTCTCGGCTCCGCCAAGATGAAGTCCCTCCGGGATTTTCAGGGTAAACCCGTCCTGCTCTTCCTCTGGGCGCACTGGTGTTCGGACTGCAAAGCGCAGGGGCCAATCATCGAGGCCATGCGGAAAGAGTTTCCGTCGCTTGCCGTTGTTGCACCCACGCAACGCTACGGATACGTTGCCAACGGCGAAGAGGCCCCTCCTGAAAAAGAGACGCCCTACATTGCCCAGGTGCAGAAAGAGCGATTCCCCTGGATGAGTGAATTGCCCATACCGGTCAGCGAGGAGAACTTCCGCCTGTACGGAGTCAGTTCCACGCCCACACTCGTGCTTCTGGATGCCCAGGGGATTGTCCGCCTGTACCATCCCGGTCAGATGAAGGCGGACGAATTGCGTCAGGCGCTGGCCAGCGCCTCAAAATAGCCGCCTAGCGGCTTGGTGCCATAGGCCGGCGCGATACAGTCGGTTACCGACACTGCGGCGGCAGACTCGATCAACTCCCCCAACCGCGGGTGGAATACCCCAGTAATGCGGCCGTTTGCCCGTGCCACGAAGGCCGGCGCCGAGATGTAGACCGGGCGCCTCCTGGCCTTTTCGGCAGCGAGTTCGGCAATTCCACGCCGCGTCAGCACCTCAGGGCCGCCTATGGCGAACTCCGTAGGCCCATCGGAAAGATACTCAACCGCTGCGCGCGCTACATCTTCCGCCGAAATTGGGTTCGTTTTGGCAAATCCGCTCCCAATCAGAGGCACTACTCCCCGCCGTGCGAAATTGAGGAACGGCTGAAGTGCCGGGAAAATGGCCGTCGGCCGCAAAACGGTGTAGGCCAAACCGCTGCTCTTCAAGTCCTCGACGAAGGCCTCATGGGAATGAACATATGCTGTTTGCCGGTACCCCGGTTCCGTATGTGCGGCAACGTAAATGAACCGCCTCGCACCCGCTCGCTTTGCCTCCGCCAGCAGATTGCGGTTCGCCAGTGTGTTGGTAATTCGGTACGGCCTGCGTTCCGGGGCCGTGAGCAACACACTTCCTCCCATAGCGGAGACAACGATATCCGTCCCGTCGCAGCAGTTCCGCAGTGTTTCCGGACGCAATGCGTCCACACCATCGCGCCGTGTCGGACAGTGTGGCGCGATGGCGTTCTTTCGGAGCGCCTGCAAAATTTCCCGGCCTGCTATGCCGGTAGATCCCATCAGGAGCACTTTCATCGTCCGTTATTTTAGTATCGTTTTTTCCACCGAATGATTCTCAAACTCATCGGTCACCCGGACGGCGATGGTCAATTCCCCGGCCGGCCGGTCCACTGTCACGCTATAGCTGTGCTCCCTGGAGTCGGAGAGCTTGGTCGACGGCTCAAAGTACACCCATTCGCCGGCGTTGACGGAGTACTCCGCTTTGGTCAGGATGGTGGAGGCATCCGCCGCACTAAACGCGATGGTCACACGGTTTCCCGCTGCCGTCGCCGTCAAATTTCGGATCGCCGGAGGGGTATTGTCAATCAGGAAAGGTGCGCTCTCCAGACTATCGGAAAGCCCTTTCCCCGGCGGGTTGGACCCGGCATCGGTCGCCGTAATCCGCAGGACGTATTCTCCATCCGGAAATGCACTGGAATCCCAGCTGAACTGCCGGACGCCAAGTTCCTTTTTTAACGGTTTCCAGGCCGTCTCGCTTTTCCCGCGGATCTCCACCGTATACTGCACGCTATCTCCGTTGGCATCCGCGGCCTTCCAGCGTGCGCCCTGGAACCCCTTGGCAAAGTTCAGCGTGACGCTCCCGGGATCGCTGGAGGTGGATGGCTGCGAAGCGGTGGCGCGGCTCGACATCGGTCCAAGCGTCAGGGTGGTCGACGGTGTCATCGAAAGCGTCTGGTTCGAGAACCGGTAGTTGGGAGCCGTGATTTCAATCTGTTCGATTCGCGGCGCCACATTTCGCGGCAGGTAGGCGATTTCGGTGCCCGTCAACGCCGCCCCGTCTCCGCTCAACGTTGCCCGGTACTGCAGGAACCGCGCCGCTGGAGATCCGATCCGATCCGTGAAGGCAGTCCAATTACTCCAATTTTTCTGCGGCCGGTCCAAATTCCCGCTCCGCGTCTCAAATTTCACGTTGCCAGTCGCCTTCGGTGCCAGCCGGCCCCATTCGGCGAACCAACTGGCGTCCAATACTTCACTCTCCAGAACGCCGTCCTTCTCAACCGATGGTCCGATCTGGAACAGCTTGCCGATGTTCCCCGTCACGGCAAACACCGCGCCCGAAGGGTCGTTTGTCAGTGCCGTGACCTGCGTCGGTGCAAGGGTCAACAATTTGGTAGAAAGCAGGTCGCTGTCGATCCTGTACACCCCGCCCTTGTTCCCGGTTCCGACCACGGGCCGCCCCGCCTTGTCGAAAGTGATCGAATAGATGATCTCGGTCCCGTCGCTCCAAACGCGGGACGGGAACCCGTCCGCGGCGATGTGGATCAACTCAGACCCGCCGGAAACACTGCTCGGCGTCAACGTCGGTGGAGGCGTGGCCGCTCGCGGCCCTGGTGCTGGCCCGGGGCCCGCCGAGGCGGAAACGGTGATGCTCGTCGTCGCTATCGGCGCAGCAATCGGCGCCGGTGGAGGTGCCGCCGAATTCGATGCCGGTTTGGCTCCGACACCGGCTGCATAGATGCTGCCATCCGGCGCTACTGCAATGGCCGTGATCTCTCGCCGCCCTGCCTGGTGTAGCACAAAACCCTCGCCCGCCGGACTCACCCGCAGAATCAATCCGCTCGGCTCGGTCCCGATAATCAGGTTGCCTGTCCCGTCAACGGCCATCGCCCGCGCATGTTCTTCCTCGGTCTTGAAAAACACCGCACCCTGCCCGGCAGGCGTCACCTTGTGGATTTCGCCCTTGTCACCTGTCGCCACAAAAAGATTGCCCGCCTTATCAAACGCAATCGCCCAGATGTACTTCGCCTTCGGATCGTAGAACACTTCGCTCCGCCCGTCGGCCGCAATCCGGTAGACCTTGCCATCCGGTGCCGTTGCCGCATACACCCGTCCTGTCCCATCCAGGGCAATCGACTGGATCTGTAACCCGGTCAACTCCGCCAGCACTCGCGCCTGCCCGCCCCGCACCGCGAAGACCTTTGCCGTGGTCGCCCCAGGATTTCCACCGCCGGTGTACAACGTGCCGTCCGCCCCGCGTGCCACCGCCCAAAGGTAAGATACACCCGCGTCGTGCAACTCCCGCGCCGCCGGGGCAAGCGTGATCAGACCGTCGCTCCGCAACGAAAGGCGCTTCAAAGTCGCCTTGTCGTGGTCTTCTTTCGACGCGAACGTCCAGAATCGGGTATCGACTGCAAATGCCGCGCTCAACGCGGCGACTGCCAGCACAAAAGAGGTGGGGCGCATGGGTATGTAGTTATTTAACGGTTAGGCGCAGCGAGTGGCTGCCGGTAACAACGTAATCGAAGGGAACCGACTCCTCGGCCACGGCCGTTTCCGGCGCGGCGATCATAGTGCGGCTCGCGCTACGTCCGTTCTGCATCACGTTTAGCACGGAACTCGGCAGGTTGGGCATCGTCCGGTCGTCGGTATACACGGTGGGCCGCGGTTGGACCAGCGCGGCATACAGCCGGTTGTTCGCGCGTTCCTGGTTGAGCAGCGAGATCGTTTGGGTCAGTTCCATGAACCGGTTTGCCAGCGGCGTCAGCGACTGCATGCCGTTCAGCGCCGCCGCTTCGCTCAGTTGGATCCGGTAGTTCCCGGGTGCGAGCCCGGTTGGGACCTTCAACTTGATCTCCCGCTCCACCCGGCCGCCACGGTAAGGGCGCAAAAACACTTTCACCGGAATCTCCGCCCCAGGTTCCACTTCGCTCGACGGAATCCAGGCGCTCTCAATTGCCGCGGTGCGCCGCTCCGGAATCAGGTCGATCGTTGCTTCCACCCGCCCGACGTCCGGCATCCGCACGGCATTGGCAAACAGCTTGTTGAACTTGTCCCCAAACCACATCGCCGATTGCAGCGAAGCCGGCATCGGCATGTCGCCCGGTGCCTGCATCGTCCGCAGGTCTAATTTCTGGCCGTTCGCCAGACTCACATTGGCGCTGATGCGATAGGTCGTATCATCGGCGAACTCGTTCATGCCGCTGATCGCATTGAACATCCCCAACATCATCAATTGGGGTGTGAATTTCTGGTTCTCCATCACTTCGAAGTTCAACGTGTTCGTCTTGAAAGCCGTGCCCTGCGTATTCAGGGACCGAAGCGTCAGCCGCACCGGGATCATCCGCGGTTTCTCGCCCAGTTTCCCCAGCATTCCCAGATGCCTGTCTTGGGTGAATGTTCCTACTACTTCGGTTGCGTTGGAGATCTTGGTCGGCTGGAACGTGGAAGCCATCACCCAAAGAATCTCGCCCTTGGCCATCGGCATGTTTAATGGGCCGATGTTCAAGAAAGCGTGGCCGCAGATCAACACCCTCGATCCGTCGTTGTAGGTCACCGTGCAGCCGCTCGAAATATTGATGTCGCCCGAAACCAGAATCATCGAAACCGTATCCCCGGGCTGCAAAGACGTCTTCCAGTCCTGGGCCAACGTAGTGGACCGCAACGCGGCCGACGACCCGCCTTGCACCAGTTGCACGCCCATATTCCTGAAGATGCCATTGAAGTAGGGAAACACGTTCGGATTCGCCCCGGACATCATCAGCGGCGTATCGATCGGCTGCATCGTCAGTCCCTGCTGCACGGGAATCGAGGTGCCAGCCAGCAACTCACCCGGTATCTCTCCCGCCGCCCGCTGTGCTGGCCGCGACTGGTCGAGTTCATTGATCTCCAACATGCTTTCAATCGGCGTGATCCCGCAAATCGCGTCCGGCGAGAAAAAACTAAGCCGCAACGCGATCGCCCCGATCAACTTACCGTCCACATACACCGGGCTGCCGCTCATGCCGCCCGCCACATTCGTCCGCTGCGCTTTGCCCCCCATACGGCCCAGGATGACATCCGCCTTCGGCCCGTTGGCGTTCTTCCAAACGCCGATGATCTCCACGGGAACCGCCTCCGGCTGCGTTCCTTCAAACACCGTCCATGCCACCGCCTGCATCCCCTTCTTTACCTGTGAGACCGGCATAATCGGGGGCTTGCCGATGCGTGGCCGCTCCATCGTAACTGAAGTTTGCGCATTCGCGAGAAACACAGACAGGGATACGGCAAGGGCCGCGGCGAACCGGAAAATCATGGGACCTCAGTTTGGGAGAAAAGCCCTGTAGCAATTGCTGAATCAGGGACACATATATTATGACGTGCTTTCCGAGAGCCTTCGGTACTAACGGTTCCCGTAAAAACCCTTAGCCGTCGATTTCACAACTCCACTCTCCACCATCAATTCATACCGTTCTCCCGCGTCCGCCTTCCCGCTCTTCCACGGGAAGCGTCCGCCGGTCGGAATCGCTGTCACCGCCATCGCCGGGATGCTTGCCGCCACGCCCCGCTGCAGGCCGGGTGCCTTTTTCAGTCGAACCAGGAATGCGCTGCCGTCGCCGACTACCTGCGCGTTTCCCTTTTCGTCCAGCGTCACCGCCGCTCGCTCATCAATTCCGATTCCGCGAACCTCACCGCACTTCCCCTCGTCCCGAATCCGTCCCAGAAAGACAAGCAGTCGCCCCATTCGATCCCGTTTGGCGAAATGGCTGTCGGTGATCAGACACTCCATCCCCGGTATTCGCAAAAGGCCCCGGAAAATCGAAACCTTCTCGTGGAACGGATCAGCGAGAGCGACCGGACTGGTCACCGTATCGTGTTCGGCGGAAAAGGCGTACTCGCCCAGGATGGCCAATCCCGCGCTTGTCCCGCCCACTGGAATTCCCCGCCGGATCGCGTCATTCAACGCCTCTCCTACCGGCGTCTTTGCCCAGTAACGGACGTAGTTCCACTGGTCTCCGCCCGCGAAAAAGATCGCCTCGGCATTTCGAATCTTTTCCAGGACGAACGGTTCCCGGGCCGCCGCCTCGGACTTGAAGATGATGGTCTCCACGGAGTCCATTTTCCCTAGGCCCATGAAATACGGGTTATATGCCTCGGTTCCCGATGCCCGCAAGACTAATACGTCGCCTCCGCCGGCCCGCTCCAAAAACCAGCGGACCCCGGCGTCGACGTCCTTCCCGCCGCCGGCCAGATACACGCCCCATTTCGCCCGCGTCTTCACATCCGAGGCATTGCCCGCAACAAAATACTGGTAACTCGGCTGTCCGGACAGTACGCTCGCAATCGCGAGCAACAGAAAACTGCGCATCATACCTTCTCCGGAACCACATACGGCGCCCGATAAGTCCGCCGCAGCATTGCGTCGGCTGCTTTGTCGCCCATGAATCGTCCCGTCTTGTTATCGAAATGCACCATCCGCCCCAGTCGCTGGCTGATATTGGCGAAATGCGCCAGTGCCGAAGACTTATGCAACTCTTCTGGCCCTGCGTGCAGATCCGCCGCCCGCCTCGTTCGCAGCGCCTTTACAAAATTCTCCACATGACCGGTTGTCTCAATCGTCCCGGACCCCACTTGGCTCGGCCCCTTCTTTCGGTCTTTCCCCAGGAAGACGTGGTAGCTCGAATAGTCGGGAATGATCATGTAACCTTCCGTGCCAATGAAGATCACCCCCACCACATTCCGCTGGTCCAGGAACGGATACTCCGCCCCCATCCCCGCCTCCGTGTTTGTCAACCCGCCGCGGGTCTCAAACGAAACCATGACATCGCGCCCGGCCCACTCGAATAGCATCGACTGCACCTGTGGCGTCGGTTGCCCGTCCTGATGTACGTACGCCCCGCCCATCGAAACGACCTTGGACGGATGGTCCTTCAGGTCCAGCGCCCAGCGAATGATGTCCAACTCATGAACGCCTTGGTTGCCGATCTCCCCATTCCCGTAATCCCACGCCAGGTGCCACCCGTTTCCCGACGACCCGAAAACAGCCTTGGAGAAGGGAATTGCCGGCGCCGGCCCCAGCCACTTATCCCAATCTAATCCCGCCGGCATCGGATCCGCCTTGACCTTCGGTACTGACCCCCGCCCCTTGAAGGCTACCCCACGCGCCAAATAGACACGGCCGATGACGCCCTCCTTAATCTTCTGAATGGCCTCGACAATATTCGCGCTCGAGCGGTTCTGCGTCCCGTGCTGCACCAAACGGTTGTATTTCTCTGCCGCCGCCATCACTTGGAGCCCTTCCCAGAAGTTATGCGTCCCGGGTTTCTCGCAATAGACGTCCTTGCCCGCCTGGCAGGCCCAGATGGTACCCAGCGCATGCCAGTGATTCGGTGTCGCAAACGCAATGGCATCGATGGTCTTGTCGTCCATCACTCGCCGCATATCATCCACCATTTGCGGCGCTTTACCCGACGCTTTGCCATGCTCCTCGGAGCGCTCCCGCAGCAACGCCGTATTCACATCGCAGAACGCCGCCAGTTCCACATTTTGCGATCCAGCGATCTCATGGAACCCGCGAATCAGGTCCCGGCCTCTGCCACGCAAACCCACCAGTGCCACCCGTATCCGGTCATTAGCTCCCTTGGGACTTGCCGCGAACGCCGGCGCGGCCAGTGTGCCGAGGAAGGAACGTCGATTTGTCGCCATGCCCGTATCTTATACCGCGGCAGTGCCGGACCGCGTGACGATGAATACTCCCGTCAACGCCAGTAACCCACCGATCAGCAATCCCGCCGTCAACGGTTCCCCGAAGATCCATCCGCTCAACGCAATCCCCGCCACCGGAACCAGAAAGGAAAACATCGACAACGTCCCCGCTGAGTGCTTCTTCAACAACTCGGCCCAGATAATGAAACAAATGCCCGCAACGATGAACCCCTGGTAGGAGATCGCCGCCACCGCCTGCCAGGTCACGTGTCCATACACCATCGGCTCGGACAACACAGCAATCGCCAGAAACAGCGGGACCGACCACGCCATCTGCCAGATCACCGTCCGCGCCGGGTCCACCTTCTGCACCAGCCATCGTGTGTACACCTGCCGGTAGCCCAGCAGAAAGGCCGAAATCACCATCATCACGTTGCCCAGCAACGGTCTTGGCGCCAGCGTCGCCGGTGCCCGGCCCATTGTCAGAACCACCAAGCCCGCGATCGCCACGCCCAGTCCCGCCACACGAATCCCGCTCAACCGGTCTTCCAAGTGCGGCCCCCGCCAGAAGTGCCCGACGATGTTGGCAAACACGGCATAGGAGTTCAGGATCACCACGCCGTACGACGGCGATGTCATCGCCGAAGCCGAGTTCAGCAGCGCGATTTGCGCGGTGAACAGGACCCCCAGATAGAACAAGGGCTTCCATTCCCCCGCCTGCGGCCACATCGCCACACCCCGCCAGTAGGTCCATGCCGTCACGACCACGACGCCTACCGCCATCCGCCAGAATGCGCTCCAAAGAGGCGGGACGCTGTCTACACCCACTCGGATGGAGACCAGATTCCCGCCCCACAGGATCGACACCAGGATGGCCAGCAGAAACGTCCGCGGCCCTATTGGCTCGCGCACCGCCGCTGCTCCGCTTGATTCTCGCAATCGTTCATTCTCTCCGCTTCGCCCGGTCAGGCGCAAATGCGGAGGAGACGGTGCGGGCTATCGCGCGGGTTCGATAGCGGCCACCGTGATCGGGACTTGCGCCTTGAACACAGGCTTTCGCCCCGTCGTCAGCCAGGCTTCCAGCACATACTCGCCGGGCTTTAAGTCCAACTCTTCGGTCACCGTCCAGTTTTTCTCGCCCGTTACCGTGATCTCTCGCGTTTCGGCGATAAACAACTTGTTCGCCGACCAGAAATAGACAGTGTCACCCGCCTCGTTTCGCAGCGCAAAGTCGAAGGACTGGCCGCTGAAAAACTGCAGCTTCAAAGGTTCTTTCGTCCAATTTTCCAGCGTCATTCGCAGGTTGATGATTGCCCGCGTTGCGTAGGTCTTCTGGTCCAGGTTGATGCGGAAACTATACTCGCCGCTGGTCACCACCGACGCGTTCCCAATCCGCGCATACGTCAGCTTGTAGCGTCGCGGGCCGGTAAAGCTCTGGTAGGTTCGCTGTGCCAGTCCGAGTCCCGGCAGATACAAATCCTCGCTGACGCCTGCGTCCGCGCAGGCCGCCGCGCCGTAACTCATGCGAATCCCGTTCGCCCACGCGCGGTCCAGAATTTCCACGGACGCCTCCCGCGTCTCCACACGGGCTCGCCCCGTGCAGGAATCAAACGACGTCGGATAGGACATGCCCTCGGCGGCTTCGAAGTCCGCCCAAAGCGACTCCGTTCCGTCGGCGTTCAACTGGACCAGTTTGTTCTCCGCGGTCAGGCGAATTCGGGCGACATCGCCAACAATTCCGCGATAGTGAAAATACTCCTTTTCGTCTACGGTCTCCGCGCGCAGCACCTCAGCAACGCGCAACTCTCTCACTGGGCCTTCGTCCACCCGGTATATCCACTGGTTCCCGACTTGCAATGGAAAGTACTGCGCTTGCGCTATTCCCGCAGCCAGGAAAAAAAGAAACGATCGCATGAAGTAAACATGCTCCTTTCCCTATTAGACGCGATTCGCTCCTCTGGGTTGGGCCGTGCCTGGCCGAAGTTTACAGACAGCCCGTCCCGGCCTCGCGCGATATGCTAGTGACATCCCCGCGTTTTGGTAGCTTCCGGAATCCGGTCCCCAGTGAAATTCCAGCGGCGCTGCCGCGCGTGGTTGAGAAACTAAGGAAACAGGAAAGAACTATGACCCGGTTGGGTGAAGGCGTCGTCCTTGGCGCTATGGCTGCGGTAATTGCCCCGCGGCGTGAAAACGGCCACACGATTGATATCAGTCTGGCCCTCGATATCTTGGATTTCGTGAACGAACGCGGTGTCAAAGGTGTCGCCGTGCTCGGCGCCACTGGCGAATTCATTCACTATGACGTGGAGGAACGCCAGCGCCTTGCTCTCATGGCTGTTCGCCGCAGTCGTACGCCGGTGATTGTCAACGTCTCCCATTCGACGCTCGAGGGTGCCGTTGTCCTCGCCCGCCAAGCTACGGAAGTAGGCGCCACGGCCCTGCTCCTTATGCCGCCTCACTTCTTCCGGCACAGCCAGGAAGGCATCATCGCCTACTACCGGGAATTCGCTCGCCTCACCGCCGGCCTCGCCCCCACTCTGCTCTACAACCTGCCTTTCTTCACCACTGGAATGGAGCCTGCCACGGCCTGTACGATCCTTGAAACCGGTCAGTTCGCCGGCATCAAGGACTCTAGCGGCAATACCGAGATCTTCGATGCCCTCCACGCCCTTCGCCAGCGCATCTCTTTCCGGCTGCTGCTCGGCAATGATCGCCTGCTGGCCTCGCACCGGGCCCTTGCCGACGGCGTCATCAGCGGCTGCGCCTGTGGCGTACCGGAACTGATTACTGCCATCGATCGTGCCGCCACCCGCGGCGACAAAGACGCCCTCGCCCGCCGCGGAGCCCTCCTCGATCTTTTCATCCAGAAGATCGACCCCTTCCCCACCCCCTTCGGCATCCAGCTTGCCCTCGCCGCCCGTGGATTTGCCAAAGCTGCTCCCGCCCTCCCCATCGGACCCACCGCGCAGCGCCACGCCGACGAGTTCGCCGCCTGGTTCCGCGGGTTTGAATCGGCCATGCTCGACGAGTGCCGGGGAGAATAGCAAACAAATGCAACACGATGTGGACGCCTTCCGCCGCGCCGCGGCGGAAGCGTCGGAGTGGATAGCCGAATACCTCAAGGATCCGGGGCGCTTCCCGGTCAATCCCGACATGCGCCCCGGCGATCTCATCGATCGCCTCCCGCCCCAGGGTCCGGAGTCCGGCGAATCTCTCGATGCCATCCAGGCCGATTTCGAACGCCTCATCCTTCCCGCCGTCACCCACTGGAACCACCCCCGCTTCTTCAACTACTTCGCCTGTTCCGGCTCCGTCCCCGGTGTCATTTCTGAGATGCTCGCCGCTTCGCTCAATACCAACGGGCTGAACTGGATCGCTTCGCCAGCGGTATCGGAGTTGGAGCAGGTCGCCCTTTCCTGGCTGCGGCAGTGGATGGGCCTCAGCGACGGCTACTTCGGCGAGATTTTCGATACCGCATCGGTGAGCACCCTCCACGCCGTCATGGCCGCACGGGAATGGGTCGACCCCGATATCCGGATGAACGGTATTACCCGCCCCCTGATTGTCTATAGCTCCGACCAGGCCCACTCTTCTATCGATAAAGCCGTAATCGCTGCCGGTCTTGGCCTCCGCAATCTCCGCAAGATTCCTACCGACGACGCTTTTCGGCTCAGGCCCGACGCACTCCGCGCGGCCATGGAAGCCGACGTCGCCGCCGGCCTTACCCCCTGTTGCGTCATCGCCACTGCCGGTACCACCTCCACAACGAGCGTCGATCCCCTGGAACCGATCCTTGATATCGCCGAATCCCACCGCGCCTGGGTTCACATCGATGCTGCCTATGCCGGGTCCGCCGCCATTCTCCCCGAGTATGATTGGATGCTCAAAGGCAACCAGCGCGCCCACTCCGTTGTCGTCAATCCCCACAAGTGGCTCTTCACGCCGATGGACTGTAGCGTCTTCTACACCCGCCACCCCGACATTCTCCGCCGTACCTTTACCCTCACTCCCGAGTATTTGAAGACCACCGGGGACCCCCGTGAGGTCAGTCTCATGGATTACGGTGTCGCACTCGGCCGCCGTTTCCGAGGTCTGAAACTCTGGTACGTTCTGCGCTATTTCGGCCGCAAGACGCTTCAGGAACTGCTTCGCTCCCACATCCGGATGGCGCAGACACTCGCCGCCTCGGTCTGCGCCGACGATCGCTTTGAACTCGCCGCGCCCGTCCCCTTTTCTACCGTCTGCTTCCGCCTTCGTGATTCCGAGGACAGGACTCGCGCCCTTGTCGCCGCTCTCAATCGCACCGGCCGATTCTTTGTCTCGCAGACAGTCCTGAAGGGACGCTACGCCGCTCGCGTGGCCATCGGCAACCAGTTAACCGCGGATGCCGACGTCGAAGCCCTCTGGACCGAAATCCGCCAGTTGGCTGCATCAATTTAGCCCACTGCCGCCGGTCGTATGTCTCCGGCGTGGCGTTTCAAACGATCGAGTTCTGACCGCAGAAGCAACAGCGAGTGCCTCATGCCGGCCACATCGTTCCGGGCTGCCGCGTCGGCGATCCGGCGCGCCCGGTCTGCCACCGGATTGGCAGAGATTCGCTGTGCGGAGGTCTTCAGCACCGTCGCTTCAGCCACTACGGCGTCCAGTTTTCCAGCCGCTAGCGCAACCTGCAGTTTCTCCAAACGCTCTGGTGCCAGTTGCAGGAACAGGTTTACGACGTCGACAACAATTCCCGGATCCCCCTCGCGCACCTGATCGTGGAGCCGAGGATCGATTGGTGACGGATCTGCCGCCGCTGTCGCCACCGGTCGCCGGGTCGTCCGCTCGGTGCCCAGATAGGATTCCAGGAGCCGGAATAGATCCGTCGAATTGACCGGTTTGGAAAGATAGGCGTCCATCCCCGCTGCCAGGCACCGCTCCTGATCCCCGCTCATCGCATGGGCCGTCATGGCAATGATAGGAATCTTCTGCCAACGGTCGGTCGCCCGTATCCGCCGGGTCGCCTCCAACCCATCCATCACCGGCATCTGTACGTCCATCAGAATGGCGTCGAACTCGAAGTGGTCCAGCATAGCCAGCGCCTGGCTTCCGTCCGCCGCCGTTTCCATCCGGTAGCCCTTCCGTGTGAGCAGCCCTTTGATCACCTTCTGGTTGACAATATTGTCTTCCACGATCAGGATGAGGGCGTTTGCCGGCTCGGCGGCCTCGGGTGCGGAAGCCTCTCCCCCTGCCGTCGCCACAACCGCCGAGGTGACCTCGAACGGCAGTCGCACCAAAAACTCGCTGCCTTTGCCGACCTGGCTGGAAACACTCAGCGTCCCTTTGAAGAGGCTGACCAGATGTTTCGTAATTGCCAATCCGAGCCCGGAGCCGCCAAACCTCCGGGAGATACTCCCGTCCGCCTGCGTGAACTTCTCGAAGATCTGCGGCAGTTTCTCACTGGGAATTCCCGCTCCGGTATCCCTTACCGACGCGCAGAGCGTGATCTTTCCCGCCTCGGCCGATGCCTCGGCCGTTACATGGACGTCAATATGGCCGGAGGTAGTGAACTTCACCGCGTTGCTGAGCAGGTTGTTGAGAATCTGTCTCAACCGCAGCGGATCACCCACCATCATCTCCGGCACCCGCTCATCCACCTTCAGCCGCAGATCCACAGCATTCTGTTGGGCTCGCACCTGGTGCGGCCGTACACAATCTCGCAAGTGGGTCCGGATCGAGAAGGGAATGTCCTCCAACTGCATTCGGCCCGATTCGATCTTGGACAGGTCCAGAATGTCGTTCAAGATCGCCAACAGTGCCTGCGCGCTCCGCTGTGCCGTGATCAGTTGCTCTCGCTGATCGTTTTCGAGCGGACTGTCCAGTACGAGCTCGATCATCCCCAGAAACCCGTTCATCGGCGTACGGAGTTCATGGGACATGTTGGCCAGGAACTCGGTCTTCGCCTTGTTCGCCGCCAACGCGTGCTCCATCGCCTTTTCCAGCTCTTCGGTTCGCACCCGGATCCGGTCTTCCAGTTGTTCGTGGTGTTCTTTGATCACCAGCCGGTTGGCGTCCAGGGCCTCCACCATCTGGTTGAAGCTCCGGGCAATATACTCGATCTCGTCGCCTGTCCGGCGAAAGCGGATTCGCTCCAGCCTCCCCTCCCGAACGGCTTGCAACCCGGCCTGTAACGCCTGCAACGGCTTCACCAGCAACCGCATCGTTACCCAGGCCAGCACCCCCGCGATCAGCAGCACTACACCGAAAAGCAAAATGCTCTTGCCGATGCTGACGTTGCCCGACGCCACATCATAGGCCACCACCACGAGCACCACCCACAACAGGAGGGCCGCGGTGAACAAGAAGAATTTGGTGGCGAGCGAACGGTGCCGCGCGGGCTCCAGTTGTAGCATCGTGATGGCGGGAGCAAAGCCCCCTTGGCGTCTAATCGGCAGTTTTTCCCGGGAACCTTATAGGCATCCCGCCTTAGTTCTTTCGCCCGGCTCCCGAATTGCCCCCTTTCTGGGACAATGAAGCGATATGGGATCGCCTCGTTCCACCCGCCTCGCCACCAACCTGTGCGGAGTTGCTCTCCGGAATCCCATCCTCGCCGCTTCCGGGACTTTTGCCTATGCCGTTGAATTTGAAACGGTTGTGGATCTCTCCTCGGTCGGAGGCATCGTCGTGAAAGGCCTCTCCCGCGAACCGATGGACGGCAACAAACCCCCGCGCATCTGGGAAGCCGAAGCGGGCATGATGAACGCCATTGGCCTTCAGAATATCGGCGCCCGTGCCTTCGTCCGCGACAAACTCCCTGCCATTCGCTCTCTTTCCACCCCGGTCTTCGCCAATGTGTTCGGCTACTCCATCGAGGATTACGAAGAGGTCATCCGGATCCTCGACGCCGAAGACGGCCTCGCCGGTTACGAACTCAACGTTTCCTGTCCGAATACCAAACACGGCGGCATCTTCTTTTCGAACGATCCCGCGCTTCTGGCCAGCGTCGTTGCCCGCGTCCGCGCTCTCACCCGCCGCCCCATCATCGTCAAACTCTCCCCGAACGTTGCCCGCATCGAACCCCTCGCCAAGGCCGCCGAAGAAGCCGGCGCCGACGCCATTAGCCTCGTCAACACATTCATCTCCCTGGCCATCGATGCGCGCACCCGCCGCCCCCGAATCGGCAACAATTTCGCCGGCCTCTCCGGCCCCGCCATCAAGCCTATCGCCCTTCGCCTGGTCTACGAGGCCGCCCGCACCGTCAAAATCCCCGTCATCGGCCTCGGGGGGATCTCCAGCGGAGAGGACGCCGCCGAATTCCTCATCGCCGGTGCCACCGCCGTCGAAGTGGGTACCGCCACTTTTTGGGATCCCCGCTCTCCCGTCCGCATCGCCGGCGAATTGGATGCCTTCTGCAGCCAGCAAAAGATTGCCGCGGTCACCGAACTCACCGGCTCGCTCCAGCTAAACTAGGGAATCATGGCTCCCAAACGCGTCGTTGCCACAGATTCCGCCCCCAAGGCCATCGGCCCTTACTCGCAGGCTATCGTCCACGCCGGCACCGTCTATTGCAGCGGGCAAATTCCGCTCGACCCCGCTACCAACCAACTTGTCGAAGGCGGCGTTGCCGAACAAACCGCCCGCGTCCTGGAAAATCTCAAGGCCGTCCTCGAAGCAGCCGGTTCTTCCCTCGACCGGGTCCTCAAGACCACGGTTTTCCTCAAGGATATGACCGAATTCCCCGCCATGAATGAGGTTTACGGTCGCTATTTCCACGTCAATCCGCCCGCCCGCGCCACTGTCGAGGCTGCCCGCCTGCCTCGCGATGTCCGAGTCGAAATCGACTGCATCGCTGCCCTCGACTGAGGTCCCCTACTGGTGCACCGAGTACTGGGGTTGCGGATCGTTCAGCTTGATTTCCACGGTCTTTTCTTCTTCCCCGATATCGAAGATCTGCCCAAACGTCTGGAAACCCTTGGCGATCACCTGAATCTGGATCTTGCCTTGCGGAATGGCCGGCATGTTCGCCACTCCGTCCTGGTTCGTCCGCATCTGGTAGCTCGTCATAATCTTCTTCCCAAGCTTCACCACGGATCGCCCTTCCACGAATCGGATGACCACGCTCGCCCGGTCCACCGGTTTATCGTTGGTGGCCTTCCGGACTTCCACCCGAATCTTCGTCATCGGCGGGTCGGCCAGAACCGGCAACGCCATCACCAGCAGAGCCACAAGAAACAGCAGTCGCGTCATCATACGTTTCCTATTTTATGTCGGGAAGCAGGAACTGTGCCGGCCGTCCTAATGCCGCAGCCGTAAATTCCGCCGCCCGGTACCCGCTCCGAACCGCTCCTTCCATCGTCGCCGGCCATCCCGATTGCGTCCAATCCCCCGCCAGCCAGAAATTTTCCAGCACGGTTTTCGGCTCCGGCCGGTGCCGGTGAAGCCCCGGCAAGGCCGAGTAGGTGGCCCGGGCCTCCTTCACCACGTGGGCCTTCACCACCTGTGCTTCCCGCGCTCCTGGCAAAAACTCCCGAAGTTCCTTCACCGCCAGGTCAATCACCTGCTGCCGCGGCATCTCCAGCAGGCTCCGCGAGGCGCTCACTACCAGTTGCAAATATCGTCCGCCTTCTTTGTTGAACATCCACTGGATGTTCCGGTCGAGCAGTGTGGCATTTTCCAGTTCCGTCACCGCCCGGTCAAACCACAGATGCACCCCGGTGATCGACGAATGCGTGAACGCCGACGTGTCGATCCTCGCCTCCGGTACCAATGCGCCCACCCGCTCAAACGGCACCGCCGAAACATACTGCGCCGCCTGATGAGTCTCCCCTCCGCTGACAATTCCCGTGATTCGGCTACCTGCTACGACCACCTTCTCCACCGCCGCCCGCATCCGCAACGTCACATTCGGCATCTTGCTCCACGCTGCGGAGCCGTACAAATCGCCCAGCGGTACGCTCGGCACGCCCATCTCGTAGGAGGTGTCGGTGGCCAGAAACCCCAATCGGAACACCTGGAAACCGTGGCTCGCCGCCATTCGGTCCAGTTCTTCGTTGATCGCGCTCACCAGCACCTGCCGCCAGAACCGTTCGATCGCGTTCGCCGTCTGGCCCTTTTCCCGCAGCCAGTCCAGCATCGAGATGTCCTCCAGGTCCTTCCGCCTCCCGTGCTCGAGCAAAATCCCCAGGAATGCCCGCCCGATTGCGATCTTGTCCGCCCAACCCAGAAACGGGAGCCGGAAAAACGACTCTGTAAAGTGTAGTGGTGCCGGCAACAATCCCCGCCGGAAGATCGACATCCGCCCGCCCGGTTCCAGGAACGGAATCTCCGAGTAAAATCGGACTTTGTCATCCACCGCCATCCGCCGGTAGAAATCCAGCAGATTTACGCAACACCGCAACAGTACATGCTGGCAGTTGTCGATCACTTCCGAATCTGGAAGCGAATAGGAGGTCGCTCGTCCCCCCAGAAACGGCCGCGATTCGAACACCGTTACCCGCGCGCCGGTGCCCCCTAGCGCAGCCGCGGCGGCCAGTCCCGCCAGGCCCCCGCCAATGACGATCACATCGCTCATGCCGCGTTAGCTACTGGTAACCGGCTCCGCTTTCCACCGCCTCCGCCCGACGTTCCAAATGCAATCAGGACGCAAATAATCAGATAGGCGACGTACGTGATGTCCGAAAGGTCCATGAAGAAAGGTCTATCCCCTGAGTGTCAGTATGGAACTTAAGGACCAGACCGGCAACACGGACTAGTTCCAGTACCCCTGTATCCATCCTACTATGCCGCCAAGGATTCCCCCAACCACGGGAAACGACGCCAACGCGATGAACAGCCTGGTTTTCCAGCTCCACTCCCCACCCCGGAATACCGCCCAGGCCTGCGTCACGAACACTGGTACCATGCTGAAAACAAACCCCATACCCCCGTGGGTACACCACGGGCAGTGTGGCCCTACCCGGTGATGGATATTGCAGTGGTCCGCCCCACCCATCCAGGGCGATTGGCAGCCGCACTGGAACAACATCCCGCAAAAGTTGATCGCAAACGCCGCTGTGAAGGCGAAGACGCCAAGGTAGATCACCGCCTTTAGCGGCTTACCCAACGCCCCGCCTTTGCCCGGCCATGGATCCGGATAATGTTTTCAATCAGATGCAAGCCGCAGTTGCCTTCCAGCGTCAGCAGCGACTCCGGATGAAACTGCACCGCTTCGATCGGCAGCGTCCGGTGCCGCACGCCCATAATCACACCGTCTTCGCTCTCCGCCGTCACTTCCAGTTCCGCCGGCAGTTTCTCCGGAATCGCGTAGAGCGAATGGTACCGCCCCACCCGGATCACCTCCGGCAACCCGGCAAATGCGCCCTTCCCGAAATGCCGCACCTTGGACGGTTTTCCGTGCATGGGGTATCCAAGGACGCCTAATTCCCCTCCAAACGCCTCCACGATGCCCTGCAGCCCCAAACAGACCCCAAACACCGGGTACCCGGCCCGTGCTGCGAACTGCACCAGCTTCGGTACGCCAAAATCCGCCGGCCGGCCAGGCCCTGGGCTCACCAGGATCAGGTCCGGATTGATCTCGTCGATCAATGTTTCCGGAATCCCGGAACGGTACGTCACCACCTCGGCGCCCGTCTGCCGCGCATAATTGGCCAGCGTCTGAATAAAGCAGTCGTCGTTGTCGACCAGGAGCATCTTGATGCCCTCGCCAACCGGCGCTACCGCCGTATCCGCGGCCGCTTTCTTTCGCCCCGCCATCGCCCGGAAGAATCCGGTGGCCTTAATCCGCGTTTCCTGCTCTTCCGCCGCCGGATCGGAATCGTACAGCAAGGTCGCCCCGGCGGGATACGACGCATAACCGTCTTTCAGATGTACCGTCCGGATCGTGATCCCCGTGTTGATATCGCCGTTCAACGACAACATCCCCACCGCGCCGCCGTACCAGCCGCGGGCGTCTTTTTCCAGGTTCTCGATCGCCTGCGACGCCGCCTTCTTCGGCGCGCCGATCAGCGTCACCGCCCACATGTGCGACAGAAACGCGTCAATCGCGTCGAAACCCGGCATCAGAACGCCTTCCACGTGATCCACCGTATGGAACAGCCCCACGTAGCTCTCAATCAGCCGCCGCCCGATAATCTTCACCGAACCCGGCACGCATACCCGCGACTTGTCATTGCGGTCCACGTCCGTACACATCGTCAGTTCGGACTCTTCCTTGGCCGACATCAGCAATTGCTTGATGTTCTCCGCATCCACCATCGGATCGCCCGTCCGCCGTGCCGTCCCGCTGATCGGGCATGTTTCCACCCGCGGTCCCTCTACGCGCACGAACATCTCCGGTGATGCCCCGATCAACTGCTCCTCGCCCAACTGCAGGATGAACTCGTACGGCGACGGACTTGCCTGCTGAATCGTCTCAAACAGCTTCGACGGGCTACCCGAATAGGTGGTCCGGAACGTCTGCCGCAGCACTACTTCGTAAAAGTCGCCCTGCTTCATCCCCTTGCGCACCGTTTCCACATTCGCCTTGTACTCTTCCGGCGTGTGGTCGCTGGTAATCGGAGCCGGCTTCCGCTTCGGGGCCTTCGGCACCTCCGCGCCCTCCCGCTCCAGCCCCGCCGTGGTCAAACCGTCCATCACAAAGTCATACTGGAACCGCTCGATCTGCTCCTTCTTACGATCCATGTAGTAAATGTCGTCGCAGAAAAACAGGTGCAGATCTTTCCGGTCCCCGCGCGGCAGGCGCAGTTGAATCGGGTCGAACTGGAACAGCAGATCGTAGCCAAACGCCCCAACCAGCGAGAGCCGTGAATCGTCCGGGTGCCGGAACTCCTCCACCAGCGCCCGCAGCATCGAAAACACCGATGGCTGCTTGGATCGCTCCTCTTCGGCGAAAAATGCGGGCAAAGGCTTCAATGTCGCCCGTATCCCGCCGTCCACGGTAAACGACTCCCAGAAATCTCTCGCTCCCAGTGCTTTCGCAAACATCCGGCACAGCACTTCTCCACGCTTGTTCAGCGGGTTGAACTCGACCTTGCGTCCGGAGGATACGATTTCAACAGGGGGAGTGATCGCCGCGATATCCCATCGAGAATACCGCCCGGGATACTCGTATCCCGAGGAGAGGTAAAAACCGCGGAAGCGGTCAAGCTTACGGAGTAAAGGCTGCAAGCCCCGCCGGTACGGGGCTTTGCTCAAAGTCCGGCTGACCGCGATCCCGCTTTTTGTCTCGTAGCGGAGGGTTCGCATGGTGCTTCCTCCTAGGGTACCAAGCCGCTATGCCGGAGTGTCTTTGTAGTAGGCCTGCAACTTTGCCAGCCGTACCTTCAAGTCGGCGATAATTTTCTGGTAGGCCGGGTCCGAATAGGCGTTTCGCATCTCCCGCGGGTCCTTCTGCAAGTCGAAGAACTCCCACTCCGGCGGCGTGTCCTGGTCCACGGCGCCTTTCGCCCCCAGCGCCTTCCCGTAGTAGTAGATCAGCT
This sequence comes from uncultured Solibacteraceae bacterium, assembly GCA_964430625.1. Lineage (GTDB taxonomy): Bacteria > Acidobacteriota > Terriglobia > Bryobacterales > Bryobacteraceae. The sequence continues at coordinate 391,979 of CAYSFR010000001.1, forward strand.
TGTAGCGTTCCGTGCGGATTCCATAGTTTGCCGTCACGCTGTGCCCGCCGCCCAGGTGCATCCAGTAGCGGTAGTACATCTCTTTCCGCCAGTTCCGCGGCGTCTTTCCTTCCAGCAGCGGCTTCAGACTCACGCCCTGCATATCCTTCGGCACCGCCGCCCCGGCCGCATCCAGGAAGGTCGGCGCGAAGTCCAGATTCAGCGCCATGTCCTTGTTCACTGTGCCCGGCTTGGTGTGCCCCGGCCACCGTACCAGCAGCGGCGTCCGCAGGCACTCTTCGTACATAAACCGCTTGTCGAACCATCCATGGTCGCCGAGGAAGAAGCCTTGATCGGAGTTGTAGATCACGATCGTGTCATCGGCCAGCTTCGCCTCGTCCAGGTAATCCAATACTCGGCCCACGTTGTCGTCCACGGACTGAATGCAGCGCAAGTAATCCTTGATGTAGACCTGATACGCCCATTTCCGCAGCGCATTGCCCTCCAGCCCCGGCGGCGGGTCCATCTTCAGGTCGGTCTTGGTGTTGTCCTGCCCCACGCGCATCCGGGACCGTTCCGCCGCGCCAGCCCGGCCCTTGTGCTCGTCGTAGAGGTTATCCGGCTCCGGAATCTCCACGTCCTTGAACAAGTCTTTATACTTCGCCGAAGGAGTCCATTCCCGGTGCGGCGCCTTATGGTGGCACATCAGAAAGAACGGCTTGCTTGGGTCCCGTTTCTTCAGCCAGTCCAGCGTGAAATCCCCTATCAGGTCCGTGCAATACCCGTCGTACTTCTTCCGGCTCCCATCCATCTCGATGAAGACGGGATTGTTGTAGAGCCCCTGCCCGGGCAGGATCTTCCAGTAGTCGAATCCCGCCGGATTGGTCACCAGATGCCACTTGCCGATGATCGCCGTCTGGTAGCCGGCCGCCTGCAGGTACTTGGCCACATTCGGCGCCGCCGGGTCAATCTGGTCCGCCAGCGTCTTGATCCCGGAAAGATGCGAATACAGCCCGGTGAGAATCACGCCCCGGCTCGGGGTGCAGATGGAGTTGGTAACGAAGCAGTTGGCAAACCGCACCCCGCCTGTCGCCAGCCGGTCGATATTCGGTGTCTTGTTGATCTTGCTTCCATACGCGCTGATGGCGTGCGAAGCATGATCATCCGACATGATGAAAATGATGTTCGGGCGCTTCTTCGGAGTCTGCGCGGCCAGTGCGGCCCCGGCCAGCAGGGGGAACAGTTTACGGCGTGTGATCATCGGCATTAGCGTATCAAACCACGCCTCTCCCTCCCCCGGCACCACTCTTTCCCGGGAGAGGAATTGCCCGCTGCGGACCTCTGCCCTACCGCTGATTCGCCTTCAGAATCTTCTTCCGCAAGCGGATCGATTGCGGCGTCACTTCCACAAACTCATCGTCCTTGATGAATTCGATCGCCTGCTCCAGGTTTAGCACCCGCGGCGGCACAATCCGCACCGCATCGTCAGCGCTCGACGACCGCATATTCGTCAGCTTCTTCTCGCGAACAATGTTGACGTCCAGATCGTTGTTCCGGGCGTTCTCGCCCACAATCTGCCCTTCATACACTTCCGTCATCGGCTGCACGAAAATGGTGCCGCGCTCCTGCAAGCTCTCAATCGCGTGCGGCGTCGTCTTCCCGGCCCGGTCAGCAATCAGTGCCCCCGTTGGCCGGCTCTCAATGTCGCCCTGCCACTCAATGTACCCGTGGAACAGCGAGTTCAAAATCGCCGTGCCCCGCGTTTCGGTCAACAACTCCCCGCGAATCCCAATCAACCCCCGCGACGGCACCAGGAACTCCAGCCGCACGCGGCCCGAGCCATGGTTGATCATCTTCGCCATCTTCCCTTTGCGCGCCCCGATCCGCTCCATCACCACGCCAACGAAGTTCTCCGGACAGTCAATCGTCAGAAGCTCCAACGGCTCCTGAATCCCGCCCTCCACCTTCCGTGTGATGATCTCCGGCCGGCCCACCATCAGTTCATAGCCTTCGCGCCGCATCATTTCGATCAGAATCGCCAGCTGCAATTCTCCGCGGCCCATCACTTTGAACGCTTCCGGGCTCCCGCCGTCTTCCACGCGAATGGAAACGTTGGTCAGTAGTTCCTTGTCGAGCCGGTCGCGCAGATTCCGCGACGTTACATACTGGCCTTCCCGTCCCGAGAACGGCGAGGTATTCACTGTGAATGTCATCGCAATCGTCGGTTCGTCGATCTGAATCACCGGCAGCGGACGCGGATCCTCGGGGCTCGAAACGGTTTCCCCGATCGTGATCCCTTCCACGCCCGCGATCGCCAGAATCGACCCCGGCACCGCCAGCGTCTCTTCCACACGCTTCAGCCCCGAAAACGAAAACATCTTCGTGATGCGCGTCTTCTGGATCTTCCCGTCCAGCTTGCAGATGGAAACTTCATCGCCCAGCTTCAACGTGCCGTTGAATACGCGCCCGATCGCCAACCGCCCCAGGTAGTCCGAATAGTCCAGGTTCGCCACCAGCAACTGCAGCGGTGCGCTCGCCTCGCCCTTCGGCTCTGGAATATTTTTAATGATGGTTTCGAACAACGGCTCCAGATTTTCGTTGGAATCGTCGATCGAAAGCTTCGCAATGCCCTTTTTCCCGTTCGTGTAGATCACCGGGAAATCCAACTGGTCCTCGGTCGCGTCCAGATCGATGAACAGGTCATAGACCTCGTTCAGCACTTCCTGAGGACGGGCGTCGGGCCGGTCGATCTTGTTGATCACCACGATCGGCGCCAGCTTCGCCTCCAGCGATTTCTGCAGCACGTACCGCGTCTGCGGCAGCGGGCCTTCGCTGGCGTCCACCAGCAGCACCACGCCGTCAATCAGCTTCAGCGCGCGCTCCACCTCTCCGCCAAAGTCGCTATGGCCCGGGGTGTCCACGATGTTGATCGTGTAGTCCTTGTAGTGAACGCCGGTCGTCTTGGCCAGAATGGTGATCCCGCGCTCACGCTCCAAATCATTGGAGTCCATGACGCGTTCGGTCTGCGCCTCGTTGTCCCGATAGATCCCGCTTTGGCGGAACATCGAATCAACCAGCGTCGTCTTGCCGTGGTCTACGTGCGCAATAATCGCGATATTGCGGATGAAGGAGGAGGGATTGCTATTACTCAAACTCTCCCATTGTCCCACGTTTATGGCTGTTTGCCGAATAGCCATTGTGTTAGCGTTGGATTTCGGCTCCATGAAACGCCAGGTATTCGCCGGATTTTCGCTCTTTTTCGCTGCCGCCGTCTCCGGCCAGTCGCTCGTCAGCCTCAACCCCACTGCCGACGGGGAACAGATCTATTTTCGCCCAAGCCATCCCGGCGGACTCTTCCGCTACGATCGGAATCAACTCGAGTCCTTCGCCCCGGACATGGCCGCCGCCAGCTTCGCTGTCACCGGCGATGGCCGCTCCGTGGCCCTCAGTTTCAATGGCCGCACTACAATCCATCGGGACGCCGCGCCCCCCATTCCTCTCGCCGGCGAGTTGGTCTCGCTCAGCCCCAACGGCCGTTACCTCCTTCTTTCGCGCAATCGCACATTCTCGCTCCGCGATCTCTCCACCGGTGTTTCCACCGAGCTGACGCCCGGTTCCGTTCCCCTCGGTTCCCGTACCGTTTCCGATTCCGGCCAGGTTCTCACCTTTGTCAGTAACCTGGACCGGCGCCTGTCTCTCTGGTCGCCTGGGTCCGCCATTGTCTCCCTCTCTCAGATGGAAGGCGTTCGATCGGCCGCGATCAATGCCTGGGGCACCAGGGCACTGGTTCACACCTCCGATTACCGCCTCTACTACCTCGATATTGCGACCGGGTATTCTCCCCTTCTCAGCGAACACGCCGCCAGTCCTTCCATCTCCTACGACGGCCGCTTCGTCGTCTACCTCGCCTTCGCGGACCTCGTCAGCCAGGTCTTCCTCTTCGATGTCGAATCCTCCCTCTGGCGTCAGTTGACTCACTCTCCCGTCGACATCGTCGAAGCCGTCGTCTCCGGATTCGGCAACGCCGTCTGGGCCACGGATCGATTTGGCGGCCTCTTTCGCATCGACCTCCCTTCCGGGTCCACTCGCCGATTCCCGGCTATCCAGTCCGCGCGCCCGGAACTCCCTCTCATCCCCGGTTCCCTCTCATCCCTCGAGGGCGGACCGTTCGCCGATGCCACCGTCCTCGCCTCCTACCCGCTTCCGGACTCCCTCGCCGGCGTTCGTGTCCTCGTCGATGGCCGCCCCATGAAACTGGTGTCCGTGACGCCAAACCGGATTCAGTTCCTCGTCCCTCCGGATGCATCTGGACCCGTCCGGGAACTCCCCATGACCGTCGAGTATCCCGGGCGCGATCCGCTCCATCCCCTCTTTGTCCCGGAACCGCGAGTCGAGCTAGGCTCCGCCACCCCGCGGTTTCTCGTCGGGCCCAGCCTGACGGCGGGATACCTGCCCGCGAGTTTTTCCAATTCCCTCGTCTTTCACCAGGACTTCTCCCGTCGCGTCACTTCCGTGTTTCCCGCCACTCGCGGTGAAATCGTCCATCTCTACGGCATCGGCTTCGGTCCCGTCGATCAGGCCGTTGACCCTACCGGTCCCGCGCCCTCCTCGCCTCCCGCCAGAGTATTGAATCCGCCGCGGTGCCAGTCAGCGCTTTCCGAAACCGTCCAGGTCCCGGTGCGCTTCGCCGGCCTCGCCCCGGGTCTCGCCGGCGTCTATCAAATCAGCCTCGAAATCCCCAACTGGAATCCCTCCAACTTTCCCGGCGACGTAGTGAGCCTGGAAGTTCGCTGCGCCACCGGCGGTCCCACCGCCTCCATCCCCGTCCGTATCCGCCCCTGATCGAATGTTACCCTGGAGGAATAATGGCTGAAACAGATTGTTTGCCGTGTGTTGTTATCGTCGGCAGACCAAATGTGGGCAAATCCACATTGTTCAATGCCATCACCGGAAGCCGCCGTTCCATCGTCGGCGATGAACCTGGAATCACCCGTGACCGTATCGGCGGCATCGCTGAACACGGCAACAAACGATTCGAGCTCATCGATACCGGCGGCATTATCCCCGACGACCACGCGCTCATTCCCGCTCAAATTCTCCGTCAGGCACGCTTTGCTCTCGAAGCCGCTGACCACATCCTCTTCGTCATCGACGGCCGCACCGAGATCACCTCCGCCGACCGTGAACTCGCGCAGATGCTGCGCAAACTCAACAAGCCGGTCCTCCTCGCCGTCAACAAAATCGACTCCGCCAAGAACCAGGACCTCGTCAACGACTTCCACCAGCTCGGCATCGAACCCGTCTTCGGCGTCTCCGCCGAACACAAGGTCGGCCTCTACGAGATGCTTGACCTCGTCACGCGCCCGTTCCCGTCCATCGCGAAACCCGAACCCCTTGCCGAAGGCGAACCCGAGCCCGCCAAAAAGCAGCCGCCCATCAAGGTGTCCATCATCGGCCGCCCCAATGTCGGCAAGTCCACGCTCATCAATGCCATCGTCGGCGAAGAACGCGCCATCGTCTCTCCCATCGCCGGTACCACCCGCGACACCGTCGATGAACAGATCACCCACAAGGGCGTCGACTACCTCTTCATGGATACCGCCGGCATCCGTCGCAAGGGCAAGACGCACCTCATGGCGGAAAAGCTCAGCGTCGTCATGGCCCGCCGCCATATCCGCATGGCGCATGTCGTCCTGCTCGTTATGGATGCCACCGAAGGCCCCCTCGGTCAGGACGCCACCATCGCCGGCTACGCCCATGAAGAGGGCCGGGCCCTCATCGTGGTCGTCAACAAGTGGGACGCCGCGCCCGACAAAAACAAAGCGAAGTTTGAAGAAGAACTCCGCGACGAATTGAAGTTCCTCGAATACGCGCAGGTCGCCTTCCTCTCCGCCAAAACAGGCTCCGGCGTCGGCCAGCTTTTCGAGATGATTCGCAACGCCCACAAATGGGCCTCCCACCGTGTAGGCACCGGCGAACTCAATCGCTTCTCCACCGGCCTCACTCTCGAACCCGACACACGGATCAAGTACATCACCCAGGCCTCCATCCGCCCTCCCACGTTCATCGTTTTCCCCGATAAGAAACGCGAACTCCACTTCTCCGCCGAGCGCCAGTTGGTCAACCGCATCCGCGACGCCTTCGGCTTCCAGGGCACACCCATCGTCGTCAAAGTGAAGTTCGCCGTGAACCCCTTCGAGGGGATGCGCAAGAACGAACCCGCCAAGCGCCCGCCGCGCAACACCGCCCAGAAGTCGGTGAAACGGTCGCCCTCCAAAGGTGGCAAGAACGCCGCCCGCAAAGCGAAAAGCGGCACGGTTCGCAACAAACAGCGGACGAAGAAGTAATGGCTTACGAGCTCACTGCCTTCATCGGAGTGGGCTCGCCTCCGCCCGGTGCCTTCCCGCTCCCGCAAGGCGCGTGGCTGCTGCCCCTACTTGCCGGCAACGTTCCCCCGCCCGCCTCGCCTGTCGTCTTCGTCACCGCCGAATTCTGGGGCGGGCAAGGCGCCCAGGCCGCCACGCTCTACATCGACGGCCTCCCTCCCCAGCCGTTCGAAACCGGCTACAACGCCATCAATCAGGCCCTTCGCGCGCTCGGCATAACGGCCGAGTGCACCGCCGAATCGAACAAGGATGAGTTCGACTCGCTGGGCCTCGGCCGTTACCGCCGCACGGAAGATTGGCTCCGCGCTATCGCGCCGCCGCCTGCGCTTTAACGGCCACCACCGCCGGCTGCAATCCCGCCTTCGCCAGCACCGCGTACACCACCAGCCCGACGACAAAACTATAGACCACTGCCGGCTGATATGTGCTCTGAATACCCACTGCGAAGCCCGCGGCCCACGCGCCGTAACCCGCCCAGTTAATCCCCTGCCGCGGCCCGGACCACTCTTTCCCCGACAGATAATAATCGGCCACCATCGCCCCGCAAATCGGCCCGAACGACGCACCCACGATCGCGAACACCGCCGCCAGATTCGCCGCCACTCCCGTGATCGCCAGCACGATCGCCACCGTCACGCCCGCCATCGTCGACGACATCCGTGGCACGCCGGGAATCATTGTCGAAAAGCTGTTGCCCGCAATAAACGCGCAGAAACACGCCGGCGTTATCGAGGCCACCGCGAACAGCACAAACATCGCCGAGGCCAGGAACCCGCCCTGCGCCCCGATCACCGCGTCATAGGAGAACGAGGTGATGGCCGGATTCAATGCCCGCGCACCGGCGACGGAAAGTATCGGCAGCCCGCCCGCAATCACAATGGCCAGCGCGATCCCCGTCAATCCGCCCATCTTCACATCGTTCTCATCGCGGCTGTTCATCCCGAAGTCCACACCCGCCGCGCCCGCCGTCGCGAAGAACCCGATCACCGTCTGCAATATCGTGAGAAACGCCCCCATCGGCTCGTCCGCCACCGGCTTATGCAGCCCCATTCCACCCATCGTTTGAAAGAACACAAACAGGATCATCAACAGCGGAATCGCATTCAAAAACAGCGAGGCCTTCGCCACATACTGAATCCCCTTCACCCCGATGTAGGCCATCACGTAGCCCCACAAAACAGCCACGATCGCAAACTCCATCGAGCCCGGTCCCGCGCTCGACCCTGCCGCGCTTAGGATGAACTTCGTCGAATAAAACGTGCCCACCGCGAACCATCCCAACTGCAGCAATCCCATCAGCAACCCCGGCATCAGATACCCGCCCGCCGTGCCGAAAGTCGAACTCCCCACCACATACAACGGTAGCCCCGTCTTCATCCCCAACATGCCCGGAACGTAATAAAACAGGGCATAACTCAACAACCCCGCCAGTGCCAGCGCGGCCAGGCATATGCCCAGGCTCGCCTTCTCAATCGTGCCTTGCGCCAACGTCTGGTAGAACGCGATCCAAAGGAAAACGCCCGCATAGCTGGGCGCTGTGTTCACGAACCAGGGCGCGCGGTTCGACTTGGGATTCGGCGTGGTTTTTTCAATGTAAGCAGGGAGCATGGCGTCAAAGTATATCGTGTCCCGCGCGCAAAGCGAATCACCCCGCAAATACAAGCCCGCAAAAACGAATCAGCCCCGGTTGCCCGGGGCCGACTGTTAACTGCTGGCTATTCGCGTTCCCCTTTCCGGGGAGACACGGTTACTTTTTCTTGGCGGCAGCCTTCTTGGCAGGCGCGGCAGCCTTCTTGGCCGGAGCAGCAGCCTTCTTGGCAGGCGCTGCGGCAGCCTTCTTGGCCGGTGCGGCGGCCTTGGCCGGAGCAGCAGCCTTCGCCGGTGCGGCGGCTTTCTTAGCCGGTGCGGCAGCAGCCTTCTTGGCCGGTGCGGCCTTCTTGGCGGGGGCTGCCTTCTTGGCGGTAGCGTATTTCATCGAGTGATTCTCCCTAACATCAAAAAATCGCGATCTCGTAGGAGATCGCAGCGTGTCCCATATATAAATTTGTTTGCGATGCAAGTCAAGAAAAAAGTGAAGCCCGATATGCGCCAAACCCCTTCTAGCAAGGGGGTTGAGCGAAAAAAACGCGGATGCGCAAAAATGTTTTATGGGCCTGCATGCGTTTTGAGCCAATAAACATCGGCCTCCCACGCAATCGAACGAAAATGTTTGGACCCCTCGCGCGCACTTACACGTCTCTCTTCGCATGCGAAAAATATTTCGCGCACTCCTCCGCGAACCCGCCTCTCATCGCTCTCGCAACACGCGCCGCGCCGCGCGAAACACAGACGCCGGCGAGACCTTCTCACCGACTTCGGCGACATGAGCACAACACCCTCCACGCTCCTCTTCGCCGCACCCTGCAACCCCGCGCCGCATCGCCGTTTCAGCGCCACTCCCATCGGTCCGCGACAGTCCTCACTCCACACGCTCTCACCGCGAGATACCTCATGACCCACACACGCCGCACTCTCTTCCTCCTCGCCGCACTCTTCACGCTGACTCTCCTCTCCGCCTGCGGCGGCCGCCGTGCCACAGCCCGCGTCCCCGCCGCCCGCATCGGCGCGACCGAAGAAGGCATCGCCAGTTGGTACGGCGAGCCCTATCACGGCCGCCGCGCTGCCAACGGCGAGATCTTCGATATGGAGCAACTCACCGCCGCTCATCCCTCCTTCCCCTTCGAAACCTGGGTCCGCGTCCGCCACCTCGCCAACAACAAAAACACCGAAGTCCGCATCACCGATCGCGGCCCCTTCGTCAAAGGCCGCATCATCGATCTCTCCCGCGCCGCCGCCCGCGAAATCGACCTCCTCCGCGCCGGCACCGCCAAGGTCCGCCTCACCGTCATCGACCCGCCCAAGTCCTATCTCCGCGGCCGCAAATTCACCGTGCAGGTCAGCTCTCTCCCCGCCAAGTCCCGCGCCGAATCCCTCCACCGCCAACTCGCCTCTCAATACTCTGACGTCACCATCCGCTACCGCGCCCCCAACCCCAAGGGTGGCCACGCCGAATCCTGGCGCGTCCTCGTCGGCCGCGAAGATTCCCCCGCTGCGGCCCGCCGCATCCTCGAACGGCTCCAGGACAAATTCCCCAATGCCTTCCTCGTCCCGCTGGATGTGGATTAGGAGGCCTTACGCCGGTATACCCGCAGATGCGGGTAGCGCTAGCCTCATCAATTCCACTTAGTCACTCCCCACTGGGGTCTATAGAAAATTTTCGCGAACAGGCAGAATAATTCTTACCGGCACACACTACTTAACATGAGACCCCTTCGCTGGCCGTAGCGGAGACTTCTCGAAACGGAAACCAATAATGGCCCTACATAACCAACCCTTCGCTTCTGAACCTACCCTGGTAGGAAATAGCCCCCGCCTCCGGCACGTACAGCGAATGGTTGATAAACTCGCCGCCGGCCGCTGGCCCGCGCTCATCCTCGGCGAAACCGGCACCGGCAAAGAGGTCGTCGCACGCTCCATTCACGCCGCCAATCCCGTCGGCCCTTTCGTCACCATCGACTGTTCCTCCTTCGTCGGACCCCTCATGGAAAGCGAACTCTTCGGCCACGCCAAGGGCTCCTTCACCGGCGCCGTCAACGCCAAGATCGGTCTCATCGAAGCGGCCAATGGCGGCACCGCGTTCTTCGACGAAATCGGCGAACTTCCGCTCGACCTTCAGGCCAAGCTGCTCCGCGTCCTCCAGGAAAAAGAGTTCCGTCCCGTCGGCTCTCTCCAAACCAAACGCTCTGACTTCCGTATCATCGCTGCCACCAATCGCGACCTCCTCAAAGAAGTCGAAAAAGGCACCTTCCGTCGCGATCTCTACTATCGCCTCAACGTGGTCACCGTCCGCCTCGCCCCCCTCCGCGAACGCAAAGAGGACATCCCGCTTCTCATGAAGCACTTCCTCTCCAAGTACGGCTCCGGCCACACCTTCACGCAGGAATCCATGGACGCCATGCTCGGCTACGAATGGCCCGGCAATGTCCGCGAACTCGAAAACATGATCCAGCAAATGGTCGCCGTCCGCACCGGCCCGCTCCTCCATGTGAACGACCTCCCTTCGCCCATCCAAAACTTCCTCCACGCCCGCCGCGGCCCGGCCATCGCTATCTCCGCTTCCGCCTCCGCCGGTTCCTTCCACGTCTCCTCTCACGCTCATGCTCCCGCTCCCTCGGATCCCCGCTTCCTCGAATCTCCCATACTCCCCTTGACCGAGATGGAACGCCGCGCCATCGTCCATGCCCTCGAATTCACCAAAGGCGATCGCCTCATGGCCGCCGGTCTCCTCGGCATCGGCCGCACTACCCTCTACAGAAAACTGAAGGAATATCAGATGGCAGTCTGAGAAGTTTCCGGTCCGCCAGCCACTACCTATTCAGGAAATGGCTCATGTCACCCGACGTTAAATCGCGGGCCCGAATTCTGTTGGTCGAAAACGACCCCTGGGACGCCGGCCTTGTTCAGGAGGCGCTCGATGAACTCGAAGAGCGCCCCCATCTGAATCTCCTCGGCCGCTCCGTGGAACTCTTCCACGCCGAGACCCTCAACGAAGCTGTCCTCTCGGCCTCCGCCGAACCCTACGACCTCATCCTGCTTGACCTCGCCGCCGGCGGCTCTTCCGCTCTCCATCCCTACCTCCGCCTTCGCGACCTTGCCCCCTCCACCCCCTTCGTCATCCTCACCGTACGCGAAGACGAACCTCTCGCCCTCACCGCCATGCGCGAAGGCGCCGCCGGATACATGCTCAAGGAGGACCTCGACTGCCTCCCCCTGGCCCGAACCCTCCGCGCCGCCCTCGAGCGCCACCAGGCCCTGCTAGCGCGCCAGGAAATGCCTGGTGTCGACGAACTCACCGGCCTCACCTCCCGCGCCGGCTTCCTCTATCTCGGCGAAACCGTCCGCCGCCTTGCCTCCCGCTGGCACAAACACGCCCGCCTCTCCGTCATCAACCTCACCGGCTTTTCCCGCATGGAAGACGTCTTCGGCACCCAGGCCCGCGACATGGCTCTCATCGAATCCAGTGAAATGCTCCGCGACCTCTTCCCCGACGCCGATCTCCTCGCCCGCACCGGCCCCGAACAGTTCGCCGCCCTCGCCCTTGGCGATCCCGCCTCCCCCGATCCTCTCCCCCTCCGCGCCGCCGCGTGGGTCCAACGCCGCACCGGCCGTCAGTCCGCCAACCCCCCTCTCGTTTACGACACCGCTGAGTTCCTCCTCGACGGCCGCGACGACTCCCTCGCCGACCTCCTCCGCGCCGCCGTCCCTGCCCCCCATCTCTGCGCAGCCATGCAAAAATAGGCCGGTGCGCATTGCTCTCGACGCCACCTATTCCACCGGCCCCGAACTCACCGGTGTCGGCGTCTATTCCCTCGAAATCCTCCACGGCCTCGCCCTCCACCACCGCGAAGCCCGCTACTCCTTCTGCTACCGCTCCCACAAGTTCCTCAAGTCGTTCTCCTCCCGCCTCCCTCCCGGCGCCTCCCGCCGCCCCTTTACAGACTCCTGGCTCCCTCCCCACGACCTCTTCCACGGCCTCAATCAACGCGTTCCCGCCGCCCGCACCCGCCGCTGCGTCACCACCTTCCACGACCTCTTCGTCCTCACCGGCGACTACTCCACCCCCGATTTCCGCGCCCGCTTCACCGCCCAGGCCCGCCACGCCGCCTCCCGCTCGGATCTCATCCTCTGCGTCTCCGCCTTCACCGCCTCCCAGGTCGAGTCCCTCCTCCACGTCCCCGCCTCCCGCCTTCGGGTCGTTCACCACGGCGTCCACCCGCCTCCTCCCCATTCCGGCTCCATCCCCCGCGAAAACGTCGTCCTCTCCGTCGGCTCCATCCAGAAACGCAAAAACACCGCCCGCCTCGTCGACGCCTTCTCCCGTACGCCCCCCGGCTGGAAACTCATCCTCGCCGGTGCCGCCGGCTTTGGCGCTACCGAAATCCTCGAACAGATCCGCTTGAGTCCCCGCGCCGCCGACATCCAGGTCACTGGCTACGTTACCAACGCGGAACTCGAAGCCCTCTATCGCCGCGCGTCTGTCTTTGCCTTCCCTTCGCTCGACGAAGGCTTCGGCATCCCTGTCATCGACGCCATGGCCCGCGGCATCCCCGTCATCACCTCGGACCGCTCAGCCCTTGCCGAAATCTCCGGCGACGCCGCACTCCACATCGATCCCGCCGACACCGATGCCCTCACCCACGCCCTCCTGACCCTCATGGAGCGGCCCGGCCTTCGCCGCGAACTCGTCTCGCGTGGCCTCGCTTGGGCACAACAATTTACCTGGCGCCGCGCCGTCGATGCGACCTGGGACGCCTATCGGGAACTGCTTTAACCCTGATTTACTTCTTCTGGTCCTCGTCCAACGAGATCTTCAATGCCCGAAGAAACTTCTGGTCCTGCGTCGTCCACGAGACCTTTCCGGCCTTCCCGCGCGCTTTTGGCTCAGGCTGAATCGACGAGATCTCCCCGGCTATCTCCGGTATCTCGCCGTCTTCGTCCTCTTCGCCGCCTTCACGCTTGTTGAACCCGATCGTCGCTTCAAGCACTAGGAACACGTCGTACCCGGCCCTCTTGATCTCACCGATCGCTTCCGCGATCCGGTCAGAATCGGACAGGGATTCGTTAATTGCATTTCCCAGGTCCTGCATCAGCTCTTTCAAGCGGTCGTCCAAGTAAACGCCTTTCTTTCTGCCTCAGGATACCATCAGGTACCCTCTCCCATCTTCATCGGCCGAATTCACCAATTTCTGAAGGGTGCCATATAATTGGGAACGGTTACCTTTTCGATGTTTTCGCTCGGCCGAAAGTTTCTCTCTCATGTTCTTCCAGGCATCATGCGCCCCCTGCGCATTCTCTGGAATGAAATGATCGCGTTCGTCTTCGTCTGCTTTGCTGTCCCCGCGGCTCCCAAAGTTTACAACTCCTGGAAAGAGTTCAATGGCGAACCCGAAGCCCTCTTCCGCCTCGTCCTCTCCAGCATCTTCCTCATCACCATGCTCTCCTTCGCTGTCTTTTCCTTCCTCCGCGCGAAGAAGATCTCCCGCACCGAACCCTGATCCTATTTTCGCGGCCAACGCCGCCATTCCCTCGCCAGGACTGTTCCCATTCCCCCGTGGGATTTCCCCTGGCTCGTCTCACAACCGTCTACCCGCCAAACTCCCGGCGCAGTAACTCCGTCTGTTCCCCCCGTTTCGGCACCCGCCCCCGCGGCGCTTCGTGCCCGCTCATCCGCATCGGATTGCCAAATACCCTTAACCCATCCTCCAGCGTCCAGATGCTTCGAACCGCATCCATATCCAGCGCCTCCCCCACCGTCCGTACCGCCGCGCACGGCACCTCCGCCGCCCGCAGCAACGCCTCCCACTCCATCGCCCCCCGCGTCAAGAATAGCGGTTCCAGTTCCCCCAGCAGCGCCGTTCGGTTCGCATTCCGCAATACGTTGGTCGCATACCGCCCGTCTTCCCGCCAGTCCTCCCGCCCCAGCGCCCCGCAGAACCGCCCCCAGATCCGCTCGTTCGTCACCCCCACCGCCACTTTCCCCTCCCGGCAGACAAACACCTGGTACGGCACGATGTTAGCGTGCGCCGCCCCCGCCGGCTTCGGATCCACCCCCGCCATCAGCGCCGCCGCCGTCAAGGGAGACATCGCCGCCAGCAAGCTGTCCAACAGCGAGACATCCACATAAGCCCCCTCTTTCCGGATCAGCGCCGCCAGAATCCCCTGCTGCAGAAACAGCGCCGCCAGCACATCGGCCACCGGAAACGAGACCTTCCCGCCACTGGTGTACATCAGCCCGCTCGCCGCCTGTACGATCAGGTCGTACCCCGGCCGGTCTTTGTCCGCCCCCGCTTGCCCAAACCCCGATACCGAGCCGTAAACCAATCCCGGCCGCAGCGCCCGCAAGGCGGCATAGCCCAACCCCAACCGTTCAGCCACCCCAGGCCGGAAATTCTCCACCACTACGTCCGCCCGCGCCGCCATCCGCCTCACCACCGCCACGTCCCCGGCGTCTTTCAAGTCGAAGATGGCACTCTCCTTGTTCCGGTTCAGCCCCAGAAAATAGGTGGAGTCCTCGCCCACAAAGGGTGGACCCCAACTCCGTGCCTCGTCCCCGCCCGCCTCTTCGATCTTCAGTACCCGTGCCCCCAGATCTCCCAGCAGCATCGTGCACAGCGGCCCCGCCACCGCCCGCGAAAGGTCCAGAACCACGATCCCGCTTAATGGCCCGCTCATCGCAGCGCAGCCTCCAGAATCCGGTTCTCCACCAGATGCCGGACATACTCCAGCCACCCGTCCCGCAACTCCGACGGCTTTCCTTCCATCTCCCGCGCCACCCGCGCCAGCACCTCTTCGTTCTTCCGCTTCCCGTCATACATCAGCAACAGCCCCGCCGTCTGCGGCTCCACCTCAAACTCCGCAATCAACCCCTCCACAAAGGTAAGCCGCGACGAATCCGCCATCCACTTCCCGTCCTCCGGCCGTACCGTGTGCTGCAATCGCACATCCGCCGGCAACCGCAATCGTGCCTCCCACACCTCCCGGTCGCTCTTCCGCAGCAGGTCCCGCGCCGCGAACGTCCGCGCCACCTGATGCCCGAAATACCCCTTCCGCTTGCTCGGCATCGTCTCCACATGGAACCAGTTCGCCGGTCCCTTCCCCCGCCGCCGCATCACCACCAGCCAGTTTTGAATCTCTTCAATTCCCAACTCGTCCAGATACTCCGTCCACCGCCTCGCCTCCGCCTCGGCATACTCCTTCGTGTCCGCCTTCATCCAAGCCTGCGCATACTCCGCCGCCGTCATCCGCTTGCCGCCCAGCGCTACCACATCGCACCCGTTCCCCTCCAGCCATGCCCGCAGCCGCTCCTCGCACCCCTTCCCGCCCATCGCTCCCACATCGCACGTCACGTGCACAAAGCCGCCGTCTTCCAGATACTCCGGCGCTTCCCGCAGAATCCGCTCGGAGAACCGGTCCCCGCCCATCCCCCCGTCCCGGTAATACGCCTGCCGGTCCGGCGTCATCACGTAGGGCGGATTGCACACGATCAGGTCAAACCTCTCCCCAGCCACCGCCGAATAGCAATCACTCTCCCGGAACTCAATGTTGCCGTGCCCGTTCATCCCCGCCCCAAACCGCCCGAAATTCAGCGCCCGTGGATTCCGGTCAATCGCCACCACCTGCTTGGCATGCCGCGCCAGGAAAAACGCCTGCACCCCGCTCCCGCAACAGAGGTCCAGCACCTTTCCATACGGACGCCGCGCCACTGACTCGGCCACCGCCATCGTCGACGTCCCGATGCTCATCACCCAGTACATCGCCACTTCCCCCAGCCGGATGCTCGTATGGTCCGACAGCAGGAACGTCTCCTCATCCTCCAGCAGCACGACCTCTCCTACTACTCCGCCCTCCACCCGCACCCACATCCCCGCCGCGTCGCACATCTCGAACAACTCGTCCCCGATCACCCGCCGCATCTGCTCTTCGCTCGTTGCCGTCCGCAGCAGAAAGGCCCGCAATAGACACGCAATCGCCGTCTCCGTCCCCAGTCGCGCCGCGATCTCCCCATGGTCCATCTTCATCGACGTCGTCGCTTCGGCCGACTCCGGGACCGCCTCCCGCATGGCGTCCCCGGTGAACCCCAACGCCAGCAAACCCTTGGCGATCTTCCTCGCCAACTCCATATCGTCCACCCGCAGCGGAGCCGTCATCGCCGTTTGCTCGTTTGTCATTTTTTCCTCGTTTCTTCCAGCTTGCGTTTCCGAAACGCCTCACGTGTAAAATAGGGCTGCGGTCTTCCTATCGAGCCGCCAAGGGGACATCAGATGCCAAAAACTTCTTATGCGGGTGTGGTCATGGATGTGGAACCCGGCAAGCGCCGGATCGACGCTACACCCGAACCGGATTCTCCATTCCAGGTTCTCATTATGGGCGATTTTTCCGGACGCGCCAGCCGTGGCGTCCTCGAACCCATCCTCGGGCGCCGTCCCGTCTTTGTCGACCGCGACGAAATCGAAACCCTTCCCCGCCTGCTGAATACCGAACTCCTCCTCCCCCTCGCCGGCGACCACGGCGCCGAACTCCGCCTCTCCTTCTCCGAACTCGAAGACTTCTCCGCTGACCGCCTCTACGAAAAATGTGATCTCTTCCCCGCTCTCCGCGCCATGCGCCGCCGCCTGGAAAACCCCGAGTCGCTGAAGAAGACCACCGACGAGATCCTCGGCGGCCTCATCAGCGAACAGCCCCGCGAAGCCCGCGCCTCCAGCGACATCATCACCGGCAGCCTCCTCGACCAGATCGCCGACGAGGCCGACGAACCCACCCCCGCCCGCAAATCCAAGCCCCGCGACCCCCTCCTCGCCTACGTCCACGACCTCGTCGCCCCCCACCTTGTCCCCGGCCAGGACCCCAAGCAAAAGGAACTCCTCGAGCAACTGGACCTGGAGGTCGGGCGCCAGATGCGCAAGATCCTCCACAACCCCCTCTTCCAGAACCTCGAAGCCGCCTGGCGCGGCCTCGATTACGTCGTCCGCAACGTCGAAACCGATTCCCAGCTCAAAATCTATATCCTCGACGTCTCCAAAGCCGAACTCCTCGCCGACGTTGCCACCGCCCCTGATCTCCGCCGTACCGGACTCTTTCATCTCCTGGCCGCCGCTCCGCCCAACGGCGAACCCTGGTCCCTCCTCGGCCTGGATTCCTACTTCCGCCCCTGGATCGACGACGTCGAGTTCCTCGCCCGTTTCGCCATGCTCGCCGACCTCGCCGGCGCCCCCCTCCTCGCCGCCGCCGACCCCTCTCTCCTCGGTGTGAAACACCCCGAAAATCTCAGCGAAGACGACGATTGGGACACCGAAAACCCCATCTGGGAGGAACTCCGGTCGTTCCCGGAGGCCCGCCGCATCGGTCTCACCCTTCCCCGCGTGATGGCCCGCCAGCCCTACGGCAAGGATTCCAGCCCGACCGAGCGGTTCAAGTTTGAGGAGATGCCCGAGGGCAGCACCCACGCCAACTATCTCTGGTGCAACGGCATGTATCATTGCGTTGCCCTCATCTGCCAGTCGTTCAGTGAGGAGAAGTGGAACATGCGTCCCGGCCAGTTCCAGGACATCACCAGTCTCCCCGTGCACACCTGGAAGGAATACGGCAATGTGGAACTGAAGCCCTGCGCCGAGGTCCTGCTAACGTTGAAGGCGGCCGAAACGCTGATCGCGATGGGTCTCATGCCGATGCTGACCATGAAGGGTTCGGATCGCGTCCGAGTCGGCGTCTTCCAATCGATCGCCAAGCCCGCCGCCCCCCTCGAAGGCCGCTGGTCCTAACCCAAAAATGGTGTCGGGTGCGGCCGTCCCCAGTTTTAAGTGCCTTATTGTCATTAGGTTGCAGCTAGTGTAAGGCACGAATTATCCATATCGAATTTCCCGCCCGCCCTCGTCTCACGAGCCCCGCAGCACCGAAATTTTCTCCTTGACTGTACTAGTAAACTAGTACACTATACTTCCAGATGCCGTCAGCCGACCCCAAACCGGCCCCCTTCCGCTTCCAGCTCGACCTCGCTTCCGGCGTCCCCGTCTACCGCCAACTCATCGAGCAAGTCCGCAACGCCATCGCCTTCCACCAACTCCTCCCCGGTCATCAACTCCCCACCGTCCGCCAAACCGCCGTCGACCTCGCCATCAACCCCAACACGGTCCTCCGCGCCTACCGCGAACTCGAAATCCGCGGCGTCATCGAAACCCACCAGGGCACAGGGACATTCGTCAGCACCCAAAAGGTGGAACCCTCCACCCTCGAACGCCAACGCCAGCTCGATCAACTCGTCACCGAATTCGTCGCCCGCGCCTCGGCCGCCGGATTCCAACCCCAGGACCTCCTATCCGCCCTCCACGAAAGAACCGGGAAAAACAACCCATGAAGATCCAGCAACTGAACACCACCATCAGCCCCTTCGGCGCCGTTCTCTTCGCCGGAAGTCTCCTCCTCGGCCTCGCCGGCGTCGCCATCGCCAAACACCCCTGGCCCCTCCTCCCCTTTCTCCTCGCGGGCCTCTATCTCCTCCTCTCCGTCCGCGTCGCCGACCAGTGGGAACGCGTTGCCCTCCTCCGCCTCGGCCGCTACCAGGGCATGCGCGGCCCCGGCATGTTCTGGATCATCCCCATCATCGATTCCGTCTCCACCGCCGTCGATCAGCGCGTCCGCGTCGGCAACGTCAAAGCCGAGTCCACCCTCACCCGCGACACCGTCCCCGTCTCCGTCGACGCCGTCTACTTCTGGGTCGTCTGGAACGCCGAAAAGGCCATCCTCGAAGTCGAGGACTTTGAGGAAGCCATCGCCATGGCCGCCCAAACCGCCCTCCGCGAGTCCATCGGACGCCACGAACTCGCCCAGATGATCACCGAACGCGAATCCATTGGCGAAGAACTCCAGCGTACCCTCGACGAGAAAACCAACCCCTGGGGCATCACCATCCAGTCGGTCGAAGTCCGCGACGTCCAGATCCCCCAGGCTCTCGAAGACGCCATGTCCCGCGAAGCCCAGGCCGAACGCGAACGCCGTGCCCGTATCATTTTCGGCCAGGCCGAAACCGAAGCCGCCGACAAATTCGTCAACGCCGCCAAGGTTTACGAAGGACACCCCATGGCCCTCCACCTCCGTGCCATGAACATGCTCTACGAGGCCATGAAGGAAAAGGGAGCCATGGTCGTCGTTCCCTCCTCCGCCGTCGAAACCATGGGCCTCGGCGGCCAGCTCGGCCTCTCTGCCATGGCTCGCAAGGACAGCGTGTGATCTCCGCTCTCCTCCTCGCTGCGGCCATCGTCTCCCCGCAAATCCACTTCGATGGCCTCGTCACCTTTCGCCTCGACGCCCCCAAGGCCTCCACCGTCAAACTCTGGGGCGAGTGGATCCCTAAATACAACACCGTCGAAAACCTCGAAAAATCTCCCGCCGGCCCTTGGACCATCACCATCGGCCCCATCCCGCCAAACCTCTACTCCTACCTCTTCCTGGTCGACGGCCTGCCCGTCCACGATCCCAATAACCCCGCCGTCCACACCGGCCACGACGGCAACGCCACTAGCCTCCTCCACCTTCCCGGGACCTCTCCCGCCCTCCATTCGCCCCGCACAGGCCCCAAGGGCGTGCTCCATACCCATTCCCATCCCGCCAGCTTTACCGTCTACACCCCGCCCGGCTACAACCCGAATGCGCCAACCCGGTACCCCGTGCTCTACCTCCTCCACGGGAGTGGCGATACTCACGCGTCCTGGGTCAATCCCGGTCGCGCCAACGTCATTGCCGATAACCTCATCGCCACCGGCCAGCTCCGCCCTCTCCTCATCGTTATGCCCGACGGCCACGCCATCTCCCGCGCCAACCCCAACATCCCCATACCCTTCATCGATCGGAACTACAAATCAATCTCCCACCGCCGCGCCCGTGCCATCGCCGGCCTCTCTATGGGCGCATTCCAGGCTGCCTGGCTCGCCCTCGACTCCCCGCAATCCTTCGGAGCCCTCGCCGTCTTCTCCGGTGGCCTCGCCGCCGAAGAGTCGGACCCCCAGATTGCCGCCCTCGCCCGGTCCAAAATCATCTTCCACCCCTTAACCCTCTCCATCGGCGACCGCGATATCAACCTCTCCTTCACCCGCCGCCTCGCCACCAAGCTCGCCGAACACAACATCCCCCACGACTTCACCGTCGTCCCCAACGCCGGTCACAACTGGCCCTTCTGGCGCCAGGCCCTCGCCGGTCTCCTCCCTCGCCTCTTCCCCATAGAAGAGGCCCCGCGACGCTAATCCCCTACGGCCGCCACCGCGCCACAAAGATCGACGTCTTCCGCGCTACATGCGTCGAGTAATACGAGATCCACAGCTCCCCGTCCCGCCACACCATCCCCGCGTACCCCGAATCCCCATTCGACGACGGCAGCCCCGCCAACTCTCGCATCCCGCCCTTCCGGTCCATCTCCACCACCGCCACCTTCCGGAAGTTCCCCTCAAAATACCGCACCACCCCGATCAGCCGCCCGTCGGGCGCCTCCATTACATGCGGACTCCCCACCCGTCTCCCCAGGTCTTTCCATTCCCAATCGGTGTAGGGCGCCTTGCTGATCCCCCAACGCGCCCCTAACGTGTCCGTGTCCCGCCGCAGGAAACAGTAGGCGGTCCCATCCCGGTCAAACACCAGCGTTGCCTCGTTCCCTCCCTCGGAATTGGCAAAGTCGTGGACAATCGTGCGAAACGTCCGCCCATCGTCGGACACGAACAGTCTCCGCAATCCCCTCCCGTACCCGACCGAATAGGCCTTTCCCCCATGCCAGGTAACCCGCCACAGCCATAGCCCAGGCTCCCCAATCGCCACCGGTTCGCCCCACCGCGCCGCGTCGCGCGAAAAATACGCCAGCGTATGAACCCGGTCCACTCCCGTCACCCCCGGCTTGACGGCCCCGGCCGTCAGCATCAGTTCCCCGGACGGCGTCACCGAAAACTTCGGGTCCCGCAAATCATATCCCGCCCGCCCAATCACCGCCACCGTCTCCCACGCCTTTCCGTCCGTGCTGCCCAGTAACCGCAGCGTTCCCAGCCCAGCCTCGGCGTGGTGCGTTGCCCCTTCCCGGAACGCGCACAGAAACCGGCCTCCGTAATGCACCAAATCGGTGAACGCACTGTACGGTGCACGGTCCCAAATGCGAACAGCCTCCACACCGTGGAGGCTGCCGCCAATCAACAGGAAGAGGAGGAGCCTAGTAATTGGCCCGGATCTCCTGGCCCGGTTCCAACCCGCTCGCAATCACCGCATGCGTGTCGTTCCGCAACCCGGGCTTCACTTCCCGCTTCGTGAAGCCCTGCGCCGTCTTCACCTGCACAAAGCTCTTGCCGTCTTCTTCCGCCAGGGCACCCAGCGGAACCAGCACGGCTTTCTCGTCCGAGCTCTCGAGCAACACGTCGGCCGAACCGGAAAGGTCCGGAATCAGACGCGCTTCCACCGTGTCGAAGGCAACCCGAATCGGCACGTTCCGAATGAAGAAGTTCTGCCGGAACCCGCCCGTCGCAATCGCGCCGATGCTGAAAATGTGACCCTTCAGCACCAGTCCGCCAAATGCGTCCAGCCGCATCTCGGCCGGCATTCCCAGCCGGAACCGGTCGCTCTCGGCCTGATTGATCTTTGCTTCCAGCATCATGCTCGACGGATTGACCACCTTCATGAACGGCTGACCCGGCGATACCTGGTCGCCCGTCTCGATCTGCCGCATCGAACTGCCGCCCCACATCGACTGATACACCACCAGCCCGTCGATCGGCGAGTGGATCTGGAATCGGGCAATGTCATTGGCGTGCCGGCCCAGATGCCGCTTATGGCGTTCCAGCGTCAACTCCAAAATCTTGATTTCCGCCGCTTGCCGCTTCCGCGTGTTCTCCACATCCGACTGCAACTGCTTGTAGCGCGCATCGGCTTCCTCGGAGTTCAACTGCAGCAACATCCGTTCCACTTCGGTGCGGACTTCGGCCGCCTTCGCATCCAGTTTCGCCTTCTCCAAGTCGGACTTGGCGACCGCCAGCGTCAACTGCATGTTCTTCCAGTCGATTTCCAGCTCGGCTTTCCGCTTCCGGACGTCGGCTTCGGCCGATTCCACTGTGTCCTTCACATCGTCGATATGGTCCTGCAGCGACTGCCCGTCAATCGATGCCAGCAACTCGCCCTTCTTCACCATGGAGCCCGACGGAGCCAGTTTCAATAGCACCATCGGCCGGTTGCCCTCAGGCCCACGAATCATCGGCGCTGTAATGTTTGCGTACTCCCGTGCTGCCGAGGCGCCGCTGATGCGCGCCCGCACTTCCAGTTTGCCTTGCGTCGCCTTTACCACAGGGATCGCCGCTACCGTGTTCTGCGCGTTCTTCTCTGCCAGCGACCGTTTATAGCCAAACTCATAGGCAGCCCACCCGCCGGCGGCGACGAGTGCTGCAATAACCCACCCCTTCCAGGCGCTGCCGCCCTTGGGAGTTGGCGGTGCCGCTACCGGCGCCAGTTTATCCGGTTGTTCGACTGGCGATGGTGCTGGATTGGTAAATGCCGACATGAATAGCCTCGCGAAGAAAGTCTACGCCTTTTTGCATAGGCGCACGGAGCCCGGGGAAGGTTACGCAATCATTATAAGGGTTGATTCCCCCACTTCGGGAAACGGCGCAAATTCCCCCGCCTTTCCCTGCCTTTCCCCCTCCAAAATGTACCCTAAAGCTTTTTTCGCCCCCGTCCGATGAACTAAGTGGTGCCGTGTCGGACTGCATGAGGCGGTCCCGCGGTCGAAGGCGGCTAATGCACTGCATATCTTGGAAAACAAACGCGCGATGGATCGCGAGACCAATGCTCGGACTCGCCATGCTCTCTGGCCTCGCAATCGCGGCCGATTCCTCCGGTGTCCGCATCTCGGCTCCGGCCCTTGGTTGGCTCCTCTCCCCGGATGGCTCCCAACTCATTCAATTGACGGGTGTCGCGGAAAGTCCCCGCGCCGGCGCGACAATCGCGCTGGAGAACCCCGCTCGCGCCGCCTGGGCCTCCCCCGATGCCTCCGCCATCGTCCTGAAATTCGATAGCGGCCTCGCCCTCCTCCGCTCCGGCGGCCCGGTCGAACCGCTTCCCGGCGCCCCCATTGCCGCCCACGCGGCCGTTTGGGACCGCGCTTCTGCTGGTTTCGCCCTCTGTTCGCAGGATAGCTGCCTGGCCTTCGACAATGCCGGAGCCATTCGCTCCCGTTGGGAAGTCGCCTCCGGCTCCCGTCCCTTGGCCTATTCCGCCGACCACGGCCTCGTCACCGTCTCGGCCGATGGCGCCGATTGGCATCAGGCGAATCAGTCCATTCGCCTCGATTCGCTCCCCGCCGCCGCCGCCTTCCGCCCCGGTACGGCGGAGTTATGGTTCATCGATGCCGCCGGAACCCTCTCCCAGCAGGACGCCCAGGGCCTCCTCCGCGCCCTCCCCGATCTCGTACCCAACGCCGTCGGCATCGTCGCCGCCCTGGACGGCAAATCGATCTTTGCCGTCAACGCCGAAGGCGCCGCCGCCTCCGCCAGCCTCGATACCCTGCAAGCGGAACGCTTCTCCCTGGAGGATACCGTCGAAGGCGCCTGGCCCGCCCCAGGTGCTTTTGCCATTCGCCTCCACGAATCGGCAAAACGCCCCGTCGCCATCTGGAATGGAGAAACCGGCCTCACCGGCCGCGCCCCAGCCTTCAGCCCGGAAACGGAGGTGCGCCAGTGAAACGCCTTCTCCCTCTTCTCCTCCTCGCCGGACTCGCCGCCGCCGAACTCGACGCCCAGGCCATCCGCCGCCTCCCCGGTTTCCAACGCAACAGTATCCCCGCCAACGACGACGGCTCCAGCCCTCTCGTCCAACTCCCGTTTCCCATCAACTTCTTCGGCCGCATCCGCAACAGCGGCTATGTGAACAACAACGGAAACATCACTTTTGATGCCGCGCTGGCTACTTTTACCCCGTTTGGCCTCGAAAACACCCAGCGCGAGATCATCGCCGCCTTCTTTGCCGATGTCGATACCCGCAACGAACTCTCCTCGCTTGTCTACTACGGCGAAGATATCGTCGACGGCCGCAAGGCGTTTGGAATCAATTACTTCACGGTAGGCTACTTCGCCAGCCACGCCGATAAGCTGAACACCTTCCAGATCGTCCTCATCGATCGCTCCGATACCGGTTCCGGCAACTTCGACGTCGAGTTCAACTACGAGCGCATTCAGTGGGAAACCGGTGACGCCAGCGGCGGTACCGGCGGTCTTGGCGGCACCCCCGTCGTCGTCGGGTGGTCGAACGGCTCCGGCGAACCCGGTACCTCGTTTGAACTCGCCGGCTCCATGATCAGCGGCCAGTTCCTTGATAATGGTCCCCGCGCCCTCGCCCGCCGCCGCCTGAACAGCCCTGTCCTTGGCCGCTATCTGTTCCGCGCCCGCAATGGCGTTCTCAGCCCCGGCTTGGGTATCACCAGCGGCAATGTCCTGCCCAAAGGTGTCGTAGGCCTCCCCTATGCCACCAGCCTCACTGCGGAAGGCGGCACCACCTACCGCTGGACCCTTCTCCCCGATCCCGGCGTTACCTTCCCGGGTGTGACCCTCTCCGCCGCCGGGTTGCTTTCGGGAACCCCAACCGCCCGCGGCCTCTTCGATGCCACCGTTTCGGTCACCAGCCGCGTCGACGGCGCCGACGAAACGGTTTCTCAACGCGTTACGCTCGAAATCGAGGCCCCGTCCCTGTCGGTCGCTCCCCTCTCCTGCCCGCTGCCTGACGGCCTCGCCGGGGCGCCCTACAGCCAGACTCTCCGCGCCACCGGCGGCGCCGGCCCCTTCCTGTGGTCCTGGGGCGAAGACGGCCTCTCTCCCGTCCCCGGCCTCACCCTTTCGGAAAACGGCGTGATCACCGGCACCCCAACTCGCGGCGGAACCTACAACTTCCTCCTCCGCGTCGCCGGCCCCGCCTCCTCGGAAGCCCGCCCCGGCTTCCGGCCCTGCGTTCTGAACATCCGCCAGACCACCGTTGTTCCCACCATCCAGTCCTGCCCCTACGAGTTCGGTACCGCCGGCGCTCCCTATGAAGGCGCCGCGCTCATCTCCGGCGGCGCCGCCCCCTGGCGCTGGCTCGCCCTGGGGGCCCTCCCCACCGGCGTGCTCCTCGCCGCGGATGGGAAACTCACCGGCATCCCGGCCACCCCCGGCGTCTACCCATTCGCGCTGCGGGCCACCGATCAGGCCGGCCAGGTGGTTGAGACGAACTGCAAACTTACCGTCGGCGCTCAGGCGCTGACCATCCAGACCGCCTGCCCGCTGCCCTCCACCTCCACCGGGACCCCCTACTCGGTCGACCTCACCGGGACCGGCGGCGAAGGCCCCTACCTCTGGACCCTGTCCGGAAATCTGCCTTCGGGGATCGTTCTCCAGCCCAACGGGAGGATCACAGGCTCCGCAAATGACGCAGGAACAGCACGTTTTATGCTCATTTTGCGCGATTCTAAGGGCTTAGTTGGTACCAAATCGTGCACTTTTAGCGTACTTCGCTCGCCACTTTCCATCTCCGCCTGCCCGCTTCCGGACGCCCGGCTGGGCCAGTCCTACGCGCAGGGCCTGAACACGGTGGGTGGCGTCGCCCCTCTCCGCTGGAGCGCGGAAACTGCTCTTCCTAAAGGACTTAGCGTCTATTCCGACGGCCGCGTGGCCGGTACCCCCACCGAACCCGGCTCGGCCTCCTTCCGCCTCCGGGTCTCCGATGGCGCGGGCAATACCACCACGCAAGAGTGTAACCTCTTCGTCCGCCCGGAACCCCTTCAAATTCAACGGCCTTGCCCGCTTTCTGATGCCCAGGTCGGCAGCCTTTACCGCGAGTATGCACTCGCCGAAGGTGGCATCCCGCCCTACCGCTGGAGCGCCGAAGGCCGCCTGCCCGCCGGGGTTTCCCTTGGCGCCGATGGCCGCTTCACCGGAATCCCTAGCACCTCCGGGGAGTATCCTTTCACATTGATTCTAGAGGACTTCCGCCAAACCCAGATGCGCCGCTTGTGTACCGTGACGGCGAAAATTCCCGCTCTCCCCGACCTCCGCCTGGCCGTCGGCGCCGGAGCCGGGTCGACCAACATCCCGATCGATATTACCCTGGCAAAACCCTACCCCCTCCCGATCACCGCCGACCTGGTACTGACGGCGGAGGCGAACACGGGGGCTTCCGATGGGGAAGTGAACAAGGCGGATCCGGCGGTGCAACTGCTCCCAGGAGGGCGGTTGGCCCGGGTGGAGATTCCGGCCGGGTCGCGGCTGTTCCGGGTGCGGCTGGCGTCGCTGGGGACAGTGGCGGCGAAGTATCGTATCTCGTTGGAAAGATTGATGGTTGCTGGCCAGTCGCAGGCGGCCGTACCGGCGCCCGTGCAGTTGGAACTGGCGCGGTCGATTCCGGTGCTCTCTGACGCCTGTTACACGACCTCGGCGAACTACCTGAACGTCCAGTTGACGGGGCAGACCTCGACTCGGGAACTGACGGCGCTGACGTTGGAATTAAACGGCAAAAACATCACAGATACGCCAATTTCGCCGCTTTCTTTCGATTATTTCAGCAATCCGACGACCGTTCGCAGCGGCGGCGCGTTCCGTTTGGACGTTCCGGTGCTGGTGGAAAAGCCTGGATATGATGTCCAGGTGGCGACGCTGAAGGCGACGATCTCGAACCGGCTGGGGACGACGGCGTCGCGAGAAGTACGGAAGTGTAACTAAACTAACGGCGGAGGGCGGACTGCTCGGCGGTTAGCTGCTGGAGCGGTTCGTCCCAGACCGATTTGGAGATGCCGGCGGAGCGGAAGCCGCTGTAGAGGCGGATGGCGTCCTCAAAAAGGGCGGGGTCCTTGGTGAGGCGGCCCAGTTCGGCGTAGAAGGAAGCCCGCGTCATGCGGGCGGAGATGGCGGAATGGTCCGCCTCGGATTTCCGGACCCGGTCGAGGGCGGGGAGGAGGATTTCGCGGGCGCGGGAGAGGTCTCCTTGCTTGCGATAGAGGCGGGCGAGGGTGACGCGGGGGGAGATGCGGACGGTGGTGAGGGTGGTGTCGCGTCTGGGGCCGGCGAGGGCGTCCTGGATATCGAGATCGGCGAGAGCTTCGCGGATGGCGGCGGGGAGGTTTCCCTGGCGTTCGAGGATTCGGGCGAGGTAGAGACGGGCGGCGCCGATGCGGGCCTGGGCGACCTGGTTTTTGGGATTGTTTTTGTGAATGGCCTCAAAGGCGGCGATGCAGGATTGGAGCGTGGCGGCGGCCTCGCGGGATTTTCCTTCGCCGACATCGAGGAGGTAGGCGAGGCGGACCTCGGCGATGGTGACCGATTGGAGGGCTTCCTTGTTGGCGGGGTCCTTGGCGGCGAGGTCCCGGTAGATGGCGATGGCTTCGCGGGCGTAGCGAAGGGCAGCGGGGAAGTCGCCGAGGCTGGGGGCGTCTTCCTGGGCGTGGATGCCGGAGAGGCGGAGGAGGGCGACGGCGGATTCGCGGAGGGCGCGGCCGTTATGGGGATCGGCGGCGAGGCGTTGGCGGTAGAAGCGGAGGGCGGTGTCGAATTCGCTGGCGGCCTCTTCGAGGCGGCCCAACTCGATGAGGGCGGCGCCGGAGCGGGTCAGCGCATCCGCGGCTGGCATTCCCGCGGCGAGGAGCAGTTCACCGCAGCGGCGCATTTCGACGAGGGCGGGTTCAGGGCCGGAGAGTTGGAGGAGTTGGTCACCGAGGAAGCAGTGGGCGAAGGCGCGCTCGGTGGAGTTGGCGCCGGAGGAATCGAGGAGGGAGACAGCGAGTTGCTGATCGGCGAGGCCCTCCTTTTGTTTTCCGGTGGAGCGGATGGCGCGGCCGCGTCGCATGAGGGCGCGTCCGTACTTTTCAGCGATTTCGGGGGACCGGGTGCCGAGGCGCTGGTAGATGCCGATGGCTTTATTCCAGGAGTCGATGGCCTCGGCGGTTTTGCCGAGGTTGGATCCATTTTCACCCCCGAGGACATCGCCGACCTTGACATAGGCGCCGGCGATCTCCAGGGAGAGGGCGCGGTCTCCGGCGGCCTCGGCGCCGAGGGCGTCGAGGTACTGGAGGGAGGTGGAGACGAGCATCTGGCGGGCCTTCATGGCGCCGGCGACGCGGTAGAGTTCGTCGTCTACGTCGAAGACGAACTTATTGGCGAGGGCGCGGACCTGATTAAAGCGGCGGGCGGCGACGCGGGCCTGCCAGGCGGTAGCGGCGATGCCGCCGGCAAGGGCGAGGAGGAGAAGTGTGGCGAGGGCGACGGGCCAGCGGTTGCGGCGGGCGAACTTGGCGGCGCGGTAGCGCCAGGAGTCGGGACGGGCGAGGACGGGGTGGTCGCTGAGGAAGCGCTGGATGTCGGCGGCGAACTGGTCGACGGAGGCGTAGCGGCGGTCCGGTTCTTTGCGGAGGGCCATGCCGAGGATGTTGTCGAGGTCGGAACCGAGGTTGGGTTTGGGGAGTTCGGTTTCGCAGACGACGCGGACGACTTCTTCGGCGGAATAGGTGGTGAGTTTCTGGGCGCGGTGGCCGGTGAGCATTTCAAAAAGCACCAGGCCGAGGGAGTAGACATCGGTGGCGGTGGTGATGGGGCCGCCGCGGACTTGTTCGGCGGAGGCGTAGTCCGGCGTGAGGAGTTGCATGCCGGTGAGGGTTTCGAGGACAGTCCCTTTGGCGCGTTCGGGGTCGAGGAGTTTGGCGATGCCGAAGTCGAGGAGTTTGGGTTCGCCTTCGGGGGTGACGAGGATATTGGCGGGTTTGATGTCGCGGTGGATGATGAGGCGCTGGTGGGCGTGTTGGACGGCGGCGGCGACCTTGAGGAAGAGCTGGAGGCGTGACTTCCGGGAGAGCTTTTGCTGGTCACAGAACTCGGTGATGGGGAGGCCGCCGCGGATGTACTCCATGACGAAGTAGGGGAGGCCGTTGGGGGAGGTGCCGCCGTCGAGAAGGCGGGCGATGTTGGGGTGGTCGAGTGCGGCGAGGATCTGGCGTTCGTGGCGGAAGCGGGAGAGGGCGAGTTGGCCGCGGACGCGGACCAGTTTGATGGCGACTTCGTGGCGGTATTCGTCATCGGCGCGATGGGCGAGGAAGACGGCGCCCATGCCGCCCTCGCCGATTTTGCGGTCGATTTGGTAGGGGCCGAGGCGGCCCGAGTCGTCGCTGGCGAGGATGGAGGAGGAGAGGCGGGAGACGGCTTCGGGGATAAGGCGGGCGCCGCCGGATTCGGCGTCGAGGAGGGACTCGACTTCGGCGCGGAGGACAGGGTCGCCGTGGCAGGCGCGGTCGAGGAAGGCGGGGCGCTCGGCGGGAGGAAGTTCGATGGCCTCGTCAAAGATCTGTTCGATGCGTTCCCAGTTGTTCATTGGGGGAGGGCCTCGGGTGGGGGCGTGATCGGGGTCATGCAGGGAGGGTCTCGCCTTGCATGTAGCGAAAGAGCCAGGCGTGGGCGAGGCGGAGGTCTCGTTCGATGGTGCGGTCGGCAACGGAGAGGGCGGCGGCGATTTCGGGGACGGTAAGGCCGCCGAAGTAGCGCATCTCGACGGCCTGTGCCTTGCGTTCGGAGATTTGGGCCAAGGCGGTCAAGGCGGCGTCGAGGGCGATCACCTCCTCAGACCCTTCGGCGGAGATGGCCAACCCATCCTCGAAGGTCACATGGCGGGCGCTACCACCCCGTTTGACGGCGTTTTTGCGGCGGGCATGCTCCATCAACACCTGTCGCATGAGGCGAGCGGCGATGCCGAGGAAATGGGAGCGATCTTCCAAGGAGAGTTTTTCACCGGCGGCGATGCGGAGGTAGACCTCATGGACGAGAGCGGTGGGCTGGAGGGTGTGGGCGGAGCGCTCACTGCGCATAATAGCGCTGGCAAGGCGGCGGAGTTCCGGGTAGACGAGGCTGGTCAATTCTTCCAGGGCGTTGGTGTCACCGGCACGCCAGGAGCGGAGGAGGATGGTTACGTTGCCGTCAGCCATGCTGAGTCGGCTCATGCTAACAGGTTCGTAGGGGGTGGCAAGCATGGTCATAGTGGGTCTCGCAAAGGAATGTGCAAACGGATCGAAAAAGCCGACAAGGGGCACAAAAAAGTTGGGACCCTCCTTAGGGGAGGGTCCCAGATGGGTCTTGGAGGTTAGCGCATGCGGGTGAATCCGCCGGTGACGATCCTCTCGGCGGCCGAAGCGTGGCCGATGGCGATGGCGACCTTGTCGACGATACCGGCGTTGATTCGGCCGGCCTGGAGCCAAGTGTCGGCGTCGGCATCGCGGTAGGGTGCCGAGGGCGGGGCGGCGGCCCACTGGGCGAAGGTCATTTGTCCGCCGAGGAGTTGAGAGTTGGAGAGGGCGTTGAGGGGGCGGGAGGTGATTTGCCCGGTGGCGGAGTGGCGGATGGTGATCTGGTTACGGGAGAGGGAGGTGATGATGAGGTCTTGGAGACCGTCGCCGTCTAAGTCGCCGGAGGCAATCTGGTCATCGTCGGCTCCTGGGTCGAGACCGGGTTCCCCTACGATGATGGTGTCGTCGTCGTAGTTGGAGATGCTGGCGCCGAGGCTGCGGGTAAAGAGGCGGCCCGTGGATTTGTCGAAGGCGGTGAAGTTGCCGTAGGTGTCCGCGTCGGTATCGCTATAAGCGGGGACGGATGAGCCTGGGGTGCCTACCTGGACGCTGGCGACGGCGCCGTCGCGGGAGCCGACGATCTGCAGGGTTGCGGTGGTCTGGCTGTAGATGGCGAGATCGACGAGACCATCGCGGTCGTAGTCAGCGGGAGCGAAGAAGAGATTGCCAGCGGAGGGGTTGAGTCTGGCGAAGGGGGGATTTTCCCGGATGGAGACGGTTCCGGTGGCGGAGTCGCGGATGGCGAGTTGGCCGGTGGTGCGGTTGAAGACGGCGAGGTCGGCGCGGGAGTTGCCGGTGAACTGTCCGATGAAGGGGTCCTGGAAGCTCGCCGGGTTGACGAACGCCGGAATGGATTGGGTGGAGAGGTTGGTACGGACTCGGAATTCGCCGGAGTTGCGGTTGTGGGAGACGACAGATGCCGTTGTTCCGTCGTAGCTGGCGGTGTCCGGCGAGGTGGCGACGACTTCATAGGGGTATTGAACGCTGGTGAAGATGGACAGAACCTCGCCATTGCGTTCGACGAGTTTGTAGGGATATTGAACGCTGGAGAGTTGGTAGGGTCCCTGGCTGGAGGTGAACAGGAGGGAAACGGGGTCGGCAGGATTGGTCATTCGGGTGCGGGCGGTGGTGCGGGCCGTTTCGCCTGGGGAGAGGATTTTGTCGGGGCCGGCATCGAGGACCATGACGTAGGCGAGGCCGCCGAGCGGCGATTTGGCGATGTGATTCCGGTTTTCGATGTAGGCGCGGGAATCCAGTTTGGAGACGAAGACACCGATGGGGCCGGGGATGGGTGTGGATCCGGTGTTCTGGACGATGATTTCCTGGTCGAAGCCGCCGGGGACGATGACGGGTGCGGGGGCGGGGAGCAGGGCGATTGCCTGGGCAGATAGTACGGCGGAGGCCGCCATAGTGGTGAAGAGTGTAGTGAGTTTCATGGGGTGTATTTCCTTCACCGGGGAGTGTGAAAAAGGCCGGCGAAACCCGACACGGATTTTTCACTTTTTTTGCGGGCCGGGTAGAATGGCGGGACAGCCACATGAACAACGCACCTCTACGCCTTGGGATCGCCGGATCTGGATTTGCCGGGAAGTTTCACCACAAGAATCTGCGCGGGTTACCGGCGGTGACGGTAGGAGTGACGAGCGCGCGGGCGGAGTCCCGGGAGGCGTTTGCACGGGAGTTTGGAGTGAAGGCGTATGCATCGGTGGACGAGATGCTGCCGGATATTGATGTTCTGGACATCTGCACGCCGCCGTCGTCGCACGCAGCCTACATTCGGGCGGCGGCGGCAGCGGGGAAGCATGTGATTGTGGAGAAACCGTTTCACGGTTTTTTCGGGTCGCCGGAGCGGTTTTCGAAGGAAGAGATGCTGGCGGCGGTGACCGAGGAGTTACGGGACATCCGGCGGGTGGTGGCCGAGAGCGGGATTCTGCTGGGGTATGCGGAGAACTACATTTACGCGCCGTCGGTGCAGCGGGAGCGGCAGATTCTGGAAGAGACCAAGGCGCAGATCTTGCGAATGACGGCGGAGGAGTCGCACTCGGGTTCGCATTCGCCGGTTTACGGGATCTGGAGCGAGCAGGGGGGCGGGTCGTTGATTGGCAAGGGGTGCCATCCGCTGGGGGGCGTGCTGTATTTGAAGCGGAAGGAGGGGTTGGCGCGGAACGGGAAGCCGATCCGGCCAGTGGCGGTGAGTTGCCGGACGCATGCGATTACGAAGCGGCCGGCGTTTGAAGACCGTGGGTATTTGCGCACCACCTATCAGGACACCGAAGACTATGCGCTGTTGCATGTGATTTTTGAAGACGGGATGATCGCCGATGTGATGACGTCGGAGTTGGTGTTGGGCGGTGTCTATGACTTTATCGAGGTGTATGCGAACAATCATCGGACGCGGTGCCATATTCAACCGGTGAAGGTGGTGGATTTGTATAGTCCGGATAAGAAAGAGTTCGCCGGGATGGATCTGATGGAGAAGATCAGTTCGAATGAGGGTTGGATCCAGGCGTATCCGGAGTTTGGGTGGAGCAACGGACAGTTTTACGAAATGCACGATTTTGTGAACTCGATGATTGCGGGGCGGCAGCCGGAGTGTGATTTGGAGTTGGCGATCGATATCACGATGGCGATTTATGCGGGATATGTTTCGGCGGACCGGAAAGGGGCGGAGGTGGAGGTGCCGCTGATTTAGGGGGGCGTTGGCGGGATTGTTGGGGGGCTTGGGGGTTCGGGTTGGGGAGATGGTGCGGCGTCGTTGGGGACAGCCGTGCTGTTTGGGTTGGGGGTGGGGTGTCTGTGCTTGCCCCGGCTGTCCCCGAGGGGTTTTGCGGGCTTGGGGAGAGGGGGTGGCGGGCTGTTGGCGGGCTTGTTGGCGGGCTTGGGGTTCGGGTTGGGGAGATTGTGCGGCGTCGTTGGGGACAGCCGTGCTGTTTGGGTTGGGGGTGGGGTGTCTGTG
>CAYSFR010000001.1:425076-594486 GCA_964430625.1 uncultured Solibacteraceae bacterium
CTTGCCCCGGCTGTCCCCGAGGGGTTTTGCGGGTTTGGGGGAAAAGGGGTGGCGGGCCGGTGGCGGGCTGTTGGCGGGCCTTGGGGGGCGGCTTGGGGTGGTGCTCGGCGGCGATGGGGACAGCCGTGCTGCTTGGGTGCCCGGAGGTTGTGTCTGTGCTTGCCCCGGCTATCCCCGAGGGGTTTTGCGGGATTGGGGAGAGGGGGCGGCGGGCTTGTTGGCGGGCTGTTGGCGGGCCTGGGGGTTCGGGTTGGGGTGGTGCTCGGCGGCGATTGGGGACAGCCGTGCTGCTTGGGTTGGGGGTGGAGTGTCTGTGCTTGCCCCGGCTATCCCCCAGCGGGTGCTCGGCCCGGGGTGTCAGCGCTTGTAATCGGCGCCGGTGAGGCTGGTAAGGACCGATGTCTGCCAGGCGCGGAGTTGGGACTCGAGTTGGGCGACTTCGGCGGGGTTGGCTTGGGACAGGTCGTGGGACTCGCTTGGGTCGGCGGGGAGGTCGTAGAGTTCCTTGTTTTTGGTGATGACGAGTTTGAAGCGGTTGGTGAGGACCGCGGCGGCCCCGGCGTAGTCGGCTGGATCGATCTTCGGGTGGCGGAAGTTGCGGAAGTCGCGGGTGTATTTGCCATTCTGCAACTTGGCGGTGGGCGTGGTTCCCCTTTGCAGTTCCGGATCGATGTAGGGTTCGGGGTTCCGTTTGGGTTCGGCGGCGGCGACGTACTCCCAAAAGAAGATCGGCTTGGGGCGCTCTGTCATCTTGCCGTCAATCAGAGGCTTCAGGCTGATGCCATCGAGGGGACGGGCGGGGAGCGGGGCGCCGGTCACTTCACACAGCGTCGGGAGAATGTCGCTGGTGACGGCGTTTACGGAAGTCTTGCGGGGTTTTTTTATTTGGGCGGGCCACTCGATGATGCCGGGGATGCGGACGCCGCCTTCATACACCTGTCCTTTGGCACCGCGGTAGGGGGTGGTGACGCGGCCTTCGGGCGGGACGCCGTTGTCGCCGCAGTACCAGAGCATTGTATTGGTGGCGAGGCGGGTTCGTTGGAGGTGCTGGCGGAGTTGGCCGATGGCGGTATCCATGGCGGTGATTTCGGCGAGACGGGAGCGGAGGGGGGCGGGGAGATCCTTGTAGAGGGAGAGGTAGGGCTCCTTGCCGAGGTAGGGTTCGTGGGGAGAGCCGAACCAGATGACGGTGAACGACGGCCGGCCGGCTTTGCGGGCCTTTTCGAGGAAGGCGATGGCTTCGCGGACGACGATTTCCGAGCTTTCGCCTTTGAACTGTTCGACGGGGCCGCCATTGCGGGAGAAGTGAGGGTCGAGTTCGTAGAAGTTATCGTGGGAGAGCCACTCGTCGAAGCCCATGGCGCCGGGGGAGGTGGGGGAGGCTGCCTTGACGGGGCCGAGGTGCCACTTGCCGAAGTGGCCGGTGGCGTAACCCTGTTTGCGGAGGATCTGGGCGATGGTGATCTCTTCCGGGCGGGTAGACCAACCGGGGCTGAAGGTGCCATAACGGTTGGGGTGGCGGCCGGTCATGATGGAGCCGCGGGTGGGGGAGCAGTTGGGGTGGGCGGAGTAGAACTTGTCGAGGCGGAGGCCGGCGGCGGCCATCTGGTCGAGGACGGGTGTTTTGAGGTGGGGGTGTCCGTTGTAGGCCGTCTCGTTCCAGCCGTGATCGTCGCCCATGCAGAGGATGATGTTGGGGCGAGGGTTGGGGGCGGCGAGGGCGGCGAGGAAAGCGCGCCGGGAAAACGGCATGGGAGGACCTCCGAGGGTAGCGGAGGACAGTATATCTTAGCGCCGGTGCTGGTTCCGGGGCGATGCGCCTTCGATGGCGTCGAGCCAGTAAGGGTCGTCGTCTGACGGGGCCGGGTGGTGATGCGAGAAGGCAAGATGGGCCAGCAGACCGATGCCAAGGGCGGCAAGGGCCGAGGTGACAATAAACATGGAGTGGGACCTACCCAAGTTATCGACAGGTTGGGGGAATTGTTTAGGATTTAGAACCGCCGGAGACGGGGAATGGAGTTATAGTTAAGGCAGATATCGTCAGGCCGCCGGCAATTGGCGGCACGAGAACGCGGTATGGGGAATCCGCAGTGATTTCCGAGGGCCGCCGGCGTTTCGCGCGGCCATCGCCCGAGTGGCGAAATGGAGGCATTCCATGATGGTTCGTGAAGATGATGCGTTGGAGTACCACGCATCGCAGCCCGCGGGAAAGTTGTCGATATCGGCGACGAAACCGTGTTTGACGCAGCGGGACCTGAGCCTGGCGTACACGCCAGGCGTGGCGGTTCCGTGTTTGAAGATCCACGACGACCCGGATCTGGTGTACAAGTACACCGGAAAGGGCAACCTGGTGGGTGTGGTGACGAACGGGACGGCCGTGCTGGGGTTGGGGAATATCGGCCCGGCGGCGGGGAAACCGGTCATGGAGGGTAAGGCGGTGCTGTTCAAGCGCTTTGCCGATATTGATGTTTTTGATATTGAGCTGGCCGCGAATAAGGCGGAAGACGTCATACGGGCCGTGCAGATGTT
This sequence comes from uncultured Solibacteraceae bacterium, assembly GCA_964430625.1. GTDB lineage: Bacteria > Acidobacteriota > Terriglobia > Bryobacterales > Bryobacteraceae. The sequence goes on from CAYSFR010000001.1 coordinate 427,606, forward strand.
GGAGCCGACTTTTGGGGGGATCAACCTGGAAGACATCAAGGCTCCGGAGTGTTTCCTGATCGAGGAGACGCTGAAGGCGACGATGCGGATTCCGGTGTTTCACGACGATCAGCACGGGACGGCGATCATTGCCGGGGCGGCGCTGGTGAACGGGTTAGAGATAGCGGGGAAAGAGATCGGCGCGTCGCGGGTGGTGATCAACGGCGCCGGAGCGGCGGCGGTGGCGTGTGCGCGGCATTTTATCCGGCTGGGGGTGTCGCCGGAGCTGATCATGATGTGTGACTCGAAGGGCGTGATCTATGAGGGCCGGGAAGAGGGGATGAATCCGTACAAGGCGCAGTTTGCGCGGCGGACGGCGGCACGGACGCTGGGCGAGGCGATGAAGGACGCCGATGTGTTTGTCGGTTTGTCGGGCGCCAACTGCGTGACGAAAGAGATGGTGAAGGGGATGGGGCGGACGCCGCTCGTGCTGGCGCTGTCGAACCCGGACCCGGAGATCCCCTATGCGGACGCGATCGAGGCGCGGCCGGACGCGATTGTGGCGACCGGGCGGAGCGATTATCCCAATCAGGTGAACAACGTTTTGGGTTTCCCGGCGATCTTCCGCGGGGCGCTGGATTCGCGGGCGACGCAGGTGACCGAGGAGATGATGATGGCGGCGACGCGGTCGCTGGCGGAACTGGCGAAGGAAGATGTGCCGGATTCGGTGGCGCGGATTTATGGCGGGGAGGATCTGCAGTTCGGGCCGCACTACATTATTCCGAAGCCGTTTGATCCGCGGGTGGTCTTGCGGGAGGCTCCGGCGGTGGTGAAGGCGGCGATGGAGAGCGGGGTGGCGCGGGTTCAGGTGGATCTGGAGCAGTACGGGCGGGCACTGGAAGAGCGGCTAGGGAAGGGAAGCGGGGTGACGCGGCTGTTGCTGGGCAAGGCGCGGCATCAGCAATGCCGGATGGTGTTTCCCGAGGGCGAGCATCCGACGGTGTTGCGGGCGTGCCGGACGCTGCTGGACGAGGGCATTGCAACGCCGTATCTGCTGGGCAACCGGGCGCGGATCGAGAAGGCGGCCGAAGAGGTGCATCTGGATCTGTCGCGAGTGGAGATTGTAGAGATCAAGAATCATCCGCGGCTGGACGAGTATGCCGAGGCGTTTTACCGGATGCGACAGCGGAAGGGCGTGGCTCGGAAAGAGGCGGCGCAACTGTTGCGGAATCCGAACCTGTTTGGGGCGATGATGGTGCAGTTGGACGACGCCGATGCGCTGGTGACGGGATTGACGACGCACTATCCGGACACGGTGCGGCCGTTGCTGCAGGTGATTCCGTTACGGCCTGGGGTGAGCCGGGCGTCGGGGTTGTACCTGGTGATTACGGCGTCGCGGTCGAAGCTGTATTTCCTGGCCGACTGCACGGTGAACATTGATCCGACGGCGGAGGATCTGGCGGAGATTGCGTTGTGCGCGGCGGATACGGCGCAGCGGTTCGACGTGGAGCCGCGGGTGGCGTTTTTGTCGTTCTCGAATTTCGGGAGCAGCCGGCACGAGTCCTCCGAGAAAGTGCGGAAGGCGGTTTCGATCCTGAAGAGCCGGGCGCCGCAGTTGATGGCCGATGGCGAGATGCAGGCCGATACGGCGGTGCTTGCCGGACGGCTGGAGGGAACGTATCCATTCAGCACGTTGAAGGGCGGGGCGAATGTGCTGGTGTTCCCGAATCTGGATTCGGGGAATATTGCGTATAAGCTGCTGGCGTCGCTGGGCGGGGCGCAGGTGGTGGGTCCGATTCTGATGGGGCCGTCCAAGCCGGTGCATGTGTTGCAGAGAGAAGCGACGGTGGGGGATGTGGTGAACCTGGCGGCGCTGGCGGCGGTGGAGGCGCACGAGGGAGCGGGGTCGTTGTACGGGGGAGAAGCGCGGTTCCGGAGGAAGGTGGTGGTGTGAATGGTAAGCTGGAAGGAGTCGGGGCGTAGCGCAGCCCGGTAGCGCACCTGCCTTGGGCGCAGGGGGTCGCTGGTTCAAATCCAGTCGCCCCGACCAAATATTGATTCGCAGGCGGGCGGGTTTCGGCCCGCTAGCGAGTTGGAGCCGATTGCTTCCCTGCGCTGCCCTGCCGGGGGGAGCGTGGCGAGGCGTCAGACCGCCGGGAAGACTTTGCGGATGGCGGCGACGATGTCGTCTGTTTCGCGGCGGGTGTATTTGGGATCCATGAGGACGCCGGCGTAGCGGCCGAGGATGTCGATGGTACGGGGGCAAGTCTGCGGGCCGTACTGAATGGCTTTGCCGCGGGGCGAGGTGAAGCTGGGCCAGGCGGGGTGGATGGTCTTCTTGGCGATGACGTGGGGGAGAGTGGGGAGGATGACGCTGCCGCCGGGTTTGGCGGCGAGGACGTTTTCGGCCTTCATGAGGTCGAGGAATCTGTCGGCGCGGGCTTTGGTCTGGAAGTCCATGAAGACACCGGCGCCGAGTTCGCCGGCGGGGTCGGGGAGGTCGCGGAACCGGATGCCGGGGAGGTCGCGGACGCCGTCGTAGACGTGGCGGGCGTTGGAGCGGACGGCGTTGACGATTTTGTCGAGTTTGCGGAGTTGGGCGAGGAGGACGCCACCGGTGAATTCGCTCATGCGATAGTTGGCGCCGAAGAAGAAGTCGAGGTTGGCCTTTTCGGTCCATTGGACGTGAGGGGCGCGATAGCCGCCGAGGTCGTGGAAGCGGGAGGCGCGTTCGAAGAGGAGCGGGTCGTTGGTGACGACGGCGCCGCCTTCGCCGGCGGTTATGGTTTTGTTGAGCTGGAGGGAGTAGATGCCGATGTCGGCGTGGGCGCCGAGGGGACGGCCGTGGAAGGAGGCGCCGACGCTTTGGGCGCAGTCTTCGAGGACGCGGATTTTGTGTTTGCGGGCGATGGCGAGGACCTTGTCGAGATGGCAGGGGTTGCCCTGGAGGTGGACGGCCATGATGAGTTTGGTTTGGGGGGTGATGAGGCTTTCCAGGGAGGCGGGGTCGATGTTGAAGGTGTGATCGATTTCGGCGCAGACGGGGAGAGCGCCGGCGAGGACGACGGCGTTGAAGCAGGAGTGCCAGGTCCAGGCGGGGAGGATGACCTCGTCGCCGGGGCCGATTTCGAGGGCGGCGACGGCGCACTGGAGGGCGGCGGTGCCGGAGGTGACGGCGAGGGCGAACTTGGTGCCCATGCGGGCGGCGAATTCCTTTTCAAACGTGGCGACTTTGGTGGGCGGGTTGGTGCCGTACCAGCGGAAGGGGGCCTGGTTGTTGAGGACATCCATGAGCTCGGCCTTTTCCTTGTCGTCGTAGAACTGGGAACCCCAGTAGCCGGCGCGGAGGGGAGTGGAGCGGACAGGGCCGGTGGCGGCGGAGGCGGAAGCGGCGGAGAGGGCGGCGGCGGAGACGAACTTGCGGCGTTGCATGGGGTGTTGTGTCCTGGGGGTATCGTATTGCAAAGCGGAGCTGGACGCCAGGGGTGGGCGGAGTCTGCGTACAATCGCGTAGATGCCCTCGCGATTGGTGATGCGGATTGCGGTACCGCTGGGATTGCTGTTGCTTGTGATCGGCTTTTACTGGAAGCTGACGCTGACGAATGAGTATGTCTGGTTCGACCACCCGGACATGGTGTATATCGAGATTCCGCGGCTGCAGTTTCAAGCGCGGGAGTTTGCGCAAGGGCATTTTCCGCTGTGGGATCCGTCGCTCTGGGCGGGGCAATCATTGATCGGGCAGACGCAACCGGGGCCGTTGTTCCCGTTGAACATCCTGTTTTTGCTGTTGCCGTTGCGGGACGGGTATCTGCGGCCGGAGTATCTGAACTGGTACTGGGTGGTGCTGCACGGGCTGGCGGCGCTGGGGTGTTATGCGTTGTGCCGGGACTGGGGGCGGAGCCGGGGAGCGTCGGTGCTGGCGGCGGTAGGGTTCGGGTGCGGGGGATTTCTGGGGACGGTAGCGTGGCTGGACGTGCTGGCGGGGGCGATCTTTACACCGTTCATTTTGTTGTATTTCGGGCGATCGGTAGAGGGGCGGCGGGCGTGGGGGAGCGCGGCGTTGTCGGGGTTTTTTCTGGGGATGGCGTGGCTGTGCGGGCATCATGAGATTCCGCTGCTGGTGTCGTTGCTGCTGATTGGACTGTGGGGGTGTGCTGTGTGGCGGGACCGGGGGGTAGCGGGGCGGGCGGCGTTGTCGCTGGGGGTGGCCGGATTGGTGGCCGCGCTGCAGGTGTTGCCGACGGTGGAGTTTGGACGGTTGTCGAAGCGATGGGTGGGGATGACGGATCCGGTGGGTTGGAACGACCGGATCTCGTACACCATTGCGACGGTGTATTCGATGCCGGCGCGAGGGGTGGTGGACACGTTCCTGCCGAATGCCGAGCGGTATGCTGACTGTGCGCCGTATCTCGGGCTGGCGGTGGTGGGGATGGCCTTGTTCGGACTTTGTGGCTGGCGGTGGGAGGGCCGGGTGCGGTGGGTGGCGATGGGGACGGCGCTGGCGCTGGTATTTGCGCTGGGGGCGGCGACGCCGCTGCATGGGGTGATTTCGTCGTTGGTGCCGGGGCTGGGGAAGGCGCGGATCCCGGTGCGGGCGATCCACCTGTTCAATTTGGGGCTGTGCCTGCTGGCTGCCTATGGGTTGGACGGGTTGCGCGCTGGGGCGTGGGAGAGGGGGGAGAGGTGGCTGGGGCGGGGATTGGTGCTGGTGGGGGTGGTGGTGTTGGCATGGACCGTGGGGGACAGGGGATTGGACAACCGGTTGGTGCTGGCGGGGTTGCTGGCGGTGGGGTTGGCGGTGGCGGTACGGATGAGGGTGCGGTGGGCGGAGGCGCTGTGGGTGGCGGTGGCGATGGTGGAGATGTATGGGGTGACGACGGCGACGTATTCGTCGCGGCACAAGGAGGGGGAGTTCCGGTTTGCACGGATGCTGGAGGAGAACAAGGATATTGCGGAGTTTTTGCGGGCGGAGGAACGGAAGTCGCCGGTGCGGATTGATGTGAAGGAAGAAGATGTTCCGATGAACTTTGGGGATTACCACGGGATGGACGCGCTGGGGGGGTATGTGGCCGGGGTGCCGGAGAACCTGATGCGGGCCGAGACGCATCTGGAACGGACGCGGACGGTGCTGGCGGTGACGCACTATCTGGGGAAGGCGCCGCAGCGGCCGGAACAGATACCGCTGTATGAGGGACGGAGCGGGGTGAAGGTGTACAAGAATCCAGAGGCGAGGCCGAGGGTGTGGAGCGTGCATGAGGCGATCCGGGTGGGTTCGTTTGCGGAGTTGCGGGAACGGTTACAGGTGGCGCCGCTGGATGTGCACCGGCAGACGGTTCTGCTGGAGGAGGCGCCGGCGTTGGAGGCGTGCGAGGGGGACACGGTATTGCTGCAGAGCCGGAGTTCGAACCGGGTGCGGGTGCGGGCGGAAATGAAGTGCACGGGGATGGTGATTGTGGGCGATTCGTTTTATCCGGGTTGGGAGGCGACGGTGGACGGGAAGGCGGCGCGGATTTGGGAGGCGTACGGGTTCGTGCGGGGGGTGGTGGTACCGGCGGGGGCACACCAGGTGGAGATGCGGTATCAGCCCCGGAGCCTCTATTGGGGTGGGGGGCTGTTTTTGGTTGGGCTGGCGTTGACGGCGGGGCTGGTGGCATGGCGGCGGTGAGAAAAGTCTTGACAGTAATTTAGTCGTGACTAAAATGAAGTCTGATGCTAGCGGTGTTATCAGAGCCGAACCGGCAGAAAATTCTTCAGCTTGTGTGGCGGGAGGAGCAGTCAGCCGGGGAGATTGCGAGGAAGTTTGACATCACGTTTGGGGCTGTTTCGCAGCACTTGCGGGTGTTGCGGGAGCACGGGCTGGTGGATTTGCGGAAGGCCGGCCGGGTGCATTACTACCGGGCGAATCAGGAGAAGCTGGGGCCGTTGGCGGCTTATTTTGAAACGCTTTGGTGGGGTCATCTGACGCGGCTGAAGACGCTGGCTGAAGACGCTGAACTGTTGGAAAAACCGAGGAACTAATCCATGTCCGATTCGTTGCACCTTTCGATACACGTGAATGCCCGGCCGGAGACGGTGTACCGGTTTCTGTCGGATCCGGAGCTTTTTAAGCAATGGATGGGGCCGGGGGCCCTGCTGGAGGCGGCCGGGATTACGGTGCATTACCCGACGGGGGATGTGGCGCGGGGGCGGATCCGGGAGCAGGTGGAGAACCGGCGGCTGGTGTTTGGATGGGGGTATGACCAGCACACGCACGGTTTGGGGCCGGATGCGACGACGGTGACTATTGAACTGACGGCGACGGCGACGGGGACGACAGTGACGTTGACGCATGCCGGGATCGATGCGGCACAGCAGGCCGAGCACGCCAAGGGTTGGACGCATTATCTGGCGCAACTGGCCGGGGCGGCGGCACAGTTGGGATTCGCGGCGGCGTTGCCGGCGGCGGTGGACGGCTATATACGGGCCTGGAACGAGACCGATGTGGCGGCGCGAACGGCGTTGCTGGAGGGGTGCTGGGAGGAGGACGGGATTTTCCGGGACTCGATGGGGGCGGTGAACAGCCGGTTGGAGTTGCTGCACTATATTTCCGGCGCGCAGCAGTTTGTGTCGGGATTTCGATTGGAACTGGCCGGGAAGGCGGAGCAGTGCCATGGGTATTACCGGTTTCCGTGGCTGATCCGAATGCCGGACGGGAGCGTGATGGCGCGGGGGACCAATTTCGGGCAGATCGCCGGGAGCGGGCGGTTTGCATCGGCGATCGGGTTCTGGGATAAAGCCTAGATGGGCGACGACGCCGACTTTCTGGACGGGTTGCTGGAGGAGTGGGCGAAGGCGTGCCCGACGCTGGATACAGATGCGTTCGGGGTGACGACGCGGGTGGTGCGGCTGGCGCGGCTGATTGAGAAGCGGCTGGACGGGGCGCTGGCACCGCTGGGGGTGGCGCTGTGGCAGTTTGAGGTGATGTCGACGCTGCTGCCGGATGCCGGCGGGCCGGGGGTGCATGTGTGCCGATTGCTGCCGGCATCGCTGCTGAGTCCGGCGGCGATGACGAACCGGCTGGACCGGTTGGAGACGGCGGGGTGGATTGAACGGCTGCCAGACCCGGAGGACCGGCGGGCGACGCGGATCCGGTTGACGGAGGCGGGGCGGGAGATTACTTTGCGGGCGTTTGCGGCGTTGGGACATGCGGACTGTCCGCTGGCGACGGCGGAGGCGGCGCGGCTGAACGATTCATTGCGAAAAATCCTCCGTTCCCTTTGCGACCAACCGGCCGCGGATGGCATCATTTAATTCGACATCGAATTATTGACTAGCAAAGGATCGAGTATGGCAACCCTATTTGAACCGGCCGTTGTAGGCGGCGTGAAGCTGAAGAACCGGATTGTGATGGCCCCGATGACGCGTTCGCGGGCGGTGGAGAACGCGGCGCCGAACGCGTTGCACGAGGAGTATTACGGGCAGCGGGCGACGGCAGGGTTGATCCTGACCGAGGGCGTGGCGACGTCGGCGAACGGATTGGGGTACGCGCGGACACCCTCCATTCACACGCCGGAGCAGGTGGCTGCTTGGGGCCGGGTGACGGCGGCGGTGCATGCGAAGGGCGGTTTGATCGGGATTCAGTTGATGCATGTGGGGCGGATTGCGCATCCGGCAAACCAGTTGGCTGGGGCGAAGATAGTGGCGCCGTCGGCGATCGCGGCAAAGGGGAGCATGTGGACGGACGCGGCGGGGATGCAGGAGATGCCGGTGCCGAAGGAACTGACGGTGGAAGGGATCCGGGAGACGATCGCCGAGTATGCGCAGGCGGTGCGGAACGCGCGGGAGGCGGGTTTTGACTTTGTGGAACTGCATTCGGCGAATGGCTATTTGCCGAACCAGTTTTTGAGCCCGAACTCGAACCAGCGGACCGATGAGTATGGGGGGAGTTCGGAGAAGCGGCGGCGGTTTGTGTTGGAGGTGTTTGACGCGATGGCGGCGGCGTGGGAGCCGGGCCGGATCGGCGTGCGGATCAGTCCGTCGAGCACGTTCAACGACATTGCGGACCCGGAAGCGCGGGAGACCTATCCGGCGCTGGCGCGGGAGTTGGCGGCGCGCGGGGCGGCGTTCCTGCACGTGGTTGGCTACACGGGGTGGGAGAGCTTGCGCGGGGATTTCACGGGAACGCTGATCTTCAATTCGGGGTTGACGAAGGAGAAGGGCGAGGAGTTGATTGCCGGCGGGGCGGCGGATCTGGTTTCCTACGGCCGGCCGTACATTTCAAATCCGGACCTGGTGGAACGGTTCCAAGGCGGATTGCCGCTCGCCGAGGCCGACGGCACGACGTTCTATACGCCGGGACCGAAAGGATTCACCGATTATCCGGCTTACGGGACGGCTTAACGGCCGCGGTAGGGGTCCCAGGCGAGGCGGGCGCGGGTGGGCATTCCCATGCGGCGCTGGCGATCGTCTTCGGCGAGGATGGACATGACTTCGCCAGGGTGGCGGCCCTGGCGGAGGAGTGTCGACATGATGCGCATGGGCCGGTCGATGTGGTTGAAGTAGAGTTTGTGGCCCTCGCAGAGGTAATTGAGGCCGTCTTCGCCGTCGGGGGTGGTTAGGAAGCGGCTCTTGGGGCATTCGCCATGGCAGGCGAAGCGGACGTTGCATTCGCGGCAGTAGCGGGGGAGGCCGTCGCGTTTGTCGTTGCCGAAGGCGATTTGTTGGGGGGCGTTGGCGAGATCGGCCATGGGTGTGGTGAGGATGTTTCCGAGGAGATAGGCCGGGTCGACGTAGTGGTCGCAGGAGTAGAGGTCGCCGTTGGGCATCAGGGCGAGGCCTTTGCCGCAGGTCTCCTGGTGGATGCAGAGGGCGGCGCCGGCGCCGTGCCAGCAGGCGAGGGCGGAGTCAAAGTGCTGGACGAAGACGCGGCCGACGTCCTTGCGAACCCATTCATCGAAGATGGCGTTGAGGAACTTGCCCCACTGGAGCGGGGCGATGGAGCGGTCCGTCACCTGGCCTTCGATGCGCTCGACGATGGGGATGAACTGGAGGTACTTGGCCCGCACCTCGTCGCGGAAAAAGCGATAAACGTCCAGGCCGTGGGCGCCGTTGGCGGCGTGGACCGTGCAGAGGATGTTGAACTCGGCATCGGCGGCTTGCAGGCGGCGGGCGGCGCGTATCACTTTGTCGAAAGTGGGCTGGCCGCCTTTATCGAGGCGGTAGGTGTCGTGGATTTCACGGGGGCCATCGAGGGAAAGTCCGACGAGCACCTTGTTTGCGGCGAAGAACCGGCACCATTCGTCGTTCAGCAGGACGCCGTTGGTCTGGAAGGTGTGTTCGACTTCGACGCCGGGACGCACATATTTCTTTGTGAGGTCCATGGCGCGGCGGAAGAAGTCGATTCCCATTAGGGTTGGCTCACCGCCCTGCCAGGCGATGGTGACGGACGGTGCATGGCCGGCGGCTTCGAGGACCTGGCGGATGTAGGACTCCTGGACTTCGTCGCTCATACGGTAAGGGCTACCGGGGTAGAGCGCTTCCTTGGAGAGGAAGAAGCAGTATTTGCAGTCGAGGTTGCAGATCGCACCCGACGGCTTGGCCATCACGTGGAACATGGTTGCATCATTTCGCGGACGAGGCCTGGTGTCAATCGGCGGTTTTGACGGCGGGACGGGTGCCGAGTCCGAGCCAGAGGGCATCGAGGGTGGCGGTGAGGATGGCGGGGTCAAAGCGGCCGCCATGGGCGCCGAGGTGCTCGAAAAAGGCGATGGAGTGGGCGGTGGACCAGATGAGCAGGGCGGCGGCGGCGGGGGACACGGGGCCGAGGCGGCCGGCCATCTGTTCGGTGGCGACGTATTGGACGAGTTGCCAGCGGAGGCGGAACATGGGGGAGTCCGGGTGGCGGCGGGCGAACTCTTCAAAGCGAAAGGCCGGGTGGGAGATGAGGGGGATGAAGGTGGGGAGGGTGGTGCGGAAGTAGTTTGTCAGCGCGAGGGTGACCTGTTCGAGACGTTCGCGAGGGGGCAGAGAAGGGTTGGTGAGAAGATCGCCCAGATCGGTAGTGGGAGGGATCATGGCGGCGAAGAAAAGGTCCTCTTTCGTCGTAAAGCGTTGAAAGAGGACCCCTTCGGAGATGCCGGCGCGACGGGCGATTTCCCGGGTGGAAGCGGCGATTCCCTTTTCCACGAACACCAGGCGGGCAGCCTCCAACAGCTCAGCGTCGGAGATCGTTTTCTTCCTACCCATTCCTGCCCATGCACTTCTATCGTACGCTCAACGCCTTCGAGCGAGAAAGTGGAGCGAGAAGGGTTGGGTGCCGTGCTCGATGACATCGAAGCCGGCTTCGTTGAGGAGGGCGATCCAGGTTTGAGGAGAGCGGGTACCGCCGTGAAGGACGACGGGGCCCCAGATGAAGCGAACCCAGTTGTCCTTATTCATGACGAGGAGGAGGAAATCGGAGCCGGGTTTGGAGACGCGGGCGGCTTCGGCGAGGGACTTGCGGATACCGGCAGTGCCGACGTGATCGATGGCGTAGGCGCTCAGGACGGCGTCGAACTCGCCGGCGGGGAAGGGGAGTTCGCGCATATCGGCCTTTTTGACGGTGGCGCGGTTGAGGACGCCGGCTTCGCGGAGGTTTTCGACGATGCGGGCGTCGGAGATGTTGCCGAAGTGGTCGGCATAGGAGCGCTCGAAGAGATCGATGGCGACGAGGGTGGCATTGGGGCGGGCCTCCAGGACGGCGAGGGTAGAGCGGCCGGTGCCGGCGCCGATATCGAGGACCTTGCCCTTGCCAGAGGGGAAGAAGTTGGCGACCGGGAGGGTCATGGGGCTGTTGAAATCGAGCAGGAAGCGGACGATGAAGAAACTGGAGAGGGACCAGAGGGTGATGAGGGCGAGCGAGATGGTGATCCAGCGGCGCCAGTGGCGGCGTAGGGCAACGGCGAGGAGGAGGGCGGCGGGGAAGAGGATGAAGAGGTGGGCATAGATGATCCGCCAGTCATAGCCGAAATCGATATGTGAGTGCATGCTTATTTATGATAGACAGGAACAGTGGATAGGGCAAGGGAAATTGTTTGCGCTTTTGCAGGACGAGAAGCGAGTTGCGAGCTCAGGCGCTTCCATCCGGCGCACCGGTTGGCACACCAGGTATAGCCAGACCAGATTCGTGTTCTGGGATGCCGGCTCCCCTGCCAGCCTCCGGCCCGGCATCGCGTAGAATTTCGCGCAGGACGCGCTGGGCGACTTCTTTGCCGCGTTCACCCACTTCGCCGATGGGGCCGACGCAACTCGGGCAGCCGTGTTCGCAGGGGCAGTTGGCGATGAGTTGGGCGGTGGAATGGAGGAGGCGCTGCTGCATGCGGAAGAGGGGCTGGCTGCCGCCGATGCCGCCGGGGTAGTTGTCGTAGAGGTAGAGATTGGGCCGGTAGTCGCGGGAAGGCTCGGTGGAGTCCTCGGTGAGGGTGACGCCGAGATCGCGCGGGTCGCACATCAGCAGCAGGGCAGCGACGGCGCGGAGGGCGTGGCCGAGGCCGACCAGGCCGTTCTGCTTTTCGGTGGGGGTGAGGTCCGGGAACCGGGCCAGAAAGCCTTCGGAGAAATGCAGCCAGAACGAGGTAGTGTGCATTTCCTGCTCGGGCGTGGAGAGGTTGCCGGCGCCGACATTCTCCATGGTGTAGAACTTCACCTTCTTAAACCCGACAATCTGGCGATTGACGCGGACTTCGCCGTGTAGGGCGCGGGCGGACTGCGGGAGATCCAGGCGGTCGAACTCGTTGATGATTTTCACCTGGGTGTAGTCGATGGCGTCGGTGAAGTAGTCGCATTCGACCGCCTTCACATAGGCTTTGCGGCCGTCGTAATCGAAGCGCTCCACCTGGAACTGCCTGGCATCGTGGAGATAGATGGCCTTTTCGTGGAGCGTGGTGAGGGCGGAGGGGAAGTCGACCTCGGCGATCACCTTGTTCTCGTTGGTGGTATCGATGACGACGAAGTTATCGCTGGTGACGGCGCGGAGGCTGACGGCGTCGGCGGGGTAGGTATCGCTGGTCCAGTGCCAGGTATCGCCGGAGAGGTGGAGGAGGCCGAGTTCCTGGAGGAAGCGGCAGAGGTCGCCGGTATCGTGGGGGCCGAACTTTTCCCCGTTTCGGATGGGGAGTTCAAAGGCGGCGCATTTGAGGTGATTGAGGAGGATTTCGAGATTATTGGGGTTGATGTAGGCGTGCTCGGGGGGCCGGTCGAAGAAGTAGCCGGGGTTGTCGATGATGAACTGATCGAGGGGGGCGGAGGAGGCGACCAGGACGGCGAGGGAGCTTTTCTGGCGGCGTCCGGCGCGCCCGGCGCGTTGCCAGGTGGAGGCGATGGTGCCGGGGTAGCCGGCCATGACGACGGCGTCGAGGGAGCCGATGTCGACGCCCAGTTCGAGTGCGTTCGTGGCGACAACACCGCGGATGGCGCCGGTGCGAATTTGCTGCTCGATGGCACGCCGTTCCTTGGGCAGGTAGCCGCCGCGGTAGCCGGAGATGCGGCCGGTGAGAGCGGGGATGCGTTCGGCGGCGTCCTTGAGGTAGGTAGTCAGGATTTCGGTCGCCAGACGGTTGTTTGTAAAGACGAGCGTCTGCTGACCGCGGTCGAGGAACTCCAGCGCGATGCGGCGGGACTCGGCCAGATAGCTACGCCGGATGCCGAGTTCGCGGTTGACCACCGGGGGGTTATAGAAAACGAAGAACTTTTCACCGGCAGGGGCACCGTTCTTGTCGACCAGGGTGAAGGGCTGTTCGCAAAGCGCTTCGGCCAGTTCGCGAGGGTTGGCGATGGTGGCGGAACTGCAGATGAACTGGGGATTAGAGCCGTAGAACTCGCAGATGCGGCGGACGCGACGGATGATATTGGCCAGGTGGCTGCCGTAGACGCCGCGGTAATAGTGCAACTCATCGATGACGAAGTAACGGAGGTTCTCAAACGCCTTGGCCCACTTGGTGTGATGGGGCAAAATACCGGCGTGGAGCATGTCCGGGTTGGTGAAGACAACATTGGCGCGTTCGCGGATGGCGCGGCGGGCGTCCTGCGGGGTGTCTCCGTCGTAGGTGAAGGCCCGGATCTCCGGCGCCTTGCCATTGACGCGGATGGAATCGACGGCGGCCTGAAACTCCTGCAACTGGTCCTCGGCGAGCGCCTTGGTAGGGAAGAGGTACATGGCGCGGGCGCCGGGTTCCACCAGCAGGCGATTGAGGACGGGGAGGTTGTAGCAGAGGGTCTTGCCGCTGGCGGTAGGCGTAACGACTACGACGTTCTTTCCGCCGGTGACGGCGTTGTAGGCATCCGCCTGGTGGCTGTAGAGCTTTTCAATGCCGCGGGCCTGGAAGGCAAGGGCGAGAGGGGGGGCGACGGAATCGGGGATGGAAGAAAAGTCACCGTCGCGGGCGGGCTGATGCTGAATGGAGCGGACAGGGGAGTCCGGCTTCGCCATCCACTCCCGGAAACGGTTGACGGCGCCGTCCAGACCGGAGGGCCGGCGGAGGCTCAATGCGGGATCGTTCTGCTCCGGCCCGGGGTCGGGAAAGCCAAGCGTTAGGTTCATACGGCGCGGTTTCGCTTTTTCTTTGCTACCACGCCGGGCACCGAAACGCAAGAACGGAGGGCGTTATCGGCGGAGGAACTCGTGGCGTTCCAGGGTGGCGGCGATGGCAAACGGGTGGCGAGAGGTGCCGTTATCGGGCGAGTCGCGCTCATCTACGCGGACCACCTTGCCCATGCAGCGCAGTCGCAGGCCGGCTTCGTTGCCCTGGGACGGCAGCGTGACGAGGTATTCGATCGGATCCCCTTTCTGGAGGCGCCCGTCGGAGGTGAAAAGCACTCCGCCGGAACTCAGATTGCGGGTTTCCCCAACCTGGGGCACACCCTCACTGCCGGCCTTGATTAGCTCAATGGGCAGTTTCAATTCAAACCGTTGGTTCTTCCGTTGTTCGCTCACGTCTTCAACAGACTAATGCGAACCACCTAGAGTGGTCAATAGGGGGAGTCCCAGGTTCTTAATACTTAAGTCCTGGTACTTTGGACACATTTTTCGATTTCCGGCGAATTGGCGGAAGAAACCGGTGGAAAAGTGCCGCGACGCTTGTGACGAAAATGGGAGGAACCCTGCGGAACTGATTGGATTTGAGGAAGTTGCGCGATAACGAGTGGCGCGAAGGGGCAATGGTACTTATTCTCTTTCGCGCCGCAGTCCGGGGGCAGGGAAGAGGGCCAAAACGGCGGAATTCCAGCCGGCAGGACCGGGTGCGGGAGCGAGCGAGGCGTGAGGGACGGCGGCGAGCACGGCCGGGGTATGGGACGACGGTACTACGATGGGGTGGCGGACGATCTGGAGGAATCCGATGTCGTTGGGAGCGTCGCCGAGGCCGACGGTATCGGGGTCATTGAGGTGGGCGGCAAGGGCGGCGACGGCGCGGGCCTTGTCGCAGCCGCCGAGGACGTGGAAGAACCGGCCGCCGCGGGTGACCTGGAAGCCGAGGGCGGCCAAAGCGGCGGTGAGCGGTTCGATGTCGCCTTGGGTGACGACGAACGGTTCGCCGAACTCGCGGCAGGCGGCGAGGGCGGCGGCGGCGGGCGGGAGGGACGCGCGTTCGGCGATCTCCTCAACCGGCATCTGCCCGAAACCGCGGACGGAGACCCCGGAGACGAGAGACGCGGCGTGCAGGGCGGCGCGGGCGGCGGCGGCGGTGGCTCCCAGGACGATGTCCGGTTCACCGGGAATGACGACGGCGGCGCCGTTTTCGACGATGTAGGGATCGGTGTTGCCCATCTGCCGGCGGAGAGCGTCGACCTCGGCGCGGGTCTTGCTGGTGACCAGGACGAGAGGGATGCCATTCGCGCGGAGGTGAGCAATTGCGGGTTCCGCTTGCGCATAACTGTATGAGTCGCGGTCGAGCAGCGTGCCGTCGAGATCGGTAAATACCACCATTCTCCCCACCTTACCGTGAAAACGGCCGCTGCTATACTGTGCCTCGTCTGGCTGCATATGCTACTACCTGTTCGTGTGTTGGGGACCGGCAACTATTTGCCGCGTCAATGTGTGACGGCTGCCGATCTGGACGCGCGGCTGGGGTTGGCGCCGGGGACGGCGCTGGGGCGAAACGGCGTGCGCACGCGGTATTTCGTCAATGACGAGGAGACCGCCAGTGCGATGAGCGCGGCGGCGATTGGGCAGGCACTGGAGACGGCGGGGATAGGGGCCAGGGAATTGGACGCGATCCTGTTCTCCGGAGTGATGTCGGAACAGCCGATGCCGTCGACGGCGATCCTGATCCACCGGCGATTGGGCGGGCGGACAGACGGGGTCACGTGCCTGGACGTAAACGCCTCGTGCGCGGGTTTTCTAAAGACGTTCGAGATGGCGGCGGCCGGGATTGCGGCGGGTTTGTGGCGTCATGTGGCGATTGTGGCAGCGGAGTTGTCGTCGAAGGGTTTGCGTTGGGAAGATCTGGACACGTGCACGCTGTTTGGAGATGGGGCGGCAGCGGCCATCCTGGGGCCAGCGCAGGGGAACGAAGGGGTACTCGCAATCCGGAATGCGACGATTAGCGAAGGCGCCGGTTTGTCGGAGATGCGGGCGGGCGGGTCCCGGTTCAACATGCGCACGCCGCCGCCGGCAGAGGACGACTACCTGTTTGCGATGAACGGCCGGGCGCTGTTGCGGCTGGTGCAGGAGCATTTTCCCCCTTTTCTGGAGGCGCTGCTCGAACATCCGGTGGATTGCATTGTGCCCCACCAGGCGTCGGCGGTGGGATTAGGATTTCTGCGTAAGCAACTGGCCAAGCGGGGCGGCACGGCAGCGCCGGTGATGGACATACTGGCCGAGGCGGGCAACCAGGTGAGCGTCTCCATCCCGCATGCCTTTCACCGGGCGACAACGACGGGAATGCTCTCGCGCGGGCAGACAGCGCTGCTGGTGGGTACGGCGGCGGGCGTATCGCTGGGCGGCATCGTGCTGCGATACTAACGGCATGACAGTCGGCGTGCATCTGTTTTCCGTCGGCTTTTGCCGGAACCGGGCCTGGTTTGTGGAGCGTGGTTCTCTCACCCGGCAGATTCACCTGCCGGCGATGGTGGCGGTGATCCGGCATCCGCGCCTGGGGCTGATCCTGTTTGACACCGGGTACGGGCAGCCGTTGTGCGAGTCGACGAGTTGGCCGGCGCGGGCGTACCGGGCTATCCTGCCGTTCGAATGTCCGGACGAGCAGACGGTACCTTACCATTTGTGGAGCCTGGGTCTTTCGGCGAAAGATCTATCGCTGATCATCCTGTCCCACTTCCATCCGGACCATATTGGAAGTTTGAAAGAACTGCCACGGGTGCCGATTCTGCATTCGCAGGCGGGGTTGACGGCGCTGGCGAAGTACACGCCGGCGCAGCGGGCGCGGGCGGCATTCTTTCCCGAGTTGTTGCCGGACGATTTTCCAGCGCGGGCGCGGGCGATCGAGGGGCTGCCGCGGGTGGAGTTGGAGGCCGGGCTGGCGCCGTTTACGGAAGCCTACGACGTGGCCGGGGACGGGTCCCTGTTGGCAATCGCGCTGCCAGGGCATGCCGAGGGGCAGTACGGGTTGTTGTGCCGGATCGAAAGTGGGGACACCATATTCCTGGTGGCCGACGCGGCGTGGACGCAGCGGAACATCCGGGAGTTTGCGCTGCCGGGCTGGCCGGCGGGGGCGATTATCGGAGACCGCGCGGCTTTCGAAAATACGCTGGGAAAACTGCAGAAGTTGCAGCGGCTGCGGCCGGATGTGGCATTGATTCCGTCGCATTGCCAGGAATCGATCGCGGCGTACCAGAATGGGCAATAGGGTCGCCATCGCGCGGGCGTATTTGGCGGCGCGTTGGTCGCGAAAGCCGCGGCGCGCGGCGCCGTCCGGGCCGATGTGCGACGAGCGGATCATGGCGGCGGAGTTCGCGAAATTCAATGCGCTGGGAATCGGGCTGGAGGAAGCGCGCCGGCTGGCGCGCGCGGAACTGGAGACGGGGAAGAATCCGTATCCGGGCTACAGCTTCGGCCTGTCGACGGGGACGATGGGGGAGCCCGGGGTCTTTTTGACGAACGAAGCGGAGCGGGACCGATGGCTGGGAACGATTCTGGGACGGTACCTGAAGCTGGGGCAACTCCTGACGCTGAACGCGGCGCTGCTGTTGAAACACAATAACCGGCTGTATGCGGGCTCGCAGCGGGTCCATTACTTTGACATTACCGAGCCTGCAAACCACTGGGCGCCGCGGCTGTGCGATCTGGCGCCGAACGTCTTGATTGGACCTCCCAGCGTTCTGCTGGCGGTGGCCGAATCGTCGGCGTTTCTGAAGAGGCCGTTCCAGCCGCACACGGTGATCGCGGGCGCCGAACCGCTCTTTCCGCAGGACCATGAGCGGCTGCGGCGGGCCTACCATACCGTGCCGCGGACCATCTATCAGGCCAAGGAAGGATTTCTGGCGGCGGGCTGCCGGGAAGGCGCGCTGCACTGGAACGAAGACCTGATGCAGGTGGAGTGGCTGCGATTCCGCGGGCGGCCGGAGCGGGCCGTCCCGGTGATCACCGATTTCACCCGGGAGAGCCAGCGGTTCGAGCGGTACCGGATCGACGATGTGGTGCTGCGCGAGGAACTGGGACCTTGTGCGTGTGGGTCGCCGTTTGCAAGGGTGACTGCGGTGGAGGGGCGGCTGCACGATGTGATCCTGCTCCCCGGCGCGCGGGACGGCTACGACCCGTTGTTTCCGCTGGAGGTGAACCGCGTTCTGCAGGCGGACGGGGAATACACCCTGACGCAGCACGACGGCTATCACTTCACGCTGGCCACGTCGAGGACGCCTCCCCCACGGGTACTGGCCGAACTGGCGGAGCGGTTGCGCCATCCATCGCGGCTGGAACTGGTGCCGCTACGGCCCGATGCGCCCGGACGGAAGCGGCGACGGATACAGCGCCTCTTTGACCCGGATAACGAGATCATTCTGGAGACGATGCTGGAGCCGCTTTAGGCGATGGGAGTGCGGCGGCAGACGATGTCTTCATAGCCGCGTTCGCCGACCGGAACGGTGCCGGGAACGGGCGTCAGGCGGCCGTCCGGGCGCAGAAGATAGATGAAGAAGTCGCGGTCGCGGAGCCACTGCAGCAGTGCCTCGGCGGAGAAGCCCAGATCGGTCATGGCTTCCGGCATGTATTCCAGTGCAATGGTGAGGTTGGGATTGGCTGCGAGAAGTTTCTCCATGCCCTGGCAGACAGAGAGCTCGAAACCCTGCACGTCGATCTTGACGAACGCGATGGGTGGCGCGGGCCGCAGCGCGGCGACGTAATCGTCCAGACTCACCATGGGGACCTCCAGGCGCGGCATGCCACGGGAGGATTCGTCAAAGTTGTCAGTGAGCACGCGATGGTCACCGGGGTGCTTGGTGTTGACGCAAAGGTGGATGACTCCGGCGGCGGCGCCGACAGCGGCGTGGACCGGAACAATCTTTCGGGCGCCGGTGTCGCGGGCGGCGACGCGGCGCAAGGCTTCCAGGTTCTGCGGCTCGGGTTCAAATGCATGGACCGCGCGTCCACTGTCGATGGCGCGAACGAACTGCCAGGCGGTGTAGCCGATATTGGCACCCGCATCCAGCACATCTCCGCCGCGGAACAGTTCCGGATGGAGCCGGATGAGGGCGGCGAAGGAGTCTTCCCAGAAACGCTTATAGGTGAAGTAGGCGAACCCGAAGAGGCGGCGTCCAACTCCCGATTGCAGGAAGCCGGAGGCTTCGACGAGAGAGTACAGCCAGAAGAGAATACGGGTGAGCATGGCGGTTTATCGCTTTCCGCCGGGTTCGATCAGTTGCACGCCGGCGAGGCGGAGCACCAGGGTGCGCGGATCGTTCGGGACAGGAACTTTGTTCTTTTCCGGAGACTTGGGCAGCACGCGGAAAGTCTGGCGCCCCATTTGGAGTTTAATGGGAATGTCGACCATCTTTGTGCCGACAAAATCAAAATCCATCTCCTCGCCGCCAGGGAGTTCCAGGCGGGCGACGCGGTGGGGATTGGGGTCGCCCGGACCGGCATCGAGCCGGAACTGCAGGCGATAGCCCTCGGTTACGTTAGGCAGCGTCCGTTTGTCGATGCGGATCTCGGCCGGCGGCCCCACCCAGTACCAGGCAGACTGATCGGCGCCGCGGTCCTCGCCCTGGGCGTTCACCACTTTGAGTGTCGTCTTGCCGGGAAACGGCCCGGCGTCCTTCACCGGTTCGGTGGACTGGCCCTCGTAGCCTTCGGTGAGAACCAGTTCGATGTTTCGTATGGAGAGAAGTTGGCCTTTGCGGCCGGCGGCATTCTTCAGTTGGACGGTGAACTTGTTGGCCCCCGGAGCAAGAGCCAGTGGGACGCGGACCGTGGCGGGCTGGGAGACGGGGAAATCGGCGGCGGCACCGGAGACGGTGACGATTGGCTGAAAGCCGGTGGCGGCGGGGCCGGGCGAGGCATCGAAGCGCAGTTCGTAGCGGGCGCGCGGGTAGTTGGCGGCGCGATTTTCGACGGTAATCGCCATGGGCTCATTGAGCCAGTAGGAAAAGGCATCCGGTGTGCCCGTGGCACCTTGCGGATTGAACACGGAAAGATATGGCTCGGGGACGCTGCCTTTGCTGGCGGCGACGTAGCGCCATTTGATACCCGCTACGTGAACCATGTGGTTACGGCCATCGCCGGGAATGAAGGCCGTCTGTTTGCGCGGTTCCACCACGTCGAGAGCGATGAGGCTTCGGCCTTGCGGGAGGCTGACCGGTACTTCCAGGTTGTGCGTGCCCTGGAAGGCGATCTCCTGGCGGGTCCCATCGGGAAGCCGGATGGCTACCCGGCGCGCGGGGTTCGGTTCGGCGGGCCCGGCCGTGAGGGTCATCGATAGGATGTAGCCCTGCACGGGCACTTGTGGCTCGTGGCGGCGGACCACAATGCCGAGCGAATCGCCCACCCAGAAGAACGGGGCCGCGGCAGTGCCTTCCTTGTCCTGCGCGGTGAGGTACTGGACGTTGAACGGATCACGGTTGCGGTCGAGATCGCGGTCCGACTCGACGAAGTCACTGACATCGCGCTCCGACGGCCACAGAAAGGTGGCGTGGACGGCGCACTGGAACAGCGCCAGGCCGAGCAGTACCTTCGGCGCCGCAGGCCAGCGCGCGGTGAACCGTTGCGCCCAGGCGAAGCCGAGTATGAGAAAGATAACGAGCGCCGGCGCCACCAGCCGCGGATGCCAGTAGCCGCCGCCGTATGGGTTGGCGACCAGCGGCAGGAAGACGGCAATGTTGGCATACCAGCCGAAAGCCGACAGCACCAGGAGGAAGAGCACCGGGTTAAACTCAGCCTGCGGGAGCAGCGAACGGAAGGCCGATGTGCCAAGGATCAACAGGCCGGCGGCGGCGAGCAGCGTCAGCCAGAGCCCGGTCTTGACGGCGAGCGACATGGCCGACTGCGCGAACGGGCTGCGCAGACCGAAGTAGCCATGGAACGGATCGAACTGGTAGGCGTTCAGCATGTCGGTGAACGCGCCCATGTGCAATAGTCCGGGGTAGCTGTGTTCGTTGGGCCGGAAGAGAATAGGCTGGCCACCCTCGCGGGTGAGGTATTGCGGCGCGCTGAGCAGTTCCAGGTCTCCCGCGCGCGGCAGCAGGACGGAACGTGGGTTGAGCGGCGCGGCGAGCGCGCCCTGCAAGCCTCGTCCGGAGACAATGCCGCTGTTATACGTCGACTGCGATTGATAGAGCCCCACCTGCCAGCGCCCTGTAAGCGCGGCGGGCAGCACCAGAATGGTGAACGCGAGCGCGGCGCGTTTGGGCGGGAGAAGTTTGCGGAAGGCCGCGGCGGCCAGGAAAAGCGCGGCACCAAGAACCTGGGAAAGGAAGGTGAATTTGGTGAGCACCCCGATCAGCAACACCACCGACGCGATGCCGGCGGCGGTGAAGAAGGCCTTGTCCGTTTCCGCGCGGACCAGCCGGATCATGGCGCACAGGTAGACCAGAAAGAGTCCGGTGGTGAGCGAATCGGCGGCAATCGCCACCGACTGAATGACGAAACTGGGCAGGAAGACGAAGCTGGCGAAGGCGGCAATGCGGAGTAGCCGGTCCGCAATGACCAGTTGGATCAGGTGGAACGCCGCGGCGAGTCCGGCCAGGCTGAAGAGCAGGTTGAAACAGGCCAACTCGGTCATGTAGCTGGTTGCATTGTGCCGTTGCAGCAGCGAGCCGAACAGGTGGAAGAACGGAGGGTTGGAGCGGTTCTCACCGTAGGTCACCAGGAACTTCCAGCCTTCGGTGAATGCCTGATTTACCCACGTTTTATGGGTGAAATAGTCCTGCGCGCGAAAGCCGTCGTAGACAATGGCATGCAGTTGGAGGATGACGTACAGGAATGCCAGCGCGCCCGCTGCGATCACATCGATGCGTTCCCAGCCTCCGGCCTTGCGCCAAAGCGCGCCGAGCCACTCGCTCATCCAACAAACCTCAACTTGCGGGCCGCATGCAGCACCATGCGGAGCAGCATTACGCCGTGGCGCCAGCGCTGAATATTGGTGGTGCCATAGGTACGCTCGCGATAGCGGATAGGAATGTCGGCGATGGCGAGGTTGATCTTGCTGGCGCCGAAGAGGAGATCGAAATCGCCGAATGGGTCGAAGTCTCCGAAGTAAGCGCGATTGGCCGCGATCACCTCATAATCCTGGCGATATAGACATTTGGTGCCGCAGAGGGTGTCTTTGACGCGCTGCGCCAGCAGCCAGGCGAAGATGATGCCGAAGGCGTAGTTGGCGCACATGTTGGCAAATTGCATCGATTTATCCTCCATGGGATAAACCAGGCGCACGCCGTTGGCGAACTCGCAGCGGCCGGAGGTGAGAGCTTCGATGAAGCGGGGAAGATCCTCGGGCGGCACGGTCTGGTCCGCGTCCAGGATGATGAGGATATCCTTGGTGGCTACGGCAAACGCTTCCCGCACGGCATTGCCCTTGCCCTTGCCGGTCTGCCGCATGGCGACGATGTTCACTTGCGGATAGGCGGCCTTGACGCGCTGAATTTCGTCCCAGGTGTTATCCGTGGAGTTACCCTCAATGAAGATCAGCTCCACAGGCTGTTCAAACTTGGGCAGTCGGTTGACGATGGACTCGATGTTGCCGGCCTCGTTGCGCGCCGGCACCACGACGGTGACGCTATTCCCTTCGCTGCGCCGCGGCACCGGCAGGCGCGCCACCAGGAAATAGACCAGGCAGAAAGTGGGCAGCAGCGGCGCCAGCCAGCGGTTGAACAGCGGCTCCAGCACCGGAATGGGGATGGGGAACAACACCCGGGCATCGCGCCGGATCACCTGCCAGCCGGCGAGCCACAGCATGTTTTCCAGGTCATACCGGTTGAGCCAGCTATAGGTGGGCGTCTCGACGGCCAGTCCCAGCTTCTTGGCCAAGGAGAGAATCGGGCGCCACAGCGTGTTGTGGAAGTTCAGGATCAGTCGCGTCGACGGCTTCGAGATGGCACGGATCTGTTGGAACACCACCTGCACGTCGGCGAACAGGTTCACGCCGTCGGAGATGACAATGAAGTCGTATTTCTCGTCGAGGGTGAGTTCCTCGGCGGCCATGCAGTAGAACTTTCCGTGCGGCAGTCGCTTCCGGGCGGCGTCAATCTGCTTGGAAGAGATATCGACGCCGGCCACGCTGCAATTCTTGAAGTGGGCCAGCAACTCGCCGCTGCCGCAGCCGATTTCGATGATCGACGAGCCTTCCGGGATAGCCAGCGAATAGGCGCGATAGAGCAGTTGGCGGTAGAATCGGCTTGCCCACCCGGTGGAGCCCGCCTCTTCGTCGTAGGTCTTGGCGATGCGGCTGTGGTGTGCTTCGTGAAGCACGTTCCGGGCAATTTTAGAGGTGGTCAAATCAGACACAGCAATAGGAAGATCGGGTCGCCCGCAACCTCTGCATTTATAGCATAGGGGGCAAAAATTGCGCAATGACTCACGTGCCGCTGATTCGCCGTATCGTGGCCAGGAAACGCTCGGCCGGGCGCATCGCGCGGGCCCGGGCCGAGAGAGCCGCCAACTCCGGCCAGTCCCGTTGCGCCAGTACCACTCGTAGCCCGTGTGCGGCGCCGCGAATCGAGTTCGCCCTCCGCCCGAGACCGAAATGGGCCACCCGTGCCGCGTAGTCGAACTGGTCGTAATCGTGCGGAACCACCACCGACGGGATGCCCTGAAGAATCGCCGCATAGGTGACGCCGGCGCCGCCATGGTGGATCACGGCTTCAAACTGCGGCAGGTCGCGTTCATAAGGAACGAAGGGCAGCACGGTGACATTGGCGCCCATCCGCTGCGCTTCCCCGATCCCGCCCAGCGACACCACAAACTGAAACTCCGGGAATTCTGCGGCCAGTCCCGCCACATCGGCGGCCAGCGTGCGCTTGGCCCACAGCAGGTGCGTGCCGACGGAAACAAGGACGCGCCGCCCCGCCGGATACTCCAACGCAGGCCCCGGTTCCGGACAGCCGATCACCGGCCCGATCATCTCAAAACACGCCGGCCAGTCCCGCGGGAACTCCAACTCCGGAATGCCGAAACCGAGAATGGCGCGACTCGAATAGATCCGCTCCGACCCGTCGGCGCGATAGGGGAAGCTGTCGCCGAGAAGCGCAAACTCCCGCCGGAAATGCCAGGCGACGGCGCGTTTGAATGTCCGCAACGCCGTTCGGCCCAAGGCATCACGCAACGGCCACCCGCCCGGCGACCAACCCCCGCAATAGGCCGGCACGCCCTCCCGGTTCTCGATGGCGAAGGGCGTGGCGATAGTCGTAATCCACGGAATTCCCAGCGCGTCGCAGGCCAACCCGCCCACCGGCGCCACCGAATCGGCCACCACCAGATCAGGCCGCTCCGCCCGCCACAGCGCCAACAGTTCGTCGCGAATAGCCGGCAGCAGCGCCAGATTCTCGCGAAACTGCCCCACTACACGAAAGGGGTTCGAGCCGATCCGCGTGGGGCTGTTGGCGATCGCTTCCAGTGTGTCCGGCCCGATCGACTGCAGACCGCGCGCCTCGACTCCCAATCGCCGTACGCTCTCCAGCTTGCGATGGCCGGTAATCACCGACACGGCGTAGCCCGCGTCTCGTGCTGCCGTGGCTAACGCCAGAATCGGGTTCAGATGCCCGGCAAATGGCGGCGCAACGAAGGTGATCCGCTTCATCGCAGCAGCCCGGCCACCAGTTGGCGCGTTTCCGCCGAGTCCCAGTAGTCCAAGTGCGCGCACGGCACCAGATGGTGCACCGGCCCGCGATAGAAGAGCCGGCTCCAGCCGTCGCGCCGGCCCTGAATGACCGTGGCGGGCATTCGCAGCGGGTCCAGACACGCCGGGCCGAGGGCCACCACCTCTACCGACAGATCCTCCCGCACCCGCAAGTGCGGCCATGCCCGGTTGGCCAACTGCAGGCCGCAACTCCCGGTGATCAGGATCAGCCGCCCCCGTGTCGTGTCCATCAGGTACTGCAGCCGTTCTGCTACCTCCCGGCGGAATTCGGCCGACGAAATCGTCCACCACACTTGCAGCGCATTCCGCCACGATGCCGCCACCAGCGACACATCTCGATACCCCTCACCCAGCGTCGCTTCCTCAAACGGGTAGCCAAGCGGAAGCACCTCGGCGCCCAGCGGGGACACCGCATGCAGGAAGGAGATCTGCGCCGGGCTCAGCGCCGAAGAGGCGAACGAACTGCGGCCGGTGAGCAGCGCGATGCGGGCATTCATCGATAGTGAATCCTTTCGCCGTCCATCTCGATATGACGGCTGCGCCATTGGATGCGCGCCGGGCGCACCAGCGCGGAGAGGTAGAAGAGCGGAGAGAGGAGGTCGGCAAAGACCTCGAAAAGAATGTCCGCCGGCGTCGATCCGTGGCCCGTGATCCGGTACAGCAGCAGGCGATTGCCAACGGCCTTCGCCGCCAGGCATCCGATCCACGGCCATCCCATCCCAGCCGCCACCCCGCCAAGCGGCAGCAGCGACGGCAGCGCCACCAGCAGCAGTGTGGCCGGGTTCCGGTTCTCCCGCAGGTAGCGATTGGCAAATACGAACCAGCGCCGCAGTACCCGCCCGCAATGGGCGGCGCTGCCGATCGTCATCCCCACCTCCACCGCCACCGGCGTCTGCGCCACCGGAAGCCCGGCCTTTTCGAAGAGTTGAGCGATGGCGTAGTCGTCGGTCAAAGCGTGGCGGATGGCCGCGAATCCGCCCACCGACCGCAGTTGCCCGGTGCGCGCCGCGTAGATCATCCCGTTAATCGTGTGCTGCGCCCCGCAGGCGGCCGCCGGCAGGTACGTCAGCACCGCGTTGCCATTGACAAAACCGCCGATGAACCGCTCATACAGCGAACCCTTCGACACGAACACCGGCAGGCCCGTCACCAGTGCCGCCCCGCCCAGCGCGGTCTTCAGTCGCGCCATCGCGCCCGGGGCCAGCACGGTGTCGTCGTCCAGCACCACCGTGATCTCCTCGCCCACCGCCGCCAATGCCCGGTCCAGCTTGGCCACCTTCGGGTTCTCCCCGTCGCGCGGCCCGGGCCCGCTCAGGATTCTGACATTCCCTCCGGCGCCCGCCGCCCGCGCCGCCGCCTGGCCCGCCGGGTCGTCGTCATCCACCAGCCAATACAATCGCTCGGTCCCGCCCAGCCCCTCGGCGTTCCGCCGCAAGAAGGACTCCAGTCCCGGATCCCCGGAAAGGATCGGCTGCAGAATCGCCGCCGCCGGATGCGCGTCGGCAGCGGCTGAAAATCGCCCCGCGTGCCGCAGCGCCAGCGCCGCGCGAATCAGGAACAGCGCCGCATAAACCAGAATCAGCGTGCCCATTGGACGAACCGCTCCACGCCCTCGGCCAGCGGCACCGGCGGCGGCCCGAACGCCGCCACCGCTCGCCGCACATCGAAGGTCTTCGAATGCGCCATCACCTCCACGCCGAATCGGGTGATGGGCGGCTCTTTATATCCTCCCAGCCACCGCGAGCCCGCCTCGAACAGCCCCGCCAGCGCAAAGGCCACGCCCACCGGAATCGGCCGCTCCGCCGGGCGCAGTCCCAGGCGCTGCACCACGTCGCGCAAAAACGCGAACAGGTCCACCGGCTCATTGTTGGTCAGATTGTAGGCCCCTTCGCACGGCGTGGCGATCGCCCGTTCGATGTAGTGGCTGAGGTTCTCGATATAGATCAGGTCGCCCTGCGGCGAGGTGCCGTCGGCCCGCCGCATCCGCGGCAGCACACCCTTCCGCGCCGCGCGCAGAATCCGCGGGAACAGCACCGTATCCCCCGGCCCGAACACCGCCCGCGGCCGCAGAATCACTGCCGGCAAACCCGCCTCCCGCACCAGCGCCTCGCCCTCCCGCTTGGTGGCCGCGTAAAGGTTGATCGGCTCGTCGGGAAACGGAGTGTCCTCCGTTATCCCCAACTGGTCCCCATGCCGGTAGTAGACCGAACTCGAAGAGATAAACACGAACCGCGCGCACCCGGCCGCCCGCGCGAACGCCAGCATGTTCCTGGTCGCCTCCACATTGGCCGCTCGAAACATCTCCGGCCGCCCCCATGGCGCCGACAGCGCCGCCGCGTGCACAATCGCGTCGAATTGCCCCAGATCCGCCGGCAACGGCCGCGTCAGGTCCCACGATCGATACTCGTCCACAGCCCCTTCCCGAGCCGCGCCCCGGCTCACGCCGGTGACGTGATAACCGCCCAGCGCGCGCAGGTGCGAGCCCAAAGCGCCGCCGACAAATCCGCTCACTCCCGTAATGAGCACACGACAAGACATGTTCCCTCACAGTAACGTAGTTACCTGGGCATGACCAAACCAATCCCGCATCTCCGCTGGTGGATCGCCGGCGCTCTGTTCCTCTCCACGGTCATCAATTACATTGACCGCCAGACCCTCTCCGTCCTTGCCCCCTACATCAAAGCCGAGTTCCATTGGAACAACGCCACTTTCGCCCTGCTGATCATTTCCTTCCGCGTCGCCTACGCCGTCGGCCAGTCCGTCTCGGGCCGCCTGCTCGATCGGGTCGGCATCCGCCGCGGCCTCCCCTTCGCCGTCGGCTTCTATTCGTTCACCGCCATGGCCACCTCGCTCGCCACCGGCCTCGGCAGCCTCTCCGCCTTCCGCTTTCTCTTGGGCGCCGGCGAATCGGCCAACTGGCCCGGCGCTGCCAAAACCGTCGCCGAATGGTTCCCGCGCCGCGAAAGCGGCTGGGCCGTAGCCATCTACGATAGCGGCTCGGCCATCGGCGGCGCGCTGGCACCCTTCATCGTTTTCTCCGTCTACAACCTCTTCAATGACTGGCGCCCCGCCTTCGTCGTAACCGGCCTGCTCGGCCTTGCCTGGATCCCGCTCTTCCGCTGGCTCTATCACCCGCCCGAGTCCCACCCCCGCCTCTCCGCGGACGAACGCGCCGACATCCTCGCCAATCGTGCCGACTCGGCCGCCACCGGCGAAAAAAGCCTCCCCTACTCCACCCTCCTCCGCCTCCCGCAAACCTGGGGCATTGTCCTCTCCAAAGCCCTCACCGATCCCGTCTGGTTCTTTATCACCGATTGGTTCGCCATCTACCTCGTCTCCAAAGGCTACAACCCGGAGCAGAGCCTTCTCGCCTTCTGGGTACCCTTCCTCGCCGCCGATATCGGCAACTTCGCTGGCGGCGGCCTGTCGAGCTATCTCATCCAGCGTGGCTGGGAAACCCAGCGTTCCCGCCGCCTGGTGGCTATCATTTGCGGCCTCGGCATGTCCACTCTCGCTGGCGCCGCGTTCACGGATTCCTTCGGCTGGATGGTCACCTGCTTTGCCGTCTCCACCCTCGCCTACGCTGGTTTCTCCACCATCGTCCTCGCCCTCCCCGGCGACCTCTACCCCACCGGTTCGGTCGCCAGCGTCAGCGGCATGAGCGGCACCGGCGCCGGCATCGGCACCATCCTTGCCACTTACGCTACCGGCCTCGTCTCGGACCGCTACTCCTTCGCCCCCATCCTTATTACGGCCAGCCTCGTGCCCCTGCTCGCCACCCTCGCCATCATCCTGTTGATCCGCCGCCCGGCCAGTAGTGTAACGTAACTCCATGGCCCTTTCCCGCCGCCAATTCCTCGCTGCCGCTGCCCTCCCCCTCGCCGCCCAAACACGCCGCCCGAACATCGTCGTCATCCTCGCCGACGATCAGGGCTGGGGCGACCTCTCCGTCCACGGCAATACCAATCTCTCCACGCCCAACATCGACTCCCTCGCCCGCGACGGCGCCCTCTTCGACCGTTTCTATGTCTGCGCCGTCTGCGCCCCCACCCGCGCCGAATTCATGACCGGACGCTACCACGCCCGCGGCGGCGTCCGCGGCGTCTCCACCGGCGAAGAACGCCTCAATATCGGCGAACGTACCATCGCCGAAGTCTTCCGCGATGCCGGCTACGCCACCGGTATCTTCGGCAAATGGCACAACGGCACCCAGCCGCCCTACCACCCCAACTACCGCGGCTTTCAGGAGTTCTACGGCTTCACCTCCGGCCACTGGGGCCAGTACTTCACCCCAGAGCTCGATCACAACGGCAAGATGATCCGCGGCAACGGCTACATTATTGACGACCTCACCGATCGCGCCATCCAATTCATCGGCCAGAACCGCGCCCGCCCCTTCTTCTGCTACATCCCCTACAACAGCCCCCACTCGCCGATGCAGGTGCCCGACAAGTTCTACCAGAAGTTCAAGGACGCTCCGCTCCCCCTCCGCGCCACCAACCCGGCGCAAGAGGAAATCGAACACACCCGCGCCGCCCTCGCCATGTGCGAAAACATCGATTGGAACGTTGGCCGCGTGCTCGAAAAGCTCAAGGAATCGCGCCTGGACGCCAATACCATCGTTCTCTATTTCAGTGATAACGGCCCCAACGGCTGGCGCTGGAACGGCGGAATGAAGGGCCGCAAGGCCACCGTCGACGAAGGCGGCGTGCGCGCTCCCCTGCTGGTCCGCTGGCCCGGCAAAATCAAGCCCGGCCACAAGGTGAAACAGATCGCCGGCGCCATCGATCTCCTCCCCACCCTTGCCGACATGGCCGGCGTGAAGTGGACCCCGCCCAAACCGCTCGACGGCCTCAGCCTCAAGCCCATCCTGCAAGGCGACGCCCCCAACTGGCCGGACCGCATGATCTTCTCCCAATGGCGCAACCGCCTGAGCGTCCGCACGCAACAGTACCGCCTCGATCCCGAAGGCAAGCTCTTTGACATGGTGGCCGACCCGAATCAGAAACGCGATGTCGCCGCCGCCGTCCCCGAAGTCGCCGCCCGCCTCCGCGAAGCCGCCAAACGCTTCATTGCCGATGTCGGCCCGCTCGTCTCGGAAGATACCCGGCCCTATCCCGTCGGTTTCGACAAAACCACCTGGCTGCCCGCTCGCGATGGCGTCGGTCACGGCGGCATCGAGCGCAGCGGACGCGCACCCAACTGCTCCTTCTTCACCCGCTGGACCGCCAAAACGGACAGCATCACCTGGGACGTCGAAGTCCTCCAGCCCGGTGCCTACACCGCCGAACTCTACTACACCTGCCCCGCCGCCGACGTCGGCTCCACCGTCGAGCTAACCCACAACCAAAGCCGCGCCGCCGGCAAAATCTCCGTCGCCCATGACCCGCCTCTCGAAGGCAAGGAGCATGACCGCGTCGACCGTGGCGCCGAGTCCTACGTCAAGAACTTCAAACCGCTTCGCCTCGGCGTCATCCAACTCGCCAAAGGCCGCGGCCCCCTTACACTTCGCGCCACGGAGATCACCGGCAAGCAGGTGGCCGACGTGCGCTATCTGATACTCACCCGCGCCTGATGTCGAAGTCCATTTTACGGGAAAACGCATACGGGGCCATCCTGGCGGCAATTCTCGACGGGAGAATCAGCCCCGGCACCAGCCTGCGCGAAGAGAAACTCGCCGCCGAACTGAACGTCAGCCGCACTCCCATTCGCGAAGCCCTCCGCAAACTGGCTGGCGAAGGTTTCATTGTCTATGAACCGCACCGCGGTGCCCGCGTCCTCCGGCCCACCGCGGAACTGGCCCGCGAGGTCTTTCAGATTCGCGAGGGCCTGGAAGCCATCGCCGCTCACGAAGCCGCCACCCGCATCACCAGCGAACGGCTCGCCGAACTGCGCGCCCATTTCAACGCTCTCCGCCCGCGCGTCAAGGCCGGCGACCTCTCCGACGTCGGCGACGAGATCCACGACGCCATCTTCGCCGCCTGCGGCAACAGCCGCCTCATCGAACTCATGGACGTGCTCCGCGGCCAGATCCGCTGGCTCCAAACCGCCGCCGTCGCCATCCCCTCCCGCCCCGCCCGCGCATTCCGCGAACACCTCCGCATTCTCGCCGCCCTCGAAAAGCGGGACCCCGCCGCCGCCGAGGCCGCCATCCGGACCCACATCCGCGGCACCCTCGCCGATCTCCGCCATGCGCTCCCGGAGCCGTATTGTATACAATCTGAGTGACATGGCGAGACTCCTCTTTTTCCTACTCTCCCTCGCGGCCATGACCCAGGACGCCGGCGAGCTCTTTGCCACCCGCATCCAACCCGTCCTCGCCAAGGACTGCCAGGGCTGCCACGGCGAGGCGATGACGCTCAGCAAACTCGACCTCCGCTCCCGCGAATCCATGCTCAAGGGCGGCTCCCGCGGCGCCGCCATTATCCCCGGCAAAGCCTCCGAAAGCCTGCTGCTACGCATGCTGGAAGCCCGCGATGGCGTTCAAATGCCTCCCGGCGACGCCTCCAAACGGCTCCCTGCCGATACCGTTGCCGCCTTCCGCGCCTGGATCGACGGCGGCGCTCCGTGGCGCGAATCCAAGACCGATAAATGGGCCAGCTACAAGGACGAGGACCTCTGGGCTTTCCGCCCCGTCGCCCCCCGCGATAAATCCAAATCCATCGACTCCTTCCTCAAGCCCGGTGCCCCTGCCGATCGCCGTACCCTCATCCGCCGCATCACCATCGACCTCACCGGCCTCCCCCCCACCCCCGACGAGATCACCGCCTTCGTCAACGACAAATCGAAAGACGCCTGGAGCAAACTCGTCGATCGCCTTCTCGCCAGCCCCCGCTACGGCGAACGTTGGGGCCGGCACTGGCTCGACGTCGTCCGCTATGCCGATTCCAGCGGTTACTCCAATGATTTCGAGCGCCCCAACGCCTGGCGCTACCGCGACTACGTCATTCGCAGTTTCAACAGCGACAAACCCTACAATCAGTTCATCCGAGAGCAGCTCGCCGGCGACGAACTCTTCCCAGGCGATCCGGAAGCCCGTATTGCCACCGGGTTCCTCCGCATGGGCCCCTGGGAACACACCGCCATGTCCGTCGAAGCCGTCACCCGCCAGATGTTCCTCGACGACGTTACCCACTCCACCGCCACCGCTTTCCTCGGCCTCACTCTCGGCTGCGCCCGCTGCCACGATCACAAGTTCGACCCCCTGCCCACCAAGGATTACTACCGCATGCAGGCCGTCTTCGCCACCACCGAATTCGTTCGCCCCGCGTTGCCTTTCCTCCCCTCGGAAAACGTCGCCGGCGTTGCCACCGCCAAGGCCCACATGCAAGGCATTGCCGCCGCCGCCAAACGCCGCATGGACGAACTCGGGCCGCAGAACAAGCAGCGCAAGGACCCCGACCTGTTCGAAGAGTTCAAGCTCTACCAGAAGCACACCGCGCTCTACAAGGAGTCGCTCGACCGTTTCGAACCCAAGGCCTTCGCCGTCTCCAGCGGCCCTCTCGATGGCGCCGGCGATGGCGGGCCCAACCTCCGCTACCCCAAGGCCGCCGACTACAAACCGGCCGCCGTCCACGTTCTCCCCGGCGGCAACATCCAAGCCCCCGCGGAAAAGGTCTCCCCCGGCGTCCTCTCCCTCCTGGAGCGTTATGGCAATTACCCCGCGCCCGCCGTTCCGGAGACCGTCGCCGGCCGCCGTTCCGTCCTCGCCAATTGGATCGCCAGCGAGCGCAACCCCCTCACCGCCCGCGTCATGGTGAACCGCATCTGGCAGTATCATTTCGGCCAGGCCATCGCCGCCGACGCCAACAACTTCGGCAAAACCGGCAAGAAACCCTCGAATCCCGAACTCCTCGATTGGCTCGCCGCCTCCTTCGTCGAAAACGGCTGGAGCATCAAGGCCATGCACCGCCAGATCCTCCATTCCGCCGCCTACCAGCAGGCTGACTTTGCCCCCCGCCGCATCGAAGCCGAAGTCCTTCGCGACTCCATCCTCGCCGTCACCGGCGAACTCAGCCTGGAAGCCGGCGGCCCCGGGGTCTTCCCGCAAATCAATGAGGATGTCGCCCGCCAGGCGCAGCATCGCATGGGCTCCCTCGCCCCGGCCTATCGCGCCTCTCCCGCTCGCCGCGATCGCAATCGCCGCACCATCTACACCTTCCAGCAACGCAGCCTCATTGATCCGATGCTCGAGGTCTTCAACGCCCCCAGCCTCGACATGTCCTGCGAACGCCGTGATTCCGCCACCATTCCTACTCAGGCCTTCACCCTCTTCAACGGACAATTCGTCCACGACATGGCCCTCGCCCTTGCCGCCAAACTCGAAAAACAACCGCCCCGTGCCCAAGTCCGCGCTGCCTTCGAACGCGTCCTCGGTCGCCTCCCCGATGCCGCCGAGGAAAAGGCCACCCTCGCCGCCCTCGCCCAACTCACCAAACAGAACCTGGCCTCCCCCCCGCCCCCGCGCTCCGAGCCCAAACCCATCGTCCACACCATTACCAGCGAATTGACCGGCGCCCAACACCGCTTCGTTCACCAGGAAGACCCGGCCGCCTACGAACACAACCTCCACCCCAGCCAGACCACGCCCGCCGTTCGCGCCCTCGGCGACGTCGTGCTCGCCCTCCTCAACTCCAACGAGTTCGCCTATGTCTACTAAACAAATGCGCATCGCCGTCCCCTCCCGCCGGGACCTGATCTTCGGCGGCGGCATGGGCCTCGGTTCGGTGGCCCTCTCCGCCATGATGGCCGCCCAGGGCCCGCATCACCCGGCAAAAGCGAAAAACTGCATCTTCCTCCTCATGGAGGGCGGCCCCAGTCACATCGATACCTTCGACCCCAAGCCCCGCCTCGACGCGCTCCACATGACCAAGTTCCAGAAGGAGCGCAATAAGTTCGAAGCCAACATGAATACCGGCGAGCGCTACTACGTCAAGTCGCCCTTCCGCTTCCGCCGCGCCGGTAAAATGGGCATCGAAATCAATACCCTTTTTGAGAGCTTCGCCGATACCGTCGACGATGTCTGCTTCTACCGTGGCCTCCGCGCCGAAAGCGTCAATCACCCTACCGCGCTCTACCACCTCAACACCGGCACCCAGTTCGGCGGTGACCCCGCCGTCGGCGCCTGGACCTCCTACGGCCTCGGCACCCTCAATAAGAACCTCCCCTCCTTTGTCGTCCTCCCCGATACCGCCTACCCGCAAGGCGGTGCCGCCAATTGGTCCAACGGCTATCTCCCCGCCATCCACCAGGGCACTCCCCTTCGCCCCACCGGCGCACCGGTGCTCGATATGGCCCCGCCGCCCGGCGTCACCCCCGCCCGCCAGCGCGCCACTCTCGATCTCCTCAATTCCCTCAACGCCCGCCACCAGCAGCGTCACCCCGATCACGCCGAACTCGCCGCCCGCGTCGAAAGCTATGAACTAGCCTTCCGCATGCAGGCCGAAATGCCGCAGGTCCTCGACCTCTCCAAAGAGTCCCCCGCCACCCTCGCCATGTACGGCATCGGCGGGCCCGATAAGGATTCCGACGCCATCGGGCGGCGCTGTCTCCTCGCCCGCCGCCTCGTCTCCGCCGGCGTCCGGTTCGTCCAGGTCATCGTCATGGGTTGGGACTCCCACGACTACATCGAAAACGCCCACGGCGCCCGCATGCGCGCCATCGATAAACCCGTCGCCGGCCTCCTCAAAGACCTCAAACGCACCGGCCTGCTCGACGAAACTCTCGTCGTCTGGAGCGGAGAGTTCGGCCGCAGTCCCGATAACGGAATTCGCGGTGGCGGCGAAGCCTGGGGCCGCGATCACAATGCCACCGCCATGGCCTGCTGGCTCGCCGGCGGCGGCGTCAAGGCCGGCCACATCGTCGGCGCTACCGACGAAACAGGCCTCAAAGCCGTCGAAACCGTCCGCCCCATTCGCGATTTCCACGTCACCCTCCTCCACCTCCTCGGCCTCGACGACGCCAAACTTCGCTACTTCCACGGGGGCCGCGAACGCCAACTCAGCCAGACCGGCGGCGAACGGATCCGCGAACTGCTAGCATAACGGCATGTTCGCCAAAGCGCTCCTCCTCGTCTCCCTCCTCTCGGCCACGTTGCTCGCCGGGGA
Source organism: uncultured Solibacteraceae bacterium (assembly GCA_964430625.1). GTDB lineage: Bacteria > Acidobacteriota > Terriglobia > Bryobacterales > Bryobacteraceae. Next base: position 461,945 of record CAYSFR010000001.1, read on the forward strand.
CATCCGCCTCCGCGGTTCGCTTGTCGGCAGCGTCGAATCCAGCGGCGATGTCCGTATCCGCGGCTCCCTCGTCGGGCGTTTTGAAAGCGGCGGCGATATCCGCGTCCGCGGCTCTCTCGTCGGCAAAATCGAGTCTGACGGTACCATCCGCAAAAACGGCTCCATCGTCGGCAAAGTGGAACCTGACGGCGATGTCCGCGTCAGCGGTTCCCTTCGCGGCAAAGTGGAAAACGATGGCGACGTCCGCGACCACGGCTCCATCATCGGCTCCGCCCGCGGCGTGCCCAAGGCGCAAGCCGCGTGCATATTCTTCTTTGGTTTCTTCGACCTGAAATAGGTCCTACGCGAACGCCTTTTGCACCTTGTGCAGGAATGCCGTTACCACCTCCGCCGGGTCGCCCTCGCCCAGCGCCTCGATCGGCGTGAACCCGCGGTAGCCTACTTTGTCGATGATCGTCCGCAGCCGCGGCAGATCGATATCCACCTTCTTCGTCCCGTACCAGACGTGCTCTTTGATCTGCCAGTTGCTCGAGTACGGAAGCAGTTTCTCAATCTCGGCATACGGGTCGCCCTGCCGCAAACTCCCCACGTCCAGAATCACGCTGAACCAGTCGGAGTTCACCATCTTCACCACCCGGATCGTCTCATCGGCGGTCTTCAAGAAGTCGTCGTGGTGCTGCAACCCCACAATCACGCCGTGCTTGGCCCCGTACGCCGCGCACTCCTGGAACGCCGGCACCATCCACTCCAGCACCTGATCGAAGGTATACCCCTTCGGCAACTCCTTGCCCGCGAACACCCGCACCATGTCGCTGCCCAACTTGGCCGCGACGTCGATCCACTCCTTCACCAGTTGGATATGCCCGCGCCGGCTGGAGGCGTCGGTCAATGCGAAATCGTTCCGCACCCCCGTGCCCGTAATCGACACGCCGTTCAAAAACGCATGCCGCTTCAGCGCGTAGATCGTCTCGTCGGACGGCACGTTCGGGTAGCCCTTGAAGTAGTACCCGGTCATGTCCACGCCGTCGATCTGCTGCTTGGCGCAGTAGTCGACAACATCGAACACCGTCATCTTCCCTGCCATCAGCGGCTTGTTGAACGAATACGCATTCAACCCAATCTTGATCCGCGTCCCGGCCCGGCGCTTCACTTCGCCGCCCGTCGTCGCCGCCGTCGCCAGCGGCGCCACGCCGCCCGCCAACGCCCCTGCCAGCAGTTGCCGGCGATTCACTTGTAGCTTCATAAATACTCCTTACGCCAGGATCTCGCGCAATACTCGCGCCGGCGTCACACCCACCAGCGATTCGTCCCTGCCCTCATAGAAGAACGTGTTCTTCTGATAGTCAATCCCCAGCAAATGCTGGATGGTCGCGTGGATGTCCGCATGGCCCACTTTGAACTCCGGCACCGCGGCATAACCCAGTTCATCGGTCTGCCCGTAGTCAAAACCCTGCTTCACGCCCGCGCCCGCCATCCACATGTTGAACCCGTACGGATTATGGTCGCGTCCCGGCGCCGCATTCTTCGCCTCAATCGTCGGCAGTCGCCCGAACTCCCCGCTCCACACCACCAGCGTATCCGCCAGCATCCCCCGTTGATCCAGGTCCGCCAGCAGCGCCGACATCCCTTGGTCAATGTATTGGCAAAGCCCCGGCAACTGGCCCTGAATATTGCTGTGCGTGTCCCAGTTTCCCCCGCCTCCGCCATAGACCTGCACAAACCGTACGCCGCTTTCCACCAGGCGCCGCGCCATCAGGCACAGCTTCCCGAACTGCCCCGATACCTTCTCGTCGCACCCGTACATCTTCCGCGTGGCTTCGCTCTCGGCGGACAAATCGGCCACTCGCATCGCCTCCACCTGCATCCGCGCCGCCAGTTCATAATTGGCGATCCGCGCTTCCAGGTCCTGGTCCGCCGGGTGATGTACCTTCTGCTCCCGGTTCAACTCTTTCACCATCTCCAGTAGTTTCGATTGCTGCTCCGCGCTGATGCTCTCCGGCCGCTGTATGTCGTAGATCGGCGCCTTCGCGTCGGCTCGCATCGCCGTCCCGCTGAACACCGGCGGCAGCCACGCCGACGAATGCGCTCGCGTCCCGATGCTCGCTCCCTCACCCAGCGCGATATACCCCGGCAGATTTTGATTCTCCGACCCCAGCGCATAGTTCACCCACGAACCCATGCTCGGAAATCCCGTGAATCCCCGCCCCGTCACGAACGTGAACTGCGCCGTCGAATGGTCGATGCGGTCCGTCCACATCGACCGCACAAAGCTCACCTTATCCACCACTTTTTGAAAATGCGGCAGCAGGTTTGAAATCTCCCGCCCGCTCTTCCCGCTCCGCGTGAACTCCCACGGACTCGCCATCACCTGTTGCGACCCGTTCAACGCCCGGCCCTTGATCTCAAACGGCGCCGGCTTCCCGTCGTACTTCCGCAGCAGTGGCTTCGGATCGAACATATCGATCGTCGATGGCCCGCCGCCAATATAAATGAAAATGACGTTCTTCGCCTTCGGCGCAAAGTGCGGCCGCCTCGGCGCCAGGTTGTAGATCTTCTGCTCCGCCGCCGACGCAAGCATCGAGTTCAGCGCCAGTCCGCCAAATCCCAACGCCACTTCCTGCAGCGCCTGCCGGCGCGAAAAATATCGTTTCATTGCGTCGTCTCCCTCAATAACTGTACAGAAAATCGTTTGCGCCAAAGATCGCCTGCAAAAACAGCCGCAGCCCGTCCGGACCCGCCGCTGCCGCTCGCCGTCCGATCTCTAATTCCTTCGCCGTCGGTGGCCGCGTATACGCCGCGCTCACCGCCATCCGTACCGCCTGTTCCATATCCCCGTGCGCCTGCTCCAACACCTGCGACGCAAACGCCTTCGTCGTCCGCAGCAGCAGCGGATTGTTCAGCAACGCCAGCGATTGCGACGGTAGCGCCGATCGGAACCGCTGTGTCTGGTTGTCCGCCGTCATTGTCGGCGCGTCAAACGCATGCAGAAACGCCACCGGCCGAGTCCGCGACTGCTGCAGATACAGGCTCCGCCGGTTTGCGTTCCCCTTCTCCCCGTCCTCCAGCCACTGCCCGTCCGCCCCCCGTTTGATCGGCTCCTGCCGCCCGTACATCTTCGTGTTCAGCAGTCCGCTCACCTGCAGCATGGAATCGCGAATCGTCTCCGCTTCCAGTCGCACCGGCGGTTTCCGCCATAGCAGTTTCGCCGACGGGTCCGCCGTCAGGCACTCGCTCACCTCCGCCGAACTCTGCCGGTACACCTGCGACAGCAGAATCTGTTTCGTCAGCCATTTCAGGTCCCAACCCTTCTCCTGGAATGTCACCGCCAGCCAGTCCAGCAACTCAGGATGCGTCGGCTTGTCGCCCTGCCGCCCGAAATCGTCGACGCTCCGCACCAGCCCTTCTCCGAAATGGAACTGCCAAACCCGGTTCACAAACACCCGCGCCACCAGAGGATTCTCCCGCGACACCAGCCACTTCGCCAGCGTCAGCCGCCGTCCCGTATGGTTCCATTCCGGGTGCGCCTCCACGTCCGGAAACACCATCGGATTCTTCGGATCATCCAGCACCGTAGGAATCCCCGGCTTCACCTCCGCTCCAGGTGCAAGGTAATTTCCGCGCTGCAGAATATAGGTCGGCGACGGCGTCTTCGACACATCCCACGCCGCTTCAATATAGTTCGGCTCTATCGCCGATTGCTTTTTCCGCCGGTTCGCCCGCAGCGTCGCAATCTCTTCTTTCCATTTCGCAAACTCCGGGAACCGCTTCTCCAGTTCCTCGTCGCTTACCCCGTCCCGCGGCGCGTTCCGGTCCACTTCCAGGTCCGGATCATCCTCAATCGCCTGCCGGATCTGCGCCCGGCGCTCCGGGTTCATCTCGCGCCCCGCCTTCAACTCCGCCCGGAACCGCTGGTACGTCGCCTCCAGCAAATCGTCCTTCCGCCGCAGCAGTTTGGCTCCGCTGCTCGTGACATCTTTGATCCACGCTTCCCGCTGGTCCGGCGCCATGTCCAACACCATCCGGCTCGGCCACGGCCCGAAGTTCAACGACCCCGCCAGCCAGTTCTCCGGATCCCATACCGACTGATACACCGCCGTCAGCTTGTAATAGTCCCGCTGCAGCAGCGGATCAAATTTGTGATCGTGGCACCGCATGCACCCGATCGATAGCCCCAGCACCGACGACAGGCTCGTCTCCATCGCCTTCTGCAACGCATCGAAATACTTGTCGACCTCGTAAATCGTCTGGTTGTCGGTGATATCCGCCGTCGTCCGCAGGAACCCCGTCGCCGTAATCGGTTCAATCTGCTCCGGCGTCGGCACCGCGTTGTGCTTGTAGTTCACCAGTTGATCCCCGGCAAACTGCTCCAGCAAAAATCGGTCGATCGGTTTGTTCTTGTTAAACGCCTGAATCACGTAATCCCGGTACTTCCACGACACCTCCCGCTCGGAATCCCCCGCATCCCCGCGCGTGTCCGAATACCCCGCGATGTCCAGCCAGTGCCGTCCCCAATGCTCCCCGTAGTGTGGCGACGCCAGTAGACGGTCCACCAGTCTCTCGTAAGCGTCTGCTGACCGGTCTTCCAGAAACGCCTTCGCCTCCGCCGCCGTCGGCGGCAGCCCCGTCAGCCCGAAATAGACGCGCCGCAGCAGCGTCACCCGGTCCGCCTCCCCCTGCATCTTCCAGTTCTTCTCTTCCAGCTTCGCCTGCACAAACGCATCAATCGGCGTCCGCGTGAACCCCTTCACCTTCGGCACCGCCGGCATCTCCGGCCGCCGGAAACTCCACCACGCCCGCGCCTCCGGCGTGATCCGCCGCTCTTCCTTCGCCGCCCGTTCCGCGTCGCTCTCCCCCGCCGGGAAACGCCCCTGCTCAATATAGGTGCGGATCAACTGCTTCTGCGCCGCCGTCAGCGCCCCGCCCATCGGCATCTTATTACTCTCGATCATCACCCACAGCAAGCTCCGCTCTGGCTTGCCCGGTGCAATCGACGGCCCGCTCGCCCCGCCCTTCATCATCCCCGCGAACGTGCTTAGGTCCAGCCCGCCCATCTTCTGCTGTGCCCCGTGGCATTTCGTACAGCTCTTCTCCAGAACCGGGAGGATCTCGTCTTTGAATAGCGGCGCGCGCTGCGCGGGCAAACAGAGCACGCCAATAAGGAGCCAGTACCACCGCATGAAGGATTTCATATCATAGTGTCCACCCATGCCGCTTGTACTAATCGTTTTGCTCACGCTGCTCACACCCCTCTCCGCCCAGGTCCGCAAACTCCACACCCGCGACTTTACCCGCCTCTCCCAGGTCCAGGTCGCCGAGGCCCTCAAACAAACCGACATCATCTTCATCCCCGTCGGCGCCGTCGAGACCAACGGCATCCAGCCCAGCAATCGCGACTACACATGGCCCCTCGCCTACGCCAAACTCATGGCCGAAGAAACCGGCGGCCTCTACATGCCTGGCCTCATGTGGTCCTACCCCGGCACCACCACCCTCGCCCCCTCCTCCATCGCCAACTCCCCCCACGACGGCACTGTCTTCCTGAAGAATCTCGCTCACTCCCTCCTCCGCCAGGGCTTCCGCCGCCAGGTCTATCTCTCCGCCAGCCACGGCCCCGCTCCCCTAACCGTCGGCACCCTCGTCCGCGAGTTCTTCGAAGAAACCCGTGTCCCCATCCTCTACATCAACATGGACACCTACCTCCCCCGCCTCAATCTCACCCCCGCCGAACGCTCCCGCACCCTCTACGGCGCCCACTCCATCGCCGGCCACATCGAGGACCTCCCCCTCAAAGGGGACTACGGCCCCAAAGAGTCCGAACCCGCCGGTCCCATCCCTCCCAATGAAGGCCTCTCCACCCTCGGTAAGCTCGGCTTCTCCGGCTCTCTCACCCTCGGTTCCTGGGTTCCGGACGTCATGTCCCACGGTGGCGACAACAACCTTCCTTCCTCCCCCGCCGAACGCGCCGCCTGGGCCAAAACCGGCGAAGACCAACTCCGCGCCATCGTCAAAAAGATGCGCATCCCCGAAGCCATGGATGCCCTCCGCAAACACGACAACTACACCCAGGAATACATCGTCCCCAAATTCTTCCGGAGCCCCAAATGAACCGCCGCCAACTCGCCCTCTTCCTCTCCGCCCTCCCCGCCGCACGCGCCCAGCAGCCCGCCCTCCCCTCAAAAACCTACAAGTACGAGGACCTCCCCGTCCGCCCCTCCGGCAACGGTCAGAATAAGTCCCGCCCCGTCCTCGACGGCCGCACCCACACCGGTTTCCGCGTCGAAATGCACGAAACCGAACTCGGCCCCGGCCTTGCCCCCCACCCGCCCCACAAACACGTCCACGAAGAAATGGTGATCGTCAACGAGGGCACCATCGAAGTCACCATCGGCGATAAAGTCTCCCAACTCGGCCCCGGCTCGGTCGCCTACGTCGAATCCAACATCGAACACGGCTGGCGCAATATCGGCTCCTCCCGCGCCCGTTACTACATCCTCACCCTCCGCGGCTAAACTATCTAAGTGCATCCGGACACCGCCCCCGTCCGCCCGGGCGAAGAACTCGATACCGCCGCCCTCGCCTCCTGGCTCGGCGCCCCCGTCGCCGTCGAACAGTTCCCCGGCGGCCATTCCAACCTCACCTACCTCCTCCACGCCGGCGCCGCCGAATGGGTCCTCCGCCGCGCGCCCTTCGGAACCATCGCTCCCAAAGCCCACGACATGGCCCGCGAGTTCCGCATCCTCGCCGCCATCCACCCCCACTTCCCCGAAGCCCCCCGCCCCTTCCGCCTCTGCGAGGACCCCTCCATCCTCGGCACCACGTTCTTCCTCATGGAGCGCCGCCGCGGCTTCATCCTCCGCGACGCCATCCCCCCTGAACTCCCCGATTCTCCCCGCCACATCAGCGAACTCTTCGTCGATTGCCTCGCCCGCCTCCACGCCGTCCCCCTCGCCCCCAACGGCCTCGATAAACTCGGCAAACCCGATGGATTCCTCTCCCGCCAGGTCGCCGGCTGGGCCGAACGGTGGCGCCGCGCCCGGACTTCCCCCCTCCCTCTCATGGATCAGGTCATCGGCTGGCTCGAAAACCATCTCCCCCCCAGCCCCACTCCCGCCATCGTCCACAACGACTACAAACTCGACAACGTCATGCTCGCCCCCGGCCGCATCGCCGCCGTCCTCGACTGGGAAATGACCGCCATCGGCGACCCCCTCGTCGACCTCGGCATGACCCTCTCCTACTGGTGCCACGTCAACCGCCCCAGCGTCCGCACCGCTGGCGTTCCCGCCCTCACCCTCGAACCCGGCTGGTTCTCCCGCGACGAATTCCTCGCCCGCTACGCCGCCCGCTCTCCCCTCGACCTCTCCCGGATTCCCTACTACGAAGTCCTCGGTGTCTTCAAACTCGCCGTCATCGTGCAACAAATCTACCTCCGCTTTCACCTCGGTCAAACTTCCGACCCCCGCTTCCACGACTTCGGCCAGCGCGCCGCCGCCCTCGTCTCCCTCGCCGCCCATCTCGCCGAGGCCCACGCATGAGCCGCATCTACCTCATCCGCCACGGCCAGGCCGGCACTCGCCAGCACTACGACACCCTCTCCGCCCTCGGCCGCCGGCAAGCCCGCCTCCTTGGCGAATACTTCGCCGCCCACGGCGTCGAATTCCACGCCGCCTACTCCGGCGGCATGTCCCGCCAACTCCAAACCGCCGCCGAAGTCACCGCCGCCTTCCGCGATGCCGGCAAACCCTTTCCCGAACTCCAGACCCACGACGCCTGGCGCGAGTTCGACCTTGATCACGTCTACCGCGCCATGGCCCCCCAACTCTGCGCCGCTGACCCCGCTTTCCAGGCCGAATACGAGGCCCAACGCGACCAGGCCCGCGCCAGCGCCGCCGACGAAACCGCCGATATCCACCGCCGCTGGACCCCCTGCGATATGAAAATCGTCGAAGCCTGGCTCCATGCCCGCTTCCCCTACGACGGCGAGTCCTGGACCGCCTTCCAGCAGCGCGTCGCCACCGCCCCGCTCCACGATGGCGACGCCAACATCGCCGTCTTCACCTCCGCTACCCCCACCGCCATCTGGGCCGGCCGTGCCCTCGATATCCACGACACCCGCGCCCTCCGCATCGCCGGTGTGCTTCATAATGCTTCCATCACCGTCCTGCGTGTCCACGCCGGCCAGGTCCGCCTCTTCAGCCTGAATGAGGTGCCCCATCTCACCCGCCCCGAATGGAGAACCCACCGATGAACTACTCCGAAATCCTCTTCGATATCACCGATCGCGTCGCCACCATCACTCTCCACCGCCCCGAGAAGCTCAACGCCTGGACCGCCACCATGGACGCCGAGGTCCGCCACGCCATCGCTGCCGCCGAAGCCAGCCCCGAGGTCCGCGTCATCCTCCTCACCGGTTCCGGCCGCGGCTTCTGCGCCGGCGCCGACATGTCCCTCCTCCAGTCCATCGCCTCCTCCGAAGCCCTCCCCGACGGCGCCAACCAGGCCCTCGGCCACCACGCCCCCGCCGCCATCAATCCCGCCGTCCGCCCCGATTTCCAGCGCAAATACTCCTACTTCCCCTCGCTCTCCAAACCCGTCATCGCCGCCATCAACGGCCACGCCGTCGGCCTCGGCCTCATCCTCACCCTCTATTGCGACATCCGCTTCGCCTCCTCGGAAGCCAAGTTCGGCACCGCCTTCGCCAAACGCGGCCTCATCGCCGAATACGGTATGGCCTGGATGCTCCCCCGCCTCATCGGCCACGCCCACGCCCTCGACCTCCTTCTCTCCGCTCGCATCATCGACGCCGAGGAAGCCGCTCGCGTCGGCCTCGTCAACCGCGTCATCCCCGACGACGAGTTCCTCCCCACCGTCCGCGCCTACGCCGCCGAACTCGCCTCCAGCGTCTCCCCCCGCTCCATGAGCGTCATCAAACAGCAGGTCTATAACGCCATGTTCCAGTCCCTCGAAGAAGCGACGATTGCCTCCGAACAGGCCATGCTCTCAAGCCTCGCCTCCGAAGACTTCAAGGAAGGCGTCGCCCACTTCCTCGAAAAACGAGCCCCCAACTTCAAAGGACGCTAACCCATGCACTTCGACTTCTCTCCCAAAGTGCAGGACCTCCAGCAACGCCTCCGCGCGTTCATGGATGAGCACATCTATCCCAACGAAAAGCTCTTCTACGAACAGGTGGCCGCCAACCGCTGGCAACCCGTCCCCATCATCGAAGAGCTCAAACCCAAAGCCCGCGCCGCCGGACTCTGGAACCTCTTCCTCCCCCACAGCGCCAACGGCGCCGGCCTCACCAACCTCGAATACGCCCCGCTGTGCGAAATCATGGGCCGCGTCCACTTCGCCCCGGAAGTCTTCAACTGCTCCGCCCCCGATACCGGCAACATGGAGGTCATCGAACGCTACGGCTCGGAAGCCCACAAGCAACAGTGGCTCCAGCCCCTCCTCAATGGCGAAATCCGTAGCTGCTTCGCCATGACCGAGCCCGCCGTCGCCTCCTCCGACGCCGTAAACATCGAAAGCTCTATCCTCCGCGATGGCGACGAATACGTCATCAACGGCCGCAAATGGTGGACCTCCGGCGCCGGTGACCCCCGCTGCAAAATCGCCATCTTCATGGGCAAAACGGACCCCTCCGCCCCGAAACACAAACAGCAGTCCATGATCCTCGTCCCCATGGACACCCCCGGCGTCAAAATCGAGCGCATGCTCTCCGTCTTCGGCTACGACCACGCCCCCCACGGCCACGGCGAACTCAGCTTCACCAACGTCCGCGTCCCCGCCACAAACATCCTCCTCGGTGAAGGCCGCGGCTTTGAAATCGCCCAGGGCCGCCTCGGCCCCGGCCGCATCCACCACTGCATGCGCCTCATCGGCGTCGGCGAACGGGCCCTCGAAATGATGTGCCGCCGCGTCAAGTCCCGCACCGCCTTCGGCAAAACCATCGCCGAGCAGGGCACCATCCGCGCCCACATCGCCCAGTCCCGCATCGAACTCGAACAGGCCCGCCTGCTCACCCTGAAAGCCGCCTATATGATGGACACCGTCGGCAACAAAGTCGCCCGCGCCGAAATCGCCATGATCAAGGTGGTCGCCCCCAACGTCGCCCTCGCCGTCCTCGACCGCGCCATCCAGTCCCACGGCGGCGCCGGCGTCTCCGGCGATTTCGAACTCGCCGCCATGTGGGCCAATGCCCGCACCCTCCGCCTCGCCGACGGCCCAGACGAGGTCCACTCCGAAGCCATCGCCAAATGGGAACTCGCCCGATGACACGAATCCTCCTTCTCGCCCTCCTCACCCTCCCGGCGCTCCCCCAGTCCCTCGACACCGGTAAACGCATCTTCGAATCCCAATGCGCACTCTGCCACGGTCCCGACGGCTCTGGCGGCCGCGGCCCCTCCCTCCGCAAAGCCCGGCTCAAATCTTCCCCCGACGACGCTGCCCTGAAGAAGGTCATCTCCGACGGCATCCCCCCGGAAATGCCCGGCGCCTGGCAACTCCACCCCCGCGAAGTCGACGCCACCGCCGCCTACGTCCGCTCCCTCGGCAAAATCGCCATCGAGGAGATCCCCGGCCTCCCCGCCGCCGGCGAGGCGCTCTTCACCAAATACGGCTGCAATAACTGCCACCTCGTCAACGGCGCCGGCAACGCCCGCGGCCCTGAACTCTCCGCCATCGGCGCCCGCCGCAACGCCCGCCACCTCCGCGAATCCATCACCAACCCCGCTGCCTTCCTCCCCGACAACTTCCTGCTCGTCGAAGCCACCACCGCCGCCGGCCGCGTCATCAAGGGCGTCAAAGCCAACGAGGATCTCTTCACCCTCCAACTCCTCACCCCCGCCGGCCGCTACGAATCCATCGACAAGGCAACGGCAAAATCGATCAAAAAACTCACCGGCCAATCCACCATGCCCGCCTTCCCCTCCATGCCCGCCGCCGACCTCGACAACCTCGTCGCCTATCTCGCCAGCCTCCGGGGTGCCGAATGAAATCCGCCTTCGCCCTCCTCCTCGCCCTCGCCGCCTCCGCCCAGGTGCCCTTTGAACGCATCCGCGACGCCGCCAGGGAACCCGGCCACTGGCTCACCTACTCCGGCAACCTCGCCGGCCATCGCCATTCCCCCCTTGCCGAAATTACCCCCGCCAACGTCGCCAATCTCAAGGTGAAGTGGGCCTACCAGTTCCCCGGCGGCCGCAATCAGTCCAGCCCCGTCGTCGTCGACGGCGTCATGTACATCACCGCGCCCAACCGCGCCTCCGCCCTCGACCTCAAAACCGGCCGCGAACTCTGGACCTGGGAACGCCCCGTCCCCAAGGACTACCAGTCCATCGGCTTCGGCCGCGTCAACCGCGGCCCGGCCATTCTCGACGACAAACTCTATATCGCCACCCTTGATTGCTTCCTCATCGCCCTCGATCTGAAAACCGGCCAGCAGCGCTGGGAAGCCAAGGTCGCCGACTACAAGCCCGGCTACTCCATGACCCTCGCCCCCCTCGCCATCAAGGGCAAGGTTCTCGTCGGCGTCAGCGGCGGCGAGGCCGGCATCCGCGGCTTCATCGATGCCTACGACGCCGCCACCGGCAAACAGGCCTGGCGCTTCTACACCATCCCCGTCCCCGGCGAACCCGGCATCGAAACCTGGGCTGGCGAAAGCTGGAAATCCGGCGCCGGCTCCACCTGGGTCACCGGCGCCTACGATCCCGAACTCAACCTCGTCTACTGGGGCGTCGGCAACCCCGGTCCCGATTGGAACGGCGACTCCCGCAAAGGCGACAACCTCTACACCTGCAGTTTCGTCGCCCTCGACGGCGATACCGGCAAGCTGAAATGGCATTTCCAGTTCACCCCCCACGACACCCACGACTGGGACTCCGCCCACGTCCCCATGTTGATTGACGCGCCCATCCGCGGCCGCATGCGCAAGCTCATCGTCAACCCCAACCGCAACGCGTTCTACTACGTGCTGGACCGTGTGACCGGTGAATATCTCGCCGGCCAGGCCTACGCCAAACAGACCTGGGCCAAAGGATTGGACGACAAAGGCCGCCCCATCCTCATCCCCGGCATGGACCCGACCGAGGAAGGCGTGCTGGTCTGGCCGGCCCTGAACGGCGCCACCATCTGGTACAGCCCCTCCTACAGCCCGAAGACGAACCTGGTTTACGTCGCCACTCGCGAAGCCGGTGCGACGTATTTCAAACGCGAAGCGGAGTTCAAGCCCGGAACCTTCTTCGCCGGCGGCGGCGAGCGCCGCATCCCGGAGAGCGAGCAATGGGGGGCCATCCGCGCCCTGGAGCCAACCACGGGAAAGCTGGTGTGGGAGTTCAAGCTGGTCTCCCCGCCGTGGACAGGAGTGATGTCGACCGCCGGCGGCCTGGTCTTCTCCGGCTCCAACGAAGGCAACATCTTTGCATTGGACGCCAGGACCGGCAAGCCCTTATGGAACTTCCATTCCGGCGGCCAGATCTCCGGCAACCCCATCTCCTTCCAGGTCGACGGCAAGCAGCACATCGCCATCGCCGCCGACAAAGTCCTCTACGTCTTCTCCCTCTAAAAAATGGTGTCGGGCGCGGCCGTCCCCAATTTTAAAGCCTTTATTAACAACGACTTACTGCGGAATTCCCCGTTGAATTTCCCGCCCCTCCCAAGTCACGCCAAGAAATGGGACCGGGTGCACCTGACCCCATTTTTATGTCCCCTGTTTTCAACGACTTAGGCCCGACAAAGCCCCCTAATCAATATCCCGATACGCCGCCGTCGTCAAAAACTCCTGAAAATCCTCCCGCGTCATCATATCCGCAAAAATCTCCGCCGCCCGTTTCTTGCTCGCCGTCCCCGGTTTCGCCGCCAACTCCGCCTCAATCGCCTCCCGCACCAACTCCCCCGTCACCTTCCGCCCATCCGCCATCACAACCCCATGCTTCACCCACTGCCACACTTGGCTCCGCGATATCTCCGCCGTCGCCGCATCTTCCATCAGGTTGTAAATCGGCACACACCCATTCCCGTTCAGCCACGCCTCCAAATACTGAATCCCCACATCGACATTCATCTGCAACCCCGCCGCCGTCACCTCCCCGGCCACCGGTTCCAGCAACTCCGCCTCACTCACCGAAACATCCTCCCGCAATACCGAAATCTGGTTCGGCCCCGGCATAAATTCATCGAAAACCGCCTTCGCAATCGGGATCAACCCCGGATGCGCCACCCACGTCCCGTCGTGCCCCGCCTTCACCTCCCGCAACTTGTCCTGCCGCACCCGCTCCAGCGCCTGCTCATTTGCCGCCGCGTCGTTCTTGATCGGAATCTGCGCCGCCATGCCCCCCATCGCATGAATCCCCCGCTTATGGCACGTCTGAATCAGCAGGTCGACGTACGCCTTCAAAAACGCCTTCGTCATCGTCACCTGCGCCCGGTCCGGCAGAATCCGGTCGGAACGGTGCCCCAGTTTCTTGATGTAGCTGAAGATGTAGTCCCACCGCCCGCAGTTCAACCCCGCCGAATGGTCCCGCAACTCGTACAGAATCTCGTCCATCTCGAACGCCGCCAGAATCGTCTCAATCAACACCGTCGCCCGCACCGACCCCTGCGGCACCCCGCAATACTCCTGCGCAAACACGAAAACATCGTTCCAAAGCCGCGCCTCCAGGTGGCTCTCCATCTTCGGCAGATAAAAGTACGGACCCCGCCCCCGCCGCAGCAACTCCGCCGCGTTGTGAAAGAAATACAGCCCGAAATCGAACAGCGACCCCGAAATCGGCGCCCCGTCGATCAGCATGTGCTTCTCCACCAGATGCCACCCCCGCGGCCGCACCAGCAGCACCGCCGTCGTCGCATTTAACTTGTAAACTTTCCCCTCGGGACTCGTAAACCCGATCGTCCCCCGCACCGCGTCCCGCATATTCACCTGCCCCTGCAGGTTGTTGTCCCACGTCGGCGAATTCGCGTCTTCGAAATCCGCCATGAACACCGAGGCGCCCGAGTTCAACGCGTTGATCACCATCTTCCGGTCCACCGGCCCGGTGATCTCCACCCGCCGGTCCGCCAGTGCCTCCGGAATCGGCGCCACCTTCCACGTCCCCGCCCGTATCCCCGCCGTTTCCGGCAGGAATCCAGGCAATACCCCCGCTCGCAACTCCTCCCACCGCGCCGCCCGCTTGGCCAGCAACTCCTCCCGCCGCGCGTTGAACCGCGTCGACAACTCCACCAGAAATTGAATCGCCTCTGGCGTCAATATCCCGGCATACGCTTCGTCTATCGGTCGGGTGAAGTGGACAGTTGGGGTGCTCATCTCAGCCCTCCACACTACATGCACCCCCACCTGCGTTGTCAACCTCCCCGTCTACTCCCCCCGGTTCAGCCGGAATCGCAGGAACACATTGGCCCCGTACGGACTCGATCCATAGTAGGGCCGAAGCGTCCGCCCGATCGAGTAGGCAGTGAGATTGAACCCGGCCGCCGCCTGCACCGGACCCGCCGTGCCCAACTCTCGCGTATATCCCGCCGTGTACGCCGCCACATTGTGGGCGTGTTTCCCCGTCTCGTCGAAGATCCGGTGCGCCAGATCGTGATCGTACGCGAACAACTCGTCGCGTTGGGACCATTCGAATCGTCCCGTCAACAGATTCTTCCGGCTCACCGGCACCACCGTCTCCGCCAATACGGCGCTCGTCGTGTACCGCCCAATCGTCTTGTAATTCTGCGCCCAGATCACGCTGCTCGACCAGCCCAGCGTCCCTCGCACCGGCCTCGTGTAGTGTACCGACGCTGTGCGCCGCACCACGTCATCGGCATGCGTCGTCTCCGGCCGCCGGATCCGGCCTGCCGATACCTGCGCCACCCAGTTCCGCCCCGGTTGCCACGTCACCCGGCCAGACCACGAGTCCATCGGACCCATGTCGATGTTCCAGCGGTTCTCGTTCGGCTCTTTCCCGCGGAATCCGCTGGCCTCCAGTCGGAACTTGCCATACGTCACCCCGGCCGTCACCACGTTGTTGGCGATATGCGTCGAGTCCTGCCAGTGGTGGCCCAGCGTCGCCTGCGGCAGTTCCATCGCGGAAGCCCGGTGCGGAAACGCAATCGGCCCCAGCGCCGCATCACCCACCGGCGCGTAGTAGAGGTTCACCATCGCCTTCTCCCCCAGCGGCCGCGCATAGTGGATGCTCATCTCCATTAATAGGTCGTGCGGATGCTGGCCATCCACGATGGGTTTCCCGTTCGCCGTCTCCCCGCTTTGAAACAGCAGCGGATACTGCTTCCCGGTGACCGTCAGCGGATCCAGCGACACCATCCCTCGAACCATCACGCTCCCTTTTCCCAGGTTCCGCGCCGCCGCCAGCATCCCCCAGTTCGCCGAATAGACCTTGTCTCCGCCGCGAGCACCCGATTGCTGCGTGCCCACCAGAAACGCCTGCCCCATCCACATCAGGTGCCAGTTCCCTTTCGTCTGCATCACCATCGGCATCGGCCACGCCGCCGGGTTGACGCTCGTCCCGGAGCCGAATCCGAACAGGAATCCCGTGCTGCGGTTCGGGCCCGCGGCGCCTTCTTTGTCCGCGCCGTGGGGATGGTGGTGGTCGTGGGTCTCGGCGCTTTTGGGCTCCGCCGCCGCCGGTTGTTCGTGGATAGGCTGCGCATCGGCGGTCGGCGCAAAGGCCGCCGCAAGGAAAAGCACAGTGCTGGTAAGGCTGGTTCGAGTCAGGGTGTTCATCGGTTCATCGCTCCTTCTGCAGGTGCTGACGAACACGCCCGGAATCCTTACACCCCAGGGCCGGAAATTGAGCCGCCTTCCGCAGCGCTCTTCCGCTGACAATGGCACTCGATGCACCCGTGCGTTGCGCAGATCCCGCACGCTGTCACCACCTGCTTCCGCAGCGCCTCCCGCGCCCGATGCACCCGCACCGCCGCATTGTTCGCCGTGATCCCCGCCCGTCCGGCCAGCGCCGTCAGGCTCCCCTCCTCCAGGTCCACTGTCTGGATCGCGTCGCGATACTCCGGCTTCAGGTTCTCCAGCAACCCCGTCACACACTGGCAGATCTCGCCCTTGAACAGTTCGTCGGGCTCCTGCCGGTCCTTCAGTTGCCCCACCAACTCCTCGGATACGCGCTCCGCCGTCCCCCGCTGCCGGTAGTAGTCGATGATCGCGTTCCGCAGCACCCGGTAGAACCACGCCACCACGCTCTCCTCGTCGCGTACCCCTCCTCCTTTCTCCAAACTGCGCACAAAGGCCGCCTGCAGAATATCTTCCGCGGCGGCCTTCGATTGAACCCTCTTCTCCAGAAAGGACAGAAACTGCTGCCGCCCTTCCACCAGCCTCTGGATCGCCTCCGGAGCAAGCCCGGCCTTCTGTTCGGAACCGTTACTCATCCCCGCAGCCTAACATTCGGAAGCCGTGGCCCGTCGCAGCCGCAAGCTGTTACTCACCACGCTGAAGGACGACAGCGCCATCGCCACGCTCGCCATCACCGGCGTCAGTTGCAGCCCGAACGCTGCGTACAGCGCCCCCGCCGCCACCGGGATGCCAATCACGTTGTACAGAAACGCCCACGCCAGGTTCTGTTTCATCACCCGCAGTGTGCGGTCCGCTAGTTCGATCGCCGCCACCGCCGCCGCCAGATCGCTGCGCATCAACGTCACATCGGACGCTTCCGTGGCAATGTCGGATCCCGAGGCCATCGAGATTCCCGCGTCGGCCTGCGCCAGCGCCGGCGCGTCGTTCACGCCGTCCCCGGCCATAGCCACCCGCCGTCCCGCCTCTTGTAGCCGCTTCACCGCCTCTACCTTCCCCGCCGGCAACACGCCCGCCACCACCTCTTCGATGCCCACCGTACGCGCCACCGCCAACGCCGTCGCCTCCCGGTCGCCGGTCAGCATCACCACCCGCAGGCCTCTGCGGCGGAGCGCCGCAATCGCGGCTGCCGACGTCGGCTTAATCGCATCGCGGATCGCCAGCACGCCTGCCGCCGCGCCGTCGATCGCCACAAACACCGGTGTCGCCCCATCCGCGGCGAACGCTTCCGCCTTCGCCAGCAACGCCCCCGCCGCGATCCCTTTCGATTCCAGCAGTCGCTGATTGCCGGCCACCACGCGCCTTCCCTCTACCGTCGCCCACGCGCCCAGGCCAGGCTCGGCCGCAAAGCCGCTCGCCGTTGCCGTCACCAGTGCCCGTTCCTCCGCCGCGCTCGCCACCGCCTCGGCCAGCGGATGCTCCGACAATCGCTCCACCGCCGCCGCCATCGCCAGCACCGTCTCTTCAGCGAAGCCGCCCGCGGTCACCACCCCCGTCACCGTCGGCCGTCCCTGCGTGATCGTGCCCGTCTTGTCGAGCACAACAGTGTCGATGCCGTGCAACTTCTCCAAAGCCTCGCCGCCCTTAAACAGAATGCCGTCCTGCGCGCCACGGCCAATCGCCACCGTCACCGCCGTCGGCACCGCCAGCCCCACCGCACACGGGCAGGCGATGATCAGCACCGCCACCGCCGAACTCAGCGCCCGTACCACGCCCGCCTCCGGCGCCAGCAGCAGCCAGCCAGTGAACGTCGCGATCGCGATCGAAATCACAATCGGCACAAACACCGCGCTGATCCGGTCCGCCAGCTTCTGCATCGGCGCCCGCGATGCCTGCGCCTCCCGCATCAGTTTCACGATCTGCGACAGTGTCCCCGCCGCGCCGCCGGCCGTCGCCCGGTACCGTAGCGACCCCAGACGGTTCAGCGTGCCGCCGATCACTTTGTCCCCCGCTCCCTTCTGCACCGGCACCGCCTCCCCCGTCAGCATCGACTCGTCGATGGCGCTCGACCCCTCCACCACAACGCCGTCCACCGCCACCCGTTCCCCGGGCCGTACCAGCACCACTTCGCCAGCCTCCACCTCGTTCGCCGGAACGTCCACCTCCACCCCGTCCCGCACCACCCGGGCCTGCGCCGGCTGCAGCAGCAGCATCTTCTTCAGCGCCTCGGAGGTCTTTCCCCGCGCCCGGCTCTCCAGCGCGTTGCCCGTCAGCACCAGCGCCAGAATCATCACCACCGCTTCGTAGTAAACCTCCGCGGGTACGCCGTGCCGCACAAAGAACTCCGGCGCCAGAGTCGCCGCCACTGAGTACGCCAACGCTGCCCCGGTGCCGGTCGCGATCAGCGTATTCATGTCCGCCGTCCGGTGCCGGAACGCCGTCCACGCCCTCGTGTAGAACGGCCGCCCCGCCCATCCCGCCACCAGTACCGTCAGCAACAGCAGCGCCCACTGCAGCGTCGCCGCCTCCATTTCGTACAGCCACGGCATCGCCCCGCGCAGCGGGCGCTCCACCACGCTCATCAGCGCCCCGGCCACGGACCTGCCGCCCCCGTGCGCCCCATGACTCCCAGCCTGCATCAACGGCATGGAGAGCACCATCGCCACCCCCGCCGCCGCGCCGCTCGCCAGCGCCTTCCTCCGCAGGTCGCCATACTCCTCGTTCTGCGCCTCTTCCTGCGCCGCCTGCTCCTCTGCCAGGCTCGCTCTCGCCACCGGCACGTCCGCGCCATAGCCGCGGCTCCGTATCGCTTCCACCAGCGTCTCCACATTGGTCTCGCCCGCGCGGAACGATACCTTCGCCTCACGCGTCACCAGGTTTACGTTCGCCGCGGTCACGCCGGGTTGCTCCTCCAGCGCCTCCTGCACGTGCCCCACGCAGGAGGCGCACGTCAGGCCGGATACGGGTATCGTCACTTCGGCCGGTCTTTCGGTTGTCGGTTGCATCGTCGTCTCCCCCTTCTCCCTCGTCATTGTTCGCCCCGCGGAATGCCCGGCTTGTAGCCGCTCTTCCGGATCGCTTCGCTAATCGCGGCCGGTTCGGTGCTCTGCGGGTTGTACGCCACCGTCACCTCGCCGGCCGCCAGGTCCACTTCCACCGCCTTCACGCCCGCGTCACCCGCCAGCGCTGTCTGTATGTGGCGGACACACGATCCGCAGGACATGCCCGCCACCGGAATCGTGATCGCCGGAAATACTGCCTTCTTCGTTTCCATGGTTATCCCTCCACCTCAATCTGCCCGCGCAGCATGCTCATCCCGCAGGCGAATTCGAAACTCCCGGCAACGGTCGGCGTCACCTCGATCACCGTCTCTTCGAACGGTTTCAAAAACCGCCTCACCCCGAAGGCCGGAATCACCACCTCCTCCGAACAAGGCGACTTCTCCATCCGGTCGAACCGCAACCGCAACGGCTGCCCCTTCTTGGCGCGCACCACCGCCGGCGTATACCCGCCCTCCACCGTGATCGTCACCTCCTGGCTTCCGCCCTCGGATACCTTGGCCACGGCCGCCGCCTTCGGTGCCATCGCAAAGTACCAGTTCACCCACACAATCGCCCCTACGCCGGCGACAAAAATCAATAGATGCAACATGTTCAGCCTCCTCTGTGCAGCGCATTTTCTGCGCTGTTCATGGGTGCTGACGGAGGGAGTCGCAAAACCTTACACACAAAAATGGGCGCATCCCCGCAACCCTTCCGCCTAACCGCTTTGCTCGCCCCCCTTGACCTCGCGCTCCATAACCCATATCCTCATCAAAATCTGGCTGTATACAGAGCCACCAAGTCTAGCTAAGCTTCGCGGAGTTGCCTGTCATGCTCAAAACACTTCTCCCTCTGCTCCTCCTCATTCCGGCCGTTTTCTCCCAAACGACCGGGACCGCCACGTTAGTCGGAACCCTCACAGACTCAACCGGTGCCGTCGTCCCGGGCGCCAACATCAACATCGTCAACACCGAAACCCAGTTCGCCTATACGGGCCAATCCACCGCTGACGGCGCCTACTACATCCCCAATCTCAAGCCCGGCAATTATCAGCTCACCATTGAAGCCGCCGGCTTCAAAAAGTACGTCCGCGAAGGCATCATCCTTCGCACCAGCGAACAGCCCCGCATCGATATCAAACTCGAAGTCGGCGCCGTCAGCGACTCCATCAAGGTCACCGGCTCCGCCCCGCTGCTGGAAACCGAAACCACCTCCACCGGCCAGATCCTCGAAGGCGAGACCATCGTCAAAATCCCCGTCCTCCAGAAATACGCCTTCCGCATCCTCCTCTATCTCCCCTCCACGTCCAATATCAACGGCCAGCACGTCGTCGGCCAGCGCGAACGCTCCCTCGGCTACACCATCGATGGCATCGGCGGCAAGGAACCCGTCCGCTCCATGATCGGCTCCACCAATCAGGTCACCTCCACCACCATCGACGCCCTCGAAGAAGTGAAACTCTTCACCACCGGTATGCCCGCCGAGTTCGGCCACTCCGCCGGCGGCCTCCTCTCCACCGTCTTCAAGAGCGGTACCAACCAGTGGCACGGCTCCGCCGAGGATCGCTACATCCAGAAGGTGCTCATCCACCGCACCTACCTCGAACAACTCCCCCGCAATAACCCCTTCACCTACCACGAACTCTCCGGCACCATGGGCGGCCCCGTCTATATCCCCAAGGTCTACAACGGCAAGGACAAAACGTTCTGGTTCTTCGGCTACCAGCGCCATCACGAAAAGGGCGGCGAAACCGCTACCCTCGCCGTGCCGTCCCCAGAAATGCTCGGCGGCAACTTCAACTTCGGCAATCTCAATCCCATCTTCGATCCCGCCACCACCCAGTTCGGCGCCAACGCCGCCTGCACCCCGGCCGGTTCCGAATGCTGGTCCCGCACCCCGTTCCCCAATAACCAGGTGCCCCTCTCCCGCTTCGATCCGGCCGTGAAGAACTTCCTCGGCCGCAATCCCTATACCCCGGAAAACAACACCCAGCGCGCCTTCAACGCCGCTTCCGGCCCCACCAACAACCTCATCACCCCAACGAACTACCGCTCCTACCGCACCCGCTTCGATACCAAAATCGACCAGCAGTTCTCCCCCAATCACAAGATGTTCGGACGCTACTCCCAGGTCCGCCATCGCTCCTGGCGCGATCGCCTCTCTCCGGAGATCGCCTGGCGCGACTATGACTGGCGCGCCGTCCCCATCCCCATCGATCAGCGCAACGTCGTCCTCTCGGACACGCTGACCATTAACCCCACCACCATCAACGAAGCCCGCCTCGGCTACAACCGCCGCCGCGGTACCGTCTTCCCCAGCACCCTCAATGGCGATTGGGCCAAGCAACTCGGCATCCCCAACGTCTCCGGCGCTACCTTCCCCAACTTCCAGGCCTGCAACAACCAGTCCAATTGCACCGGCGGTACCACCTACTTCCGTCAGGACAACGGCGGTCTGGCTGCCTCCCAGGAAGTCGGCGAGGACTTCACCTTCCAGAACAACCTCACCAAGATCGTCAAACGCCACACCCTCAAGGTCGGCTATGAGATGATCCGCACCCGCTACAACTCCCTGGTCCCCTCGCTCCCCTCCGGTACCTACCGCTTCGGCGCCACCGACTTCCCCTTCCGCCCCAACACCGGCAATACCTTCGCCGCGTTCCTCCTCGGCGCGGTCTCCAACGCCGAGTTCACCCAGGCCGTCACCACCTGGCTCCCCCGCTGGTGGTCCCACGCCTTCTACTTCCAGGATGACTTCAAGATCTACAAGAACGTCACCATCAACGTCGGCATGCGCTGGAGCTATGAGTCGCCCTACCAGACCAAGTACGGCGGCCAGTCCCAGTTCGATCCCAACGCCACCGACCCCATCACCGGTCGCCGCGGCGCCATCACCCACCCCAAAGGCCCCCTCGCCTCCAAGGACCTGAACAACTTCCAGCCCCGCCTCGGCATCGCCTGGCAGCTTAAGCCCAGCTTTGTCTTCCGCACCTCCTTCGGCATGATCACCCAGGACCTGATGGCCAACGGCCTCAACCAGAACTTTGAGGAATACTTCGCCACCGCCTCCATTCAGGCGCCTCCCGGCGATCCCCGCCCCGCGTTCTATCTCAGCCAGGGCCCGCCCACCGTCCGTTTCAACGTCGCCTCCGACGGTTCGGTCCCCTTCGTCGGTTCCAACTACGCCAACCGCGGCGCCTCCTGGTACGACCCCAACATGCGCATGCCCTACATCATGAACTGGTCCGGCGGTTTCCAATGGAACTTCACCCAGAACTGGCTCCTGGAGGCCACCTACCAGGGCTCCCGCGGTGTCCGCCTCCTCAACGCCTGGGACATCAACCAGATCCCGTTGAACGTCTCCACCGACCCCAACGTTCTCCGCACCATCTTCCAGGCCAATCAGAACTACAAACCCTATCCTCAGTTCGGAACTATCCGCCACTACTCCAACTACGGCGATAACTCCTATCACGGGGTCACCTTCCGCGCCGAAAAGCGCTACTCCCAGGGTCTTGTCCTGAACGCCTTCTACACCTTCTCCAAGGCCTTGAACAACGGCGACAACGACGGTGACGTCAGCGGCATCACCTACTACAACCGCGCGCTCGAAAAGGGAAGGGCCAATTACGACATCCGCCACCGTTTCGTCAGCGTCATGACCTACGAACTCCCCTTCGGCCGCGGCCGCAAGTTCATGAACTACGGCGGCGTGGCCAATCAGTTGCTCGGCGGCTGGAACCTCGCCTACACCCAGACGTTGCAGTCCGGCCCGCCTCTGAACATCGGATTTGCCGGCAGCCCCTTCAACTACCTGCCCGGCGCCTCCCGGCCCAATCTCGTCTCCGGCGCCAATGCCGTAACCTCCAACTGGAACATCGGCGAGCACCGCTTCCCGACCCAAGCCCAGGTGCCGTACCTGAATGCCGGCGCGTTCGACTATCCGGCCGCCTTCACCGCCGGCACGTTAGGCCGCAACGTCTTCGAGGCTCCCGGTCTCACCTGGCCCCAGTTCTCGTTGTCGAAGGAGTGGGTGTTCTTTGACCGTGCCCGGTTCATCTTGCGGTGGGACATGAACAACCCCTTCAAGAGCCCGAACTACGGCAATCCGGACTCAACCTTCAACCGGCAGAACCTGAACAATTTCGGAAGGGTCGGCACGGCCACCCGCGGCGGCTTCTCCGACGTCGGCACGGCCCAGCCCAACCACCTCCTCGTCTTCCGCCTCCAATGGTAAAAATGGGACCGGGTGCACCTGACCCCATTTTTAAGTAATTGTTTATCAAGGAGTTACGCCGCAAACCCGGCGTAACTCCTTCTCGTTTCCCCCTCCCCCGGCTGCAATACTCGGAGCAAACCCCTATGGCGCTAAGCCCCAGTGCCAAACTCGGTCCCTAGGAGATCCTGGCGCTGTCCGGCGTCGTGCTCCACGAACTGCTGACAGGCAAATGCCTCTTCGACAGCGAGACCGTCTCCTATACCTTGGCCGACGTCCTGCAAGGCGAGATGGATCTGACCAAAATCTGAACCGGAACGGCAAAACCCGCCTCCAGCAAATCGGCGAAGCCCGCATCGCCTTGGAAGATTCCAACGAACCCACGCCCCACCGGCGACGTTCGAGGGGAACCCGCCGGTCGGCGCCAACGCGCTCGGTGTGGCCATCTTCCCCGACGGCTCATCCGGGGTCGAACCTCGAGTTAGGATGGCCAGATCCGGCGGCGAAGACCACCAGGTAGGAGCCGTCCCGGTCACCCGGCCCGGTACATCTCTTCCCGCAGCGCCGCCAGGATGGGCTCGGTCTCCTCCGGCGCTTGCCCGGACAGCGCCAGCGTCCGCCGTACCATCTCCACCGCTCCCTCGAACTCCGGCTGCACCGCCACATGCACCCCGTGCGCCAGCAGCGGCCCGATCTGCTCGGTGTGCGACGCCCGGGCGATCACCAGCAACGCCCGGTTCGCCGGCATCGCGTTCTGCACCGTCAGGTGAATCAGCGGCTGTTCCGGAAATGTGAGAACCAGAATCCGCGCCGTCTCCACCCGCGCCGCGTGCAGGATCTCCGGCCGCGTGATATCCCCCCAAATCCCGGAGAACCCGGCGGAGGTCAGATCTTCAAACTGGGCCAGGTTCCGCTCCACGATCAGCACCGGAAACCCGGCTGCTCGCAGCGCCCGTGCCGCCGCTCGCCCGCTTCGCCCGTATCCGCCCAGGATCACATGCCCGCGCGCCGGCTCCTCCGGCAGCGGGAACTCCTTCTTTCCCGCCGTCTCCGGCCGCCAGCGCCGCCACAGCCGCCCCAAGGGCAGCGCCGCCGCCGAAACCAGCGGCGATAGCGCCATCGTCAGCACCGTCGCAGTCAGCACCAGATTGTACGTCTTGTCGGACAGGAACTTCCCGGTCAGCCCCGTCCGCGCCAGGACAAACGAAAATTCCCCAATCTGGGCCAGCCCCAGCCCGATGATCCACGGCGCGTTGTAGGTGTACCCGAATCCGCGTGCGATCAACCCCGTCAACAACGCCTTGCCCACGAATATCGCCGCCACCGCCGCCGCGATCAACCCAGCGTTCGCGATCGCGAACCGCGGATCAAACAGCATCCCCACCGATACGAAAAACAGCAGCCCGAAGATGTCCCGCAACGGCACCACATCGGACAATGCCTGGTGGCTGAACTCCGACTCGCTCAGAATGATCCCCGCCACGAACGCCCCCAGCGCGAAGGACAGCCCGGCCCCGTGGGTCGCGTACCCGACGCCCACGCCAATCGCCACCACCGCCACCAGGAACAGCTCGTGCGATCCCCAGGAAAGGATGGCGCGCAGGAATCGCGGCAGCAGCCGCGTTCCCAGGAAGTAGACGGCGGCCAGGAACGCCGCGGCGAACGCCAGAGACTTTGCCAGATTCGGCAGAATCGTCTCCGCCGCGCCCCCCAACTGCGGCAGGACGATCAGCATGGGAATCACCGCCAGGTCCTGCATCACCAGCAGCCCGATCATCACCCGGCTGGCCAGCGTCGTCGTCATTCCCGCTCCGGAGAGCGTCTTCAGCACCACCATCGTCGACGACACCGAGACCATCGACCCGAACCAGACCGCCTCCGCTACCGGCATCCCCAGCCATACGTGCGCCGCGATGCCAGCCGCTCCTGTAGTCCCCAGCACCTGCAGCGGTCCGCCTAACAGCGCCACCCTCCGGACCGGCTGCAGATCCCGGAACGAGATCTCCAGCCCTAGCGAGAACAGCAGCAGCGCCACGCCAATCTCGGCCAGCAGTTCGATGTCGTGTACCTGGACCACGGTCGGCCCGGCTGTGTAGGGCCCAACGACAATGCCGGCGGCGACGTACCCCACCAGCAGCGGCAGGCGCAGCGCTCGGGCAAGAAGGCCGCCGAGCAGTCCGGCGACGATGATCAGTACAAAATCCTGTGCAATACCCAAGGGGGGAAGTGGCTCCTCCCTCTATTGTGACGGTTACTTACGGCACTTCCCGGCGCGGCCGGCCCGGTAGAGCGCCGCGATCTCCGCCGGCGCCAGCGCCCGCTTGTAAAAGGACAGTTCGTCGACGTCGCCATCGAAGAAAATGTCCTCCCGCTTGATGTAGTTGTTGGCGTGGTGCCGCCCGATCCAGACCGGTGCGGTGTTGTTGATGTTGGCCAGCGTGATGTTGCGTCCGATCTTGGAACGGAGTTGCCCGTCGACATAAAGCATGGGCGGCTGCTGCGGCAGGCGCTTGGCCACTCCGACCACGTGATGCCACTTCCCGTCGGCGATCGGGTAGTTGTCAGCCACCGAGTCGGTCAACTCGGCCCCGAACACCACCTGGAACCCCGGGCTTCCCTTGCGCAGGTAAATCAGCCAGCCGGCCGGAATGTAGCTGCGCTTGTCGATGATGTTCCGCAATCCCAGGGTGCGGGTGGTGCGGATCCAGGCCTCCACCGAGAAGTTGTCCTCGCCGGCGTTGAGCCCCGGTGTCGACGCCGGGATCTCGATGAAGGAACTCTTCCCGTCGAGGTGAACGGCGTTGCCCACCATTCCCGGGACGCGCTCGGCCTTGTTGAACATCGGCTCGTCGAAGGTGAGCCAGGCGGAGAGGTTCTTGGGCGGCGGCACACAAGCCTGCGCGAAGAGCGCCGGGCTAATACACGATAAGAAGAGTAATGAAATCGAAAGCTGTGTCATCGGCGGCGTAAACATCGAGAAAAGTCTGGGGTTCCCTGGCGTAGGCACGTTGGACGTTGGCGAGGAGTTCGGGCGTCAATTCAATGTTGATGCCGCCGCGGAAGCTCTCCGTGAAACCGGCCCAGAGCGAATGCTGCTGGGCGGGGAAGGTGGTGTTGTCGAACGGCGCGGCGCCGACGGTGAGGAAGTCGTTTTCCGAGCCGCCGACCTTGGGATCGCGCCGGACGTTAATCAACAACTGGCCCGAGCAGATGCGGACCGGCGGGAGGGGGAAGGAGACGGCGAGGATGGTGTCGCGTGCGGCGCCGTCGAATACATTGGGCGAGCCGCTGTTGACAAACGGGACGAACTGGCGGAAGCGGGGGCTGACGAAGGGGACGGGATCGGGAGGGGCGGCGAAGTTGTCGCGGGTACCGGCCTGGATGAGGAGTTTGTGTTCGCAGGGGCCGGCGCCGGCGTCGGGGAAGGTGGAGCCGTTGTAGGAGGCGAGATCGTTCTGGGCGGCTTCCGTGTGGCCCTGGCGGAGGCGGTAGACGGCGCGACGGGCGGCGATGGCGCGGACCAGATCGGGCACGCCGTGGGCGAGGGCGTAGTTTTCGGCTTGCAGGAAGGCGCGTTCGGCGGCGGGTTCGGACTCCTCGGCGGCGCGGAGGGCGGAGGCCTGGAGGTGGGCGCCGGGGTGATCGGGGCGGAGGTTGGTGACGGTGTCCCAGAGTTCGCTGGGCTTGCTGGCGGCGAGAGTTTCGAGGAAAGCGAGGTCGGCGAGGAGGAGGCCGTTAGCGGCATCGGCGGCGGCGCGCTCTTTGAGGAGTTTGAGGGCGGTGGCGGAGTCGCCTTTGAGGAAGGCGGCGACGGCCTGGCGGTAGAGCCGGTCGGGCTTGGAGGCGAACAGGGACGGGGCCTGGGCCAGATGTTGGGTGGCGCGGGCGGGCATTTTGAGCTGGTGCCAGGCGAGGGCGAGATCTGTCTGGGCGCGGGAGACTTTGGGCGGGGCTTTCTCCCAGGATTGGACGGCGAGGAGCGGTTCGCCGGCGTGGAGGCTGAAGACTCCCTGTTCCCAGAGTTTGTACTCGGCGGGGGAAGGGGTGGCGGGCCAGAGTTGCCAGACAACCGCGGCGAGGAGGACGGCGGCGGCGAGGGCGGCAAGTTTGTGCCAGCGGGCGTGGCGGCGGACGGCGCGGCGGGCGAGTTTCCAATTGACGGCGGCCGAGGAGCGGGAGTCGAGGAAGGTGAGGAGTTCGCGGACATCGCCGAAGCGGTTCTCGGGTTTGGGTTCGAGGCAGCGGAGGATGCAGCGGATCCAGGCGGGGCGGAGGGAGGGGGCGAGGGCGGCGGGGGAGGCGGGTGTCTCGCGGGTTTTGCGGACGGCGAGGGCGAGGGGGGAATCATTGGCGAATGGCAGTTCGCCGGTGAGCATTTCGTGGAGGACGACGCCGAGGGAGTAGATGTCGGCTTCGGGGCCTGGGGGGCGGCCGGCGATCTGTTCGGGGGCCATGTAGGCGGGGGTGCCGAAGGCGGCGGTGGAGGACTGGACGGATAGGGTGGTCCGGCGTCCGGCGGAGGATTGGCGGGCGAGTCCGAAGTCGGTGACGACGACGCGGAGGGGGCCGTCGGGGCGGGGGACGAGCATAATGTTGCCGGGCTTGAGGTCGCGGTGGATGACGCCGTTGGCGTGGGCAGCGGCAAGGGCGGCAACGATCTGGCGGAGGATGGGGAGGGCGCGGCGTTCGGAGAGGGCGCCTTCGCGGCGGAGGAAGGCGGCAAGGGTTTCGCCGTCGAGTAGCTCCATGGTGAGGAAGGCGGAGCGGGAGCCTTGGACGAAGTCGAAGACGCGGCAGATGTTGGGGTGCTGGACGCGGCGGGCCATCTGGACTTCGCGGCGGAGCCAGGATAGGTGGTCGGCGGTAGCGAATTCGGGGCGAAAGAGTTTGACGGCGATGCGTTCGCCGCGTTCGAGGTCGTCGGCCTCGTAGACTTCGCCGAAGCCGCCGAGGGCGATGAAGCGGCGGATCTCGTAGCGATCGTCGAGACGCTCGCCGGGGAGGAGGGAGCCGCGGCGTTCCTTAGTTAATAGGCCGGAGGGGACCTGGAGGGCATCGAGGCGGGGGTTGGGGGTCTCATCGTGACGGATGAGGCGGAGGGCTTCAGTGAGGACGCGGGGTTCTTCGACGGCCTGTTCGCGGAGGAAGGTGGCGCGGCGTTCCGGGGGGAGTTCGAGCGCGGCGGAGTAGAGCGACTTGACGCGTTGCCAGGTTTGGGGGCTCATTCGGCGGGGGCTTCGAGTTCGGAGCGGAGCCAGGCGCGGGCGACGGACCATTCGCGTTTGACGGTGGTTTCGGAGACGTCGAGGACGCCGGCGGTTTCTTCGACGGAGAGGCCGCCGAAGAAGCGGAGTTCGACGACGTTGGCGAGTTGGGGGTCGAAGGACTCGAGTTTGGTGAGGGCGTCGTGGATGGTGAGGTAGTCTTCGGGGTCGGCGGCGGAGGGGGCGAGGTCGGAGTCGGTAATGAGGAGGAGGGCGGCGTCGCGTTTGGCGGCGCGGTGGCGGCGGCCGTAGTCGATGAGGACGTGGCGCATGGCGCGGGCGGCGAGGCGGAGGAAGTGGGGGCGGTCGACGGCGGGGTTGGTGCGGTGGGTGACGAGGCGGATGTAGGCTTCGTTGATGAGGGCGGAGGGCTGGAGGGTATGGTTGGGGCGTTCGTGGCGGAGGAATGACGCGGCGAGGCGATGGAGCTCGTCATACACTTCGGTCATCAGTTCCCCAGACAACACCATTACCCGTATTGTACGCGCGGCGGAGGGGCGTTGCGAGGGGGGGTGTTGTGGATAAGGTGTGGAAAAGCGGGCATGGTTGGGCTGTGGGCGTGGCGTGTACCCGATGCCGGGCGGGTCAGGTGCGGTTGGCGGTGTCGGGGGCCGGATTTTCCCCAAATCCCGGGCTTTTCTGGTAAGCAGCATCCCAGGGAAGTCTGGGGTTTGTTTTCAAGGGGTTGTGGGACCCTCCTTCTCTAGAGAAGAATTTTTTCAGGCGGAGGATGTCACGCTCGGCTCGCGACAGTTCGATGCCTAAACGGCGGATTCTGGCATCCAAACGTACTACAACATCGCCTTCTTTCGACAATTCGAGCTCCAAATCCACTACGCTCGGCATGTCGCCTACCTTCTCCAAGACGTAGCTCCGGCGTACCTCGATCAGCCGGTTCAGTTCCCACATCGTCCCTACCAAGTGATTCAACCGCTGGGTGATGTGCGCGTTCTCCGGCGTCCATAACTGCGCTGTTTCGCGGAGCAGTTCGGCGAACTTCTCCTTGTCCACCAGGTGAGCTAACGTCTCCCTGGTGGCGTATAAACCGTGATCGAGCGAGGCCGTGCGCGCTCGCTGCAACCCCTCGGGCGTCGTCGGACCCCTCGACTTCGCTCCGTTGCGACGAGCCCGTTCGGCACGGCGCCTTCGTTGTTCCGGCGTTTGCATGGAAAAAATCCTCCTACTTCCATTGCACCATGCGCTTTGCCAGTTCGGTACCTTTTTCGTTTTCGTACTGGTGTCTGTAACTGTATGATAAATAGATGGTTATCGTTCGAAAAAAATATTTTGAAGTGCTGTGATGCTATAGTAGCGGAGGGTGGTTATTTTGATGCGGGG
This sequence comes from uncultured Solibacteraceae bacterium, assembly GCA_964430625.1. GTDB lineage: Bacteria > Acidobacteriota > Terriglobia > Bryobacterales > Bryobacteraceae. The sequence continues at coordinate 491,539 of CAYSFR010000001.1, forward strand.
GTAGGATGTTTCAGGAATTATTGAAGGCGTGGTTTGAATGGTCACGCGATATGGGATACACGGGCGTGTTCCTGATGATGGCGCTGGAGAGCACCATTGTCCCGGTACCGTCGGAGATCATTATGCCGCCGGCGGGGTATTGGGCGGCGCAAGGGAAGATGTCGCTGTGGGGGGTGATCCTGGCCGGCGGACTGGGGTCGACATTCGGCTCGGCGCTTTGTTACTGGTTCTCCTATACGCTGGGGCGGACGGTACTGGAGCGGTATGGGAAATGGCTGCTGCTTCCGCCGGAGCGGCTGGAACTGGCCGAGCGGTGGCTGGCGGAGTATGCGATGGGAGGGGTCTTCTTTTCCCGTTTGCTGCCGGTGGTGCGCCATTTGATTGGGTTCCCGGCAGGCCTGTTGCGGGTACCGTTCTGGAGTTTTGCCGGTGTTACGTTCGTGGGGTCCACGCTGTGGTGCGGGATCCTGGCCTTTTTGGGTTCGGAGACGATCGGGAAGCAACCTGGATTACTGGACGATCCGGCGGCGCTGATGCAGGCGGTGAAGGGGAATCTGCACTGGTTCCTGCTGGTGGCTTTCGGGTTGCTGGGGGGCTGGCTGTTTGTGAAGTGGTTTGGCGGGCGAGGGAAAGTGGCGGCGTAGGCCGCCGGGCTGAGCACGAAAAGAAGAAGCCGGCCTTGCGGCCGGCTTCTTCTTTTTTGATTGTTGTCCGAACGTCTTAAGCGCGGTAGCTATCGATGAGACGGCGGATGATTTCCTGGTTGATCTTGACCTTGCCCTTGTCGATCATGCGGTTGACGAGGCCATCCTCAAACAGGTCCTTGCGTTCCTGGGCTTTGCGGCCCTTGATGGCGGTGATGAGGTTGGCGCGTTCTTCGGCGAGTTTGCTCATGTCGGCATCGACCTTGGCGTTGAGGCGGGCGACGACGACCTGGCCGCTGATGTTGTGTGGGCCGGTCATGGCGCCGGGGGCCTTGCCGAAGAGGTCCGAGAAGTAAGTGCCGGAGCCGACGCCCTGGGCGGCGCCGTCGCGGGTGAAGTCTTCACTGGTTTTGACTTCGCCGCCGACGGCCTGGGCGATCTTCTTGAGATCGGCGCCGCTCTTGACGAGGGCATCGACTTCCTTCTGCTTGGCGGCCATCATCTCAAAGGCCTTCTGTTCGGAAAGCTGGGAGCGGATGGCGGATTCGACCTCGCTCAATTCCGAGGGGCGGGGAGCGGTGATGGAGGTGAGGGCGGCGATGGCGAGTTTGTTGTTGCCGACGACGATGGCGTTGGTGACGCCACCGGCCTGGAGGCTGAAAACGGCCGAAGCGAAGTCCTGGGAGATGCCGATTTCCTGAAAGGGATCGTTGGGGCCGGCATTCTGGACGGAGTAGTGATTGAGGTTGTACTTGGCGGCGATGGCGGCGGCGTTGCCGGGGTTCTTGGCGAGTTCGGCGCGGGCCTGGTCGGCGGCGGCTTCCATGCGGGGCTGGGCCTGCTGGCGGTTGAGTTCGACGGCGAGTTCTTCTTTCACCTCTTCAAAGCTCTTGACCTTGGGTTCTTCGCGGTCGAGGACCTGGATGATGTGGAAGCCGTACTCGGTTTTGACGAGGTTGGAGATTTCGTTCTTCTTGAGCGAGAAGGCGGAGGCTTCAAAGGCGGGGACGGTCTGGCCTTTGACCATCCAGCCGTATTCGCCGCCCTTGTCCTTAGAGCCGGGGTCGTCGGAGAGTTCGCCGGCGAGTTTGGCGAAATCGGCACCGCCCTTGATCTGTTTGAGGACGTCGCCGGCCTTGGCTTCGATCTTCTTCACATCGTCGGCGGACTTTTCGGTGGTCTTGAAGAGAATGTGGCGGACCTTGACGCGTTCGCCGGAGCGGAAGCGGTCGCCGGCCATGGAGTAGACCTGGCGGAGGGTGGCGTCGGAGACGTCGATGGTGGCGCCGATCTTTTCTTCGGAGGCGACGAGGAGTTCAAAGCTGCGCTTTTCCGGGGTCTTGTACATGGCGCGGTTGGCATTGAAGAACGTCTGGACGTCGGCGGGAGAGACGGTGACCTGGCCCTTGAACTTCTCCGGGGTGAAGGCAACGTAGTCGATCTTGATCTTCTCGTTGCGGCGGCGGTGTTCGCTTTCGATCTCGTCGGCGGTGACGAGCATACCTTCCATGATCAGGTTGCGCATTTTGACGACCTGCATCTGCTTGCGGACGTTGGATTCAAACTCAGGGATGGTGAGGTTCTGCTGGGCGAGGAAGCCGGCGTAGAGCTCCTTATTGAATCCACCCTGGAAGATGTTGGGCAACATGGACTTAATGGCGTTGGCGACCTCCTCTTCGGAGACGCGGATGCCCATGTCGTTGGCCTGGCAGGCGGTGGCGCGTTCGGAAACGAACTGGTTGACGAATTCGGGGATGTAGCTCTGGATCATCTGCATGGGGAACGACTTGTTCCGAAGTGCACTTTGCAGAGATAGCTGGACTTCGCGGAGGGTGATTTTGGAATCACAGACTTCCGCGATGACGGCTTCATTGGTGGTAGTGCCGCTGCCGGGGCCGCCGGGGACGAGATAGGCCACCATGGACAAGGCGACGAGGCCGAGCAAGACAGTCAAGGTGGTACGAACCGCTTTGTCGCGGCTCCGGAAAAAATCAAACATGAACGTGGGACTCCTGCAGAGGTAGGCTCCAAATATTATAGCGTGCGGAAGCTATTGCCGATCACTACTCCCATTCGATGGTGCCCGGGGGCTTATGAGTGAGGTCGTAATAGACGGCGGCGATGCCGGGAATAGCAAGCAGCGCGTCCCGCATGCGATGGAGCAGTTTTTCGGGCATGGGGACGGATTGAGCGGTCATGCCGTCCACCGAGTCGATGGGGCGGAGGACGACGGAATCGGGTAGGCCTGGGGCGCCCAAGGGGATGAGGACGACAGGGAATTGCCAGACCTTTTTATCAAAGTCAGAGTCGTGGGAGAGTTGGCGGACGACGGCGTCGGCGCGGCGGAGGCGGTCCATGCGGTCCGGGGTAATGGAGGACTGGATGACGGACTGGCGGGAGAGGGGGATGTTGTGGCCGACTTCGCCGATGACCCGGTTGACGCGCTGATCGGAGTTGATGGCCTCGGTGGCGAGGGCATGGTCGAGGTGATTGACGATGAGGACGGGGCGGTAGGAGCGGGAGTCCCCCTGGACGCCGACGGAGTGGATGGGAGCGATGAAACCGGCGGGGGCGGGGAGGCAGGGTTCGTCCTTGTCGGCGCAGAGGCAGCGGATGGCGAGGCCTGGACCGGGGAAGGGGTGGCGGGAGAGGAACTCATCGGGGAGGCCGAGTTCATGGCCGAGTTCGCGGACCTCATCCTTATAGAACTGGGTGAGGGGTTCGACGATGCGGTTTTCGTCGATGAGTTTCTGGATACCGGCGACGCGGTTGTGGTGGGTTTTGATGAGATCGGCTTTGGCGGTACCGCCGGACTCGATGGTATCGGGGTAGATGGTGCCCTGGCCGAGGATCCAATGGCCGTCGAGGTAGGGGCCGGATTCGAGGATCTCCTCTTGGATCTGGACGAACTTTTCGCCGATGATGCGGCGTTTGCGTTCGGGTTCGGTGACGCCTTCGAGGGCGGAGAGGAAGTTCAGTTTGGCATCGACGACGCGGAAGTGTTCGGCGCCGAGGGAGGCGAAGATTTTGCGGACGAACTGGGTTTCCTGGTCGCGCATGAGGCCGGTGTCGACGTAGGCGCCGTGGACGCGTTTGTCACCGAGGGCTTTGAGGCAGAGGGTGTAGGCGACGGTGGAATCGACGCCGCCGGAGACAAAGAAAAAGATATTGCGATCGCCGGCGACTTCGCGGATGGACTGTTCGACGACGGGGATCCGGCTGGCGGGTTCCCAATCGACCGAGCAGGCGCAGATATCAAAGAGGAAGTTGCGAAGGACTTTGCGGCCTTCGTGGGTGTGCACGACTTCCGGGTGGAACTGGACGGCGTACTTACGGGTGGCGTCGTTGCCAATGGCGGCGACCGAGCAGGTATCGGTGGAGGCGAGGACGCGGAAGCCCGAGGGGGGTGCGTAGACGGTATCGCGGTGGCTCATCCAGACCTGCTGGTGATCCTTGACGCCATGGAGGAGGGGGCCGGGATCGGATTCGAGGTCGAGATTGGCGAGTCCGTATTCGCCCTTGTCGCCTTTGCGGACGTCGCCGCTGAGGAGGAAGGCGATGAGTTGCTGGCCGTAGCAGATGCCAAGGACGGGGATGTCACTGGAGAGCAGGTACGGATCGACGGTGGGGCTGCCGGGTTCGTAGACGCTGGAGGGCCCGCCGGAGATGATGACACCTTTGGCGTTTTTCAGCTCCGACAGGGGGGTCTCGCTGGGCCGGACCTCGGCGTAGACGCCTTGTTCGCGGACCTTGCGAGAGATGAGATGGGTGTATTGTCCACCCGTATCTAGAATGTAGATTTGCGGTTCGGGTGCGTAATCGTTCACAAAAATGGCGGTGTGGGCCTAGTTTTCCTGGCGCGGCGCGGTGCGTTGCACGATGAGCTTTTTGGCGCTTTCGAGGAGTTCCTTGGCTTTCTGCATGGAGTCGACGGCTTTGACGACGATGGGATCCGATTCGACGCCGAGTTTGCGGGCCTCTTCAGAGCCGAAGGCCGTGAGGTACATTTCGTTCTTCAGGCGGGTTTTGGTCCAGTCGAGGTTTTCTGCCCATTCCCCTTCGGTGAAGGGGACATTTTCCTTCTGGAGGAAGGCCTTGAGGTCGTTGACGATCTGGTCACTGGGTTCCCAGCCCTGGGGGAGTTTGGCTTCTCTGCCGCCGAAGAACTTGGCGGTGAAGTTAAAGAAGGCGAAGCGGCGGATGAGTTCGGTCTGGAACTTATTGGCGCGGGGGAAGGTGAAGGCTTCGTCGGGCTTGATGCCGCCGCCGCCGTAGACGGTACGACCGGAGTCGGTCATCTTAACGTCGTTGGGGTTCTGGGTGGCGGTATCTTTGCGGTAGTAGTAGTCCAGGAACGAGGTGTTCTGGTAGTCGCGTTGGATGAGGCGATTGGACGGCGTGTAGTATTTGGCCGTGGTGAGGGCGAGGCCGGTGGAATCGCTCATGGGGTAGACGGTCTGGACGAGGCCTTTGCCGAAGGTATTGTCGCCGAGGATCCAGCCGCGGTCGTGATCCTGGAGGGCTCCGGCGACGATTTCCGCGGCGGAGGCGGAATAGCGATTCACGAGGACGACGATGGGGTAGTTGCGTTTGCTGGAGCCGTTGTGGGCGGTATAGGGGCGTTCGGCGGAGGCGCGGCCGCGGTGGGAGACGACCGACTGGCCATTCTGGAGGAAGCGGCCGGCGACGGCGACGCCTTCATTGAGGAGGCCGCCGGGATTCTCGCGCAGGTCGAGGATGAGGCCTTTGACATTCTGTTCGCCGACGCGTTTGAAGTTCTCTTCGACTTCTTTGCTGGTGTTTTCGTTAAAGCTTTCGATGTCGATATAGAGGATGCCGGGTTTGACGAAGAAGGCGTCCTGGACCGACTTGCGGGGAATTTCGTCGCGGATGATGTTGAAGGTGATGGGCTTGTCGACGCCATCGCGGGTGACAACGACCTGAACGGGTGTGCCGCGGGGTCCTTTGAGGATGTCGGCGACCTCGGTGGTGGTCAAGTTCTGGGTGCTCTTGTCGTTGACCGAGAGGATGGTATCGCCGGGGCGGATGCCGGCCTTGTAGGCGGGGGATCCGGGGAAGGGGGCAATGACGACGGTGCGGCGGTTGCGTTCGCTGACGGTCATGCCGACGCCATAGTAGTGGCCGCGCTGGTCTTCGCGGAGTTGCTGGAAGTCGCGGGGGTCGAAGAAGCTGGAATGGGGATCGAGGGTACGAAGCATACCCGCGATGGCGCCCTTGTAGATGGCTTTATCCGAGGTCACTTTGTCGGCGAAGTTGGATTCGACGGTGGAGTAGACCTTGGTAAAAGTGCGGACGGCCTGGGTAATCTCGTCTTCGTTGGTGGCTGCGCTGGCATCGGACACCAGGGGACCGAACACGCCGCCCAGGACGGAGCAGGTGACGATCACGGCAGGCGCGATCCAATTCAGGCGGCGGCGTTCATGGGCCATCCAGTACCTCCCGATACTCTTTCTACTATAACAACACGCCGAGGTGCGCTTGGGCGACACCCGAGGCTACCTCATCTGACGCGGGAGGGGCGCGTTTCGTTGTGGAAATGTTACGCGAAAAGCTAAACGGCGCGGGAGCGGCGGCCGGATTGGGGCGTTTCGCGGGTAACCGACTTGCGGGGAGCGGCGGCGGGGGGCGCGGAGGCTCCGAGGCGTTTGACCTGGTCGGTGACGCAGACGAGGAACATGGGCTGGTCGGCGTTCTTGAGGATATCGATGATGGAGTCGTTATTGGACTCGAGGTAGATGGAAGAGCCGTCGGTGACGAGGTGCATGTCGGAATCGGCGGCGAGGATTTCGCTGAGGCGCTTGCCCATTTCCTTCTGGAGGAAGCGGAGGACGCGGCGGATTTTCTGGAGGGAGAAACCTTTGCGGCGGAGTTCGGCGATGACGGCGATTTCGATGGCCTCTTCGGCGAGGTAGACGCGTTTGTGGCCTTCGTGACGAGGGGAGACGACCTTCTGTTCGTCCCACCACTGGAGCTGGCGAAGGCTGACGCCGGTGACGTCGGAAATTTCGCTCGATGTGAACTGCTTGTCGGCGAGGGAGAGATCAACCCGAATCTTTTTTGTTTTGAACATAAAAAGAGAAATCCGTTTCCGCCGGCGAAGGTGGACTCCTCGATTGTACGAAACTGGAGATGAATGTCAACGCCCCCTGGGATCGACTGGAACCGAGTGAGGGAGGAACTGCCGCCGATGCTGCGGCTGGCGCTGCCGCTGGTATTCGCGGAGTTGGGGTGGATGGCGATGGGCGTGGTGGACACGGTGATGGCGGGGCATGCGGGGCGGCAGATGCTGGGAGCGGTGGCGCTGGGGCACGGGTTGTACTATACGTTCGCGGTGTTCGGGGTGGGGGTGATGCTGGGGCTGGACACGCTGATTTCGCAGGCGTTCGGGCGGGGGGATATCGGCGACTGCCGGCGGTCGCTGGCGGGGGGGCTGGTGACGAGTCTGCTGCTTTCGCCGCCGCTGATTGCGCTGGCGTGGGCGATGGGGCCGGTGATGGAGTGGTTCGGGATTGAGTCGTCGCTGAATGCCGACACGCAGGGCTATTTGCGGGCGGTGAGCTGGGGGACGCTGCCGCTGATGGTCTATGCGGCTTTCCGGCGATTTCTGCAGGCGCAGGATGTGGTGCGGCCGGTGATGTTCGCGCTGGTGTCGGCGAATGTGGTGAACATTTTCGGCAACTGGGTGCTGATATTCGGGAAGTTCGGGGTGCCGGCGATGGGGGCGGCGGGGGCGGGGTATGCGACGTCGCTGGCGCGGGTTTATATGGTGGGGGTGTTGTTATGGGTGACGGTGGCGGGGCATGGATGGGTAGGTTGGACGGCGTGGCCGGGGTGGGACCGGATTCGGGAGGTGGTACGGCTGGGGATCCCGGTGGGGTTGCAGATTTCGTTTGAAGTGGCGGTGTTCGCGGTGGCGACGACGATGCTGGGGGCACTGGGTCCGGTGGCGCTGGGCGGGCATCAGATTGCGCTGAACCTGGTGAGCATCACGTACATGATTCCGTTGGGAATCTCGTCGGCGGCGGCGGTGCGGGTGGGGCAGGCGGTGGGCCGGGAGGACCGGGCTGGGGCGAGGCGATCGGGGTGGGTGGGGATAGGGATGGGCGCGGCGTTCATGACGCTGGCGGCGGTGATGTTCTGGACGGTGCCGGGGGTGGTGGCGGGGTGGTACACGAACGACGGGGAAGTGGTGCGGACGGCGGCGAGCCTGCTGGTGATGGCGGCGTTTTTCCAGCTGTTTGACGGGATACAGGCGGTGGCGACGGGGGCGCTGCGGGGGGTGGGGGATACGCGGACGCCGATGCTGGCGCATGTGATCTGCTATTGGGCGATCGGGTTGCCGTTGGGGTGGTGGCTGACGTATCCGATGGGCTGGGGGGCGCGGGGGTTCTGGGCGGGGTTGAGCCTGGCTTTGATATTGATTGGGGTCGTGTTGTTGTGGGCGTGGCAGAGGAGAATGAAATGATGTGGTATCTGGCAGATCTGGTGATTGAAGTGCGAGTGGAGGGGCGGGAGCGGAGCGTGGTGCATTTCGATCTGCACGTGGTGCGGGCCGAGCATGCGGCGGAGGCCTACGACAAGGCGTTGCGGATTGGGGGAGGGAAGGCGAAGCAGTATCTGGGGGCCGACGGGAGCCACATCTCCTTTATTTTTCGGGGTCTGAACGATTTGTGCGCGATGGATGAGGATTTTGAAGACGGGGCACGGATTCTGTTCCGGTCGCAGCCGGAGATGAGCGAAGAGGAGATACAGCACGTGGTGACGCCGCGGGATTATTTGCGGGCGCTGCAGGCGGAGGGGCTGGATGAGCGCAGCGGAACGATCCAGTGAGACGATGTTCGACAAGATGCGGGCGGTGGTGCGGCGGGTGCCGAAGGGGCGGGTGACGACCTACGGGGACGTGGCACGGGAGGCGGGATACCCGACGTGTTCGCGGCAGGCGGCGTGGTGTTTGAAGAAATTTGATCCGGCGCTGCCATGGCACCGGGTGATCGGGAAGGGCGGAAAGGTGTTGCTGCGGGGGGACTCCGGGGTGGAGCAGATGCAGCGACTGGAGGCCGAAGGGGTGGCGGTGATGGGGACGCGGGTGGATTTGCGCCTTTACGGGCATGACTTTTCCAAGCGAACGGCTGCGCGGAGAACCGCCGGGAAAAGAGCACGCGGCTGAGGGAGAAGGCGGGGCTGGCGGGGTAGTTTGACCGGGGCTGGGCGGGGCGCGTTTTGCAGCGGAGGCGGGCTCAGCCGCCGCCGACGAAATGGACGATTTCGACCTGGGCGCCGGGGCGGAGGGCGGTTTCGGTCCAAAAAATACTCTTTATTATTGACCGGTCGAGTTCGACGGCGACGCGGTCCGGGGGGATGGAGAGGAGAGCCAAAAGACCCGTAATTGTAGTGCCTGCGGGCACTTGGCGGCTTTCGCCGTTGACGACAATCTCAATCATTTTTGTTTTAGAGGGGGGTGCGGGGGGTAAATTCTCGTCAAACCGTAATTTGACGCGGAAGTTCCCTGCTCATTATATTTTGAAGAGGGTAAACTCTCCCCAAAGAATGCCGACATCCCTTCCTGAAAGTTACATCCCCGTTCTGCTGGCGTGGTTATTCGCCATCGCGAACGCGACCGGAGTCATCGTCACCGGAGCCCTATTGGGCAAAAGAGTACGAAACAAATTCAAGGACATGCCGTACGAATCGGGCATGGCGCCGATCGGATCGGCGCGCGAGCGGTTCAGCGTAAAGTTCTACATGGTAGCGATGCTGTTCATCCTGTTCGACATCGAAGCGGTGTTTTTGTATCCGTGGGCGGTGGTGTACCGGGACTTGAAGTGGTTCGCCTTTGTGGAAATGCTGCTGTTCATAGTTTTGGTCCTGGTGGGCTTCTTCTACATCTGGAAGAAGGGCGTGCTGGACTGGACGCACGCCGAGGATATCGAGCGGCGGTCGGCGGCAGGGACCCTGCATGACGTACCGACGCTGCACAAGGTGGACCATGCTGCCTGAGAATTTGAAAGAGAATGCGGTTGCCGCGTCGTTGGAGCAGTCCGATCCGGGGATGCTGACGGGCGGGAACACTGAACATAACGAATTAACGCTGGAAGTGGTTCCGGAAAAGATTCTGGACGCGTTGCGGGCGTTGAAGGCGCAGAAGTTCGAGCGTCTGGCGACGGTGACGGCGGTGGACCGGTATCCGATGGAACCGCGGTTCGAAGTTGTTTACCACCTGCAGTCGGTAGCGCGGAACCTGTTTGTACGGCTGAAGTGCCGGGTAAGCGGGGAGAAGCCGGAGATCGATTCGGCGACCGCGGTGTATGCGTCGGCCAACTGGTACGAACGTGAGTGCTGGGATCTGTTCGGGGTGGTGTTCAAGGGCCATCCGAACCTGACCCGGATCATGATGCCGGATTTCTGGGAGGGGCACCCGCTGCGGCGCGACTTCCCGGTACATGGCCACAAGTACAGCTACCGGAACGAATAAAGCGAAACCCATTGGAAAGAGGAGCCCGGCCGCTCTCTTTCCCCGCGACGAACGACCCTGATAAAGGGGGAGCCCTACAACTATGAGCGAGACGCTGACAACAACCGCCGACACCCCAAAAACCGGGCACTCCGAGGCCGGCCACACGCGCCGAATGACCCTGAACATGGGTCCGCAACATCCGTCGACGCACGGAGTGCTGCGGGTGGTGCTGGAACTGGAAGGCGAGACGGTATTGAAGTGCACGCCGGATATCGGCTTTTTGCACACGGGAATTGAGAAGCAGTTTGAGTCGTTGAACTGGCAGCAAGGCATTACGCTGACCGACCGGGTGGACTACCTGGCGAACCTATCGAACAACCTTTGCTACAGCCTGGCGGTGGAAAAACTGCTGGGGCTGGAGGTACCGGCGAAGGCGCAGTGGATGCGGGTGCTGCTGACGGAATTGACGCGAATCAACAGCCACCTGGTGTGGCTGGGAACGCATGCGCTGGATATCGGCGCGATGACGGTGTTTTTCCTGTGCTTCCGGGAGCGGGAAGACATTTTGCGGCTGTTCGAGATGTTCTCCGGGCAGCGGCTGATGACCAGCTACATCCGCGTGGGCGGGCTGGCGCTGGAGCCGCCGCGGGGCTGGGAGAAGCGGGTGAAGGCGTTCATGTCGACGCTGCCGAGCCGGGTGGACGAGTATGAATCGCTGTTGAACACGAACCCGATCTGGCTGAAGCGGACGAAGGGCGTGGGCTTGCTTCCGGTGGAAGAGATGCTGGAAGTGGGGATGACCGGGCCGTGCATCCGGGCGGCGGGAATTCCGATGGACGCGCGGAAGATGACGCCGTATTCGAGCTACGAAAAGTTTGACTTCCAGGTGCCGACGTCGACCGACAACGACGTGTTTGCGCGGTACGCGGTGCGCGTGGCCGAGATCCGGGAATCGATCAAGATCATCAATCAGGCGATGGCGGGGATGCCGGAGGGGCCGGTGCAAGCGGCGGCTCCGAAAGTGGTGCTGCCGGAGCGGGAAAAGATGAAGACGCAGATGGAGTCGTTGATTTACCACTTCAAGATCGTGACGGAGGGGATCAGCGTGCCCGCGGGGGAAGTGTTCCAAGTGGTGGAATCGCCGCGCGGGGAGTTGGGGTACTACGTGGTGAGCGACGGGACGTCGAAGCCGTTGCGGGTGCATATGCGGACGCCGAGTTTCGGGAATCTGCAGGCGCTGCCGAATTTAATTGAAGACCGGATGATCGCCGATTCCATTGCCATTATGGGGAGTTTGGATTTCGTGCTGGGAGATTGCGACCGATGACCTTTTCGCCTGAACTGGAAGCGCGATTCGCCGACCTGATGACGCATTATCCGCCGGGGCGGCAGCGCGGGGCGCTGGTCCCGATGTTGATGTACGCACAGGACGAAGTGGGGGCGGTGACGCCCGACCTGATGGAAGAGCTGGCCAAACGCCTGGGCATCACGGTGCTGCAGGTGGACGAGGTGGTTGGCTACTACTCGATGCTGCACAAGAAGCCGCAGGGGAAGTATCACATTCAGGTGTGCACGAATGTGGCCTGCATGCTGCGTGGCGGGGCGGAGCTGTATGACCATGCCTGCAAGAAGCTGGGCGTAGGGCATAAGCAGACGCAGGCGTCGGGGAAATTTTCGCTGGAAGAAGTGGAGTGCATTGGCGCCTGTTCGTGGGCGCCGGCAATCCAGGTGAACTACGACTTCCACCATGAAGTGACGGTGGGGCAGCTGGACGAGATCCTGGAGGGACTGCAGTGAAACTCTATAACCCGCCGAGCCCGTTGGAGACGAAGGTAATCTCGAAGCGATTTGGGCTGGAGAACTCGTGGCGGCTGGACACGTATCTGGCGACGGGCGGCTTTGAAGCGTTCAAAAAAGTGATGGAGATGACGCCGGACCAGATCATCGATGAAGTGAAAGCTTCGTCGTTGCGCGGTCGAGGCGGGGCCGGATTCCCGACGGGCATGAAGTGGAGCTTCGTGCCGAAGAACGTGGAAGGGCCGAAGTACATTGTGGTGAACGGGGACGAATCGGAACCGGGGACTTGTAAAGACCGGCTGCTGATTGAGCACGATCCGTACCAGATGATCGAGGGGATTCTGATTGCGGCGCGGGCGGTGGGAGCGACGAAGGGGTGGGTGTATATCCGGGGCGAGTACCGTTACCTGATCGACCACCTGGATTCGGTATTGAAAGAGGCCTATCAGCGCGGGTACCTGGGGCAGAACATTGCCGGGACGGGTTTCAACTTCGACCTGTACACGCAGACGGGCGCCGGGGCTTACGAGTGCGGGGAAGAGTCGGCGCTGCTGGAGTCCCTGGAAGGCAAGCGCGGGGTGCCGCGGATCCGGCCGCCGTTTCCGGCGGTAAGCGGAGCGTTCCAGGCGCCGACGGTGTTGAACAACGTCGAGACGTTTTCGTCGGTGCCGGAGATCATCCGCAACGGCGGGAAGTGGTATGCCGACCTGGGAACGCCGCGCAACGGCGGGACGCGCATGGTGTGTCTGGCTGGCCATGTGAACAAGCCGGGGGTGTATGAAGTGCCGCTGGGGATGAACATGATGTACTTCATCAACGAGATTGGCGGCGGGATGTGGAAGGGCAAGAAGATGAAGGCGACGATTCCGGGCGGGTCGTCGTGTCCGATTCTGCGGGCCGATGAGTGCGACATTCCGATGGACTACGACTCGATGGCGAAAGCCGGGACGATGTTGGGGTCTGGCGGGATGATGGTGATGGACGAAGATACCGACATGGTGAAGATTGCGCTGCGGATCATGCGGTTCTACAAGCATGAGAGCTGCGGGTGGTGCATTCCGTGCCGTGAGGGTACGACGTGGCTGCAGAAGATGCTGGCGCGGATTGTGGACGGCAACGGAGCGATGCGGGACGTGGACATGGTGGGGGATCTGGCCAAGAGCATGCTGGGGCGGACGTTCTGTCCGCTGGGGGATGCGGCGGCGATGCCGACGATCTCGATTGTGGAGAAGTTCCGGCCGGAGTTTGAGGCTTACGTGGCGAAAAATCCGTTCGCGTCGAGCGAACTGGTGCAGGTGGGCTAAGGAGTATTGATGTCGAACATGGTGAAGCTAACGATCAACGACACGCCGGTGGAGGCACCGGCGGGTATGCTGCTGATCGACGCCGCCAAGCTGGCTGGCATCGAGATTCCGGCGTTCTGCTACTACGAAGGGATGTCGCTGCAGGCGGCGTGCCGGATGTGCTTAGTGGAGATAGAGAAAGCGCCGAAGCTGATGGCGGCGTGCGTGGTGCCGGTGGGGGAGGGGATGGTTGTCCGGACCGAATCTCCCGCGGTGGTGAAGGCACGGAAGACGACGCTGGAGTTTTTGCTGACGAACCATCCGCTGGACTGCCCTGTATGCGACAAGGGCGGCGAGTGCGAACTGCAGGACATGGTGTTCAAGTACGGGGCCGGGGAATCGCGGTTCACGGAAGTGAAGCAGCATGTGCCGGAGAAGCAGTGGAGCCCGGTGGTGTTCTACGACGGTCCGCGGTGCATCCTTTGTTACCGTTGTGTGCGGGTTTGCAACGAAGGGATGGGCGTGGGCGCGCTGGGGATTGTGAACCGGGGCGTGGCGGCGGAGATCGCGCCGTCGCACGGGGACCATCTGGAATGTGACGAGTGCGGGGCTTGTATTGATATCTGCCCGGTGGGGGCGTTGACCTCGGGTGCCTACCGGTACAAGACGCGGCCGTGGGAGATGGAGCACGTCGGGACGGTGTGCACGCACTGTTCGAACGGGTGCAAAACGACGCTGGGCGTGCGGAACAACGAGATTGTGCGCGGGAACAACCGCGACCGGTCAGGGTTGAATGGCGAATTCTTGTGTGTGAAGGGCCGGTACGCTTTCGACTTCAACCATCATCCGGAGCGGCTGCAGACGCCGTTGCTGCGGGTGAACGGGAAGCTGGAAGAGGTGAGCTGGTCGCGGGCGCTGCAGGCGGTGGTGGAGAAGTTCAAGGCCGGCGGGAAGGCCGGGGTTGTCGGGTCGACGCGGATTTCGAACGAAGAGGCGTACCTGCTGCAGAAGTTTGCGCGGACGGCGTTGAAGACGAACAATATCGACCATCACCGGTCAGGCGACGTGGTGACGCTGCTGGACGCGCTGAGCGGGAAGACGGCGACGCTGGGAACCGCCGACGACTGCTACAACGCGAAAGCGGTGCTGATCGTGGGCACGGATCTCTCGCAGCAGCAGCCGTTTCTGGCCAACCAGATCCGGGCGAACTACCGGCACCATAAGGCGGGCGTGTATGTGGCGACGCCCGGCGCGGTTCGGGAAGACAAGATCGCCAAGGGAGTGGCGCGGACGGCGGAGGGCGACTGGCTTTCCGGCGTGGAATCGCTGCGGGAGAAGTTGAAGGGCGAGAGTGAGTTGCTGGTGCTGTTTGGCGACAGCGTGAAGGGCGAGGGAGTGCGGAAGCTAGTGGCGTTCGGCGAATCGCTGGGCGTGCCGGTGAAGTACATCTGCCTGGTAGACTACGCCAACTCGCGCGGGGCGATGGATATGGGCCTGCTGCCGGACCTGGGGCCTGGGTATCACCCGGTGGAAGGCGCGGCGGGGCTGACGCTGCCGCAGATGATGGCGGCGACCGACCTGGATCTGTTGTGGGTGGTGGGTGCGAATCCTCTGGCGCGGCATAAGTTGGCGAGCGAGAAGGCGTTCGTGGTGGTGCAGGACCTGTTCCTGACCGAGACGGCGCAACGGGCAGACGTCGTGCTGCCGGCGGCTTCGGCGTATGAGAAGAACGGGACCGTGACGAACGTCTGCGGGCAGGTGCAGCGGCTGAAGCGGGCCGTGGAGACTGTCGGCGCGAAGACGGACCTGGCGATTATCGGGTTGATCGCGCGGGGCATGGGAGTGAATCTGGGGAAGGTAGACGCCGATCAGGTGTTTGCGGAGATCCAGAAGAACGTGCGCGGATATAATGTCTCCTTGCCGGTGATCGTCACCGGGGGAGCGGCGCAAACGATGCCGGTGAATGGGAGAGTGGCGGCGACGGTGTTGCCGGAGTTGATTCAGTCGTCGCGGGACACGCTGTTCACAACGGGTACTTTGACACGGTACTCGAAGATTCTTAACGAAGTGATGGAAGCTCCCGGCGGGCTGTACCGCTAGGAAGAGACGCAATGGACTACCTCCTCGTATCTATCATCAAAATTCTGATCATCGCGCCGGCGCTGCTGGCGACGCTTGCCTATATTGTGTGGGTGGAGCGGAAGGTGATCGCCCACGTCCAGTTGCGGGTGGGCCCTTACTTTGTGGGACCGCACGGGTTGCTGCAGCCGATTGCGGACGCGGTGAAGCTGTTGACGAAAGAAGACTTCATTCCGAGCGGGGTGAACCACTTCTTCTACTGGGCGGCGCCGTGGCTGGGGTTGATGTTTGCGGTGTCGGGCATTGCGGTGATTCCGCTGGGGCCGTCGGTGGAGATTCTGGGTGTGAAGACGAACCTGGGGCTGGCCGACATCAATATCGGCCTGCTGTGGATTTTGGGTTTGGCCGGTATGGGCGTGTACGGAATCGCGCTGGCCGGGTGGAGTTCGAATAACAAGTACGCGCTGCTGGGCGCGATGCGGAGTTCGGCGCAGATGATCAGCTACGAACTGCCGATGGCGTTGGCGCTGGCGGCGCCGCTACTGATGTCGAACTCGCTGAATCTGCGGGAAGTGGTGGATACGCAGGCAGGGTTTGTGTTCGGGTTCATTCCGAACTGGAACCTGTTTACGGGATTCCAGATTGTCGGATTCATTGTTTACATGATCTGTGCGTTCGCGGAAACCAACCGCATCCCGTTCGACTTGCCGGAAGCGGAAAACGAACTGGTGGCCGGGTTCCACAGCGAATACTCGTCGATGAAGTTCGCCGCCTTCTTCATGGCGGAATACTGCAACATGATTATTGTCTGCTCGGTGGCGACGGCGCTGTTCCTGGGCGGATGGCATCCGATTGTGCCGCCGGCGGTGGCGACGTTTGTGCCGACGCTGCTGTTTGTGGGCGCGGCGGCGGTGCTGTTCTACCACAGCATGAACAACATCCGGCCGAATGACCGGGTATCGTTCGCGGTGTTCGGGGTGGCGTTCGCCGGGATTGGCCTGGCGTTCCTGATTCCTGGGCTGGGGCCGATTCTGAACGCGCTGTTCTGGTTCCTGGGCAAGGTTGGATTCCTGCTGTTCTTCTTCATCTGGGTGCGGGCCACGCTGCCGCGGTTCCGCTACGACCAACTCATGAAAATCGCATGGCTGTTCCTGTTCCCGGTGGCGTTGGCGAATCTGGTGCTGACGGCCTTCGGCGTGACGTTCTTTAGCAAATAGGGGGCATATCAAGAAATGGATCTCGTCCTGTTCCTCACTTTCGCCCTCATCGCGGTGGCATGCGCGCTGAATATGGCGCTGCAGCGGCACCCGGTTTCAAGCGCGCTGTCCCTGATCGGTGTCATGGTATCGCTGGCCGTGCTGTATGTTCTGCTAGGCGCGGAGTTCATCGCCGCGGCACAGTTGGTGGTTTATTCGGGCGCCATCATGGTGCTGTTTATCTTCGTGATCATGCTTCTGAACGCGGGCGCGGAGAAGTTGACGAAGAAGGCGGGTACGGCACATTTTCTGGGCTTTCCGCTGCTGGTGATTCTGCTGGCGGTTTCCTCGTGGGTGATCACGAACGCGACCGCGGCGGCGAAGCCGGTGAAATTTGGCGCGTTTACGGGCGGCGGTCCGCGGGAAGTGGGTTGGGAGCTGTTCACCCGCTACGTTCTGCCGTTTGAAGTGACCTCCATATTGATTCTGATCGCCATTGCGGGCGCGTACCGGTTGGCCAACAAGGAGATGGAATAATGTACAGCCTGTTTCCACCGGAGTTCTTTCAGCTCTCGGTCCCGCTGGCCGGGTATCTGATCCTGAGCGCAATTCTGTTTACGATCGGCGTGGCGACGTTTTTGTTCCGCCGCAACGTGATCACGGTATTTATGGCGATTGAGCTGATGCTCAACGCGGTGAATCTGACGTTTGTCACCTTCAGCAATCATTTCGGGAAGGTGGACGGGCAGATCTTCTCGTTCTTTGTAATGGTAGTGGCGGCGGCGGAAGCGGCGGTGGGGTTGGCCATCATTCTGATGGTCTTCCGGAACCGCGCGACGCTGCAGATCGACGACTTCGACACTCTGAAAAACTAACGCACGATGCAACTCTGGCTAATTCCACTCCTCCCGCTGGCCGGCGCCGCCATTAACGGTTTTACCGGGCGCCGCACCAGCAAGACCGTGCAAAGCGCGGTCGCCATCGGCAGCGTGCTGCTGTCGTTTTTATGGGTTGTGAAGACCCTCATGGCGCTGATGCCACTGGAAGAACGCTACGTGGAGCACTACTTCACGTGGATGGCCAGCGGCGCGTTCAATGTGGGGGTCGACTTCGCCGTGGACCGTTTGACGGCGGTGATGCTGTGCGTGGTGACGGGCATTGGCACGCTGATCCACATCTATGCGGCGGGGTACATGCACGACGAAGACGGGTTCTACCGGTTCTTCGCCTACCTGAACCTGTTCATGTTCTTCATGCTGATCCTGGTGCTGGGCGGGAACTTCCTGCTTCTGTTTGTCGGCTGGGAAGGCGTGGGGTTATGTTCGTACCTGCTGATCGGGTTCTACTTCCTGAAGAAGTCAGCCAGCGACGCAGGGAAGAAGGCGTTCATCGTCAACCGCGTGGGCGACTTCGGTTTCTCGCTGGCGATGTTCCTGATCGTGGTGACGTTCGGGACGCTGGACTTCCCGGCGGTGTTTGAGAAGGCGCAGGCGATGCCGATTGAGCACTCGGCGGGGATCCTGACGGCGATCTGTTTGCTGCTGCTGGTGGGCGCGACGGGTAAATCGGCCCAGATTCCGCTGTATGTCTGGCTGCCGGACGCGATGGAAGGCCCGACGCCGGTATCCGCCCTTATCCATGCGGCAACGATGGTGACGGCGGGCGTTTATATGTGTTCTCGGTCGGCGGCGCTGTTCATGAAGGCCCCGATTGCGATGGACACGGTAGCGATTGTGGGTTTGGCGACGGCGGTGATGGCGGCGACGATCGGCCTGGTGCAGAACGATATCAAGAAAGTCTATGCGTACTCGACGGTTTCGCAGCTGGGATATATGTTCCTGGCGGTGGGCCTGGGGGCGTTTTCGGCCGGCATCTATCACGTGGTGACGCACGCCTTCTTCAAAGCGCTGCTGTTCCTGGGCGCCGGTTCTGTGATTCACGCCTGCCATCACGAGCAGGACATGCGGCACATGGGCGGACTGCGGAAGAAGATTCCGCACACGTTCAACGTGCTGCTGATTGCGGCGCTGGCGATTGCCGGATTCCCGTTTATGTCGGGATGGTATTCGAAGGAAGAGATTCTGGGCGCGGCGCACCACCACCATATGTGGATGTACTGGGTGGCCTGGATCACGGCGGGCATGACGGCGTTCTACGTTTTCCGCTCCATCTTCCTGACGTTCTTCGGGGAGTATAAGGGCCATGCTCATCCGCATGAATCGCCTTGGGTCATGATCGGTCCGCTCTATGTGCTGGCGGCGCTATCACTGGTTGGCGGATATGTGTTCAATATTCCGCACATTCTGGAACCGGTGTTCAAGGGCATTGTACCGGCCGGGCATACGGAGCACTCGCTGGCGGACATGATTCTGGGGACGTCGCCGGGGCTGATCGGCATCTTCCTGGCCTACATTGTTTATGTGGCCAAGGCGGGGATGGCCGATTCAATCAAGGATTCGTTCAGCGGGGTGTACAACCTGCTTTATAACAAGTACTTCGTGGACG
This sequence comes from uncultured Solibacteraceae bacterium, assembly GCA_964430625.1. Lineage (GTDB taxonomy): Bacteria > Acidobacteriota > Terriglobia > Bryobacterales > Bryobacteraceae. The sequence goes on from CAYSFR010000001.1 coordinate 510,518, forward strand.
AAGTTTACGATGCGACGATTGTGCATCCGATCGAGCGGGGTTCGCGGAACTTCCTGTGGAAGATTGTGGACGCCGGGATTATCGACAACGGGTTTGTGCACGGCTTTAGCGGCGCGGCGCTGAACTTTGGCGGGTTGCTGCGGCATCTGCAGGGCGGCGTGATCCGGAATTACGCGGCCTGGACGGTGATCGGAGTGGTCTGCATCTTAGGCGCATTGACGGTGTATGGAGGTGGCCGATGAATCTCCTGGATATCGTACTTGCGGCCCCGTTAATCGGGTTTCTGATCACGTTGATTCTGCCGAAGGGCAACAACTCGCTGATCAAGATGTTCACGCTCGTGTTTTCGATCGCGGTGTTTGCCGGATCGCTGCTGCTGGTGGGGCCGGCGCTGGAACGGCCGGCGGTGATGACCTGGGTGACCGATGCGCCGTGGATTGAAACGCCGGCGATCCGGTATCACGTGGGGATGGACGGCGTCAGCCTGTGGCTGGTGCTGCTATCGACCTTCCTGACGCCGATCTCCATTCTGCTTTCGTGGAAGTACATCGATCACCGGGTGAAGGAGTTTTTCGCCTTCCTGCTGTTGCTGGAGTTCGGGCTGATTGGCGTTTTCGTCTCGCTCGACCTGTTCCTGTTCTACGTTTTCTGGGAAGTCTGCCTGGTGCCGATGTACTTCCTGATCGGTATCTGGGGCCATGACCGGCGCATTTACGCGGCGGTGAAGTTCTTCATCTACACGATGGTGGGTTCGGTGCTGATGCTGGCGGCGATCCTCTACATCTACAGCAAGGCCGGGACGTTTGACTATCCGGCGATCCTAACGATGCTGGAGACCGGAAAGCTGGTGTTCAACCGGACGGAAGAGACGCTGCTGTTCCTCTCCTTCTTCCTGGCCTTTGCGATCAAGGTTCCGCTGTTCCCGCTGCACACTTGGTTGCCGGATGCGCACGTGGAAGCACCTACGGCTGGTTCGGTCATGCTGGCGGCCGTCATGCTGAAGATGGGTACCTACGGCATTCTGCGGTTCTGCCTGCCGATGTATCCGAACGCGGCGCGGGAGAACGCGAACTGGATTGTGGTGCTGGCGATCACGGGCATCATCTACGGCGCGCTGGTGGCGCTGGTTCAGCCGAACATGAAAAAGCTGGTGGCCTACAGTTCGGTGAGCCATTTGGGTTTTGTGGTGCTGGGGCTGTTTTCCGGGAATCAGTGGGGGCTCGATGGGGCCGTTTACCAGATGCTGAACCACGGGATTTCGACCGGCGCACTGTTCCTGCTGGTGGGTTTCCTCTACGAGCGGCAGCATTCGCTGGAGATCAAGGACTACGGCGGTGTGGCGACTCCCGCGCCGTGGTTATCGACGGTATTCCTGGTGACGACGCTGGCTTCGATCGGCATGCCGATGTTGAACAACTTCGTGGGTGAATATCTGGTGCTCCAAGGCGCGGCGAAGATCAACATCTGGTGGGCGGTGTTTGCCGCGACAGGCGTGATTCTGTCGGCCTGCTACATGCTGTGGATGTATCAGCGGACCTTCTTCGGCGAGACGCCGGAGTCGGTAACGCACCATGTGCACGACCTGAAGGCCCGGGAGTGGGCCTGCATCCTGCCGCTGCTGGCGCTCATGGTTTGGATGGGGATCTACGCCCAGTCCTTCCTGCCGTCGATCGGCGCATCGAACAAGACAATACTGGATCGGACGACACAGACCACCCGTGCGGAGGTCGCCAACCATGGACGCTAAATACTTCCCCCAGACAGCTGAAATGCTGCGATTTCTGCCGGAGATCATCCTGACCCTGGCGGGCACGCTGCTGTTGTTGCTAGAGGCCTTCAAAAAAGACGACGACAGCCGTTCGGCGATCTCGACGCTGGCGGCGGTGGCGATTGGCGTGGCGATGTACGGGACCGTGGTGGCGTATCAAAATCCGGGACTTGCGTTCAGCAACATGATCGTCTCTGACGGCTTTGCGGCATTCTTCCGGCTGGTGGTGCTGGGCGTTGGGTTGCTGACGGTGCTTTGTTCGACCGCTTATCTGGAGCGGGAGAAGTCGAGCACCGGGGAGTTCTACGTACTGCTGCTGTTCTCGTTGGCCGGTCAGTGTCTGATGGCGGCGGCGAACGAACTGATGATGGTTTTTATCGGGTTGGAAGTGAGTTCGATCGCGAGCTACATTCTGGCCGGGTATCTGCGCGACGATAAGCGCGGGAACGAGTCGGCGTTGAAGTACTTCCTGCTGGGTTCGTTTGCGACGGCGTTCCTGCTTTATGGTGTGGCGTGGGTTTATGGCATGACCGGGTCGACGAACTTGCAGGAGATCCGGGCCGCCGTGGAGAAGGGTGTGCCGTCGATGACGATGGTGAGCGGTGCGGTGGGGTTGATGCTGGTGGGTTTTGCGTTCAAGATCTCTGCGGCACCGTTCCAGGTGTGGGCGCCGGACGTTTACCAGGGCGCTCCGGCACCGGTGAGCGGCTTCCTTTCGGCGGGTCCGAAGGCGGTGGCGTTTGCGGTAATGATCCGGGTATTCCAGACGGCGTTTGAACCGCTGACGGCGAAGTGGGAGCCGGTGTTGTGGGTGATGGCGCTATTGACCATGATGGTCGGCAACTTTGCGGCTTTGTGGCAGACCAACATCAAGCGCATGCTGGGCTATTCCTCGATTGCGCACGCCGGGTATGTACTGGTGGCGGTGACGACGCACAGCACGACGGGCACGGCGGCGGCGATGTTCTACCTGGCCTGCTACGGGCTGATGAACTACGGTGCGTTTGCGATTGTGACCTATGTGGCCGGCAAGGGCGAAGAGAAGGTGACGATGGACGATCTGAAAGGCCTGAGCCAGCGGCAACCGGCGGTGGCGGCGCTATTGACGATCTTTCTGTTGTCGCTGATTGGTGTACCGCTGACGGCCGGCTTCTTCGGGAAGTTCTACATTTTCAAGGCTGCTATCGACTCGCACATGGTGTGGTTGACGGCGCTGGGTTTGCTCAACTCGGCGGTGGCGGCGTACTACTACCTGCGGGTGCTGGTTGTGATGTATATGCATGAACCGGAGACGACGGAAGCGGAAGTTGCGATTCCGGGCGGTTTGCGCATCACGATGTGGCTGACGGCGGGCGCCACGCTGGTGCTGGGGATTTTCCCGGGGCTGGTGTTGGACTTTGCGACGAAGTTTGCCGTGCTGAACAAGTAGGGATCAGCCGAGAATATCGAGCAGATGTTGATCGAGGGAGGTGGCCGTTTCGGCCACCTTCGCGTTTATGGCGTGGGCGTTTTGGGCTTCGAGTAGGGCGACGACTTCGGCCGAGAGGTCGATGACGTCTTCGGGGGAGGCGGCATCGGTGGCGGGGCCGAGGCGGGCGAGGCGTTCGGCGGCGCGTTGGACGCGTTCGTCGGCTTTTCGGATGCCCTCGGCAGCGATCGGCAGAATACCCATTCAGACAACATATCGGAACACTCTGATCCTTCTTTAGCGATATTCCTACCAGGTAGCCGGTTCTCATTTCGTCTTTTGGCGCCGATGAGAGAGTGTCAGGAGGGGTAATTGACTTTAGCGACCCGGCAGGTGTTTGCGGCCGTGGGGGCGGTATTTGTCACTGCGACGATCAGCCTCCTCATTGAGCGGGCAGCGATTCGGCGGCAAGGGGTGGCGCTGATCAAAGAGTCGATGCGTTCGACGCTGCTCGGCGCGGAGAATGCACGGCAGACCATGTCGGAGATGTGGCAGAAGGGGACGTTCGATATTGCGCGCCTGGGAAGTGAGGTGGCGACGGGGAGCGATTTCCGGGCGACGGCGATCTTCAATGCGGTACCCGTGATGGCGGCGGCGAAATCGATCGGGGAAGTGGCGCGGGTGCAGGGGTACGAGTTCCGGGTGCCGGCGACGAATCCCCGAAATCCGGCGAATCAGCCGACCGAGCAAGAGAAGTTGATCCTGCAGGCACTGGCAGGGGACGTGTCGGGTGAGTATTTCGCCGTGGACGAGGCACGGAGGGAGATCATCCTGGCGAGGACGATTCAGCTGACGAAAGACTGCATGTTCTGTCATGGGGAGGCGAGCCTGAGTCCCCGGAAGGACGGCCGCGACGTACTGGGTTTTCCGATGGAGGGTTGGCGAGAGGGCGAGGCGCATGGAGCATTTGTTCTCCGGGCGAGTACGGATCGGGTGGACGCGGTGGTTTGGGCAGGAACGAAGGAGGTGGCGCTATGGCTGACGCCGCTTTCGCTGGTGATCGGCGGGCTGGCGTACTGGATTACACGGCGCGGCAGACGGGAGCTTTGGGGGCTGCTGGAGGGTGTGTTGCAGTGTACGGGGAGGGTAGCGTTGACATCCAAGCAGATTGCGGAATCGAGCCTGGCGCTGGCCGAGGGGGTGAACCGGCAGGCGGCCAGTTTGCAGCAATCGGGCTCCTCGAGTCGGGAGTTGCAGAAGTGCACGGAGCGCAGCACGGCGAGTTGCGAGAAGGCGGTGGAACTGGCGGCGCACTCGGATCAGGAAGTGACGGGGGCAAAGAGCACGCTCGACGGAATGGAGCGGGCGATGGAGGGGATCGCCGAGTCGAGCGAGAAGATCCGGAAGATCATCGCGGTGATTGATGGACTGGCTTTCCAGACGAATATTTTGGCGCTGAACGCAGCGGTGGAGGCGGCCAGAGCCGGAGAAGCGGGGTTGGGTTTTGCGGTGGTGGCGGACGAGGTTAGAAGCCTGGCGCAGCGATCGGCGCAGGCGGCGAGGGACACGTCGGCATTGATTGAGGAGTCGATCCGTCAAGGCGGACGAGGGGGCGATCAACTGCTGGAGGTGAAAGGAGCTTTCGAGTCCTTAACCACTGAGTTTGACCGAATCCGTGGGGCGGTGGTGGCGGTGCGGGATGCCGGTGTGGCGCAAATGGAAGAGATCGGTACGATTCTGCGGGCGGTTCGGGTACTGGAAGGGGAGGCCACGGCGACGTCGAGCCACGCCGAAGAGGGGGCGGCGGTGGCCCATCTGTTGGACGAAGAGGCGCAATTACTGAAGGTAGCGGTCCACCGGTTGCGGGAGTTGGCGCGGTGAGCGGCGGCTCAGGAGAGCGGTTCGCCGAGGAGGAAGACGACAGCGTGCTGAGACGCCTTTTTGTAAATAGGCTCGAGGGCATCGAGCAGGGGGCGCTGGCCCTGCCAGAACGGGAACGGTCCGAGGCGGCGGGGGAGGGCGCAGGAGGTCGGCGGCGGGGTGACGTCGCCCATCACTTCCTCCGGAAGACGGACGGCGCCCTTCCAGAAGGTATCGGGGTCGAGGGGAAGCGGCTGCTTGGGATCTTCCGGTTTTTCTTCCGGGCCTTCGCCGTTGCGGGCATGTTCGCCGTCGGGGCCGGCGATCTGCGGCAACTGCTTTTCGATCATGGCCAGCAGTTTTTCACGGCGCATGCCGCGGAGGGCGAAGAGGAGGAAGGGATCGCGGTCGAACTCCTCGCCGAGGAGGAGGTAAACAGCGGCGCAGTGTTTGCAAGGGTTGGCGGTATCGGGGCAGGTGCACTGGGCTTCGAGGTCGCCTTCGGCGGCGGGATAGAGGGAGAGGCCCTCCTCCTCGAAAATTTCTTCGATATCCGCAGGCATTTCGCCGGCCAGGAGGCGGGCGGAAAAGACGGCCTGTTCCGCGAGGCGGCCGGCGATTTTTGACCAATCGGTTTCAGGAAGCGTGTGGATGCGGATATCGATTTCGTACGGTTTGGGGCGGGAGCCCTGGACTCGGGCGAGGACCTGGCCCTCTTCGATCTGGATGGAAAGAACATGGCCCTTTTTGGCGTACTCACGTCCGCGACTGAGGCGGGCGCCCATTTCGAAGCTTTCGAGCACCTCAATCCAGCGGCGGGCCCACCAGTTTTCACCGAACTTGCCGCCTTTGGACTGGGCTTTGATGCCGCTGGCGCGTTGGGGTTGGCGACCGTATGGGCTGAAGGCGTTCTTGCCGCGGGAGGACTGGCGCTGGCCGCCGCCGCGATTATTGGTACGCTGCGGCGGGCCTTGGCGCCGACCGCGCGCCGGGGGATTGTTGGCCGGAGCCGTCGCAGGAATGGGGGCGGAGGGAGGGGGCGGCGTCGGCGCGGCGATAGACTCGACCGGCGCCGAGGGCGCGCCCTCGGCCGGCCCATCGAGATTGGGTTTTGCTCCGCGTCTAGGCCGGAAGAATTTCCGGCGTCCGAATCCGCGGCCTTTTCCCCGGCCACGGCCACCGCGATCGTTCATCAGCCTTCCTCCACTGCTTCTCCGCTCAGGGCGAAGACGGATTTCAGTTCTTCGTTCGACAACTCGGTGATCCATTGTTCGCCGGTGCCGATGACTTCCTGGACGATTCCTTTTTTGCGTTCGATCATCTCGTCGATGCGCTCTTCGAGCGTGCCGACGCAGACGAACTTGTGGACCTGCACGTTGCTCTTCTGGCCGATGCGGAAGGCGCGGTCGGTGGCCTGGTCCTCGACGGCGGGATTCCACCAGCGATCGAAGTGGAAAACATGGTTGGCACGGGTGAGGTTAAGCCCGGTGCCGCCCGCCTTGAGCGACAGGATGAAGATGCGGGGGCCGTTGGGGGCGTTCTGGAAGCGCTCCACCATCAACTCACGCTGCTTTTGCGGGGTGCCTCCGTGAAGGAAGAGCACCTCTTCTCCATAGCACTGCAGGAGGTGGTGCTGGAGGATTTTGCCCATTTCGGTGAACTGGCTGAAGACGAGGGCGCGATCGCCGGAAACCATGACTTCTTCCAGCATTTCGGTAAGGCGGGCGAGTTTGCCGCTGCGGCCGACGACGGAGGAACCATCGCCCAAGTAGTGGGCGGGGTGGTTGCAGACCTGTTTGAGCTTGGAGAGCGTGGCGAGAATGACGCCGCGGCGGCCGATGCCTTCGGCGGTTTCGATAAGACGGTGGGCGTCCTTGGCCACCTTCTCATAGAGATCGGCCTGCTCCTTGGTGAGGGTGCAGAAGACCTTGTTCTCCATTTTTTCGGGCAGGTCGGCGATGATGCTGGTGTCCGTTTTCAAGCGCCGCATGAGGAACGGGGAGGTGAGCCGGCGGAGGGCGCCGGACATGGAGGGGTCGCGGCCGGTCTGAATGGGCAGGAAGAAGGTCTTGCGGAAATGGTCGCGAGTTCCGAGGAAGCCCGGATTGAGGAACTCCATGACCGACCAGAGTTCGCCGACATTGTTTTCAACCGGAGTGCCGGTGAGGGCAATGCGGTAGTCGCCTTCGAGCGAGCGGGCGGCTTTGGCCTGGCGGGTATCCGGATTCTTGACGTTCTGGGCTTCGTCGAGCATGATGCCGGACCACTGAACCTGCTTGATGGCTTCGAGGTCGCGCTGCAGAAGGCCGTAACTGGTGATAACGAGAGTGTGTTTGTAGGCGAGTTTGGCGAATTCGTCGCCTTTGACGCGCCCGATGCCGTGGTGGAGGAGCACCTTCAGTTTCGGGGTGAATCGAACAGCTTCCTTCTGCCAGTTGCCGACCACGGAGGTGGGGCAGATGAGCAGGGACGGGCGGGTAACGCCCTCTTCCTTGTCGAGTTGGAGGAGCGCCAGCGCCTGGATGGTCTTGCCGAGACCCATGTCGTCGGCAAGGCAAGCGCCGAGTCCCCATTTACGGAGGAATTTGAGCCAGGAGTAGCCGCGAATCTGATAGGGGCGGAGGGTTCCCTTGAAGTCCTTCGGAGGAGGGAGGTCCTCGAGTACGGTGCGGCCCTCGAGTTGATCGAGGAGGCCCTTCACCCAGCCGGTAGCGATGACGCCTTCAATGGCGAGGGCGGCGTTGGTGTGATAGTTGCCGAGAGCCATCTGGATGACTTCGCGAACGGTGGCGTGCCCGGTGACATTACGGCGCCAGAAGTCGAGGGCGATGCCGATCTCTTCCGGGGTGACGTGGACCCACTGGCCGTGCACTTTACACAGGGGGGAGCGCAAGCGCTCGAGTTCGAGCAGTTCGTCACGGCTGACAAGTTCCTCTCCGATGGCGATACGCCAATCGAATTCGAGGACAAAGTTAAGAGACAGGCCGCCTTTGGGCGGATTATCGTCGGAGTGCACTTTGGCGCGGGCACTCAGGTGGGCGCGTGTGCCGTCGCGGGACCACCACTGGGGAAGTTGGACGGCAAAACCGCCCTGTTCGAGAGAGATGGAGCGCTGGATGAGGAAGTCGTAGGCGCCCTGGGTGTCGAGTTCGAAGCCGGTAGGGACCGAGGCGCGGAGGCTGCTCTCGATGCGGGGGACGATGGAGGTGGCCTGGGTGAGGGAGGTAAGGAGGAACTCGAGGGTGGGCTGGCGGGTGACGCCGGGGAGGCGTTCACCGGAGCCGATCTGTTCGGCGCGGAGGAGGTTCTCGGGGTTGTCGACGCTTTGGACGAGGTAGCGGACCATCCAGGTGCCGGAGTCCTCGGCGGGTTCTTCGAGGCGGAAGCAGAGGCGGAAGGGAGCGTCGGCGGTAAGGGCGACAGGGCGGCGCCACTGACGGACTTGCTTGGCGATGCGTTCCAGTTGATCGGGGTAACCCTGGACGAGGCCGTCCTGGGTGGCGAGGGCATGGAGCCACCGGTCGTGAGGGCTCTTGCCGCGGGGCGGGTTCTGGCCGAGGAAGGAGCCGCGGACGAGGTCGTCGACCATCCAGGCGACGAAGGCGTCAAGGACGATGCGGGAGGGGGTGATGGGCGGGTTGTTCTCGTCGAAGCTGATGGCGCGGGCGGCAGCGGGCATGGCGGCGGCGAGGGCGGCCAGGCGGTGCCCTTCCATGCCGGGGTAGACCGGAGTCCACTGGGCGGCAAAGCCTTCCTCGACGGCATCCATATCGGGGAGGAACTGTTGCCGGGCGACCATCCCGCCGGCGAAGCGAAGGGCGGAGATCCAGAAAGTCACATCGGGTCCGACCATGAGACCGGGGCGGATGACGCGCTGTCCGAATGTGGCGGCAAGAAAGTCAACGGTTTCTTTGGGCCCCAATTGCATACTTGCAATGGACCACGGCGCCATGGTGAGCGTGTCGTATTCGGGATGCTCGGCGATCAACGCGCTGGAAGCGAGAGGGCCGTCTGGAGCGCTGGGCGCCCACAAAACAGCACGCTGCATCTTCAACTTCGCTAGTTCCCCACAGTAAGGCAGGGAGGAAAGCACTTCGCGTAACAGTACTGGCGGGGCCCCGTACGGATAATCCTGCGGCCCGCCCCGTTGCGGTTTCCCTTGTCGAGCCGCCCCGTTGTCCTGTCTATGATCTGCCGAAGCCTCCAGCCAGATGGAAAAATAGCCGTCGTGGACGCCGGCATGAAGGATCAGCATGAAAAAACTGTCTACTCATACATACCACGAACGCGACCCCAATGATGGCCCCCCCTGCGCGTATTCTGTGGAGACCCACCTATATGACATCAGAATTTACCCCCCAGGCGGCCGTTATGGACGCCGTTTTCAGCTTCTTCCGGGCGCGTACGATGCAGGTATTTGCCGAGCTTGGCGTGGCGGACGCAATCGCCGCCGGCGCGGAGACCGGCGTACAGCCGCGGTTCCTGGCCACCTGCGCGGCCATCGGACTGCTGCGGCCGCACGGCGAGGGCGGCTATGCGCTGACACCGTTGGGCGAGGCGTTGCGCAGCGACGTGCCGGGGTCGATGCGGGCTTTCGCGGCATCAATCCTGGGCGGCGGCCACTACCGGGCCTGGGGCATGCTGGCCGATACGGCGCGTACGGGAGAGTGTGCGTTCTCCCGATTCTATGGCGAAGATGTTTGGGAGTACTTCACGAAAACGAACCCGGCGGAAGGGCGGCTGTTCAATGAGGCAATGGCGGCCAGTTCGGCGATGATTGTGCACGCGGTGCTGGAGCGGTATGCGTTTCCGGAGACGGGAACGATTGTGGATGTCGCTGGGGGGAACGGGTCGATGCTGGCGTCGATTCTGGAGACGCGGCCGGGGACGCGGGGGATCCTGATGGACCTGGGCTTCACGCGAGGGCAGGCGGAGGCCAATCTGGCCGGGCGGGGTGTGGCGGACCGCTGCGAGTTTGTAGCGGGGGACTTCTTTAAGGCGGTCCCGGCGGGCGGCGATGTCTACACGATGAAATGGATCCTGCACAACTGGCCGGATCATCTTGCCGGGCAGATCCTTGCCTCGGTTCATGCGGCGATGCCGGCCCACGCGAAGCTTGTCCTGGTAGAGGCGGTGGTGCCGGAGGAAGGGGACGCGGAGTTCGGGCGCCTGATGGATTTAAACATGATGGTGATGTGCGGCGGGAAGGAGCGGACGGAGACGGAGTGGCGGGAGTTGTTGGGCGCCAACGGATTCCGGCTGACGCGGATTGTCCCGACGCCGTCGCCGGTGTTTGTAATTGAAGCCGAGAAAGTGGAACGGGTCTGAAAGCGCGATGAGAAGCCGTTAATATAGATGGCAGTGAGACCTGCCATCCCTTTTCTCGCCTTCGTCCTTCTGGCCGCGCAGAGCGATCCCCGCGCGCCCGGGCCGGACTACTTTGAAGCGCAGGTACGGCCCGTTCTGCAAAAGGCCAATTGCGAGGGATGCCACAACGGCGGCGGGGTGGCGGCAGGGACGCGGTTCCGGTTTCCGGACGGCGAATTGAGCAAGGAAGAATGGAAGCGGTTTGGGCTTTCGCTGCACACCTTGATCAATCGCACGGATCCGGGGCAGTCCCTGCTGTTGACGAAACCAACCAAGCGAATGGCGCATGCCGGCGGGCAGCGGATTGCGCCGGGCAGTGCGGAAGAATCGGTGCTGCGAACGTGGGCGGGCTACCTGGCGACTAATACCAAGCCCGGGGACACGTTCGCCATTGCCGAGCGGCGCGGGGAGCGGAAGCCGGTATTGCGGCGGCTGACCAACACGCAGTACAACAACACCGTTCGCGACCTGCTGGGCGACGACACGCGCATGGCGGAACAGTTTCCGCCGGAAGACTTTGTGAACGGCTTCCGGAACCAGTTTCAGTCGCAGAGCGTATCGCCGATGTTGGCCGAGGCGTACGCGGCGGGGGCGGAAAAGCTGGCCAAGAGCGCGTTTCGCGGCGGGGATACGCGCGGCCTGGTGCCGTGCAAGGAGACGACGGCGGCGTGCGGTACCCGGTTTATCCGGGAGTTTGGCAAGAAGGCGTTCCGGCGTCCTTTACTGGATCCGGAGGTGGCGCGGTATTTGAAGTTGTGGGCGGCCGGAGGGGCGCAGATGGTGGTGGAGGGGATGCTGCAATCGCCGAACTTTCTTCTGCGCACCGAGAACGGGGCGGAGCCGTCGTGGCGGCCGTATGAGACGGCCAGCCGGCTGTCGTATGCGTTGTGGAATAGCATGCCGGATGCGGAGCTTTTCCGCGCGGCCGGGGCGGGGGAGTTGGGGTCGCCGGAGGGCGTGGAGAAACAGGCGCGGCGGATGTTGCGGGACGCGCGGGCGCGGTCGACGGTGGATGAGTTCGTTACGGAATGGATGCGTTTTGACAGTCTGCTGGGGGCGGTGAAGGAGCGGGCGTCGTTCCCGATGTACACGCCGGAGTTGGCGGTAGCGATGACGGAGGAGGCGCGGCGGCTGGCTGAGTATCTGGTTTGGCAGAACCGGAATTTCATGGAGCTGTATTCGGCCGATTACGCCTTCGTCAGCACGCCGCTGGCGAAGCTCTATGGCGTGGCGGCGCCGTCCGAGGAGTTTGGCCGGGTGACGCTGCCGGCGGAGACGGAGCGGGCCGGGGTGTTGGGTCAGGCGCTGTTTCTGGCGGCGACGGCCAAGCCGGCGGAGACGTCGCCCACGGCGCGGGGCTTGTTTGTGCGGGAACATTTTCTGTGCCAGGAGGTGCCGCAGCCGCCGCCCGGGGTGAACGCGAATCTGCCGCTGAATACGCGGGAGCGCCCGATGACGAACCGGGAGAGGCTGGCGATGCACCTGGCCAATGAAAGCTGCGCGAGTTGCCACACGCTGATCGATCCGATCGGATTTGGTTTTGAAAAGTTCGACGCGGTGGGCCAGCGGCGGGAGAAGTTGAAGATTACGTTTACGCCGGAGCGGAAGGACAAGGGGAAGACGGAGACGGTGAATCTGGACCTGGACACGAGCGGGTCGATTGCCGGCGTGCCGAACTCCGCCTTCCGTTCGCCCCGGGAATTGGGTACCATTTTGGCTGGGAACACGCAATGCCAGGAGTGCGTGGTGAAGCAATTGTTCCGCTATTATCAGGGCCGGATGGAAAAGGCGGGGGACGCCGCGACAATCCGCCGGTCGTACGATGATTTTAAGAAGTCCGGTTTTCACTTTCAGGAGCTGATGGTTTCGCTTCTGCGCTGGTCGATATTTCCGCCCGAGTCCTGATACGGAGTTCCACGCATGTCTGCTGTTCACACCAAAGACCGTTCTTTGCCTCGCCGGCTGTTTCTGCGGAACCTGGGGGGCGTGACGATCGGACTGCCACCGCTGGCGGCGATGTTCAACGCCAACGGGACGGCATACGCGGCCGCGGCGAAGGCGGAGATCCCGACGCGATTTGTGTTCTGGTTCAATGGCAACGGCGTGGTGGAGAAGTACTGGATTCCTGCCGAGACGGGCGCTGGATTCACCATGACGCCGTGCCTGGCGCCGCTGGCGCCGTTCCGCGACGATATTCACGTGGTGACCGGACTGGACAACCCGGCGGCGCGGTTGCCGGGGCCGGGGAACGACCATCACCGGTCGATGGCGTCGCTGGTGAGCGGAACGCAGTTTACCGGGCGCGGTGCGGGCGGGCCGTCGATTGACCAGGCGATCGCGGCGCGGGTCGGATCGGAGAACCGGTTTCGTTCGCTCCAGGTGGGCGTGTCGCAGGAGTCGTTCGGCGAGAGCATCCAGCGGAATATGAGCTGGGCGGGCTATGACCGTTCCCTGCCGCCGGAGATGCTGCCGAACAAGCTGTTTGACCGGCTGTTCGGGGCGCGGGATGCGGGTTGGATTGCGCGGAAGCGCAGCGTGCTGGATGCCGTGCAGGAAGACGCGGCCGGGCTGAAGAAGGCATTGGGTCAGGAAGACCGGACGCGGCTGGACGAGCATCTGTCGTCGATTCGCGATGTGGAGCGGGCCATTGCCAGCCTGCCGCCGAACTACCGCCGCATCGATCCGCCGGAGGCCGAAGGCGACATGAAGGACTGGCCGCGGATTGCCAAGCTGCAGAGCGATCTGCTGGCGCATGCGTTTGCCAGCGGGCAGACGCGCGTGGCGTCCTACATGCTCACCAAGTGTCAGGGGCTCTCCCGGTTCCCGTGGCTGGGCTACACGGCGGCGCGGCACCATGACTATACGCACCGGGACGGGAAGGCGCCGGGCTACGACGGGCCGGACGGGCAGCGCGTAATGCGCGACATCTGCCGCTGGCACGTGGAGGAGTTCGCCTATCTCATCGGCAAGTTGAAATCGATCAAAGAGGGCGACGGGACGGTGCTGGACCGCACGTCGCTGCTGTTCGTCCATGAGCACGCCGAGGCGAATGACCACAAGAACAACGGCTATTCGGTGATCGTGGCGGGCCATGCGGGCAGGCTGCGGACGAACATGCATACGCGGTCGACGGGGACGGTGAGCGACCTGTACCTGGCGGTTGCCAACAACGCCATGGGCGCGGGCCTGAAGTCGTTCCCCAGTGCAACAAAGGAAATTCAGGGCATCTTCGCGTGAGCCTCGGGCGGCGGAATTTTCTGCGCGTGCTGGGGGCCGTCGCGGCGGCCGCGGCACAGCCGAAGCGTCCAAATGTGCTCATGATTCTGGCCGACGACCTGGGATTTGAGTGCCTGAGCTGTTATGGCTCCAAGAGCTACCGGACGCCGGAGTTGGACCGGATGGCGGCCGAAGGCGTGCGGTTCCGCTATGCGTTCGCCCAGCCGCTGTGCACGCCGACGCGGATGCAGTTGATGACGGGAAAATCGAACTTCCGCAACTGGAAGGCGTTCGGTGTAATGGACCCGAAGGAGCGCACGTTCGGCCACCTGTTCCGGGAGAACGGGTATCGGACGGCGATCGCCGGCAAGTGGCAGTTCTGGAGCTACAACCCGCCGGATTTTGAACCGGAGTGGCGCGGCAAGGGCCAGCGGATTGAGGACGCCGGGTTTGACGAATACAGCGTCTGGCACGCCTTCCACACGGAGGACAAAGGCTCGCGCTACGGGGACCCGACCTACTACGAAAACGGGAAGCTCTACAAAGACCAGAAAGACAAGTACGGCGACGACGTCTTCGCCGATTTTCTGCTGCGGTTTATTGAGAAAAACAAGGCGCAGCCTTGGTTTGCCTACTTCCCCATGGCCCTGACCCATGTGCCGTTCACACCGACGCCGAAGAGCGCCGACTGGACGGCGAAGCGGCTGAAGAACGACACGAAGTACTTCAAGGATCAGGTGGAGTACATGGACGGCATCGTGGGGCGGATGCTGCGGCGGCTGGAAGAGTTAAAGCTCGACGAGAATACACTGGTGATGTTTTATGCCGATAACGGCACGCTGAACACGATTCGCACCCAACTGGATACGGGTGTGGAGTTCGTGGGCGGCAAGGGGGACACCACCGAGGCGGGCATGCGTGTGCCGCTGATTGTGCGCTGGAAGGGAAAGATTGCGGGCGGGCGGGTGAACGACGACCTGATTGAGTCGTGCGATTTCCTGCCGACGATGTGCGCGGCGACGGGCGTGCCGCAGAAGTCGATGGGCGCTGCCGACGGACGCAGTTTTCTGCCGCAGTTGCTGGGCCAGAAAGGGCAGCCGCGGGAGTGGATCTACACCTGGTACGACCCGCGTCCCGGACACGGCAAGGAACGCTGGACCAAGACATTGCGGTACGCCTTCGACAAGCGCTGGAAGCTCTACGAAGACGGCAAGCTCTACGACTGGGCGGCGGACCCGAAGGAGACGCGTCCGGTGGAAGACCCGGCGGCGCGCCAGCGGCTGCAGGCCGTGCTGACGCGCTACGCGCGGGAAGAAAAGGCCACTACTTCGCGATAGTCGACTGGTACTCTTCGTAGCTGCCCTTGAAGTCGATGACTTTGCCGTCGCCGCGGAGGTCCCAGATGCGGTTGGCGGTGTCGGCCACCAGGTCTTCGTCGTGGGTGACGACGATCACGGTGCCTTCAAACTTCTGGATGGCGAAGTTCAGGGCGTTGATGGATTCCAGGTCCAGGTGATTGGTTGGTTCGTCCATCACCAGGAAGTTGGGCTTTTCCAGCATCAGGCGGCAGAAGATGAGGCGGGCGGCTTCGCCACCGCTGAGGGCTTCGGTGGGTTTCAGGCCTTCTTCGCCGGCGAAGAGCATCTGGCCCAGAACGCCGCGGATCTCTTCGCGGCTCGCCTGGGGATCGAACTGATGGAGCCACTCGTGGGCGATCATGCCCTTGGTGATGGATTCGCGGTGATCCTGGGCGAAATAGCCGATCTGGACTTCGTGGCCCCAGGTGACTTCCCCGCCGCCGGCGGCAAGGTCGGGCTCGCGGTCGTAGGGGCCGGTGCCGTTGGAGAGCAGGGCCTTCAGCAGCGTGGTTTTACCGGCGCCGTTGCGGCCGAGGACGGCGATCTTTTCGCCGCGCTCAATCATGCAGCCAAAGCCCTTGAATACGAGGTTGTCGCCGTAGGCGCGGCCGAAATCCTTCACTTCGAGCGGTACGCGGCCGCTGGGGCGCTTCATCTGGAAGCGGATGAAGGGGCGGGCAATGTTGGAGCGGGAGAGGTCGGAGGTCTGCAGCCGCTCGATTTCCTTCTTGCGCGACTGCACCTGGCTGGCGCGGGTACCGGCGCTGAACTTCTGCACGAAGTCCTGCAACTGCGCGATCTTCTTCTGGCGCTGGGCGTTGTCGGCTTCGATACGGGCGCGGACCTGGGTCTTGGCGAGTACCATGTCGTCATAGCCGCCCGGGTAGGTGATGATCGTCTCGTAATCGATGTCGGCGATGTGGGTGCAGACGCTGTTGAGGAAGTGGCGATCGTGCGAGATGACGATCAGGATGCCCTTGTAGCTGTTGAGGAAGTTTTCCAGCCAGTGGACCGAGTCCAAGTCGAGGTGGTTGGTCGGTTCGTCGAGCAGCAGCGCTTCGGGGTTGCCGAAAAGCGCCTGGGCCAGCAGCACGCGGACCTTCTGGCCGCCCTGCAGTTCGCCCATTTTGCGTTCGTGGAGTTCGTCGGGTATGCCAAGGCCCTGCAGGAGGATGGCCGCGTCGGAGTCGGCCGAGTAGCCGTCCTCTTCGCCCACAATGCCCTCGAGTTCGCCCAGGCGGATCCCGTCCTCATCGGACATGTCGGCTTTGTCATAGAGGATTTCGCGTTCCTGCAGCGCGCTCCACAGGCGTTTGTTGCCCATGATGACGGTGTCGATGACGCGCTTGTCGTCGTAGGCAAACTGGTTCTGGCTGATGACGCCGATCTTTTCGGGCTTGTTGACGTTGCCCTTTTGCGGTTCGGACTCGCCGCTGAGCAGTTTCATGAACGTCGACTTGCCGGCGCCGTTGGGGCCGGTCAAGCCGAAGCGCCGGCCGGGTTGAAACGCCGTCGACACTTCTTCAAACAGAATTTTTGCGCCGAAGCGCATGGATACATTGCTAACGGAAATCATTCAGATGGTCTTTGCGGGGAAGCGGAGGAGGGAGCCGAAACTCTCCAACTATTATAGGTGCCTTCAGGAGCGCGCGCCGGTGATGCCTCTGCCGGCTTCCCATTTGCGGCCCACCTGCGCGATGGTCATGCGCTCCCGCGGGAGCTTCATCAGATCGCGGAGGCGAACGGTGGATTCGACGCCGGTGCAGTGGGCGGCCAGGAAGTACATGATGTCCATGGGGGCCAGTTGCTGGGCGGTCCATTCGAGCTTCTGGTCGTTGGCATCGAAAAGGTGGAAGCCGCCGATGACGGCGTAAATCCGGGTGTTGCGGACTACCTTGCGGGCGTAGGTGAGGGTGTTGACGATGCCGGCGTGGCCGCAGCCGGAGACGACCACCAGGCCTTGATTGGTGTCGATGACCAGCGCCTGGTCCTCGGGCAGAGTGTCTTCGGCGATCGAATCGTCGGCGCGCAGCCTGGTGCTGCCGGACCAGTTTCGCTCATTGTGGACGCGCGGTACGGGGCCGGTGAGCCAGACGTTCGGGGCGATTTGGGTGGGTTTGGCGATTTCAACAAGCTTGCCGCCGGCCGATTCGTACTCGCCTTTGGTGAGGACGAAGTCATTGGCGGGCATACGCGGAGTGAGGATTCCCTTTCCGCCGTAGGCCGTGGCGATGGCTTTGGAGTCGCGCGTCATGGCGTCGCGCCGGAGCGTGACGAGGCCGCCGGTATGGTCGCGGTGATGATGGGAGAGGATCACGGCGGGGACTCCGGTCAGGTCCATCTTCAACTCGCGCAGGTTGTTCAAGACGGTTTCCGGCCGGTTGCCGGTATCAAACAGGGTGCGCTTGCCGTCGATATCCACCATGGCGGCAAAACCCCACTCGCCGGTGAAGCTGCCGGAGAGCATGGTGGAAAGTACGGTGACGGTAATTGCCTCCGGGCGCGCCGGCGCCTTCTGCGCCAGCGCTCCGCCGGCCAGGGCGCTAAGCGCGGCCCTTCGCGTGATTGTCGAGGATATATTCACAAGCCCTCACTGTGAGCGCCATCATCGTCAGCGTCGGATTCTGGCAGCCGGAGGAGACCCAGGCGGCGCCGTCGGTGACGAACAGGTTGTTCATTTCGTGGGCCTGGCACCACTTATTCAGCACGCTTTTCCTGGGGTCCGTGCCCATGCGAGCCGTGCCGATTTCGTGAATGCAGAAGCCGGGAATGCTGGGCGTACGGCCGGTTACCTGGACGTTCTTCGCGCCGGCGGCCTCCAGCATTTCGGCCGCCTGCACTTTGCCGTCTTCCCAAAGTTTCAGTTCGTTTTCGCCCCAGCCGGCGTTGATCTTCAGGATCGGGATGCCCCAGGCATCCACGCGGTTCTTGTCGATTTCCACCCGGTTTTCGTGGCGGGCCAGGCACTCGCCCCACAGGCCGATGTTGATGCCCCAGCGGCCCTTGCGGACGGCCTCCTTGTACTCTTTGCCGAAGCCCGGCGCTCCGAAATCGAATGA
Source organism: uncultured Solibacteraceae bacterium (assembly GCA_964430625.1). Taxonomy (GTDB): domain Bacteria; phylum Acidobacteriota; class Terriglobia; order Bryobacterales; family Bryobacteraceae. Next base: position 528,554 of record CAYSFR010000001.1, read on the forward strand.
CGGCGAGGAGCCCCCCTGGTAGCCGTAGCCGCGGATGAAGCCGTTGGTCGATTTCTCCTTGATGTTGCGGAAGCGCGGAATGTAGATGCCGTTGGGACGGCGCGGCGGGCCGGCCCACGGGCGAGCCTCAATGTCGGGCATGGTGCCGGCTGCTCCGCCCTGATAGATGTGGTCCATCAGGTAGTGGCCCAGCGCGTCGTTGTTGTTGCAGATTTGACTGTTCATCAACAGCCGGGTGGATTCCAGCGTCGAGGCGCAGAGGACAAAAATCCTGGCGCGGACTTCCCGAACGTCGCGCGTATTGCGGTCAATGTACTGCACGGCACTGGCTTTGCCGTCCTTGGTGATCACCTTGGCGGCAACGGCGTCGGTGACCAGCGTGAGCCGTCCGGTGGCCTGCGCGTCTTTGACGGTGGTGAAGGGGCTGGAGAAGTAGCTGAAAGTGACGCAGCCCTGTTCGCAAGGGCCGCAGTAGTGGCAGGCCTGGCGCCCGTTGTGCGGCTTGGTGAGAATGGCGGTGCGGCCCATGGTGACCACGCGGCCGAACTTGGCTTTCACCTTGTCGCGCAGGATCTGTTCGCCGCAGGTGAACTGCATGGCCGGCTGGAAGATGCTGTCGGGCAGGTTCGAGAGGCCTTCGGCCATGCCGGAAATGCCCACGTAGCGTTCCACTTTTTCGTAGAACGGCACCAGTTCCTGATAGGTCACCGGCCAGTTGTCGCCGTAGCCGTCGTGGGAGGCGCCGGTGAGGTCCAGTTCCGACATCCGATAGCTCTGCCGGCCCCAGGAGTTCGACCGTCCGCCGAGCACGCGCTGGCGGATCCAGTTAAACGGCTTCTCCTGGACATACGGGTTCTCTTTGTCGTTGACGAACCACTTGTAGTTGCCCTCCCGGCAGGCATAGCATTGGCCTTGAATGGGGCGGTCTTCCAGAATCTTCGGGTTCTGGCCGAGGTAAGGGTACTGCCAGGTTTGCTTATGTTCGGAAAATTCGCGCGGCGTTAGTTTCGGCCCGGCCTCCAGCATAGCGACCTTCATGCCGCCTTCGGTCAGCACCTTGGCTGCCCATCCGCCGGTGGCGCCGCTACCTACCACCACTGCATCGAAAACCTGTGTGTCACTTCCCGGAGCTTGGAACATCGCCGTCAGTATATCGCGCGCGACGGGGGAACACTTCTACAATCAGGCATGGGCTTTGCTGGCTTACGTGTGTTGTCGCTGGAGTCGCGCCGCGCGGCGGAGATGGAAACGCTGTTGCGCAAGCAGGGGGCCGAGCCGTTTGCGGCGCCGTCGATGCGGGAGGTCCCGATTGCCGACAATCCGGAGGTCTTCGAATTCTTTACAAGGCTGCGGGCGGGCGAGTTCGACATGGTGGTTTTTCTCACCGGCGTCGGGGCGCGCGCCGTGGAGTCGATTCTGGCGCCGGAACACGGCGCCGGGACGTTCGCCGCAGAATTGAGAAACGTGACCATCGTTCCGCGCGGGCCTAAGCCGCAGGCGGTGCTGCGGGAGTGGGGTGTGCCGTGGGCGGTGAATGTTCCGTCGCCGAACACGTGGCGGGAGTTGCTGTCGGCGACCGCGGACCGGCCGGAGCGGCGGGTGGCTGTCCAGGAGTATGGAAAGTCGAATGAACTGCTGTTGGCGGCACTGCGCGAGCGCGGTTGCGACGTGACGCCGGTGCGGGTCTACCAGTGGGCATTGCCGCTCGATACCGGACCGTTGCGGGAAGCGGCGCGGCGCGTGGCGCGGGGGGAAGTGGACGCCATTCTGCTCACCACCTCCATGCAACTTCCGCACCTGATGCAGATGGCCGAGGAGGAGGGTGTGGCGCCCGAATTCCTGGCCGCGCTGCGGCGGATGGCCATCTGCTCCATCGGCCCGACCACCTCCGAATCGCTCGAAGACATGGGCCTGCGGGCCGACATGGAGCCGTCCCTGCCGAAGATGGGAATATTGGTCAAAGAAGCAGGGGAGCAAGCCGGTGATATTATTGCCCGGAAGCGAACCATCCAACATGCAACGACGTGAATGTTTCCGGCAACTGATGGGCCTGGTGGCGGCATCCCCGCTTTTTGCCCAGGACGACGACGTAATGGGCCCTGTCAACGTCCACGAATTCGAGGAAGTAGCGAAACGCAAACTCCACCGGCTGGCCTATGATTTCATCGCCGGCGGCGTAGAAGACGAATACACCCTCCGTGCCAATCGCGAGGCCTTCGGGCGCGTGGCCATTCTGCCGCGTGTGATGGTGGACACCACCGATGTCTCGACGGAGATCGAACTGCTCGGCATGAAGTTGAAGTCGCCGATCATCATCGCTCCGACCGGCGGCAAGAACCTGGTGCTGCGCAACGCCGATGAGATTGTGGCGCAAGGGGCACTGGCGCGCGACACGCTGATCTGCTCCGCCGTCGGTGTGCAGAAGATCCTGCAGGAAGGCAAGCCGCTGAAGTGGTGGTCGAACACGATCGGCAACGCCAACAAGCAGCAGGCCGCCGGGTACGCTAAGCGCGTGGAAGACGGCGGCGGCAGGGGCATCGTCGTCACCGTGGACAACCCGTATCAGTCGAACCGCGACCGGAACAACCGTAACCGCTTCGACTACGGCTTTATGCAGTTGGGTGTTCCGAAGGACGCCGAAACGCGCAAGCCGGTGAATCCGGCGCGGGCCGCCATGTGGGGCCCGCATACGCCGTCGATGACCTGGGAGTACATCAACTGGCTGAAGGGCGCGGCCAGCCTGCCGGTGATCATCAAGGGCGTGCTGCACCCCGAGGATGCGGCACTTGCCGTGAAGAACGGCGCCGACGCCGTGATCGTCTCCAACCACGGCGGACGCCAGTTGGATGGGGCCATTGGTTCGTTGGATGCGCTGCCGGATGTTGTCGACGCCGTCGGCGGAAAGGTGCCGGTACTGATGGACGGCGGCATCCGCCGCGGCGGCGATGTGCTGAAGGCCATGGCGCTGGGCGCGCGGGCAGTGCTGGTGGGCCGGGCGCCGCTCTGGGGCCTGGGCGCGTTCGGTCAGCCTGGTGTCGAACGGGTATTGCAGCTTTTAACGGACGAGACCCGTCTCGCCATGGCGCTGGCCGGGAAACGCCGCGTGGCTGAGATCGATCGTACGATTGCTCGAAGGATGGTCACTTGGCGTTAATCGTATTACTGCTGGCGATGATGACGGCCGCGGCGCAGGAACCCCACCGCTGCGCCGCCTGTCATGCCGAAACCGTCACCGATTTTCAGTCCCACCGCCATGCCAAGTCCGGGCTCGATTGCGGCATCTGCCATGGCGCCTCGGAGAAGCACCGCACCTCGGTGGGCAATGTTCCGCCCGATAATGTGGCCGCGCCCTCGGAGGTCTCCAAGCTCTGCGGCAACTGCCATCTGGCGGAGAAGCAGCAGTATGAGGCCAGTGCCCACGGCCGCGTCTACGCCAGCGGCAAGAAAGTGAAAACGGCCAACTGCAACACCTGTCATGGCCAGCACGCACTGAAGCCCTGGGCCTCGCAGGTGGCCAACTGCCAGCGCTGTCACGAAACTCTCCCCACCTCCTGCAAAGCAACCCCTACCTCGGTCAATACCCGGGTTGCTTGCATGAGTTGCCATGCACGCCATACCCTAGCTGTTAGCGGCCGCTAACGCCATGGCGCAAAAAAAGAGCTTCGCGCGGATGGTGGGCGAGTACTCCAACCTCGCCTTCATTCTCCCGGCGTCCATCTTTGTCGGCTATGCCATCGGGTACGGGCTCGACAAGTTCTTCGGCACCCATTTCTGGTACATCGTCTGGCTGCTGATTGGGATCGTCGCCGGTATGAAGGAGCTCATTCGCAAGGTGATGGGAGATTTTCAGAAGGACATCGATGCCGGCGGCGGAGAAGACTGACGCCTTCGCGGCTCTGGTCGCACGGCTCGGGCGGTTCATTTTGTGGGCCGGATCGGCGGCCACCGTGGGCGTGTTTGTGCAGTGGGGGTGGCGCGGGGCCGCGGCCTTTGCTTTTGGCGCCATCGCCGCGTTCTTCAACATGCGCTGGCTCGCCGGCGCTCTCGCCCGTCCCACCGCCCCGGCCACCGCTCTGCTCGCTCTCCGCTTCGGCCTGATTGGCGGGGCCGCGTATGTTATCCTGGAAACATTCGAGATCAGTCCGCTTTTCGTCATTGCGGGCCTCCTCACGGCTTCCCTTGCCGTCGTCCTCGAAATCCTCTTCCAACTCTTCTATGCACGAACATGAACTGTGGGTGACCGCCCTGTTTAACGATCACCTGGCCGGTGTGGCCAACTCGATCCTCACCGCCGTCGGTCAGCCAGCGCAGGCGCGCCCGTGGGCCAATTACATGACGATGCAACTCGTCGTCGCCGCCGTGATCTTCGCTCTCTTCGCCGTCCTCCGCCCGCGGCTCTCCATGGACCGCCCCGGCGGCCTGCAGCACGCGTTTGAAGCCATCCACGGCTTCCTTTCGGACCAGGCGCACGACAACATCCACCACCATCACCGCAAGTACGTGCCCTTCTTCGGCACCATCTTCGTCTTCGTGCTGTTTGCCAACCTGCTCGGCATCATCCCCACCTTCGAATCCCCGACGATGTTCCCGCCGGTCCCGGCCGGCCTCGCCCTCGCCGCGTTCCTCTACTACAACATCCAGGGCTTTGCCGAAGGCGGTATCGCCTACCTCAAGCAGTTTGCCGGCCCCAACATGGGCTTTGGCTTTATCGGCAACACCCTGATGGCCTGCCTGATGATTCCTATCGAAATCGTCAGCCACTGCGCCCGCCCCATTTCGCTCACCATCCGTCTTTTCGCCAACATGTTCGCCGGCGAACAGGTGACGCTGGTCTTCCTCAGCATGACCTACATCGTCGCCCCGGTGCTCTTCATGGGCCTCCACGTTTTCGTTTCCTTCGTGCAAGCGTACGTGTTCGCGCTGCTGACGATGATCTACGTCGGCGCCGCCACCTCGCACGACCACTAAATTTCATACCGGCATTCTGCCGCGCCAGTGTGAGCCTTGCTCCCTCCCAAGGGCTGCACCGAACCACCTCCTGAGCGCAATTCATAACCAAGGAGAAGTACCCAAATGATCGGACGTCTGTTCCTGCTCGCTTTTGTCCTGCTCGCCCTCACCACGCCCATGATGGCGGCGGACGGCGGCATCGTTCTCACCAACGCGTTCTCGATGGCCATCGCTTCCGGCCTCTGCGCTCTCGCGCAGGGTAAAGCCGTTGCCGGTGCCGCCGAAGCTATCGCCCGCAACCCCGGCGCTGGCGCCGTGATTCGTGGTCTCGGCCTGCTCGGCCTGATCTTTATCGAATCGCTCGCGCTCTACACCCTCGTCATCATCTTCGTGAAGGGCTAAGCTCTTTCCGATTTTCGCGCTAGGGCGCGGCGTGCCTCCCGGCCGCCGCGCCCTTTGTGCTTCCGGACGGTCCCACCATGATCAAACTCCAAGGCATCTATCCTCCCATCGCCACCCCGTTCAACCACACCGGCGACCTCTACAAGACCAAGGTTCAGCACAACATTGAGAAGCTGAACACGGTGAATCTCTCCGGCTACGTCGTTTGCGGCTCCACCGGGGAAAGCGTCCTGCTCACCGCCGAGGAAAAGCTGCAGATGTTTGAGTGGGTGGCCAAATATGCCAAACCCGGCAAGCAGTTGCTGTGCGGAACCGGGGTAGAGAGCGTCCGCGAGACCGTCGACCTCACCAACAAAGCAGCCGCCATGGGCTATGTGGCCGCCATGGTCCGCACGCCGCACTACTACAAGAATCTGCTCGCCAACGTCGACGCGCAGGTGCGCTATTTCCGCGCCGTCGCTGATCAGTCCAAGATCCCGGTGATGATCTACAACTGGCCCCAGGCAACCGGTGTCGACATCGCCGCCGAAGCCGTCGTCACCCTCAGCGAGCACCCCAACATCATCGCCATCAAAGAAAGCTCCGGCAATCTGGAGAAGCTGATGAAGATGATCCGCGAAGTGAAGACCGGTTTCCAGGTGCTCTCCGGTTCCGCGCCGACGCTCTATCCCTCGCTCAAGGTCGGCGCCGTTGGTGCCGTCCTCGCCTTCGCCAACGCCGCTCCCTACGCCTGCGTCACCATCTGGGAAGCCTTCCGCACGCGCGAAGAAGAGGCCGGCATGGACTGGCAGTGGCGCATCGCTAACCCGGCTGTCCTGGTCACTACCAAGTACGGCATTCCCGGGCTCAAGTACGCCATGGACCTCAACGGCTACTACGGCGGCATCCCGCGTCTTCCCCTCGTCCCCGTCTCCCCGGCCGTTCGCCTGGAACTGGAAGCCGCCTTCGACGGCATCAAGGGCTGACCTAGCTCCGCGTCACCATGTGGCCGACGATGTCCAGTCGCGCATGACGCTGCCCGTCTTTGTTCGGCAGGATGCACACCTGAATCAGCAGTTCACCGTCGCACACCCGCACCGGAACCAGCGTCCAATTGTTCGCGCCGCCGATCTTCGTCGTGAAACTCGCCCCGTAAATCGTCGTCGGCGTCGATAGCCCCATCTGCCCCACACGCTCTTCCAGCGATGTCTTTAAGTTGCCAATCACCATGTTGGCCAACTCCGCGATCGCGTCCAGCACCTCGTCGTTCACCGTGTCGTATTCGCTCATCAGAAACGCCCCGGCCAGCCGCATTGCCACCTCCGGCTTGCACGTCAGCGCCCCGGTCCCGATCCACGGCCCGGCCATGCCAATCAGCGCCACCACGCCGTCGCTTTCTTGCAGCGGACTGTCGATCATCCTCGGCCGCCCGACTTCCACCTCGCAGCCCAGCATCGTCCCGCAGACACTCTCGATCGCAGCTTTCACGCCCGTTTCCACAAGCGCATTCATCTCCACTTGCGTCATGATTCCCCCGTCTCCTGCCTGCCGCTAAATCAGGCCAATGATCTTTTCCTTGATCTGGTCCGCCGTGAACGGTTTCCTCACGTATCCCGCCGCACCCAGATCGACGGCTTCCAACACCTTCTGCTGGCTTCCCTCGGTCGTGATCATCACGACCGGAATACTCTTCCAATGCGAATGCGCGCGCATCTGCCCCAACAACTCAATCCCGTCCATATTCGGCATGTTGATGTCCGACAGAACCAGATTCACATTGTTAGACTTCAGCCGCTCAATCGCCTCCAATCCGTCTCCCGCCTCCAGAATGTTCCCGATGGGAACATCCGTCTGGGCAAGCACCCGCTGCAGAATCTTTCGGATCGCTGCGGAATCGTCCACAATCAACACATCGATTCCCATGGTGGTTCCTTCTCCTTCGCCTGCATAGCCGCAGTCACTTCCCTCTGCGCTATGTCCTTCATTTCGTCCACTCCCCCCTTTCTCATGAACCTTTTTCCAAAACGTGATAGCATTCGCCCCGAGTGCTCTATCGTTCCCTCTACCTGCTAACCCTCCTCCCCGTTCTCCCGGCCGCCGACTCCGTCGTCCACCGTACTCCCGTCGCCGCTTCGGTCTTCCCCCAGTCGGCCCGCCCCGGCCACTCCTTCCAGGCCGAAATCCTCGGCGAGCACCTCGACCGCGCCTCCTCCCTCCTCGTCCCCAATCAGGCCTTCTCCGCCACCATCTCCGCCCACTCCCCCACCCGCCTCCAGATCAACGTCCAAGTCCCCCCCAACGCCCCCTTCGGCGTCCATCCCCTCTACGTCATCTCCCCGCGCGGCGCCTCCAACCCCGTTCTCCTCCGCATCAACGATCTCCCCCACACCCTGGAATCCGAGCCCAATTCCCTCCTCGAAGAGGCTCAGCCCGTCTCCACCCCCGCCACCATCCTCGGCCGTCTCAACACCGATCGCGACTTCGATTTCTTCCGCTTCCACGCCGCCAAAAACGACCACTGGCTCTTCGACCTCCGTGCCGCCCGCAACGGCAACGGCCTTGATGCCGCCCTCATCCTCCTCGATGCCTCCGGCCGCAAACTCGCCCACTCCGAGGAACGCTTCATCTGGGATCCCTTCCTCGATTTCCAGTTCCCCGCCGACGGCGACTACATCGTCATCGTCCAACCCACCCACCGCAACAACGACCCCAACTTCGCCTACACCCTCGACATCCGCCAGTCGCCCCACATTGACACCGTCTCCCCCCTCGCCCTCCCTCCCGGTCGCCACCAAATCACCCTCTACGGCGCCGGATTCCGCGCTCCAGACGCCAAACTCGAGTTCACCCACCCCGCCCTGTCCGGCCGCCTGCTGAAGGTCAACGGCGCCACCGCCGTCGCCGAAATCACTGTCCCCGACGCGCCCGGCACCCACTCGGTAACCCTCCTCACCCCCTCCGGCCGCTCCAACCCCGCCCGCTTCCTCATCGAAAACCTCCCCGTCGCTACCGGCCCCACCCTCCCCGTTCCTGCCCAGGTTACCGCCATGGCCCGCTACCGCGACCCCCACAAATTCACCTTCGAAGCCAAAGCCGGTGACCACCTCACCTTCGAGGTCCGCTCCCAGCGCTTCGGCGCCGACGCCGATCTCACCATGCGACTCCTCGATTCTTCCGGCAAGCAAATCGCCATCAACGACGACTTCGCCTTCGCCGGCTCCGAATTTTACACCCAGGACCCCCGCCTTTCTCACAAATTCACCGCCGCCGGTTTCTACACCCTCGAACTTCGCAATACCGTCGCCGTCCCCAACGAAGGCACCCCGTTCCAACTCACCGTCACCCCCGCCACTCCCAGCATCACCCCCCAACTCGCCGACGAACGACCCTACCTCTACCCCGGCCAGACCAAAAAGTGGAAGGTCTCCGTCCAGCGCCTCGATGGCCACAACGCCGAAATTCCCGTCACCCTCGAAGGCCTGCCCGCCCACATCACCGCCAGGCCTGCCGTCATCCCCGCCGGCAAAAATGACACCGAAATCGAGCTCACCGCCGCCCCCGATGCCCCGCCCGCCGCCGCCGCCCGCGTCACCGTCAAGGCCGCCGGCCTACCCGCCTGGCGCACCGTCCGCGTCTCCAGCGGCGGCGGGGAAGGCGCTACCTTCACCCGCGTCGACTTCGCCATCCTCACCATCGCCCGGAAGCCCAACTTCTCCCTCGAAGCCTCCGCTTCGGCCGTCAATGTCCCTCGCGGCGGCTCCGCAAAAATCCCCGTCATGATCCGCCGCGAACCCGGTTTCCTGGCGCCCATCGCCTTCCAGTTGGATAATCTTCCTAGCGGCGTTACGATGGATCCCCTCTCCGTCGGCCCCGACCAATCCAATGCCGAAATCACCATCCGCGCCGCCGCTTCGGCCCGCGAAGCCCGCGCCCCGCGCGTTGCCATCCTCGGAGCCGCCAGCGGCGAACTCCAGGAGGCTCCCCGTATCTCGGTCCTTGTCGATTAACCCGCACCGCCCATGAGAACGGATATCCAGGCCCTGCGCGGGTACGCCGTGCTCCTCGTGCTCTTCTATCACGCCAAGGCCCCGCTCCTGAAGGCCGGCTACCTCGGCGTTGACATCTTCTTCGTCCTCTCCGGCTACCTAATCACCAAACTCGTCGCCGATCGCCTTGCCGAAGGCTCTTTCTCCTTCACCGATTTCTACACCCGCCGCGCCCGCCGTCTCCTCCCTGCCGCCTACACCACCTTTCTCCTCACTTCCCTCGCCGCCGCCGCCCTCCTCAATACCCAGGAACTCCGCGAATTCCGCGACCAACTCTGGGGCGCCCTCACCTTCTCGGCCAATATCGTCCTCTGGGCCCAGTCCGGCTACTTCGATTCCGACGCTGCCCTCAAGCCCCTTCTCCACGTCTGGTCGCTCGCCATCGAGGAGCAGTATTACCTCCTCCTCCCCGCCAGTCTCGCCCTCACCCCGCGCCGCTTCTGGCCCGCCGCCGTCTGGCTCGTCCTCTCCCTCAGCCTCGCCCACTGTCTCTTCTTCCCCGTCTTCGGCCCCCAGGCCACCTTTTACTGGCTGCCCGCCCGTGCCTGGGAACTCGCCGCCGGCTCGGCGGGTGCCCTCGCCCTTCCCCGGTGGGCCGCCTTCCCGCGTTGGTTCGCCCTCCTCCCCGCCGCCGTGCTTCTCGTCGTCCCCTTCTTCCCCGCCGGCTACACCCATCCCGGCCTCAGTACCGTCCTCGTCTGCGCCGCCACGCTCTGCCTCATCCTCGCCCGCAACACCGCCCTCGATCGCTTTCTCCCGGTCCGCATCCTAGCCTGGTTCGGCGACATCTCCTATTCGCTCTACCTGGTCCACTGGCCTCTCTTCGCCCTACTCCAGAACGTCCATATCGGCTACATCCCCATCCGTTTTCGCCTCGCCGCGCTGCTCCTTTCCGTCCTCCTCGCCGCTCTGCAGTACCGCTACATCGAAAACCCCATCCGCCACTCCTCCCTCCGCTTCACGCCCCGCGTCCTTGCCGCCACCTTCGCCGCTTCACTCCTCCTCGCCGCTCTCCCCGCCGCCACCATCGCCCTGCGCACCGGTCCCGACGGCACCATCGATCGTCTCGCCAACTACGGCCTCTCCCGCGGTTGCGAGCAGACCCCCCCTCCCGCCAACTGCCGCACCTCTCCCCAACCCCAGATCCTCCTCTGGGGCGACTCCATCGCCATGCACCTCGCCGCCGGCCTCGCCCCCGCCGGAATCGCCCAGACCACCCGCAGCGGCTGCGGCCCCTTCCTCGGCCTCGCCCCCTTCTCCCTCGACGATGCCAACCTCTTCAACCGCGCCGCCGCCGAAAAGTGCACCGATTTCAACGCCTCCGTCCTCCAATACCTCGCCCGCCCGGACTCGCCTCAAACCGTCGTCCTCTCCGGCCTCATCGATCCCCAGATTACCGGCGCATGGCTCCTGCTTGTCGATCGGAGCCGTGCGATCCGCGCCAATCCGGATCTCGCCTTCCAGCACCTGAAACGCACCATCGACAGCGTCCGCCGCCTCGGCAAGCGCGTCGTCCTGGTCGCTCCCCCTCCCAACGCCGGGTTCGATTCCGCCCGCTGCAATGAGCGGCTCGCCAACGGCCGTCTCATCCTAGGACGCTTTCCCAACTGTGAAATCCCTGTGCCCGAATTCCAGAGCGCCAGAGCGCTCCTCCTGACGTTCCTCCAGCGCATCGCCACCGAAGCGGACATCGAGGTCATTCACTTCCACCCCTTCCTCTGCGATGCAGCCTTCTGTAAAACCACCATCGGCGGCACCCCCATCTATCGCGACAACGTTCATCTCTCCAACCAGGGCTCCGTCATCCTCGCCCGCCATACCGGCCTCATCCGCCTCGTTCTCACCAAAGCGCGCTGACGCTCACTCTCGCCGCAACGCTTCCATCGGCGCCATCCGTGCCGCCCGCGCGCTCGGTGCCCACGTCCCCGCCACCGCCACCACCGCCAGCACCGCCGCTGCTGCTCCGAACACCCGCCAGTCCAGCGGGTCCACTCCATAAAGCAACGCCCGCAGTCCCCGTGCCACCGCCGCCGTGATCACGGCCCCGGCCACCATGCCTGCTGCCGTCCATCGCAGCCCGTCCCCCATCATCAGCCGCATCACCGCCGCCGGGGATGCGCCCAGCGCGATCCGCACGCCAATCTCTCGCGTCCGCTCCGCCGCCCGGAACGATGTCAAGCCATAAAGCCCCACTCCCGCCAGCACCAGTCCCAACACCGCGAACGCCGCCAGCAGAAACGTCTCGAACCGCGGCCGCGCATAGAACGGCCGCACCTCGTCCTCCAGCGTCCCCGTCACTACCGCCAATCCCGGGTCCAGTTCCCCGATCCGCCCCCGCAACAACTCCATCGCCACACCCGCGGCCAGTTCCGTCCGTACAATCGCCGTCGCCCGCCGCCACCCATATGGCGGTCGCTGGTTCCGGTACACCCCGTTGGCCTCCCGACCCCGCAGTACATAGAATTCCCCGTCTGCCGCCTGCCGCATCCCTGCGTTCCTCGCATCCGCGGCCACGCCAGTGATCACCATCGCCTCCTCCAGTCGCACCGTCCGTCCCATCGGGTCCTCGTCCCCATAAAGCCGCCGCGCCAGCGTCTCGCTCACCACAATCGATTGGCCCGCTCCCGGTCGTAGCCCGCCCCGCACCCGTATCCCCATCACGTCGAAATACCCCGCCGTCACGTACCGCCACTTCACCATCCCTTCCAGCCCCCGCTTCTCCGCGTCCCCGCCCCCCAGAAACGCCACGTACGGCCGCGAACGCGGATCTCCGCCCGGAGGCAGCGTATCCGTGATCGCCGCCGCCGCAAAGCCCGGCGTCTCCACCAGCCGCCGCTCCAACTCTCCGAAAAACGCCAGCTGTTTCTCGTCCGTTCCATACCCGGCCGCCGGCAGCAGAAACGTCGCCGTCACCACGCCGTCGGTGCCAAACCCAGCCGGCGCCTGCTGCATACGCCACAGGCTCACCAGGAACAGCCCCGTGCTGATCAGTAACGTCGCCGCGACCGCCAGTTGTACCGCCACCAGCGCCGCCTGCAGCCGGTTCCTTCTCCTCCCCGCCACGCGTGCCTCCGCCAGCGCTTCACTCCGCATCCGCTCCACGGCCGGCGCCAGTCCAAAAAGCACCGCCGCCGCTAGCGCCAGTCCCGCCGTGAACAACATCACCCGCCCGTCCATCGCCGCCTCGCCCATCCGTGGTGTCCCGTCCGGCGCCAGTTGCTGAAACACCCGCAGCAGCCCCCAGCCCAGTACGGCCCCCGCCGCTCCCCCGCCTGCCCCCAGCAGCAGACTCTCCGTCATCGTCTGCCGCGCCAGCCTCCATTTTGAGGCCCCCAGCGACGCCCGCACCGCGAACTCATGCCGCCGCGCCGCCGCCCTCGCCAGCAGCAGATTGGCCACGTTGGCGCACGCCAGCAGCACAAACGACAGCACCGCCCCCAACAGCGTCCACAACGCCAGCCTGTACTCCCGCGTCTGTTGCTCCCGCAACCCCGCCACCCGCAGCCGCATCGGCACCGCCCGCCGGAAATCCGCCGGCGAGGTCCCCAGAAACGCCGCAAACATCGGTTCCAATCGCTGCGCCGTCCTCCCCGCCGTCTCCCCTTCCCGCATCCGCCCGATCACATGCACCAGCCGCTGCCGCTGGCTGTCCCTCCGCAGCCGCAGAGGGGTCATCACCTGCGCCGCCGCCAGCGAGGGCGTTTCAAACTCCGCCGGCAGCACCCCGATGATCCGCGTCGGCATTCCGTTCAACTGCATCAGCATCCCCACCGCCCCCGGGTCCCCGCCGAATCGCCGCTGCCAGTACCCGTGCGTCAGCAGCGCCACCGCCGCCCCGCCTTCGGTATCCTCCTCCGGCAATATGCCGCGCCCCAGCGCCGGGCGCACCCCCAGCGTCGTCAAAAAGTTCGCCTCCACCTCCGCGCATCCCAGCCGCTCCGGTGTCCCGTCGCTGCGGTCACAGTCGCTTACCCCGCGCCACGCCGTGATCTCCTCCAGCGCCGTCTGCGTCGCCTTCCACTGCTGATATGTCCCGGCAAACATCCAGTCCTGCGAATGAATCACCGGTGCCACCATTCCCACCGACACCAGCCGTGCCTCATGCCCGTACGGCAGCGCCCGGAACAGGCTCCGGTCCACCACGCTGAAGACTGCCGAGGCTCCCCCCGTCGCCAGCGCGATCGTCACCATCGCCGCCGCCGCAAACGGCCGGTTCCTCCGCATCCCCCTTGCCGCGAACCGCAAGTCCTGCGTCAACCCCGTCAGCCATGCCCACCGCCATGTCTCCCGGCACTCCTCCTTAATGGCTTCCATCCCCCCAAACGCCACCATCGCCTGCCGGCGGGCCTCATGCTCCGGCATGCCGCTCAACACCAGGTCCGCCACGTGCCGCTCCACATGGTCGCGCAACTCTTTGTCCAGTTCCCGTTCCCTCACGCCTCGCTCTCCTTCCCCGCCTGCAGTATCAGCCGTACCGCCTCCGTCAGCCGTGCCCAGTGCACCTCCTCCGCCCGCAACTGCGCTCGCCCCTCCCGCGTCAGCCGGTAGAACTTCGCCTCCCGCCCCGTCTCGCTGTCCTTCCATTCCGCCGCCAGATACCCCCGCGTCTCCAGCCGGTGCAGCGCCGGATACAACGACCCCTGCTGTACCTGCAGCACCTCCCGCGATATCTTCTGGATCCGCTGCGCAATCCCGTAGCCGTGGATCGGTCCCGCCGACACCACTTGGAGGATCAGCATGTCCAGCGTCCCCTGCGGCAGTTCCGTTTTCAGAATACCCATCTTGATACCTCGCACTTCTACCTATACATCACCATAGGTAGAAGCGCAAGGTATCTCTGCTCCGATATACCATAGGAGGCCGAGGCTCCCCTCCCATGCCCACTCTCCTCCTCCTTCTCCTCGCCTCTCTCGCCGCCGCTGCCCAGCCGCGCAAACTCACCATCCTCCCCGCCAACCCCCTCCTGTTCGGCCAAGGCGCCCGCCAGCAACTCGTCGTCCTCGCCGAATCCCCCTCCGGCGCCGCCGAAGATGTCACCGCCCAGGCCGCCTTCTCCTCCGCCGGTCCCGCTGCCTCCGTCTCCTCCTCCGGCCAGATCACCGCCGCCGCCAATGGCGCCGCCCGCATCCAGGCCACCTTCAACGGCCTCACCGCCCACACCACCGCCCTCGTCCAGCAGGCCGATAAACCCGCCCCCGCCAGCTTTGCCGCCGACATTCTCCCCATCCTCACCAAATATGGCTGCAACGGCGGCTCCTGCCACGGCGCCCTCAAAGGCCAGAACGGCTTCAAGCTCTCCCTCTTCGGCTATGAACCCGATGCCGACTACGACATGGTCAACGGCAAACGCATCGACAAAGCCAACCCCGCCAATAGCCTGCTCCTCCTCAAACCCACCTTCAAAACCAAACATGCCGGCGGCAAGCTATTCAACGAATCCTCGCCCGATTACCTCACCCTCTTTACCTGGATCAAAAACGGTGCCCCCGGCAACGTGAAGGAAGGTCGCCAGATGACCTCCCTCAAAGTCATCCCCGAACTCGCCTCCCTCATCGGCAAGGAGGCCAAACGCCGCCTCCTCGTCACCGCCCGCTTCTCCGACGGCACCGAAGCTGACGTCTCCCACCTGGTGAAATATACCTCCAACGACGATTCCATCGCCTCCATCTCCACCCGCGGCGAGGTCACCGGCCTCCGCGGCGGCGAAACCGCCATCGTCGTCCGTGGCCCCGGCGTTACTGCCGCGGCCCGCGTCGCCGTCGTCCCCGCTCCCCAGAAGACACCCCTCCTCAAGGTCAATAACTTCATCGACGAGCACATCAATACCAAGCTCCAGCGCCTCTCCATCGCCCCTTCGGAATTGGCCGACGACGCCACCTTCCTCCGCCGCGTCTACCTCGACACCATCGGCCTCATCCCCACCGCCGCTGAAGCCCGTGCCTTCCTCGCCAGCAAGGATCCCAACAAACGAACCCAACTGGTGGATTCCCTCCTTACCCGCCCCGAGTACGCCGACTACTGGGCCCTCTACTGGGGCGATCACCTCGATAACACCAAACAGCTCCTCTACAACAAAGGCCCCTACTCCTTCACCCGCTGGCTCACCGGCCAGTTTGAAAAGAACGTCCCTTACGACCAGTTCGTCCGCAACCTCCTCGTCTCCAGCGGCAATATGTACGATCACCCGGCGACGAACTACTACCCCCTCATGAAGAAGGAGCTCGACCTCGCCGAAAAGACCAGCCAGCTCTTCCTCGGCGTCTCCATCGGCTGCGCCCGCTGCCATAACCATCCGCTCGAACGCTGGAAACAGGACGACTTCAACGGCATGGCCGCCTTCTTCTCCCAGGTGCGCTACAAAGGCGGCGGTCCCCGCAACAACGAACGCGCCCTCTACGTCGATTTCAACCGCCAGTTCCAGAACCCCGATTCCAAGAAGCCCTATCTCCCCAAACCCCTCGACGGTCCCCAACTCCCCACCGCCGGCCTCACCGATCGCCGCGAACTCCTCGCCCAATGGGTCACCGCCAAAGAAAATCCCTGGTTCGCCCGCGCTATCGCCAACCGCATGTGGCGCAACTTCATGGGCCGCGGGTTCGTCGAACCCATCGACGATTTCCGCATCACCAACCCGCCCACCAACGAACCCCTCCTCGATGCCCTCGCCCGCGACTTCGCCGATCACAACTTCGACCTCCATCACCTCATCCGCCGCATCACCGCCTCCTCCGCCTACCAGCTCTCCAGCGTCCCCAATAAGTCCAACAAATCCGACACCATGGCCTACTCGCGCTACTACCCCAAGCGCCTCTCCGCTGAGCCGCTCCTCGACTCCCTCTCCCAGGCCGCCGGCAGCCACGAACCCTTCCAGTCCATGTACCCCGGCACCCGCGCCACCCAACTCCCCGAGCCCGAAATCGAAAGCTACTTCCTGGAAGTCTTCGATCGCCCCAGCCGCCAACTCGTCTGCGAACGCAAAAATACCCCCACTCTCAATCAGGCACTCCACATGATCGGCGGCGATACCGCCCATCGGAAATCGAGCGATCCCCGCGGCTTCATCGCCCGCAATCTCCAGGCCATCCCCTCCGACGACAAATTCATCGAAGAACTCTACCTCCGCAGCCTCTCCCGCTTCCCCGATGCCGAAGAGACCGCCAACGCCCGCAACGCCGTCCGCGCCGCCCAAAGCCGCCAGAAGGGCCTCGAAGACGTCCTCTGGGCACTCATGAACACCAAGGAATTTCTGTACAATCACTAGCAGCCGGAGCCACCATGGAAATCACCAACCGTACAGACCTATTCGGCCGCCGCGACTTCCTCCGCATCGGCTCGCTCGGCCTTGGCGCCCTGCACCTCGGCGCCGCCCCCAAAAAAGAGCTGAGCTGCATCCTCCTCTGGCAAAGCGGCGGCTCGCCTCACATCGATACCTTCGATATGAAGCCCAATGCCCCCAAGGATATCCGCGGCGAATTCAACGAAATCGCCTCCAACGTCCCCGGCATCCGCGTCTGTGAACATCTCCCCAACACCGCCCGAATCATGGACAAGGTCACCGTGCTGCGGTCCATGAAGTCCCGCGAAAACAACCACGAACGCGCCATCAACTATCTCCTTACCGGCTACCTCCCGCTCCCGACCATTGAGTTTGCCTCCGTTGGCAGCGTGATCTCCAAACTGAAAGGGCCCAGGAACGGCATGCCGCCCTACGTCGCCGTGCCTAACACCTTCCCCAGCTACGGCGCCGGCTTCCTCGGCGGTGAATACAACCCCTTCATCTCCGGCGATCCCAACGTCACCGGCTACCGCCAGCGAGACCTCACCCTCCCCACCGACGTCGATTGGACCCGCCTCTCCTCCCGCGCCCACCTGGTCAAGCAGATGGACGCCAAATTCCGTTCCATCGAAGCCAGCCCGGACTTCGCCGCTCTCGACGAGTTCTCCAAAAAGGCCTACGATCTCATTCAATCGCCCGCCGCCAAAAAGGCTTTTGATGTCGGCGCCGAACCGGATGCCCTCCGCGAACGCTACGGCCGCACCCCGGTCGGCCAGGGCGCCCTCCTCGCCCGCCGCCTTGTCGAATCCGGCGTCCGCTTCGTTACCGTCGCCAAAGGCTGGCTCAACTACGATACCCACGGCGACAACTTCAATATCTGCAAGAAGGCGCTTCTCCCCGAGTTCGACAAGGCTTTCGCCAGCCTCGTCACCGATCTGCACGACCGCGGCATGCTCGACACCACTCTTGTCATCGCCATGGGCGAGTTCGGCCGCACCCCGAAAATCAACGATGGCGCCGGCCGCGATCACCACTGCAAAGCCTGGTCGGTTGCCTTCGCCGGCGGCGGCATCTCCGGCGGCCGCCTTCTCGGCGCCACGGACTCCACCGCCACCGAAGTCACCGATTTCCCCGTCGAGCCCGAAGACCTGATGTACACCCTCTACAGCCAGTTCGGCATCGACCCCCACCAGGAGTTCCAAAGCTCCATCGGCCGCCCTGTCCGCGTCGCCAACGGCGGCAAAATGATCCCCGGACTCTTCTCCTGACGCGGCCCTCCATCAGCCGTCTCCATGCGCAACCAACTCCGCGCCCACCTTCTCGAAATCGCCCAGCAGGATCCCGCCATCTGCGCCGCTGCCATCACCGGTTCCGGCGCCACCGGCGCTGAAGACGCCTATTCCGATATCGACCTCGCCTTCGCCGTCTTTGCCGATCTGCCCGCCACCCTCGACGCCTGGACCCGCCGCATGTACGGCGAACACCACGCCCTCCACCACCTCGATTTTCCCGCCGGTGCCTGGCTCTACCGCGTCTTCCTGCTCCCTGGTCCCCTGCAGGTGGATCTGGCCTTCGTTCCCCGCGAAGAGTTCCGCCCCCTCGCCCCATCCTTCCGCCTCATCTTCGGCGAAGCACAACCCATCCAGGAACCCCCTCTCCCCTCCGTCGACGCCCTCATCGGCTTCGCCTGGCTCTACGCCATCCACGTCCGCACCTCCATCGCCCGTACCCATCTCTGGCAAGCCGAGTACATGCTCAGCGGCCTCCGTAACCAGGGACTGTCGCTGGCCTGTCTCCGCCACGGACTCCCTGCCGTCCACGGCCGCGGCTACGCCCGCCTCCCCGCGGAGGTCACCCAACCCTGGGAAGCCACCCTGCCGGCCTCCCTCGCCGGACCGGAATTGGCCCGCGCCTTTCGCGCCGCCATCTCTTGTCTCCAGACGGAACTCGACGCCGCTGCCCCAGCCCTCGCCCTCCGCCTCGCCCCCGCGCTACTCGCGCTGGCCAACGGCCCGGCCAACCCTGCCTAACCGGCGTGCCCTGCCCGACATAGAGGTCCATCCCCTTGTCCGTCGTTAAGACAACCAGCTCTTCCGCAATCGCCGTCGCAACGATTGCCCGGTCAAACGGATCCGCATGATGCGGGGCTAACCGCTGAATGGCCGCCACATGCTCCGGGCGGAACAGGATCGGACGAAGTCCTAACGATTCCAGCGTGACCGGCCACCAGCCCTGGGGATTTACCAATTCGAGGTTCCCTCGCATACTCCTAATCGTTACTTCCCAGAGAGAGATCACGCTCAGATAAGCGGGGCCCGTCTCAACCGCTTTCCGGATCCTCTGCGGCAATCGCTCTGGGTCCACCACCCCTAACAGCGCCACGTTGGTGTCGAGGAGGTATCCCGTTAAGACTCGCCGTCTAGGAACTGCTCCTCGCTAATCGGCGCATCCCAGCCAGGCTTCAACTGGATTTGCCCCTCCAATGCACCCCACCGCACTTTGCGCTTCCCGGTGTTCGCCATCGTCAGTTGCGCCACCGGCTTCCCGCGTCGGGTAATAATGACCTCTTCTCCGTCCTCCACGGCACGGATAAGCTGAGACAACTGGTTCTTAGCAGCCGCAACGGAAATGAGCATAGCGTCTTCGATGTAGCCAGAACTTCTGGCCATCGTCGCAACGGATCCGGACCCCAGCGCGCTAGCGCACCAGGACTAGACGTTGCACGCCTCCACCGCTTCCAGCAGCGCTTCCTTCCACGGCTTCACCTTCGGCGAGTACTCGTGGCACAGGAAACCCTTATACCCAAGGTCGGCAATCGACTTCGCCACACCCTTGTAGTTAATCTCCTGGTCAATGCTCAGCTCGTTCCGCCCCGGATTGCCCGCCGTATGGAAATGGCCGATCCACTGATAGTTGTCCTTGATCGTCCGGATCACGTCGCCTTCCATAATCTGCATGTGGTAGATGTCGTACAGCAACTTCACCCGCGGCGAACCCACCCGCTTGCAGACCTCCACGCCCCACGCCGTCCGGTCGCACTGGTAATCGGGGTGGTTCACCTTGCTGTTCAACAGTTCCATGCACAGCGTCACGCCCTTGTCCTCGGCGTGCTTCTTCAGTTCATTCAGGCAGGCGACCGTGTTGTCCATCCCCTCGGCGTCACTCTTCCCCCGCCGGTTGCCGGAGAGGATGATCATGTTCGGCGCCCCCGCCGCCGCCGAAATGTCGATCAGCTCATGCGACCGCTTGATGATCTCGGCATGCAGGCTCTTGTCGTTCACGCCATTGGCCAGCGGGCTCGACCCAGGTACCATGCTCGGCACAATGCCGTACTTCTTCATGATCGGGAACTTGTCCGGTCCCTGCAGATCGTAGGCCTTCAACCCCATCTCCGCCAGCGCCCGGCACTGTCCTTCAAAGTCCAGTCCCGAGCCGCGAAACACCCCGCCGCACACCCCCTGATTCAACCGTCCGTGAGAGGGCGCGGCCGCCAGGCTGGCCAGCGCCGATGTTCCGAGGAAAACTCTGCGTTCCATGCGCACGATAATATCAATTCTGTATGGGATTTGCTCTCTGGTTATCGGACGACGAAGCGTGGGCCCAAGGCACCCACGAGTACCGCCCCATGGGCTGCGCCGTCATCGCCCGCAACGGGCAGTTTCGCGCCCCGGACTTCAATCGCTACCGCCGCTCCCCGGACCGCCGCTCCCCCCTTTTCGTTGGCCTCTTCGGTTCGCTCGAAGAGGTGAACGTCTTTCTCCGCCGCGAGAAACCCCGCGCCGCGGATACGCTCACTCGCTCTATTCTTTGAAAAAGCGGGGTTTTTCGCGGCGCTGGAAAAGCCGTTCACAGACTTGCTGAATTTGCTTCACATTTTCTGTAAGTAATTTTAAATCAAATACTTGTGGATGTGCCAGGAATGCTGTTTTTGTGCGCTTTGAGCCGTTTTTCTTGCCGGAATCGATAAGATAAAGGTACCGGAATAGAATATGTCTTATTCTAATGTTTCGGTCCCCCAGGTTCACCTGCATTGGGTCCGGGAGACGCCGTCGTGCGCTCTCCAACTGCCTGTCTCCGCTACCCTTTCCAGTCTCGACTCGCTGCCGGAGTGTGTCCGCGCGGCCGTCCTCGCCACCGGTCTCCCTGCCGTCGAACTCCACCTCCCGCCGTTCCGCGCCGGGGAGATCTTCGACGAGCCCGCCTGGTTTGCCGGGCTCTCCTTCCACCAGGACTCCGCCGGCCGCCTCGTCGCCACCGCAGCCGGGGATCCCGAGCCAGCCGCCACCATGGGCCTCCACCAGGCCGTCGTCCTCGCCTTCCGCGCGCTTTATGGCGATACGACCCCCCTCACCCTTGTCGCTGAGCCTCCCCCCGCTCCCCTCCTCCCCCAACCGCTCCCGCGCCACCATGTCTGCGCGCCGAACGGCGGCCTCGCTACCGCTCCCGCCGAACGGTCCCACACCTATATGCGCTGCTATAAGGCCGTCGCCCTCGCCCTCCAGGCTGCCATTCGCGACTTCCTCCCCCCGTCGGTCATCGACTCGGTGGCCTCCCTCGACAAACGCGAACAGACCCTCCCGCTCCTTGCCTGGAGTGTCACCGAACCCGCCGTCGGCCGCCACGTCGATGAACTCGGCATCGAGGTCCTCAATCAGAAACTCACCGACCGCGCCTTCCGCGGCCTCGCCCGCCGCCTCACCGGCCGCCTCAAACTGGTGTACGCCATCGCCACCCGCCTCGACGCGCCCCCGCATGTGCGCCGTTCCTATTCCCCGGCCTCGGCCGAGACCGCTGTCGAGGCCTGCCGCACCCGCTCCCGCTTCTTCCGGCTCCTCCTCAATAACGAGTTCCGCCTCATCTCGGCCCTCATCCGCCACTGCAGCAGGATCCCCGGCTGGCGCCAGCGCGTCCTGACCCACCCCACTGTGGTCTACCGCGAAGTCTGCGCCTCCTGGGCGGATCTGGAGATCCACCTCCGCCACTTCTACCAGCGCCGGCACCACTACGCGCTCGGATCGCTCCTTCTGGTGGAAGCGGCCAGGGCCCTGGAATCGCTCCTGCCGGAAGCGGTAGACTGAAGTCACACAACATGAACTACGCGGGGATGCGGGTTCTGGTCACGGGTGGACTAGGATTCATCGGTAGCAATCTGGCGGTGCGGCTGGCGCGCGAAGGCGCTCACGTCACCGTCATCGACTCTTCGGTCCGCGGATGTGGTGCAAATGTGCACAATTTAGTGCCATTTTTAGCGCAAAAACACGTCATAAATGACGATATTGGCGCACTTTTTGCACACAAAAACGCCATCGAAGGCACCCAAGTCGTCTTCAATATGGCCGGCGAAATAAGCCACATTAATAGTATGCGCGACCCGGTCCGGGACCTGGAGCTCAACACGACCTCCCAGTTGCGCTTCCTTCTCGCTCTGCGCGAAATCTGTCCGGGTGTCCGCGTCGTTTACGCCAGCACCCGGCAGGTCTATGGTGTGCCACAGTACCTGCCCATCAATGAATCGCATCCCATTAACCCAATTGATTTCAATGGGATACATAAAAACGCCGCGGCCAGCTACCACCGCCTCCTGCACGCCGGCGGCGAACTCGACGCGACCATCCTCCGTCTGACCAACGTCTACGGCCCGCGGATGGCGCTGAACATCCCCGAGCAGGGCGTGCTCGGCCACTTCTTCCGCCGCGCTCTTCTCGGGCAGGATATTGAGGTCTTCGGCGATGGCCAGCAGCTGAGGGACCCCGTGTATGTTGATGATATTGTTGAGGTTTGTCTGCTGGCCGGGGCCCGGCGCGCACTCCCGGTGATGAACATGAACGTCGGCGGCCGCGATGCCCTCTCCCTTTCCGAGATCGCGCGCACCCTGGCCGCCGCCGGCGGCGGCCAGTTGCGCTACCGGCCCTTCCCGGAGGGCCACAAATCCATCGACATCGGCAGTTTTTCCACCGATAACTCATTGATTCGAGAGACGTTAGGGTGGGAGCCGCAAGTTCCGTTCGCCGAAGGCGCCCGCCGCACCCTGGACTACTACCGCGAGCACCAGGAGCACTATCTGCCATGATGAACCCCGCCGAGTTCGCCAATATCGCCAAAGCCGAAAACGACTTCTGGTGGTATCGCGGTATGCGCCACATTATGTTCGGGTTACTGGATCCGGTGGCGCGGGAGCGGAAGTTCGGGCGGGTGTTGGAGGCCGGATGCGGAACCGGCCACTTTGCCAAGGCCCTGGCCGACCGCTACCACTGGCCGATGTTCCCTCTGGACCTGGGCTGGGAGGGCTTGGAGTACGGTAAGGGTTTAGGAATCAATCATTTAACGCAGGGCGATATCCAGGCGCTCCCCTACCGCGGCGAGGCTTTTGACGCGGTGGTGAGCATGGACGTGATCGTCCACCTGCCCCGCGGCGAGGAGCACCGGCCGATGGAGGAGTTCCACCGGGTCCTGAAGCCCGGCGGGTTCCTGGCGCTGCGTGCCTCGGCGCTCGACATTCTTCGCAGCCATCACTCGCAATTTGCTATGGAAAGGCAGCGTTTTACGCGTTCCAGGCTCATTCAACTGGCTGAAAAGACCGGATTTCGCGTGTTACGGTGCACCTACGCCAACTCGCTGCTGCTGCCGGTGGCGCTGTTGAAGTTCCGGGTGGTGGAACCGCTCTTCGGCGGGGAACCGGAGAGCGGCGTGCAACCGGTGGCGCCCTGGCTGGACACGCTGCTCCATGCCCCGCTGCAGGCGGAATCGAAGATCCTCCCGGCCGGGGTTAATCTGCCGCTGGGCCAGTCGCTGATCCTGCTCGCCGAGCGCCGCTAGCCTCCCATTCGTGCCATTCGCCGCTCAGCGGGAAGTAAAGCCCGAGGCGGATGGGCCGGTGGTCGAGGCGGGCGAGGAGTTCGGCATATTGTTCTAATTGCAGGCGATATTCCGGCTGATCGGCGCCGGTTTTGTAGTCAATAATCCAGCGAATGCCGCGATCGACGAAAGTCCGGTCGAGGCGGACGGAGCGGGTATCGCCGCCGAAGACGCCGCTCAGTTCCCATTCGCTGGCGGCTTCCGGGTAGGAGGCGAGGACCCAGCGGCCGCGGTCGCTGGCCAGCGTCTGGCAGAGGACCTCGGAGGTGCGCGCGACGGCGTAGTCCATCTCTTCGCGAAGTACTCCCAAGGCGGTGAGTTGGGCGCGGATGGCAGGTTCGGCGGCGGAGACGCGCTCCGCATTCCAGTTTTCCAGGCCCTGCTGGGCGATGCGCTGGAGGACACGGTGGACCATGGTGCCGATCAGGCGGACCGTCTCATCGGGGCCCACGCCGGAATCGGCGGCCTCCTCGATGTGGCGTTCTTCGACGTGCCAGGCGAGGGGCGGGGGCGGGGCGGGGGCGGAGAACTCCTCCGGGACGCGGCGGAGGGGAACGCCGCGGGAAACGGCCGGTTGCGGGTCCGGCGGGGCGGCGGCAGGGGCGGGGAACTGGTCGCCGACGGCGTGCCAGAGGCGGGCAAGGAAGGACCCGGACTGGGCCTGGTGGCCGAAGAGGAAGAGCCGTTTTTTGGCGCGGGTGGCGGCGACGTAGAGCAGGCGGCCGGCTTCGTGGTCCTGCTTGCGGCGGTCCAGGATGCCGAGGTAGTCATAGACCGGGTCGCGATCGGCGCCGGTTTCGCGGATGCAGCCGACGACGAGGTCATCGAGTTCGCTCCAGCGCAGGAGGTGGGTGGAACCGGAGCGGGGGCGGTTGGAGAGTCCGGGGAGGATGACGTTATCGAACTCGAGGCCCTTGGCATTGTGCATGGTCATGACCTGAATGCGGTTGGGGGCATTGGGGTCGGGGGCGGCGCAGAGTTTGTCGAGGGCGTCGTCGAGGAGTTGGAAATCGGGGAGATCGCCGGCGGTGTCGAGGGTATCGAGGAGTTGGAAGAAGATGCGGGCGTCTTCCTGTTCGGCGGCGTCGCGGAGGCAGGCGGGGCCGCCGAGTTGGCGCCAGGTCTGTTCGACGTGGCGGCGGAGGGGGAGGCGGCGGGATTCGGTGAGGGCGTTCTCCAGGACGGGGCCGACGCGGTGGAGGCGCGGATGGCTGGAGGCGCGAATGGCGTCGGGCAGGGAGGGGTTCTGGGCGAGTTGGGTGAGATCGGCGAGTTCGAGTCCGCACCAGGGGGCGCGGAGGATGCTGAGCCAGGCGACGCGGTCGGCCGGGTGGAGGAGGGCGCGGGTGAGGGCGCGGAGGTCCTGGATGATGGAACGGCCGGCGAGGGGGTCCATCTTGACGGCCTGGAAGGGGATGCCGCGGCGTTTGAGTTCGGTGACGATGGCGTGAGCGTCGGCGCGACGGCGGACGAGGATGGCGACATCGCCTTCGGCCTGTTGAACGGCGTCGGCGACGGCGGCGGGCTCCTCTTCCGGGGTGGCGGAGCGGCAGACGACGGGCGGGCCGGGCTCTTCGCCGCGCTGGGCGACCGACGGCGAGTAGACGACGGCGCCGGAGGCGGGATCGTCCTCCGGGGCGAGGACGCCGGGGAAGGCGGAGTTGAACCAGTCGATGAGATTCCAGGAGGAGCGAAAGTTGGCGGCCAGGGTGAGGGATTCGAGGGGGAGGCGGCCAAGTCCATGGTGGCGGCACTGGGCGAAGAGGCTGACGTCGGCTTCCTGGAAGCTGTAGATGGACTGCATGGGGTCGCCGACGGCGAAGATGGTGCGGCCGTCGCCGGGCATCCAATCGGCGGTGAGGCGTTCGAGGAGGGCCATTTTGGAGATGGAGGTGTCCTGGAACTCGTCGAGCAGGAGGTGCTGGATGCGGAAGTCGAGGGCGTAGGCGAGCGGGGTGGGTTCGGCGTCGGTGCCGAGGGCGGCGGTGGCGGAGAGGGTGAGTTCGACGAAGTCCGTTGTACGGCGTTCCTGGAAGACGACGCGGAGTTGGGCGACGGCGAGCTGAAGAATACCGGCGAGGGCTTCGACGATCGTCCACTGGGCGTCGGTATAGGCGGCGGGCGGGAGTTCGCGAAGGGCGTGGAGTTCAGCGGCGAAGACGGGATCGAGATTGGCGCAGAGGGACTCCATTTCCGGTTTGCGGGGATCCTTCGGGGGGAAGCCTTCGCGGGCGGTGATGCGGCGGCGGGGGGAGCCGTCCTTGGTGAGGAGGAATTCGGCGAGGGCCTGGTGGCGGGCGAGATCGTCGAGCGCGTCGATAGGGATCTGGGCATAGGCCATCAGCGCCCAGGCGTTGAAGGGGACGCGGCGGCGGATGCGGTCGAGGGCGTGTTCGGAGATGGCGCGGAGGCTGGCTTCCAGGCGGGTGCGATCCAGGCCGCCGGCGATGTGGCGGAGCCACTGATCGCGGCGGGCGAGCATCTGCATGAGCAGTTCGGCGGCGCGGGAGAGGTTGTTGTCGAGGTGGAGGAGGAGGCGGACGAGGAGGGGGCGGAAGGGGGTGTCCTGCTCGAGGAGGGCGAGGGTCCGGAGGGCGGCTTCGTGGTGGAGGGGGGCGGGGTCGTCGGCGAGGGAGGGTTGGCCGCCCATGCGGCTCATCCAGGGCATCTGGCCGGTGAGGGAGGCGCAGAGGGAGTCAAGGGTGAGGATGCGGAGGCGGGAGGGGTTTTCGAGCAGGCCCCAGGAGAAGGCGAGGTCGCGGTCGAGGGCGGCGCGGGCGAGTTGCCAGGTGCGGCGGGCGTGCTCTTCGGCGGGGATCGGGTTCTGGGCGCGCTGGAGGGCGCCGGTGATGCGGTTGCGCATTTCGCCGGCGGCTTTGCGGGTGAAGGTGATGGCGACGATGGCTTCGGGGGTGTCGACGGTGGCGAGGAGGGCGAGGAAGCGTTGGGTGAGGAGTTCGGTTTTGCCGGAGCCGGCGGGGGCCTGGACGAGGAAAGAGGTTTCGATGTCGAGGGCGCGTTCGCGCGCGGCGGCGTCAGGGGGAGGCATGGGAGCGACACCTCATTATCAGACAGTGCGAGGAGGAGCAGCGAGCCGAAAGGGTGCCGTTGGCCGGGCGGCGGCCGATCGGGCTGAAGCCGAACTCGCCGGCGGTGGATTTCCGTGACCCGATGACGGGCCAGTGGCTACCGGCCGGAGACGTCCTGGTAGCCGGCTCTAATCCGGACGATGGTGCGGAGGGCACGCCAGCGTTTCCAATGGTTCGGCTCAAGGCCGGCGAGGCTGCGCGTCACGCGGCTGAATCGTTCCGTCCACGGCACGCGCTGGCCGGGTGTCTGCCCGGCCAGCAGGCGGTGGTAAACGGCGACGCCGCCGAAGCCGTAGCGCCACATTTTCCGCCATTCGCGGGGATCGGCGAGACGCTGGACATCGCGGGTGGCAGACCACCCGTAGAGCTGCAATTGGAACAAAAGCACCAGATCGCGGCTGGCAGCCGTGGCCTCCAGACGTTCGATGACGGTGCGGTGACCCAAAAGGGAGGCCATGGCGGCGACCGGCGCGGCGATCCGGCAGCGCTCCACGTGGGCGAGCGCCTCGTCCAGTTTGCCAAGCGTCTCCAACCGTTCCAGCCAGCGTTGGGCGTCGAGGAGGTCACGGATCATACCGGCCGGATTGAAGCCTTCGCGAACGGCGTGGTGGGCGGCCAGGACGAGTCCATCCACAGGGCCAATCACGCGGATGCGGTGACCGAGGAGCGAACACCATTCGGCGCGTTGCAGAATCCTGGCGGGGTCCATTTCGGCCACCGGATTGCGGCCGAAGCGCCAATGGAGATCGGCGCTGCCCCATTCGGGATGCGTGAGGGTGATGGCCTGGTTGCCGCCGTAGCCACCGAGTTCGCGGAGTTCCTGGCGGTAGGTGGCGAGGTCGACGGCGAGGCCGAGCGCGAAGCCGGAGGCGGTGAGCGCGCCGACGGCGCGGTCCAGATCCTGTTCCCGGACGAGGAGGTCGACATCGCTGGTGGAGCGTTCCTGCGGACCGGCGTAGAGTTGGGCCATGACGCCGAGGCCTTTGAAGGCGACCACGGGTATGCCCTGCTCTTCCAGATCCCGGCAGAGGCGGGCTCCCTTACCGGCGATGAGGGCGCTGCGGGAGAAGTCCTGGAGGTGATGGGCGGTGAGGAGTGCGCGGGCGCCGGCAGGAACCTGACCGCTGTAGCGATCGAGGCGGGTAAGCAGGAGGGAGCCGACCCGCCATTGGATGGCGGTGCGGACGACGGCGGGCCAGGGGATGGCGGTGTCCGTCAGCGGCGCGGGCTCCACGAGAAGCCGGACGAGCGTCTGCTCAGGCCGTTCTGTCATCCCTTGGATGATAGCGAGCCTTGGCCGCTCGGCGGCAACGAATCGTCAGGCCAGGGCCGAGCGCATAGCCTTGCGGTACCGGTCCAACTCCGACCGGCCGGTTTTGGTGAGGCGGTAGAGCGTCTGCGGAATCTTGCCGCGGAACTGTTTCTCCACTTCGACGTAGCCGGCCTGCTCCAGTTTGGCGAGGTGGGCGGAGAGGTTGCCTTTGGTCAACTCGGTCTGGTTCAAAAGCCACAGAAAATCCACCTCGCGCGTGAGATAGAGCAGGGAGACAATCATGAGGCGGGCGGGTTCGTGGATGGTGCGATCCACCTCGGCGAGGGCGCGGAGGGTGGCGCTCACGGCGCGCTCCGGGGCGCGGCGTGGAGGTAGCGCAAGAGCGTCGCGCCGCCGGCCAGCAGGAGAAGCAGCCCGATGAGGCCGAACTGGGCAACGAACGAGGTTTCAAAATCGGCGCCGCGGGCGGCGATGGCCACCGAAAGCAGGGCCACCACCGGGCCAAGGACGAGGAAACGGGTGAGGCCCGAGGAGCGGCCCACCTGGACCAGAATGAACCCCGCGCCGAGACCGGTGGTGAGGATCGTCAACGTTGTCCAATGGGTTGCTGTGCGCATGATTACCAGGACCGCTGCTGTCATGGCGCCGATGATGGCGGCGATCGCTGCTTTGGAGGTACCCCCTGGTGCCGGGAGCGGAATCATGATGCCGGCGCGATCGCCGAATAAGCGATTGCGCAGGCGGGGAAGAATCCAAATGGCGATCCAGACGCCGGGGAATATGACGAGCATCTGGACTGTATTGAGCAGACGCCAGGCAGAATCCTGGCGAGGCAGGCCGAGCTTGCCCCATTCGAGCAGGGCGGGGAGAAAGAAGAGCAGGCCGGCGGTGAGTTCGGCCAGGCCGTCAGCGGACCAGGCTCGCTGCAGACGGCGGGAGGCTTCGCGAAGCGGATCGGACATAGGCACCTCACAGACTGGTTTGTGTTGCAAACCAGTCTGTGATTAGTGTGCTCCCACCCGCCGGCCGTGTCAAGGGGTTTACAGTGTCGCGGCGAGGGCGGCGAGTTGGTCCGTACAGATGCCCCAACCCACGTGGAAACCCATCTTTTCGTGGGCTTCGCGGTCGGCCACGGTCCAATGGCGGGCGAGGGCGGTGTAGTTGGTTTTGCCGTCCTGGTTTTCAAAAGTGAGGATGATGGTGAGGAAGGGTTTGGGGGAGAGTTCCCAGGCGGAGGTATAGGCGTCGGTAACGACGATCCGCTCGTTGGGCACCACTTCGAGATAGATGCCGGGGTTGGGCATGTCCTGGCCGTCGGGGCTGCGCATGACGATCAAGCTGGCACCGCCGGGGCGCACGTCGAGTTCGGCGTGGGGTGTGGTGTAGGGGAGAGGGGCGAACCACTGTTTGAGCAGTTCGGGTTCGGTCCAGCAGCGGTAGACGCTGGCGGGCGGGGCGTCGATCAAGCGGTTGAGGACGAGGTCGCGGTCGGTGACTGTGGGTTGGTTCATGGGTTCCTTTGTTTCTATAGACTGGGGAACGGGCGGGAAATCATCGGTCGGAGTGAGAAAATGTGGAACTCTCCAATGGTAGCGAGTTGGTCGCGGCGACTGTGGCTGGGGATGGCGGGAGCGGGAGGCCTGCTGCGTGCGGCAGAGTCCGGGGAAGAGGTGGTGGAGGCGTTCTTCTCGCCGGCCGGACGGTTGGATCGCGCGACACGATACACGGGTGAGATGCGGGCTCACGCGGAGGAGAAGACGCTGGGAGAGTTCTACGGACCGGGAGCGCGGAAGGCCGTGCGGTTGCTTGAGCGGGGTGCAACCCGGGAGGTCTACGGGGTCGAGGTACGGCATCCGGCGGGAGTGCAGGACTGGTACCTCTACCTGCGAAAGGAAGAGGAACGATGGCGGTTGGCCGAGGTGAGGACGCTATCGGAGACAGGGACGTTGCGCATGGGGCTGGAACGTCTGCGCGAAGTGAAGGGCCGGACGGCGGAACAGGAATGGCAGCGGAGGAATCTGGAGTTGACACTGGCGAGCGACGCCGAACTGAAGGCCTATGTGCGGGAGAACCGGGCGGCATTTGATGCGCTTGCCGCACTGGTATCTGACGGGAGCGCGGGGGCGGCGAATGCGGCACGGCGCTTGCACCTGCAACGGGCGACGCGGCGGGAAGACGGGGTGGTGCGGGCGTTGCTAGGGGGTGTGCTGGACAACACCGTGGGCTACCTGGCGCTAGCGGAAGGGGGGACTGCGCCGCCGATGGATCCCGACCGATTCATTCTGGTGGAACGCGCGGCCGGGCGGTGGATTCTGTTCAAAACCACGTGAGCGCTGACCACTATTCCGGAGCGGACTCCGTGTCGTAGATGCGGCAGAGGGAGTGGAGGTGGCAGTTGGCGCAGGGGCGGCCGCCGTCTTTGGGGTCGACATCGGCGCGACCGTCCTGGAACTCCTTCCAGATTTTGGTGATGGTCCGGCGCCATTCGGCGATTTGGGCCTCCCAGCCTTGCGGGGCGGGTTTGACGCCGGGGACGAGGCCCTCGGCGGCGGCGAGGCCGTCGAACTTATGGTCGCCGCGCTTGAGTTGGGCGAAGACGATGGCCGAGGGCGTCTCCGGGAGGGCGACGGCGTAGAGGGGGAGTTGGAGATTGTCGGGCCGTTCGCCTTCCCAGACTTTGCGGCTGGGAGCGGTGCTTTTGTAGTCGATGAGGACAGTTTGGCCGGAGGGGAGGCGGTCGATGCGGTCGGCGCGGGCGTGGACGGGGAGGCCGGCGGGGGTGAGGTCGATGCGATGTTCGATGGATTCGACGGTAAAGTCGTCGCGTTCGAAGTCGAGTTCCACCCAGTCTTCGAGGACGGCGCGGAGGCGGATGTGTTCGAGTTCGATGAGCTTTTCGCGGCCGGCGGGGGAGAGTTGGGCGATACCGGCGAGGACGGCCTCGGTTAAGGCGGCGTCGCGGTCCTGGGCGCCGGCGCGGGCGAGAGCGGCGCGGGTGCGGAAGCGTTTCCAGAGCGAGGCCAAGGCTTCGTGGAGGGCGTTGCCGCGTTCGAGGGGGGAGAGGCCGGGTTCGGGTTCGGTCCACTCGGCGGCCTGGAGGCGGACCTTGGCAAAGGCCTGGAAGGGGCAGAGCGACTGGCTGGAGAGGACGCCGGTGCCGCCGCGGACCTGGGCGCCGGGCGGGAGCGGCGGGGCGGAGGTATCGGCGGTCCGCTCCAACGGGGCGGCGATGGCGTAGGAGGGGAAGTTCGCCATGGCGGGGAGTTGTTCGGGGTAGGGGAGGATGAGGCGGCTGGGGCGGAACTCCTCATCGTCCTTGCGTTCCGGGTAGCTGAAGATGACGACGGGCGCGCTGCGGAGGAGGCGGGCGGTGATTTCGCGGGCGAAGCGGAGTTCGCGTTCGGGGGTGGCGTGGGGGAGGTTGTTTTCGCGCTGGAGAGCGCGCGGAAGAAAGGGGTTGGGCTTGGCGGGAGCGGGCCAGACGGTATCGGTCATGCCCATGGCCCAGAGGGCGTCGAAGCGGGAGCCGGCGGCCTGGAGTGCTTCGAGGATCTGGACGGGCATTTCGGCGGTTTCGGGTTGGAAGATGGCTTCGCCGGCGAGGTCGGAGAGGAGGGAGACGGCCTGGGGGAAGGGGAGGGGGCCTTCGACGAGGTCGAGGGCGGCGAAGTCGCGGAGGAGTTGTTGCCAGCGGGCGAGGGCCTGGCGTTCGGTGCTGGACTGGGTGCGGTCGCCGGGCCAACCGGAGGCGGAAAGAATGCCGGGAATGGCGCGAGCCCAGGCGCCGGGGGACTGGCGGGCAGGTTGGGCGGCGAGGCTTGCCAGGGCGTGGCCGAGGGCTTCGGCGAGGAGGGGAGGGCCACCGGCGCGGACGCGGGCGGCGGTGACTTCGAGGGCGTTTTCTTCGCGGAGGGTGATATCGAGTTGGGCGCGGGCGGCGCGTTCGGCGGCGGCGCCGCGGAAGAAGGGGGAACGGAGGAGGACGCCGGTGGAGCCGATATCGAGGGGGCGGGCGAGCCAGCGGAGCCAGAGGAGGGCGTCGGCGACGATGGGCCATTCGTTGAGGGCGCGGCCGAGGGAGATGTTGAACAGCGGGGCGCCGAGGACGTCCTCAAAGACGGCTTCGACGGTGGGACGGAGGGAGGCGAGGCCCTGGACGACGACGCCGACGGAGCGGGCGCGGCCCTCTTCGAGGAGCGTCCGTGCCCAACGGGCGGCGGCGTGGATTTCGGCGTTGGCGTCCGGGTAAGCGGCGCGGGAGACGGCGCCGGCGGGGAGTTGTTCGCCCTGGTAGGCCTGCCACTTGAGGCGGGCGAGGAGGGTTTGTTGGGCGGGAGTGGTTTCGTCGAAGCCATCGAGCCAGACGTCACGGAAGGACGGCGGCAACTGCCCGGCGAGCCAGAGTTCACGGCGGGCGGCGGGGAGCCAGTGATGTTTGTTGGCGCGGCGTTCGAACTCGAGGGCCCAGGCGCGGAATTTGGCGGTGTCCTCGCTGTCGGAGAAGGAGGGGTGATCGAGGGAGAGTTGGTACTGCTGGCAGAGGGCCCAGGCCTGGGCGGCGCCTTCGGCGGTGGCTTGTTGATCGAGGAGCGGGCCGGCGTCGATGATTCTGTGCCAGCCGCGAATTTCGGCGAAGGGGGAGGGGGTGATGCGGTCCGGGAGGAGAGCGTCGATGGACTCGGTGACCCAGTCCTGCCAGGCGAGGACGGCGGGGGCGGGCCAAGCCAAGGCGCCGGATTCGCGCTGGCGGGCGTCGTAGGCACGGCGCCAGTGGCGGGCCAGGCGGCGGTTGGCGGTGAGGAGCAGGGCGCCTTGGGCCAGCGCATTGAGGAGGGTGTCCGGCATGGCGCAGACTTCATTGTAGCTGTGGCGATATACTCGAAGCCTATGCGTACCCTGCTCCTGCTTTGCACGGCCTTTGTGGCCGCCTCCTTCGCACAGACGCCCGCTCCGTCGCCTTCGCTGAAGACTTCGGGGAAGTTTTATGAACTGCGTATTTATCACGCCATGCCCGGGAAGCTGGAAGACCTCCACAACCGGTTCCGGAACCACACGAACGCGCTGTTTGTGAAGCACGGGATGGAGATTGTGGGCTTCTGGGGCCCGACGGACAAGGAGAAGGGTTCGGACAAGGATCTGATCTATGTGCTGGCGTATCCGAGCCGGGAGGCGCGGGAAGCGTCGTGGAAGGCGTTCCAGGCCGATCCGGACTGGGTGGCGGCGCGGAAGGCCTCCGAGGCGAACGGCAAGCTGGTGGAGAAGGCCGAGTCCATCTACATGGGCGAGGTGAACTACTTCACGGCAGGGCAGAAGATGAAGAAGTTGAAGAAGTAGGCACGCCATGCGCGGGTGGCTGGTAACCAAATCCGAGGGCCGTATCGAGAGCCGGTTTGGCGAGATCGATACGGCCTGGCTGCCCGCCGGGGACGTGCGGGTGCGGGTGGAGTGGTCGAGCCTGAACTACAAAGACGGGCTGGCGTTGACGGGTTCGCCGGGGGTGGTGCGGACGTTCCCGATGGTGCCGGGGATCGACCTGGCGGGGGTGGTGGAGGAGAGCGCGGTGGCGGAGTTTGCCGCCGGGGACCGGGTGGTGGTGACCGGGTGCGGGTTGAGCGAGAAGTATTGGGGCGGATACGCGGAACAGGCGCGGGTGCCGGCGGGGTTTGTGGTGCCGGTGCCGGAGGAGTTTTCGACGCGGCAGGCGATGGCGATTGGGACGGCGGGATTTACGGCGATGCAGTGCGTGGACGCGCTGGAGCGGCACGGGTTGCGGCCGGGCGGGCGGGATGTGGTGGTGACGGGGGCGGCGGGCGGTGTGGGCTCGATTGCGGTGGCGCTGCTGGCGCGGAAGGGCTACCGGGTGGTGGCGAGCACGGGAAGGCTGGAAGAGGCGGAGTATTTGCGGGGATTGGGGGCGGCGGAGGTGATGGACCGGGCGGAACTCGCGGCGCCGGCGACGCGGCCGATGGAGAGTGAGCGGTGGGGCGGAGCGGTGGATACCGTAGGCGGGGAGACGCTGGCCGGGTTGATCCGGACGATGGCGCACGGGAGCGCGGTGGCGGCTTGCGGGTTAGCCGGGGGCACGGCACTGCACACGACGGTGTTCCCGTTCATATTGCGGGGTGTCGGACTGTTGGGGGTGAACTCGGTGGAGGTGGCGAACGAAGAGCGACGGCGGATCTGGGGGTTGTTGGCGGAGGGTTTGGACCGGGGGTTGCTGGATTCGTTGACGGCGGAAATTGCGCTGGAGGAGTTGGGGGAGTGGGCGGGGAGAGTGCTGGCCGGGCAGGTGCGGGGGCGGGTGGTGGTGCGGGTTGGGTAGGCGGCGTTAGTACCGCCTGCGATTGTGGCGTGCCAGGATTTCTTCGGTCACTGCGGTATTCATTTCCGCGATCGTTCCGGGCTTCTGTCGATTCGTGCGGAGGGAGCCGAAGACCTCCTCGATTGTCGCCGCCGAAGCAGCGCTGCCGGGGACTCGAGCCGGTTTGGAGGTTTTCGTGACGAGGCGGCGGTTGGCACGAATCGAATTCCTCACCGGAGTCCAGCCCCGGCGTCCTCGGGCGGACGGTGTGCCTCGGCCGCGGCCTGCTCGATATTGACCCGGCTGAGAAGAACGAAGCCAACCACGAAGAAGATGGCGAGAGAAAGGGCGGCGAGGCGGTAGCTGCCGGTGAGTTGGAGGGCGAGTCCGAAGACCAGGGGGCCGAGCCAACTGGTGCCTTTGTCGCTGATTTCGTAGAGGCTGAAGTACTCCGCCTCCTTGCCTTCGGGGATCATGAGGGAAAAGAGCGAACGGCTGAGCGCCTGGCTGCCGCCCATCACCAGGCCGACGAGGGCGGCCATGAGGAAGAACTCACCCGGGGTGGATACGGAGAGGTAGATGTAGCCGAGGACGCCGGTCCAGATGACCAGGGCGGCCAGGACGGCGCGTTTGGCGGTGACCTTCGTCGAGATCCAGTTGAAGAGCATGGCGCCGGCGAAGGCGACGAACTGGACCATGAGGATGGCGAGGGTGAGTTGCTCCATGGGCATTTTCAGTTCGTCGCTGCCGAACTGGCCGGCCATGGCGATGACGGTTTGGATGGCGTCGTTGTAGGTGAGATAGGCGGCGAGGAAGAGCAGCGTTTTCGGGTAGCGGCGGAGGCCGCGAATGGTGTGGGAGAACTGACGGAAGCCGACGGCGAAGAGGGACTCGCCCGGGGGCAGGGGGCGCTGGGCGCCGCGGTTGGTCAACACGGCCATGGGCACGAGCGTGAACAGCGCCCACCAGAGGCCGGCGCTGGCCATGCTGATGCGGACGGCCATGCCTTTGGTGATGCCGAGTTTGCCGGCGTTGGAGAGGAAGGCAAGGTTCAGGGCCAGCAGCAGGCCGCCGCCGAGGTAGCCGAAGCCCCAGCCTTTCGACGAGACGCTGTCGCGTTCCTCGGGCGAGGCGATCTCCGGGAGGAAGGCGTTATAGATAACCATGGAGGCGCCGAAGGTGAGATTGGCGACCAGGAAGAGGGCGGCGCCGAGGAGATAGTTGGAGCCTTCGACGAAGAAGAGGCAGGTGGTGGCAATGGCGCCGGTGTAGGCGAGGCCGCCGAGGATCTCGCGTTTGCGGCGTCCGTAGTCGGCAATGGCGCCGACCAGGGGGAGGACAAGGACCTGGGAGAGGACGGAGAGGGAGACGAGATAGCCCCAGAGGGAGCGGGGATCGATGTGGAGGCCGAAGGGATGGATGTAGCCGTCGGGGCCGGCGGCGGACTTGGCGATGGCCGTCAGGTAGGGCCCGAGGAAGAGGGTGACGACGGTGGAGGAGTAGGCGGAGTTGGCCCAGTCATAGACGAACCAGGCGCGCTGCTCGCGCTTTAGAGATGTTTGCGCAGGAAGGCCCATGCGATGTCTCCGCGCCATTCGTGGCCGCCGTCAAACTCTTTGAACTCGAAGAGGCCGTTGGGTGGGTAGTGGGACTGTGCTTCGGCGGCCGCGCGGCGGACCATATCGATGGGGAGTCCTTTGTCGTTGACGCCATTCTGGAGTTGGAGGGCGCGGGGGGAGATGAGGCGGACGAGGTCGGGGCCGGGGAGATCGAAGGGGCGGCCTTCGACGGCTTTGCCGGCGGGCATTTCGGCCTGCATGGCGGCCAGATCGCGGAAGGAGCAACTGGCAACGCCGGCCTTGATACGGGGATCGACGGCCATGGTGTAAAGGGTGAAGTAGCCGCCGTAGGAGAGGCCGACCATGCCGACGCGGGCGGGGTTGACCTCGGGACGGCGGAGGATGACATCGAGAGAGCGGGAGATGCGCATGGTTTCGACGCCCATGAGGCTGGTGCCGAGAGCGCGGAAGCGGGCGTCCATATCGCGGCGGACTTCGGCGGGGATGGGGGTGCCGGAGTCGCGGTCGCGGAAGGGGTGCATGAGGGTGATGGGGGCCCAGACGACGTAGCCTTCCCGGGCGGCGCCGCGGATCATGTCCTTGTAGTTGCCGCCGCCCTTGAAGATGGCCAGTTCGGGGTAGCCTCCGCCGCCGTGCTTGGCGATGACGAGCGGGGCGGGGAGCCTGGTATTTTGGGGGACGAGGTAGAGGCCGTAGACCTCCATTTCGGGAGCGACGGGGACCCAGGCACGGTAGTAGGTGGCGACGCTATCTTCGCCGAACTTCTCCATGCGGGCTTCGCCCGGAGCGGTGAAGCCGGGATGCGGGTAGCCGAGTTTGCTGAGGAACTGGCGGCGGAGGGCGTCGGTATCGCGGGACTTTTCGAGGCTGGCGGCGAAGCGCTGGAACTGGGTGTAGGACTCTTCGCGATACTTGCGGGAGGCGGGGATCTCCTCTTCGAAGAGGGCGGCGGCGGGGCCGGACTGGTAGAAGCGGACGTTGTCGATTTCGAGCCAGGCGCGCTGGCCGCCGGGACGGGCGATCTCCCAGGTGAGCATCTGGAGGCGGGCGAGGTTAAGTTTGGCGTCGAAGGGGATGCGGACGGTGGTCCACTGCGGGCCGGCGTTGAAGGGGGTGCGGGTGGTGTTGATGCGGAGGGAGTAGGCGCCGTCGCCGCGGGCTTCGAATTCGACACCGGAGAAGGCGCGGGCGTCCATGGGTTCCACGGCGCCTTTGGTGAGGGGGAGGTTCATGCGGGCGTAGGGGCTGTTGGAGTCGGAGAGGGCGGCGTGGATGGCGAGGGCGTGGTTGCCGGGGGCGCGCTCGATGCGCTGGTAGAGCATGATGGTGCGGTCGTGGCCGGTGTCGGTGGAGTTGATCCAGCGGGTATCGAGACGGCTGCGGTTATTGGGGGCTTCGAAGTCGTCAAGGAGGGCGGGAGCGGGGACGGCGGGGGTTGGGGTGGGACCTTCGGCACGGATGGAGGCGGTGAGGGCGGGAAGATCGACGGGTTGGCCGGACTGGAAGACGGCGTCGATGTTGTCGATGGCGTTGATGTCGCGGTCGGGGCGGCCGTTGATGAGGACGAGGTCGGCGAGGGCGCCGGGGGCGAGGGAGCCGCGGTCCTTGGATCGTAGTACTCGGGCGGCGTTGGCGGTCGCGGCTTTGAGGGCTTCGAGGGGGCCGAGTCCGGCGCCGGAGAGGAGTTTGATCTCGCGGAGGGAGGCCCAGCCGTGGTGGGTGCCGGTGATGCCGGCGTCGGTGCCGGTGACGATAGTGATGCCGGCTTTGTGGAGGGCGGCGACGTTCTGCTTGAGGAACTCGTACTTGCGGATGCGCTGGGCGCTGGGTGCGGCAAGCATGCGGCGGGACTTGAGGGCGTCGATGGCGGCGGGTTCGAGGAGTTGTTCGAGGAGGGGTTCGTTGATGTAGCCGGCGCGGGGTTCGTAGACGGCGGCGGTGGGGCCGTAGGCGACGTTGTTGGCCTTCATGAGCTGGATGAGTTCGTCGTCGACGGGCTGATCCTGGATGCCGTGCATGATGGCGTCGACGCCGGCGCGGGCGGCGATTTTGCCTTTGGCGAGGGTGACGGTGTGGGTGAGGACGGGGATGCCGGCTTTGTGGGCGTCCTCGACGATGGCGCGGAGGGTTTCCTCTTCCATGCTGGTCATGTCGGGGGCGGAGGCGTAGCGCCAGCCGTCGGTGAAGACCTTGATGACGTCGGGTTTGTAGGGGAGGACGCGGGCCATGGCGGCGTGGGCCTGGCGGGGGGTGAGGACTTCGTTGGTGAAGAAGTCACCGCGGCCGCCTTCGACGCCGTGGCCGCCGGGGGTGGAGAAGCGGGCGGCAAAGTGGACGCGGGGCCCTTTCCAGGTGCCGGAGGCGAGCAGGCGGCGGACGGGTTCATAGGTTTCCGGGTAGGTGCCGAAGTCGGCGAGGGAGGTGATACCGGCGCGGAGGTAGGCTTTGAGATTCTTGCCCCAGTCTTGCGGGGAGCCGCCAACGGTGGCGTAGGGGACGTGGGTATGGAGGTCGAAAAGGCCGGGAAGGATGGACTTGCCTTTGGCGTCGACGATGGTGGCGCCGGCGGGGGCTTGGAGATTGGGGCCGGCGGCGGCGATGCGGCCGTTGTCGATGAGAAGGTCGGCCTGGCGGGGCACGCCGTCGATGAGCGTGCCTCCGCGGATGAGGATGGGTTGGGAGAGAAGCGGGAGGGCGAAGAGGAGAAGCGCGAGTTTCACTTCATACAGAATCGCGCAAACGGCGCGCGATTAGGAGGGTGATACCGGCGGCGGTGAGGGCGACGGTTGCCGGTTCGGGGACGTCGCTGGGGGCAGGGGGCGGGGGCGGAGCGGGGTCATCGACGGCGCTTTCGGCGACGAGTTCGATGGAGTTGGCGGGGATGTTGAGCGTCAAGGACTGGGGGCCGGTACCGGCGCCGTACTGGCCGGCGCCGATGGATAAACGCCACGAGAGAACTTCGGTTCCGGCGGGGATGACGATGCCAAAGCCGTTTTTGGCGATGTAGCCGGTGGTGCCGATGCCGCCGTTGTTGGAGAAGAGGCTTTGGTCGGTGTAGTAGCCGCCGTTGGTGGTGAAGAGTTCGCCCTGGACGTAGAAGGGGATCTCGATGTCGTTATCGGGGACGGTGAAGTGGAACTGGACGTAGACGCGGGTGTCGATGTCGAAGGTGCCGGAGGCGGAGCCTTCGGCGACAAGGACGATGTAGGGGGAGCGTTCGTTGAGGAAGCCGAGGGTGGCGGAGCCCCAGACCTTCTGGGCGGACAGGCCGTTGCCTTCCGGGAGTTGGGAGGAGGAGATACCGTTGATCAGGCCGGTGCCGTCGAAGGAGAAGTAGTCGGAGTTGCCGTCATAGAAGCCGGAGTGCGGGTCAGGGGCATTTAGAACGACGGCGGCGGGGAGGACGGTGGCGGCCAACAGGGCGAGCAGGAGGGGGCGCATGGAAGACGGTGCGGAATCGGCGAGAGGAATTGATCATGAATGCCGATAGACTAAGAGATGGAGTTCAAGTTGTCCTTTTCCCGCTTTCTTCCGGAGGTCGTGGGCATCCTGCTGGTGCTGGGATGCCACCGGCTGCTTGCGCGCTGGTATCCGCGGTGGGCGGGGTGGATCTGGGTGAGCGCGGCGATGGCGGCGGCCGGGTTGTCGGGGAACTTTCCGATCGTTTGGAAGCTGCTGCCGCCGGGGCCGTTGTTTATGTGGACGCGGGGAGTGCTGATCCTGTGGGCGATCGCGGTGACCGGGACGACGGTGGCGCTTCTCGTGACGCGGCGGTTGGGCCGGAGCGTGGCACAGCCGACCGATCTGGTGAGGCGGGGGATGCTGCAGGCGGCGGAGGCGGCGGTGGTGGCGGCGCCGGCGCTGGCGCTGGGGTATGGGACTTTTTATGAGCGGAAGCGGCTGACGCCGTTGGAAGTGAACCTGTCGATTCCGGGGCTGCCGAAGGATCTGGACGGGTTGCGGATCGCGCAGTTGAGCGATATTCATATGAGCAGTTTTCTGTCGGCGTCGGATCTGGGGGCGGCGGTGGAGATGGCCAACGGGTTCCGGCCGCATCTGGCGGTGGTGACGGGGGACCTGATTACGCGGGACGGGGATCCGCTGGATGATTGTCTGCGGGAGTTGAAGCGGATGAAGGCGGACGCCGGGGTGTTCGGGTGTTTGGGGAATCACGAGATCTACGCCAACTGCGAGGAGTATGTGACGCGGGAAGCGGGGCGGTTCGGGTTGCGGTTCCTGCGGGGGGAGGCGGAGACGCTGCGGTTCGGGCAGACGCGTTTGCGGCTGGCCGGAGTGGACTATCAGAAGATGCACGGGGTGTATTTGCCGGGCGCGGAGGGGCTGCAGGAGGAGGGTGCGTACCAGGTTTTGCTGTCGCACAACCCGGATGTTTTTGATGTGGCGGCGGCGCAGAAGTGGGACCTAACTTTGGCGGGTCACACACACGGTGGTCAAGTCACGGTAGAGTATCTGAATCAGCATTTAAATTTCGCCCGGTTCTTTACGCCCTACGTGTACGGACATTACGAGAAAGAGAAGTCGCATCTTTATGTGACGCGCGGCATAGGCACCGTCGGTGTGCCAGTGCGAATAGGCGCGGCGCCGGAAGTTGCATTGATTCGCCTGTGCGCTACCTGATCGTCAGTGATATACATGCCAACCTGGAAGGCCTGGAAGCCGTGCTTGCGGCGAACGAGGGCCTGTATGACCAGATCCTCTGCTGCGGGGATTTTGTGGACTACTGTGCGAGTCCGAACGAGATCTGCGACTGGGCGCGGAAGAACTGCGAGGTAGTCATCCGCGGAAACCACGACAAGGCGTGCTGCGGGCTGGACGATACCGACGACTACAATCCGCTGGCGCAGGCGGCGGTGGCGTGGACGATGGGAAAACTCTCGTCCGAGAACCTGGAGTGGCTGCGGATGCTGCCGCAGGGGCCGGTGTGGATTGAAGACAAGTTCCAACTGGTGCACGGGTCGCCGTACCACGAGGACGAATACCTGCTGGACGTCAATGAGATCATCCGGGCGCGGCAGGTGATGCAGACGCCGCTGGTGTTTTTCGGGCACACGCATCTGCAATGCGCGATCCGGTTCCACGGGGATCAGGGGATGATGCTGCCGACGGTGGGCGTGGACGAGGAGACGTCGCTGATCGAGTTGGAGCCGGGGGATTATTACCTGATCAATCCAGGGTCCGTGGGCCAGCCGCGGGACCGGGACTGGCGGGCGTCGTGCGCGCTCTACGACAGCGAGCAGAACCGGGTGTTGTTGCGGCGGATTCCGTACAACATCAGCGCGGCGCAGCAGAAGGTGCGGGACTCGGGGTTGCCGCCGATGCTGGCCGAGCGGTTGTCGCGCGGGCAGTAAGCGGTAACCGGCTACTGCGGGGCCGCCTGGCGGTCAAAGAAGAGGCGGATACGCTGCGCGGCGGCGGGGCCGATTTCGCGGCTCAGATCGGCTTCTGAGGCGGCGCGGACGCGTTCCAGGCTGCCGAGGGTCTTGAGGAGTTTTTCGACGGTCTTCGGGCCGACGCCTTCAATTTCCAGCAGTTCGCTGCGGAGACGGCTGGCATCGCGGCGGTTGCGGTGGAAGGTGACGGCGAAGCGGTGGGCCTCGTCGCGGACGGTTTGGACGAGGTGGAGGACGGGGTTGAAGCGGTCGAGAATGACCGGTTCCTCTTCGGTGCCGTAGACGTAGATCCACTCTTCCCGTTTGGCGATGGAGGCCAGCGGCTGGTCGGTGATACCGATGGACTCCAGGGCGGCGGCGGCGGCGTGGAGTTGGCCGAGGCCACCGTCGATGAGGACGAGGCCGGGCATTTTGCCGCCCTCTTCCTGGATGCGGGAGTAGCGGCGGGTGACCACTTCGCGCATGGAGGCGAAGTCATCGTTGCCTTCGACGGTTTTGATGATGAACTTGCGGTAGTCGGCCTTCTTCATGCGGCCGTCTTCCCAGACGACCATGCTGGCGACCTTGTCGGTGCCCTGGACGTGGGAGATGTCGAAGCACTCGATGCGGGGCGGGTTGAGGGGGACGCCGGTAGCGTCCTCGAAGGCGCCGAGGATGGCTTTGGAGGAGGGCTTGAGGACGCGGAAGCGGGCCTCGAAGCAGTGTTTGGCGTTGGTTTCGGCGAGGTCGTAGAGGGCCTTCTTCTGGCCTCGCTGGGGGGTGTGGATCTCGACCTTGCGGCCCTTCTTTTCCGAGAGCAGTTCTTCGAGCGGTTCGCGGTCGTCGAACTCGGCGGGGACGTGGATGATGGCGGGGATGTAGGTTTGGGAGAGGTAGACCTGCTTGATGAGGGCGGCCATGAAGTCGGAGGGCTGGAAGTGGAACTGGTCCTCCCAGTAGAACTCGCGGCGGTCGACGATGCGGCCGTTGCGGAGGTGAAAGAGGTTGACGGCGAGGAGCGGGGGCTCGGCGTAGTAGGCGTAGATGTCGACGTCGTCGCCGGAAGCGGCGGCCATCTTCTGGCGGTCCTCGATTTCGTCGACGGTGGTGATGACGTCGCGGAGGGCGGCGGCTTCCTCGAAGCGGAGGTCTTCGGCGGCGGCTTCCATGCGCTGGCGAAGCTGTTTGGAGAGGTCCTTGAGGCGGCCGTCGAGGAAGAGGCGGACGTTGGCGATGGCGGCGGCGTACTCAAAGTCGGTCGTCAGGCCGGCGGCGCAGGGGCCGAGGCAGCGGTGGATGTGGTACTGCAGGCAGGGGTTGGGGTGAACCTTGTTGAGGTCTACCTTGCAGGAGGGGACTTTGAAGTGGCGGTGGATGAAGTCGACGAGGCGGTAGGCGAGGTTGCCGGGGAAATAGGGTCCGTAGTAGGAGCCGCCGTCCTTGCGGAGGCGGCGGGTGACGAAGACACGGGGGAACTTCTCGTTGGTGACCTTGATGTAGGGGTAGGTCTTGTCGTCGCGGAGGAGGATGTTGAAGCGCGGCTTGTACTGCTTGATGAGGGAGTTCTCGAGGGCGAGAGCTTCCTTTTCGTTGTCGACGACGATGTAGTCGAGGTCGCGGGCTTCGCTGATGAGGGTGCCGGTTTTGGCGTTGGAGAGGCTGTCCTCAGAGAAGTAGTTGCGAACGCGGGCGCGGAGGATCTTGGCTTTGCCGACGTAGAGGACTTCGCCGTGGGCATCTTTGTAAAGATAGACCCCGGGCAGGAGCGGCAACTGGGCGACTTTGTCTTTTAGATCCATAAACGCTAGCTGGCGCTATACTTCAAATTGTGGCACGCCGTTATCTGCCTTTCGTGATTTTGCCGCTATTTGTGCTGGCGGCGCAGCAGCCTCCCCCAGTGGCGCAGGAGCCACCGGAGGAGGACACGACGTTAGTGGAAGCCAAGGAGTACACCTTCAATCCGCTGCAGGCGGAGAAGGAGGTACGGACTGGCAATTTCTATGCCAAGAAGGGCAACCACAAGGCGGCGGCTTTTCGCTACAAGGAAGCCACGAAGTGGAATCCGGGGCTGGCCGAAGCGTGGTTGCGGCTGGGCGAATCGTTAGAGAAACGCAAAGAGACCAAGGGCGCCAAGGAGGCCTACGCGAAGTACCTGGAGTTGGCGCCGGATGCCAAGAACGCGGCGGCGATCAAGAAGAAACTCTGATCAGCCGCGGCAGCGGAGCATGGATTCGGTCATGCGGTCGACGCCGGCATCGAAGTCCGGGAACAGGTCGACGTACTGGATCTGCTCCTGGATCTGGTTTGGGACCGGGCACTCTTCCAGGCGGACGGGGATGAGGAAAACTCCGTCAAGCGGTTGGTTGAGAGCGCAATCGAGCGCATAGCGAAGTTCGGCATGGAATCGTCCGCGCTTTTCCCCGGAAAGGGTG
Source organism: uncultured Solibacteraceae bacterium (assembly GCA_964430625.1). Classification (GTDB taxonomy): domain Bacteria; phylum Acidobacteriota; class Terriglobia; order Bryobacterales; family Bryobacteraceae. The sequence goes on from CAYSFR010000001.1 coordinate 572,127, forward strand.
GAAAAGCAGGGGACGAAGAAGTCCGAGTGGCGGATGGCGCGTTCGATGGCGCGGGGCCAGTTCTGGCCGGGCAGCAGTTTGCGGCGGTCCATCCAGGGTTCAAAGCCACGGGCGGCGAGGGCGTCGTAAAGGCGGTCGACCTTTTTGGCGTCTTCGGCGGCGTAGGCGAGAAAGACACGGCGGCGGGTGTCGGGAATGAACTGGAACTCCCCTCCGGCGGCGCGGAAGGTGCCGAGGCCGTCGATTTCGACGCGGCGGCCGTCGGCGAGGCACTGGCGCAGGATGCGGGCCAGTTCATCCATGGTGGCGCGGGTCATTGGGGCCCTTTCGATTTGACGGACTTCTGGAAGTCGAACTGACTTCGGTTCCCGGCTGGGAAGGCTCCCAGGCCGGGGATTTTGGCGGACTGGCCGCGGCGCAGGCGGCCGACGATCTGGGCCACGATGTGATCGAGTTGATCGGCGGCGGCGGCGTTAGAAACGCCCGTTGCCCGGGCGAGGCGGCGGATGAGTTGAGACTGTTTCATTACGCCTTCATCGTACGGGGCGCCGGTCTAGTAACTGCTCGAATCGGGGGGGAGGCTGGTTTTTGATAAGTGTCTTTTTATGAGTGGTTTAGGATCGTAAGAAAATATTTTCTTCCGCTGTGACTGCGTTTTCCACAGGGGGGTGGGTGTTACTTGGCGGGTGGGCGTACTAGGGGGGAGACCGTAACGCCCACCCGGGATCGAGCCACTCGGTGCGTGTGCAGGGTTAGTGTTTGCGACGGACGAAGCGTGGCCGGGATGACGCCGTTGACGAAGGGGTGGCGCCGCCAGGCGCTTCACGGGGGAGGGGGCGTTTTTGGAGACGGACGAGGATGCCGGTAAGCCGCTGGCATTTGCGGTCGAGTGCGTCGAGGCGGGCGGCGCAGTTGACGCCGAGTTGGCTCTGAACGGCTTGGACGCGCGTGGTTTGCCAGAGATTGCCGGCGAGTTCGGCGACGAGTTCGTCCTCGCTGAAGTCGACGGGCCGCCACTGGGCACGGAGGTTTTGGTGGAATTGGGCGAAGGCTTCCGGCGATTCGCCGGGCAGGAGGGGGGTGTTGGGCGTGACAGGCCCGTGCGAAGTGGCGCTCGAGATCCGGGCGGATGGGGCGCTATCGGTGGCGGTGGTAAAGAGTGACATGCGGTGGAGTCCCTTTCTGCTCTGACTCTACGGGGCAGGGATAGGGCAACTGCACACTTGGCGGGGGGCGAATTTTCCGTAAGTGAATGATTGTGCTTAGGTTGTTGGCTTGAAAATAAATTTCCTCCCTGTGTGAACGTCGTTTTCTACATTTGTAGGGATGATGATTTTCGAGGGGGAATCTTGATTTGGTTCAGGGGTTTTGGAGGAGGGAGGGCCAGTTGACGACCACGGTGAGTGGGGTCTGATCCGCGGAGGGAGAGACGATGAGGAAGCGCTGGCCGTCGCGGGGGTACTGCTGAACCCAGTTGTTGGTCAAGGCGCGGGCTGCGCGGGCGCGGTAGACCTCGCCCATGCCGCCGGCGCCGAGCGGGGCCAGGATCTCGTACGGACCGAGTTTGTTACCGGGGGACAGGGGCATTGAGTCTACCTATTCTACTTGCCGCAAGGCCGAGGGCGGCGCCGAGGAAGGCGGAGAAGAGAACGGCGGCGGCATGGAGATGGTAGACGAATGGCGGCAAGGGGGGAAGGAGGATGGGCGAGGTGCCGGAGCGGAGGAGCGCGGGATAGAAGAACTCATGGCCGAGGAGGCCGCCGGCGATGAAGGCGGCAGCGGCGGTGAGCGGCGTTCGGAGCGGCGCGTTGGGGAAGTACCACCGGCGGAGGAGGAACGCGATCCAAGGGGCGTTGAATAGAAGCGCGGCGAGCAGGGCGGGATAAAAGAGTTCCGCCGGCGGCGAGATGTCTGATTGGGACGGTGACTCGCGGTGGCGGCCGGCGGACTGAAGAGCCTCCAAGGTGAGCGCGGCAAAGGCGCCGAGGATGGGTTGCAGCGCCGAGCGGACGAGGACGTATGCCGTCGCGAGGTAGGGAAGAAGGACGGCGAGGGGCCGGGTGAGCATGCCGTCCTCTCCGGTTATTTGGCGACGACGCGGAGTTCGACGCGGCCGTACATCTTTTCCGTCTGCGCGAAGGTGGGGAAGGAGATGCCGGGGAGCGCCGCGGAGGCGGTACCGCAGGCGACGCCCCAGCGGATAGCGTCGTCGAACGACTTCTTCTGGGAGAGGGCCCAGACGAAGGCCGCGGCGAGGGCGTCACCGGCGCCGATGGGGCAGACGGCGTCAATCATCGGGGGCACGCCTTCGACGATATGGGTGCCCATTGCGCCAACGGCCCCGCGGCTGCCGAGCGACATGACCACCGATTCGGCGCCCATGGCGACGATCCGGAGGGCGGCTTCGCGGAAATGGGCCTGCGTGATGAGGGCGCGGTTGAGAAGGCGTTCGGCTTCGGCCTGGTTGGGGGCGACGGCGGTGGGTCCGGCGTCGAGGCCGTGGAGCAGGGCGTCACCATCGGTATCGAGGAGCGTCTTCACCTTGGCCTTTTGCGCGAGGAGGATGAGGCGGGCGTAGAAGTCCGTGGGGACGCCGGGCGGGAGGCTGCCGCAGAGCATGAGCCACTCGACGCCTTCCAGGTTCTCGGCGACGGCTTTTTCGACGCGTGTGAGTTCGCTGGCCTGGATATGGGGGCCGCGCTCGTTGAGCTTGACGGCCAAGCCCTGCTTGTCGACGATGGTCAGATTCGTGCGGATGCTGTGGCGGATGCGGACAAAGTCCGTGGGGAAGCCGGATTCGGCGAGCAGTTCTTCAAAGCGTTTGCCGGCCTTGCCGCCGGAGCAGGCGATGGCCTTGGTGGCGCCTTTGAAGTTGTGGATGACGATGGAGGCGTTGATGCCGCGCCCTCCGGCGGTCTCGTTGGTCGATAGGATGTAGGCACGGTCCTCGAACACGAGCCGATCGGCTTGGACGTTGCGGTCGATGGCGGGGTTGAGTGTGAGCGTGAGAATCAAGCCCATATCATAACAATGGGGTGCGGGCCGTGGCGGATGGTAAAATGACGAATGGGTTCACGGGCGCATCTGCTGCCGTACGCGGCGCTGGTTGCCGTATGTTTCTTCTGGGGGACGACGTATCTGGGGATCCGGATGGCCCTGGAGAGCTTTCCGCCCCTCCTGCTGGTGGCGATGCGGTTCCTGCTGTCGGGGACAATCCTGCTCGCCTGGGCCCGGTGGAAGGGTTGGGTGCTGCCCGACGGGCGAGAACTGGCCCGGATTGCGCTGTTCGGATTCATGCTCCTGGGCGTGGCGAACGGGTGCCTGACGTTTGCCGAAACGTGGATTCCGTCGAGCCTGGCCGCGCTGTTCTTGACCACGGCGCCCTTCTGGCTGGTGGGGCTGGAATCCCTGATGCCGGAAGGGGAGAGGCTGACGGCGCCGGTGGTGGTGGGCCTGGTGGTGGGCCTGGCCGGGGTGGTGATGCTGGTGATGCCGGGAACGGGCGGACTGGAGATGAGTCCGAACCTGTGGAAGGGGTTTCTGGTGCTGCAGGTGGGGTCGTTTTTCTGGAACGCAGGATCCATCTTTCAACGGCGGTGGAGAGCGTCGAGCCATCCGCTGTTGACGGGAGCGATCCAGCAGATGGCGGCAGGGATTGTGTACCTGATCGCGGCGCTAATCGTGCCGGAGCGGGAGATGACGGTGACGGCGACCGGGGTGGCGGGGTTGCTGTGGCTGGTGACGTTCGGCTCGATTGTGGGCTACAGCGCGTATATTTACTCGCTGGAAACGCTGCCGGTATCGCTGGTGTCGATCTACACCTTCATCAACCCGGTGGTGGCGGTGACGCTGGGGAAACTGTTCTACGATGAGCCGTTCGGGCGGAAGGAACTGGTGGCGATGGGGATTATCTTCGCTGGGGTGCTGATCGTAAAGTCGCGGTCTACTCTCGCTCCATGGCTTTTGCGGCGGCTGCGCCCCCGAGAATCATCGGGAGGGTGAAGGCGACGAACACCATGCCGAGCATGAGGATCATCATGGTGGCGAAGACCTCCGGGGACTGCATGATCTCGGTGAACTGCTGGATGGTTTCGGCGGAGGCGTTGTTTTCCTGGAGTTGCTTTTTGTAAGCCTCGCGGAGGCCACCCTGTTCCTGGAGCACGAGCAGGGTGACGGTGAAAAAGAGGATCCAGATGACGTAGAAGAGGACCCCGGTGATCCAGCCGAGGCGGGCGCCGGCGGCGACTGTGAGCAACTGGCCGGTGCGGCGGGAGTAATAGATGACGGCGAGGAAGCCGCCGCCGAGGAGGACGAAGAGTTTCAGGAGCAGTCCCGCGACGCCGCCCAGGGGGATGATCATGAGGACCCAGATGACGATGGCGGTGATGAAGGCGGTGCGGACGGCGTTGGGGTTGTGGAAGGTGATAGGGGCGGGGGCGGTGCTGGCGGCGTTCGCGGTGGCGATGGCGCGCAGATCGTCGGCCGAGTGTTCGATGCCGGAACGATCGAAAAGGTCTACGGGTTGGGGGGGCGGGTCCGCGAAAAGCTGCCGCCCACAGCGGTGGCAGAAGCGGGCATCTTCCGGAAGTTGGGCGCCGCAAGTGCAAAAATCAGGCACGTTTTCAGTGTGTCATAAGTGCATCGTGTTACGTTGGAGACAATGTCTTCCATGACCTTGCTTGTCGTATCCAATCCAAGCGCGCCGTACTTGAAATGGCTGCGCGAGATGCCATCCGATGTGAACTATGTGGTGGGGAATACCGTGGAATCGCTCTCCGGACTGGCGGAGAGCGCGGACGCGATTCTGTACTGCATGGGTCCGGGGATCCCGTTGAAAACGGTGTGGGACCTGGCGCCGCGGGTGCAGTGGGTGCATTCGCTGTCGGCAGGGCTGGAGAGCATTCTGTTCCCGGCGCTGGCCGAGAGCACCGTGCCCATGACGAACGGGCGGGGCGTGTTCAAGGAGTCGCTGGGCGAATTCGTGGTGGCGTCGATCCTGCACTTTGCCAAGGACCTGCGTCGGATGGTGCGGAACCAGGAGGCGGGGCGCTGGGAGCAGTTTGACGTGGAGATGGTGTCTGGCAAAACGCTGGGGATCATCGGGTACGGCGAGATCGGGCGGGCGGCGGCGGTGCGGGCGCATGCGCTGGGGATGAAGATTCATGTGATCCGGCGGCGGCCGCAGTTGTCGGAAGAAGATCCGATTGTGGAGAAGAGCTTCACCATCCCGCAGCGCGGGGAGATGATGGCCGGAGTGGACTACCTGCTGGTGGCGGCGCCGCTGACGGGGGAGACAAAGGGACTGGTGGGCGCGGCGGAACTGGCGCGAATGAAATCGACGGCAGTGGTGATGAACGTGGGCCGTGGCCCGGTGATCGACGAAGCGGCGCTGGTGGCGGCGCTGCAGAGCGGGGCGATCCGGGGGGCGGCGCTGGACGTGTTCGACAAGGAACCGCTGCCGGAGGGCCATGCGTTCTGGGGCTTGCAGAACGTCCTGCTGAGCCCGCACTGCGCCGACCATACGGCGACGTGGACCGACGAGGCGATGCAATTCTTCCTGGAGAACCTGCGGCGGTTCCGCAGCGGCGAGCCGCTGATGAACCTGGTCGACAAGAAAAGCGGCTACTAAGACGCAAAAAGGGCCGGCGGTGAGCCGGCCCTTTTTATTCGGATTGGTTTCGGGTTAAGCCACTTTACGGGCGAGCGAGGACTCCATGTCGACGGTGGCGACCTTGACCTTGGAAGCGACGCCGATCAACTGGAGAAAGCGAATCTGCATCCAGGTGAAGTCGACTTCGTACCAGGCCAGACCGTGGCGGGCCGAGTTGGGATGGGCATGGTGATTGTTATGCCAGCCTTCGCCGAAGGTCAGCAGAGCAACCCACCAGGAGTTGCGGGAGTCGTCGCGGATGTCGAAGCGGCGACCGCCCCAGAGGTGGGTAGCGGAATTGACCAGCCAGGTGGAGTGGAGGCCGAGGGTAATGCGCATGCAAACGGCCCAGAGGAACATGGACAGGCCGCCAAAGTACCAGATGAGGATAGACGTGGCGGCGACAGGGAGGAAGTGCCAGGTGTTCAGCCAGCGGTAGAAGGGATCCTTGGCAAGGTCCGGGGTGTAGCGGGCGAGTTCTTCGGTTTTATTGTGCTTGGATTCGCCGAAGATGATCCACCCGATGTGGGACCACCATTTGCCGTCGCGCGGCGAATGGGGATCGCCTTCCTGGTCGGACTTCTGGTGATGGATGCGGTGTGTGGCGACCCAGAAGATGGGTCCGCCTTCCAGAGTGAGAGTTCCGCAGACGGCAAAGAGATATTCAATCCACTTCGGAACAACATAAGAACGGTGGGTGTGCAGGCGATGGTAGCCCATGCCGATACCCCAGCAAATGGTTATCCAATAGAGCAGAACCATGACGGCCAGCGATTTCCACTCGAAGAAAAACGGGGCGGCCAGTGCGCCCGCGTGGAAGACGGCCAGGAAGATGATGGTTACCCAGTTCAAATGCCGAGCCTTGGTGATGGGGGTGACCCCTTTTGCGGTACTTTCCATAGATGTCAGGACCTCTTAAGCCTATCAGTTTGTGAGCGAGGGTGGCAGGGTGGCTCGTTTACCTCGGCGGCGGTTGGGTGACAATAGGGGAATGGTTACTCGCAGATCGTTACTTGGTTCGGTGGCATTGGGGGCGGCGGGCGTGCCCGCGGTGGAGGCGGCTCCGTTCACGGGGAGGATTCCGCTGGCGGTTTCGACCTACAGCTACTGGCATTTCAAAACGGAGCGGTATCCGATTGAGAAAGTGATCGAGCACGCCGCCACGCTAGGCTTCGACGGCGTCGAGATTCTCCACCGGCAGATGACCGACGAGTCGGCCGCCTATTGCGCCAAGCTGAAGAAAATGGCGTTCGAGCGGGGGCTGTCGTTCCCGATGCTGTCGATCCATCAGGACTTCGTTTCCCCGGACGCCGCCGAGCGGCAGAAGATGATCGACCACACGGTGCGCTGCCTGCAACTGGCGGCGCGGCTGGGCATTCCCTGCGTCCGGCTGAACAGCGGACGGTGGAAGACCATCAAGTCGTTCGACGATTTGATGAAGGTAAAGGGCGACGAACCGGCGCTTCCCGGCTACACGGAGAAGGACGCCTTTGCCTGGTGCACGGACTCGATTCAGAAGTGCTTGCCGACCTGCGAGAAGGAAGGCGTGATGCTGGCGCTGGAAAATCATTGGGGATTGACGACGAAAGTGGACAATCTGCTGACGATTCACAAGTCGGTGAATTCGCCCTGGCTGGGAATCAATATGGACACGGGGAACTATCCGGGCGATCCGTACGAGGGGATCACGCGCCTGGCCGGGTTGGCGACGATTGTGCAGGCGAAGACCTACTACGGCGGCGGGGAGTGGTACACGCTGGATCTGGATTATCCGCGGATTGCGGGCATTCTGCGGAAGGCCGGCTTCAAGGGTTGGGTGTCGCTGGAGATGGAAGGAAAAGAGGATCCCACCGCGGCGGTAGCGAAAAGCTACGCGGTGCTGCGCAAGGCGTTCGGGGGGTAGGGACCGGCACTGGCGCCGGCCCCGGCGCACCCGCTACCGCATCGGCGGAGGAGGAGGCGGCGGCGCGGACGGCGCGTTGGCATGTTTCAACACGCCCGTCGCGCTGGCGATGATGCTCGACAGATCCGTCAGGTTCGCCGGTACGATCATCGTATTATTCGTCCGGGCGAGTTTGCCGAACTCGGTGATCCACTGCTCGGCGATCCGCAGTTGGACGGCGTCTCGTCCGCCGGCGTTCTGGATGGCGACGGCAATCCGTTCGATACTCTCGGCGGTGGCCTTGGCGACCGTGAGGATCGCCTGGCCCTCGCCCTCGGCTTCGTTGATCTGCTGCTGGCGCTTGGCTTCGGAGGCCTTGATCACCATCTGCTTCTCGCCTTCGGCCTTGTTGATGGCGCCGTCGCGGATCGCCTCGGAGTTCAAAATGGTGGCGCGCTTTTCGCGTTCCGCGCGCATCTGTTTCTCCATCGCGCCCAGGATGTCGGCCGGCGGGGTGATGTTCTTGATCTCATAGCGCATCACCTTCACGCCCCACGCCTCGGTGGCCTTGTCGAGTTCGCTGACCACCGAATAGTTAATGGTGGAGCGCTCTTCAAACGTGCGGTCGAGTTCGATCTTGCCGACCTCAGAGCGCAGCGTGGTCTGGGCCAGTTGGATGATGGCGAAGCGGAAGTCGCTGATGCCGTAGGAGGCGCGCTCCGGGCTCAGCACCTTCATATAAAGCACGCCGTCGACGCCCACCTGCACGTTATCGCGGGTGATGCAGACCTGCTCCGGAATGTCGATGGCGATCTCCTTGAGCGAGTGCTTATAGCGGATCACGTCCAGGAACGGGATGAGGATATGGAAGCCGGCATCGAGGGTGCCCGAAAAACGGCCAAGCCGTTCCACCACGTACGCGCTCTGCTGCGGCACGACGATGGCGGTCTTGGCCACAATGATAAAGACCACCAGAATCAGGGCAGCGGCGAGAATCAACTCAGGCATACAGGCTCCTTATTCGGCGGCGCGTATATTTAGGGTGAGGCCGTCGACCTGTTCCACAATACACCGTTGGCCGGCGGAAATGGAGATGCTGCTGATATTGCGAACTTTCCACGTTGCCCCGCGGAGTTCGGCCTGGCCGAAATCGCCGGGGTGGAGCGGCGTCGATAGGATGGCCGTTTCGCCAACCAGCGAATCAACCTTGGCCGGGTTCCGCGTGGACTGGAACTTCTCCAGCAGCGGCTTGCGGAAGAAAAGGACCGCGGCAATGGAGACGCCGAGGAAAATGAGCGATTGCACCAGAACGTTATCGACGCCGGCAAGCGTCGCCAGCGCCGCGGCCAATGCGCCCGCCCCGAAAAAGAGGAAGTAAAAACCGCCGGGGGTCAACATCTCGGTAGCAGTCAGGGCGACCGCGGCCACAAGCCAGATCCACCATTGCATGACGTTCCCCTCCGGGAAAGCGGTTGTTTAGCCTTTGATGACCATCGCTTCCGGATCCCAGTGTACAGTTTTGCGTGTGAAGTGGCTGACATTGGAGAGAAGGGCCGGGCCGGCGGCGCGGAGGCCGAAGGTGGCGTCTTCAATCACGGCCTTGCGGGAACGGATGGCGTTGATGAAGTTCTCGTGGTGCGCGTACTGTTCGGTGTAGCCGGGAGGCAGTACCCAGCGCTGCTCCGTATTGGCCCGCATGCCGTCGGCGGAGGCCCGCTGGGCGGGATACTTCTTCTGATACTCGCGGATGATCTCGGCGCCCGTGGCCTTGGAGAACGTGCCGGCGGTGTGGCCGGGTTCGGTGTCCTTGGGCTTGCGCTTCAGCACCAGCGCGCCGCCCACGGCCAGATCGAGCACGCCTTCGGTGCCGATGAAACGGAAGCCGGAGCCGTCGCCGCCGCCCGCCTCAAAGTTCAGCCGGATGGAGAGGTGGAACGCCTTGTGGGCCTTGGAATCCGGGTAGTCGAACATGCCCAGCATGAGGTCCGGCACGTCGCGGCCGTCGTTCCAATAATAGATCCCGCCGGTGGACATGATCCGGTTCGGGCCCATGGAATCCATCACGTAGTGGATGCCGGTGAACAGGTGGACGTACAGGTCGCCGGCGACGCCCGTGCCGTAGTCCTGATAGTTGCGCCAGCGGAACAGGCGGATGGGTTCAAACGGGCGCTTGGGGGCGTGGCCCAGGAAGCGGTCCCAGTCCACCGTCTGCGGCGTCGCGTCCGGCGGGATGGAGTACTGCCAGGCGCCCAGCGCCGAGTTGCGGTCCCAGTAAGCCTCCACCATGCGGACATCGCCAATCGAGCCCTGCTTGATGACGTCCCGGGCCTTGGCATAAAGAATGGAACTGGCGCGCTGGCTGCCCACCTGCAGGATCCGCTTGGTCTCTTTTTCGGTTTTGATGACGGCCGCGCCCTCCTCCACCTTCTGCACCATCGGCTTCTGGCAGTAGACATCCTTGCCGGCCTTCATCGCGTCGCAGGCGATAATCTGGTGCCAGTGGTCCGGAGTGGCGACGATAACGGCGTCAATATCCGGACGGGCCAGCACTTCGCGGTAGTCGCGGGTGGTGAAGATGTCCTTGCCGTAGACCTCTTTGGCCTTCGTCAGGCGCCCTTCATAGATGTCGGAGACGGCGACGATCTTGGCGCCGGGCACGGTGGTGACGGTGGCGACGTCGCCCTGGCCCATGATCCCGAAGCCGATACAGGCGACATTAATCTTGTCGTTGGCTCCCTTGGGCGTCTGGGCGGGCGCCGCGGCGGCGAGCATCGTGGTGGCGGATCCGGCTTGGAGGAAATGGCGGCGGGTGGTGGACATAGATAAAGGTTCCCGAATCCCCATCATATCGCGAGGTATCCAGGGAATTTATACCTAGTACTCTACGGCCTGCGGCTGTTGCCGCCGATTACCTGGGGAGATGCCGTTTACTGACTTGGACAGCCTCAACAACTTTGTGGAGTATGACGGGCCCGATGACACACCGGAGGCGATCGTTCCGCCGGTGCCGGAAACGGTGGAACACACCGGCATCCCACAGAACATGATCGAGCAGTTGATCCTGAAGGCCTTGTATTACAAGGGCGAAGTGATCGGCCGCGAACTCGCTTCGGACCTGGGATTGCGCTTCAGCGTGATTGAAGGCCTGATGGACGGGTTGAAACGGAACAACCTGCTAGGCGTGAAAAGCTCGCTCGGGATGGGGGCGATCTCCTCGCGGTTCGCGCTGACCGAAAACGGCCGGACCCTCGCCAAAGAATACATCTCCGGGTGCGCCTACTCCGGCAAGGTCCCTGTGCCCCTGTATCAGTACGCCGACATGGTGCGGCAGCAGAAGCAGGGCGACGGGTGGCTCACCATGGAGGCGCTGCGCGAAGCCTATAAGCACATGGTGGTGACCGATGACCTGCTGAACTCCATCGGGCCCGCGGTGAATTCCGGTAAGTCCTTTCTTATCTATGGACAGCCGGGAAACGGAAAAACGTTCCTGGCTGAAGCGCTGTTCAACGTCGACGAAACGCACGTCTTTGTCCCGCACGCCATCGAGTGCCAGGGCATGATCATCCAGATGTTCGACCCCGTCTACCACCACCCGGTGGACGAAGAGAGCGACCAGATGTCGGCGTTCACCACCGAGTCGACCTACGACAAGCGGTGGTTCAAGACCCGCCGGCCGTTCATCGTCAGCGGCGGCGAACTGGACCTGAAAATGCTCGACTTGAGCTTCAACCCGGTGGCGAAGTACTACGACGCGCCCCTACAGTTGAAAGCCAACAACGGTATCTACCTGATCGACGACTTTGGTCGGCAGAAGGTGACGCCGGCCGAAGTGCTGAACCGCTGGATCGTGCCGATGGAACGGCGCGTCGATTTTCTTACGTTCGTAAACGGCACAAAGATGACCGTCCCGTTCGAGTGCTTCCTCATCTTCTCCACGAACCTGAAGCCGCACCAGTTGGGCGACGAGGCGTTTCTCCGCCGTATTCAATACAAGATGCTCATGAAGAGCCCGGCAGAGAGCGAATTTATCGATATCTTCGTGCGGTTTGCCGGCAGTAAAGGGCTGGCGTGTTCCCGAGACCTGGCGGTGCGGTTCCTCGACCGGCACTACCGGTCGTCGGGGAAGCCGAAACGGCGGTGCCACCCGCGCGACGTGCTCTCCCACGCGGTGGACATCATCCGGTTTGAACGCCTGCCCATGGAGCTCAATGACGAAATTCTCGACAAAGCCTTCCACTCCAACTTTGTGAGCGACGAAGAGGACGTGTAAACGGACGTTTAGAGAGAAGATCCCGCCCGGATAAGCTGTTCAGCGTGCTGGAGCGCCTCCGGTGTGAGACGCTGCCCGCTGAGCATGCGTCCGATCTCCTTGGTTCGTTCGGGGCCATCGAGTTCGACCACCACGGCGATGGTGCGTCCCTTCGACTCTTTCTTCTCCACCCGGTAATGGAAGTCGGCGAAGGAGGCAATCTGCGCCTGATGCGTGACGCAGAGCACCTGATAGGCGCGGCTCAACTCCTTCAATCGGCGGCCAACGGCCTCCGCCGCCTCGCCCCCAATCCCCGCGTCCACCTCGTCAAAAACCAGCAGGTGTTGCGTGCCGCCGGGGCGTTCCCGTTCCACGCACGTCTTGATGGCGAGCGCGATACGGGAAACTTCGCCGCCGCTGGCCACTTTCGACAGTTCTCTCGGCTCTTCGCCCTTATTGGCGGAGACGAGAAAGACGATCGCGTCGCGGCCGTCTTCGCTCCACGGAGACTCGGAAAAGGCGACGCGGAACGTCGTACCGGCCATGGCAAGCGCGCCGAGTTCCTGCTCCACCCGTTTTTCCAATTGCCGGGCGGCCTTGGAGCGGATGGCGGTCAGCCGGCTGGCCGCCGCATCGTATTCCACGGCAAGCTTCTTCCGCCGCGCTTCGATAGCCGCGCGCAGTTCGGACGCTGTCTCCACCGTCCGCATCTTGGCCTGGAGGTCCGCCAGGAAGGCCAGAATTTCGTCGATAGAGGCGCCGTACTTCCGTTTCAGCTTGTCGATCGCCGCCAGCCGCGTTTCCACGGTTTCCAGGCGGCCGGGGTCGGCTTCCAGGTGGCTCAAATAGTCCCGCAGGGTGCGTCCGGCCTCTTCCAGCGCGATCACGGCCGGCTTCAGAAGATCTTCAATTTCAACGAGTTGGCTGTCAATGCGAGCGAGTTCCCCGACGCGCCGCTGCGCCGACCGAGCCTGCGACAGGGCGCTATCCGGGGCATCGTAAAGCGCCGTAAAGGCGGCCTCGGCATGCTCGCTGAGCCGGGTGACGTTCTGCAGAATCCGCTTTTCGTTCTCCAATTCCTCGTCTTCGCCCGGCTTCAGGTCCAGGCTCTCGATCTCTTTGCGCTGAAAACTCCACAGGTCGGCCAGACGGAGTTGCTCCTGCTCCCGCTGTGTGATCTCGTCGAGCTCGCGGTCGCAGTCCTTCCGGGCGCGGAAAATGCCGGCAACGGTCATCCGGGCGTCCTGCGAGGCGGCGAATTCGTCCAGAATGCCCCGCTGCGCCGTCGAGTCGTACAACTGTTGCTGCTCATTCTGGCCGTGTATGTCGCCGAGCCACGGCGAAAGCTGCTTCAGCAGCGCCGCCGTCACCGGTCGACTCGCCGCGAAGGCCCGCGATTTGCCGTTGGCCAGAATCTCGCGCTCGATCAGCAGTTCGTTCTCCTCCAGCGCAATACCCGCCTGTTCCAGGAGCGTGCGGAGGGCCGGCGATTGGGGAAGATCGAAGATCGCCGAAATGCGGGCGCGCTCGGTGCCGCTGCGGACCAGGTCGGCCGAGGCGCGGCCGCCAAAAAGCAGGCCCAGCGAGTCGACGATGATGGATTTGCCGCTGCCGGTCTCGCCGGTCAGTAGATTCAGACCATGATGAAAGCGAAGACGAAGACGTTCGACGACGGCAAAGTTTTCAATGTGGAGTTCAACCAGCATGCAGGGTTCAATCGTGATTGTAGCGAGAGCGGGTTAGGGCCAGGGCAGTTTGTCGATGAAGTCGGGCACGTAGGTGTGGATGGTGCGCAGAGTGAGGAAGAGAAAAACACCGTTGGCCCCCACGCGGACCAGTTGCAGGCGGCTCCGCAGCAGGTGCGAGCGGTCCGGCGACAGTTCGAAGACGCGCGGACCCACATAGGCCCAGAAGCGGGTGCCGAAGTAGGCGGCCAGGGCGAAGACCGCCCACAGGAAAAGGTCCGAGGTGGGAACGTGGACGTTCGTCTGGCCCAGCAGATTGTTGCCCCGGCGGAATGCCTGGTCAACGTAAGGCCAGTAGTAGACGGTGGCGGCGAGGGTCACGACGAGGGCGAGGATGGCCACGAACTCGAGCCGGCGAGAGTTAGTTTTCATTGCGGGTGGATTGGTAGAGTCCGATGGCAACCGTGACGAGTACGATGCCGACAAATAGAAGCGGCACGTAGCCCACTCCCGCGGCGCGGCCGAAAGCGGTTTCCATCATCCCCCAGGCGAGGAACGCAAACAGCGCCATCGTCTCCAGCTTTAAGATGCGCATCATGCCGATGGCGGCGCGAATATTGCCCGGGGTGCGTTGGCCGGGAACGTTGATCAGCTGCGGGAAAAACGGGGCGGCGGTGAGAAGGGCCAGGAGAATCGTACCCACCGCGGGGAAGATCAAAAAGGTGGCCTTGGCGCCGTAGGCGTCCGGCGCACCGGTGACGCCGAAGTGCGTGGGGATCGTTTCCGGAAGCGCCGAGTAGTTGGACAGTGCGATCACCAGCATACACAGGTAAGCGCAGAACGCGGCAATATCGACTATCCACCATAGACCTTTCGGCATCGCAACGGACTCCTCCCCCCTCCAGTGTACTTTTCTGAGAGGAATTCCCTGTGGCGGGCACTAGGACTATATGGCGGATGCGGCGGCGGAGCGAAAAGCGGTCTGGAATGAGCCGATGCTGATCCCGTCGATCGGCGTAGCGGCAGGCGTACTGCTGGAGCGGCTCACGGATTTTTCCTTGGGGGAGGCGGCGGCATACCTCGCCGTCTTCGCGTCCCTGGGATGGATTCCCGGTGCCGCGGCGCGGCGCCGGCTCTGCGCGGGGTTGGCCTGCTGTGCGTTGGGCGTCGGTACCGCGGTATGGCACCGGCCCGGACCGCCGCCGGTCATCGACGCGGCGGCTTCGGAGACCGTGATCCTGGAAGGGTGCGTCGTCGAGCCCTCGGTGTTTTCCGAAAACCGCGAACAGTTCACCATGGAACTGGCGCCCGGGGCGCGTGGGCGGGTGGCGCTGAACCTCCGCGAGGGGCAGACTCCCCCGCGCCTGCGCTACGGCCAGCGGGTGGAGTTGGAAGGCCGCGTTCGTCCGCCCCACAACTTCGGCAACCCTGGGGCATTTGATTTTGAAGGCTACCTCGCCCGCCGGTCCATCTATTGGAACATCTCCACCCGGACCGGCGCGGAGGCCACCGTCCTTCCCGGCGAATGCGGGTCGAAATGGGAAGGGTGGCTGTTCGCGCTGCGCAGTGCGGCCCTGGAGCGGCTGGAAAACCTCTACGCCAACGATGCTTACAAAACGATCATGATGCAGGCCGTGCTCACCGGCGAGAACTCGCGGCTGGAAAAGGCCTGGACGGAACACTATCGCCGCACCGGCACCTACCACGCCCTGGTGATCAGCGGATTGCACCTCACGGTTCTCGCCGGATATCTGCTGGTGGTGCTGCGCTACACCACCGGCAGACCGGCGCTTTCGCTGCTGTTGGCGTTCCTGGCCGCATGGATCTACGCCGGCGCCAGCGGGATGACGGCCCCCATCGGCCGTGCCGCCGGCGGCTTCACCCTCTTTCTGATGGCCCGTTTCTGGCACCGGCAGACACACATCCTGAACTCACTGGCCACCGTCGTCGTCTGCTTTCTGCTCTACGATCCGGGGCAACTGTTTGAGGGCAGTTTCCTGCTCAGCGTCTTAAGCGTGCTCGCCATCGGCGCGCTCGCCGGGCCGCTCTTTGAGGCCCACACCCGCCCGCTGGTGATGGGGTTCCGTGAGTTGGGCCGGGACCAGACCGACCTCGACCTGGATTGGCACGTCTGCTCAAAACGCGTCGAGGCCCGCCTGATCGCCCAAACCCTCGCCGTGTGGACCCGGATACCGGAGAAATACTGCCTGTCGGCGGTGGCCGCCCTGGTGCGCATGATTCTGCTCTTGTATGAGATCTTCATGCTGTCGGCGGTGGTGCAGGTCGCCCTCGCATTGCCCATGGCGCTGTTCTTCCACCGGGTCTCGCTGAGCGGCATGGCGGCCAATGTGCTCATTGTTCCCCTCATGAACGCCGTCGTCGTGGTGGGATTCGTGGCCGTGCTGACGAACATCCGGGCCCTCGCCTGGGTGGCCGGGTGGCTGCTGGAGGTCTCCCGCCGGGTCGCCGAGTTCTTCTCCCGCCTGGAGCCGGACTGGCGCATCCCGGACCCGCCGCTCTGGCTCGCCCTTGCCTTCACCGCAGCGCTGGTGATTTTGGCAATCGTTGCCCGGCGCCACGGCCCGGTGCGGCTTTCGGCTTTCACCACCGTCTGTGTGCTGTTTGCCATACTCGTCATCCATCCGTTTTCGCCAGTGCTGGAGGCCGGACGCCTGGAGGTGACCGCCGTCGACGTGGGGCAGGGCGACAGCCTCCTGGTGGTCACCCCGCAGGGGCGGACCTTGCTGGTGGACGGAGGCGGCGTTCCGGGGTTCAAGGGGCGTCCGAAACCCCGGCTCGATATCGGCGAGGACGTGGTGTCGGCGTATCTCTGGACGCGGTCCATCCAGCGCATTGACGTGCTGGCGCTGACCCACGCGCACGAAGACCACAGCGGAGGCCTGGCCTCGTTGATCGTCAACTTCCGGCCGCGCGAACTGTGGGTGGGCGCCATGGGGGAGAGCGAGGTGTGGCAACGGCTGCGCGCGGTGGCGGAAAAATACGGCGTGCGCATTATCCCCCGCCTGGCCGGCGAGCGCTTTTCACTGGGAGGCGCGGATTTCCACATCCTGGCCCCGTTCCCCGATCATGTGCCCGATGCGGTGCCCAGGAATAATGACTCGCTCATCATGGCCGTTCGCTTGGGTTCTCGCGCGTTCCTGCTCCCCGGAGACGCTGAAAAGGAGGTGGAGCGCCGGTTGGCAAGCGAAGGAGCATTGGAGCACACCGATGTGTTGAAACTCGGCCATCACGGCAGCCGGACATCGTCATCAGCCGAACTGCTCGACGTCACCCGGCCGCTGTTTGCCGTGGTCTCAGCGGGACTCGACAACCTATACCGGCACCCGCATCCGGACGTGGTGGCGCGCCTGGCCGAACGCGGCGTGCGCGTGCTTCGCACCGACCGCGGCGGCCAGATTCGATTCCTCACCGACGGCCGCCGCCTGGAAATCACGGCGTTTCGCGGCCTCGGTTTCTAATCGGTTACTCCCCCGATGCCCACGCCGAACGGAACTCCGGAAACAGCGTCAGCCCGCCGCAAGCGAAGATCGTCTGCCCGGTGATGTAGGAGGCTTCGTCGGAGGCAAGGAAGGCGAAAACCGTCGCGATCTCCTCGCTCGCTCCCGCCCGGCCCATCGGAATGTGGCTTTCCACCCCGGCGCGCGCCGCTTCGTCGTTGATCCAGGCCATGTTGATCGGCGTGACAATCGCCCCCGGCGCTACCGAGTTGACGCGGATGCCGCGCCCGGCGTACTCCAGCGCCAGCGTGCGGGTCAGGTTCTCCAAACCGCCCTTGGTGATCGAATAACTCAAATACTTTGGCTTCGGAATAATCTCGTGAACAGACGAGTTGTTGATGATCACCCCACCGCGGCCCTGATTCAGGAAATGGTTCAGCGCCTCGCGCGCGCACAAAAACGGGCCGCGCAGATTGACGCCCAGAATCCGGTCGAAATCCGCTGTCGACATCTCGTGCGAATGGCTCGGCTTCTGGATCCCGGCATTGTTGATCAGCACGTCAATGGAGCCGAACTCGCCAATAAAGGCGTCAAACATCGTCTTCACCTGCGCCTCGTCGGAGACATCGGCCTGCAGAACGATCTCACGGCCTTCACTTACGCGGGCAGCGGCGGCGTCCCGCCGGGTCTGTTCGGCGCCCTCGGCGCCGCGATAGTAGTTGATGGCGACATTGGCGCCTTCTTTGGCAAACCGCACGGCCACCGCCTGCCCGATGCCGGAGGAGGCCCCCGTGATCAATACATTCTTGCCCTTCAAACGTTCCATAGGTGCTGATATCCTTTGCAGTTGAAAATGCTACGACGCGCCGCCGCTCTCTCTATCTTGCTTCTCCCGGCCCTCCCGGCGCAGGACCACCCCGCCCCGCCCTCCGATTTTCGCTGGGTGAACCCGGCGCCGGCCCGCGTGCCGCCGCGGGTCACTCACGCCACCTACCGTTCGGCGATCCACAAGTCGGACATCGGCTATGCCATCTATCTCCCGGCCGCCTACGATGCCGGCGCCGGCCGGTTCCCGGTGGTCTACTACCTCCACGGCGGACGCCCCGGCAGCGAGTGGAAAAGCATCAATATGGCGGCGCACTTCGACAAGTTCATCGCCGCCGGCACCGCCCGGCCCGTCATCTATGTCTTCGTCAACGGCGGCGCCGTCAGCCACTACGACTACCCGGCCTATCAGTCCTTCGGCGAGCGGACATTCATCGAGGAGTTGATCCCCCACATCGACAAGACCTACCGCACCATCCCCAGTTGGACCGCACGCGGACTGGAAGGGTTTAGCCAGGGCGGCCGCGGATCGGCCCGCATCGCCTTTGACCACCCGGAACTGTTCTGCTCCGCGGCCCCCTTTGGCGGCGGGCATCAGTATGAGCGCCATGCCTACGAACACAACGGCCAGGAAGGCCCGCCGGCCCTCTACCGCTTCGAACCGAAATTCAATACCTACGACCTCGCTCGCCGCTACGCCGCCCGCTCCGAACACAAACCGAAACTCATGATCGCCGTCGGTACCGAGGACCAGAACTTCCAGCCGAATCTGCACTGGATGGCCTTCCTCGATACCCTCGGCGTCCCGTACGACAAGGTGATCGTTCCCGGCGTCAAGCACGACTCCCGCGGCGTCTACCAGTTCCTCGGCCAGCGCAGCATGGACTTCCATGCCGCCTGTTTTGCCGCCGCCGGGAACGGCGCTGCGCCAAACGTGGCAAAATAGGGAATTGGGGCGGAGTTTCTTCGCCCTCCCTCCTTTCCCTAACCTACACAACGAAATGAAGTCTGGCGATACTCTTTCCCTATCCTTTGGCCTGCAATTTGAAGAGCTCTACACGTCGGAGGGCCTGGCCAAGGTCGACGTAGCGTTTCAGCGGTTTCTGGAGGCAGGCGATGCGTCGCTGCTTCCTCAACTGCAGGCGGCCCGGGTCAACCCGAAAGGCTTGGACCGCAAGGCGGAATCGGCCCTGATTCTCGCCATCGCGCCCCATTTGGAAGATTTTCTGGGCGAGTTGTTCCAGATCCAGAAGGAGATCCGCGCGCTGCAGCACCAGCACGAGGAACTCGCACCGCTCTATACCGTCAAACGGAACTTCGTCCAGCGCAAGGCGCTCACGGCCATCAAGGAAGCCGACGCCCAAGCGCTCCACGGCAAAACGCTCCAGGTGGAATTGGAAACCTACATGGGCGAGCGCCTTACCGAATTGTCCTATGCGCGCGCCGTCACCAAGTGGCTCGACGACGCTGCCGGCCATGTCCATCACCTGGAGGTGGCCGCCAAGTATGCCGCCTGGGCCCACTACACCAAACCCGGCAAAGAGAAGCATAAATCGGGTATTTTGTTCAAAAAACCGCACAAACTGGAGTTCGAACAGTTGGTGCCGGTGGAGACGATCACCGAAAACAACGCCGCCCGCTTTGTCTTCCCCGAACACGAGTGGCGCGTGCGCGAGGGCTTCGGGCTGACCGATTCGGGCACCGACCTGACCGGGGCGCTCGACGAGGCAAACTACTGTATTCATTGCCACAACCAGGGCAAGGACTCCTGCTCCACCGGGTTGCGCGAAAAGACCGGCGAGTTCAAGAAGTCCCACTTCGGTGTCACCTTGAATGGCTGCCCGCTGGAAGAGAAGATCTCCGAGTTCCACTCGGCCATGGTCCACGGCCACACCGTCGCCGCCCTCGGCATCATCACCATCGATAACCCGATGTGCGCCGGTACCGGGCATCGCATCTGCAACGACTGCATGAAGTCCTGCGTCTTCCAGAAGCAGGAACCGGTCAATATTCCGCAGGCCGAAACCCGGGCGCTGAAAGAGGTGCTCAACCTCACCTGGGGCTTCGAACTCTACTCCCTTCTCACCCGCTGGAATCCCCTGAACTTCTCCCGGCCGCTGCCGAAGGCCGAAACCGGCTACAAAGTCCTGGTGGTGGGCCTCGGGCCGGCCGGCTATTCGCTGGCACATCATCTTTTGAATGATGGACATACGGTTTGCGCCGTCGACGGTTTGAAAATTGAGCCGCTGCCGGAACACCTCTCCGGCGTCGACGCCTACGGAAATCGGAAATCTTTCCGCGCCATTCGCGAGATCCATGAGATCTATGAGTCGCTCGACGACCGCGTCATGGCCGGCTTCGGTGGCGTGGCCGAGTACGGCATCACCGTCCGCTGGGATAAGAACTTCCTCAAGGTCATCCGCCTCCTCATCGAGCGCCGCCGCCAGTTCGCCATGTTTGGCGGCGTCCGGTTCGGCGGATCGATGACCGTGGACTCGGCCTTTGACCTCGGTTTTGACCACATTGCCCTCTGCGCCGGCGCCGGCCGCCCCACCGTCATCCCGATGAAGAACGGGTTGGCGCGCGGAGTACGACAAGCGTCGGATTTCCTGATGGCCTTGCAGTTAACCGGCGCCGCACGCGCCAATTCCATCGCCAATCTCCAACTGCGCCTCCCCGCAGTGGTCATCGGCGGCGGTTTGACGGCCGTCGATACCGCCACCGAGTCGCTCGCCTACTACCCCGTTCAGGTGCGGAAGTTCCTCGAACGCTACGAGGCCCTCTCCGCCGCCCGCGGCGAAGCCGCCGTCCGCTCTGTCTGGAACGAGGAAGAAAACCTGATCGCCGACGAGTTCCTCGCCCATGCCCGTGCCATTCGCGCCGAGGACGAGGCGGCCGCCCGCGAAGGCCGTAACCCGGTGTATCTGCGGCTCTTGCAGTCTTGGGGCGGGGTCACGCTCGCCTACCGCCGGCGGATGATCGACTCTCCCTCCTACACTCTCAACCACGAGGAAGTCGCCAAAGCCCTGGAAGAAGGTATCCACTTCGCCGAGTGCCTCTCCCCCGAAGAGGTCGGCGTCGACCGCTTCGGCCACGCCGTCTCCATCACCATGTCGAAACTGGCCTGGGACGGCGAAAAGAAGAAACTGGTGAGCACCGGCGATATGGCCGTGCTTCCCGCGAAATCGATCCTCGTCGCTGCCGGAACCCAGCCCAATACCGTCTTGGAACGGGAAGACGCCACCAACTTCATGCTCGATGGGAAGTATTTCCAGGCTTTGGACGAAAATGGCGACCCGGTGAAACCGGAACGCGTGGCCAAGCCGAACGATACCCGAGTGCTGACCTCACTGCGCGCCGACGGGAAAGCCATCAGCTTCTTCGGAGATCTACATCCGTCGTTTTCTGGCAACGTGGTCAAGGCCATGGGGAGTGCTAAGCAAGGGTACCCGGTCGTCAGCCGGATCCTGGCCGCCCGCCGCACCCCCTCCGGAGTCTCCGGACAGGAACTGATTTCCCACTTGAATGGGGAACTGCGCGCCACCGTTGCCGACGTCATTCGCCTTACTCCGACAATTGTCGAAATAGTAGTCAAAGCGCCCATGGCCGCCCGCGCCTTCCATCCCGGCCAGTTCTACCGCCTCCAGAATTTCGAGACCATCGCCCCCCGCACGCCGGAAACGGTGCTCGCCATGGAGGGCTTGGCACTCACCGGAGCGTCGGTGGACCGGGAAGCCGGTACGCTGTCGACCATCGTTTTGGAAATGGGCGGATCTTCTGACCTCTGTTCGCTCCTCCGGAAGGGAGAACCGGTGGTCCTGATGGGACCCACTGGGACCCCGACTGAGACCCCGGGCAAGGAAACGGTCTTGCTGGTGGGCGGCGGGTTGGGGAACGCTGTGCTGTTCTCCATCGGCCAGACGCTGCGCGCCAACGGCAGCCAAGTCATTTATTTTGCTGGATATAAGAAGGCGATCGACCGCTACAAGGTGGAAGAGATCGAGCGCGCCGCCGACGTCATCGTCTGGTGTTGCGACGAAGCGCCGGGCTTCACCCCCGCTCGCGCCCAGGACCGAGCGTTTGTCGGCAATATTGTCGCGGCAATGGAAGCCTACGGCAAAGGTGCCTTGCACGGCGACGACGATTCGTCGTTGAAACTGCAGGATGTGGACCGCGTCATCGCCATCGGTTCCGACGGCATGATGGCCGCGGTCGCCCGGGCGCGCCACGGCGTGCTCGCGCCGTATCTCACCAAGCGCCCGCATGGGATCGGGTCGATCAACTCGCCCATGCAGTGCATGATGAAGGAGATCTGCGCGCAGTGCCTCCAACTGCACCGGGATCCGGATACGGGCAAGGAGACGGTGGTTTTCTCCTGCTTCAACCAGGATCAGTCGCTCGATCACGTCGACTGGGCGAGCCTGCGCCAGCGGCTGTCGCAGAATTCCACCCAGGAAAAATTGACCAAACTCTGGATCGACAGCTGCCTGAAGCGGCTCGGGATGCGGCCCGAATTGGCCGCGAAATCGTAAGAATTTGCGTCGCTAAAAATGCCGGTCCTTCGAAAAACATTCCACCCTAACCGATAGAAGCTTCGGGATTTACCGATCC
>CAYSFR010000002.1:0-200608 GCA_964430625.1 uncultured Solibacteraceae bacterium
CTTTTAGGAACTTTCTACTTTGGTAGCAATAGGAACTTTCTACTTTGGTCCGACAGGTAAAGAATTCGTTGCGCCGGCTCGATTCACGGGAAGGCTGGTAAGCTGACAGCGTGCGGCCCCGCCGCCGGAGGAGATTTCATCGTGATCAAGCAGTCGGGACGGTGGTTCGCTGGTGCGGTGGTTTTGACCTGTTTTACCCTCTGCGCCCAATTAACGCCCGAACAAAAAGCGCTCGACCTGCAGACCATCGCCAGCCTCTACGCCAAGCAGTACGCGCCTTATGAATGGAAACGCGATGCCATCGGATTCGATCTCTTCGACCTCCGCCCGTGGCTGGAACGCGCCCGCCAGTCGAAAACCGACCTGGAGTACCTCGACCTGGTCGCCGAGTACATCGCCAGCCTCCAGGACATTCACGCCTACTACGCCGCGAACTCCGATTTTGGCGCCTACCTGCCCATCTACACCGACATCTTTGACGGTAAGGTGCTCATCGAGGATATCGACCGCAGCTATCTCCCCGCCTCCCGCTACGACTTCGCGGTCGGCGATGAGGTCATTCAATTTGACGGCAAGCCCGTCATGGACGTGGTCGCCGCCATCAGTCGACTCACCTCGTTTGCCAACCCCCGCTCCACCCAGCGCTGGGCGGCCGATCAACTCGTCTACCGCCAGCAGGTATATCTTCCCTCCGCCGGCCTGCTCCCGGACACGGCAACACTCGTCGTCCGCCGCCAGGACGGTACGGAGAAGACCTACTCTATCGCCTGGGAAAAATTCGGCACCCCGCTTAAGTCCCTGGGACCACTTCCGGACTTCCGCCTCAGCCGCGGCGCGCTTCGTGCCGATCCCGTCGCCACCGAACTGGAAGTGTCTCTTCCCGATGACCCCGGCGTCCCCGCCTACCGGAAGCCCTGGGTCAACCTGCAGCGCCAGGTCAGCCGCCGGCCCGCCAAGAGCCTTCGCGGCTATGCCGAGATCGCCCCGATCTATCGCATGCCCTCCGGTTTCGTCCAACGCCTCGGGCGGAGCCGCTCGGACTATTTTTTTAGCGGTACCTATACTCTCGACGGCAAGCGCATTGGATTTATCCGCGTCGCTACCTTCCAGCCGCTCAGCTTCGGTCTGCTCTCCATTCCCCTCCGCCAGTTTGAGCAGGAAATCGGTTTCATGAAGGCCAATACCGATGTCCTTGTCGTCGACGTCACCCGGAACGAAGGGGGCTTTGCCTGCTACGCCGAAGACCTCGAGCGTCGCCTCATCAACAAGCCCTTTCAGACCATCGGGCTGGAAATCCGCCCCAATCTCGACATCATCCGCGAGTGGGAGTACGCCGTCCTCGATGCCCAGGACTTCGGCGAACAATGGGAGGTCGACATCTATTCTTCCCTTTTGAAGGACATCAAGACAGCCTACAGCGAAAACCGCGGCCGCACCGGGTCCATCCCCCTCTGCGGCACCAGCCTCGACGTGACTTCGGCCACCGACCGCACCGGTGCCAGCCTCGCCTACGACAAACCCATTCTCCTCCTCACCGACGAGTTCTCCGTTTCCGCCGCTGATAGCTTCGCCGCCGTTCTCCAGGATTCCGGCGCCGCCAAACTCTTCGGCTACCGCACCGCCGGCGCCGGCGGTACTCTCTGGGAAGTCTCTGCCGGTTTCTACTCCGAAGGCGGCGCCGCCGTCACCCAGATGCTCTCCGTCCGCCCCAAGCTCCAGACCGTCACCGGCTTCCCGCCCACCCGCTACATCGAAAACGTCGGCGTTCGTCCCGATATAGAATATGATTTTCAGACCCGCGAGAACCTCCTCGGTAACGGAGCCCCGTTCGTCGACGCCTTCTTCAAAGCCGCCGCCGCCCTCGCCTCAGGAGGAAATTGAGGGAAAATAGGTACTACACCTTGCGGTCTTCCCCCAGGGGACCTACAATTTGTCGAAAGGCCCACGCCACTCGTTCTTGAGAATCTATGCCAGGACGCTCACAGTTCGATCACCGCACGCAGACTATTCTGCAGTCGATCGTTGAGTCCTACATCGAAACCGGCGAGCCGGTCGCCTCGCGCACTATCTCTCGCGTCGGAGGGCGCCAGCTTAGCCCCGCCACCATCCGCAATGTGATGGCGGATCTTTGCGATGAGGGCTATCTCTCCCAGCCGCATACCTCCGCCGGCCGCGTACCTACCATCAAAGCGTTTCGCGCCTACGTCGAGTCCCTCCCGGCCCGCCGCCTCGGCGCCAGTGAACTCCAGCGCGTCCGTTCGGAACTTCGCTCTACGGATTCGGTCGGTGAACGCCTCGAAAAAACCAGCCACCTTCTTACCGAGATGACGCGCAACGTCGGCATCGCCGCCGTCATCCCCACTGACACCCAGACTCTGGCCAAGGTCGAACTGATCCTCCTCGCTGACACCCGCGTCCTCATGGTCGTTGAAACCCGGGACCGCATCGTCCGCAATCGCGTCGTCGCCCTCGATACCGCCATCACCCAGGACGAGCTCAACACCGTTCGCAATTTCGTGAACGCCAGTTACTCCGGCTGGAGCCTTGCCACGATCCGCCGCGACCTCCGCATCCGCCTCGCCCAGGATCGTGCCGCCTACGACACACTACTCCGCCAACTCCAGGCCCTCTACCAGAATGGCCTCCTCGATCTGGGCCTCACCCCGGAAGTCCACCTCGAAGGCACCTCTAACCTTGTCAGCCCGGACCTGGAGTTGAACCGCGAACGCCTCCGCGAGATCTTCCGCACCCTCGAGGAGAAACAACGCCTCCTTGAACTCCTTGAACGCTTCCTCGAACAATCCAAAAACGAGGTCGGTGTCCAAATCGGCCTCGGCGCCCTCCACTCCAGCCTTCAGGATCTCTCTCTGATAGGCCTCACGGTTTCCCTCCCGTCTGGCATCTCTACCCGCGTCGCCGTCCTCGGCCCGATTCGCATGAATTACGGCCAGGTGCTCGCGACGGTGTACCATGTAGGCGAAGCGATTCAATCGCTGTCCGCTTAGCCGGGCAATAGTTGAGTCCCTTGCTGTCAGATTTTCTTCGCCGGTTTCGGTATAATAACAACGTGAGCGATCCTATGGACCAACCGCAAGACGAGGTCTCCCTCTCCGGCGAGGCCGAAAACCAATTAGCCGATTCCCTCCAGGCCTCCGACTCCCCCTCCGATTCCGTCGCCGCCGAACGTGACTCCCTGGCCAAGGAAAAAGCGGAACTCCAGTCCCTCCTCCTCCGCCGCCAGGCCGATCACGAAAATTTCCGCCGCCGTATCGAAAAAGAGCGCATCGAGCATGCCGAATATGCCGCCATGGACGCCGTAAAGGCCTTCCTCCCCATCCTCGACGACTTCGAACGCGCCCTCGGTGTCGAAACCGCCGACAAGGATTACGCCCGCGGTATCGAACTCATCTTCCAGCGCACGCTGGAAACCCTAAAGAAACTCGGACTCGAGCCGATGGTTACCGAGGGAGCAATGTTTGACCCCAATATCCACCATGCCATCGAAATGGTGAATACCGAAGACACCGCAGACCAGTCGGTCCTCGGTGAGTTCCAACGGGGCTACAATTTTAAGGGCAAACTGCTCCGGCCCGCCTTGGTGAGGGTAGCGGTACGGTGACAAAACGGGATTACTACGAAATCCTCGGTGTGGCTAAGGATGCCGATGATCAGGCCCTGAAAGCGGCCTATCGGAAGTTGGCGATGAAATATCACCCGGACCGCAATCCGGGCGACGCCGAAGCCGAAGAAAAGTTCAAGGAAGCGGCCGAAGCCTACGGCGTCCTCACCGACGCCCAGAAACGCGCCGCCTACGACCGCTTCGGCCACCAGGGCCTCCAGGGCGCCGGCGGCGCTCCCCAGGGTTTCGATCCCGAAACGTTCGGCGACTTTGGCGATATCCTCGGCGATCTCTTCGGCTTTGGCGATATGTTCGGCGGCCGTCGCGGCGGCGGTGGCCGCACACGCGCCCGTCGCGGCGACGATGTCCGCTACGACCTGGAAATTTCCCTCGAAGACACCATCCGCGGCATGAGCGCGGAAATCCAGGTCCCGCGTCTGGATCGCTGCCACCACTGCAACGGCACCGGCGGCGAAGGCAAGGATGGGCTCACCCAGTGCGTCACCTGCCGCGGCCGCGGCGAAGTCCTCCTCCAGCAGGGTTTTCTCTCAATCCGCCAGACCTGCCGCACCTGCGGCGGCCGCGGGCAGCTGGTCCGCAAAGCCTGCGGCAAGTGCTCCGGCGAAGGCGTTCTCCGTAACGAACGCAAACTCCGCGTCACCATCCCGCCCGGCGTCGACAACGGCACCCGCCTCCGCCTCACCGGCGAAGGCCAGAATAGCCCGAACGGGGGTCCTGCAGGCGATCTCTTTGTCGTCCTCATCGTCAAGGAACACCCCGTCTTCGAACGCCGCGAAAACGAACTCCACTGCACCGTGCCCATCAACGTCGCCCAGGCTGCCCTTGGCACCGAAGTCGACGTCCTCACCTTCGACGGCCTCGAACACGTCAAGGTCCCCGAAGGTACCCAACACGGCGACCAACTCCGCATCCGTTCCAAGGGCATCCCCTATTTGAACTCCTCCGGCCGTGGCGACCTGATCGTCAATATCGATGTCCGTGTCCCCTCCCGCCTCACACGCGAGCAGAAAAAGCTCTTCGAACAACTCCGCGAGACCCTCCCCACCGAAAACGAGCCCCACGAACGCGGGATCCTCGACAAAGTGAAGGATTTCTTCGTCTAGCCCATCGGCCCGCCCGAAATGCTAAACTAAAAGTCTGACCACGCAAGCGGTGAGGTGCGAGAGTGGTTGAATCGAGCGGTCTCGAAAACCGCCGTACCCGAAAGGGTACCGTGGGTTCGAATCCCACCCTCACCGCCACTTACTGACGTAGAACAGCGGTTCCCATATCGCCAATCGCTCGACAGCGGTCGAGCGGCCGGAAAATAAGGGCATGCTCCAGGTAAGGTGGCGACGCATCCTGCCCATTGTTCAACTGATGATCTACTTCAGCCTGGTATGGAATGGCTGTTGGTACCGGCCCACTTGGCAATACTGGTTGGAGAAGTGGATGTACCCTGCATCGGAACCGGCCGGGTTTGCCGCCGAGTGGATTGACGGATTCGTGCCCCTATCCGAACAGGTCGCAGCCGGGCTCAATCTCCCTGCGGCTGCCCTAATCTCGCTTGCACCGTTCGAAGGCGATCTTCGTTCCGGCGCAGCAAAGGAACTTGCGATTCACGCAGTCACCGCCCTGTAGATCCCATTCCTCCGGTACTTGATCGGGAACCGGATCGACAACACCGGTAACTTCCGTCGGCCTCCACTCTCGCAGCCCAGGAAGTTGCTCGCTGTCTCTTTGATTGCCGGACTGCTGCTCTTTGGTGCCCTTGTGCTTTCGAGCTTCGCGATACAGCAGAACTACACCACGGCGGTCCTGTCGTTATTGTGGATCCTGTGCGGCGCGGTCCTGATTGCATCAGGACTCCGTCGATCAGTGGCCGGCGACCTGCCACGTTAACCGCCGGCC
Source organism: uncultured Solibacteraceae bacterium (assembly GCA_964430625.1). Lineage (GTDB taxonomy): Bacteria > Acidobacteriota > Terriglobia > Bryobacterales > Bryobacteraceae. The sequence goes on from CAYSFR010000002.1 coordinate 5,531, forward strand.
ACGCCCGGCTCCACTCTCCCCGCTACTCCTCCGCCACCCGCTCCTGCACCATATGCCAGCCCGCGATCAGCAGGCCAAGGTTCAGCACCACGAAGAACGTCCCGCTTACACTCTCCAGACGGATCGTCGCCGTCCGCCAGAGAATTCCCGCCACCATACACGCCGCCACCACCCGGTACGGTAGCGACAGACTGATCGACTCCCCCGCCCGAGGCGTCCGATGGAACGTCAGCTTCCGGCCGGTAATCAGATCGGAAGCAATCGAAATCACCGACAATACCGCCACCGGCAGCAGCGCCAGGTTGAGCGCCGTGATCCGCCACACGGCGTGCCACGGTTGCCCGATGCGCACCAGGTCTATGCAAACGCTCACGTAATACAGCAGACAGCAATACCACGCCAACTGCGCCCCCATTTCGACCGGCATCATCGTCAGAATCGCCAGCAGCACCACGCAGGATACAGGCCCAATCGCCATCAGATAGGCAAATCGGATGGCCAGTTCCAGCCACGCCGACGGGCGTAGCCAGTGCCGGCTCCAGTGCCGCAATACCCCCGGAACGCCATGGTAGCCGCTCGACGTCCACCGCTGCCGTTGGATCAGCAACTTCGCAAACGTATCCGGAACCTCGGTATACACCGTCGGCGCCACAATCCCCTTGATCTGCCAGCCCTTGTCGAGCATCCACACGCTGCACACCGTATCCTCCGACGGCAGGTCGGGAATGAATACCGAAACCCCCTCCCCCTTCCGGGCGATCTGCTGCAGCGCCTGCCAGCGCAACAGCCCGTTGTTGCCGCTCCAATACGCGGCGTCGAACCACACCCCGCCGTAGTGGAGCGAGGCGGCCATCAGGTCGGTCTGAATACACGCCGCCAGGTGCAGCCGGCTGCGCCGGGCCGGGTTTGGCCGGGCCATAACGAAGGCGGCCCCGGCCCGCTCCCTGCCGGGTTCATGGAGCGCCTCGATCATCTCGTCCATATAGTCAAAACGCAGCAGTGTGTCGGCGTCCAGCACGGATACGAACTCCGGTTCCTCTAGTTCCCACAACGCCGCTTCCCCCGCCGCCGCCGGTACCAGCCGCAACTCGCCGCTCCGAGTCTCCTCCCGCCAGCGTCCGCCTATCAGCGAGAGAAATGCATTTAGATTCATCGCCTTGGTCGGCCGCCGCGTCAGATTCGAATAGCGCTTTCGCGCAAACACCCGGATCCTTCGGTCGCCAATCGCAGCCAACCGTCTCGCTGCCTCCGCGCCGTCCGGCGTCCCGTCCCAAAAAGCGATCCACGGATCTAGAATTGTCCGCGCAAAGTCCCGGTTCTCGGCCACCGCGGAATGGAAAAGTCGGTCCCGCTCCTGCCTTATCGGCTCGATGCCGCGGCCGCCCGGCCCCTCTCCCACTCCCCGCAATAGCTCCCGAACTCCCGAAACCGTCTCTTCGAATAGGGCCAGCGCCTCCGGTTCCGGGTCGTCCAGTAGCAACACGATCGCAAGGTGCGGATACGTCTGCAGCGCAGCCGACAGCAGCGTCTGCCGCACCCCTTCCGGGTCTTCCCGATAGGACGGCACCAGCAGCACAATCCGGTCCGTCCAACTAGTAAAGGGTCCACTGCGCCGCGGCGCGGACAGGCTCTGCTCGAACATCCGCAGGCTCCCCCAGCGATGGAAGAGCCACACCGCATTGCCGTAGGCGAATCCCCCCACGGCGGCCATTGCCACCGCGCTAAGCCCCAGGTGGATCCACGCTCCCCCCTGCCACGCTCGCCACGCAAACAGCGACAGTTGCCGCAACTGCTCCACTAGCAGAAGAAGGAAAAACACGGCCAGCACCACCACGAACAACCGGTCCCACGTATGCGCCGGACGAGACCAGCGATACCCGGGCCAGAGCCGGGTCCGCTCCCTCTTCCCCTCGTCCGGGTTCGGGACCCCTGTAAACCCCTCTTGCCCCCCTGCCATGCTTCCAGCAGCCATTGCGGTCAATGATTCCTCGCTTGCGATGAATCCCTCAGGGTAGCAGACACCTTAGGAACCGGCACTCTCTAGTAGTACTACCACCTGCCTTAGACTATGAAATTGCCCCCATTTCTTCGCGCCTGTGGCATTTCGCTCGCCGCCTTTATCTCCGTCGCCGCCAGCAAGTTGCTGCAACTGGCCCTCGACGCGAACCCGCTGCTCTATACCGATTCCGGCCCCATCCTCCTGAACGGCTGGCATGCCAACCTCCCGGAACGCTCCTACCTCTACGGCCGTTTCATCCGCTATTGCGTCGCCCCGCTCGGCTCCCTTCAGCCCTTGGTTGTCCTGCAGGTTCTGGCCGGAGCGGCTGCCGCCCTCCTCCTCGTTTCCCTGTTGCGCCGCTATGCCGGCGTCGGTGCCGCCGCGGCCCTGGCCGCCGCTCTCCTGCTCGCCTGGGACCCTGCGCAGGTGGTCCACGAACGGCTCGTCATGACCGAGTGCGCCGCCGGGCTCGTCGGCGCCCTCTATCTGTGGATTTCGGCAAAATACATCGACGGCCCCCGCCGCCTTTGGCTTATTCTCGCCGCCCTCCTCGGTGTCGGGTTAGTCTGCCTTCGTGTTGTTTACATCCCCCTCGTTTGGGCTGCCGCCGCCCTCCTGCCGCTGGTGGCGCACCGCCGCGCACGGGGTTGGCGGCCCCTGGCCTGGGCACTGCTGCTCAGCCTCGGCGCCACCAGTCTCGGCCAGTTCGCCTACCGCGCGTTCACCGGCGCTGTCTTCCGGCGGGAACCGGCCTATCACTACCGCTCCGGATTCTTCCTCGCCGGCAACGTCGCCGCTCTCCTCCATCCGGACGACGCAGCCTCCCCCTCGGCCGCCGCCATCGTCCGCGATCAGTCCCGCGACGGCCACCCGCTCGCCGACGACTCCCCGGAAGGCCGCAACATCCACCTGTGGAGTGAAAACGGACTGGTCGCCCGCCTGCGCCGGGCAATTCCAGACCCCATCACCGCCGAACGCGAATCCCGCCTCCTCGCTCTCCACGCCATCCGCCGCGATCCGCTTGGTTTTCTCGCCCTCGGCGTCCGCAATCTGGGCTGGTTCGCCACCCTGCTCGGGCCCGTCTATCAGGAATCGGTCAGTCTGGAGGACGGATACAACCCCAAGGTCCAACTCTCCGCCATCGAGTGGCGCTTCGTCGGCGAGCACTTTCCCGCTCCCACCCCTGACACCGCTTTCGCGCTCACCCCGAGCCGTGTCTATCATCAGTACGGCGCGCCCTGGGCCTGGCTCGCCTTCCTGGCACCCCTCCTCGGTTTTGCCGCCGTCTGGGCGGGCCCGGCTCACGCCCGCCGGACGCTCCTCTGGCTGGCCATCTGGAGCACCATGCTCCTCTCCGCCACCGCCCTGTTCACCCCCGCCTGCCTCCGCTACCTCCACCCGCTCTCCTTTCCCGCCGTGGCCGCCCTCGCCGTTCTGGCCGCCCGCCCCTTCCGCCACACCCCATCCGCCTGACCTCCGCAACTGGTACCCCCGCCCGCATTCCCGGTGGCTCTTTCCCCATCCCCTCATTCCACGCTATCGTGGCTCCACAGGAGTTCATGTCTTGCCCGCCCGCCCAAACGTCCGCATCGCCCTCGCCAGCTACGCCAACGGCCGCAACGGCATCCCCATCCCCCCGGGCGATCGCCTCCTCCGTCGCGAACTGATCGCCGCCGGCCACCGCGCCTCCCACGCCGTCTGGTCCAGCAAAACCGAAAACTGGAAGGCCTTCGACGCCGTCATCATCCGCTCCTGCTGGGATTACCACCTCCGCCCCAAGGCCTTTCTCGATTGGATCGCTTCCCTGGAAGCCGAGCGCATTCCCGTAATCAACGCCCCCGCCCTTATCCGCTGGAACTTCGACAAACGCTATCTCGCCGCCCTCGCCCGCGCCGGCATCGCCATCCCGGATACCGTCTGGCTCGAACCCGGGGAATCCCTCGATATCGCCGCCTACCGCCGCCTCCACGGCTGGTCCGCCGCCGTCGTCAAGCCGTTCGTCTCCGCCAGCGCCCACCGCACCCGCGTTCGCTATCGCGGCCTCGCCCGCGGCCCTGCGCTCGTCCAGCGTTTCGTCCCGGAAATCCAAACCGCCGGCGAATGGTCGCTCATTTTCTTCGCCGGTACCTTCAGCCACGCCGTCCGCAAACTCCCCGCTTCCGGTGACTTCCGCGTTCAGATGGAGTACGGCGGCTCCGCCGCCCCTGCCCGCCCGACCGCCGCCGTCCTCACCTTCGCCCGCCGCGTCCTCGCCCTCTCTCCCGTCCCGCCCGCCTTCGCCCGCATCGACATCGTCCACACCGCCGCCGGCCCCGTCCTCATGGAACTCGAACTCATCGAGCCCGAACTCTTCCTCCCGCCCACCGGACCCGCCGCCGCCCGTGCCGCCGCCGCCGTCCTCCGCCAAATCCACGCCCAAGGACCCCGCCCATGAACCCCCTCCAGATCGTCCGCGGCGCCTGCGGCCACGATTGCCCGGACACCTGCTCCTGGCTCGTCGAAGTCGCCGGCGGCCGTGCCCAAAAACTCTACGGCGATCCCCACCACCCCTTCACCCGCGGCACCCTCTGCGCCAAGGTGAATCACTACATCGATCGCGTCTACCGCCCCGATCGCATCCTCCATCCCCTCAAACGCACCGGCGCCAAAGGAAGCGGCCAGTTCATCCCCGTCTCCTGGGACGAAGCCCTCGCCGATATCGCCGCCCGCTGGCACGCCATCACCGCCGAATCCGGCGCCGAAGCCATCCTCCCCTATAGTCTCGCCGGCAACCAGGGCCTCATCCAGTGCGCCTCCCTCGACCAGCGCCTCTTCGGCTCCATGGGCTGCACCCGCCTCCAGCGCGACATCTGCGGCACCGTCGCCACCGCGGGGATCACCGCCACGCAAGGCACCGGCAACGGCATCGACCCGGAGGACATCGTCCACAGCCGCTTCATCGTCCTCTGGGGCACCAACACCATCGTCACTAACCTCCACCTTTGGCCCATTATTCTGGAAGCCCAACGTCGCGGTGCCAAGATCGTCGTCATCGATCCCATCCGCACTCGCACCGCCGCCGCTGCCGATTGGCACCTCCCCATCAAGCCCGCCTCCGATGCCGCATTCGCCCTCGCCGTCATCCATGTCATGGTCCGCGACGGCCTCGTCGATCTCGATTACGTCAATGCCCACGCCACCGGCTACGAAGCCCTCGCACTCCACGTCCGCGACTTCTCCCCCGTCCGCGTCGCCCCCATCACCGGCCTGCCGGAGGCCGATATCGAATCCTTCGCCCGCCAGTACGCTACCGCTTCGCCCTCTCTCATTCGCCCGCTCATCGGCCTGGAGCATCACCACAACGGCCCCATGCTCTATCGAGCCATCGCCTGCCTGCCCGTCCTCTCCGGCGCATGGCGTCACCGCGGTGGCGGCCTCTTTCGCTCCAGTGGCGCTCTCCAGTTTTCGCTGCTCAACCTCGAAAATCTCTTCCTCCCCCAACACCACCGCCCCGGCGTCCGCTCCCTCAATATGTGCGACCTCGGCAACGATCTTTGCTCCTCCACCCTTTCCCCGCCCATCCGCTCCCTCATCGTCTATAACGCCAACCCCGCCCTCACTACTCCCAACCAGAACCGCATTCGCCAGGGCCTCCTCCGCCCCGATCTCTTCACCGTTGTCCACGAACTCTTCCTCACCGAAACCGCCCGCTACGCCGACTACGTTCTCCCCGCCACCAGCCAGTTGGAACACCTCGACATCGTCCCCGCCTGGGGCCACCACTATCTTTCCTTTAACTCCCCTGCCATTGCTCCCCTCGGCCAGGCCGTTTCCAATACCGAACTCTTCCGCCGCCTCGCTCGCGCCCTCGGCCGCACCGAACCCTGGCTGTTCCACTCCGATGAACAACTCCTTCGCGACGCCCTGGCCTCCTCCCATCCCGCCCTCGCCGGCATTACCTTCGAGTCCCTTCGCGCCAACGGCTACGCCCGCCTCCAGTTCCCCGCCGATTGGCGCCCCTTCGCTAACGGCGGTTTTCCCACCCCCTCGGGCAAAGCCGAACTATTCTCGGAGTCCCTCCACGCCCAGGGCCTTGGCGGTCTCCCCCAACCCGGCGACATCCGCCAGGGCCCGCCCGGTACCCTCCAACTCATCACCGGCAAATCCCTGCACTTCCTCAATGCCGGTTACAACGACGCCCTTCCCCACTCCCGCCGCCAGGGGCCGCTGACAATCGATGTCCACCCGGACGATGCGGCCGCACGCCAACTCTTCACCGGCGCTGCGGTCCGTGTCGCCAATCACGCCGGTTCCCTCACCGCCCTCTGCCGCGTTACCACCGCTGTCCGCCCCGGCGTGGTCTCCATCCCCTTCGGCGCCAGTACCGATGCCGCCGGCCTTCCCCTTACCGTCAACGCACTCACACCGGAGGAACCGGCCAGTTGGGCGGGCGGCAGCGGATTCTACGATGCCTTCGTCGAACTCACCGCCGCCCCGCGACCTGCTATCGCAAACCCGCGACCTGCTATCGCAATTGAATAAAGAACCCGAACTCCACTTTCCCGAACGTGTCTTTGAATTGACCCGTCGGCTTATACACCTTTGCTTCGCCGCGGATGCCGAATCGTTGGTTGATGTAGTACCGCAACCCGCCGCCGAAATTCACCGCCGCGTCCGTCGATGCCGTCGACGTAAAGGGCACTTGAATCCCTTCCACATTCACATTGAACTGCCGCTCCGGCGCATGGATCATACCCACACCAAACACCCCGTACGGCACAATCGGAAACTCACGGATCGGAATGCGGATGTGCACGCCGCCATGGAAATCGGTCAGCGGAATGTTGTAGCTGATATTGATCGGCTGCGACAAACCGGGAATGGTCCGGCTCTGCTTACGCCCGATCCCCGGGAAATAGCTGAATTCGGCGTACGGCAGAATGTACTTGTTGGCTGCGTAGGTGACGTTCGCCCCGCCCATCCACCGGAAATCGTCAATCCCGTAGCTGGCGCCAACAAATCCACCCACTTCGTAGCTGCCCGATCGCACCACCGACGCCGTTTGCGCCGATACCCCCAACGCTCCCACGGCGGCCAGACACAACGCCCGCACAATCTGTTTCATAGGTTTAGTCCTTCAAATCTGTTGTTTGGAAAGCAGCGGCCCTTACGCTTCAGCGCCGTCCTCTTCATAGTAAAGCGGAATCGGTGCCGATTGCCCTGACATTTTTGAACTCGAATTTACGCGCTCTTCGGTAGCGGTATCATACTGTTTCATAGTGTTTTTCCCCCGCGCAGCTTCGTCTCCTCGCGGAGGGGTCGCTTTCTTGACCCCCTCCTGGTCCTCCCCGGACCTGCGCCTCCCCGGGGGCCGCCCGTGACCGAGCGCATCGGCAAGTACGAAATCCAGGCCGAAATCGGCCGCGGCGGCTTCGGCCGCGTCTACCGTGGCTACGACCCGACCGTCGGCCGCGTCGTCGCCATCAAAGTCCTTCTCCCCGATACCAGCGACCCCGAATTCCTCACCCGCTTCAAAATGGAGGCCACCACCGCCGGCAACCTCCACCACCCCAACCTCGTCACCATCCACGAATTCGGCGAGGACAACGGCTCTCAGTTCCTCGTCATGGAGTACCTCGAAGGCGAGGATCTCCAGAAAATCATCCGCGACCGCAAGCCGCTCCCCATCCTCGACAAGGTGGAGATCATGCAGCAGGTCGCCGCCGGACTCCACTGCGCCCACGAGAACAATGTCATCCACCGCGACGTGAAACCCTCCAACGTCATGGTCATGCGGGACAACCTCGTTAAGCTCATGGACTTCGGTATCGCTCGCCTCACCCGCAGCGACACCACCCGCTTCACCAAAGCCGGTTTCCTCGTCGGCACGCTCAACTACATGAGCCCCGAACAGTTCCGGGACGTCGAAGTCGATGCCCTCTGCGACATCTGGGCCTTCGGCGTTATCTACTACGAGTTCCTCACCGGCCGCTTCCCCTTCGATGGCTCCTCCACCCCGGCCATCCTCTATAGCATTACCACCGTCGAACCGCCGCCCCCGTCTTCGCTCGTCCCCGATTGCCCCGAAGCACTCAGCCAGATGATCATGAAGACCCTGGCCAAGGACCGCGACCTTCGCTACCAGAGCCTCCAGGAATTCCAGCTCGACGTCGGGCCCATCCTGCTCGACATGCGCCGCCAGCGCGCCAATCAGCTCATTCCCGAAGCCCGCGCCTTCTTCGAACAGGAGCGCGGGGACGATGCCCAGCGAGTCGTCCGCCGCATCCTCGACCTCGACCCCATGCACGTCGAGGCCCGCCAGCTCCGCGAACGCATCCAGCGCCTCGCCCAGCGCCAGGCCATCGTTCCGAAAGTCGACGCCTTCAAGAAGTCCGGCGAAGAACAACTCTCCCAGAAGCGGTACGCCGAGGCCATCCAGTCGTTTGAAAACGCCCTCCGCCTCGATTCTGCCAATACCGAAATACGCACCCTCCTCGAAACGGCCCGCGGCTCGGTCGGCCAGTACAAGAAGGCCCAGGAACTCGCCGAAGCCGCCTCCGCCCTCGTTAACCAGCAGAAGTACGAGGAGGCCCACGAACTCGTCAAACAGGCCTTCCAGGTCGACCCCACCAACCAGCGCGCCCGCGAAGTCATGGTTCGCATTCAACATGCCTTCGACAGCCATGAGCGCCGCCGCGAAGTCCAGGAAATCGTCGCCAAGTCCCGCGAGCTCGTCAGCCAGGCTTCCTTTGAGCCCGCCCTCGCTCTCCTCCAGGAAGCCCGCGCCCGCCTCCACGATCCGCCCGAAATCATCGAGGCCATCGAACACGCCGAAGCCGCCCAGAAAGCCCTCGCCGCTCGCCAGCGCCGCGAACGCGCCGTTCAGGAAGCAGCCGATTTCCTTCGCCAGGAACGCGTCGAACAGGCCGAAGCCGTTCTAAAACCCTTCCGCGACGAGTCCCCGGTTGACCCCCTCGTCTCCCAGGCCCTTGAACGCTGCGCCCAGATTCGCCGTGATCTCGAACGCCGCGAAGCCGTCCGCCGCGTCACCGATCGTACCCGCGTCCTCCAGCAGGACGGCGAACTCGAACGCGCCGTCGCCCTCGTCGAACGCGCCCTCCAGGAGTTCAAAGGCGACGCCAACCTCACCTCCCTCCTCGCCGAAAGCCGCCAACTCATCCGCCAGCGCGACGAACGCCGCGCCGTCGAAGAAACCCTCCGCCAGGCTCGCGATCTCCGCTCCGCCGGCGATATGGCCTCCGCCTCCCGTGCCCTCGCCGCCGCCCGCTCCAAGTTCGGCGATGTCCCCGCCCTCGTCGCCCTCGCCAAGGAGATCGATAGCGACCTCCGCGCCAAGGAAGATCGCGAAGCCGCTCACACCATCGCCAACGACGTCCGCTCCCTCACTGCCCGCGGCGAATGGTCCGCTGCCAGCGCCAAACTGCGCGAGGCTCTAAAGAAGTTCCCTGCCGAACCCGAACTCACCGCTCTCTCCGAAAGTGTCGAACGCGGCCTCAAAGAGGATGCCACCCGCAAGGAACGCGATGCCGCCATCGCCGCCGCCGCCCGCACCCGCCAGAAAGGCGATCTCGCCGGTGCCGCCAAGGAAGTGGCCGCTCTCCGCGCCAAGTACGGCGATTGGCCCGCCCTCACCGATCTCGCCAATGAAATCGATAGCGAACGCCGCCTCCGCGAAAAACGGGATGCCGTCAACAAAGCCGCCGCCGACGCCCGCCAGCGTATCGCCGCCGGCCAGTCCGACGCCGCTCGCGCCCTCCTCCAGGCCGCTCTCGCTCAGTACCCCGGCGAACCCGAACTTACCGCCCTTCTCGATAGCGTCGAACGCGGCCTCGCCGAACAGCAGTCCCGCAAAAAACGCGAGGAACTCCTCGCCTCCGCCCGGTCTCTGGAATCCCAGAATAGGGATGCCGAGGCCCTCGCCACCCTCGACGACGGCCTCCGCGCCTTCCCCGGCGACCCCGAACTCCTTGCCGCCCGCGCCGCACTCGCCAAACGTTCCGCCGAAAAACAACGCGCCGGCGATATCTCCGCCCGCATGGAGCGCATCTCCCAGGCGATCGACACCGGCCAGTTCGACGTTGCCAAACGCGATATCGAGGACGCCGCCCGCCAGTTCGGCGACCAGTCCCACCTCCGCCGCCTCGCCGATGAACTCGAGGTCAAACGCCGCCTCGCCGAACTCGACAACACCGCCCGCTCCATCGAGCAACTCGTCGAAAAAGGTGCCGTCGCCGACGCCAAACTCCGCCTCCAGCAGGCCCTCGTCGCCTACCCTCGCGATGCCCGCCTCCTCCGCCTCCAGCAATCCATCGAATCTGAATCCGCCTTCGTCGAAGCCCTCGATAGCGTCGAGCAGCACCTCGCCATGCGCCGCCTCGACTTGGCCGACACCGCCCTTCGCTCCGCCGCCGGTTTGAAACCCAGCGATAATCGCATCGCCAAACTCACCCAGCGCATCGCCAAAGAACGCGAAAAACTCGCTGTGGAACGCGGCAAAACCCTCAAAAAAGCCGCTGATTTGGTCGCAAAATCTGCATTTGACGACGCTGCCGCCCTCCTCCGTGGCCTCCTCGAGGTCAACCCCGGCGATTCAGAAGCCGTCCACGCTCTCGATGAATTGAACGCCGCCCGTGGCGCTCACATCAAACAGCAGACCTATACCGCCCGCATCAACGACCTCGAAGCCAAACGCAAAGCCGATAACCCCCAACTCGTCAAACAGGGCGCCGCCGTCCTCCTCGCCGAGTTTCCCGGCGATCCCCACGCCCGCAGCCTCATGGAGTGGGCCGATCAGCGCCTGCACGCCATCGGCGCTACCTCCATTCAGCCCGTCGCCCAACCCCAGGGCCTCTCCACCGGCATCAAGGCCGGCCTTGCCCTCGGACTCCTCATCGCCATCGGCGGCGGGTCCATGCTCTTCCTCAAAAACCGTGGCGACGGCGCCGCTGCCTGGACCGCTTCCACGGACAAAATGAGCTTCCAGTGGAAAATGGGCGAGTCCCTCCCCGAACCCAAGCAGATCGCCCTCTCCTCCACCGGCGGCAACGTCCCCCTCAAAGCCACCAGCAGCGCCCCTTGGCTCACCGTCGACCCCGGCCAGACCGCCACCCCGGGCCAGTTCGCCGTCGCCATCTCCCCCACCTCCATGTCCCCCGGCGAGTACAAAGGCAAAGTCACCATTGAGGCGACCGGTGCCGAACCCAAATCCCGCACCGTCGACGTCACGTTCAAAATCAACCCCCGCGCCGCCCAGACCACCACTACCACCGGTAACAGTCTCGACGCCGATATCGATCTGCTCACCTTCGAGGTCCGCCAGGGCGCCAGCCTTTCCGACTCCAAGCCCCTCCGCATCCGCGGCACCGGCGTCTCCCGCTTCACCGTCGCCACCGCCACCCGCGGCCGCGGCAGTTGGCTCCGCGTCTCCCCTGCCGCCGGCGCTGTCCCCTCCTCCATCAGCGTTTCCGTCTCCGCCGAAGGCCTCGCCCCCGGCCCCTACCAGGGCGAAGTCATCGTCACCGCCGAAGGCGCTTCCGATGTCGTTCACCGCATCCCCGTCTCCCTCCGCGTCCGCGAACCGGAGAAAACCACCGTCATCACCCGGCCCAACCCCGATCCTCCTAAGGTCGATCCGCCCAAAATCGATCCCCCCAAGCAGGATCCGCCCAAACCCGATCCGCCCAAGACCGTCGCCGAGTGCCCCATGCCGCCCCTTCCCACCGGACCCTACGGCGGTCGCCTCTCCGGCGATTTCACCTGGTCGGGTTCCCTCGCCCCCGGCCAGAAAGTTACGATTTGCGGTGGGGATGGCCGCGTCGCCGCCGGCGGCGGCAATACCAATGGCCGCCACGTCCCCGGTGCCATCGCCGTCAATATCGAGGTCCGCACCCAGGGCATTCGCCTCGTCTCCGCCCCGTCCCTCGCCGATCACTTCAATCGCCTCATCATTGAGAACCAGAGCACTTCGGCCATCTCCTTCGTCCAAATCCATTGGTCCGTCCAGCAGTAGGTCCAAAGCGTTGTAAAATCGGGTCAACCGGAATGCGATTCCTGCTTTCGTCTCTTGCCGCCCTATTATTGTTGCCGCTGACGGCGATCTATGCCCAGTCCCCGGCCAGGCACGCCCTCTTTCTCGTCAATTCGAAGTACAGCGGCCTTCCTCCCCTGAACGTCAATGCCGCTGCACTCTCCGAACTCAAGGCTGCCCTCACCGCCGCGAAGTTCGCAGTCAGCGAAGAGCGCGACCTGCCTCAGGGCAAACTCGTCACCGACGTCGCCCCCAAGATCATGGCCCGGCTCAACCCCGGCGATACCCTCGTCTTTTTCTACTTCGGCTACGCCATCCAGTCCGACGGCGACAACTACCTCGTCCCTACCGATTTCGATCTGACCAAAACCGAAGCCGTCTCCTTCCGCGCCCAGTCCCTCGCCGGTTTCGTCCAACTCCTCGACCGCAAACAACTCGGCCTCAAACTCATCCTCATCGACGCCGCTACCCAGTCCAATGAGTTCATCTCCCGCGGCATCGCCAAGGTCCCCGGTCTCGGTGAACCCGATTTCAGCGACATCAAAGAGGTAGCCTACCTATCCAGTACCGCTAAGAACGCCGTCCCCGTTTCCCTCTCGGATGCCGAACGCGGCCTCTTCGCCAAACACATTACTTCCCTCATCCGTAAACCCGGTACCACCCTCATTGAACTCCTCGCCGGGGTCCCCGCCGCCGTCGCCGCCGAGTCCTCCAACCTCAATCCCTACTTCACCACCCAGACCACCAAACCCTTCCGCTTTACCGAGCCCCCGCCCGCCCCCAAGGTCGAACCCTCCAAACCCGTCGACGAATTCATCTCCAAGGATCGCGTCAACAAGAACGACCGCCAGGCCTATCTCTATATCCGCCCCGGCAAGTTCCTCATGGGCTGCGCCAAAGGCGATGCCAAGTGCGAAGACCACGAAAAACCGCAGCACGAGGTCACCATTACCAAAGGGTTTTGGATGGGTGAAACGGAAGTCCAGGTGGAGGCCTACAAGAAGTTTGTCGACGTCTCCACCCCCAAACGCAAAATGCCCCGCGCCCCCGTCGAACACAAAGGCTGGAGCCAGACCAATCTCCCCATGGCCGGCCTCTCTCCGGAAGACGCCGACGCCTTCTGCAAATGGGTCGGCGGCCGCCTCCCCACCGAAGCCGAGTGGGAATACGCCGCCCGCGGCGGCAAAGAAAACGAAATCGTCCCCCTCGACGCTGCCACCGCCCGCGATAAAGCCAACTTCTCCGGCAAACAGGGCAACGATCGCTTTGAAGAGGTCGCCCCCGTCCGCCAATTCGACCCCAACGGTTTTGGCCTCTTCGATATGTCCGGCAACCTCTGGGAGTTCACCTCGGACTTCTACAGCAAAACCTACTTCGCCGAGTCCCCCAAAGAGGACCCCAAGGGCCCCGCCTCCGGCAAGGAACGCGTCGTCCGCGGCGGTTCCTGGTTCTCTGACCCCACCCAGCACCTGCGCATCTCGTTCCGCAACAAAGGCAACGGCGGCAACATCGTCGGCTTCCGTTGCGTCCTGCCCGACTCGGAGGAAACGCGCAAACTCCTGCGCTAATCACATCTATGCCTGACTTTCGTATCGCCGTCCTCCCCGGAGACGGCATCGGCCCTGACGTCACCGCCGAGGGCCTGAAAACCCTCCGCGCCGTCGAAACTGCCCTCCCTGAACTTCGCTTCCACTGCGACGAACTCTCCGTCGGCGCCGGCGAGTTCCTCCGCTCCGGCAACCCCCTCCCCCCGGAAACCATGGAGCGCATGAAGGACTACGACGCCATCCTCCTCGGCGCCATGGGACTCCCCGGCGTCCGCTGGCCCGATGGCAAGGAGATGACCCCGCAGATCGATATCCGCGAGATCCTCGACCTCTACTGCGGCCTCCGCCCCATCAAGATCTACCACCCCGATGATTCGCCTCTCAAAAAAGGTGCCAACATCGATTTCGTCATCATCCGCGAGAACACCGAGGGCCTCTTCTTCGGCCGCCACGGCTCCGCCGACCTCAACGGCGACGCCGCCACCGACACCATGCGCATCACCCGCCATGCCTCGGTCCGCCTCTTCCATTCCGCCTTCAAGCTCGCCCGCCAGCGCCGCCGCAAAGTCACCCTCGTCGATAAGGCCAACGTCCTCCCCACCATGGCCTACTTCCGCCACATCTTCCAGCAGGTGGCCGCTGAATACCCCGACGTCGAAACGGAAGCCGCCTACGTCGACGCCGCCTCCCTCTTCCTCGTCCGCCGCCCCCAGGATTTCGATGTCATGGTTACCGAAAACATGTTCGGTGACATCATCTCGGACCTCGCCGCCGGCCTTGTCGGCGGCATGGGCATGGCTCCCTCCGGTGACATCGGCGACAAATACGCCGTCTTCCAGCCCTCCCATGGCACCGCCCCGGACATCGCCGGCAAAGGCATCGCCAACCCCGTCGCCATGATCCTTTCCACCGCCATGATGCTCGATTGGCTCCCCGGCGACGCCGCCAAGGAAGGCGGCCGCCTCCTCCACCGCGCCGTCGAATCCGTCCTTGCCGATCCCTCCCTCCGTACCCCCGACGTCGGCGGCACCATGAAGACCCACGAAATGGGGGATCGTATCGCCGCGGCGGTCCTCGCGTGATCAACGGCCTCCGCGTCTTCGATACCCATACCCACATAGGCTCCGCCCGCCACTCCGGCCGCACCTGCACCGCGGAGGAACTCCTCCGCGCCATGGACGCCCACGGCATCGACCGCTCCCTCGTCATCCCGTTCCCCGTCGTCGATGACTACCGCGCCCAGCACGATCTCATCGGCGCCGCCGTCCGCCAATGGCCCGATCGCTTCGCCGGCGCTGCCTGCCTCCACCCCTTTATCGACGAAGCCCTTTTCCGCTCCGAAGTCGACCGCTGCGCCCAAACCTACGGCTTCCGCGCTCTCAAGCTGCAGCCCATGTACCAGGCCCTCAACCCCCTCTCTGCCCGCAGCGACTTCTTCTTCGAATCCGCTCTCCGCAACAACATGGCCGTTGTCGTTCACACCGGCACCGGCGTCCCTTTCTCCCTCCCCTCCCTCTACATTGCCCCGGCCCGCCGCTTCCCCGATCTCAACATAATCCTCGGCCACGCCGGCAGCCCCCTCTTCATGCTGGAGTGCGCCGTCGCCGCGCAGGTCTGTCCCAATATCTACGTCGAAGTCAGTTCCCTCATGCCGCACCACCTCGCGGACCTCATGCACCACATCCCCTCCTCCCGCCTCATGGCCGGCTCGGACCTCCCCGAAAGCATCCAAACCGAAATCGGCAAGATCTTCACGCTGGAAATGAACGATGCCGATCGCCGCGCCATCCTCTGGGAAACCGGCGCCCGTCTCTTCGGCGCTTAAACCCCCGGCGCGGTAAAGACCAAAGCGGTAAAGAAATGTAAAGCGGGTAACATTCCCGTTACAATCGCCGTAAACTCTCTTGAGCGAATCAACCATGCCATTGACCGAAATGCGAGAGAGCCGGGCCTTTGTTCAGGAGATGAAATTTCTCATCGCCCCCGGGTGCGCCGATGCCATCCGCGACTGGGCCCGCCGCAACATGGCCCCGGATCCCCACGCCGGCGGCGACGCCGGTGACGAATACCGCGTCACCAGTCTCTACCTGGATACCGAAGACTTCGCCGTCTACGAACGCCGCGGTTCCTACGCCCGTTCCAAATTCCGCGTCCGCCGCTACGGCGACAGCGACCGCATCTTCCTCGAACGCAAACTCAAAACCCGTAACCGCGTCGGCAAACTCCGCTCCATCGTCCCCCTCCCCGAAGTCGAACTCCTCTCTCGCCACGACTCTCCCAAACGCTGGGCAGGCCACTGGTTCCACGAACGCGTCCAACTCCGCCATCTCCAACCCGTCTGCCAGATCTCCTATCTCCGCACCGCCCGCCTCGGTCTCACCCCATCCGGCCCCATCCGCCTCACCCTCGACCGGGACCTCTCCTCTCTCCCCGTCCAGCAATACGCCTTCGCCAACCCCGCCTCCGGCACCGTCCTGCTCCCCGAACAGCGTATCCTCGAACTGAAATACAAGCTCGAAGTCCCCGGACTGTTCAAGGAGCTTATGCAGAAGTTTGATCTCCGCCCCCAAGCCTCATCCAAGTACCGCATGGCCATCGAAGCCCTTGGCCTCAGGAAAGAGGCGCTATGCCTGACTTCCTGACCAAAGCCCTCGCCGAAGGCCAGGCCGTTGATCCCTGGGAAGTCCTCGTCCGCCTCCTCGCCGCCCTTGTCCTTGGCGCTGTCGTCGCCTGGATCTACTCCCGTACCACCCGCGGCGACGAATCGGCGGCCTCTCTTCCCACCACCCTCATCCTCCTCGCCGTCCTCATCGCCATGGTCACCCAGGTCATCGGCGATTCGGTTGCCCGCGCCTTCTCCCTCGTCGGCGCCCTCTCCATTGTCCGCTTCCGCACCGTCGTCCGCGATACCCGCGACACCGCCTTTGTCATCTTCGCCGTCGTCGTCGGCATGGCTACCGGCTCCCAGCATCCCTGGGTCGCCGTCCTCGGCATCGTCGTCGCCGGTGGCGCGTCTTTCCTCCTTGCCTGGCGCGAAGGCTCCCCGTCCGGCCCCGCTGCCACGGTGATGATCCTCCGCCTCCGCGTCAGCGCCGGCTCCGAACTCGACCCCCTTCTCGACCAGGCCATCGGCTCGGCCCCCCGCCGCCTTCTCTCCCTGGCTACCGCCAAACAAGGCACTTCCTTTGAAGCCGCCTACGAAATTACGCTCGACAAGAAACTCAGCCCGGAGGAACTGGTCAAACAGTTGCACCGGATGGATGGCATCCACGACGTCCGGCTTACCGTCCGCGGCGTCGACAACGAATAAGAGGCTCCCCATGTACGTACGCGCCACTCTCCTCCTCGCCGCTACCGCGGCCATCGCTCTCTCCCAACCCCCCGGCCCGCCCCCTTTCGGACCCGGCGGCTTTGGCGGCTTCGGCGGCCCGGGCGGCCCCATGGGCCAGCGCCGCGAAATCCTCAAGGACTTCGATAAGGACGGCGACAAACGCCTCAACAAGGCCGAACGCGCCGCCGCCCGTGAACACCTCGCCACCCTTCCCGCCCGCGGCATGCGCGGTCCCCGTGGCGGAGGCGATGCCACCCCGCCCGTACCCGGCCCCAAAATGACCCAGGCCGACGTCAAAATCTACGGCAAAGAACCCCTCTACGACCCCAAAGTCCTCCGCACCCTCTTCCTCGAATTTGAAAATTCCGACTGGGAGAAGGAACTCGCCGCCTTCTATCACACCGACGTCGAAGTCCCCGCGAAACTCACCGTCGACGGCAAAGTCTACCCAGCCGTCGGCGTCCATTTCCGCGGCGCCTCCTCGTTCATGATGACCCCCGAGGGTCGCAAACGCTCCCTCAACCTCTCCATCGATTTCACCGACGAAGAGGCCCGCCTCGGCGGCTATCGCACCCTCAACCTCCTCAACGCCAACGGCGATCCCACCCTCCTCCGCTCCGTACTCTACCTCCAGATCGCCCGCGACTACATCCCCGCCCCCAAAGCCAACTTCGTCCGCGTCGTCATCAACGGCGAGTTCTGGGGCATCTATCCCTCCGTCCAGCAGTACAACTCCGACTTCGTCAAGGAATGGTGGAATTCCACCAAAGGCGCCCGCTGGAAGACCCCCGGCAGCCCCATGGGCCGCGCCGGCCTCGCCTACATCGGTGATGACCCCGCCGCCTACAAACGCGCCTACGAGATCAAAACCAAGGACAACCCCAAATCCTGGGCCGCCCTCATCAATCTCTGCAAGGTCCTCAACCAGACGCCCCCCGACAAACTCGAGGCCGCCCTCGCCCCCATCCTCGACATCGACGAAACCCTCAAATTCCTCGCCCTCGACAAAGCCCTCATCAACAACGACGGCTATTGGGCCCGCGCCAGCGACTATTCCATCTACCTCGACGAAAAGGGTAAGTTCCATATCTTCCCTCACGATGCCAACGAAACCATTGAGCCCGCCGAGCGCATGGGCATGGGCCGTGGTCCCCGCGGCCCCGGCGGTCCTCCTCCCGGAGCCTTCGGCCCCGGCGGCCCCCCTCCCGCTGGTCCTGGCGGCTTCGGTCCGGGCGGCTTCGGCCCCGGAGGCCCCCGCCCTCCGGCCGAACCCGAAAACGCCAAGCTCGATCCCTTCGCCGGCGCCGACGACACCAACAAAGCCCTGCTCAATAAACTCCTCGCCGTCCCCGCCCTCCGCGCCAAATACCTGGGCTATATCCGCGACATCGCCACCAAGTGGCTCGACTGGAACAAACTCGGCCCCATCGCCGCCGAATACCAGAAACTCATCGCCGCCGATGTCAAACGCGACACCCGCAAGCTCTACTCCACCGAAGCGTTTGAAAAGGGCTTAACCGAAGAGACCACCTACCCCAAGATGGGCCCCTTCGGCTCCAGCCCCCACATGAGCATGAAGCGCTTCGTCGAAGAACGCCGCGCCTTCCTGCTCAACTACAAGGAAAACTAACCCACCTGGTTCACAGGAGCCCCGGCCAGAAACGCCCGGACGTTGTTCACCGCAATGTCCATCAGCCGTCCGCGTGCCTCCAGCGTCGCCCACGCCATGTGCGGCGTCACCACGCAGTTTTTCGCGCTGAACAGCGGTGACCCGTTCACCGGCGGCTCCTGTGGCACCACGTCGATCCCCGCCCCCGCGATCACACCCTCGTTCAACGCGTCCGCCAGGTCCTGCTCCACAATCAGCGGCCCCCGCGACGTGTTCAGCAGGAACGCCGACTTCTTCATCTTCCCGATCCGTTCCCGGTTCATCAGGTCTTTCGTGTCCGGGAACAGCGGGCAGTGCAGACTCACCACGTCCGACGTCGCAATCAACTCCTCCAGCCCCATCCACTGGAAATCCACCCCCGCCATCGCCTCGCCCGGTTTGGCATCGTACGCCGCAATCTTCATCCCCAATCCCGCCGCCGCTACCGCCGCCTGCCGTCCAATCCGCCCGAACCCGATCACCCCAAACTGCTTCCCCGCCAACTCCACTTGCGGACTCCGCCAAAAGCTCCAGTCCGGATTCCGGCTCCACTCGCCCGCCCGTACCAGTTCACTGTGCCGCCCCACCTGATGGCACAACTCCAGTAGCAGCGCCATCGTCATCTGCCCCACCGAGTGCGTTCCGTACGTCGGCACGTTCGCCACCACCACGCCCCGCTCCCGCGCCGCCGCCACGTCCACAATGTTGTAGCCCGTCGCCAGCACCCCGATATATTTCAACTCCGGCAACGCCGCCAGCGTCGCCGCGGAAAAGGGGCTTTTGTTGGTCAACGCCACCGTTGCCCCCGCCGCCCGCTCCACCACTTGCGCCTCCGCGGTGCGGTCAAATACCTCCACATCTCCCATCGCGCGTAGCGCATCCCAGCTCAAGTCCCCGGGATTTAGACAGTATCCATCCAGCACGACAATTCGCATCCCCATGAGTATATCCATGATGTCGATTGTGGGAAGCGGGAATGCTGTGGTAAAAAGGGTCCAATGGCTTACGTAATTGCTGAACCCTGCATTGGGACGAAGGATACCGCTTGTGTTGACGCGTGCCCGGTTGACTGCATCCACCCCAAGAAGGACGAAGCGGGCTTCGCCGACGTCGAAATCCTGAACATTGATCCCGTGGAATGCATCGACTGTGGCGCCTGCGTCCCGGTCTGCCCCGTCTCGGCTATCTTCGCCATCGAAGATCTCCCCGAGAAGTGGAACGACTTCGCCGGCAAAAACGCCGCCTATTACGGCAAGTAAACCGCGCTGCAGTTATCCGTCTCCCACACCTCTACCCGGGAGACAATAACTGCGAACTCCGGCTGCATTGCAGGCACGGATGCGCTGAACTGTTGCCATAAATAGTAAGCGATGTTCTCCGCCGAGGGGTTGATCTCGTCGAACGGCGTCACCTCGTTCAAAAACTGGTGATCCAGCCGCCCGATGATCCGCCCCATCTCCTTCTGCAGCGGCACGAAGTCGATCAGCATCCCCATCGAGTCCACCTGCGGCCCGGCGATCGTAATCTTCGCCCGCCAGTTGTGTCCGTGGATTGGCTCCGTCTTGCCGTAATAGTTCCGCAGCGCATGCGCCGCCGGAAATGTCGCCGTTACGTGTACTTCAAACATAGTTGTTAAGGCCGGTGGAAGAACTCTTCCACCCGCGCAATCTCCGTGGTAAATGCATAGTCCGGCAGACTGTCAAAGAAAATCTGCCCGTATCGCTGCCGGGTGATCCGGTTGTCCAGCAGCGCCAGCACACCTCGGTCCGTCCGGCTCCGGATCAGCCGCCCGAACCCCTGCTTCAGCGCAATCGCCGCCTGCGGAATCTGATACTCCCGGAACGGCTCGCCCCCCTGCCGCCGCACCGCCTCCGTCCGCGCCGCCACCACCGGGTCGCTCGGCACCGCAAATGGCAGCTTGTCGATGATCACGCAGCTCAACTGGTCTCCCTGCACGTCCACGCCCTGCCAGAACGAAGACGTCGCAAACAGCACCGCGTTCGGCGTCCGCTTGAACTCCTCCAGCAACGCGTTCCGCGGCCCTGTCCCCTGCAGCAGCACCGGATAGTCGATCTCAAACGACACCTTATCGTGCAGATTCCGCATCGATTGGTAGCTCGTGCACAGCACAAACGCCCGCCCCCGGCTCAGTTGCAGCAGCCGGATAATCTCCTCCGCCGCCGCCTTCGTAAACCCCCCGTCCCGCGGATCGGGCAGATGTTGCGGCACGTACAGCAACGCCTGCTCCTGGAAATCGAACGGGCTCGCCACATTCAACTCCCGCGCGTACGGGATCCCCAGCCGTTTCACCAGAAACTCGAACCCGCCTCCCACCGAAAGCGTCGCCGAAGTTAACACCGTCGTCGGCACCTTGTCGAACAGCTTCTCCGCCAGCAGATTCGAAATGTTGATCGGCACCGCCTGCAGGAATACCCCCCGCCCCCGCCGCTCAATCCAGTAAACGAACTCCTCCGCCTCCCCCTCCAGATACTGCTTCAGATTCTCCTGGATCGTCCGCGCCCGCCCGAACAGCGGCACCACCTCGTCCATCGACTCCCGGATCATCTGCAACTGCACGCCCGTCATCTCCAGCGCCGACAGCAAATCCTCGTAAACCTCCCGGAACTGCTCCACAAACGCCGCCCGCCGCCCGAAACCCGTCCGCCCTTCCTGCGGCGGAAAACACGCGAAAAACCGCTCCGTCGCGTCCTGCAGCCCGATCAGCACCCGGTCCAGTTCCGCCGTCCCCAGGTTCTTCCGCCGCGCCACCCCCTGAATGTCCTTCCGCAGGTCGTCGATCATGTAGTTGCTCACCGACAACCCGAAATACTGCCCCGCCACGTCCTCCAGTTCATGCGCCTCGTCGAATACCACCGCTTCGTACTCCGGAATAATCGACGCGAAATCGTTCTCTTTCACCGCCAGGTCAGCGAAAAACAGGTGGTGGTTCACGATGATGATGTCGCTCGCCATCGCCCGCCGCTGCATCTCCGTAATGAAGCACCGCTCATACTGCGCGCATTTCTGCCCCGTGCACAGCTCCCCCCGCGCGTCCACCTTCCCCCACGCCGTCGAACTCTCCGGCAGCGTCTTGATCTCCGCCCGGTCCCCCGTCTCCGTCGTCTTCTCCCAATCGCGAATAATCTGAAAGTCCGCGACCTCTTCCAGCCCCGCTAGAATCGGCTCCCGCTCGGCGTCATAAATCTTCTGCCGGCACGCATAGTTGCCCCGCCCCTTCATGTAGCAGACCCGCAGCTGATTGGCGAAATGCTGCTGCAAAAACGGAATGTCTTTGAAGAACAGCTGCTCCTGCAAATTCTTCGTCCCCGTCGACACCACCACCCGCTTGCCCGAAAGAATCGCCGGCACCAGATACGCCAGCGACTTTCCCGTCCCCGTCCCCGCCTCCACCAGCAGGTGCTTCCGGTCGGCGATCGCCATCTCCACCGCCTCGGCCATCTCCAGTTGCCCCGGCCGGAACTCGTAGTTCGGATGCCATTCCGATAGAGCTCCGCGCGGCGCGAAAAAACTACGCGCGCTGACGGTGCGGGTTTTCTGCGGCATCAACTCTTCATTCTATGAGCTTTTTCCTGCCCCCGCCGCGCGTCTCGTGTTTGTATGCGCACCTATACCGCTTTGCTACTCCTCTGCGGCTCCCTCCACGCCGCCTCTATGCTCGAAAACGAAGGCTGGCGACGCCAGGAACAGTCCGGCACCGTCGCCTGGTTCAAGGGGGAGGAGGCCATGGTCATGGTCGTCCCCCCGAAACCCGCCTCCGGCGATGCCCGCGCCTCCCTCGCCCGCGCCATCAAGTCCTATCTCGGCGGCAATGTCGTAGCCGGCGGCGACATCGCCGACGCTCCCAATGGCGCCGTCACCGCCGAATACCAGGTCCGCGAAACAAATGGCTCCACCACCCACCGCGCTGCCCTCGCCTGGATCAACAACGGCCAGCTCGAGGCCCTCCTCTACGCCACCAACGACGCCACCTCCTTCCAGCGCCACCGCCCGGCCGCCGCTGCCTTCTTCGCCTCCTACCGCTCTCCCGCCCAGGCCGCCACCCCCGCCCCATCCTCCGGCAACACCGCCGCCATCACCGGCGAATGGTACACCGGCCGCATCTCCACCATCCAGCGCCAGGACTCCATCACCGGCCAACTCGCCCCGCCCTCCGGCAACAACATGACCTACAAGTTCAACCCCGATGGCACCTTCCAGCAGTACGGCCTCATGCAGTTTACCTACGCCACCTGCGTCAATTCCTACTTCATGAACATCACCGGCCGCTATACCCTCCAGGGCGACGAACTCACCACCACCCCCATCGACGGCACCTTCGATTCGCGCACCTGCGGCGGCGCCCCCGTCCGTAAACCCACCACCAAAACCGTCTCCGTCTTCAAAGTCCGCGTCAATGGCAACGAACTCACCATGACCGACAACAAGGGCGCCTCTTCCACCTACCGCCGCAAGTAACCTCAGTCCTCGTGCACCACCACGTTGGTGACCTCGGCGTTCCTCACCCCGTAGTATTTCCGCAGGATTCGCTCCAGTTCCCGCGAGACTCGCTGTGGCTGCTCGCTCTTGTCAAGCTCGAGTTCCACCTTCAAATAGATGTCCAGACGCTGCATGAGGCAATGATACGATGGCCTCATGGACCGCCGACAACTGTTTGGTCTGATGGCGGCGGCGCCACTGGCCGCCGCCGCCACAAAACCCGCCCTCCGCCTCCGCTACGCCCCCCGTATCGGCATGGTCAATGAGCCCGTCGAACGGCAACTCGAAATCATCGCCGAAAACGGCTTCACCGCCTTCGAGTACAACGGCCTCCCCAAACACTCCTTCGCCGAAATCGCCGGTTTTCGCAAGAAAATGGACCAGCTGAAGCTCACCATGGGCACCCTCGTCGTCAACCGCGGCGGCTGGAAACCCTCCGCCATGGTCGACAAAAAGTTCCACCCGGAGTTCCTCGCCGACGTCAAAAAAGCCGTCGAAATCCACAAAATCATCGGCAATGAGGTAGCCACCGTCTGCAGCGGCCTCGCCGTCGACAACCTCAGCTATACCGACCAGACCTCCAACTGCATCGAAGCCCTCAAACGCGCCGGCGACCTCTGCCAGGGCACCAAACTCAAGCTCGTCCTCGAACCCCTCAACGTCCGCGTCGATCACGCCGGCTACTTCGTCGTCTTTTCCGACCATGGCGCCGAAATCATCGCCAACGCCAACCACCCCCACGTCCGCCTCCTCTTCGATTGCTACCACCAGCAAATCTCCGAAGGCAATCTCATCAATCACATCAAAAAACACTACGCCCACATCGGCTATTTCCAAACCGGCGACGTTCCCGGCCGCAAGGAACCCGGCACCGGCGAGGTCAACTGGAGCAATGTCTTTAAGGCGATCCACTCCCTCGGCTACCAGGGCCTCATCGGCATGGAGCACGGCCTCTCCCAGCCCGGCCTTCCCGGCCTCATGAAGTGCTTCGAAGAATACCGCAAAGCCGACGCCTGGAGCGTCTAACCCATCATGGCCAAATGCACCATCTGTGAGTCCCGCCCCGCCAAACGCTATTGCACCGCCCGCGGCGAGGATATCTGCTCTCTCTGCTGCGCCACCGAGCGCGAAGTCACCATCAACTGCCCCTTCGAGTGCTCCTACCTCCGCGAGTCCCGCCACTACGAAAAACGCCAGTTCGATGAGTCCGGCATGCCCCACCGCGATATTCGCGTCGACAACGAGTTCATGAAAAAAGGCGAACTCGTTCTCATGCTCATGGCCGCCTTCTTCAATCGCGCCCTCGCCCCGGTCCCCAACGCCACCGACGCCGACGCCCGCGAAGCCATCGAGGCCCTCATCGCCTCCTACCGCACCGGCGTCGAAACCGTCCCCGAAGGCCCCGTTGCCGCCGGTATCGTCGAGCGCTTCCGCACCCCCATGTCCACCTTCACCGCCGAACTCAAGGAGCGCGAAGCCGGACCCTTCGCCGATACCGCCTTCCTCGGCGTCCTCGTCTTCATGGCCCGCGTCGCCTACGGCTACAACAACGGCCGTCCCAACTGCCGCGCCTACGTCCACTACCTCCGCGAAACCTTCCCCGAAGGGCCCGCCGCATGACCGGACTCGTCGTCTTCGCCCACGGCTCCTCGGTCGCCTCCGCCAATGAGGCCGTCGCCCGCGTCACCGCCCGCATGTCCGCCGAAGGTGGCTACGAACTCGTCGAAACCGCCTACCTCGAAATGGCCCAGCCCGACCTCCGCGAGGCCGTCGCCCGCCTCGCCGCCCGCGGCGCCACCCGCATCGTCGTCATCCCCTACTTCCTCACCCTCGGCATCCACCTCCGCCGCGACCTTCCTCGCATCGTCGACGAACTCTCCGGCATCCATCCAGGTGTGCGCATCGATGTCACCGAGCCCCTCGACGGCCACCCCTCTCTCGTCGGCATTCTCCTCCAGCGCGCGGAGGCGGCGTTGAGGGCATGATTGCCCGCCTCGTCTCCGCCACCGATCTCGCCCCGGAGATCCGCCACTTCGTCTTCGAGGTTCCCGGTGTCCAAAACCTGGAATTCCTGCCAGGCCAGTTCGCCTCCCTCGTCGCCACCATCAATGGCAAGGAAATCACCCGCGCCTACTCCCTCGCCGCCGCCCCGCAAGGCGATAACCGCTTCGAAATCTGCCTCAATCGCGTCCCCGACGGCCTCTTCTCCCCCTATCTCTTCCAACTCCAGCCCGGCGACCCCGTCCAACTGAAAGGCATCCTCGGCACCTTCCAGTGGCGCGAACCCGCCATGGACTCCTTCCTCGTCGCCACCGGCACCGGCGTCGTCCCCTTCCGCGCCATGCTCCAGGCTCCCCCGTCCGGCCACAAAGTTACCCTGATCTACGGCACCCGCTTCCCCCATAGCCTCCTCTACCTCGACGAATTCCGCCACCGCGCCGCCAGCGACCCCAACTTCCACTTCATCCCCACCGTCACCCGCCCCAGCGAAGATTGGTCCGGCGCCACCGGCCGCGTCCAACCCCTCCTCCAGGAGGCAATCGGAGCCCGCCGCGATATCCGCATTTACGCCTGCGGTCTCAAGGAAATGGTCGATAGCGTCCGCGCCCTCGCCAAGGAACACGGCCTCGACCGCCGCCAGATCGTCTACGAGAAATACGACTAGCGGCGTACAATCGAAGGAATGGAAAAACGTTCCACCCGGATGCTCATGCTCGCCGGAGCTATCGTGGTCCTGTTTGTCGCCACCATCGCCGTCCTGCTCAAAATTATCCCCGCCCCCCACCGCAACCTCGACTATCTCGTCATCGGTGCCGTCGCCACCTTCCTCTCCATGATCCTCCTCTGGGTCGCCATGATGGCCGAAAGTAAGCGCCCCCAACCGCCCAGCGACCAGCCCCCAGCCTCACCCGAACCGTAACTTCAACAGCGTCGCCGGTTCCATATACAAGCCCTGCCACTGCACCCCAAAGTGCAGGTGCGGCCCCGTCACCCGGCCCGAACCCCCGCTCGCCGCGATCTTCTGCCCTTTCTTCACCACATCCCCCACCGCCACCGCAAACTTCGACAGGTGCATGTACAGGGTGAATAACCCCTCCCCGTGGTCCAACACCACAAACCCGCCCTCGTAATACATCTCCTCGGCAATCGCCACCCGGCCGGCATTCGAAGCCTGAATCGGTGTCCCGACCGCCGCCCGGAAGTCCAGCCCCTGATGAATGCTCCGCGTCTTCCCGTTATACGTACGCCGCGTCCCGAATCCCGACGTCTGCGCCGTATCGGTCGGTGCCGCAAACGCCCCCGCCCACAGCCGCGGCCCCCGCTCGGCAAACACTTTCGATTTCGCCGCCCTCTCCCGCTCCAGTCGCTTCGTAACCGCCTTCGGCGGCTGCACAAACTGCGGCGGTACCGTCAGTTTCCCTGTCCGGTACGCATGCGCCACCACCGTCACCGGATGCACCCGTCCTCCCAGCCGCAACTCCTGCAAACCCGGTTTTACTTCCAACCCCACCGCCGCCAGCGCCACATATCGCTTGGACCCCTCGTCCAGCCCGAACGTCACTGGACGTCCCTGCCAAGTCCCGCTCACAGGGCCCTCCGCCACCGAAAACAGCACCGGCGACCCCGGAAACGGCCGCTCCGGCTCCACCCGTACCCCCTCCGCCTCCGCCCCAAACGCCCCCGCCAGGCTCCCCGCCAAAAAGATCCGTCGCTGCATCCTCCCCTGAGCCTACCGCAATTCCCTCGCCGGCTCTTCCCGGAAACGGGAATAACGGTTAATGTCCCCGAGTTCCCCCCGTTTTCGCACTTCTCAATAGCCGGACCCGCCTCCCAATGAACATGCCGCCAACCCTCCTTCTCCTCCTTCTCCCTCTCTCTGCCCAGGCGGACCCCCGCGCCGCGCGAGACCAGGCCATCGCCAATCTGACCATTCACCTCTGTGTCCCACCCGCCGGCCAGCCTCGACCAACCTCCGGCCAGTACTTTATCCTCCGGCTTGGCCAAATCGTCTCGCAGGGCGCCTGTCGCCTCGCGCTCGCGCCCTATCCCGCCAGCAGTCAATCGGTTAGCAATCCCGATTGGTTCCAATCCCGCCCGTGGTTATGGATCGAGCGGATTTCGGCCGATTACAGCGTGCCCGTGATCCCCCGCGGCGCGCCCGTTGCCGGGCAGGTGGCCGCCACTCTCATCGCCGTCCAGTCCGCGGGCGCTGCCTCAGTTCCCGTCCCGCTCGCCAACTTCAACGCCGCAACGCAATCCGCTCCCAGGTTCCACGTCCTCGAAGGCGCCTTTCCTGCCGGGACGTTCCCCGACGAACGCGGCATGATCGCGCGCGGCGCCGGCCAATCGCTTCCCTGTCCGTCCGGCACGGTCCTGCTGGTCATGCCGGGCCTCTATCCCGAATGTGTTCCCCTGGAAATCGTCTTGCGGACCCATCCCGTCGCCCAGCGATTGCTTACGAACTCCACGGGACGAATGTAATTCCGCCATTGGATTTTTTTGTCTCTTTCCCTTGATCGATTCCTGCGCCTCTTTTCACCTGTCTTCAGTGAGTACGGCGGACACAACATGGAGCCGCCGCTTCACTCTAAGGACACCTAAAATGAAAAACGCATTACCCACCGAAAACCGGAGACTATACCAATCCGGTTTCACCCTCATCGAACTCTTGGTCGTCATCGCCGCCACGCCCATCCTCATTGGCCTGCTGCTGCCCGCCGTCCAAAAGGTGCGCGAAGCGGCAAACCGCATCCAAACCACAAACAATCTGAAACAAATCGGCATCGCCATCCACAATGTCGCCCCCGCCGGCACTCCTCTCCCGGCCAACCTTGCCGCCGCCATGCAAACGGCCGGCTTCCCCTCCACCGGCGAAATCGATGGTTTCAAAGCCTCCAGCTACCAGGCAGACGCCAGCGGTTGGACCCTGGCCATGAACCCCGTCCCCGGTGTCACCGGATCGGAAGTCGCCGTTGCTCGCGGCAACCGCGCCGGCCAGGTATCCATCGAATGGCGCCCCGCTCCCGGTGCCGCCGAAACCCGTTCCCGCATGTTCAACGAACTCCGCGCCGCCGGTGCCGTCAACGTCGCCGATACCCTCGCCCTGGCCCGCACCAGCGCCGAACGCGCCGCGCTTCTCGATCAGATGCGTCCCAACACTAGCCCTTCCACCATCCGCCAGGCCTGGGATATCTATCGGGACCCCAACGGTTCGGTCTCCTTCGCCTCCATCCTCGCCGCGGGTAACTTCGCCATGGGGGATGGTTCCGTCCGCGGTCTCCGAAACTCCCTCGCCCGTCAGATCCGCCAGATCATGCAACTCGGTGCCTACGGCGAGAGGTGGGAATCTCTCCCGGCCATCCAGTTCACTGACCTCGACGCCCCCGCCCCGGGCAAGGCCAATCTCTTCAGCTTCGCCTTTGTCCGTGATCTGACGGCGGTCTTCGTCTCCGATCCCCGCGCCGCCCAACCCTTGATCGATCAAGTGAACCGCGCCGAAGCCGCCGCCCGCGCCGGGGACCTCCCCGCCGCGCAGTCCGCCGCCAAGGCCTACACCGCCGCCATCCTCGCCCTGCCCAACTCTCTCATTGCCCCGCTCGGCACCCAAACCGTCGGTGGCTGGGGCTCGTCCATGTACCAATACGCCTACAACGACCCCAACTAACCCCCAAAAATGGGGTCGGGTGCAGCCGACCCCATTTTTAAGTCCCTTCGTTTCAACTAGTTGAACATGAGTATAAAAATAGATTATTAGCCCTCTTTTGCCCGCGATCCTCACACCCTCCCACTCCCCTCGCCCCTCTCCCTGTCCCTTTCTCCGCCCCGTTTTCGCTTGTACACATAACCGATTCATATTAGAATCACCATCAAATTGCGGAATATATTTCTCCCAATTAGACCCTGACAAGTAAGAAAGGGACCCTATGCCCTCCAAGACGCCCCTCCTCGGCGCCGACTTTCGAAAAATCGAGCCGAAACTCCGCATGGTCGCCAACGGTAGCCCCCAGGTCAACGAAGTCCGCGCCGACTTCTCCTCCTCCGTGAAAATGGCTCCCGCCTACGCCTTCTCCACCCCCGTCGCCCCCAGTCGCATCATGGCCCAAGTCGCCATGGCCGCTCCCGAAGCCGCCAAACCGCCCAAACGCGGCCACCTCAAGGAACTCGCCGGCGATGTCCGCGTCTCCGTCTTCGTCGAACGCGATACCGCCGCTCCCGGCCCCGCCGCCGCCCGCGTCACCGCCGAACGCGGACGCTTCGCTACCCTCGATCTCCCCGTTTCCGAACTCCCCGCCATCGCCGCCCAGCGATCCGTCGTCCGCATCGAAATGGGCGAAGCCCTCAAACACCCCCGCCCCAAAATCTCCACCGCCTCCGTCTCCGCCCCTGCCTCCTCCCTCCGCCGCTTCGGCGCCAACGGCGGCAAAAATGTCCTCATCGGCATCATCGACGTCGATGGCTTCGACTTCGCCCACCCCGATTTCCTCGACGCCAATGGTAAAACCCGCTTCCTCTCCATTTGGGACCAGGGCGGCGACAATCGTCCCAGCCCCAATGGCTACGACTTTGGCTCGGAAATCACTAAAGCCCACATGGACGCAGCCATCGCCGCCAGCCCCGCCCAGGGCCTCGCTCCCCAAATCCTGGAACCCCAGTCTTCCATGGTCCACGGCTCCCATGGCACACACGTCGCCTCTATCGCCGCCGGCAACCGCGGCGTCTGCCGCAATGCCCTCATCACCGCCGTCCTCATCGACCTCCCCCGCGAAGATGCCGACCGCCGCAAATCCTTCTACGACTCCACCCGCATCGCCCACGCCGTCGACTACATCCTCGCCACCGCCGAACGCCTCCGCGCCGAACGCAACCTCGACTCCCTCCCCGTCTCCATCAACATCAGCCTCGGCACCAACGGCCACGCCCACGACGGCAGTTCCGCCATCTGCCGCTGGCTCGAACACGTTCTCAATACCGCCGGCCGCTGCGTCACCGTCGCCGCCGGCAACGCCGGCCAGGAAAAGGCCGAAAATCCCGACGACATCGGTTTCATCATGGGCCGCATCCATACCAGCGGCAAAATCGCCGCCCGCGGCCTCGTCAATGATATCGATTGGGTCGTCGTCGGCAACGGCGCCATCGACGTCTCCGAAAACGAACTCGAACTCTGGTACTCCCCCTCCGATCGCTTTGCCGTCTCCGTCAAACCGCCCGGCCAGGACTGGATCGGCCCCATCAACCCCGGCCAGTTCATCGAAAACCGCCAGCTCAACGACAAGAGCTTTATCAGCGTCTACAACGAAATCTACCACCGCGCCAACGGCGCCAACTACATCGGCATCTACCTCACCCCGTTCTTCTCATCCACCCAGATCATCGGCGTCTCCCCCGGTCTCTGGCGCGTTCGCCTCCACGGCCTCGACGTCCGCGACGGCCGCTACCACGGTTGGATCGAACGCGACGACCCCGCCGAACTCGGCCCCGTCGGCCAGGCTACCGCTTGGCGCTTCCCGTCCTTCTTCACTCCCGCCTCCAATGTCGACGACTCCTCCGTCAGCTCCCTCGGCTGCGGCGAACAGGTCCTCTCCATCGCCAACCTCGACGAAGAACGCCTCCGAATCAATATCTCCAGCAGCCAGGGTCCCACCCGCGACGGCCGTTTCAAGCCCGACCTCGCCGCCCCCGGCACCGGCATCGTTGCCGCCCTCGGATTCAATTTTGAGGACGACGAACAATGGATCGCCATGACCGGCACCAGCATGGCCAGCCCCTTCGTCTGCGGCGTTGCCGGTCTCATGCTCGCCGAAAATCCCCGCCTCACCGCCTCCCAGATTCGCGGCATCCTCCAACGGACCGCCCGCCCTCTCCCCAACGCCGACTTCCAGTGGAAGAACGATGCCGGCTTCGGCACCATCGATCCGGAGGCCTGTCTCGCCGAAGTGCGCCAACTGAGCCTCGTGGAGGACATCACATGAAAATCGAAGTGTTTCAATCCCAAAAGGGCGATTGTCTCTTGCTCACCGGCGCGGACGGCAAACGCGTTCTCGTCGACGGCGGGATGCCCGACTCCTATGACGCCCACGTCGCTCCCGCCCTCGCTGCCATTCGCGACGCCGGCGAAACCATCGACGTCGTCTACGTCTCCCACATCGATCAGGACCACATCGCCGGCGTCCTGAAGATGACCGATGATCTCATCGCTTGGCGCATCTTCGATTTCCAGTCCGCCAACGGCAACACGGCCGCGAAGAAGCCAAAGGTGCCCCGCCCCGCGGACTTCTCGCAGGTCTGGAACAACGCCTTCCACGAACAGGTGGGAGAAAACACCGGTCCCATCGAGGAAATGCTTGCCGCCCGCGCCCGTGCCTTGACGCTCATCCCCAAGGAATTCGCCCGCGAGGCCGCTGAAAATTACAATTCCATCGCTCATTCCACCGGCGAAGCCATTCGCCTCTCCCGCCGTCTCGGCAAACGCCAGCTCAACGTTCCCGTCAATCCGGAATTCGGCGGCGGTCTGATGTTCGTCACCGATCCCCCGGACCCCCTCCGGGTCGGCACTATGGAGTTCACGGTAATTGGCCCCTTCAAGGAGGATCTGGAGAACCTCCGCAAAGAATGGAACGCCTGGCTGGAGACGCAGAAGGCGCAGGACCAACTGGCCCGTATCCGCCGCAAGAACGAAGAGCAGGAGGGCGACCTGCGCGACGCCATCGGCGTCCTTCTCGCCCAGGCCGCCCAACTCGGCGACCGCAAAAAAGTAACTCTCCCCAACCTGGCGTCCCTGATGTTCTACGTCGAGGAACCGGGTGGCCCGACGCTGTTGTTGACCGGCGACGGTCACTGGCAGGACATCATTGCCGGCTTGGAAAACTGCGGCAAACTCGTCCCCGGCGCCGGTCTGCACGTAAACGTGTTGAAGGTGCAGCATCACGGCAGCGAGCATAACTGGCACCACGACTTCGCCCGCCGCATCACGGCCGACAATTACATTATTTGCGGCAATGGAGCCCACAAAAACCCCGACCTGAAGGTGATCGATTCGCTGCTGGAGTCCCGTCTCGGCCCCCCGTCAAAGCGCAGTCCGAACCCGGAAGCAGCGAATGCCTTTAAGGTGTGGTGTAACGCCTCTTCGGCGAACCCCGGCGAGCCCGCCAACAAGGCGCACATGAAGCTAGTGGAAAAGAAGCTAGCCGCCGCCGAAGCCGCCAACCCCGGCCGCCTCACCAGCCATTTCCTAACCACCTCCTCCTTCACCCTCTAAAATGGGACCGGGTGCACCTGACCCCATTTTTAAGTGTTTCCGTTTCAGCAGGTTGCCGGGAAAAAGCCAAAATAATCATCGGATTCTCCCTCCCCCCAAAAAATGGTGTCGGGTGCAGCTGTCCCCATTTTTAAGTGTTGCTTTTTCAACGGGTTGCCGGGAAATAGACAAAACAATTATCGGATTCTCCCTACCCCCGTGCCTTCCCCCCTCACGGCACCACCCACGCCCCCAACGCCTCCCACCCGCTCGTCTGTCCGCCCACCGTCTGCGCCGCCATCCATACCCCCTTCGGCCCCGCAAATGCTCCCTGAAAAACCACCGGCAGCGTCAACGTGAATTCCGCCCCATTGGTCACCACCGAACTCCCCGCCGCCGAAACCGTGCACTGCCCGTTACGCAACGTATTCGTCCCCGTCAAAATCATACTCGTCGCTGCATTCCCATCCCCGTTATCCGGATACAGGAACAGCTGATTCCCCGGTTTGTAGTACGCCACATAACACCCCGCCCGCCCATCAATCGCCGTGTTAATCAGCGCCCACCCCGTCTGCAAATTCCCCGCGCTCCCCGCATCCCGAAACGTTAATGACAGCGTCGCACTCGCCCCGCTCCCCGATGACGGCCCCATCCCCACCGGCGCTGGAAATCCCCCCGCGATCGGCGGCACTCCCCGCACTCCCATCGTCTGCCATCCCGAGTTGTTCGAAACCCGGTCCCGCGCCGCCAGATAAATCACCCGGTTCCCCCGGGGAACCCGCCGAAAAACTCAGGTTCAACGTCAGCGTCAACGTATTCCCACTCCCCGTCACCGACGACCCCGCCCCACTCACCACGCACTGGCTATTCTGCACGGACCCCGTCCCGTTCATCACCATCGATCCCGCATACGGCCCCGCTGCGTCCCCCGCATCGTTAACCAGATACAGAATGTTAACCCCCCGCACATATGCCAGGTAACAGGCACCCCGTCCATCCAGCGCAGTGTTGATAAGAATGTTCAACACCTCCAAATCTTCAAACCCCTCCGCGTCCGTAAACTGAAACGTAAAACTTCCGCTCGCCCCCGCACTCACCACCGGTGCCAACCCTGCCACCCGCGGCGCCGTGCTCGCTGTATTCGTCAACGAAAAACTCGCCGCCGTCGCCGTCCCCGTTGTCGCCGTTACCGTAAACGTCCCCGCCGTCCCGTTCGCTCGCAACGGAGGCGCCGTCGCCACCCCTGCGTTCGTCGCCACCGCCCCCATCTGCGCAAATCCGTTCGAAAACGTTCCGCTCGCTCCCGTCGCCGGCGCCGTAAACTGCACGAACGCCCCCGGCACCGGCGTGCCCAGAAAGTCCGTCACCGTCGCCTGCAAATCCGTCGCAAACAGAAGTCCTGTCTTCGTCGCCTGCCCGCCGCACGCCGTCGCCGTCACTTTGTCCGCCGCTCCCGCCACTCCCGCGGCCAACCCCTTGACCTTCGTCGAAAACTCCCGGAACGCCGCCAGCGCCGGCCGCTCAGTCCCGTTCGAACGATATAATCCCGTCCCCACCAGAGTCGACAAAAATGGGCTTCCCCTATCCGAATCGTCCGGATCCAGATGAACCCAGTACAAACCCTTCACATACGCCAACCCATACGCCAGTCGCAACGTCCCGTCCGCCCACTCTGCCTGCGCCTTCCGCGTTAACCCGTCCCGCCAGAAGAACCCTGTCGTAAGCCCATACTCTTCTGTCTTCGCGCTGTATCCCGTCTCGCCAATGGAAAGCGGCACCTGCGCCACCTCCCGCACCGCCTCCAACACCTCCCCCATCCGCTGCAGGTCGATCGGCGCAAACACCGTTGCATACTGCATCTCCAACCCGACAAAGTCGAAAACAGTCCCGTTTGCCCGCATATATCGCAGCAGGTCCAGACTCGAATACAGCGTCGCCCCCGCCGGCCGGTTCATTTGGTATCCCACATACGCCGCCGCGCTCGCATAATATCCATACGCCTTACCTGCTGCCGCCGCCCGCGCGCCCAGCAGCGCCTGCCGCGCTAACTCCGCCACCTGCGCCAGCGTAAACGTCTTCGTCTCTAACTCCAGTTCCGCCGCCGGATAGAACCACGTCACTTTGTTCTTATACCGGTCCACCACCACCCGCGCATTCTCGTAATACAGCGCCTTCAACTGATCGAAGGTCAACCCGCTCGTCCACCCCGGCAACTGCCCCACCGCCGGCCCCACATTCAGCGCCACCGCAAAACCCTGCGCCATCGCCTGATCGATCTGATAGTCCAGCGAGGAGAAGTTATATGTTCCGTTGCTCGGGGAAACCACCGTCCAGTCACACCGCGTGAGAACGGATCCAAACCCGGCCGCCCTGGCTCCCTGATACTGCGCCGTGAACCGCGTATCCGTCCAACTCCCGAACCCCTCGTAGTTCAAAACAAAGTCCGCCCGCTCCCCGCTCTTCGCAATCCGCCCGTTGCTGTTCTCCAACACGATCTGTTCCTTCAACGGCACAATCGCCGCCAGCGCTTGATACGCCGCTGCCGCCCGCGCGCTCGGCGTCGTGGCGTTCTTCGCGCTATCCACCAGCGCTGCTGCCGCCGCTAACTTACTCTTGGAGTCGTTCGATACCCGGTCCCCAGCCGTCGCCGCATTGGCCACCATCCGGCTCGCCAGCGCATACTCCGACAGCGCGAACTCGTAAGGAATCTGCAGCGTCAGTGTGCCCCCATCGGCGACCGTGTACCCCGTACCTCCGTTATCGGCACGCAAAAAGACCGTCCCCGCGCCATTCACCCGCCACAACGCCGTGAAATAGAATGCCTGATTCGCCGGCACGCTCATCGCGACATACTCTTGCCCGCCGTTCGGAATCGAGAAAATAGGCCCGCCCGCCTGCACCGTAGCCGGCGCCGTTCCCACTGGAAATACTCCGTAGTTCTGGTACATCGTCCATTTGTTGGAAGCGACATCTGCCGTGTAACTCACAAAATCGTTCAGCGTCATCGGCGCGCCGGTGGTGAGGTGTGCCTCCAGGCGCAACGTTCCCGCCGCGGATAATGTTGGGATTGCCAGGAATCCAAGCAGGAGGAGTGTCCGCACGAAAGAGTCTCCAAAGGAATCAAACAGGTCAGCGTCCCGGCAGCGCGGGCTAGTCCGTAAGTCCGAATTATACAAACGAGGCTCCCCCGCAGCGCCACAAACTTGTGAAATGTAAGATGGTTGTGGATTGAGTTGTCCCCCCGACGCGAATGCAACCAACCACCCCGCCCCCCAACGATTCAGCCCTCCTTAGTTCCTGGAAAGAAATCGCCGCTCATCTCGGTGTCAGCGTTCGCACCGCTCAGAATTGGGAAGCCGAACGTGGCCTCCCCGTTCGTCGCGTCCCCGGCGGCCGTGGCCGTGTTGTCGTCTATGTGTCCGAACTCGACGCATGGCTGATTAACGCCCCTCCCGTGGACACGGCACCCGCTCCCCCAGTCCCCCAACCCCGCATCACCACTCGCCGCGCCGTCGCCGCCGGTATCGCCGCCGTCGCCGGCACCGCGGCCATTGCCTGGATGACCCGCCACCTCTGGCGCCGGCCCCCCGCCCGTTGGCGCCTCGAAGGCGACGCCCTCCTCGCCCTCGACACAAACGGCCGCGAACTCTGGCGCAAAACCTTCGGCTGTTCCCTCATCGACTACAAAGCCTTCGGCGAACGCGAACTCGGCTGGGTCGGCGATCTCAACGGCGACGGCGACCCCGAACTCCTCTTCGCCGTCCATCCTAAGGGGCCCGGTGCCCCCATGGTCTATTGCTTCGACGCCGGTGGCAAGGAACTCTGGCGCTTCGAACCCGGCACCCGCGCCGCCAACTTCCCCGAACGCATCCGCCCGCCCTATTTCCCTCAGAACCTCATTGTCTTTTCTAACGGCAAGGAACTGCGCGTCGCCGTCGCCAGCGTCCACCATACCTGGGCTCCCTGCGAAATCGCCGTCGTCTCTCCCGATGGCACCGTCCGCGGCGACTACTGGCACCCCGGTCACCTCTACTTCATCGCCGCCGGCTCCCTCTCTCCCGGCGCCAAGCCTCTCCTTTTTGCCGGCGGCATCTCCAACGCCGACAAGTCTGCCGCCCTCTCTGTTCTCGATCCTGATGCGCTCACCGGCATCTCCTCCGGTTGGTCCCCCGAGTTCCGCGCCGCCGAAACCCCTGCCCGCGAGGTCGCCCGCATCCTCTTCCCCCGCAGTTGCATCAACCAGGCCAAGGAAGATTTCAACGGCGTCCGCACCCTTCGCCTTCTCCCCGGCGAACTCCAGGTAAACGTCTACGAAGAGATCGACCACCCCTCCGCCGTCCTCCACACCTTCGGTGCCGACGGCCGCTACCGCGGCGCCGGCCTCTCCTCCCGCTTCGCCGCCCGCCACGCCGAACTCGAATCCTCCGGCCTCCTCCACCACCGCCTCGACCCCGACCGCGAAGCCCGCCAACTCTCCAACCTCTCCTGGACCGCCGGCTCCGGCTCCATTCTGGCGCCCGGCTAGATTGAGACTTCTGTCAAGAAATGCCGAAAAACAGGTCTCGCGAGGTCGTTGATGTCGCAGTGTTTTCGACGTTGATTCGATGCGCTATTCCCCTAACAAAAACCTCGCCTCGAAAGGCTGCAGTGTACTCACACGTTCCCTAACGCTCCAGATCGCTCAAGCGCCTTCACTAATCGGGGGCGGCTCGATGTGCGTAGACGTTGGAGTCCTAAAGTGCGCGCCATCGCGGACACCGCTTCCTCTCCGTTCCTCCCACCACTTGATACGGTTCTTGCAAGCGCCTCCAACTCTTGAATACAGATTTCGTCTACGTCGCGATCCAGACCCGAGCGAAATTCGACTGCTGACCCAGCAACCATTCCCCGAGGCCAAAAGAATATTCCAACCTCTTCTGTCGTCGAGGCATACTCGGACCCTGCTACTTCTATCACCCGATCAATGATCCGTCTGCCTGTACGAAGCCAGCCGTGGCTCCGGGCGATCCTTCGCGCCAACTCCCGATCCAGAATTGGGCCCTCCTTAGCTACGATTGAATCAAGCATTGTGATAAGTACCGGATCGTATGTCCGCTCAAAGAACTGCGCCGCGGCAGGCTCGGCTGTCGGTGGATCAATCGGGTCCAAGTCAATCGCCTCATGTTCCGTTCCTGCGATCATTTCTGCCGGCGGCATTGTCCCTATACTTCCCAACCCGCTCGTACTGGCGTCGCTTCGCGTGTCCTCCCACCGCTCTAGCAAAATGCGAAGTTTGGAATCCAACTCATTAAGGGTCGAATCCCGATCTAACCACCAATCAGTGGACCAAACCCTAAGTATTGACCACCCAAGTCCTTCCAACACGCTTTGTCGCAGCTTGTCTCTGTCTCGCGCCGTCGCCGATCGATGGTAGGTCTGCCCATCGCACTCTATACCTGCCAGGTATCGGCCAGAAATTTCTGGATGGACCACGCCCAGGTCAATCCGGAAACTCGAAACGCCGACTTGAGTATGGACTTTCCATCCCCTTGACGTAAGTGCGGTCGCAACATACGCTTCGAAGGGACTATCGAAATCCTCGCTGTGCCCGCTGACAAATTCTGCAAATGCCCGAGGCCCGCGCTCGGCAAACTCAAGAAAATGCCTGAGTTCAGTGACACCTGCCGCCTGAGTGCGGGAGAGATCGATATCTTCAAACCGGAGGCTGGAGAACACTCGTAATTCACGTCGAGCACGCGTGATTGCAACATTCAGACGGCGTTCACCACCATCTCGATTCATCGGCCCGAAGTTCATTGACACCCGCCCCGTGATGTCCGGACCATAGGTGATCGAGAAGTAGATAACGTCCCGTTCATCACCTTGGACGCTTTCGAGATTTTTGACAAAGATCGGCTCCTCCCTTTCGGAATGAAAGTAGGTCTCAATCGAAGGGTCCTTTCGCCGCTCTTGGTCCAGAAGATCCTCGATCAATCTCTGTTGTTCGCCGTTAAAAGTAACAACGCCGATCGTATATCCATTAACCCTCCAATCTTCTGAACGCAGCCGAACCACGATGTCCCGCACCACGGCACGAGCCTCCTCGATGTTCGTCCTCGACCCTCCTTTTTCGTAAACTCCCCGAACGGATTGCAGACTGACTGCGCGATCATCAGTAACCGGAGACGGGAATGTAACCAAATTGCTACCGTAATACCGCCGGTTCGAGAAAACGATCAGACTTTCATGTCGGCTTCGATAATGCCATGAAAGGTGGACGGAAGGCAGGTTGGCGCCAATACATTCGTCCAGAATACTCTCCATGTCTTCTGGAATTTCTTCAGTCAAATCGGAGTCATCATCTGCCTTGCTGAAGAAATTGGTCGGAGGCAGTTGCTTCGGATCACCTACCATTACGACTTGTTTCGCCCGCGCCATTGCGCCCACCGCATCCCAGACGGCAATCTGGGATGCCTCATCAAAAACCACAAGATCGAAATTCACACTGGAAACCGCCAAGTACTGTGCAATCGACAGCGGGCTCATCAATAGGCACGGAGTCAGGGTAGTAATCACGGACCCTGTCCGCCCTAAGAGTTCCCGAAGTGGCAGGTGCCGCTTCTTTTTTGTCATCTCGTGGCGCAGTTGTCCCCATTCGGCTGTCAAGCCGACAGATTCCAGTGCGGGCGTTTCTGCAAACAGTCGAGCGCGAATCCACTCACTGGTGAGTTTCGTATAATTGTCATCCAGAGCCTTGAAATCGGCGATTTTCTTCTCGTGCTCCGTCGACACAAACGAACGCAGTACCGAATCTCCGGTCACGACGTGGTCAAGCCACCATCGGCTGTAGTTCACGTCAAATGTCCACCGTGCCTTTCCTGGATCAATCTGGCCATGTTCCACTGCGTTGTAGAGTCCGATTAGGCCGAGACCTCGCGCCTCTTCCCTGGCCTCTATCCAAGCACACCAACGATTCAGACGGGATTGGGCGGCAAGAATGCCGTCAATCTGCTGGATCAAATAATTGATGCTGCCATTGTCGAGTGCGGCATAATCTGACGAACAGAAGTCGCCGAGTTGCGCCACTAAACGAAACGTGGCATCGATTTGTTCACACGCTTCACTATAAACTTGTACCGAACGGCGTACCTCATCCTCGGCGATGAGGCCCCCAAACAGTCGGCGTATTCCGCAGAATCTTTCCTCGCGGCCGGAAACAGTTGGGTCAAGTGAAGAGTGCAGGCGTTGCAGCATTGCTGAAAATTCCGTGGCCCGAGCGAGTTCGTCCAAATCTGTATCGAGGCCCCGCCACAAACCATCCGTCTTCGCGGTTAGAATGCTTGCCTCATTAATGCTGTGCAGCAGTCTGGCACGCCTCACCAAGAGATCAAACTGCTCCTTCAGATGTTTGCCGCACTCTCCGCGGAGAACCGCCTCGTGACTGGTGCGGAACGTACCGGTCCTCCAATCGTCACAGAACGCGATGGCGGACGACAACGCAGCTTTATCTGTCCGTCGACCAGCCCAAAGGCCATCGGTATACGGACCAAGCGGCTCAAGTGCAGTTATCTCCCCGTCCAGGAACGCGAGTCGTTGAAGCAAATCGAGAACGTGCTTCAACTCCGGGCCACATAGGCCTGCCGCAACATACTCGGTTTCCGACGGCGTCCATGTATACCCATTACCGACCGCTGCGAGACCTTCTTGCAGTTTTATCGCCGCAATTGCCAAATCTGTGCTTGTTCTCAGGCCGGCCCAGACCGTGGGTGGCAGCACTCGCATGTCGAGGGAGTTGACCTCGGCGCGCAAATCTTCAATTCGGCACAATACCGGCAGATCCGCCGTTGGATCCACATTTCCCCTGCCCGACGACGCTTCAACGAGAAGACCCGCGATTCGGCGCTTGTTCAGTGCGGACAATGGCCAAATCGCGCTTTCGGCCTCTGCCCAATCCCTAGCAAGTGCACGGGCATTTAGTCGGTCCCATTCATATACACCTGAAAGCTTCTCTGATTCGGTGCGAATGAGTACTAGAAGCTGAACTCCCCGCTTTAACTGGCCGAGTATCGACGCGGGCCATGGCGACGGCAGACCCGCCCGAATTTGTTCGGCTTCATTCAAAAATGCCAGCCCTCGCTGGGCGGCTGCCGTAACGCCGGCCTCCCAAGGAGTGCCGAGTTTCAGTGTTGAGTGACGCCATTCGTGTAGTAGTGACGCCGCCGCCTGTAGGTATTGCGCAGTGCCGGCGGCATCGGCCTTCAAAGTGAAGTCCCAGCACCTTCCAACACATTCGGGTAACCAGTTCGCCAATTCTCGAATTGCCGTGCGCTCGACCTTGGTTAAGTCAACGATTTTCGGCAGTCCAGCCAAATCAGCGACACAACGATATGCCCCAAGTAGTCGATCTGCTGCCACTCGTGCATCTTGAAGGGCAACGGTGAAATCCCTCTGCCACAGTGGAGTCCACTCGGTTTGGCCGACCACTCGTAGCGGGGTTGATCCGAGTTCCTTGACGCCAAAGCTGGACGACCGTACTCCTAAGAGGTCCACGTTTCGGAAGAGTCTGTCCATGAAGCCGGTGTCGTGATCCGTCGGGTCTGGCCACCGCAATTCGATGTATGGGACCTCCCTTCCTGCGATCGCGAATCCCAGTGCGCGGTGCACCGTCATCCCATTTGACCGCGGACGGTGCAACTGCTCCACGTAGTGGTTTAGCTTGTCGCGTAGTTCCTTTAGCTTGGCGGCCTCGTTCTCCCACTCCCCTTTACTAGCTGCACCGCGGTTGTTCCATGACGAGGCTAACGCTTCGATGACCGAAGTCTTTTTTGCTTTTGAAGAATGCAGTTCGAGGCAGAACTGGCCCAATCCTTGATGTTTCAATCGCCGAAAGACGACATCAAGCGCCGCAATTTTTTCTGCGACAAATAGTACGCGCTTCCCCGAAGCGATACAGTGCGCGATGAGGTTTGAAATTGTCTGACTCTTGCCCGTGCCGGGCGGTCCGATTAATACAAAGTCCTTGCCTCGTGCTGCCGATAGAATTGCCGCCAATTGTGAAGAGTCTGCCGCAAGCGGGCAGTACGTTTTTGCGGGGTCACTATCTTGGTCCAGGCTGTTCGGATTGACGAAGAGCCTTCCGTCTCGATACGGCTCGCGTGGGGTTTCGATCAAATGCCGTACCACCGGATTAGCCCTAAGATCGTCGGTCCTATGAACTAGATCCTTCCACATCAGGTGCTTCGCAAAGGAAAATGTCGAAAGCACAACTTCGGGTGTTACCTCCCAACC
Organism: uncultured Solibacteraceae bacterium; assembly: GCA_964430625.1. Lineage (GTDB taxonomy): Bacteria > Acidobacteriota > Terriglobia > Bryobacterales > Bryobacteraceae. The sequence goes on from CAYSFR010000002.1 coordinate 47,082, forward strand.
TCGGATATCTTTTACGGCCTCGGACACACGTCCCCAAATACCCTCAACATCCAAGCCGCTCTCGTCTTTCGGCAGATCTCCCTCCGCGACGCCCAAGTTCAACTGGAAATCCTGATACAGCATCTGCACGAGCGTGGGATTAAACTGCGATTCGTCCTCGTGCAGGGTCAATACAAACCCGGATCTGACACTCCGCCGCGCTAGCGAGACGGGAACCAGGATCAGTGGTGCCCGGTACCTCTGGCCCTCCCGGCCGGATTGCGTCCAAACCAGGAACCCGAGGGCAAGAAAGAGTGTGTTTGCTCCACCCTCCTCCATGGATGCTCGTGCCGAACGAAACAGCTCTACGAGTTTTCCTTCGAGATCGGCCTCCCCAGCGGCTGAAAAGAGTTGCCCTTTCTTAAGTCCCTCCAGCGCGTGCGTTCTCCGCAGATCAACCTTCGCGCGTCCCTCATACAAAGCACGACTCCTTGGGTCGTGACCTTCCATTAATTCGGGCCACTCAAGGATCTTCAGTGCGTTTCCAGCCGCCAGCGTGTCCTCCAACAACCCGGGGTCTGGCACCTCAAATTTCACGGCACGTTTACTTTTTCTAAAATTTAGGAGGCTATTGCGTAAAGAAAGGTCCAATAGCTTTCTTTGCCAACGCGCCACCCTGTCGGCAGGTGCAAGTGAACGAGGATCTGGTTCGCGGATCGCACTTGGTAGGTCCTCTGGTAATGCGGGCGGGTCCTCCACCCGGATAGCAGCACCGGTTGTACCGTATGCTCGAGGTTCCTCTTCTTCGGTTCGGGCGTCAATGGTCGCCAATGGCCGGATCTTCCGCATTCGTGCACGGCGAACGTCGACTACGCCCTGAAACTGGCTTTCACTGCCCTCTGCGATCAGATTCGCCCCAAGCTCGCATGCTCGCGTTAACGAGACCTCCTCCGTCCCAGCAAGCAGCGTCGTCTCAATCAGTACAATTTCATGAAGCAGTAACCGCTTGCGTATCGCACTCGGATCATCCGTGAATGGATCGGAAAACTCTTCTGCGCGCAACCAGCAACCAGCGTACGCATGCTCTGTCCCAAACACAACGAGCGGGTGCAATCCCGCCTGTTCCATTGCTGCGCACAACAACAACGTCAAATCCAAACACGTTCCGATTCCAGAAGACAAAACTTGCCCAGGGTTCCGGACCTTTTGGCCGCACTGCTCAAAGCTCGCCGGGGGAAGTGCATAGTCCAGCCTTTCTCCCGAAATCGCTATCCAGAGAGCCGAGAGAATTTCCCACGCATGTTTCGAGCCTGAATCGTATCCGTTGATTCCCGGATTCCGACTATTATTTCGGAGTACTTGTGCCGTATTCTTCAGTAGTCCGTCAATGGCAGGATCATTCGGCTGGACGAATGCCGCAACCATCTCCGGGGGATGCGACAATCCTGCCCATTGATTGCGGGGAAGCAGTTCAATGTCTGAGACGCTCTCGTTGAGGATCTTCCCGTCGACCCCACCATCGGATAATTCGAATCTTACACGGGCGAACTCGGCCTCGATAAGGCGCGCCAACATTGGGCCATCTAACTGCAGATCGAGGTTTGGAATATAACGTGTCTGCCCTGGCCCAACGCTATCAATCTTCCAGTGCCGAGGTCTAAAAAAGTGTGGGTCGCTCGACAGTGATACCACTAGATTTTCGTACAAACACTCGGTTTCATTCACCACCGCCAGCTCAACTAGCGCGGGTACGGCATTCTGGTAATCGGCTAAATTGAGCTTGCCGATCATACGATAGCTTAGCTTGATTTGCGGGCACGGGCGGACGTCTATTTCAATCGATTCCGGCACCTGGTATCATCCTTAAATTTGTTTCTCGTGCGGACTATTTGATCGCGCATTGAGTGTAAATAAGCTTTCAGCTTCTAGTCAAGAAATGACCGCGAAACCCACCTGCGGTACCAACATTACATCACTGAGCAATTGACCTGATCTTGGCAGGATGGCGTTGCGCACTCGCCCCACGGTCGGCGATTTCACGACACCGGTGCTGACGCCGTGATGCTCCGGTTTCGGCCCGCCGGCGCCTCTCCCCCGGCGCCAAGCGCATGTTCCTCGCCGGTGGCATCTCCAAGACGAAGAGATCGACCACCCCTCCGCCGTCCTCCACACCTTCGGTGCCAACGGCCGCTACCGCGGCGCCGGCCTCTCCTCCCGCTTCGCCGCCCGCCACGCCGAACTCGAATCCTCCGGCCTCCTCCACCACCGCCTCGACCCCGACCGCGAAGCCCGCCAACTCTCCAACCTCTCCTGGACCGCCGGCTCCGGCTCCATTCTGGCGCCCGGCTAAGTGCCAGTCACAGGCGAAACCAAAGAAGTATTTGTTGCAAACAAATCTACTTACGCAACTCCCACCCGCGCCCGCCATTGACAGCTTGGTATAATAAAAGAGTAAGGGCCTTTCTGCCGCGCGCAGTCAGGCCCTTTTCTTGTGTTCCGCGCCCGGCGAATGAACCCGCCGGGAATCCGGGATTAAACGCATATAACCCCAGAAGTTGTTGAAAATACGTAGAGCCTAACCCGGGAATAACCCGGAATGACTCCCAAATCTTGGGTTAGAAAACCCACCGGAACCCAGAATCAGACCCGGATAACCCAGAAACCCAACCCTCCCAAAAACCGGGGCAGGGCCCCTGCCGGCCTCCGCCGCCGTCCAAAATTCAAAAATGATGGGAATAACCCAAGATGTTGTTGAAAACAAAAGAAAATCGACTAGGGAATAACCCACGGAGAGTCCAATGTTAACCCACCGATAACCCAAGGAAACCCAACTTTAACCCAACTTAACCCAGGAAAACCGAGGAACGCTAGACCAGAATGTCCTTCACCACCCGGCTCGGCTCCACACCCGTCAAGCGGAAGTCCAGCCCCTGGAAGCGATACGTGAATCGCGAATGGTCGATCCCCAACAGGTGCATCACCGTCGCGTGCAGATCCCGCACGTGCACCCCGTTCTCCGCCACGTTGTAGCTGAACTCGTCGGTCGCCCCGTAGCTGATCCCGGGTTTCACCCCGCCCCCGGCCATCCACATCGTGAAGCACCGCGGATGATGATCACGCCCCGCCTCGATGCTCTGCCAGTCGCCCTGGCCCACTACGCTCCGCCCGAACTCGCCGCCCCACAGCACCAGCGTCTCGTCCAGCATCCCTCGCCGCTTCAAGTCGGCGATCAGCGCCGCGCTCGGCTGGTCCGTGTCCCGGCACCGCGCCGTACACCACGAGGGCAGCCGGCTGTGGTGATCCCAGTCCGGATGGAACAGCTGAATGAACCGCACCCCGCGCTCGGCCAGCCGCCGCGCCAGTATGCAGTTGGCCGCATACGACCCCGCTCGCCGCGAATCCGGCCCGTACAGCTCGAACACCTCCTCCGGCTCGTCCTTCAAGTCGGTCAGCTCCGGCACCGACGCCTGCATCCGGTACGCCATCTCGTACTGCCGGATACGCGTCGCGATCTCCGGGTCCCCCGTCTGCTCCAGCCGCTGCTGGTTCAGTTCGGCCAACCCGTCCAGCATCCCCCGCCGCACCGTCCGCGGCATCCCCTCCGGATCCCGCAAATACAGCACCGGATCCTTCGCGTTCCGCAGCTTTACACCCTGGTAACGCGACGGCAGAAACCCGCTCCCCCAGTAATGGTCGTACAGCGGCTGATCGCTCGGCCGCAGCATCTTCGAGAGCAGAACCAGGTAGTCCGGCAGATTCTTGTTCTCGCTCCCCAGCCCGTAGCTCACCCACGCGCCCATGCTCGGCCGCCCCGGAATCTGGTGGCCCGTCAGAAACTGCGTCATCGCCGGCGCGTGGTTGATCTGGTCGGTGTGCATCGACTTCACCAGGCAGATGTCGTCCACCACCTTCGCCAAATGCGGCAGCCATTCGCCCAGATACGTCCCGCTCTTGCCGTGCCGCGCGAACTTCGTCACCCCGGGCATCACCAGTTGCTTCTGCTTCGACGTCATCGTTGTCACCCGCTGCCCCTGCCGGATCGAGTCTGGCAACTCGCTCCCCGCCAGTTTCACCAGGTCCGGCTTGTAGTCGAACAGCTCCAGCTGCGACGGCCCGCCCGATTGCGTCAGGAAGATCACCCGCTTCGCCTTCGGCGCAAAGTGCGGCAACCCTTTCGTCTGTCCCAGCAGCGTCGACGCGGCCAGAGCGCCCAGAAAATCCCGTCGGAACATCACGCGCTCTCCTTGTGCAGCTTGTACGGGTAAACCCGCCCGCTGTTCCACTGGCAAACGTAAAGGTCGCCGCGCGTGTCCACACACACGTCGTGGCAGTTCTTGAACACCGGCTGGTCCTGCAGCATCAGCTGCAGCCGGCCGTCTTTGTACGCCGGCGGCGTGCCACCGGGATTGGAAACCACCCGGTCCTGGTCGTCCAGGATCGTCACGAACCCCCGCCCCTGCCACATCCGGTAATCGTCGGCGAACATCCCGAAGCAGATCCCCGAATACAGGTGCCGCCCCGCGATCACCGGCCGGCTCAGATACGCCCCCGGCAGGTAAACCGTCTTCACGTGCGCCCCCTCCAGCGTGAACCACACAAACTCATTCCGGATCCGCGCCGTGCACAGCACCAGCGGCGTCCCGCCGCGCGTGTCGATCGCCACGCCGTGCGCCTGCATGAACTTGCCTTTGTTGATCGGCTGCGTGCTCTTCCCGCCGAACTTGCCGATATACTTCCCGCCCGCGTCGAATCGCAGAATGTACTGCGACCCGTAGCCGTCGGCCACGTAAACGTCCCCGTTCGGCGCCACCGCCGTCTCCGTCGGGCTGTACAGGTCCCCCGCTTTATAGGCGCCGCACTGCGCCGCGCTCGGCAGTTCCAGCTCGATCTTCCCGTCCAGCGTCGTCTTCACCACCCGCCCCGTCCCCGTGTCGGTGATCCACAGCGAGTTGCCCGCCAGCGACAGCCCGTGCGCCCCGCCGAAGCCCAGCGTCCAGGCGCCCTCCAGCTTCCCGTCGGTCCGGTAAATCAGCACGTTGTTCTGCTTGTGGTTCGTCAACAGGAACAGCCGCCCGTCGGCCGCCTGCACCATCTCGTGGCAATCGTTCACCGGGAATCGCTCCGGGTCGGCCTTGCTCCACCCGGTGTCCACCCGGTACCGGAACGCGCCGTGCCCGATCACCGGCCCCGCGGCTGCCGCCGCCATCGTGCTCATGCCCATAAAGAACGTCCGCCTATTCATGCGTGATCGCCTCATCGAGGTTCAGAATCAGACTCGCCACTACCATTCGCGCCGCCAGTTCCGGCGCGCCGCCGGCCAGCTTCACCGCGTCCGCCCGGTTCGCCGCGTAGTGCGCCAGCGCCCGCTGATACTCCCGCTCCAGCACCGCCGCCTCTTTGGCGTCCGGCCGCCGCGCCAGCACCCGCTCAAAAATCTCCGCCGGCCCGGAGGCCGCCAGCGTCCGCGACGCTTCCAGATACGTCTGATCGTTCAACAACGTCAGCGCCTGCAGCGGCGTGTTCGTCCGCGCCGTCCGCACCTCGCAACTGCGCCGCTGTGCCGTGTCGAACAGAAACGTCGGCGCAATCGTCCGCCGCCAGAACGCGTACAGCGTCCGCCGGTACTGCGCCGGGCCTTCGCTCGGCTCGTACTTGAACCGGCCCATGAAAAGCTCCTCCCAAACCCCATCCGGCTGATACGGCCGCACCGGCGGCCCGCCGAGCGCCGGGTTCAGCAGCCCCGCGTAGCGCAGCGCCGCGTCGCGCAGCATCCAGCTCGGCAATCGGAACCGCGGCCCGCGCTCCAGGCGCCGGTTCTCCGGGTCTTGCGCCATCTGCTCGGCCGTCGCCCGCGAGTCGCGCTTGTACGCCTTGCTCGTCACCACCAGCCGCATCAGGTGCTTCACGTCCCAGCCGCTCTCCACAAACTCCACCGCCAGCCAGTCGAGCAGTTCCGGATGCGTCGGCTGTTCGCCCTGCAGCCCGAAGTCCTCCGGCGTCCGCACCAGCCCGTAGCCGAACAGCAGCTGCCACAGCTGATTCACAATCACCCGCGCAGTGAGCGGATTCTTCCCGGAAACCAGCCATTCGGCCAGCTCCAGGCGGTTCTTCGCCGTGCCGCCCAGCGCTGGCAGGACAGCGGGCTCCACCCGCTCGCCCGGCTTGTCCCAAACGCCCCGCAGCAGCACGTGCGTCTCGCGCGGCGCGGCCTTCTCCGCCAGCACCATCACATCCACCTTCCCGGCGGACTTCACTTCGTCGTACTGCCGCACGGCGCGGTCGAGCGCCTCCCGCGCCGCCTGATACGGCGGATAGTCGGTCAGGAACTGCGCGAACAGCCGCTCCCGCAGCGCCGGCGTCAGCCCGGTCGCCGCCAGTTCTTCCAGCGGCGCCCGCTCCAGCGTCTGCACCGCCGGGCCGCGCTGATCGGTCACCGACACGCGGAACCGCGCGATGTTCGCGTCGCCCGCCGTCGAACGGTGCCGCATCTCGAACATCAGCTCCTCATCGGCGGCGAGCACCAGCGGCTCGGCCAGCTCGAATATCGCCACGTGCGGCTTCTTCTGGTCGGCGCCTTTCGTCGTCCAGCCGTTCCGCGGGTCGTCGTCGAGCGTGTCGCGGATCAAACCGTAGTTGTTGTTCTTCGGCTTATCGGCTTCGTAATCGGCCACCGCGCCCTTCACGGCGATGTCGCGAATCTGCGTGCTGCCCGCCTGCCGCACCTGGATCTTTACATCGGTCAGCAGAAATTCGCCGCTTTTGCCGCGCGTAAGCGGCGGAAATACCTCCAGCTTCAGCCCGGTGAGCCGCTCCAGCTTCGCCCCCGCCGCCAGCCGGTAGTCGTCCTGGTTCGGATTCGGCCCCGACGCCTGAATGGTGCCGTCGGGCTCCTGCGTCAACACCGTTCCCTCCGCCGCCGCGAGCGAGTTCATCCGCAGCGGCCGCCACGCCGCGGCCAGCCCCTTCTGCCCGGCCAGCCACTGCGCGAACGGCGCCTCGGCCTTCTTCCGCTCGGCGATCTCGGCCGGCCGCCGCTGCTCCACCAGCCGCTCCGCCTCGGCCACCGCCCGCGCCGCGTACGGCGACGAGTAGCTCGCATACGGCTTGGCGTTCTTCCCGGCCCGGCCGTCTTCGTCAATGCTGTTGAAGAACGCTGTGAACGAATAGTAGTCGCGATGCGTGATCGGGTCGAACTTGTGCGAATGGCACTGCGTGCACCCGAGCGTCAGCCCCAGCCAGACGGTTCCGGTGGTGTTCGCCCGGTCCAGCACGTAATCCACGCGCGACTCCTCCGGATCCCGCCCGCCCTCGCCGTTGGTCATGTGATTGCGGTGGAAAGCGGTGGCGATGCGCTGCTCGGGCGTCGCGTTCGGCAGCAGGTCGCCGGCGAACTGCTCGATGGTGAACTGGCGGAAGGAGAGATTCCTGTTGAACGCCTCCACCACCCAGTCCCGCCACGGCCAGTTGGTGCGGCTGGCGTCGGCCTGGAAGCCGTCGGTGTCGGAGTAGCGCGCCCCGTCCAGCCACCACATCGCCATCCGCTCGCCGAAATGCTCGCTCGCCAGCAGGCGGTCCACCAGCTTTTCGTAGGACGGCTCGGCGAACATCTCTTTCGCCGGCGGCAGGCCGGTCAGGTCAAACGACAGCCGCCGCAGCAGCGTGTGGCGCGCCGCCTCCGGGTTGCCCTTGGAAAGGAACGAGTCGATCGACTTCCCCGGCGTGCGCACCGGCGGCTCAAACGACCAGTGCCGGCCCCAGGGCGCGCCTTCGGCGATCCAGGCGCGCAGCGCCGCCACTTCTTTCTCCGTCAGCCGCGCCTTGTGGCTGCGCGCCGGCGGCATCAGCCGGATCGGATTCGTCTCGGTCACCCGCTTCAGCAGCAGACTCTCTTCCGGCTTGCCGGGCACGATCACTTTGGCCACCGCGCCCTCGCGCGTGTCCAGCCGCAGCCCCGCCATCCGCCCGCTCGCGTCGCCGCCGTGGCAGCTCAGACACTTGTCGGAGAGCACGGGCAGAATATCGCGGCTGAACCGCACCGGCTCCTGGGCCGCCGCCGGCAGCGCCGCCAATACCAGAACTCGCCAAAACCACATACCGTCATCGTTCCGTAATCGCACCCCCCTCCGCAATGTCGGAACGCGCGAAACAGTTGTACTATTCGACCATGGCGACCCGGTTTCCCATCTCCCTTTACAGCACGGCAACGCCGGTGCACCAGGAGGTGTTTTACACCGTGCCGCGCGCCGGACACATGATCGGCGGCGCCGATCACCGCATCCGGAGGGAGCATTTCCCCGGCCACGAGCTGATTTATTGCATCCGCGGGGCCGGTTACGTGCGGGTGGAGGGGGTGACGCACCGGGTGGGCGCGGGGGAGTTGGCCTGGGTAAACTGCCACCATCCGCACGAGCACGGGGCGCTCGCCGCGGACCCCTGGGAGGTTCTCTGGATCCGTGTGGAGGGCCCGCGGCTGGAGCAGATGTGTACTATGCTCTCCGCCGCCACGGCGCCGGTCTTCGCCGTTCCGGACCCGGAGGCGATCTATCGCGAGATTTTCGGGCTGCTGGCGAGCGAGGCGCCCGAATCGGCGCCGCTGCTTCACGCGGCGGTGGCGCGCCTGCTGGCGGTGGTCTGCTGCGCCCGGCAGGGCGTGGCGCCAGCCGCCCACATTCCCGTTCCGCTGCGCCGCGCCGTGGAGCGGATGAAGCTCTTCTACTTCGAATCGCACACGGTGGAGGAACTGGCCGCCCTCGCCGGCATGAGCCCTTCCCACTTCTCGCGCGTCTTCCGGACCGCTTTCGGCACCAGCCCCATCGACTGGCTGCGCCGCGAGCGCATCAGCCAGGCAAAACGCCGGCTGGGCGATACAGAGGACAGTGTCCAATGGATCGCCCAGTCGGTGGGGTACCGCGACCGGTTCTACTTCAGCAAGGACTTCAAGAAGCTCACCGGGCTGACGCCGACGGCGTTTAGAACGCGTAGCGGATGGCGAACTGCATGACGCGCGGGTCCTGGGCGCTGGTGATGACGCCAAAGTTCGTCGCGCCGTAGGTGGTGGACGGGTTGTTGAAGTTCACCGTGTTGAACAGGTTGAACGCTTCCCAGCGGAAGTCGGCGGTGTGGCCTTCCCGGATGCGGAACGACTTGCCGAGCTTAAAGTTCGTGACGAACTGATCGGGGCCGTAGGCGGAGTTGCGGGCGGCGTTGCCGGGAGTGTTCAGCGCCTGCAACTGGAAGGCGTTGCTGTCGAGGAAGCGGAAGCGGTCGGTCTTCGGGTCGATGCCGGTATTGGCGGTGCCGACGCGATCGGGCCGGAGCGAGCCGCCGTTGCGGTCAAAGAAGCGGTAGTTGGCGCCGGTGCGCGGGTTGGTACCGTTGGTGGCCAGGCCGACGTTGATGGGGAGGCCGGTGCGGCGGCTGACGAAGGTGGAGGCGTTCCAGCCGCCGAAGAGGAGATCGGCGGCTTTGGAGAAGCCCGAGCCCCAGCGCTTGCCGCGGCCCACGGGGAGTTCGTAAGTCATCCCGAGGGTGAAGAGGTTGCGCGGGGTCTGGACCATGCCGCCGCGTTCGGCGGCGAAGTTGTCGCGGACTTGCGGGGAGGCGCCGGCGTCCCAGGTGCCCGCTTCGTCCAGGGCGCTCGCGTAGGTGTAGCTGGCCAAGGCGTAGAGGCCGTTCTGGAGCTTGTGCTCCAGTTTCATCTGGAGCGCGTTGTACCAGCTGCGGGCGCGGGAGGCGCCGGTCTGGATGCCCTGCCACTGGGGGAAGGGGCGATTGGCGGGGACGGAGCCGTCGACGCCGAAGTTGGTCTGATTGCGCTCGTAGAGGGCGAAGAGGTTGCGGCCGCGGTTGCCGACATAGGCGAGTTCAAACGTCGAGGCGCGGTTCAACTGAAACTGCGTGGCGATGTTCCACTGTTGGATGAGGCCGGAGCGCTGGTCCTGCTCGCGGGTGCGGAGGCCGACGGTGCGCGAGTCATAGTTGCTGAGCACGTTGGCGGGAATGGCATCGGAGAGCCGGAGCGGGGCCGGGCCGGTGCCGACGCGCTGCAGGCGGGCCTGGGTCAACTGGGGCGGGTTGAGCGGGAGGTTCGCCTCCGAGCCGTAGATGTCTTCCGTGTTGTAGAAGATGCCGTAGCCGCCGCGGAGGACCACCTTCTCCGGGACCAGTTGCCAGGCGACGCCGAGGCGGGGGCCGAAGTTGTTCTTGTCCGGCGTGGTGAGGTATTTGTCGTCATCGGTGGCGACTAGCAGACCGCCGGTGGCGGGGTTGAAGTTGATGTTCCGGTTGGTACCGCTGCCGTAGAACGGCGTGGTGTATTCGTAGCGGAGGCCGAGGTTGAGGGTGAGGGTCCGGGAGACTTTGAAGTCGTCCTGGGCGAAGTAGCTGAAGGCCCGCTGGAGCTGGTTGACGGTGGGCACGGTGTTCAGCTGGACGCTTTCGGGCATGCCGAGGAGGAGGTCCGCCATGGAGTCGCCGGTGAAGACGCCGGGGATGCCGTAGGAGGGGGTGCGGCGGGTGACGTCGATGAAGGTGTTGTCCTTGAGGCGAATCTCGAAACCGGCGCGGAGGAAGTGGCGGCCCTGGGTGAGCGAGAGCGTTTCGACCACCTGATTGAGCAGCGGCTTCTGGAACTGCGGCCGGAAGTTGCGGGTGCCGAGATCGTTGTAGTTGTTGACGTCGATCTGCGGGAGGCCGCCGACCTGGAGGAGGTCGGCCGGGATGCCGCGGAAGCCGAAGGCGTCGGCTTTTTCTGCGTTGGCGGTGGCGTGGGCGAACTCGGCGAAGGTGCCGTTGCGGCCGTAGCGGAGGGTGTTGACCATGCGGGTGCCGATGGTACGGGTCCAATTGAGGGCGAGCGAGTTATTCTCGTTGAACTGGGCGCCCTGGTTGCCGACGCCGTCGCCGAGGCCGGGGAAGAGGGCGTCGCGGTAGAACTTCTGGCGCAGGTAGCTGTAGCGGGCGCTCAGCTGGTTTTTCTCGTTCAACGCGTAGTCGCCTTTGATGTCAAATTTGTGGGTGTTTTCGGTGCCGTCGCGAAGGGCGGAGTAGTTATTGACGGGGCGGCCGTTCTGGACGTTGCCGGGCTGGGTGGGCGCCGGGTAGAGGGCGATGAGTTTGGTGCCGAGGGAGTCAAAGCGGGAGGCGGGAACAGTGAAGTTGGGGAAGGGCTGGCCGTTGGCGGGGTCGACGATGCGGGTGGCGGCGTCGAAGCGGCCCTGGCGCTGGGCTTCATTGGGAACGGTGGTGAGGAAGGTGTCGGCGAAGCTTTGGCGGAACCCTTCATAGGAGCCGAAGTAGAAGAGTTTGTCCTTAATGGCGGGGCCGCCGAAGGTGCCGCCGTACTGGTTCCAGGCGAGGTTGGACTTGGGGAGGTTGTTCAGGTTGTTGAACCAGCCGCGGGCGGCGAGGGCGGAGTCGCGGTTGTAGTACCAGCCGGAGCCGTGGAGATCGTTGGTGCCGGACTTGATGGAGACATTGACGACGCCGCCGGCCGAACGGCCGAACTCGGCGGAGAAGCTGTTGGTCTGGACCTTGAATTCGGCGATGGAATCGGGGTTGGGCTGGACGACCTGGGCGCTGAGCGACTGGGCATTCTGGGTGCCCTGGTTGTTGTCGACGCCATCGAGGAGGAAGTTGTTCTGGGTGTGGTAGTTGCCGTTGGAGACGAACCAGCCGGGGCCGCGGGTGACGGGGTTGAGGGTGGAGGGGGCGACGCCGGGGGCGAGGAGGGCGAGTTCGGTATAGCGGCGGCCGGCGAGGGGAAGTTCGACGGCGGTGCGGCCGCTGATGATCTGGCCGAGCGAGCCCTGTTCGGTTTGGATGGCGGCGATGTTGGCGGTGACTTCGACGGTTTCGCTGACGGAGGCGACCTCCATTTTCACGCGCAGCAGGCGGCGCTCGTCGACATTGATGAGCACGTCGCTGAGGCGGACCGACTTAAAGCCGGCATGGGAGACAGTGAGCTGGTATTGACCGCGGGTGACCGGGCTGAAGAGGGCATAGCCCTCACCGCTGGTGGCGGATTCGCGGGAGGAGCCGGTGGCGCTATTGCGCAGGGTGACGAGGGCGCCGGCGACGGCGCTGGAGGAAGGGTCTTCGACGAGAACGCGAAGGGAGGCGGAGTCTGTTTGCGCGAGGAGCGCCGGGACAAAGAGAAGCAGGCTGAGCCGGGAAAATGGTTTCACGTTGTCCAAGGTAGCGGGCTGGTGTTGCAATCCCACTTGCAGGCGATGACGATCTGATGAGAAAAATTTTCGAGGCCTGAACCAGGCGGGGTGGGGCCATGCGCGTAGTGTCCAGAGACGATTATGCGAACCTTTTTACTTCCTATCCTTACCGCTTTTGTTGCGGCCACTTCTTCCTTCGGCGCCGTGAAACTCACGGCGCTGCAGATCATTTCCACCGACGCCAACGGCAAGATTCAGGGCGTGGGCGCGCACCGTTTCAAGACGGCGCAGCATGGCGGCCACCCGGCGATTTTCCTGGTGAAGGGCAGCGATGCGGAGGGCGCGATTATGAACGGCCCGAACCTCGCCAAGAACGGGATTGACATCCCGATGACGGCCGGCACGCACACCTACACGATCCTGGCCTCGAAGTCGAACAGCTACAGCTGGACGAACTACACGATCGGTTTCTATTTCGACCTCTCCAACAACCCGCAGATTTCGGCGCTGGCGCCGCTGAACGTGACGTCGACGTTGTTTGCGCCGCCGTTTGAAGCGAACAAAGAAAATACCGAAGCGCTGACCGGGCACTCCGTGAAGGCGCCGGGCACGCTGGTCTACAAGTCCGGGACGACCGAAGTGCGACTCACCGCTTTCCATCTGACGCAGCCGGAACTGTACAACGTGGACCGGGTGGCGCCGTTTGAAGTGCGCGCCGACCGTGTGCTGGACTTTGTGGGCGAGTTCACGCTGGAAGTGACGGCGCCGCCGGAGATTGCTCCGGGCGGGGTGGTGAACGGGGCGAGCTACACGGCCAAAGTGGCGCCGGGCACGCTGTTCAGCATCTTCGGATCGAGTCTGGCCCTGGCGACGCAAACCGCTTCGGCCCTGCCGTTGTCGACGAATCTGGCCGGCACCTCTGTCACCATCGGGGGCAAGCAAGCTCCGCTGGTGTTCGTGAGCCCGGCGCAGATCAACGCCCAGGTGCCGTATGAAACGCCGGTGGGCCAGAACATTCCAGTGACGGTGACAGTGAACGGCGTGACGAGCGCAACCGCGAACGTCACGGTGGCGGCGGCCGCGCCGGGGATCTTCCAGTTCGGCCAGCGCCGCGCGGTGGTGCAGAACGAAGACTACACGGTGAACAACAGTGACAATCCGGCGGCGGCGAACAGCTACGTGATCGCCTACCTGACCGGGGCGGGCGCGGTGGACAACGCGGTGGCTTCCGGTGCGGCGGCGCGGGTGGATCCGCTGTCGCGGCCTCGCGGACCGGTGACGGCGACGGTGGGCGACATGCCGGCCGAGGTGGCCTTTGGCGGGCTGACGCCGGACTTCGTGGGCCTGATGCAGGTGAACCTGAAGATTCCGAGCATGCCGGCGGGCACCTATCCGCTGGTGGTGACGGTGAACGGCGAGAAGAGCAACGCGGCGATGGTGACGGTGAAGTAACCGGTTTCTATCGCGACTTCGAGGGGCGGCGCCTGCAAGGGCGCCGCCTTTTTTGGCGTTGGTGAGCCAACTCGCGGTGCGGCCGCGGCAAAGCTCTTCCGCTTCCGGGAAGAGATGCCGGGTGGTGTAAAAGGTGCCGGCGCGCCAGCCGGCGGGCGGCTGACGCGGCCAGTGAGGGATTGCGCCAGTGGGCCCGCGTTGATGATCACAAAGAGGCCGGCCATCAGGCTGAATCCGGAGCCATTTGAGTAGATCAGGCGCTCTGCGGCCTTTTGGCGGTACAGAATTTGGAACGGCACCATTTCGCGTTTTCCTTTGCGGCTTTGCGCGAGCGTGCCCCGTCGCGGGCTGCCTTTAGGGCGCCTTTTTCGCGATCAAATGCAACACCTCAGTTTCCATTCGATTGTCGAAATCTGCCTTTGTCCGGATGACCTCGTAGTGGACGATCTTGAGCGAATCAAACATCCGGAGCATCCCATTTTGGCCAACGAAGTGAGTCGCACATTCCATCACAACGATTCCACCTGGCTTAAGTGATTCCACCGCCCGCTCAATAGGAACCAAGGGCATGCTCCAGCTGAAGACGATCAAATCGAATCGGTTCTTGCCAAAATCGTATTCCCTGTCGCGTACTGCTGAAGTCGCCAATGTAAGCCCGAGTTCCTTGGCGCGCTTTTGAGCAAGGTCCAGGGCCGCATCCGCCGGATCGAAGCCCGACACGGACCAGCCGAGGCGCGCCAAGTAAATGGCATTGCGGCCATCACCCATCGCATAGTCCAGTGCCGTTCCGGGCTCTTTGCCCTGAACGGTCCGCACAAGGAAAGCATTCGGCTCTCGGTTGAAGTTGGATTTCTCATCAAGGTAGAAGCGGTTCCAGTAGTCGTTCTCCAAAGCAGTTCGGCTGGAGCGAACCAGTTGCAGCCGCCGAGAGATCTCAGATTCGGCAACACCCTCGTTCCTTAGTTTTGCGGCGTAACGCGTCGCGATGCCATCAGGGGAAACGAAGGATCTTGGGACCGAAATTGAGGGACAAGGATGTTACGGAACTCTCGATAGAAATCATATTCAGGCTTCTGGCTCCATCCAGGCACACAGGCCAAGAGGGCAATCACACAGGCAGTTCCAACGCTCGATGCCTTCATTGGGTTTCTCCTGTTTGACGGACGCACAGCCTAATGTAGGGGATGCATGATCGTGTGCTTCCTCGTCAAACTCCACACTGACGGCAACGGATCATGTGATTTGTCCTGGCCGCTTATCCGGGCGGGTCAGGAATCGAGAGTCTACGGCAGATCTTCTTAGCCAAGAGATTCGCAATTTCAACATGCCGGGGAACCGCCTCGGCATGACCAGTCTGCGGGTTCTCCCAAAGCGAGTGCTCCTTGCCTTCCCGGCGTACTACACAACCGTTTCGCCGGAGATGCCGGAGCAGAGCCTCGCGTTTCATCCAACGACAACGAGCTCTTGTTGGGCTCCTGGGGGTAAGGCGCGAAGGGATTCGTCCCGGCGATGCTCCAGGATAAGCGTGATTGCGTCTCTCAGGTTTGCGAGGCACTCTTCACGCGTAGCGCCTTGACCATTGGCCCCGGGGACCTCGGCGCAGTACGCGATGTGCCAAGGTCCGTCTTGCTCCACAATCGCAGTAAATTCGTTGCGCATGTTCGCATTTTAGCGTCTCTAGCAGTCAGAAGTCGATGAGACTCACGATCAACGGCACAGTGCCACGGAGATCAGTACGTGCGGCGACCTGGTTCCGAGGCGTCCTATCGCGGTTCCCCGCGAGAGGCGAGAAGGGCAATGCGGCGATGGTGACGGTGAAGGAACCGGTTTCTATCGCTTGTCTTGGGGGAGCGGGGGCGGGGACTGGAAGAGGGCCGCCTTTTCGGGCGTTCCGAGGGCGGTGTACTCTTCCACCAGATCCTTGCGGGCGTTGTTGAGCCAACTGACGGCGGGGTCGGCCTGTTTGCTGAGAATTTCGTAGCCGGCGCGGGTTTCCTGTTCGGCGCCGGGGTAGCGCTTCAGTCGCAGGAGTGTGCGGCCCAGTTTGATGCGGCCGATGCCCACGTTCACGTGGGTGGCGGGGAGCGTCTGGGCGTACATGGCCATGGCCTCGCGGAGCAGCGGTTCGGCGCGGTCAAACTGCTTCTGGGCCATGAAGACGCTGGCCAGATTCGACAGGCCGATGCTGATGAGATAGTGCTTGCCATTGTAGGCCTGGCGATAGATGGCCACCACGCGGCGCAGATGGGCTTCGGCCTCCGGGAAGGCCTCGCGGGCGATGGCGAGGCTGCCGAGTTCGTTGAGGGTGGAGGCGACCTGGGGATGAACCGGGCCGTAGACGCGTTCGCGGATGGCGAGGGCGCGGCGGAGAAGATCGACGGCTTCGTCGAGACGCTTCTGAAAGACCAAGGCTCGTCCGATCAACGTAAGGCCGGCGGCGGTGCGGGGATGTTCTTCGCCATAGAAGGCGCGGGTGATTTCGAGGGCCTGGCGGTGGATCTTTTCCGCTTCCAGGTAGTGGCCGGTGTCCTGCTGGATGGCGCCGAGGTTGACGAGGTCCTCGGCGACGCTGGGATGGGCGGGGCCGTAGATGGACTGGTGCATGGTGAGGACACGCTCATTGAGCGCCTGGGCTTCCGGGTAGTGGCCGGCGTAGAACTCGACGTTGGCGAGGCCGGCGAGGCTGTCGGCGAGTTCGGCGGGGGCGGTGGCGGCCGAGCGGGTGCGCATGGCGACGGCCTCCTTCATAACGCCGATGGCGGCGGGGAAGGCGCCACGTTCTTCGAGCACCTTTCCAAGCGTTTCCAGGGCGGTGGCGACGAGGGGATGTTCGGCGCCGTGGGAGTGGCGGAGAGTGGCGAGGGCCTGGCGGGCGAGTGTTTCGGCCTCCTCGAATTTGGCCTGATCGGTGCGGAGGAGGGCGAGATCGAGCAGGCCGAGGGCATGGTCGGATGGGGCGGGGCCGGGGTTAGCGGTGGCGGAGCGGAGGAGGGAATCGGCCTTGTCGAGATTGCCGAGTTTGCGCTGGACGCCGCCGAGGGTGCGGAGGATTTCGCGTTGGGCATCGGGGTCGCGGGAGAGGGCGCGGGCCTGGGCTTCGCCGCGGTCGATGAGGTCGACGACGCGGAGGTCGCGGGCGGGGCCGGCGTACTGGTCGCCGCCCTGGAAGAGGTCGAGGACGAAGCGGGAGAGGCGCTGGGCGCGGGCGGCTTCGGCGACGGCTTCATTGCGGGCGGAGCGGAGGCGGAAGGTATAGAAGGCGACGAGGGCGGCGAAGAGGGCGGCGGCGGCGACGGCACCGCGGTGGCGGGAGACGAACTTGGAGAGGCGGTAGGACCAGGAGTCGGGGCGGGCTTCGAGGGGTTCGGCGGCGGAGAAGTGATCGAGGTCGCGGAGGAGGGCTTCGACGGAGAGATAGCGGCGTTCGGGGGCGGTTTGGAGGGCTTTGCCGCAGATGACATCGAGGTCGGCCCAAGCGGAGCGGGAGGCGGAGAGGTGGCAGTGGGAGGAGGGGCGGGGGGTGTCGTCGCCGGAGGGGAGTTGGCCGGTGAGGAGTTGGTAGAAGACGGCGCCGAGGCCGTAGACGTCGGTATAGATACCGGTGGGGGCGCCGCTTTTCTGCTCGGGGGCGGCGTAGGCGGGGGTGTGGAGTTGGACGGCGGTGCGGGTGAGGGGAGCGGAGGCGGGGTTGATTTGTTTGGCGATGCCGAAATCGAGGAGTTTGACGGCGCCTGCAGGGGTGACCAGGATGTTGGAGGGTTTCAGGTCGCGGTGGATGATGGCGTGGCGGTGGGCGTGTTGGACGGCTTCACAGACGGCGCGGAAGAGTGGGAGGCGCTGGTGGAGTGGTGCGCCGCTTTGTTCGCAGAAATCGGTGATGGGGAGGCCATCGACGAACTCCATGGCGAACCAGGGGGTGCCGTCGGGGAGGGTGTCGGCGTCATAGAGGGCAGCGATGGAGGGGTGGCGAAGTTCGGCGAGGGTTTGCTGTTCGAGGAGGAAGCGTTCGCGGCGTGCGGGGGAGAGCCAGGCATCGCGGAGGATTTTGATGGCGGCGGTGGAGCCGAGGTCGTCGCGGCGGGCGAGGAAGACGAGGCCCATGCCGCCTTCGCCGAGGAGGCGTTCGAGGCGATAGGGGCCGAAGCTACGGCCGAGGAAGGCCTCCGGAATGGAATCGAGGGACTGGGCGATGGCGGGGGTGATGCCTTGGTGGAGGAGGGGGCTGGTGTTGGCGTCTTCGCGGAGGAGGTCGAGGAGGTCGGGGAGGAGGTCCGGGGAGACGGAGGCGAGGAAGGCGTCGCGCTCGGCGGGGGGGAGGTCGGCGGCGGCGTGGAAGAGGTCCTGGAGGCGCTGGTAGCGGGGGTCATCCATCGTGTGCGTCCCGGCGGAGTTCGCGGCTGAGCCAGGCTTTGGCGACGCGCCAATCGCGAGCGACGGTGGCTTCGGAGATGTTGAGAAGTTGGGCGGTTTCGGCGACTTCGAGGCCGCCGAAGAAGCGGCTTTCGACGATGGCTGCCTGGCGGGGGCTGAGGCGGGCGAGGGCTTCGAGGGCGGCGTCGAGGCGGAGGAGGTCATCGGGGCCGCAGCCATCGGGGGAGGCGGCGGGGAGGTCGTCGGTGAAGGTGACGAGGAGGGCGGCGCCATGCTGGCGTTTGGCGGCGCCGCGGCGGCGGGCAGCGCCGATGAGGAGTTGGCGCATGGCGCGGGCGGCGATTCGTTTGAAATGGAGGGGGGATTCCCAGCTCATGCCGGCCGAGCCGGCGAGTTTGAGCCAGGCCTCGTTGACGAGCGTAGTAGGGCTGAGGGTGGCGTTGGGGGCCTGGCGGCGGAGGGTGCGGGCGAGGCGGCGGAGTTCCTCGTACGTCGCGCTGAAGAGGAGGTTCAGTTCGTCGCGGCTGGCGATGCCGAGTCCTTCGCCCTCGGGCCAATCCGGTTCCTGACAGCCATCTGGCCCGCGTGCCCGCATCAGGCACACAGTCTAGCACTGGCATCCGGAGGGTTGAAGGCGCGGATTTAGAAGACGAGGTTCTTGGAGAAGAAGGGGAGCACGTGGTGTTCGACGCGGGTGGAGACATTGTTGACGTGGTCCCCGTCGTAGGTGGAGAAGGAATGGGCTAGGCCGTTATCGGAGAAGATGCGGCTGAGTTCCTTGGCACCGGGCATGAGGCGGTCCTTGTCGCCCATGTCGATGGCGAGGGCCTTCAGTTGGCGGAGTTGGACGAAGTACTGATCGGCCATGGCGACGGGGGCGTTGGCGGCCCAGCGGGCGAGGACGGCTGGCTGGGGCTCGCCGTTTTTGGTGGGCAGGTCAATGAAGAGGGGCGGGTTTTTGGGGTTGGGGGACCAGGCGGCGGCGGAGGCGAGGGCGGCTTTGGTGCCGAAGTCGGCTTTTTCGATCTCCGCGGGGGACTGGATGGACTCCGCTTTGGCGGCGCTGCCGGTATTGGAGGCGGGCATGAGGCAGCAGGGGCTCATGGAGTAGACGCTGGAGAAGACGCCGGGGCGTTTCATGGCGATGCGGATGGCGCCGTAGCCGCCCATGGAGTGGCCGGCGAGACCGCGACTGGCCGGGGTGGCGAGGGTACGGTAGTGGGTGTCGATGTAGGCGACCAGTTCGGAGGCGATGAAGGTCTCCCAATCGCCATTGACGGCCGAGGCGGAGTACATGCTGCCCTGGAAGCGGTTGAAGGCATTGGGCATGACAATGATGAGTTCGCGGGATTCGGCGGCGGCGATCGCGCGGTTGGCGACTTCGGGTACGTTGATGAAGTGTTTGCGGAAGCCCATCCATTTCTCGTCGCTATCGGTAAAGCCGTGGAGGAGATAGAGAACGGGATAGCGTTTGGAGGGGCTCTTGGCGTAGCTGGGCGGGAGATAGACGGTGACGTCGCGATCTGCCGGATCACCGGAGAGGTTCCCTTCGAGGGACTTGCCGTGCACCTGGATGCGTACGGTGGTTCCCTGGGCGGGGAGGAGAGAGGCGGAGAGGAGGAAAAGGAAGGCGGCGGCTACCGGGCGCATTCCGGCATTATCGCTTATAGAGGAACAGGGTGTGGCTGCGGCCTTCGCCGTCGTCCTCAACGACCTCGGTTTTATCAGGGCGCCAGCCGCCGACTTCAAAGTCGTGGGCGACGACGCGGGCTCCTTTTTTGAGCTGTTTTTCGAGGATGGGGCGGAGTTTTTCGTTGGAGACGGGGAGGAGGTAGACGGTGATGAGGTCGGCGGAGGTGTAGTCCTGCTGGAGGAGGTCGCCGTGGATGATGCGGGCGCGGTCGGTGAGGCCCATGCGGCGGATCTTCTCCGAGCTTTGGGCGTGGAGGTCCTTATCGAATTCGACGCCGACGGCGTTCATGCCGAAGCGGTCGGCGGCCATGATAACGATGCGGCCGTCGCCGCTGCCGAGGTCGAAGACCTTTTCGCCTTTGCGGGCACCGCCCAAGGTGAGCATTTTTTCCACGATGGATTCGGGGGTGGGGTAATAGGGGGCGAGTTTTTCGCCCTTTTTCTGTTCCTGGGCGGAGAGGGGCAAAACGCCCAGGGTGCTCCAAAGAAAATTGCGTCGATTCATTGCTGCCTCCTCAGATTGTCTCCCGGTCACTGTTCAATGTAGAGACGCACTTTGTTGGTTGGAGAGTTGCCAGCCTCCAAAAATATCTCCGCGGGGCCGCTGTTGACGATCTCCGGGAGGCGGACTTCGACGAGGTAGTAGCCGATGTAGCCAGGGGCGAGGGTGGCGCGGACGACTTCGGCGGGGGCGCCGTCGACGAAGGCTTTGACCTGGGCGAGGACGGTGGGGGCGGAATCGCCGGCGGGGGCGGCCATGCCGACGGGCCAGGAGGGGGAGACGCGGCCGAGGCCGCTGGCGAGGATCTGGACGAGGGCGCCGGCGCGGGCGGGGTTGGTGCCATCGACGAGGGTACCGGTTTCCCCATCCATTGCCATGGGGGTGCCATCGCGATCGACGAGGATAGCGGGAGCGGCGGAGGCGAGGGGGAGGCTGGAGCGGATAGGGCCTTCGTCGGCTTCCAGGGAGAGGGCGACGGAGGAGCCTTCCAGATCGTAGGGCAGTTGGATCTGGGTTTCGCGCTCCGAGCGGCTGAGGACGAGGACCTGTCTTTCGCCGGCGCGGACGTTGCGAACCTTGCCGCCGATGACGCTGAGGAGGGCGCCGGGGGCGGCGGGGCGGGCGGCCCAATCGGCGGCGCTGACGATTTTCCAATCGCGCATGCGGTGGGCGGAGATTTCCGAATAGATGCCATAGCCGTAGACGGCGGCATAAAGGGTTTGGCCGAGGGGGTCGAGTTTGACGTCGAAGACGGGAGCGTCGGGGAGTTGGCCGGCCATCTTTTTCCATTGGGTAGCCGGGCCCATGGCGGTGAGGTCGGCGGCGGTCCAGAAGATGCCGGATTCGGTGGCGGCGTAGACGGCGCCGGCGGTGAAGTCGGCGGTGACGCCATAGACGGCGGCCTGGCCGAGGTTGGAGGTGACGTCGTCCCAAATGAGGCCGCCATTGGTGGTACGGAGGACGACAGGGCCGGGTTCCTGGCGGCGGAGGCTGACGACGGCGCGGCGGGGTTCGCGGGAGTCGAGTGTGAAGGATTCGACGACAGCGCCGGGGTTCTGGGCGGGGGGGAGCCAAGTGGCGCCGCGGTCGAGGGAGACGTAGATACGGCCGTCCTCGGTGCCGGCGTAGACGACATCGCCGCTATAGCCCAAGGCGGAGACGGTGACACCGAATTCGCGGGAGAGGGCGGTGCGGACGAGTTGTTCGCGGAGGAGATGGCCGGGGAGCGGTTGCCAGGTATTTTTTTCGCCGGGAGCCCATTCGAAGACGGCCGGGGTCATGGAGTTGGGGGCGAGCATGGCGACGCGGAGGCCGTCGGTTTCGCGGGGGAGGCTGACGATGCGGCGGACGGGGAGTTGGGGGAGAGCGGCGTTGAGGCTGGACCAGGTGAGGCCGGCATCGGCGGACTTCCAGACGCCGGTGGCGGTGGCGACGGCGATCTCTTCGGGGAACCCGGGGCGGACGGCGGCTTCGCTGACGGGGCCGCCGAGCAGGGAGGTCTGTTTCCACTGGGTGAGGTTGCGCCAGGAGCGGCCGTTATCTTCGGTGCGCCAGACGTGATCGCCATAGGCGTAGGCCCAACCGGGGCGGCCACCGCGGACGGCGCGGGTACCGGGGGCAGGAAGGCGGTCGACGGTGGCGGCGGCGTTTTCGGAAGGGGGCTGGGAGGCGGGATGCCAGGATTCGCCGTCTTCGGTGGCGAGCCAGCGGCCGACGGAGGTACGGGCGAGGAGGGAGGCGCCGCCGGCGGACCAGGCGATCCCGGCGACCGGACCGGTGGCGGGGCCGTTGAGGCGGAGGTCCATAGCGGCGGTACCGATGCGGCGCCATTCGGCGCGCGCGGGGCCGCTGGCTGCTATGGCAAGCAGAGCGAGGAGCCCTATTGTCCGGCCGGATCGGTTCATTGTTCTACGAAGTGATACGTGTCAACTGTGACGAAAGGACTCACCAATCGCGTCCATTGTACCCGTTTTTTCACGTCTCCCGTCTCTATCCTATCGGCAGCTGCCGGCAAAAACTGTTGATTCCAGACCTCTTATCGGAAACATTCGGTAAAGGCCCCCCTTTTGCTTTGCAATTTGATGGTACAATCGGGACGCAGCACTCCGTCCGCTGTGGAGACCACTATGCAGAAGCTGATCACAAAGGGAACGTTTGCGCTGGCCGCGGCGCTCTTCGTGTGCCCGGCTTTCGCGCAGTTGCCGAACCTGTTTCCGGAAGAGAAGCAGTACTCAGCGCAGGTGCTTCAGCTGACCGGACAGGTCTCCGTATTAAAAGGCCGGGAGCCGTGGGTGCTGAACGTGGGCGACTGGGTGCAGAAGCGCCAGGAGATCCGGACGGGGCCGAACGGCTATGCGCTGTTCCAGGTGAACGACGGGTCGACGTTCGAGGTTTTCCCGAACTCGCAGGTGATTTTCCGGAACAACTCGGGCGACTGGAAGGATCTGCTGGATCTGTTTCTGGGCCGGGTGAAGGTGCATGTGCAGAAGTTCGGCGGGCAGCCGAATCCGAACCGGGTGACGACGCCGACGGCGGTGATCTCGGTCCGGGGCACGATATTTGATGTCCAGATCGAAGACTCCGACGCGACGACGCTGGTGCTGGTGGAAGAGGGCCTGGTGAGCGTGCGTCATGCGTTGATCCCGACGTCGACGCCGAAGATGTTGAGCGAAGGCGAGTACCTGCGGGTATACAAGACGCAGCCGCTGGCGAAGAGCAACTTTGATAAGGGTTCGGCGCTGCGGCGGGCATTGCAGGTGGCCAGTGACGCGGTATCGGCGGCGATTTACCGGATGCCCCGCGGTGGCGGCAGCGGTGGCGGCACGACGACCACGCCGGTTCCCGGCGGCGGCGGACTGCCTGGCGATACGGGGGCAACGCCTCCTCCTCCGCCTCCCCCCCCTCCCCCGCCGCCTCCTCAGTAGTTGAAAATAGAGGTATGCGTGTCCTCCCTCTCCTCTGGTCCCTGGGCCTGACCGCGGCCGTTTTGTCCGCGCAGGCGGTGGGCGTGCCGCCGGAATGGGAGACGCGGAAGCTGCTGGACGGGTTGGTGAATAATGCCCGGAAGCTGGAGCCGCTGGTGAAGGAGATCAACCCGGCGGCGTGGAAAGAGCAGGGCGCGCCGGACGCCTATCAGGCGCAGTGGCGGAGTGTGCAGACGGCAATCGCGGGGTTGCAGGCGTCGTCGACCCTGCTGGCCAAGGAGCCAACGCGGTTATCGCTGGCGCTGGATACGCTGTTCCGGCTGGACGGGCTGAATGTTTATCTCGGCTCGCTGGCGACTGGGGTACGGCGGTATCAGAACCCGGCGCTGGCGGATCTGCTGTTGGGGGTTGCCGACGAAAACGCGGCGAACCGGGAGAGTTTGCGGCAGTATGCGATTGACCTGGCGGCGACGAAAGAGGGGGAGTTGAAAGTGATGGAGACCGAGGCGCAGCGGTGTTTGAGCATTATTGTGAAGCAACCACCGGCGGCGCGTCCGCAGTCGCCACCGGCGCGACCCAAGCCGCAGGCTCCGGCGGTACCGGCACCAAAGGAACGAAAGTGATCCCGGCTACCCGATTTGCGTGCACGATCTGTGCGGAGCCATCGAGCCGGATCTGTGTCTGGTGCACGAAAGACACCTGCGGGTCGCATTTATGCGGGCGATGCCGGCGGTGCTCGGATTGTTGTCCGTGCGAACGTCCGCTGCCGTACGATGGGGCCGAGACCGGGGAGCCGCCGGTACCAAGAACTTAGGTTCTGGGCAACCCCGACCGGGGTTCCATAGCCCAATACATCTTCCTAGGGGAAGCTGGCATCATGCGATTCGTGATGGTCTCTCTCCTGGTCCTCTGTGCGGGTACGGGGTCGTGGGCAAAGATGATTGACGACCCGGGGCCGGCGCCGGTTCGGCTAAACTTCGAGCTGTGCCGGGGTTTTGAGGCGATTGCGGCCGCAGAGCATGCCGGGGCCGAGCTTTTACCGATGGAAGGGGCGAGCCAGTGGGGGAGCCTGACCGGGTTGCTGGACTTCGGCGAGACGGACGGGTACCTTCGTTATCTGGACGAATACGTGATGGCGATTCTGCCGTCCGGGACGCTGTACTCGGTGCTTTACGGGCTGTTGCCGGGGGCCGATGCCGCGAGGTTGCATCCGGATTCGGTGGTGGTGGTCAACGTGGCCGAGGACGACTACCCGAGCTTGTAGGGCGGGCGGTACTTGTAGCTGAGATAGCGATTGGCGGCTTCGTTGTTGGTGAAGCGTTCGGCTTTGCCGTCCCACTCGAGGAAACTGCGGGTGCGGAGGGCGATGTGGGCGATGACGGTGTTGGCGGTGGAGGTGTGGCCTTCGTCGATGGGGCAGTTGGTGCGGGAGCGGGACTTGACGCAATCGAGGAAGTTGCGGCAATGGGGGGGCGTGCTGGTAGTGCCTTCGACGAGTTTGGGCTCCATGGCGGGTTTCTTGGAGGGGTTATAGGCCTTTTCGATGCCGCGGTCGAGGGGAGTGCGAGCGCCGAAGAGGACTTCGGTGGTGCGTTCGGGGACGACTTCCCAACGGTTGGAGTGGATGTACATGGTGCCGTTGGTGCCGCGGATCTCCATTTCGGCGCCGCGGAGGCTGGCCGGGGCGGCATTGGCGTTGTACTGGACGAAGCCCATGATCATGTCGCCGAAGTCCCAGTGGACTTCGCAGGTATCGGGGATTTCGCGGTTATCATTGACGCCGTATTTGCCGCCGATGGCGACGACGGCGCGGGGGGTCTGTTTGCCGAGGGCCCAGCGAAGCATGTCCATGTAGTGGACGCCGAAGTTGGTGATCTGGCCGCCGGAGTAGTCGTAGAACCAGCGGAAGTTGTAGAAAGTCCGGTTGCGGTTATAGGGGACCTTGGGGGCGGGGCCGAGCCATTTGTCCCACTGTTCGGCGGAGGGCGGGTTGGAGTCCGCGGCGTTGCCGATTCCGTTGGGGGCTTCGTTCTGGACGTGGAAGCCGCGGGCGACGGAGATTTTGCCGAGGGCGCCGGTTTTGAGGTAATCAACGGCAGCCTGGAGGAATTTGGAAGAGCGGCGCTGGATGCCGACCTGGACGACGCGTTTGGTCTCGGCGGCGACCTGGACCATGCGGCGGCCTTCGGAGACGGTGAGGGAGAGGGGTTTTTCGACGTAGACATCCTTGCCGGCGCGGCAGGCGTCGATGAACATGAGGGCATGCCAGTGGTCGGGGCTGGCGATGGCGACGGCTTCGACGTCTTTGTCGTCGAGGAGTTTGCGGTAGTCGGTGAAGCGTTTGGGGTTGGAACGGGACTTGGTGGCGGCGAAATCGAGGTAATCGTCGCGGAGGTCGCAGATGGCGACGGTGCGGGAGTCGCCGTATTCGAGGAAGCCCTCGTGGACCTGGTCACCGCGGTTACCGAGGCCGATGAAGCCCATCTGGATGCGTTCGTTGGCTCCGAGAATGCGGGAGTAGCTAAGGGCCGTCGCGGCGGCGGCGGACTTGGCGAAAAGACGCCGGTTCATGTCATTCTCCTGTAGCGGTAAGCTGGTAGCCTGACTTACGTGCGCATTTCCCAACTGCTTCCCGCTACCTTCATTCTAATGTCGCTTTTAGACGCCGCACCCCGAATTCTTGTCCACGGTCATCGAGGCGCGCGGGCGGTGCGTCCGGAGAATACGCTGCCGGCGTTTGCCTACGCGATGGAGGCGGGGGTTGACGTATTGGAGCTGGACCTGGCGGTGACAAAGGACGATGTGGTGGTGGTGTCCCACGATGCGCGGATGAATCCGAAGTACTGCCAGGGTCCGGCGGGGGCGGAGACGATGATCCGGAAGATGACGCTGGCGGAGTTGAAGCAATGGGACTGCGGGGGGAAGGCGAACCCGGATTTTCCGAAGCAGCAGGCGGTGGCGGGGACGAGGGTGCCGACGTTGCAGGAGGTGTTCGACCTAGTGAAGAAGCGCGGGGCGAAGGTAGAGTTCAATATTGAGACGAAGCTTTCGCCGGAGCGGCCGGAGCAGGCGCCGGAGCCGCAGCGGTTCGCCGAGTTGATGCTGGCGGTGGTGAAGAAGAACGGTCTGGTGGGCCGGGTGATGCTGCAGTCCTTTGATTTCCGGACGCTGCACGCGATGAAGAAGCTGGAGCCGAAGATGCGATTGTCGGCTTTGTATCCGAATAGCATCACGCAGGCGCACAAGACGCTGGTGGAGATTGCGAAGGAGGCGGGGGCGGGGATTGTGAGTCCGCACCTGCGGACGGTGCGGGCCGAGGAAGTGGCCGAGGCGCACAAGGCGGGGTTGCAGGTGGTGCCGTGGACGGCGAATGAGCCGGCGGAGTGGGACAAGCTGATCGCGGCGGGGGTGGACGCGATTATTTCCGACGATCCGGCGGAATTGATCGCCTATTTGAAGACGAAGGGCCGGCGTTAGTTCTTTTTCTTCTTTTTGGCTTCGGCTTCGAAGGATTTGAGGATCTCGTCGACGGCGGGGAGGTGGGTGCCGGCGGCCCAGACGTCCTGGATGCGTTTTTCTTCCCAGCCGGCGGTGCGGGCAAGGAGAATGAAGCCGGGGAGGGCGTGGCCGAGGCTTTGCCAGCGGGCCATGTCGGTCATGGAGTCGACGGCGCGTTCGCGGAGCATGGCGAGGGATTCGGCGTTGCGGTCCTCGGTGATGGTGACGAGGGCGAAGGCGGCTTTGTTGCGATCGCTCCAGATGAGGGAGTTCATCTGTTCGACGAACCAGGTGGCGGGGATTTTGATGCCGGAATCGGGCTTGAGCTTGGCGAGGACGGAGAGGGCGGCGAGGGAGCGCATGGCGTTGTTGCGGACGCCTTCGTCGGGGTCCTGGACGGCGTATTGGAGGTCGCTGACGATGGATTCTTTTTTGGAGGAGTAGGTGATGATGTAGGCGGCGATGGCGCGTTCGGTTTCGTCGGCGCTATTGCGGAGGACGGCGCGGATGCGAGGGAGATTGGCATCGACGAGGGCGGGGAATTTGAGCTGCTCTTCGCGGGCCGGGGCCCATTGCATGAGGCTGTGGCCGTTGGTGAGATCCTCGGCGGCTTTATCGAGTTGGACGGCGGCCTGGAGTTGCTCCATAAACTTGTGCCAGACGTCTATGATGGGTTCGGGGAGGGGGATCGATTCGTCGGTGGGCGGGGCGTGGTATTCGAAGACGGGAGCGCCTTTTTCCTGGATACCGACGTAGAGGATGGCCTGCCCTTTTTCGCAGCAGACGGCTTCCAGGGTGGCGCGGAGGACGCCGTTGACGAGTTCGAGTTGGAGTTCGACCTCGGACTTGGATTTGGGGAGGGGATCGCCGATTTTGACGCCAAGGGCCTTTTCGACGCGTTCGCGATTGGCTTTGCGGAGGCCGAAGAAGTCAATGACGCCAATCTTCGGCTGCCCCCAGGAGAGGGCAGCCGAGAGGAGGCACAATACGAGTACGCGTGCGGTCACGAACATGTAGACGCGAGACGGAGCGATCCGGCTACGCCTGTTTTTCGGCAAGGTCGCCGATGATGGGCAGTTTGAAATGTTCGCGGTTGTAGGCCTTGTACATGAGGAACGCCCAGCAGGCGAGCATGCAGAGGGAGACGCCGAGGCTCAGGATAGTGGGGATGAACCAGAGGCTGTAGTTAAGCAGGCTGCGGAGGATGGACGAGACGATGGCGACGCCGATATTGACGACGAAGGCACCGAGGCCGAAGAAGATGGCCTGGAAGGCGTGGAAGCGGACAGCCTTGTTCTTGTTGTAGGGTTCCAGGACGAGGAAGACGACACCGGTGATGATGGTGAAGAGGTAGCACAGGGCGCTGGCGACGTTGTCCTCCATACCGGCGGCCTGAGCGGGCTGGCCGTATTGGGGCTGGCCGTAGGGCTGCTGCTGGCCATAAGGAGGCTGTTGGCCGTAGGGCGGCTGTTGCTGTCCATAGGGGGGCTGCTGGGGCTGGCCGAACTGTTGTTGGGGCTGCCCGTAGGGGGGCTGTTGCTGGGGCGGCTGTTGTTGCTGCCACCCGCCGGGATTCTGTTGAGGCTGCTGGGGCGGCTGTTGCGGGGGCTGAGGGGCGCCGGCGGCAACGGGGCTGCCGCACCGCATACAAAAAGCGCCTTGGACTTGCGCGCCGCAACTGGGACAAAAAGCCATAGTATCGATCCTCCGTATCGTTAACGCGGAAACCGCACCCTGAGATTATCAGGAAATGGAAAAAAAAGAAGGCCAGGGTTTGGGGCCCTGGCCTTGGGTTGGTTTGTGGCTGGGTTCGTTTAGAAAACGAACCGGACGCTGAACTGGGCGCGGCGGGCGTTGGTGCCGTCGGGGAAGCCCTGGCTGGCGGAGCCTTCGCCGAGGCGCGCGGTGGGGTTCAACACGCCGTTGGTTGCCTGGTAGGCCTGGGTCAGTACCGAGGTGTTGGAGACATGGTTAAAGACGTTGAACGCTTCGAAGTTCAGGAAGAGCTGGTAGCGCTCGGTAAGCGCAAGGATCTTCGTAAGGCGGGAATCGAGGCGAACAATTTGGTCGATATCCAGGCTGGCGGCCGGGAGGAAGGGCACGCGGGTGGAACCGCCGAAGCCGTTGAGCGAGGTGTTGAAGGCCGCGCCGGCGAAGGGGTTCCCGCTGACAAAGATGGTCGGGGTGGCGGGCTGGGCGCTGGCTCCGGTGAAGATATTGGAGAGCTGCCAGCCGTTGACGATGTATTTTGAGAACCAGTCGGTCTTCTTGGTGAAGGTGGGGGTGAACATGGCGGTGCCAACGAAGCGGTGGCGCTGGTCGAGGACCGAGCTGGACTTATCGAGGGCGTAGTTGCCGTTCTGGAGGTTGAAGGGGCGGCCGGAGAAGAAGATGTTGTTGTTGCCGCCGCTCTGGTTGAGGTCGATGGCGTGGGACCAGGTATAGGCCACCGAGCCTTCCCACATCTGGGAGAAGCGTTTGCGCATCTGGACGACGAGGCCGTCGTAGTAGCTACGGCCGCCGTTTTCGATCTGGCCGACGCCGCGCCAGCGGGTGTCGACGCGATTGGCGAGGCGATAGGTGGGGGTGGTGTATGTCCCAACCTGATTGCCGCCGGTATCGTTAATGCGGTAGGTCACTTCCGGGCCGAGGGGGCCGACGTTGAGATCGCGGACGGTGTAGAGCTGGACACCGCGGCTCCAGAGGTAGCTGACGGTGAGGCCGAGGTCACGGGTGATTTCGTGTTCGATGCCGACGTCGCCCTGCTGGGTGTAGGGGTTACGCATGTTGGGGGCCGCCATGGAGATGTCGATGGTTCCGGCGGGGGGATTGCGATCGATCCCGGCGAGTTTGTTGGGGAAGACGGGGCCGAGGGCGAGGTCAGCAGCGACGGCGCTGTTGAGGGAGATCTGCTTCTGGACGACGCCGTTTTCCAGGTGGAGGGTGTTGATGAGGCCACCGGGGGTACGGGCGTAGAAGATGCCGTAGCCAGCGCGAAGAACGGTCTTGTTGTTGTTCATCGAATAGGCGAAGCCGAGGCGCGGAGCCCAGTTCTTACCGTAGGAGGGGATGCGGCCGGTCTGCGTGGCGTAGTCCGGGTTGACGATCCGGGGCTGGGTGAAGCTCTGGTATTCGTAGCGGATACCGTAGTTAAGGGTCAAGCGCTGGGTGATACGGTACTGGTCCTGGACGTAGAAGCTGACGTCGCGGATGGTAGTGTCAACAATGGGGTTGCCGAAGCGCTGGGAGTAGCTCTGCCAGCGTTTGGCACCGGTGGTGTTGCCGGTGAGGTCCTGGGCGAAGGCGGTGAAGGTGGGATAGCTATAGGTGCCGTTCTGGTTGCGGAGGATGTCGTTGTAGTCGCGGGCACTGACGAAGTCGCCGCCGAACTTGACGGTGTGCTTGCCGACGGTCCAGGTGAGGTTGTCGGCGATCTGGTGCTTGTTTTCCGAAGGATTCAGGCGGGGGTAGGCATCGGCGACGCCGAGGTTGCCCTGGCCCTGGACGGAGATCTGGACACGGCCGGTGAGGGCGGGGATGAGCGATTCGGAGACATCGTCGAAGAGGCGGTCCTTGAACCAGCCGTAGCGGAGTTCGTTGACGATGGTGTTGGTGGGAATGAAGGTCCAGGAGGCGCGGCCGTAGCGGGTACGAACGGTGGAGTTGGCGTTATTGCCGACACCGTTGCCGTTGTTGAGGACGGCCTGGGTCTGGATGCCGTTGGGGGAGATCCAGCGCAGGTAGTTGAACGAGAGGCTGACGGCGTGGCGTTCGGTGGGACGGAGGTCAACTTTAGCGAAGCCGAGTTCGGAGTTGGCGGTCCGGTCGAGGACCTGGAACTGGCGCTTCAGGAAGTCCTGGGCGGCCTGGCACTGGGCGGGGGTTGCGGTACAGGTGCCGACGAAGGTGCCGGCGGCGTTGAAGAGCGGGGGCTGAGAGAGGGAAGCGATGAGGGGGAAGTCGCGGCGGGTAGCTTCCCCGTTGAAGAAGTAGAAGATCTTATCCTTCTTGATGGGGCCGCCGATGGAGCCGCCGAACTGGTCCCGGCGTTCCTTGGGGTTGATGGTGGCGTAGGGGTCACGGGCGTTGAAGTCCTGGTTGCGGAAGAACCAGTAGCCGGTGCCATGGATGTTGTTGCCGCCGGAGCGGGTGACGGTGTTGATGACGCCGCCGGAGGCGCGGCCGAATTCGGCGGAGTAGCCGTTGGTGAGCACCTGGAACTCCTGGACGGCGTCCTGGGAGATCTGGGAGGAGATGCGGGTGCGGCCGGCGTTTTCGTTGTAGAAGTTGTTGGTGGTGTCGTTGCCGTCGGTGAGGAAGGCGTTGCCACCGGCGATGCCGCGGAAGGAGATGAGGCCGAAGGTACCGTCGGCGACAACGGCGGGGGTGAGGAGCGCGAAGGCGTCGACACGGCGGCCGTTGATGGGCAGTTCCTGGATCTGTTTGCTGTTGACGACCTGGGAGATTCCGGTCTTGGTGGACTCGACGATGGGCGCGGCGTCGGTGATTTCGACCTGCGTCGCGGCGCCGGCGACGGCGAGGGGGATATTCAGGTTGACGTTCTGGCCGACGAGGACTTCGATGTCCTTCACTTCGAACGTTTTGAAGCCATCTTTGGTGGCGCTGACAGCGTAGCCCGGGGCCGGGACGAGGGCGGGGGCGGCGAAGACGCCGGCGTCATTTGAAGTAAGAGTGCGGCGGATACCTTTGGACGGGTTCTCAACGATGACATTGACGGAAGGAACAACGGCACCGGAAGCGTCACGAATGACGCCGGAGATACCGCCGAAACCAGCAACGGCCTGCGCGAGAAGTCCCGCGGGCAGGCAGAGCAGTAGCAAGGCTACAAGTAGTGTTTTTCTGGACATAGGTGAGACGACCTCGAAGTGATGGAGGGGGATATTTTCAGTCTAACAGACCCCCGTCGCAGTGGTGTTTCGTTACGAGTAAACTCCCGGCGCAGTTGCTGGCGGGATTGGCTGGGGGATAGACTCGCTGATGGTGTTGACAAGAATCGTGATATTCGCGAGTGTGGCCGGCGTGTGCGCGGCGGCGGATTTCGCGGGCGACGTGCGGCCGATTCTGGAGAAGCGGTGTTACGGGTGTCACGGAGCGGGGCAGCAGATGGGGAAACTGCGGCTGGACCGGGAGGATGTGGCGACGCGGGCGGCGCGGCGGGTGGCGGAGATGACGGGGGCGGGGAAGATGCCTCCGGGGGGAGGGTTGCCGGCGGCGGAGTTGGCAGTACTGGGGAAGTGGGCGGAAGGGGCGAGGCCGTGGTCGTTTGCGCCGCTGAGGAAGAGCGCGGTGCCGGCGGGGGCGAATGGCGTGGACTGGTTTGTGGGGAAGGGGTTGGCGGCGCGGGGATTGCGGTCCTCGCCGGAGGCGGAGCGGCGGACACTGGCGCGGCGGGCCTATCTGGATCTGACGGGATTGCCGCCGTCGCCGGCGGAGATGGCGGAGTATTTGGGAGACACGCGGCCGGATGCGTATGAACGGCTGGTGGACCGGTTGCTGGCGTCGCCGCACTATGGGGAGAAGTTTGCTCGGCACTGGCTGGATCTGGCGCGGTACGCCGACAGCGAGGGAGGGGTGCAGGATTATGGGCGTCCCTTTGCGTGGCGGTACCGGGATTGGGTGATTGCGGCGTTCAACCGGGATATGCCATTTGACCGGTTTACGGTGGAGCAGTTTGCCGGGGATCCGGTGGCGGTGGGATTTCACCGGCAGACGATCACGAGCCGGGAGGGCGGAGTGGAACTGGAGCGGATCCGGTTTGAGCAGTTGCTGGACCGGACGAGCACGGTGGGAACGGTGTGGATGGGGCTGACGCTGGGATGCGCGCAATGCCATGACCATAAGTACGATCCGATTACGCAGCGGGATTTCTACTCGCTGATGGCATTTTTTGAAGACGCCGATGAGGTGGACCTGGAACCGCCGCGGCCGGTCGAGTACCGGGCGGAGCGAGACGCGCTGGTGAGCGGGTACGGGATTGATGAGGCGATGACGTTGTGGGAAGACGGGATGCGGGACGCGATGGCGAATCCGGGGAAGCGTCCGAACTGGGATGTGACATACGACTCGTTTTCCAAGCGGGTGGACCATGGGCGGCGGACGCTGTTGAAGAAGCGGGAGGCGCGGACGGCGCGGGAGCAGGACGGGATGGTGGACTACTTCGCGCAAAATTCGTCGGGGGCGATCGGGAAAGCGAAGTATGACGCGCTGAAGCTGAAGGAGTTATCCGAGAAGCTGAAGAAGCTGGACGAGCGGTATCCGCGGCGGGAAGGGGTGATGACGCTGGAGGAGAGCGGAGAGCGGCGGGCGACGCATGTGCGGATCCGGGGGAACTGGGCGGACAAGGGGGAGGAGGTGACGGCGGGCACGCCATCGTCATTGCCGCCATTGCCGGAGGGCAAGCGGGACCGGCGGGCTCTGGGAGAGTGGCTGGTATCGAAAGACAATCCGCTGGTGGCGCGGGTGACGGTCAACCGGCTGTGGCAGGAGTTGTTCGGGCGGGGGCTGGTGCGGACGTCCGAAGATTTCGGGGCGCAGGGGGAGCGGCCGTCGCATCCGGAGTTACTGGACTGGCTGGCAGGGGAGTTTCAGGGGAACGGGTGGAGCGTAAAGAAGATGGTGCGGCTGATGGTGACGTCGGCAACGTACCGGCAGGCGTCGGTGGCGCGAGAGGATTTGCAGGCGGCGGACCCGGCGAATACGCTGCTGGGGCGGCAGTCACGGGTGCGATTGCCGGCGGAGTTGATCCGGGATGCGGCGCTGCGGGTGAGCGGGTTGCTGAACGACAAGGTGGGCGGGGAGAGCATCCGTCCGCCGCAACCGGCGGGGGTGGCGGATCTGCAGTACAGCATGAAGTGGGAGGAGACGGCGGGGCGGGAGCAGTACCGGCGGGGGCTGTACATTTTCGTGCAGCGGACGGCGGCTTACCCGCTGTTGATGAATTTCGACGTCCCGGACCGGACGGTGAGCTGTTCGCGGAGGGAGACGTCCAATACGCCGCTACAGCCGCTGAATCTGATGAACGATCCGGTGTTTGTGGAGGCGGCTCGGGCGCTGGCGGCGCGGATCGAGGAAGCGCCGGAGGCCGAGCGGGTGGACCGGGCGTTTGCGCTCTGTTACGGACGGCCACCGAGCGGGCGAGAGCGGGACGCGGTGCTGGGGCATGTGGCGAAGCGGGGCTGGTTCGGCGTCAGCCGGGCGCTACTGAATACAGACGAGTTTTTGACCCGTGAATAACTATCTGGGGACATTGCGGCGGCGAGACTTCCTGACGCGGGCGGCAGGCGGGGCGGGTTTGGCCGGGCTGGCGGGCCTGCTGGCGGCGGAGACGCCAGGGGCGGATCCATTTGCGCCGAAGGCGCCGCATTTTGCGGGGAAGGCGAAGAATCTTATCTTCCTCTACATGGAGGGGGCGCCGAGCCAGATCGATCTGTTGGACCCGAAACCGGCGCTGGCGAAGTGGCACGGGCAGCCGCTGCCGGAGTCGATGACGAAGGACTTCAAGTTCGCGTTTATCAAACCGAATGCGAAGGTGTTGGGTTGTAAGCGGCCGTTTGCGAAGTACGGGCAGAGCGGGGCGGAGTTCAGCGATTGGGTGTCGGCGTGGGGACCGATTGCCGATGAGATGTGCATCGTCCGGTCGATGCACACGGATGCGTTTAATCATCAGCCGGCGGACCTGATCCTGTTCACGGGGCATATGCTGCCGGGGCGGCCGACACTGGGATCGTGGGTGCTCTATGGATTGGGGAGCGAGTCACGGAACCTGCCGGGATTCGTGGTGTTGAGCACGGGGAAGAACAACATGAGCCAGGCGGCGCAGTGGACGAGCGGTTTCCTGCCGTCGAGCCTGGCGGGGACAATGTTCCGGCGGACGGGGGATCCGGTGCTGTACCTTTCCAACCCGAAGGGAGTGACGGCAGAGGAGCAGGGGCAGGACTTCGGGCTGGTGGGAGAGTTGAACCGGGAGCGGTACGAGAAGACGGGGGACCGGGAGATTGCGTCGCGGATTGCGGCCTACGAGATGGCGGCGCGGATGCAGATGAGCACGCCGGAGTTGCTGGACCTGGGGAAAGAGCCGGCGGCGGTGCGGGCGGCGTATGGAGTGGAGGAAGAGACGACACGGGCATTCGGGACGAACTGCCTGATGGCGCGGAGGCTGGTGGAGCGGGGCGTGCGGGTGGTGATGGTGACCCATTCCTCGTGGGACCAGCACACGGAACTGGAAAAAGACCTGAAGAAGAACTGCGATATTACGGCGGGTCCGGTGGCGGCGCTGATTCAGGACCTGAAGCAGCGGGGGATGCTGGATTCGACGATGGTGGTGTGGGGGGGAGAGTTCGGGCGAACGCCGCTGGGAGATTTCCGGAATGCCGAGGAAGCCAAGGCCGGGCGGGATCACCACGCGAGTTGTTTCACGATGTGGGCGGCCGGGGGCGGCATTCGCGGCGGGGTGACGATCGGGAAGACGGATGAACTGGGGATGAACGTGGTGGAAGACCCGGTTCATGTGAACGACCTGCAGGCGACGATTCTGCATTGCCTGGGTTTCGACCACACGCGGCTGACGTACCGGCACATGGGGCGAGACTTCCGGCTGACGGATGTGCGCGGGAAGGTAGTGGGGAAGATGCTGGTGTAAGCCGGCGGGGCTTACTGGCGCTTCTTGGCCACGATGGAGACGATGCGGGAGGTGCTGACGCGCCGGCCGCCGATGGGGAAGGTCAACCGCATGTTCGGGCCGAGGTAGCCTTCGCGGAAGAGGCCGGTGACGTAGGCCGAGCCGAGGCCGGCGACCAACGTGGGTTCCGGGCAGTATTCCGGATGGCCCCAGATGAGCATCTCGCCAGAGGCTTGCGGGATGACGGTGTAGGTGGTGTTCTTCGTGTTTACTTCGAGAACCGTACCGGGGCGGATGCCGCGGAGTTCGATGCCGCCATCCGCGTCCACCGGAAGGTGAAACCCGCTAATAATCGCACTATCGGGGGCCGGACTCGAGTTGTGGATGCCAGAGTTGGCCATACCTTCTCTCCTACCAGTATAGATTCGGCCCCTCCCGAATTGTTTCGGCGAATTTCAGGAATAGAGGCTGGCGATGAGACGGGTGTAACGCCGGAAAGCGGGGAGGAAGGCCTCGTGATCGTGCGGGGCGAGGGTGGCGGCGGCAGCGCAGAAGGACTCATTGGGGCCGAGCCAACCGAGGACGCGGGCGGCGATGGTGGCCGAGCCGAGGGTGGTGACTTCGGTGCTTTGCTGGGGGAGGACGGGCTTGCCGGTGATGTCGGCTTTGAGTTGATTGAGGAGAGGGTTGCGGGAGAGTCCGCCGGCGAGTTGGATGGAATGGACGGGGGCGCCGCAGGCTTCGATGGTGGCGATGATATGGAGCAGGGCGAAGCAGAGACCTTCGTAGACGGCGCGGGCGAGGTCGGCTTTGGTGGTTTGGCTGGTGATGCCGTGGAAGGTGCCGGAGGCGGAGGGGTCCCAGATGGGGGAGCGGGCGCCGGCGAGGAAGGGGAGGAAGGTGACGCCGTTGGCTCCGGGCGGAGATTGCCGGACGGCGTTGTCGAAGGTAGAGAACGAGCCGTCGCCGAGGGTATCCTTGGCCCAATCGAGAACGGGACCGGACATGGCGGTGGAGCCGCGGACGAGCCATTTCCCGTGGTAGGGGATGGAGAAAATGCGGCGCTGGGGATCGATGATCTGTTCGTGGGAGAGGACACCGAATGAGGTGACGGTGCCGGAGATGTCGAGGGCTTCGCCGGGCTCATTCAGAGCGGTGCCGAGGTAGGCGGCGGCGCTGTCGTAGCTGACGCTGATGACGGGGGCGTTGGCGATGGCTGGGGCGTGGCCGATGATTTTGCCGGGGTCGACGATGCGGCCGACGGCGGGGAATTCGGGCGTTGGATCGCCGTAGCAGGTGAGGGTGGTGTAGCGGTCAAGGGTGGCCTCTCCGGTGAGAAGGAAGTTGAGGTAGCCGGTGGCGTCGAGGAGATGTTTGGCTGCCTGGAAGTGCTGCGGTTCGGCGGAGCGGAGGTAGTGGAGTTGGGGAAGGAAGTCGCCGGAATAGGCGCGGAAGGGGCAGGCGAGGTAGGCGGGGGAGGCTTCGATGGCGGCAAGTTGAGAGGCGGGGCGGCGATCGCCGTAGAGGATGGCGGGACGGAGGGGTTGGCCATCGGCGTCGAGGCAAACGAGGCCGGAGAGGGTGGCCGAGGCGGTGACGGCAAGGATGGGGTGGGGGTCGAGGCGTTCGAGCGCATCGAGGAGGGCGGCGCGCCAGTGGAGGGGGTCCTGCTCGGCGATGGGTCCGTCCCGGCGGGTGGCGATGGGTGTGCTGGATTCCGAAACAGGCCGGCCGTGGCGGTCGATGACGGTGGCGCGGAAGCTTTGCGTCCCGAGGTCGATGACGAGGATCATGATTTGAGTTTGGGGAGGCGGGCGCTGTAGTGGACGGCGCGGTGGCGATTGTCGTCAAAGGCGAAGTGGAGCCAGCGTTTGTCTTTGCTGACGAAGCCGTCGGGATAGTTCATGCGGCCTTTCGGGCCATCGACGGATTCGGCCTGGAGGACGCGGCGGTAGGGCCAGGATTTCATGGCATCGGGGCTGATCCAGAGGGCCATGGGGCTGCGGTGGGAGGGATTCGGGTTGTGAAGGAGGGCGACGTTGTCGCCGCCGAGGGCGTAGAGGGTGGCTTTGGAGCCGGGGTTGGGGATATCGGATTTGACGGCGAATTCGGGCCAGGTGCGGCCGCCGTCCTTTGATTCGGCATAGTAGAGAACGCCGCCGAGTTTGTCGGCGCGGATGATCATGGCGATGCGGCCGTCGGAGCATTCGAAGAGATTGTTTTCGGCCCAGCCGAAGTACTTGTCATCGGTGGTGAGGCGGATGTTGCCGTGTTCGGACCAGGACTTGCCGCCGTCGGCGCTCATCAGGATCCCGTTGCGAGGGTTGGTGAGGATGCGATCGAGGGGCGGTTTAGCCGCTTCCGATTCGGGGCCGATGTAGTGCTGGAAGGGAAGGAGGATGCGGCCGTCGCGGGTGACGATGTGGTTGCGGATGAAGGTGCGGTTGGCGAGGCGTCCGGGGACGGGTTCGGGTTGGGACCAGGTGCGGCAGTTGTCGGTGGAATAGATGGACCAGGAGCGCCAGTCGTTGCGCCAGTGGTGGGAATGGGTAGAGAAGTAGAGGGTGGCGCGTTTGCCGCTGACGATGAGTTCGGTGGGGCCCTGGCCAATGGTTTTGCCTGTTCGCGGGAAGCCAACGTTGACGGTTTCCAGGGGCGACCAGGTGCGGCCCTGGTCGGTGCTGCGGGTGAGGCCGGTGTAGTTCTCCGGGGAGGGTTCGGTGTCGCCGCCGGCGAGGAGGAAGAGCACCCAGGAGCCATCGTGGAGTTGGCGGAGCGTGGTGTCGCAGACCATGCTGTTGGGTTTCCGGCCGTCGTAGGGGATGGACTTGCGATCGTGTTTGGCGTCATCGGCGGCGAGTTTGGCCCAATCGGTTTCGCGGGCGTGGAGCGAGAGGGCGGCGGAGAGTTGGAGGGCTTGGCGGCGGGTGATCATTGGCGGTTCTTCAGGGGGCGGCTGATGAGATTCTTGAGACGCGATTTGGGGTTGACGAGGGAACGGGCGAGGATGTCCTCCTCGGTGAATTTGGCGAAGAGGATTTCGCCGTCGGTGGCGCGATTGCGGTCGTAGGAGATGTAGATGGATCCATCGGGGGCCTGGAAGCCATCGGGGTAGGAGATGCCTTTGCGTTCGTCGAGCATGAGGCCGCCCTGCCAGGTGGCGCCGTCGTCGCCGGAGAGCCAGGCGGTGAGTTTGCTGCGGCCTTCGTGGGTATCGATGGTGTCGCCGTGTTTGACGAGGAGGACTTTACCGGAAGCGAGGCGGCGGAGGTGGAAGCGGGCGACGGGGTGGTTGATGTTAGGGGTGGTTGGCGTGCCCCAGGTGCGGCCGCCGTCGGTAGAGACGGACTGCATGAGGCCCTGCGTGGTGCGGGCGAGCATCCAGAGGGAGCCGTCCTTGCGTTCGAGGGTCATGTGCTCGTCCCAGGTGGGGTTCGGGAACTGGATGTGGCCGCGGCGGGACCAGGAGGCGCCGTTGTCGGTGGAGGCGAAGACATTGGCGCCGCGAAGGGGGTCGAGATCGCGGAAGGCGCCTTCAAAGGGGCCGAATCCTTTCGGGTTGAGGGAGATGGGGAGGAGCCACTCGCCGGTGGAGAGGATGGTGGGTTTGTTGAGAGTGAAGCCATGCCAGATGCGGCGGGGGGCGGACCAGGAGGGGGCGTCGGCGTCGGGGTTGTCGCAGACGGCGGCCCAGGAGCCGGAGCGGCCGTCGAACTGCATCATGGACTGGTTGAAGAAGAGCCAGAGGCGGCCGGCGGGGTCGGTCCAGAGATTGCCGACGAGGACGGAGCGGTACATGGGGAGACGTTTAGACTGAGCGTCGACGACGAGGCGGGGTTTGGACCAGGTGAGGCCATCGTCGTCGCTGGAGGCGAGGACGAAGAATGCTTTGGGGCCATCTTCCCCGGCGACCCAGGCGGCCCAGAGACGGCCTCGCGGGGTGCGGGCGATGCCGATGGTCATGCCGTAATCGAGCTGGTCGTAGTCGTAGTCCGGGAGAGGAGAGGTGTTGAGGCGGGGCGGGATGAGGGCAAGGCCGGCGATTTTCTCCATGACGGAGATCTCGAAGGCGCGGATCTCCTCCGGGGTTTGGGCGGAGAGGAGTCCGGTGACAAGGAGAAGGCGGAGCGCCAG
Source organism: uncultured Solibacteraceae bacterium (assembly GCA_964430625.1). Classification (GTDB taxonomy): domain Bacteria; phylum Acidobacteriota; class Terriglobia; order Bryobacterales; family Bryobacteraceae. Next base: position 86,439 of record CAYSFR010000002.1, read on the forward strand.
GGCCATGGCGGAAGCTTATCAAGTGTAGGCGCCGGCATGCCATGGCATAATGGCGGGCGATGCGATTTACGCGGAGCGCGGTGGCGGGGCGGGAGAGTCTGCTGGGGACCTGGCTGAACCTGGGGTCGCCGTTTTCGGCGGAGATTGCGGGTCTGGCGGGGTTCGACTGGGTACTCATTGACCGGGAGCACGGGGCGGGGGACGAGAAGGATCTGGCGATGCAGATCCTGGCGGCGCAGTGCGGAGGGGCGGCATCGATTGTGCGGGTTTCCGGGATCGACGCGGCGGAGATGAAGCGGGCGCTGGATTGGGGGCCGGCGGGGGTGATGGTGCCGAGCGTGGACACGGTGGAGGAGGCGGAGCGCGTGGTGCGGGCGGTGCGGATTCCGCCATTAGGGGAACGGGGGGCGGCGTCATCGACGCGGGCGAGCCGGTATGGGTTTGGGTATCGGGAGTATTTGCGGGAGGCGAATGGGCGGCTGGTGACGATGGTGCAGATTGAGTCGGCGCGGGCGGTGGAAAATTGCGAAGGGATAGCGGCGGTGGATGGGGTGGATGTGCTGTTTGTGGGGCCGACGGACCTTTCGATCGACATGGGAGTGACGGACGAGGCGCCGGCCTTTTTTGCGGCGCTGGAGCGGGTGTGCGGGGCGGGAAAGGCGGCGGGGATCCTGGCGCGGACGGTGGCGCAGGCGGCGCGGTACCGGGAGATGGGGTTTACGGTGATTGCGATGGAATCGGACCGGGGGTTACTGGCGAAAGGGTTTGCGCGGGCGGTGGAGGAGTTCAGGCAAACGCAGGCATGACCTTTTCGGCGACGAAGCGGGCGGCGGCTTCGGGGTTGTAGTTGGGCGTCTGGAGAACGTGGGTGGAGACCTCGACGACGATGGGTCCTTTGTAGTTCAGGCGGCGGAGGAGAGCGGCGTATTGCGGGTAGTTGATGGACCCTTCGCCGGGGAGGGCGAAGCGGAATTTGTCGCGGGTGCCGGTCCAATCCTTGATGTGGACCATGGCGATGTGGGGGAGGGCGGACTGGAGGGAGCCTTCGAGCGGGAGGCCCTGGAGTTGGAAGTGGGAGTAGTCGTAGTTGATGCGGAGACGGGAGGAGCCGGCTTCGCGGCAGAGGGCGGCGGCGTCTTCGGGGAGGTGGAGGGCGGAGCCGATGTGGGCTTTGATGGCGACGGTGACTTTGTATTTTTCGGCCAGGGCAGCCCAGGGTTTGAGCCGGCGGGCGAACTGTTCGCGGAGTTGGGTCCACTCTTCGGGTTTGCCGCCAACGACGGTTTCGATGAGGGGGCGGCCGATTTGGGTGGAAAGTTTGCAGGTGGATTCGAGTTGGCGGAGGTGGGCGGCCTCGTCGCCGGTGAGGCGGAGGTCCTCCATGATGGTGAGGATGGGGAGTTTGTGCTGGCGGGAGAGCCGGCGCGCCTGCCGGGCGTCGATCTTCGCAGGTTCGAAGAGCTCGACGCCCGAATAGCCGAGTTGGGCGGTGAAAGCGAAGGCGCGGTCCAATGGCCATTGGGGATAGCCCTTGAAGCTGAAGGCGAAGGGCCAGGCGGAGCGCGCGGCGAGGGCGGCGAGGAGGGCGCGGCGGGTGATCACTTGGCGAGATGTTCCTTGATCATACGGATCCATTCGCCGACGAAGTAGGGGTTGTCGTGCCAGGTGCGGCCGGAGACCATGTTGCCGTCGCGGACACAGCGGTCGTTCACATAGGTGCCGCCACAGATTTCGACGTCAAAGCGGCATTTGGCGACGGTGGCGAGTTTGCGGCCGCGGATGACGTCGGCGGTGGCGACGATTTCGGCGCCGTGGCAGACGACGGCGACGGGTTTGTTGGCCTCAAAGAAGTGGCGGGTGCAGCGCATGAGGTCGGGGTCGTAGCGGGTGTATTCGGGGGCGCGGCCGCCGGTGAGGAAGAGGCCGGCGTACTCTTCGGGGTTGACGTCGCGGAAGGCGATATCAGCGGCCCAATGGTAGCTGGGGCCTTCGCGGGTGATATCCCAGCCGGGGGGAATCTCGTGCATGACGAGGTGGTAGACGCGTTTTTCGGGACCAGCGACAACGGCGTCCCACCCTTCTTCGATAACGCGCCAGATGGGGTAGACGGTATCGAGGGCTTCGGCGGCATCGCCGATGGGGATGAGGATCTTGGGTTTCATTTGAGCTTGGCCTTTTGGAGGGCATAATCCAGCGCTTCGGCCGGAACTGAGAATTCTGTCATACCTTTGCCGCCCTTGTAATCCACGTCCTGGTAGCCAGCGGGGTGGGTGTAGAAGGCGTCGATGGTGAGTTTGCGCGCCCAGTCGAAGAACTCGGCTCCGGGTTGATCAGCAGGGGCGGCGCGGCGGCGATCGGCGATACGGTCGAGAAGGGCGGTATCGGAAGGGGTGAAGGTGCCGCTGGGGGCGTGGGCATTGAGCCAGGCGAGGCCGCCGCGGAAGATGTGGGCGAGTTTCGGATTATTACTGGCGAGCAGTTCAATATATTCGGGGGCGCCGGCGACGGAGGCGGCGGGGGAGACTTCGTCGGCGGGGAGGATGCAGTCGCAGAGCGTTTTCAGGGTGGAGAACTCGTGATCGGTGAAGAACTTTGTTCGGGTTTGGGCGGGGGGAGGCGCGCCGTGCTGGTGGGTTTGGGCGGCAAGCGGGAGGGCGGAGATCTGGACGAGAGTGCGGCGGGAGAGTTTAGACATTGCCTTTCCTTAGTTCTTCGGCGAGATAGGCGCTCATGCGGAGGGCGAGAGCAATGATGGAGAGGGTGGGGTTCTTATCGGGGTTGGAGACGAAGGGGGCGGCGTCGGCGACAAAGAGATTTTTGACTTCGTGGGCCTGCTGGAACTTGTTGAGGGCGGATTTGCGCGGGTCGTCGCCCATGCGGATGGTGCCGACTTCGTGGATAACTTCGCCGCCGGTAGTGATGGCGCCGGCGGAAATGGTTTCGGGGCGGCCGCCCAAGTGGGTGATGATGCTGGTGAAGGTCTGGCGCATGTGGGTGGACTGGCGCAGTTCGTGATCGGACCAGTGGAAGTGGAAACGGAGGACGGGGATGCCGAATTCGTCGGTCACGTCCGGGTCGATGTCGCAGTAGCTCTTTTCGTTGGGGATCATTTCGCCGCGGCCGGTGAAGCCGATGTAGGTGCCGTAGTCGTGGCGGATCTGTTTTTTGAGCGCGGCGCCGTAGGAGCCGTATTTGGCTGCGGTGGAGTGGAAGGTGCCGACATGGGGTTGGGCGAAGCCGCCGCCCATTTCGACGTGGTAGCCGCGGGGGAAGTCGAGTTGGCGTCCGAAGAGCCACCAGGGGATGTACATGTGCATGCCGCGAATGCCGTCGGTATCGTGGTGGGGAAGGCCTTCGAGGGCGGGAATTTGGCCGCGGACGGAGAGGCCGACGGTGTCGGTGAGATAGCGGCCGACGACGCCGCTGGAGTTGGCGAGGTTGTTGGAGTTGAGCAGGAGGCGGGCACTTTCGCAGGCGCTGGCGGCGAGGACGACGACACGGGCGTTAACGCGGCGTTCTTCGCGGGTGATTTTATCGATGTAAGAGACGCCGCTGATTTTGCCGTTCTTGGTAAGGAGTTGGCGCACCATGGCGTGAGTGCGGATTTCCAGGCGGCCGGTCTTGAGGGCGGGGAAGATGTGGACCTGGCTGGAGGAGTAGGCCGAGGCGGTGAGGCATCCGCGGCCGCAGTGGCCGCAGTAGTGGCAGGCGGCACGGCCGTTGAGGGCGCGTGTGAGCATGGCCTTTCGCGCGGGGATGACGGGGATGCCGAGTTGGGCGCAGCCCTTTTGGATGAGCAACTCGTGGGCGCGCGGGGCGGGCGGCTTTTGAAAGATGCCGTCGGGGGCGGTGCGGAGGCCTTCGCGGGTGCCGTGGACGCCGATGAAGGCTTCGGCTTTGTCGTACCAGGGGGCGACGTCGTCGTAGGAGATGGGCCAGTCGTCGCCGAGTCCGTCGGTGGAGCGAGGCTTGAAATCGTAGTCGGAAAAGCGGAGGAAGATGCGGCCGAAGTGGTTTGTGCGACCGCCGATGATGCGGGAGCGGAACCAGTTGAACTTGTTGCCGGGGGCGACGGTATAGGGCTCGCCGGGGATGTCCCAGTAACCGTTTGGCGCTTCAAAGAAGCCGTATTTCATGCCGCCGAAGTAGTAACGGCCGTCGTGGCCAGCGCCGCGGTGGGGCACCTGCCAGGGCATGAGGTGCTCCTTGAAATCGCGGGCGGGATTGAGCGGGCCGCCGGCTTCGAGGAGCAGGACCTTGATGCCGAGTCGGGTGAGGGAATGGACGACGGCGCCGCCACCGGCTCCGGAGCCGATGACGACGACGTCGTGGACCGTTTCGGATTTCTGCATGGCTCCGATCCATGCTATCCGGAAACGGGGAGGGGAGTGTTACTTGGCGGCGAATTCGACGAGTTCGGTGACCGAATCCATCTTCACGGTGCCGGTGGACTTGGAGACCACCTTGACCGCGCCGCCGGGGACCGCTTCACTGGTGCAGGCGCGGGTGGCGGTTTTCATACCGTTGGCGTTGGAGTCCATTTCGACGCACTTGCAGGCAAGGGATTTGCCGGCGGCGGTGATCGTTTCATTGACAGGGGTGACCGGCTTGCCTTGGGGAGCATTGGCGGGGGTGGCGGCGGCCTTGAGCGGAATGGAGGTGCGGTTCTTCATCGTCTGGCCCATGACCTTGGTTTCGGTTTCGACGACGGCGTTGTTGGCGTCGACGCTAATGAGGGTCTGGGTCATTTCGGTGACCGTCTTGTTTCCGGCCACAGTGGCGGTGGTGCGGAGCTTGGCATAGCTGCCGGGCTTGAAGCTCGCCCAGGGATGCTTGTCGGCGCCGAAGGCGAGGGGCAGGAGGAGGAAGAACGCGGTGGTAAAGATACGCATGGAATAGTTGTCTCTGTATGGCTAATGCGCAAACTCAGGGGAAGGGTGATCAATCGGGAGCGGAGTTTTTGCAAGGGTCTCTCCGGAACGGGCGTCCACGTTAGAATGAGGACACGGAAAACGGAACGACCGAAGACGGATGTTTGAAATACAGGTTGCGACGAGCATCACCCAGATGGAGGCGGAGGAGTGGAACGGGCTGGCCGGTGAGGTGACGATGGCGCGGCGGGAGTGGCATCTGGTGGTGGAGGAGTCGATGATGGTGCCGGCGGGATGGCGCTATTGGCTGTTGCGGAGTGGAGGGCGGGCAGTGGGGTGCATGGCGGCGACGGTGTATGGAGACGGGGCTGGCGGGTTTGACATGGATCTCGGGCTCTACGGGCGTGGGGCAGGGTTGGCGCGGGTGACCGGACTTGGGGTGATGCCGGCGATGGAGTGCGGGACGCGTGACGGTGCTGCACCGGCGGTGGTGCTGGCGCCGGAACTGGACGGGGAACAGCGGCGGGAGGTAGCGCGGAGACTGGTGGAGGCGGCTGAGGAGACGGCGCGGAGTGAAGGGTGGAGCGTGTTGATTCGCGGGGTGGGGGACGGGGAGAAGGAGTTGCGGAGGGTGCTCGGCGAGCGAGGGTACGTTCCGACGCGGGAATACGCGACGGCTCGCCTGGATCTGCCGGAGGGGCCGTTTTCCGAGTATTTGCTTCAGTTGCGACGAACGAATCCGAAGCTGGCTAAGAATGTCCGGCGGGAAATCAGCATCGCGAAGAAGAACGGGTTGACGATGGAGCGACTGACGCGGCCGGAGGCGTGTGACGATTCGCTGTTCCGTTTGCTAGCGGGCCACTGGGTGCGGTTGAACGACAGGAGGCCCCCGATGCGGGAGGGGTTTCTGCGAGCTGTGCTGACCCATATGGGAGAGCGGAGCCGAATTACGGTGGCGCGGGTGGAGGGTGAGTTAGTCGGGCTGCGGGTGACGTTCCGGTCCGGGGAGCGGGAGTTGGCGCGGTATATTGGGATCGACCAGGATAGAGGGCGGCCGACCGCGACCTATTCCAATTTGGGATATAACTCCCTTGTTCAGGAAGCAATGGCAGCGGGAGTGCGGCATGTTTGCTATGGGAAACTGCTTTATGAGATGAAGGCGCGGCGCGGATGCCGGGCGGAGGAACGCGACTTGTACGTCCGGCCGGGGGGGTGGAGCCAGCGTGGTGCGTGGCGCCTGTTTTTTCCGGTGCGAACGAGGATGTTGGCAAAGCAGTGGCGGATGATGGGGAAAGCAGAGGCGAGTTGAAGAAGTCGATTTTGATAACGGCAGCGGCGTCGGAGGCCGGAATTGCCGCAGCGGAAGTGCTCAGCAAAGCGGGATACACGGTGCATGGAGCGGACTGTGTCGACATGGCGGCGTATTGCCGCCCAGGGTATCTGCGTACATTCACCAAGATTCCGCTGGGAGACGCGGAGGCGCTGCTCGGGGTGGTCGACCAGGTTCGCCCGGACGCGCTCCTGCCGTTCGGCCTGCGCTTTACGGCGGCGGTGAGCCGGTGGGAGAAGGAGTTTGCTCAGCGGACGGGGATTCATGCTCCGCTCTATCGTTCCTTCATGGAGGCGAATCAGAAAAGTGTGTGCATGGAGACCTGCCGGCGGTTGGGGATCCCGGCGCCGAAGCGGCATACGGAGGTGGACGAACAGGCGATTCTGGTGGTGAAACCGGACTGGGATGCGGGCGCGGCGAGCGGTGTGCGTTACGTCGGGCGGCGGGAGGAGTTGGCGAAGGTGGTGGCGAATTGTCAGCGAGAGTATGGGGGTGGGGAGGTTCAGGAGTTCATTCCGGGAGAACCGGAGGCGATGCGGACACTGGTGGTGGTGTGTGGCCGGGAGGGCGAAGTGGCGGCGGGCTTCACGATGCGGAAGACCCGGCAATTGCCGGAGAGTGGCGGGTTGACTGCGGCGGCGGAGAGCATTTGGGAACGGGAATTGCTGGAGCAGATGGCGCCGCTATTCCGGGAGTGGAAGTGGCGGGGACCGTTGGAGACGGAGCTGAAGTTTGACCGGCGGGATGGAAAGTACAAAGTGATCGAGGTTAACCCGCGATGGCCAGGATATGTGCGGTTCCTGAAGGACTGTTATCCGCGAATGATAGAGATCGCGGCGAGACTGGCCTTGGGGGAGCAGGTGGAGGCGGAGGAGTATCCGGCGTACCGGAAAGGGGTACGATACGGGAATCTGAGTCTTTATGTGGGCGGGCTACGCAGAAGGTTGCGGGCGGACCCGGCGGGGCAAGTGCGGGAGATCGCGGGGGACTTGCCGGGATTGGGGCGGAGTGCGCTGAACTTGGCGAAGCATCCGCTGGCGGCATGGAACCGGTGGCGGGATGCGCGGGTGGAGAAGGCGGTACCGCCGCCGCTGCGGGAGTAAGGTGAAGACGGCGAGAGGACAAAGGTTTGCCGAGTCGCTTCAGCGACGCTGCGAACCGGGTGGAGTCACGCTTTGAAGAAGAGCCGCTAAGCGGCTTAAATGGTGCGCCCGGAAAGATTCGAACTTCCGACCTTCTGGTTCGTAGCCAGACGCTCTATCCAACTGAGCTACGGGCGCAAGCAAAAGCGTAACAATCACCAGAATACCACGATTGGCGCGGGAATGGGTGTTCGATCGGCAAAAAATCAATCGCGAATGCGCCCGTCGGGGTAAAGGCGCAGGCTCCGGCCGCCCCACTGCACGGTGTTGCCGAAGAGGCCGGCGATCCAGATGGCCACGCCGGCGAGATCGCGCAGCGGCATGAGGGAAAGGCGAAAGACGACGTTACGATCCTCGAGGATGAGGAGTCCGGCGAGGACAGCGACGTTGAAACGGAGGGCGAAAAGGAGCAGGCCGAACATGGGGTGGCCGGTGAGGAAAGCGACGAAAGCCCAAAGGGTGCCGAAGGTGACCGGGAGGCCGAGATAGCCGAGGACGCCGCCGCGGGAGACGCGGATGGTGCGGGCCCAGCGGAGTTGATGGTCCCAGGCTTCGCGCCAGGAGGCGGCGCCGAGGCTGGTCTCGACGATGCAGGAAGACAGGTGGGTTCGTTTTCCGCTACGGGTGATGAGACGGCCGAGTTGGTAGTCGTCGGCGAGATAGTCGCCGATGGCCTCGAAGCCACCGACGGCGCGGAGGTCGGCACGGCGGAAGCAGAGGGTGGAGCCCATGGCGAATTCGGTGACACCGACAAACGGAGCGACGAGGGTGGAGGGGGCGAAATCGGTGGCGACGCCGAGGGCCTCCATCTGTCCGGGGAAGTGTTCGGCGCGGGCGCGGTAGAGGGCGGTAACGAGGCCGGTGCCGGGGAGGGCGAGTTCGGCGGCGAGGGTTTTCAGGTAGCCTTGCGGCACGCGTATGTCACCGTCGTTGACGAGCAGGACGTCGTAGAGGGCTTCCTTTTCGAGGTCGATAAGAGCGCCGACTTTGGGGTTGGGGGTGACAGTTGAGCGAACGATAAGGCGGATGCGGCGGTCCGGGAATTCGGCGATGGCCTTTTCGATGATGGGGACTGCGGGGTCGTCGAGGCTGCCGACGGCGAAGAGAAGTTCGAAGTGGGGGTAATCCTGCAGGGCGTGGGAGCAGACGACGCTATAGAAGAGCGGGTCTGCTCCGCGGACGGGCTTGAGGATGGAGATGGGGGGCATGGCATCCGGGACGGGGCGCGTTTGAAACATGCGGCGGATGCAGGCGATGAGCGCGACAAGCTGGTAGCCGGCGGGGATGAGGAATAGCCAGTCCATGGGGGCTCTAGAGGGACAACAGGGCGACGCCGAGGGCGACGAGTGCCGTGCCGGCCCAACGCGCGGGAGTGACGGTTTCCTTAAGGAGGAGGCGGGCGAGGACGGTTTCGGCGACGAGGCTGAGTGCCGTGGCGGGGACAGCGAAACTCAGATCCGCGACGGCGAGGAGGGCGAGAAAGGCGTAGAAAGAGATGGCCAGGAAAAGGATGGACCCGATGAGAGGAAGTTTGGTCAGCAGGAGTTTCAGCAGGCGGCCGATGCCGCCGACGCCAAAATCGGTAACTTCGCCGTGGCGCTTCATCTCCCAGCTTTGGAGCAGATCACTGGCGACGGTGGAAAAGACGATGACCCCGACGTAAATCCAGGCCGTCATGTGGTCTCCGATTTCCCGGGATGCTCGGTCTTGGGGGCGGTGAGGCCGACAAGGACGGTACCGCCGACGATGCAGAGAGTGCCGGCCCAGCGGAGGGGCGTGATGGTTTCGCCAAGGAAGACGGCGCCCATGACGGCGTTGAGGACGAAGCCCACGGAGGTGACGGGGATGACGTAGCTCAGATCCGCCCAACTGAGCAGGGCCATGCGGGAGAGGACCCAGCCGGAGAGGAGCAGGATGCCGAGGAAGACCCACGGGTCAAAGACGACACGAACGAAACTCCAGGCGGAGCCGTCCATGGCGGCGCCGTGCTTGATGCCCCAGCTGAGTGCGAAGTTGCCGGTGACGTTGGTGACGACGACGATAGCGGCGAAAAGCCGCGTTTTCCAAACCAGGTGTTGGACCTGTTCGCTATTGGTTGGCACTGGCGAGCGCGGCCTGCTTCTGATCCTTTACGAACTGTTTGCGCTTGCTGCGGAGCGCGAGGTATTCGCGGGCTTCCTTGTAGAGGCGCTTGCGGTCGTTGGCGTCGAACATGGCGTTGCGGACAATGCGCCAGGCGGCCTTAGGACGGAAGTAGTATTCGGAGTAGAAGCGTTCGACGGAGTCCATCAGCTCGGCGCGGTCGAGGCCGGGATAGATGATGTTGGGAAGCTGGTGGCCCATTTCGTCGGTCATCGAGTCGAGGGTGATCAGGCCGTTTTTGACGACATGATCGTAGAACTCGGTGCCGGGGTAGGGATGGGCGACGGAGACCTGGATGGTCTCGCAGTCGAGTTCCTTGGCGAAGTCGATGGTGGTTTGGATCGATTCGCGGGTTTCGCCGGGGAGGCCTACGATGAAGTCGGCGTGGATTTTGAGACCGAGTTTGTGGGCGTTGGCGGTGAATCGGCGCGCCATGTCGACGGTGGCGCCCTTTTTGATGTTCTTTAGGATCTGCTGGTCGCCGGACTCGTAGCCGACGATCATCAGGCGGCCACCGGCGTCTTTCATGGCGGCGAGGGTGTCGTAGTCGGTAGTGACGCGGGAGGTGCAGCTCCAGGTCATGCCGACCTTGGCCAACTCCTTGCATAGCTGGATGGTGCGCTCTTTGCGGTAGTTAAACGTGTCGTCGTCGAAGAAGACTTCCTGGATGCCGGGGAAGTTTTCCTTGATCCACTTCACCTCGTTGACCACGTCTTCAATCGAACGAAGGCGCCAGCGGTGGCCGGAATGGGTTTGCGGCCAGAGGCAGAAGGTGCATTGGGCCGGGCAACCGCGGGAGGTGTAGATGGAGACGAACGGGTTCTTGAGGAAGGGGACGTTGTAACGGGTGAAATCGAGATCGCGCTTGTAGACCTTGGAGGCCCAGGGCAATTCGTCCAGGTTCTCGATGACGGGGCCGTCAGGGTTGTGCCAGAAGCCGTCGCCTTTGCGGAAACTGACGCCGGGAAGTTCTTCCAGCGGTTTGCCGTTGGCGAAGCCGACGATCTGGTGATCAAACTCTTTGCGGACGACGAAGTCGATGGCCTTCGAGGTGCGCAGGCACTTTTCGGGTTCCACGGTGACCGGGGGGCCAACGAAGCAGACCTTCATTTTCGGGTTGAGGTCCTTCATCATCGACGCCATTTTGACGTCGACATGGAAGCCGGGCGTGGAGGTGAAAAGGACGAGAAGCTCAAAGTCCTTGGCCATGGCGACGGTCTGCTCGATAGATACCTTGTGGGGGGGAGCGTCGAGCAGTTTGGAATCCGGCAACATGCCAGCGGGGTAGGCAAGCCAGACCGGGTACCAATAGGACTCGATCTCGCGGGAAGCGGGCCAGCGCGAACTGGCGCCGCCATCAAACCCCTCGAATGACGGCGGATTCAGGAAAAGCGTGCGCATAGTTACCTATCTTGAGGGTACGGCATCCGGACTCAGGCCTTCAACCTCATTTCGGTCTAATGGTTCCAGCCGATTGTTCAGCGGCGAAAATTGGGGTCTAATCTGTAGCGGGATGGTCTTTCCACTAATCGTGGTTTTTTGCACAGGGGCGGCCTTATCGGTGGTTCTGGCGCAATGGGCGGGCCGTCCGTGGGTCTGGGTGTTGACCTTTGTCAATGTTTTGATCGCGTTCCACGAATTGTCGTTTGCGCTGCGTCCGACGGCGGAATGGATCCGCATCGACCTGCTGTTGACGATCCCGTTGTTCTCGCTGGGAACCCTGCTTCTGGCGGGATGGGCATTTCGGGCGGAGCGGCGGTTGATAGCCGCGGCGATGGCGATGAGTGTGGCGGGCGGGCCGCTGTTCTTCGTGCTTTCCCGCTAGAGAGCGGGTTCGTGGGTGGCCGTCTTGGCGTCATCGACGACGTCGCCGGTGTTTCGAGTGCCGGCCGGTTCGAATAAAAGAGCCTCACATTCGTCCTCGGCGAGAGTAATGTGTTCCTGTCCGCGAGGGATGAGAAACAGTTCTCCGGCGCGGACCAGGACGTCACGGTCGCGGAAGCGAACGGTCATCTGGCCTTTGTGGACCAGGAAGAGTTCGTCGGTGTCGTCGTGCTTGTGCCAGACGAATTCGCCCTGGAACTTGACGAGTTTCACCACGTAGTCGTTGATCTGGCAGGCAATGCGAGGCCGCCAGTGGTCCTGAAAACGCGAGAAGGCAGCGGCCAGATTGACCGGTTGCCCGCTCATTGCGGGGATGCCGGAACGACCGGTTCCGGTGCGAAGTTGGAGTAGCGAATGTCGAGTTCCGCCTTCCCGGCGATGCGGGTTTCCACGGTGCTTTCGATGTGCTCGGGGAGGGAAGTGCCGTTAACCATGGCGTAGGTGCGCGTAAAGTTCACGCGCTTGAGAAAAACCGAAGGGCTTTTGACGAGGCTTCCGGATTCCCGAACGGGCAGCGCGGTTTCGTCGTCGATCCAGAGTTCCCCTTTGAACAATCCGAGGCGTTTTTTGCGTGGATTGAGTTCAAAAACATGCGTCTGTCGGCCGTTGAACGCCTCGGTCCGCTTGTACTTGAACTTGTAGTTCTTGGGGTTGATCCCGGCGTCGAGCGACTTTTCCGCGGTGTCCACTTCACCGGCCATGTACTTAGTGATGACGTAGTTCTTAACCGTGTTGTCGCCGGTAAACGACCGGACGACGAAGCTGATCTTGCCGAGGGAGGAGACGATTCTCCGGGCGAGCATCACACCTTCCTTCTTCAGCTTGGGAAGACGGGCCGAGAAGTTCATGTCCATTTCGAGGCCACGAGTCTTTGGCAATTGCGCGTTTGCAGCAGCAAAATAACGGGCCAGGACCTGCTGGCTAATCTGGTTGGTATTGTCCGCCGGCGCGGCGTCACCAAGTACCGGGTGCGCACACGACGCCAGAAGCAGAAGCAAGAAACGGTTCAACGATTACCTCGACCCATACAAAGCGCTTTCCTACTGTAACAGTCACTACGGCTTATCGACAATTCCCGCTGCTTCTAAGAACGTGGGCGACAGAAAAGGGACGGGTCCCGGCACGGTCCGGTTACGGGATTATGGCCGCGGATGGAGGGAGGGTTGGAGAACGATGTTTTCGAACGGACGTTTCGGTTTGGCGAGGCGGGTGAGAGCAAGGTCGGCGGCCCGTTCGCCCATTTCGTAGCTGGGCTGAACGACGGTGGTGATGGCGGGACGGAAGACGTCGAGCCATTCGGAATCGTCGGAACTGGCCACCTCGACCGATTCCGGAACGTCGATGCCCCGTTCTTTGGCGGCTCGCAGGATGCCGGTCATCATGAGGAAGTTTGCGGCAAAGATCGCGGTGGGAGGCACGGCGAGATCAAGTAAACGGTTGGCCGCATCGAAGCCCGTCTGTTCGGTCCAGATGGCGGGTTGAATGAGCGATTCGTCGACCTTAATGCGATGGGCGCGGAGGGCCTTGCGCCAGCCGAGGACGCGATCCGAGCCGGCCGACAGGGAGAGTTCACCGGCGATGATCCCGATTCGCTTGTGGCCTTTCCCAATGAGATGCTCGATGGCAAGGCGGGTGCCGGTGACGTTGTCGGCGCTGACGGTATCGCACTCGAAGTGCTCCGGAATGCGTCCAACACAGACGATGGGGCGTTTACCACCGGCGGCGCGAGGGAGGGTCTCCTCGGAACCGGCGGCCATGAAGAGAAGAATCGCGTCCACCTGGCGTCCCCGGAACAGGTTGAGGTAACGGGCCTGAGCGGAGGCGTCGTTGTAGGTGTTGCCCAGCAAAAGGGAGTAACCATCCTTGGACAGGCGATCCTCCACGCCACGGACGACGCGGGCATAAAAAGGGTTGGCGATGTCGGGGATCAGCATGCCGATGGTTTTCGTGTTTCGCGTCTGCAGGCTGCGGGCGACGGCGTTGGGGGTGTAGTCCAGGGTGGCGATTGCTTCGAGCACCCGGGCCGTCAATTCCGGGCTGACGGTGGCGGATTGATTCACCACACAGGAGACCGTGTAGGTGGAGACCCGCGCGAGTTTTGCGACGTCGTAGATCGTTGCCACTGAATCTGTCATTATACTGGCCGGAGGCAGGATGATCTTCGGAGCCATCGCGGACGATTTCACGGGCGGAACCGATTTGGCGGGTATGCTACACGAAGCCGGTGCCCGGACGGTACTGGTTTTTGGCGATGGAGAGGCGCCGGAGGGGTATGATGCTGCGGTCATTTGCCTGAAATCGCGGTCGGTTGCCGCGAGTGAGGCGTGCCGGATGAGCGTCGATGCGCTGAACCGTCTGCGGGAACAGGATCCGCGGCAGATCTACTTCAAGTACTGTTCCACGTTTGATTCGACGCCCAAGGGGAACATTGGTCCGGTGACGGATGCACTGATGAATGAACTGGGGGAGCCATTCACCGTAGCCGTTCCGGCGCTGCCGGTGAATGGGCGGACGCAGTTCAACGGGTGGTTGTTCGTGAACGGGGTTCCGTTGCATGAGTCGCCAATGCGGCATCACCCGTTGAACCCGATGACCGATTCCAATCTGGTGCGGTGGCTGGCGCGTCAGACGCCGAGCCGGGTTGGGTTGCTGCGTCTTCCAGCGGTTGTGGGGGACCTGGCGGCGGAGGCGGCGAGGTTGTCCAAAGAAGGCGTGGAGATTGCGTTGGCGGAGGTGATCACGGATGCCGACCTGGACGCGCTGGCGGAGGCGTTTGCCACCCGGCCGTTCTTGACCGGGGGCAGTGGAATGGGCCGGGCTTTACCTGCGGTGTGGCGGCGCCGGGGATGGATGGAAGACCGGGATGGTTCGAAAATGACAGACGCTGGCGGTGCGGCGCTGATCCTGGCGGGCAGTTGCTCGGCGGCGACGCTGTCGCAATTAAACGAGCTTGGCGGCCATCAGACGAGCATTGACGCGGCGGCATTGACGAAGGACCCGGATGCGGAGACGGGGCGAGTGCTGCGGGAGGCGCGAAGGCAGTTGCGGGCGAGCGGGCACGCGGTGATCCGGTCGTCGGCGACGGCGGAGGAACGGGAAGCGGCCGGACTGGACGCGCGGATTGTGGCCGAGGAGTTGGAAACGCTCTTTGGCATTGTAGCGGCGACGATGGCGGATGAGGTCCAGCGTTTGATTGTCGCCGGCGGCGAGACTTCCGGGGCGGTGACGGCGGCGCTGGGGGTGGAGGCGGCCGAGGTGGTGAAAATCATCGACCCGGGTGTGCCGGCGATCCGGCCTGTTGGCGGGCCGGAAATGACGCTTGTGCTGAAGTCGGGAAATTTTGGAAGCGCGGATTTCTTCCGCAAAGCGTTAGACAATACTTGAGATGGCTAACTCCTCCGAACTCGCGGCGCTTTGTGACGCCGCCGTCAGCTTTCACGCCCGCGGTTACGCGTTTGGATCCACGGGTAACCTGAGCGTGCGGGATGGCGAAACGGTATGGATCACGCCGACGGGGCAATCGCTGCGGCACACGACGGTGGAGTCGCTGGCGGCGATCGGCATGGACGGCCTGGCCCGAAACGGGAACAAAGCTTCGAAGGAGTTTCCGTTCCATTTGGCCGCGTATGCGGCGGCTGGGGCGCGGGCGAATGCGCTCGTCCATTTGCACTCCACCTGGTCTGTCCTATTGTCCTGTCTGGACGATCTGGACGAGAATCATCCGTTGCCGGTATTCACGCCCTACTACCTGATGCGAGTAGCGCCGCTGGCGGTGGTGCCGTATTGCCGTCCGGGTTCAGAGGACCTGGCGGAGGTGATCGGGCGGGCGGCGGAAAAGTCAAACTGCCTGCTGTTGCGCAACCATGGAGTTGTGGCACTGGGACGGAGCATGAGCGAAGCAGTGGACCGGGCCGAGGAGCTGGAAGAGACGTGCAAGCTCTATTTTCTGTCGCGGAACGAGAAGCTTCGCATGCTGACGGCGGCACAGCGGGACGAGATTGAAAAAGTGTTCGGAGGCAGGTAAATGCAGGATCTGGTGGGTGTGACGCATACGGAGACGATCGTGGTTAACGATTCGACGGCGGTCACGTTCCTCGGTCACGCCGGTGCGCGGGTGCTGGGGACGCCGTTTATGATTTTGTGGATGGAACGGACGTCGCGGGATGCGGTGAAGCCGCTGCTGCCTGCCGGTTGGGATACGGTGGGTACGGTGGTGAATGTGCGTCATGTCTCGGCCGCCGCGCTGGGCAGCGAAGTGCGGTTTCGCGCGGAGGTGATCGAGCAGACGGCGAAGCGCCTGGTGTTTCGCGTGAGTGCGGAAGCGGCGCATGGGGTTGTCGGCGAAGGGTTGCACGAGCGGGCGCTGATCGATGTCGAGCGCTTTGCGGCGGGGCTCTCCAAACGATCTGCAACCTAGATACCTTGTAGGTATGGTCCGACTAATCGCTGGGTTGCTGTTCGCGGCGACGCTCGCCGCGCAGACTGTCACTGGTTCGCTGGAGGGGCGGGTGACTGACTCCACCGGGGCGGCGATCGGCGGGGCAAAAATTGCCGCCACGGCGGCCGATACCTCCCTGCGCCGGGAGACGGTGACCAATGACAGCGGCTTCTACCAGTTCACGTTTTTGCCGTTGGGCGCTTACACGGTGGTGGCGGAGGCGGGCGGGTTCGGGCCGGTACAGCGCGGCGCGCAGATTGAATTGAACGCCACTCGTGTCGCCGATTTCCGGCTGCAACCGGCTACGGTGACCACGCAGGTGACGGTGGAAGCCGACGCTTCCCTGATCGAAATGACCCGGGGTGAACAGAAAGGATCGCTCGACGAAAAGACGATCGAGGACCGGCCGCTGTCGTCCCGCAACATGCTCTCGCTGGTGGAGATGCTGCCCGGTTTCCAGAGTTCGAACGGCTATTCCGGCGTCAATAACCCCACGCTCTCTTCCGGGTCCTATGTCTCTTTCAATGGCACGGGGACTCGCTCGGCCTCCTTCCAGATTGACGGCGTGAACAACGACGACTCCTCGGAAGGCATGTCGCGCCAGAACGTGAACATCTCCTCCATCAAGGAGTTCGTGGTCCTGACCAACGCCTTTTCCGCCGAGTTCGGGCGCGGCGGCACGGCGGTGCTGGTGCAGACAAAGTCAGGCACCAACCGGATTCACGGCGACGCCTTCGAATTTTTGCAGAATCAGATCTTCAATTCCAACGGGTACTTCAACAACACCGCGGGCAGCAAACCCGATGGTACGCCGAACATCCCGCGTGCCCCCTACCGCCGCAACCAGTTTGGCTATACGGTGGGTCTGCCCCTGATCAAGAACAAGCTGTTCCTGTTTCATGCGTTCGAACGGACGGAGCAGCGGGCGCATACCACCGCTACCCGCTGGGTGTTTCCCGCCGGCACCAAAATTGAGGTGGGGGATTGCCGCCTTTGCCTCAAACCGGAAGAGCATCCGAACCTGGCGGCCGACCGCGCCTTTCTGCAGTCCGTGCTCGACCGGTTTCCCAAGGAGGGCCCCAATAACCCGGCCTTCTGCGCCAACTGTTTTACCAAGCAGTATGCCAATAACTTCCCGGATCAAGACTACTCTGGAAAGCTCGACTATATCCGGTCGTCCCGGGACAACTACGCGCTCCGCTATCAATACAGCCGCCAGAAACGGTTCCCGGGCCAATTGATCGAAGGGGAAGCCGCGTTTCAGAACAATCGCTCCCAGAACGTCGGATTCACCGCCACCCACATCTTCTCGCCGAATACCTCGGGCGAATTTCGCGCCGGCATCGGGCTGCGCACCACACTTGTCGACATCTCCAGCGGCAATAACACACCGATCATTCGCATCCAGAATCCCACCGCGTATACCACCACGACGCTCGGATCGGCCGGTGCCTTCCCGATCAACCGCTGGCAGACCGACTACCAGTTCAACTACAACATCACCCACATTCGCGGGAAACACATCCTGCGCGCCGGCGTCGACTTCCGCCGCCAGCATCTGGACGATCTGGCCGACAACAATTCCCGCGGGTTTCTCAGCTTTAATGCCTCCGGCGTCCGCGGCCAGCCAACGTTTTATGAAGGGTATGAGAATTTTCTTCGTGGCTATGTTTCCAGCTACCAGAAGGGCTATGGGAACTTCTTCACGGCAAACCGGATGGGCGAGTTTAACCAGTACATTCAGGACGACTGGAAACTCCGGCCGAATTTGACGCTCAACCTCGGCTATCGCTGGGAAGTGGTGTTGAAGCCGACGGAAATCAATAACCGCGTCAACTACGCCTACGGCAATTTCTACAATGGCCATGAGCCCCGATTCGGGTTCGCCTGGACGCCGCGGCCGCAGAACGGGTTGCTGCGCAAACTGGCCGGCGGGCCGGATCAACTCTCGGTGCGTGGCGGTTTTGGCCTCTTCCACTCGCGCATCTTTCAGAGTGTCTTCTCCCAAAGCGGCGCAAGTCTCCGCAGCCAGCCGCCCTATGGGATCCTTCGCACCTACGATCCCACGTTTAATACGGCCGACCCTTCGAACGGCTACGTCTACTCGGTGGAGAGTTTCAACCCGACCGGAATTTCGATTGCCAAGATCGCGCCGGATCTGGGGATGCCCAACATCCAGCAGTACAACCTGACGATCGACCGGGTGGTGACGAACGATATCGTCGTGTCCGCCGGCTACACGCGAACGCGCGGGATCGGGTTGCTGCTCAATGGCGTTCAGAACCGCGCCCGCTTCCCGTTCCTTGCCGCCAATGGCATTCTTTACGACAAGATCGATCCCAACCTAGGCAATACGAATCCTGCTCCCGGATTCATTTCCCTCGCCCAGCCGCGGACCAATCTGCGCCGCCCGGACAGCCGGTACACCAGCATCTTCTACATCCACAACGCGGCGTGGAGTTACTACAACGCGCTGCGCCTTTCCGTTCGGCAGCGATACAAGAAGGGCCTGCACTGGATGGTGAACTACTCTTGGTCGAAGACGATCGACACCGGCACGGACGTCACGCAGGGCAATACGCTCACTGAGTTTGACTCGGCTGCGTCGCTGCGCGGGTTGAGTGACCTTCACCAGGCCCACCGCGTGAATATCAACTATGGCTACTTGTTCCCCTTCTTCGCCAAGGCGAAGGGTTCGGCGAACTGGTTTCTTGGGGGGTGGACCGTTTCCGGCAACCACACCTATGCCAGCGGAAACCCCTTCACGGTTACCGCGGGTTATGACGTCAACGCCGACGGCCTTGTCAACGATCGCCCGATCCTTCTCGATCAATCCTTGTTTGGAATCTCGGTGGATAACGCCCGTGTCAATCCCGCCACCGGACGGCAGTTCAGCGAAGATGCGTTTCCGCTGAACGGTTTTTACCCCACCGTGGCCACGGCACAGGCCCAGCGGCCGTTCGATCCCGGCGGATCAGGGAAGGGTTCGATTGGCCGGAATACGTTTTTCGGCTCGGGGTTGAAGAACTGGGACCTGGGCCTTTACAAGAACTTCGCCGGTATCCGGGAGGGCCACCGCCTTCAGTTCCGCGGTGAGTTCTATAACCTCATGAACACGCCGAAGTTCGGCCTGCCGGTCCGAAGCACCCTGAATGCGTCGTTTGGCCGGATCACCAGCACATACAATACGTTCAATTTTGTGGGTGCCTCGCGGTTGGACGACACGGCGCGAATGCTCCAGTTCTCGTTGCGCTACGTTTTTTAGAGCGCGTTGGACCGTTTCCGGGAGGCTTTTCGAGTTACCCGGTATGAGCATCCGTTTCACCCTACTTGCCGTGGCCGCGGGGCTGCTCTCCGCGCAGCCGTATCCTACCCGCGTCGCCATGGACGCGCTGATCGATATTCGCTTCTTTCACCAGCAGGGAAGCTTCATGATGGCCAACTCGATTCCCGTCCTCTTCCCGCCTCCTGGGGAGACCAAGGCACGGCTACTGATTAAGAAGACCGGCGGCGCGGCCGTTGTGACGAAGAACATGATCATCGAACCGTGGCCGCCTCACAATGCATTCGGCAACCTGAAGGCCGCTGACGGTCAGATGGGCTTCGGTCCGATCGCGCCCGGTGACTACGTGATGTCTGTCGAGATGAATGGAAAAGAGATCAGCGCGTATCGCTTCAGTGTCGCAGCGGAGAAGGGCGGCGATCCGTTTAACCCATCCAACGAGTTCGTGCGCACGGGGCCCTGGTCGAAGGCCGCATTCCTCATCGGACCGACGAAGGATGCGGGAGACAATATCCAGGTCGGGATCTGGCTCAGCACACGCGAGTTTCCGGGATATGCACCGAATAAGCAGGTCCCCTACACGCTGCACCTCCTGCTGGCCGGAAAGCAGATCGGGTTGGTGGAAGGCGCGGTGAGCGAGGGTGCCTGGAACCTGTTCAAGCCGGAAGTGATGCGCGGACACGGCTTGGGGCCGGTGAAATGGGCGACGCTCATCAATACCCCTGGCGCCTACACACTGGAACTGCGCGCGGCCGGGAAGACCATCCGCAGCTACAAGTTTCAGGTGGCCGGCGGGAAAATCGGGCGCATTCCTCAGAATGAACTTGGCTATGCGGGTACTGACGCGCTTCCTCCACAATCGCTGCTTTCCGACGCGCGGAAAGAGGAGTTCTGGCTGGCTCCGATACAATAATCGGCGACGATGCACCGCCGCCAGTTTCTCACCGCACTTACCCCAGCCATTGTTCCCGGATCGGCT
Organism: uncultured Solibacteraceae bacterium; assembly: GCA_964430625.1. Taxonomy (GTDB): domain Bacteria; phylum Acidobacteriota; class Terriglobia; order Bryobacterales; family Bryobacteraceae. The sequence goes on from CAYSFR010000002.1 coordinate 106,508, forward strand.
CTTGGTTTGAATGGCGCCGTGGCGCCCAGCGAACGTGTTTCGCTGGGCGTTATTGGCACCGGCAACCAGGGATTCAACGACATGAAGGCGTTCCTCCGCGATGAGCGGGTGCACGTCAACGCCGTTTGCGATGTGAATCGCCAATCTCCTGGCTATTGGGATGGCGGCATCGCCGGCCGTGAACCGGCCCGCAGTTGGGTGGAGTGGCACTATGCGAGGGAGCGGCGCGCCGGCACTTACCAGGGGGTGGGCGCGTACGAGGATTTTCGGGACGTTCTCAATCGCAAGGACATTGACGCCGTCCTGATCGCACTGCCCGATCACTGGCACGGCGTCTCCGTGGTGGCGGCCGCCAATGCCGGGAAGGATATCTACGGGCAGAAGCCGCTTTCGCTGACGATTGCCGAGGGCCGGGCGATGGTCAGTGCGGTCAAGAGGAACAACCGCATCTTTCAATGCGGCAGCCAGCAGCGATCCGACGTGCGCTTTCGCAAGGCCTGCGAGATTGTCCGCAACGGCCGCATCGGCAAGTTGAAGACCGTGCTTTGCGGCTTGCCCGGCGGGACTCCCGATTTCGGACGAACCGCCGACCGTCAGGACCCGGAACCGGTTCCCGACGGCTTCCTGTATGACATGTGGCTCGGCCCGGCGCCCGAGGCGCCGTACGCTCCGGGCCGCTGTCACGTGAATTTTCGCTGGATCCTGGACTACTCCGGCGGACAGATCACCGATTGGGGCGGACACCATCCTGACATCGCGCAGTGGGGTATGGGGACCGAACTCACCGGACCGGTCGCCATCCGGAACGGCCAGGCACAGTGGGCGAAGGAGAAGCTCTACAACACGGCGACCGATTTCACGTTCGACGCTGTTTATGCCAGCGGAGTGACGCTGACGGTTTCCAGTCGCGTCCGCTCCGGTGTGACGTTTCAGGGAACGGAAGGATGGGTTTGGGTCAACCGTGGCGCCATCGAGGCGAGTCCCCAGGCGCTGCTCGACTTTACTCCCGGACCGAACGAAATCAACCTCTATAAAAGCGAAAACCACTATCGCAACTTCATCGATTGTGTCCGGTCGCGCAAGGAACCGATCGCCCCGATTGAACAGGCGCATCGTTCCATCTCTATTGCGCACCTGGGCAACATCAGTCTGCGGCTGGGCCGGGATGTTCGCTGGGACCCGGCGGCGGAGCGGTTTTTGGGCGATGACGCGGCGAATGCCATGCTCTCCCGTGCGATGCGTAAACCCTGGACGATCGGAATGTGATTTCATAAAGAGCGAATGAAGCGCGCATTTTTCTTCGCCGCCGCGGCCGTTGTCGCCCTCGCCCAGCATCCGGAGGCCATTCGCGAAGGCCGCCAGTTGTTTGTGAAGAACTGTTCCGCCTGCCACGGCGACACCGCCAAGGGCGGACGCGGACCGGACCTGACAACCGGCGAATGGAAGCACGGCGGGTCGACGAACGACCTGGTCCGCAATATCGTCAAGGGCATTCCCGGCACGCAGATGCCGCCGATTCCCATGCCCGATGCCGAGGCGCGCTTGATTGTCACTTTTCTGCAGTCGCTTAGCACCAGTGCCACGGATCGTCCCACCGGCGACGAAGCCAAAGGCCGCGCACTGTTTTTCGGTTCCGCCCAATGCGCCGTCTGTCACATGTTCGCGGGCAATGGCAGCATCTTCGGGCCGGAGCTAACCAATATCCGGGCCCGGTTCAAACCCGCCGCGCTGACGGCTCGCATGGCCGACCCGATTCGGACCGTGGAAGTCCGCCCGGGTTTGCAGGGCGTGGTGAAGGGCGAGGACACCTTTACCTTGCAAATCATGGATGCCAACCAGAAGTGGCACCTATTGGACAAACGCTCCCTGGCGCGACCGCTGGCGAAAAAGGAGACACCTCATCCCAGCCTGCCTGCCGGCGACCGGAACGATATTGCCGCCTTCCTGCTGAAAGCCGCGCCTGTCTATGACGAAACGGCCGACTGGCGTCCCGCCGCCGATTTCAACGTCACCTACAAGCGGCTGCTGAACTCGGCGGCCGAGCCCCATAACTGGCTTACCTACTGGGGGGACTTGCGGGGCACCCACTTTTCCGGCCTGAAGCAGATCACCCCGCTCAATGCGCCGAACCTGAAGAGTGCCTGGACCTTCCAGTTGGGCGCCAATACGGTGGAAACAACGCCGCTTGTCGTCGACGGCATCATGTTCGTCACCGGTCCGTTGAACAACGCTGCCGCGCTCGATGCCCGCACGGGGCGCCCGCTGTGGCGCTACACCCGCCGCCTTCCGCAGGTGGCCAGTCACTGCACGGTGATGACCAACCGCGGTTTTGCCATTCTCGGCGACCGTCTCTACATGGCGACGCTCGACACCCGGCTGGTGGCACTCGACGCCAAGAGCGGCAACGTCATCTGGGATGTCGAAGTGGACGACTACAAGAAGGGTTTTTCCATTACCCACGCGCCGCTGGCCATCGACGGCAAAATCATCGTCGGCGTCACCTCCGGCGAGTGCGCGCTCACCGGTTGGGTGGACGCCTACGACGCCAAGACCGGGAAACGCCTTTGGCGCACGCACTCCACGCCTCAGCCCGGCGACCCGAATCGCAAGACCTGGAACCCGGAAACCTCCGCCGATTTTGGCGGCTCGCCTACCTGGACTACGGGTACCTTTGACGCGGAGACCGACACGATCTTTTGGGCCACCGGCAATCCCGGCCCCGACTACGACGGTACAGTTCGCGCCGGAGACAACCTCTACTCCTGCTCCGTCCTTGCCCTGGACGCCAAGACCGGAAAGATGAAATGGTGGTTCCAGTTCACGCCTCACGATGTCCATGATTGGGACGCGAATGAGACACCGGTACTCATCGACGGGGTGGTGAAAGGGCAGAAGCGGAAACTGTTGGTTACGGCCCAGCGCAATGGGTTCTACTACGTTCTGGACCGCACGACCGGCGAATTCCTGGCAGGCCGCGAGTTTGCCAAACAGACCTGGGCCAAGGGCCTCGACGACAAGGGGCGTCCGATTGTCCTGCCCAACACCACGCCGACGCCGCAAGGGAACTATGTCTGTCCGGATGCCGCCGGCACCGCCAACTGGGGCTCACCGTCCTATGACCCATCAACTAATTTCTTCCTGGTCAGCGTTCGCGAGGCATGCGCCACTTATACGAGCATGACCAAGAGCCCTGTCCCCGGCGAAGGTTACACGGGCGGCGGTGTGGAGGTGGATCCGAAAGTCGGGACGCCCGGTTCGGTCCGCGCGCTCGAGGCGACAACCGGGATTCGAAAATGGGATTTCCCGCTTTACACCGGTTCCTCGGCGACCGGGGTCGTCGGCACCGCGGGCGGAGTGGTGTTTGCGTCTAGCAACGACGGCAATCTCATCGCGCTCGATTCCAAAACCGGCAAGTATCTCTGGCACTATTACACCGGCGCCAACATCATCACCGCGCCCATCTCCTACGCGGTCGGCGGCAAACAGTACGTCGCCATCGCATCACAATCGGCTATCTTCGTATTCGGACTTCCCTAAACCATGCTTCTCCCCAATCCTAAAGGCAACTATTCCTTCCTGAAAGGCATCGCGCCCTATTCGGCCGGCGCGGTGGCCGAGGCCGGCTATGAAATTGTTCACGCCCGATTCCTCCAGCCGGTTCCGCTGGCACAGGGTTTTGAACGCGTGAAGAAGCACCTGCAGGCGGTGAAACGCCCGGCGCAGGCGCTGTGTGCCATGGAACTTCGATCGCCCAAACCGTTCACGTTTGCCGGATTCGGCGAGTTCAATGCCGGCTACGTGGAGGTGTTGAAGTCGTGGAATATCTTCCTGGAAGACACGAACCCGGTGGCCCGCACCAACATCGCCCCGGAGATCGGTGCGCCGCCCGTTCCTTCGCTCTACGGCTTCAGCTACACCGCGCCGACGGTCCGCAAAGAGAAGACGTTTATCGTCGCCGGAGCGGGGGAACTCCCCGAAGGTTCGCTGAAGCCGGAAGACGTGGTGCGCAAGGGGGAGACGTCCAACGAAGCGCTTCGGGAGAAGACGCGGTTCGTGATGGGGTTGATGGCTGGCCGTCTGCAAGGGCTTGGCGTCGATTGGGCACAGGTCACTACGACCGAGGTCTACACCGTCCACTCGGTCTGTTCCTTCCTGGCGAGCGAAATCATCCGCCCGCTCGGCAAGGCCGGCATTCATGGCATTACCTGGCACTACTCCCGCCCCCCGATCGTCACCATCGAGTATGAGATGGATGTCCGTGGCTGCTTCCGGGAGATCGTTTTATGAAATCGGTGCTCGTGCTGTTGGCGTTACCGGTGTTCGCCAATGAGGTCGTCTACCTCTGGCCGGAGCGTGTCCCGGGTGTGGAGACCATCAAGAACGAGCGGATCGCCTCCGTCCCCAACCCGAATCTCACCGTCTTCCTGCCGGATGCGGACAAGGCCAATGGCACCGCGATTGTGATTGCCCCCGGCGGGGGACATCACCATTTGGCAATTGACCACGAGGGGTTCGATGTCGCCCGGTGGCTGAACAAGCGGGGGATTGCGGCCTTCGTGTTGAAGTACCGGCTGGCCAGGGCCGATGGTTCGGACGGCTCCATTACCGTCGACAATCACGTGCGCGCTGACGGCCGGCGGGCAATTCAGATCGTCCGCGAACGGGCGAAAGAGTGGCGCGTCGATCCAGCCAAGATCGGAATCATGGGATTTTCCGCCGGCGGCGAAGTGGCAGCGCTGACGGGGATGCACTATGAGCCCGGGACGCGCCCCGATTTCATGGCCCTCGTCTATCCTTACGTCCGCCCCGAGACCAAGAAGATCGACAAAGACACGCCCCCGGCCTTTTTGGTCCATGCCGATGACGACCGGCTCAGCTCCGAAATCAGTGTCAGTTTCTATCTCGACCTGAAAAAAGCCGGCGTTTCGGCCGAACTCCACGTCTATTCCACCGGGGGCCACGGCTTCGGCATGAAAGACCGCCCGTTGCCGGTTACCCAGTGGACGCAGCGGTTCGAAGAGTGGCTCGCCTCGCGCGGCCTACTTCCGTAGCTCTTCCACGAGCGCTTGCAGCCCTTTGCGCCGGTATAGGTTGACCAATCGCTGCTCCTCCGGGGAAGGGGGGACCAGTTTGCTCAGTCGTGTGTCGGCCAAGTCGGCCCGCGACGGTATCCAATAACCGCCGTCCGCATACTCGACGTTGTTCACAAACCCGGCCATGCTCTCCAGCACGAGCCGCGAGCCGCCCGTATTCCGCACCCGCAACGTGGCCGAATCGCGTAGCGACGCCTTGCCCTGCGCGGCCAGCGGTTCGTCGTAGGGTACGGTGGCCGCCAGGAACTCCTGTCCGTTGGTGTCCTTTAGCGCCAGGCCAATCTCCAAATGCCGGATCGCCTTCGCTTCCCGATTGCGAATGTCCAGGTGCGGGGCTTTCGCCTCGTCGCCGGAAATCCGCGCCGCGCCGGCCATCAGATCCACCGGAGCGCCGGGCATTCGCAGGAAGGAGAACTGCACCTCGTGGTCCATCTCGTAGTTCGTCGCCGGGGCGTTCTGTACCCGAGGCATCGTGCCGCGCCGAACGACCTGCACGTCCACCCGCGGTCGGTCGGCCTGTCGCGTCATGGCCGCCAGCATCTCTTTTTGCAGCGACTCTGGGCCGCGGGCTTCCAGCAGTTGTTGGAAGTGTTTCCGGTCCCGGCGCGCTTCCAGTTCCCAAACGGTCAGCTGCCGCCGCGAATTCAAACGGTTTTCGCCGAAAAAGCTCAAATCGTCGAACAACACACCGTCGAGCAGTACTTGCACCAACGGTTCGGCGCCGCTGGAAACCGGCCGCACCATGCGCAGATCAATCCGCACGGGGAAGTCTTCGCCAGGCGCCACGTCCAACGCCGGGGCCGCGACCGAGCCCTTACCACCGGCTGTCACGTCCTGCGCCAGCACCAGGAGCGTCACACCCTTCACCCGTTTTCCGCTGAGATTTCGCAGTCGCAGCGAGGCATGCAGATCGAGCATCACCGCGCCGCCTCGCGCCGTACCCTTCGACGGGCCCAGATCAAGCGACGCTACCGCCAGCGGCGAGTCCTTAGGCAGGTTGATCTTCAACCCGCCGCGCAGGTCCACGCCCGCTTCCTGCGCCAGGCAGGCCGCGCCAGTAGCGAGAACGAGTCCGAATTTACTCCACGTAAACATTGTTCACCGTGATCTGCCCGGTTTCTTCATCCACATAGCGTGCGCCCGCCACGCCGATGGTACTCACGGTAACCACCGCCGCGCGATTGTTCGCCTTTGGACCCTGCAATTCCATACCCTTGGTGCCATCCGACATGCCGACTCCCCGTTCGGATGCTTCCACCACTACGGGTTCCGGGCCGCGCATGGCCGCCATCTGTTCACTTTTCTTCGCCGCGTTCAGCCAGTAGCCGATCGACAGCAGGACCACAAACCCGGTCGCCAGTGCCGCCATCCGCCACGACATCCCCTGCGACGGTACGCTCGTTACCGGGGTGGCGTAAGCGCTGATTGCGTCGGACGCCTCCAGCCCGAGCCGAACGTTGGCCCGCATCTCCGCCGCCAACCGGTCCCACTGCACGCCCGCCGGCATCTCATCGGTTTCCAGGCGTACTTCCGCGGTCACGTCCCCGAAGTACGCTACCTCTTGCTGGCACTGGGCGCAGCCTTTTACATGACGCTGCATCGTCCAACGCGTCCACCACGGCAACTCGCCGCCGGCGTAGAGCGCCAGATTCTCAATGGAGGGGTGTTTCAAGCCTTCCTCCTTTCCAGGTAGCGGCGGAACTTGATGCGTGCGTTGGCAATGTGACTCCGCACCGTTGCCATCGAACAGTTCATCTGCCGGGCCACTTCCTCGGCCGGCACGTCTTCCACGTCACGCAGAATCAAAGCCGTCCGTTCCTTCACCGTTAAATGCCTTAATCCGTCCTCCAGTCGCTCCGCCCGTTCCCGCCGCAGCAGCGTCTGTTCCGGATTGTGTTCTTTTTCCGCGATCAGCGGATCCACCAGCGAATCAATCTCCGTGAAGTTCACCCGCCCGTGCCGCCGCAAAAAGTCGATCGCTGTGTTCGATGCGATCCGCGACAGCCAGTGAGCCGCCTTCTCCGGATCCTTCAACTGTTCGCTCCGCTGCAGAACCTTGATGAACGCTTCCTGCGTTAAGTCCTGTGCATCCGCCACGTTACCGACAATCCGGTAGATGATCAGAAACACCCGGCGCATGTGTTCCTGGATAAAGCGGTTCTGTAGCTCCGCAGTCTCCTGCCCAGGGTTGCCCGTCGTTGGACGCGCCGGATCGCTCATGTGCACCGTTAGCATCACACCTACAAGGCTTGACGGCGGAACCCTTCTTCGCGTGCAAAGAAAATTCCACTGGCCTCGCGTGCGGCTATCCTGAATTATATGAGGGATGTTGCCGTTGTGGGTGTGGGCAAAACGCCATTTGGCGCCTTTGCCGGCCGCGATTTGCGCTCTTTAGCGTTGGAATCCGTGCAAAACGCGCTTTCTGACGCCGGTATGCCGCCTGGTGCGGTCCAGGCTTTTTACCTCGGCAACTTCGCCGGACCGAGTTTTACCGGCCAGAGTCACCTCGCGCCCTACGTGGCGGCGGCCGCCGGCATCACTGGAGTGCCTGCCACCCGCTTCGAAGCGGCGTGTGCCTCCTCTGGTGCCGCCTTCCATGCCGCCTGGCAGGCGGTAGCCCACGGGATATACGACACCGTCGTCGTTTGCGGCGTCGAAAAGATGACCTCCCAGGCCACGGCCCGTGTGGCGCAGATTCTTGCCATGGCGGGCGATGTGGCCGCCGAGGGCATCCCCGGCGCCACTTTCCCTGCCATCTTCGCCATGATCGCCCGCCGGCACATGCACCAGTACGGTACCACCCGCGAACATCTGGCTCACGTCGCGGTGAAGAATCACGCCAATGGCGCCACCAATCCCTATGCCCACCTGAAGAAGGTCATCACCCTGGAGCAGGCGCTCGCGGGCAAACCCATTGCCGAACCGTTGACCCTTTTCGACTGTTCCCTGGTGAGTGATGGCGCCGCCGCTGTGGTTCTCTCCTCTCATCCCGGCGTCGTCAAGGTCCTGGCCTGCGCCCAGACCTCCGATCACGTCGATCTCGCCGGCAAAACCGACATCACCGGCCTGCCCGCCGTGCACTCGGCAGCCGCAAAAGCCTACGCGATGGCCGGGCTTACCGCGCGCGAGATCCAGTTTGCCGAGGTCCATGACTGTTTCACCATCGCCGAAATCATCGCCGTCGAAGAACTGGGCTTCTGCCGGAAAGGCGAGGGCGGACCGTGGAGTCAGGCGCAGCCGATCCCCATCAACCGCTCCGGCGGCCTGAAGAGCAAGGGCCATCCGGTGGGTGCCACCGGGGTGGCGCAAATTGCCGATGTCGCCCTCCAGATTCGCGGACAGGCCACCGGGTGGCAACTGGAGCGTGCCGATATCGGCCTGGCGCAGAACCTGGGGGGTAGCGGCGCCACCAGTGTTGTGACAATCCTTGGAAGGAGCTAATCGCCATGACCGTCTACTCGGAAACGCTCGTCTGGTCCCCGCCGGCGGAACTCGCCGCCCTCGCTCCCTATCAACTCGTCCTGGTCGATCAACCGGGCGGGCCGCGCCTCATCGGCCGCACCGCGCCAGGCGAACGCGTCGCCATTGGCGATACAGTAACACTCGATGCCGTTGTTGACGGCGTATCTATCTTCCGGAAAACTCAATGAAACTCGCCTCGCGGATGGACCGCATCCTCATCGAAACCGCCTTCGAAGTCCTCGTCAAGGCGCGCGCCCTGGAAGCCCAGGGACGCAGCGTCGTGCACCTCGAAATCGGCGAGCCTGACTTTGAAACGCCCGCCCACGTCATCGCCGCCGCCAAACAGGCGCTCGATGAAGGGTGGACCCACTACGGCCCCACCCAGGGTTACCCGGACTTCCGGCAGGTGATCGCCAATCATGTCAGCGAAACACGCGGCATCACGGCCGGCCCGGAGCACGTCTGCGTCGTCCCCGGCGGTAAACCCATCCTTTTCTTCCCCATGATGGCCCTCCTGGAGGAAGGCGACGAGGTCATCTACCCCAACCCCGGGTTCCCGATTTACGAGTCGATGATCCGTTTCCTGGGTGCCACACCCGTCCCCATGCCTCTGGTGGAGGACCGCGGCTTCAGCTTCGATCTGGACCGGTTCAAGGATTCCCTCACCGACAAGACCAAAATGGTGATCCTCAATTCGCCGCAGAACCCCACGGGCGGCGTGATTCCGGCCGAGGACATCAAGGTGATCGCCGATCTGGTCCGTGACCGCGATCTTGTCGTTCTCTCCGACGAAATCTACTCCCGCATCTATTACGACGAAAAACCCTTCTCCATTGCCTCGTTGCCCGGCATGCAGGAAAAGACCATCATTCTGGATGGATTCTCCAAGATCTACGCCATGACCGGCTGGCGCCTTGGCTACGGCGTGATGCCCACCTGGCTTGTCGACCCGGTCAATAAATTGATGGTGAACTCCAACTCCTGCACGGCCTCCATGGTCCAGCGAGCCGGCCTGGCCGCGCTCACTGGCCCACAGGATGCCCCGCTTGCCATGGTCGCTGAGTTCCGCAAACGCCGCGATGCCTTCATCGCCGGCCTCAATACCATCCCCGGTTTCCGCTGTCCCATTCCGCAGGGTGCTTTCTACGCGTTCCCGAACATCGAAGGTACCGGCCGGACCAGCAAACAGCTTGCCGACGAATTGCTCTACGAAGCTGGCGTCGCCTGCCTGAACGGCGGTTCGTTCGGCCAGTTCGGTAATGGCTACGTTCGCTTCTCCTATGCCAACTCGCTGGAGAACCTGATGGAGGCCGTAGACCGGATGCGCAAGCACCTGACTAAGTAGGAGCCCGAGTGACCCACCGTTCCTACGCAAGATCTGCAACGCTATACTGAGGGCTTCCCCCTATGGTCGGCCGCTTTCTCCTCTTTGCCGCGGTTATCTGCTTAGCCGGCTGTACAGGCCTCGACCGGAAACACGCCATTGACCGTCTGCAACCCTGCAAACATGTCGATGGTCCCACCGAGGGCTACTGCGGCACTCTCGACGTATTCGAAGACCGCGAGGCCCAGTCCGGCCGCAAGATTGCCCTCAAGATCATCGTATTCCCGGCTTTGAAGCGCCAGGCGGCCAAGGATCCGCTCTTCTTCCTCGCCGGAGGGCCCGGCCAAGGTGCCGCCGACATCTCTGGCATGGGCCGCGAATTGATGCGCCGCATCGGCGCGGATCGCGATCTGGTATTCGTCGACCAGCGCGGCACCGGCAAGTCCAACCCCCTCGAGTGCAAACCTCCGAAGGGTGAGGAGGACGACGACGACAACGACGAAACCAAAACCATCGCCCGTTTTCGCGCCTGCATGGAAAAACTGCAGCAGAAAGCCGACCTCACCAAATACACGACGACGATCGCCATGGACGATCTCGACGACGTCCGCCGCTTTCTCGGCTACGAGAAGATCAATCTCTACGGCGGGTCCTACGGCACCCGCGCCGCCATTGTCTATGCTCGCCGTCACACGGCCAATACCCGCGCCATCATTCTTGACGGGGTAGCCCCCACCGACATGCGTTTGCCGCTTTACATGGCGCGGGACAGCCATCGCGCGCTCGACCTGCTTTTAAAGGATTGCGCCGCGAATAAACTCTGCAAGGAGCGCTTCCCCGATCTCCGCCGGCGCCTGGAGGTCCTCCTGGCCGCTCCCTCCAAGAAGATCAAGTACACCCATCCGCGGACCGGCGTCGAAAAGCAGGCCGACATTAAGCGGCTCACTCTTGGCGGCATCCTGTTTGCCTCCCTGTACTCCCCCAAAATGGCTTCGCTCGTCCCGCTCCTCATCGAACAGGCCGAGAAGGGAAACTACACCGGATTCTTCGCCCTCGGTGCCGCCTTTGATCCGGCAACCTCTTCCATCGCCCAGGGTATGCACCTCTCCGTGGTTTGTGCCGAGGATGCGCCGCGCATCGAATCGGGATCCATCGCGCGAGAGACCGCAAACACGTTTCTAGGTGCCGAAATGGCTGAAGTTCGGCTGAAGGCCTGCGAATTCTGGCCGAAAGGGAAGGTGGATCCGGTCTACTATGACAACGTTGCCGTCGATATTCCTACCCTCATCCTCTCCGGCGATCTGGACCCCGTCACGCCGCCGTCTTGGGGTCAGCAGGTTGCCGGTGTCTGGAAGAACGCGCGCCACCTCACGGTACCCGCCACCGGCCACGGGGCCGCTTCCGCCGGTTGTGTCCCCAAGTTGATGGCGCAGTTCCTGAATGAAGGTACTGCGGCCAATCTCGACCCCGCCTGTGTCCAATTGGTTAAACGTCCTCCCTTCGTTCTCGGACCCGCCGGACCGGACCCCATGCAATGATCTACGCCGAAAACCTGCACAAACAATTTGGCTCCGTGGTGGCAGTCGATAACGTCTCGTTCACCGCTCCCGACGGGGCCGTCACCGGGTTGCTCGGCCCCAATGGCGCCGGCAAGACGACATCGCTCCGCATGGTCTACGGACTGCTGAAACCCGCCGCAGGCAAGGTGGAAATCGACGGCATCGATATGGCGGCCCGCCCCCTGGAGGCGCAGGCCCGCATTGGCGTCCTGCCCGATATCAGCGGACTCTATCCCCGCCTCACCGCCCGCGAACATATCCGCTACTACGGCAATTTGCAGGGGCTCAATGGCCCGGAACTCGAATCCCGTATTGCCCATTGGGTAGAGATCCTGTCCTTGCAAGAGATCATCGACCGCCGGGTGGCAGGGTTCTCCCATGGCGAACGAACCAAGGTGGCGCTCGCTCGCGCTCTGGTCCACAATCCGCAGAATATCCTGCTCGATGAACCCACCAACGGACTGGACGTCATGAGCACGCGCGCTGTCCGGGAACTGATCCGCCATCTCCGTGCCGAGGGCCGGTGCGTGGTCTTCTCCAGTCACGTTATGCAGGAGGTCTCGGCGCTCTGTGACCGCATTGTGGTGATCGCGCACGGCAAAGTGGTGGCCGAGGGCACCGCGGAAGATCTTCTCGCGCTTTCGGGAAAATCTACCCTCGAAGACGCCTTTGTGGAACTGGCCGGCCCCCATGGAGAGGCCGCATGAACCATATTCTGACTGTCGCCCGCAAAGAATGGACCGACGGCTTTCGCGATCGCCGCGCTCTCTATACTCTGCTCATCGGATCGCTCTTCGGCCCCGCCATGATCGGGTTTATGTTCAGCCAGATCGCCAGTCAGCAGCGGTCTGCCCAGGAGATTAAGGTGCCCGTCGTCGGACGCGAGCACGCTCCCATTCTGATTAACTGGCTCACCCAGCAGAGCGGGGTGGAAATCGTCGACGGTCCCGCGGACCCTGAAACCGCCGTCCGCGAACGCAAAGTCGACTTTGTCCTTGTCATCGACAAGGAGTTTGCCGAGAAGTTTCGCGACTCTCGACCCGCGCCCGTGCAGGTGGTCTCCGATGTCACCAGCCAGTCTGTCCGCTCCAAAGTGTCCCGGCTCAACAGCCTCCTGACCGGTTTCAGTTCGGAGACCGGCAGCATGCGGCTGATGGCGCGCGGCGTCAGTCCCATCATCGTCAATGCGTTGAAAGTGGAGCAGATCGAAGTGGCCACGGCCCAGCAGCGGGCGGCCATGATCTTCAATTTCATCCCGATGTTCCTGGTCCTCGCACTGTTCACCGCGGGCATGCCCATCGCCAGTGACTCGACCGCCGGCGAACGCGAACGCGGCTCATTGGAACCGCTGCTCATCATTCCCATCCCCCGCTGGCAACTCGTTGCCGGGAAATGGCTGGCCTCTAGCGCCGCGGCGCTCACCGGCATGTCCATCACCCTTGCCGTCACGCTCGTCGTCCTTTCCCGCCTGGCGCTGGAGGAACTCGGCATTCGCAACCACGTCGGCACCACCCAGATTCTGCTGATTCTAGCCGCCGTGGTTCCCATGGGGCTGGTCTCCCCGGCGGTGCAGATGTTTGTTTCCTGTTTCGCCAAGTCGTTCAAGGAAGCGCAGAGTTACCTCGGCCTGTTGGTGATTGTCCCCACCATCCCCAGCATCGTCACCATGTTCTACCCGCTCACCAACCGCCCGTGGATTCACCCCATTCCGGTGCTGGGCCAGTATGCCATGGTGGCCGAAATCCTCGGCGGAAAGCCGCTGTCGGCACTCTCGCTCATCGCCGCCACCGTCGTCGCCGTCGCCTCTGCGGCGGCCCTGCTGGCCATGGCGACCAAGCTCTTTTCTTCGGAGAAGATCATCTTCGGACGCTGATCCGCCATGCGTGCCTGGCTGCTTCTGTTTCTCACTCCCTGCCTCCTCGCGCAGAGCGGACTTCTGGAGCGCGCCCTCGGTAATGAAGCCCGCCAAGGCAAGGAGCGCGAAAGCTATTTCTACCGCGAACACGCCGAGCACCTTCGCCCCAACGGCCAACGCAACTTCACCCAGGACTACGAGTGGGTTTACCTGGAAGGAGAGCCCTTTCGCCGGATGGTTGCCCGCAACGGGAAACCCCTGAAAGGCAGGTTGGCGCGGGACGAGGCCGAACGTCTGCGGATGACCGCCGCCGAGCGGCGCGCCCATGCCCGGAAGCCGAATCCCCGTGTCATTCAGGTGGGCAATTTGAGCGGGAAAGTCATCCTCACGGAGATGGACCACACCCAATTGGCCGACGAGCAGATTGATGGTCGCAAGGTATGGGTGATCCGGGCGGAACCGAAGCCGGGCCGCGAGTCGATTGCCTATCGGATGACCTTTTGGATCGATCAGGAAGATACCGTCCTCGCCCGAGTGAAGTACGAAGTGATCGCCCACGGCACCGACAGTCTTCCCGGTACCTGGTCTCTGGCCACCTACACCCGTCACGAGCCCGGCCTGTGGTTCAAAACCAGGGTGGAGGGCGAGTTCTACACCGGCCCGCCCCGTCCGCGTTCCCACTGGCGGCAGATTCACGTCTTCAAAGACTTCCGCAAATTCGACGCTGAGTCGACGATTACGTTTGTGCCGCAATAAAGCGCAGGAGCCTTTCACGCTCCAGGCTGTTCCTCGCTCCAATTCCCCGCATCGTTGGAAAGGTCCGAAGGATGTCCAAGTCGCTCTGTTCCAGCAGGGCCATCAGTTGTGGCGGACTGCGCATGATTTCCAGCCACCGGGTGCCCTCTTCCAGCAAAACGGCTCGTGCCTCGTCGGTATTCACAAAGGCCAGCGGTGCGATTTCAGAATAAGACCGGCGCGGAATCAGCCAGTAGACGATGCGTATGTCGTCCGGAGTTGGTGCCGTACCCGATTCTGGGTTCCGTTCCGGCTCATGGAGTTCGATTCCCAAATAGAATGCGCTGGGGGGAAGTTTTGCCATCCGTGCAGCCCGCTTTGTAGCCCGAACAACGGTGATCTTCTCCCGTCCCGGGCGAAGCGCTACCAAACCAGCGAAATTACGGGCTTTCGCCGGATCAGGTGAGGGTACTGGCATTTCCCTTGGTTCTGGAGGGCGCCTCCAGTCCGGCAAAACGTGGAGCAAAAGTTCTTCCGCGTTCGGCCCCGAACTAAGAATGAGTGGAAAGCCGAGGACCCGTCCGGCCGCCCGTTCGAACTCGGCCTCTCCTGATTGACCGTTTTTTTTGCCGCAGTCGCCCCAACAGGGCCTCGCCAATAGCATATCCTTGCGCGAGCCTGGGCCTATCGAACTGCATCACCCTTGGCCGGTGTCCGGTCGGGATTGGAATAGTGCCATCAAGCCATCCGATGAGCCGGTCCAGGTTGTCGAACTCACGAAACCAGTCTGCCGCGACATCGGACAAAATCGCGAGGACCTCGTTAAACACCGCTGCCGTGCTGTTGCCCTCACGATCGATAAAGAAGATCCCTTGCGGATCATGACGACCGCAGTCGCCTTTCGTCAGCATCATCGCACGGTAATGACAGCGAACTTCCTGTGGCAGCGATCGCCCGTGCCTGTCTCGCTTCATGAACCGATCATCGGCTCCACCAGGGAGGAAAATCCCCAGATGCACGCGAAATGAGAACGTTGTGACGCCCGCTTCGTCCGCGTCTCTCGCGTGAAACGAACGAAACTCTACAACATCTGTGCGCCATGCACCAAATCGATGCGCTCGCCGCGACTCGAAGTAGGTGAATCCCTGCGTTCGCAGTAGCGGCCAGATCTCACTGCGGATCAGTTTGTTGATGACAGTGCTATTCATGGCTGTCCGGCGCCGCTTGTCTCTGCACTGTGTATGCGCTCACCTTAAAGAAAAGCCTCGTCCGTCGGCTATTTCTTCCGCCCCACCTTCTCCATCGCCCGCTTCACGGCGCCCATCACGGTCTCCTCCACGTCTTCCGTGTACGGTCCTGGGTTTCCGTAGTAGATATGGCTGTCAACCGGCTCATAACCGCCCTCCTTCAACACCCGCTTCGAGACGATATAGCTCATCACGTCGTTCGTATACCCCGCCACAATCGTGTCCTCGCTCGCGAACTCCTTCTTCACCCGCAAGGCATAATCCACCACCACCTCGCCACCCATTCCCACCAGCGTCACATCCTTCCCAAACCGGAAAGCCTGTACGGGGTAGGGAATCGTCGTGATTGGCTTGCCCTTGTCGTAGGCCCGGAGCATCGCCTCGGCTCGCCGCTGTTTGTACCAGTTCGTCCCCTTCAACTCCGCTTCATACTGCGCCCGGGTGTGCGGGGCAAACGCCAACTCCGTCATCTGCCACGAGGACCGCAACGGCCCGCCCACCTTCTTCATCGGTGCGCCCAGAACCCGAGTCACCTCGGCCGCCAGACTCTTGCCGTGCTTGTCCACCAGTTCATACGTCCCCCGCGGTTGCGGGTTCGCATCCCCACCGCATAACAGCATAAATAGCGCCGTCACTCCCGGATTCTTCGCCTCGATCTCCGCCTGCGCCACCCCGGCATAGTCCCCATGCACCAGGAACAGATCCCCGCCGAGCGTCGTATTGTGGCAGGCATACCCGAACAGCACCGCCCGCAACTTTCCGTCCGGCGCCGTGATTTTAAATACCGGCACATCCTGGTCCACTGGCCCTGTGGGATTCAAGCTGTTTTTGATCTCCCCATTGACCGCCAGCCTCCGGTTCATCGCAAATGCTCCCGTCCCATGCCCCACCGTTACCTCCGCCGGTTGCAGATCCCCCAGTGCCGCGCCCACCACGTTCACCAGTTTCATCACCAACCCGTTGCCATACTCCACAATCGCCTGCTTCTGCTCCGGCGTCAGGTCGAACATCGTCTCCAGGTTGTCCCGCACCGTCGGTCCGCTATGGGTGTGCGACGAATTGATCATCAACTGCGCCCGCCGCAACCCGTATTTCTTCTCCACCTCGGCGCCCACCCGCTCCGACAGCGAGCGTGACATGCCGATCAGATCCGTCGTCACCACCACGAACTTGCCATTTTTCTTGTCCGCAAACGCCAGTGCTTTCGCCCAGATCTCCTGCTTCACGCCTTCCGATGGCTTCTTCCGCGCCGCGTACCCGGACAGATAGATGGGACGATCCGGTGTGATCTTGATTCGCCCGACGCCCACCTGCAAATCTCCCGCCACCAGCGGTAGCGCCAGCATCAAACCAACAAGAATTCGTAACATGTCCCGCAGCATACCAAACCACATTTAGCGTCAGAATAGAAAAACGCATGTTCCCGCTCCTGCTCGCCCAATTTCTGGTCTCTTCGGACCCGCGGTCCATGCAAACCGTGCGCAAGATCTTTGAGTCCACCCAAACGCAGAATACCCTCGTCTGCGAAGTGGAGACCATGTCGCCCCGGCTCGGATTCTCGCTCATGCACTGGTCAGGCTTCAACCTGAGTATTCCGCTCAAACAGCTCCCCGGAGCCGCCCCGGCCACCGACTTTGCGCTCGCCCTCGAAATCACTCCTAAGGGCGGCAAACCGACCTACTTGGGCGAGCGCTTTGTCTTCAATCGGCCGCCCGCCGAGCAGCCCATTCCCAAGAATGCGGCACTCTCCTACACCGGTGGTTACTACGTCGGCCCCGGCGAATACCGGGTTCGTTTTTTCGCCGGCGACAGCCGCAACGCCGAGTGCCGTAAAGACTGGACCATCAAGGTGCGCGCGGGTAAGCCGGCCCCCCGCATGGAGCCCAACCAAATCTCCGCCGTGGGCGAAGAGCGCTGGCGCGGACTGAATAAGGATGGCCCGCCGCACCGCATTACCGTCGTCATTGAGGCCGCGCCCGTCTTTCCCCGACGCAACACCGTCCGCGTCTCCACCTACGATCGCAGTGTGCTCTTGGCCAGCCTCACCACTCTTCTCGACAAAACGAAGGCAACCGCCGCTACTGTCGTTGCCGTCGATTCCCGGAACCGCAAAATCGTCTACACCTCCGACAACTTCGGCCCCCGCGAACTGGGTCGTCTCGCCCGCGCCATCGCCGGCATTAACCTCGGCGTCGTCTCCCTGGAGACCCTGAAAGGCCCGAACGAGTCCGCTTTCATGGAAACGGTGCTCCACTCCATTCAGGACCCGGCCTCCAGATCGGACGCCGTCGTGTTCCTGGGCCCCCTCTGGGGCTGGTACGGCAAGATGACTCCCCGCATCCGCGAACTCGCCCAGGCGCTCCCGCGCCCCCATTTCCTCGCGCTCACCCGGTTCGCAGGCCTGCCCGATAACCTTCCCGCCCAGGTCGTCAAATCGGCCAACGGCACTGTGAAGCAACTCATCACCCCTAGCGACTTCGCCAAAGCCGTCGAAAAGCTCGCCGCGTCCAAACCATCGCAGTAAAATAGGGGTCTCCATGCCCATCGTGCTCCTGCTCTTGTTTGCCGTCTGTTCTGTTGCCCATGAACCTGTCCATTTCAATGCGAAAGATGGCTGGGTGATCTACGGGGACCACTACGGCAAAGGTGCCCGCGCTGTCCTGCTCGTCCATGGTGGCCGGTTTGACAAGAACAGTTGGGCCCCGCTCGCCAAGGCCATTGCCAAAGAGGGAATGCAGGCCTTGGCAATCGATCTCCGTGGCCGCGGCATGTCCAAGGAAGGTCCGGCCGACAAACGAACCGATGTCGCCATGCCGCTCGATCTCCTCGCCGCCATCCGCTACCTCCAGGGAAATGGCGCCCGCTCCATCGCCATCGTCGGCGCCAGCATGGGCGGAAACCTCACCGAAGAGGCTGTCCGCCTTGCCCAGCCGGGCGAAATCGACCGCGTTGTCTTCCTTGCCCACAGCGCCTTTGGCCCTCCGCATGCCCTCAAAGTACGTAAGCTCTTCATCGTCGCCAGGAATGATATGGGCCCCGGCAATGTTCCCCGTCTCACCCGTATCCAGGCGCAGTACGACGCTGCTCCCGACCCGAAGGAACTCCTTGTCCTCGACGGTGACGCACACGCCCAGTTTCTCTTCGAAACCAATCAGGCGGAGCGCCTCACTACTGCTATCCTCCGTTTTCTGGCAGCGCCGTAGCCACGGCTCGTGCCACGGCCCGCGTGGTCTCGGCGTCCCCCATCAGCGCCCGAAACCCGATCCAAAACGCATCGTGCAAATACGCTTCCGTGTTGGGACAGGGCATCACCCGGCACGGCGCACCGCCCTCGGTGTACATCGGATTCGAATATAGGGCGTGCGGATAAAACGGAGTGCATGGGATGCCCGCCTCGCGTACCCGGGCGCAGAAGCCATCCCGGCCGTCGCCACTTAGCCGGCCCAGCAACAGGTACCACGAGTTCCGGTTCACCGCTCTCGGAATCGCTTGCCAGCTAATCCCTGGCCGCTCGCCCCACTCTTCCCGGAAAACCTCCCAGTTCGCCATCCGCCGCTCAATCTGCCCGTCCAGGCGCTCCAGTTGGGCCGTCAGAACCGCGGCATGCAATGCGGACAACCGGTAGTTGTTCCCCGCCTCAAAGTGGTGGAAAAAGGAGAATCCGGGCCGCCTTCCCTGGTTGGCAAATGACCGCATCCTCGCCGCCAGCGCTGCGTCAGACGTCAACGCAATGCCGCCCTCCCCGGCCGTCATCACCTTCCCGTTCTGAAAGGAAAACGAACTTGCCAATCCAAACGAACCTGCCCTCTTCCCGTTCCACTCCGATCCGTGCGCGTGGGCCGCATCTTCCAACAGCAGCAACCCCAACTCGCGGCAGATCTCCTGCAACGCATCCATCTCGGCCATCGATCCGCCGAAATGAACCGCCATCACCGCCCGCGTCTTCGGTCCGACCGCGGCTCGGACCGCCGCCGGACACATGTTGAAGGAGTACGGTTCAATGTCCACAAATACCGGGGTTGCCCCCACCCGGGTCACCGCGGATGCCGTCGAAACAAAGGAAATGGACGGGACGATCACCTCATCCCCCGGCCCAATCCCCACCGCGGCCAGAATCATCTCCAGCGTCACGGTGCCGTTTACCGCCGAAATGCCGAAACTTGCACCCTGGTACCGCGCAAAAGCATCTTCAAATTTTGCTACCAACGGGTTAAACCCGCCCCACTGCGGGCTCGCGAGCACCTCTTGCAGCAGTTCCGTCTCGCGGCCATCCGCAGTCGGCCAACCCGGTAGTTCGATCATTCTTCCAGGATAAAACGCATGGACCAAGAGCAACTTGAGCGATATGAATTCCAGATGGGCGCCACCCGCGGCAAACTGGCCATGGCCTCGGATCTGCTCACCGATGCGCTGGTCCTCGTCGGCCAGCACGGCGTCTACTGCATCAGCGTCCGCCAGCCCCAGAAACCGGCCATGGACCTCCAGATCATCCTTCAGTGCATGAATGAGTCGAAGGAACTGATCCTCAAGGCAATGGAGGCCTCAAAGCCCGCGTAGAAAGGGATTCCGCTTCTTCTCCCGCCCGATGGTCGTGGCCGGGCCGTGTCCGGCAATCACCACGGTGTCCTCCGGCAAAGCCAGGAGTTTAGAAGAGATGGAGCGTAGGATCTGTCGCCCGTCCCCGCCGGGCAGATCGGTGCGCCCGATGGAATCCCGGAAGAGGGTGTCGCCCGCCAGTAGCGTCGACTCCCCGGGAATCCAGATGCACGAACTTCCCTGGGTGTGCCCTGGCGTATGCATCGCCAGAAGCTCCGTGGTGCCTAGCAGAAACTTGTCCCCGTCCTTCAAGCCGCCATCGATCGACGTCTTTTCCGGCGTCTCCATCCCCAGCCACGAAGCCTGGACGTCCAGGTGCTTATAGAGATCGGTGTCATTTTCGTTCATGTATACGGGCGCTCCGGTGGAGGCCTTCAGCTTTGCCGCCCCTCCGATGTGATCGATGTGGGCGTGGGTGATCAGGATCATTTTCACCATCAGTCCATGTTTGGAAAGGATGGCCTCGATCTCGGAAATATCGTCGCCCGGATCGATAACAATCGCCTCGGCCGAGTCTGGATCCCCCAGAATCGAACAGTTGCATCCCAGTTGCCCCACCGGCAGAACCTCATGAATCATGCCTTGATTGTAAGCATCAAATGAACGCACACTGAAATAGCTCCAATGATTGATCTCTTCCCCTACCTCGCGCGCGTCATCCACATCACCTCAGCCATCCTTTTGCTAGGTGGTCTCATCTACGCGTGGAATCTCTCCAAGTACAACCTGCTGCCGGAAAACCCCGCTTACGGTTTCCGTCCCGCTGTCTGGAGCCTCGTCGCCGCCCTGTTCCTGACCGGAGCCTACAATCTGGTGAACAAGGGCCCGGTGCCGAAGGAATACCATATGTTCTTTGGCGTGAAGTTCCTGCTTTTCCTGCACATCGCCATGGTGTCGATTCTTCTCGTAAAGCCCGGTGTCACACCCGATAAGCGAGCGCGGATGCTGCGCGGTCTGGTGGTCTCCGGACTCTTCCTGGTCGCGATCTCCTCTGCCCTCCGTTTCCTTGGTCAAGCATGAGCACCATCTTTTTCGAACTCCCCAATCGCGGCCGGATCAAGGCCACCGGCGAGGACCGCAAACGTCTGCTCCACGCCATGACTACCAACCACGTTCAGCAACTGGAGCCCGGTCAGGGCTGTTATGCCTTCTTCCTGAGTGCCCAAGGCCGGATTCAATCCGATGTGACGATTCTCGCTCGCCCGGATCATCTTTTGCTTGACGTGGAACCCGCGCAGCGGGAGCCAATCTTCAAGCACCTCGACAAGTACATCATTGCCGACGATGTGACCCTGGAAGATGTCACGGAGCAGCAAACGACGCTGGCGGTAGAAGGGCCCCGCGCCAAGGAAATTCTGGAATCGATCGGGGCCGAGGTCCCCGAGACGGAATATGACAGCGTCGAATGGGCTGGCCGTCTAGTGGTCAAAACCAGCTACACCGGCGCTGAGGGGTATCACATCTATCTGAGCCCCTTGGATGCACCGATCCTCCAGGAATCGCTGGAAGATGCGGGCGGCAAGCCCGTCACCGAAGACGAAGTGGAACACCGGCGGATCAAGAATGGCCGTCCGCGCTACGGCGTCGACATCACTGACTCCAATCTCCCGCAGGAGACGCAATTGAAGCATGCGCTCCATTTCAGCAAGGGCTGCTATCTGGGTCAGGAAATCGTGGAGCGTGTCCGCAGCCGTGGCCACGTGAACAAGGTGCTGCAGCGAATCGAGTTCGTTGGCGAGCCCCCGGCGGGAACGATTACCAGCCAGACGGCCGATCCGGAAACCGGCAAAACGATCGCCCTCGCCTACATCCGCCCCTAAGATTTCCCTTGGATGCTGCTTACCAGGAAAATCCTTGATTAAGGAAAAATCCTAGTCTAGCCGCGCAGCTTTTCCAGCCACTCCCCTGGGACTTTCACGTTCCGGCCCTTCCCGCTCCCTAATTGGATATCCGGTTTGTACGACCCGTGGTAGTCCGACCCGCCGGTCATCAACAGCCCCAATCGCTCAGCCAATACTCCGTAACGGCCCACCGCCGCGGCGTCATGGTCGCTGTGTTGCACTTCCAGTCCCAGCATGCCCATTTCCACGGCCGCTTCCACCCACTCGATCTCCTCGGCGTGCGTCCGCCGGCCCAACCTTACGGGATGCGCCATTACCGGGACGCCCCCCGCCTCCCGCATCCGCCGAATTCCCTCTTCGAGCGGTACTTCCTCCCGTTCGGTATAGGCCCGCCCACTTTCGGCCAGGTACTTGTCGAACGCTTCCTGCATGGTCTTCACGTACTTCTTTTTCAAAAGGATAGAAGCAAAGTGCGGCCGCCCCGCCTGGGATTTCCCCAGCGCTTCCACTTCCTCTAACGTGATAGCAATTCCCAATTTCTGCAGATTCGCCACCAGTCGCCGATTCCGGTCCCGCCGTTTCTCCTGCAGGTCCAATAGCCACGTCTCAAACTCGCCCGCCGGGGCGGCACCGGGAAAATACCCCAGCAGATGCACAGTCTTCCCCGAGTACTTCGTGCTCAGTTCAATCCCGCAGATCAGATCCAAGCCCCGCTCCGCCGCATACCCCCGCGCCGCATAGTATCCGGCAAAGGTGTCATGGTCGGTGATCGAAAGGGACCGGACGCCAGCCCGCAAAGCATTGTCGACCAGTTCTATCGGCGTATCGCTTCCATCGGAAGCATCTGTATGACTATGTAGATCTACCATCTACCAGGATAGCGGAATCAGTCCCCGGTCTTTCAACAGCGCCCAAACCCGCTCCTCGCTCACGGCAATGTCTTCGGAGGATGAATCCACCCGCAACTCCGGCGTCACAGGCGGCTCGTACGGATCGGAGACTCCCGTAAAGTGCGGGATTTCTCCCGCCAGTGCCCGCTTATACAGCCCCTTCACATCCCGCTCGGCCAGAACCGCAATCGGGCAGTCCATATGGACCTCAATAAAGGACCCGATCCGCGCCCGCACCGCATCGCGCGTCTCCCGGTACGGGCTGATCGCCGCCGTAATTGCAATCACCCCATGCTTGGACAACAACTCCGCCACGAATCCGATCCGCCGCACATTGGTATCCCGGTCTTCCTTGGAGAATCCCAATCCCTTCGATAGATGCGTACGGACCTCATCCCCGTCCAGCAACTCCACCTTCGCCCCGGCCGCCAGCAGCCGCCCATAAATCCGCTCGGACAGCGTCGACTTCCCGGACCCGCTCAGCCCCGTAAACCACAACGTAAATCCTTTATGCATTCACCAACTCCCCCACCAGAACATCCAACTCCCGTACCATCTTCCCCTCCGGCGTAAAGTGCAGTCCGCACTCCTTGTCGCCGGCCACTTCCCACCACCATCGTCCTGCCCGTTCCCCTTCCGAGGAATGGACCGCCCGCGTGCACGGACCGCACCCGATACTCGTATACCCCTGAGCATAAAGGGGATGGACCGGAACCTCATTTACCCGCGTATATTCTTCCACCTCCGCCGCCGTCCAGTACGCCAAAGGGCTCAACTTCCATTTCCCGTCCACCAGTGCCTTCTGGTCCACTCCCTCCCGCGACTCCGCCTGCCCACGGCGCAACCCCACCGCATAGGCGTCCAACCCGGCCAAGGCGCGGTCCAGCGGTCTCACCTTTCGAATCTGGCAGCACAGTTTCCGCAGCACCACTTCATCGCGGAAAAGATCCTCCCCGAACCGCCCCACCATCCGAGAAACCTCTCCCACGTCCGGAGCGATCCGCTCTACCCGGATCCCGTACCGCGCTTCAACCGTATCCATCATCGCCAGTGTTTCCAGGGGTAACCGCCCCGTATCCAGCGTCACCACTCGAACCGACGCGCCCATTCGCGCAGCCATATCCACCAGCACCATGCCTTCCCGCTGAAAGCTGGTTACCACCGCAAACCGCGGTCCATATTCGGAAAAACCCCAACGAAGTACCTCTTCGGCCGCGAGCATCTCAATTGTCCTCTATTCCTATCAGAATAGTATGGATTCAATAGGCCCGCAAACGATTCTACTTCGCCGCCGGGGGCTCGCTTGGCTGAAATTCAAAAATCTCCCCTGCCGCCCGTACCCGTAAAGTGCCGCCAGGCAGCGGCTTACCGGCCGTGTCGTAGAACATGGCCCCGTCCGTACTTTCTCCCGGCATCAGCTTCATCTGCACAAAGGCGATTGCGCTGGCCGCCGCTGCCGCCTTCAGCTTGGTCGAATTCACCTCCGCCAGCGCTGCCCGCCGCCGCGACTCGTACCCGCTCGTTGTCCGCAACTGCGTCATCCCGTAAAGCCCGGTCTCATAAGCAGATACCAGCCCCACCACCTCGCCGCGGCCGCCCTTATCGAGCATCTCCGCCACTACCTTCCGCGCCGGCACCGGCCGCATCGTCTTTCCGTCAGCCAACTCCCAAACGAAATCATCCGGCCGCACAATCACCGCCTGCCCGCTTCCGTTCGAGACCGCCACCTGCATGGTGGCGTATTCCCGCACCTTCGCCGCCAGATGCGCAAACATGATCGTGACGCCGTTCTTCGTCAGCGTCTGGTAACGCAGTCCCCCCGACTCGAATTCAATCACCTGCGCCGGACAGATCGCCGCGGCCAGGAGCAGCATCCACGCTCTCATCGTATCCCTACAAGCATACAGACGAATTACAAGCCAAAGGATTACCGGATCTTGGGAGAAAGTTTATCCAACTCCCGCCGCAGCAATGTGTTCTGGGGAAATTCGCGCACCAGACCCTCCAGCCAGACTCGCGCATCCTGACGCCGTTTCTCCCGCAACGCCACCACCGCCAGCAGTATCCGCGCGAAGGGACCAAAAAACCGGCCCCCCTTGGCGACAATCATCAAATTTTTGACAGCGATCTCTTTCGAACCCTTCGTCTGCTCCAGCTTGACGAACCATTTCACAAAGAACGGCACGCTGCCCAGCAGGTACTCGCTCACCGCCGGCGTCAGGTACGCGTCCCCGTTCCCCGGATCCACCGCCAGCAGCCGCACCGCATAATGTTGCGACTGTTTCGCATAGGATAACGACGTCAACTGCCGCTTTTCCACAAACGCCCCGTAGTCGGTAAGCAATCCAAAGATCACCGACATCGACAGCAGCGCATTCGCATCCCGCGCGTTGGCCGCCAACTGCTTCTCGGCCCTCTCCCGCGCCTGGGTCGTCGCCCAATAGAAAGCGTCCCGCACCTTCGGATCCGGCTTCAATTTCTTCTTGTCGGCGATCTTGTCGTCATCCACGAAAAAATCCGCCGCCAGAATTCCCAGCCGGTCCATCTCCGCGAACAGAAACGCCGAAGCCCGCGACGCATAGCCCATCGGATCGTCGCCATGCGTTGCGATATAGCGGTCGATCAGCGTGTGCGCCCCGCTGAAATCCAGGTTGTACATCAACCGGTAGGCACGGTCGAGCTCCGTCTCCGCGCCCGGCACAGCCAGCCCCGTCACCAACCCCATCCATGTCCGTCGACTGAGCAAAACACATTCTACCCGTTTACAATTTGGCGTTACATCTTCCTGAGAAATCCCTAACCAGTTGCTGACTCTTGTCCGTGTGTCCCGCCGCAAACTGGAATCGTCGAAAGGACACAAACACCAATGATTCGCCACATTCTCCTCACCACTACGCTCTTCCTGAGCGTGCTCTCCGCCCAGCAGCCCGTCGAAGTTGTGAACGGACCCAAACAGCCCGTTCCCGTACAACAGCAACCCGTCGAGGTCTTCACCAAGACGTTCTACTTCACCTACTCCGGACTGTCCTCTTACACGCTGATGACCGTTCCCGCCAGGAAGCGCCTTATCGTCGAAACCGTCTCCGCCATGTTCTCCGGCGGCAATCAGGCCGGTCACGAAGTCACCGGCATCTCCATTAACGTGCCTCTGGAGAGCGTGCAGCACTACATCGCTCCCACGGCCATCCGCCTCACTCCCGGCGGTAACCCTGGCAACCAGGTCCTGATGAGTGCAACCCATGCCGTTCGCTGGTACTTCGAACCCGGCGCCCGAATCACTGCCGATCTCATCAAATCCACCCCCTTCTTCTCCGTCGGCGGCGGCATCACCTTCTCTGGCTATCTCGTCGACGTCCCGTAATGTAACAACCGGCAACAGGACACTGGCAGTCACCCGCCCTCCCGATCCCGTTACAATGAACGGGTGCGGCGTTTCCCTGCCATTGTCCTGCTGCTGGTTGCCATCAGCCTCTCGCTGATCGCGCCCATGCTCCTGGCCGCCGCCGAAAAGGAGCTCCCGGCCTGCTGTCGGCGCGAGGGCAATCACCATTGCGCCAAGATGCGCGGCCACCAGCACGGAGAGGGCGTCCAGATCGCCGCTACCTCCGTCTGCCCGCTCTATCCGGCGGGCATGTCGGTCCCGGCCGCGGTTCAGCCCGCCGCCGCGCCCCCGGTACTCTCCTCGCTCCATCGTCCTGCCCCCGCGCCGTCCACCCAGATGGTTCCGTCGGTCGCCCAACAGCAGCCGGCCTCCATCCGTCCATGGCAACAGCGCGGCCCGCCCTCTCCTGTCGCTTAATTCGGCCTCTTTCCCGCCCGCTTAAGGACTCAGGAGATTCTTCATGCCGCTTTTGCGCCGCACCCGGTGCGCGAGCCTGTTTCTGCTTGCCGCCGCATCCCTTTTCGCTCAACCCACGACCGCCGAACTCGCCGGCGTCGTTACCGATCAATCGACCGGCGTCATCGCCAACGCCGCCATTACCCTGACCCATCCCGCCACCGGTGCCCAGCGTTCCGCCCAAACCGACTCGCAGGGCGCCTATCGCCTTCTCCGCCTCGCCCCAGGGACCTACGAGTTGAACGTTTCCGCCCCCGGGTTCCGGACCGAGCGCCGCACCGCGATTCCCCTCACTGTCGGCCAGCAGGCCGTCCTCAATCTCACTCTCGAAGTCGGCACCGTCGCCACCGAAGCCGTTGTCCCTGCCGGCGCCGTTCTCATCGATCTCCAAAACACCGCCCTCTCCGACGTCATGGACCCGAAAGCGATCCGCGAACTCCCCCTCAACGGCCGCGACTTCGCCCAACTCGCTCTTCTCGAACCCGGCGTCACCCCCTCCCGCCGTACAGGTGACTCCGGCGGCCCCGGCACCAAACTCGTCATCAACGGCAATCGCCCCTCCCAGGTCTCCTTCGTTCTCGATGGTTCGGACATCAACGACGCCAACAACAACACCCCCGGCTCCGCCGCGGGCGTCCTCCTCGGTGTCGATACGCTCGAAGAGTTCCGCGTGAATACGAACTCCTACTCTGCCGCCTACGGCCGCTCTGCCGGCGGCGTCATCAGCGCCGTCACCAAATCCGGTACCAACCAACTCCACGGGTCCCTCTTCGAATTCGTCCGCAACTCCGCTTTCGACGCGAAAAACTTCTTCGACTCGCCCTCGAATCCCATTCCCCCCTTCCGGCGGAATCAGTTCGGCGTCTCTGTCGACGGTCCCATCGTCAAGAACAAAACCTTCTTCCTCGCCAGCTACGAAGGACTCCGCCAGCGCCTCGGTGTCACCAGCCGTACCGTTGTCCCGGACGCCAACGCCCGCCTCGGCATCTTCCCCAATGGGACCCGCGTCGCGGTCAACCCCGCCGTTCCCGCCTACCTCGCTCTTGTCCCCCTTCCCAATGACCGCTCCTTCGGTGACGGCACCGGCGAATATGTCTCCGCCGCCTCCCAGTCGGTTGACGAAAACTTCTTCGTCGGCCGAGTCGACCACCGCTTCTCCGACAAAACCAGCATCTTCGCCCGCTTCACCCTCGACAAAGCCACCGTCGCCATCCCCGACGGCCTCCGCTTCGTCCAGGCCGAAACACAGTCCGATAACCGGTACTTCACGGTCGAAGCCACCCGAGTCCTCACCGAGCGCCTCGTCAACACCTCTCGATTCTCCGTCAATAAATCGGAAAGCACCGGCGTCAATAACTACCTCCGTGCCCCGGACCCCTCCCTCTCCTTCTTCCCGGGCCGCCCTTTTGGTCAGATCTCCGTCACCGGATTCTTCTCCCTCGGCCCCTCCCGCTTCGGCCCGTCGTTCTCGGATCAGAAGCTCTATCAGTTCTCCAACGACCTCAGCTGGGTCCGCGGCCGCCACTCCCTCAAGTTCGGCTTCGACCACCGCTTCTACCAACTCCCCACCAGCCGCCCCCAAAGTCCCTACGGCTTCTATCAGTTCAACGGTTTAAGCGACTTCCTCCAGGCCCGCCCCGCCTCTGTCGAACTCACCCTGCCGGAATCGCAGATCAACCGCGATTGGCGCCAGTCCATGACCGCCTTCTTCGTCCAGGACGATATCCGTCTCCACCGCCGACTCTCCCTGAACATCGGTCTCCGCTATGAGCGCGTCAGCGTGCCCGAAGAAGTCAACGGACTCAGTTCCAACTTCCGCAATGTCCTCACCGACCGGGCCCCCACTGTCGGCCCGATGTTCACCAACCCCTCCAACAAGAACTTCGCCCCTCGCTTCGGCTTCGCCTGGGATCCCACCGGCTCCGGCAAAACCAGCGTCCGCGGCGGCTTTGGCCTCTTCTTTGACCCCGTCTGGACCGACTTTTATGCCAACGCCGGCAACCGCCTGGCGCCGTTCTATGTCCTCGGCTCCATCCGCAATCCTGTCTTCCCCCGCGCGGAAACGCTGGTGAATAACCCGGCCTTCGTTCTCGGCCGCCAGGATGTCCTGCAGTACAACCCCTCCAACCCTTACACCATGCAGTACAACTTCACTGTCCAGCGGCAGCTCGCCTCCACCACGGCCGTCACTCTCAGCTACGCTGGCCAGCGCGGTGTCCACCTTGTCCGCTTCGTCGACGGGAATCAGGCCCTGCCCCAGATTCAGGCCGACGGCCGGAAGTTCTTCCCGGCCGATTCAGTCACCCGCAATCCCAACCTTACCGGTGTCCGCTACAAAGTCACCGACGGCCAGTCCGTCTACAACGCCCTTCAACTCAGCCTCCAGCACCGCCTCCGTGCCGGTATGCTGCTCCGCCTCAATTACAACTTTGCCCGCACCATCGACGATGGCTCCGTCACCGTCACCCAGGGCGGCGACAACGATCTCCCCCAGGACCCTGACAGCCGCAAGGCCGAACGGGGCCTGTCCAACTACGACGTCCGCCACTACTTCGTGGCCTTCTGGAATTGGGATCTCCCCAAAGCTCCGGGACTCCCCAAGTGGCTCGGCGCCGGGTGGCAGTGGAACACCATCTCCACCGTCTCCGCCGGGAATCCATTCTCGGTGGTCGTCGGCTTTGACCGCGCCCGTGCCCGCTTCCAGGCAGGCACCAGTCCCCAGCGCCCGGACCTCGTCGCTGGACGCTCCACAAATCCCATTCTCGGCGGCGCGGATCGCTACTTCGATATCTCCGCCTTCGCCCTCCCCGCCGCCGGTTACTTCGGCAACCTCGGCCGCAATACCCTCATCGGCCCCGGCCTCGCCATGATGGACATGAGCATCAACAAGCGGTTCCAACTCACTGAACGCGTCGGTCTCCAGTTCCGCACGGAGATGTTCAACTCCCTCAATCACCCCAATCTCTCCATCCCCAGCGCCCGCACCGTCTTCACCGCCACCGGTGCCGTCGGTTCCGCCGGGCGTATCACCACCACCCAAACCTCCGCCCGCCAACTCCAACTCGGGCTGAAGCTCACGTTTTGACGGAACGTAAAGCCGTGTTAAGGTTCCCCGGGGCACCGCAACCCCGGGGCGCCGGGGCGTGTCCAATGGATTGAGGTCTGTAACCGTAATGAAATCCATTCCCGCCCTGCTCGCCCTCCTGTCCCTTCCCGCCTTCGCAGCCGATCAGGCCGCATCCTTCTTCGACGACACCACCGTCCGCGAAATCCGCCTCTACTTCGACGATGCTAACTGGTACAACACCCTCTTCCAGAGCCACAACGCAGACCGCGCCGACCCCAACTTCCCCGTCCGCTTCCAGTACGGCTCCACCAACATCCCCAAAATCGGCATCCGTATGAAGGGCAACTCCTCCTTCCGCCGCAACGGCGTCAAGAAACCGTTCAAACTCGACTTCAACGAATACGACAACAACGCCACATTCCTCGGCCTCAAGAAACTCAACCTCCACCCCGGCGACCTCCAGCCCGACTTCCTTCACGAAAAACTCTTCCTCGACTTCGCCGGCGCCCGCATTGCCGCCATGCGCGCCGCCCATGTCCGCCTCTACATCAACGACAACTACTACGGCCTCTACCTCGCCGTCGAACAGCCCGACAAGACCATGATGGAAGCCCGATTCGGCGACGACGAGGACGGCAATCTCTATGAGGCCGGCGAATCCGCCGCCGCCACCATGGCCTACCTCGGTGCCGCCGCCTCCGCCTACACCGCGCGCTACGAACTCAAAACCAACGAGACCGCCGCCGATTACTCCGGCCTTATCAAACTCCTCGAAACCCTCAACAACAATCCCTCCGCCCTCGACCCCATCATGGATGTCGAGAACTTCCTCACTGCCCTCGCCCTCAACGCCGCTTTCACCAATCTGGAATCCTACACCGGCACCGCCGGCGAGTATTTCCTCTACCAGCGCTCCAAAGACGGCAAATTCATCCACATCCACTGGGATCTCAACGAAACGTTCGGATCAACCGGCGACGGCACCACCCGCCTGGCCAACCCCTTCACCATGGATGTCTTCTATGGCGCCAACGCCACCGGCAACAACGCCCGCCCGTTGATCGACAAGCTCATGTCGGTTCCCGCCTATAAGCGCCTGTACCTCCAGATCCTCGCCCGCTTCCTCCGCGAGGGCTTCGACGAGAAGACCTTCGCCGCCAACACCCAGCGCATCGCCGCCATCATCCGCCCCCACCTGGAAGCCGATCCCAATAAGGTCTACACCCTCGCTCAGTTTGATGCCGCGCTCACCAACCAGGTCACCGCCAACGGTTTCACCAGCTACAGCCCCACCCAGTTCGTTCGCGAACGCGCCGCCTTCCTCCGCACCTACCTGAACAGTCAAACCCAACCCACCGACCTGCGCATTAATAAGGTGACCTCTTCCGCAATCGAAGTCTACAACCTCGGCCCCGGTACCCTCGCCACCTCCGGTTTTGCCCTGACTGACGATCTCGCCACTCCGTCGAAATGGCCGCTTGCCTCCCGCAACCTCGCCGATGGCGAGTCCATTACCACCGCTTGGACCGCCCCTTCCGCCGGCGCCACTCTCTATCTCTATAACGGCGCCACCCAGATCGATACGGTCAGGGTTCCCGCCCTGGCCGCCACGCAAACCTATAATCGTTCCGGCTTCTCCGGCTCGCAGTGGACCCTGGAAGGCACCGCTTCTGCCCCCGCCGCCGAAGCCACCGGCCAACTCCTGATCAATGAAATCATGGCCGATAACGACAGCGCCTTCCCCGATCCCGAGGAAGCCGGCGCGTTCGAAGACTGGTTCGAAGTCTTCAATCCCGGCAACACGGCCGTCAACATGAGCGGTATGTACATCACCGACAACACCAACAATCCCACCAAGTGGAAGGTACCGGACGGCGTCACCATCCCCGCCCGCGGCTACCTGGTATTCCTTGCCGATAGCGAACCCACCCAGGGGCCCCGCCATACCTCCTGGTCGCTCAGCGCCGATGGCGAAGTGGTCGCCATTTACGCCGCGGACGGAACGACACTGATTGACTCTGTCTCCTTCGGGCCCCAGCGCACCGATGTTGCCTATGGCCGTACCACGGATGGTGCCGCCTCTTTCAGCCTCTTCGCCACTGGTACTCCGGGCGCAACCAATGCCAACCCCCTGGCCAATAACATCGTCAACGGCGCCACCTTCGCTCTCAATTCCATTGCGCCGAACTCCATCGCCAGCGTTTTCGCCACCGGCATCGCCTCGGCCACCGTCGCCGCCTCCTCCACCACTTTGCCCACCACGTTGAGCAATGTTACCGTCACCGTCACCGACGGCAACAACACCGCCCGCACTGCGCCACTCTACTTTGTCTCCGCCGGCCAGGCCAACTTCCTGGTCCCCGACGGCACCGCCCCCGGCCGTGCCACCGTAACTATACGCAAACAGGACGGTACTTCGGTCAGTGGCGCCATCCTTATCACCGCCACCGCTCCCGGCCTCTTCTCCGCCAATGCCACCGGCAAGGACGTCGGCTACATCAATGCCATCCGTGCCGATGCCCAGGGCAACCAGACGGCCCTCACCGTCTTCAACTACGATGCCGCGCAGCAGAAGATCGTCGCTACCCCCATCAGCCTCGGTGCCGCTACCGACGCGGTATACCTCATCCTCGCCGGCACCGGCATCCGCGGCGCCAAGGCGCTCTCCGACGTCACCGCCCAGGTTGGCGGTACCGCTGTCCCCGTCACCTACTCCGCCGCCCAGGGCCAGTTCCCTGGTCTCGACCAGGTCAACATCGGTCCGCTTCCCCGCACCCTCGCCGGTCGTGGGGACGTCAATCTCTATGTCACCGTCGACGGTAACCGCTCCAACACCGTCACGCTGAAAATTCAGTGATACATTTCGCCCTCGTGCGGCACTCCTTCCCGGAGACCTCACCACGTGCGATTGATTCCATTCCTCACCCTTACCGCCGGGCTCGCCTTAAACGCGCAGCCCGGCCCTACCGTCTACGCCTCCGGCCTCAATAACCCCCGCGGCCTCGCCTTCGGCAACGGCAACCAATTGTTTGTAGCCGAGGCCGGCACCGGCGGTACGAATGACACCATCGGTATCTGCTCCCAACAGGTACCCTTCCCCCTCGGCCCCCTCACCGGCGGCCTCACCGGGCGTGCCTCTCGCCTCACCCCTTCCGGCCAGCGACACACGGTCGTTGACGGCTTACCCTCCGGGCAGACTTCCGCTCTCACCGGCCGGGAAATCTTCGGCGTCACCGCCGTCGCCACGCACTCCAACGACCTCTATGTCCTCGTAGCCGCCGGTTGCACCAAGGGCAATCTCAATCAGCCCAGCGCCCTCTATAAGGTGGCGTCCAACGGCCGGAAAACTCTCATCGCCGACCTTAGCGCCTACTACCGCTCCCATCCCCCCGCCGTTCTCGACTCAGATCACGATCCGGACGGCGTTCCTTACGCTCTTCTTCGCAAAAACGGCGACTGGTATGTCCTCAACGCCAACCACGGCGTCCTCGATAGAATCAGTTCCAACGGCACCATCAGCCGCGTCGCTGATTTCACTTCCTTCTACGGCCACATCACTCCCACCGCCATGGCCGAAGGCCCCGACGGCAATATCTACGTTGCCAACGTCGGCCGTGTCCCCCATCTCGATGGCCAGTCCATCCTGATCCGCGTTGCCCCTTCCGGTTCCTTCCAAACCGCGGCCACCGGCCTCACCAGCGTTCTCGGTCTCGCCTTCGATTGCAGAGGCAATCTCTACGCCCTCGAAACCGGTACCGGTTCCGCTGGCGCCCCGCCCTTCTTCCCCCCAGGCACCGGCCGTGTCGTCCGCCTCGATCACAACGTCTGGACCCCCATCACCACCGGCCTCACCCTTCCGTCCGGCCTCACCTTCGGGCCCGACGGCAGACTCTACATCAGCCACCGCGGCCACGGTCTCGGCAATGCCCCGGCACAGGGCGAAGTCCTTCGCCTCGATCTCGGACCTGCCACCAACGCCTGCCGCTAGCGAACTAGGGAGGCGCACTGTGATACGATTCCCGCCGTCCCATGTCGATCACAACGCGCCTCCTCTCCCTACTCCTCCTCGCTGTCGCCTCCCTCCCCGCCCAGTCGGTCACCGGGACCATCGTCGGCAACGTTACGGACCCTTCCGGTGCCGCTGTCGCCAAGGCAGGCGTCACTCTCACCCAACCCTCTACTGGCCTGGAACGCTCCACCACGACTGCCGAAAACGGCGCCTTTGTCTTCCCCGCACTCGCCCCCGGCCAGTACCGCCTCTCCGTCAAGCACGAAGGCTTCAAAGTCTCGGAGCGCCGCAATCTCAATCTCACCGCCTCGGAAACCCTCACCGTCGGTGACGTCCAACTGCAGGTCGGCTCCACTACCGAAAGCGTCACCATCACCGCCGAAGGCGCCACCGTCCAAACCGCCAGTTCCGAACGTGCCGGTGTCATTACGAATTCCCAGGTGGAGAACATCCTCATCCGCGGCCGTAACGTCACCTCCCTCCTCCAACTCCTCCCCGGCGTTGTCGATAACACCGATCGCGACGCCATCGACCGTGGCTTCACCGTCAACGTCCAAGGCGGGCGCAATAACACCAATAACCTCACCCTCGACGGCATGACCATGATCGACGTCGGCAACAACCAGGGCGGCACCGTCTCCGTCGGTATGGATGCCATTGCCGAAGTGAAAGTCCTCCTCACCAACTACCAGGCCGAGTACGGCCGCATGTCCGGCGCCAATGTCCAGCTCATCACCAAGAGCGGAACCCGTGATTTCCATGGAATGTTCAGCTACTTCAAACGCCACGAACAGTTCAACGCCAACAACTTCTTCAACAACCTCACCCGCACCGCCAAACCCCGCACCCGCCTGAACACCTACTCCTACAACGTCGGCGGCCCCATCACCATTCCAAAACTCTTCAACACCGGCCGCGAGAAACTTTTCTTTTTCTGGTCGCAGGAGTTCTGGCCTCGCTCCTCCTCTCTCCCCCTCGGACAACTCACCACTCCCACCGAACTGGAACGCAACGGCGACTTCTCCCGAACCGTGGAATTAAACGGCGCCCTCATCCCCATCCTCGACCCCACCACCGCCCAACCCGTACCCGGCAACCGTATCCCCGCCTCCCGCCTGGACCCTTCCGGCCGCGCCCTGATGAACATGCTGCCCCTCCCCAACTTCCTCGATACCTCCATCTCCGCCCGCCGCTACAACTACGTCTTCCAGGAAAACGTGGAGACCCCGCAACGGCTGGAAACTCTCAAGGTGGACTACCATCTCCACCCCAAGAGCCAGGTCGCCTTCAGCCTTTCCCGCCATAAGGACGAACAGACCGGCCCCTTCGGCATCCCCACCGGCGGCGCCAATTGGGCGCAGATGAGCAAGACCTTCTGGACCCAGGGCACTGTCCTCTCCGCCCGCAATCAGTGGATAGTCTCCCCTACCGTCGTCAACGAATTCACCTTCGGCTACTCCCGTCGCCCCGAAGGGGAGCGTGTTCCCGAAGCCGAGCTCAAACGCAATCAACTCGCCACCATCGGCTACACCGCCCCTCAGCTCTATCCCTCCGCCAACCCCCTCAACCTCGTCCCCAACGTCAGCTTCGGCGGCGTCAGCCAGCCCATCAATCTCAACATGGACGGCCGTACCCCCCTCGACCAGACCCAGTACGCCATTAACGTCACCAACAACATCACCAAGAACTTCGCCTCTCACCTCGTCAAGGCCGGCGTGTTCTACAATCACAACCTCCGCCAGGCCCAACTCCCAGCCGCCTTCAACGGCACCCTCAACTTCGGCCGCAACGCCAACAACCCGCTCGATACCGGCTACGCCTTCTCCAACGCCATGTTCGGCGTCTTCAATAGCTACCAGCAGGCCACCTCACGCCCCGACATCTCCATCTTCATCAAGTCCTTCGAGTGGTTCCTCCAGGACAACTGGAAGCTCCACCGCCGCTTTACCCTGGAACTCGGCATGCGCTTTGCCAACATCATTCCCCAGTACGAAGGGGAAGGCCGCGTCTCCGGCTTCGTCCCCTCCCGCTTCGACCGCTCCAAAATGGTGCAGCTCATCCGGCCCGCCCTGGTCGGTGGCCGTCGCGTCGGCGTCCATCCGGTCACCGGCGAAGTCTACCCGCAAGCACTCGTCGGCGCCATCGCCCCAGGCTCCGGCAATATCGCCAACGGACTCGTCCTCGGTACCGATTCCTCCTACCCCCGTGGCCTCACCGAGAATGCCGGTATTCAGTACAATCCCCGCATCGGCTTTGCCTGGGACGTCTTCGGCAACGCCAAAACCGCCATCCGCGGTGGCTTCGGCATGTTCTCCAATATCGGCGATTTCCAGCTCCTTCGTCTCCTCGGTGGCCAGCCTCCGCTCGTCTCCACCCCGCTTATCAACTTCGGCAACATCCGCGACGCTGCCGCCACCCCGGGCTTCGTCTTCCCCCAGGACATCATCGGCGTCGACGGCGCCGCGAAGATTCCGAATGTCATGAATGGCAGCTTCTCGATCCAGCAGAACCTCGGCTGGGGTGCTGTCCTTGACGTCGGCTACGTCACCTCCCTCGGCCGCCATCTCCTCTGGCAGCGCAACTTGAGCCCCATCCCCCTCGGTGCCAACTTCCTCCCGCAGAATGCTGATCCGACGAACACCCGCGTCCCTCTCCCCGCTTCCTTCCTTCGTGGCATTACCGGCTATAACGATGTACTCACCCGCGAATGGGCCGCCTCCTCCAACTACCACTCCCTCCAGGTCACCGCCAACCGCCGCTTCGCCCGCGGCCTTCAGTTCGGCGGCTCTTGGACTTGGTCGAAATCCATGGACTACAACTCCACGGATCTGGCGACCGTTTCTGCCCTCGTCCCTGTACGCGTCTGGAACTATGGTCTGTCGGATTTTGACCGCACCCACGTCGCCAAGATCAACTACAACTATGACGTGCCCACCCCCAAGTTCGCCACCAACATCGTCCTGAAACAGATCTTTGCCGGCTGGCAACTCTCCGGCATCACCAGCTTCGTTTCCGGCGCTCCCGTCGCCGCCGGCCTCAACTTTGTTGCCGCTACCGACGTAACCGGTTCCGCCTCCCAGGGCGCCCGCATCAACGTCACCTCGGACCCCGTCATCCCCAAGAGCGAACGCACCTTCTCTCGCAACTTCAATACCGATGCCTTCCGCCCGCCTGCCATCGGCACCATCGGCAACTCCGCCCGCTACACCATGCGCGGACCCGGCATCAACAATTGGGACGTCGCCGTATTCAAGAACTTCCTCATCCGCGAGCCGTTTAAACTCCAACTGCGCTGGGAGAATTACAACTTTTTCAACCACACCCAGTTCAGCGCCTACGACGCCGCTGCTCGTTTCGACGCCCAGGGCCGCCAGGTCAACGCCCGCTTCGGCGAAATGACCGCTGCCCGCCTTCCGCGCCAGATGCAGTTCTCCCTCCGCATGTTCTTCTAATCGGAAAGGACCGTGACCCGCCGCCAATTCGCCGCCGCCATCGCCCTCCAGGCCAGGCCGAGGCCGAACATCGTCTTCATCCTCACCGACGATCTCGGCCTCAACGACCTTGCCTGCTACGGCTCCCGCGAAATCCGCACCCCCAACATCGATCGCCTCGCCCGCGCCGGCGTCCGCTTCACCCAGTGTTACTCCAACGGCCCGCTCTGCTCCCCCACCCGCGCCGGGTTCATCACCGGCCGCTACCAGCAACGCTCCGGCATCGAATACGCATGGACCCCGCGCAATAAAGGGCAGGGCCTCCCCGCCGATGGCCGCTCTCTTCCCGCGCTCCTGAAGAAGACCGGCTATCGCACGGCCCTCTTCGGCAAATGGCACCTCGGCGAAGACCCCGAATTCTCCCCCAATGCCCACGGTTTCGATGAATTCTACGGCTTCCTCTCCTCTGACCACGACTTCTATTCCCACAAACGAACCGACGGGACCCCCGACCTCTGGCACAACACCAAACCTGTCGAAAGCCCCCTCTATTCCACGGACCTCTTCACCGCCAGAGCCGTCGAGTTCCTCCAGCAACCCTCTCCGCAGCCTTACTTCCTCTGCCTCGCCCTCAACGCCCCCCACTGGCCCTTCCAGGCTCCCGATCGCCCCGCGGACATTCGCACCCGCGAGACCTGGCACAACGGCACCCGCCAGGACTACGTGCAAATGGTCGAACGCATCGACCTCTCCGTCGGTCGCCTGCTGCCACACGTCTCCGCCAATACCCTTGTCATCTTCACCAACGACAACGGCGGCGAACGCCTCTCCGATAACTCCCCCGCTTTCCACGGCAAGATGACCCTCTGGGAGGGGGGCGTCCGCGTTCCCGCTATTATGCGCTGGCCCGGGCGCATCCCGCCGCGCTCCACCCACCCTCACCCCGCCATCACCATGGATTTCACCGCCACTATCCTCGCCGCCGCCGGCGTTGACGACCCGGCGTTGGAAGGTGTCAATCTCCTCGATCCGCAAAAGGCTGCCGCCGAACGCCCCTTATTCTGGCGCTACGTCCACCCGCCCATTACCCAGAAATCGGTCCGCCTCGGCAAGTGGAAGTACATGCTCGACGGCATCCACCACCTTCTCTTTGACCTCGTCGCCGACCCCTCCGAACGTCGCAATATCGCCCGCCTGCACCCGCGGAAAGTCTCGGAACTCCAGGCCCTCCTCGCCGGATGGGAATCTTCTGTCGCGGCCTCCAAGCCGCTCCACCTCATCCAGTAATCATCCCGGCAGACGATTGCCGCCATCCATGCGTATAATCTCCATTGAGGTAATTTCACATGGCCAATCGCCGCCGGTTCCTGCAAGGAACCATCGCTGCCCCTCTTGCGGGCTCCGCCTTCACCGTCTCCGCCGCCGGTACCAAACGCGACTATTTTAAGGAACTTGGTGTCCAGCCCATCATTAACGCGGCCGGAACCTATACCTCCTTCACTGCCTCTCTCATGCTCCCCGAGGTTATGGATGCCATCAACTATGCCTCCAAAACCTTTGTCCGCCTCAACGAACTCCACGACGCCGTCGGCAAGAAAATCGCCTCGCTCCTCCAGGCCGAAGCGGCGATGGTTACCTCCGGCGCCGCCTCTGCTCTTACCCTCGGCGCCGCCGCCTGCCTCACCGGTTCCGATCGGAAGAAGATTCAGGCCATCCCTGATCTCACCGGCATGAAAACCGAAGTGCTCATCCAGAAGTCCCACCGCTTCGGTTACGACCGCGCCATCCGCAATACCGGCGTCAAGATGGTCGAGTTTGAAACTGCCGCGGACGCCGAGCGCCTCGCCGGTCCGCAGACTGCCATGATGCTCTTCTTCAATGACGCTAACAGCCGTGGCAAAATCCAGGCCGCTGAGTTCGCCGCCCTCGGCAAGAAACTCAACGTCCCCACCATGATCGACTGCGCCGCCGACTGCTTCCCCGTCGAGAACATGACCAAGTACAACAAGCTTGGCTTCTCTCTCGTCATCTTCTCCGGCGGCAAAGGCCTCCGCGGCCCCCAGAGCGCCGGTATCCTCATGGGCCGCAAGGACCTCATCGAAGCCGCCCGCATGAACGCCTCCCCGAATGGCGATGCCATCGGCCGCGGCATGAAGGTCAACAAGGAAGAACTCCTCGGTATGCTCGCCGCCGTGGAAGTCTTCATGAAGAAGGACCACGAAGCGGAATGGAAG
Organism: uncultured Solibacteraceae bacterium; assembly: GCA_964430625.1. GTDB lineage: Bacteria > Acidobacteriota > Terriglobia > Bryobacterales > Bryobacteraceae. The sequence goes on from CAYSFR010000002.1 coordinate 145,689, forward strand.
GACTGGGAACGCAAGATCAAGGTGGTCGCCGATAGCGTCACCGTCTCCCCGGCCGTGAAAACGGAACAGTACGTCCCGGAAGTGGCCAACCACGTTCCTCACCTCAAAATCACCTGGGATCAGTCCAAGATCAAGATCTCCTATTCCGAAGTCGCCAAGCGCCTTCGCGAAGGCGACCCCTCCATCGAAGTCACCCCCGGCTCCTCGGATTCGCTCAACATCGGTGTCTGGATGCTTCAGCCCGGCGAAGAACGCATCGTCGCCAAGCGGATCCGCGATATCCTCAAGTCCGCCTGATCCTCCGGCTCAGGCGATCTGGTCTTCCCATCGCCGTCGCCGGTTCAGCCATACCACGCGGGCCAGAACGACATCCAATACGTTCTGGCCCGCGATCAGCATGGGCCGCCAGGCGTCCGGGTTCGCCCGGTTCCGCTCCGTGATCAGATACAGATATTCCCCCTCCCGCCGCAACCCCCGCACGCACAGCCCTTCCTCCGTCCGCACGACGTAATACCCCTCCGCCTGAAACATCGTCCGCGCCGTTTCGGATTGGTCCAGCAGCACCAGATCCCGCGATTCAAACAACGGCTCCATCTCCGGATCCCTCGCCAGGCTTGCCACCAGCGGATCCGTCGCCGATTCTGTCAGATGGAACGGTACGGTGTGCACTTCCCGCTGGGGTCCCTTTCGCGGGATGGGCTGGTGCAGTCCCAAAAGACCCGTCAGCATCGGCACCGGCTGCAGGCGCGCCTCCCGGTGCGGGTTCGTTCGGTTTAATTGCTGAACCAGTTCTTCCCGCGTGAATAGGTCCAGCGGCGTGATCCCCAGGTGCACCAGAATCACATCGGCCAGTTCCGGGGAGAGTGTCCGGACACCCTTCAACACGTTATGCATGTGCGGCTGGGATATTCCCGTCGTCCGCGCGAAACCGCGTTCGGTCATCTCGCCGTTGGCGATTCGCCGCCGGAGAGTCGTAAGGAGCCTTTTCTGTAGCTCCGCGAAATGGAGTGTACCGATTTCCACGGGAAATAGAGGCAAGGAAAAGCTGGATAATTACTAATGGAATTATTACTGAATCGCTCGCCGAATGCAATGGATCGTGTCCGTATCCATCCTGTTTTCTGTTGTTTATCTCCGGGTACCCCCATTTGCGCAAAAATTTCTGAGAAAAAGGCGGGTATTGTATTGACATATTCTGTAAGCGCCTTACATTGGCTATGGAATTGGAATTGAGATGCTGTCGATGGAGACGACATGACATCTTTGGGAGGTTCGAAGTCAAATGGAATGGAATCGGTCTGAGACGCTCGGTCTGGCGTCCGTACAATGCACCACCTGCCATGGTTTGGGGCTGCGTTTTATCAAACGGGGCATGGAAGCTCCGTGCCATTGCGTCTTGCGGTCGATCTTTCGGGCGTGTTTCCGGAAGTTCCGGCAGTGTATCGAGAAGGAAAAGCACCTGTCACAGTGCACGCTTCAGTTCACCGGTGGTCGTGAGCGAAGCTTTAGTTGGGGGCGCCGGGACGAAGAGTACATCGCCGATTTTCTGCTGATGGCTCGCCGGCAGCTTACGGAAGCCGAATACCGAATCTTTCGGTTTCACCATCTATTGGGCGCCGATTGGCGGCTTTGCACGATGAAGCTGAAGATGGATCGGGGAAGCTTCTTCCACTACGTCTACCGCTTAGAAGCCCGTCTCGGGCGTGCCTTCCGGGAGACGGAGCCGTACGGCCTTTTTCCTCTCGACGAGTACTTCCAAGGTGCCACCAAGGAAGTCGTAGCTATCATGCCTCCCCCGGAGGGACCGCTTCCCCTGCGTCCGCCGATGGCGGCGTAGCGCCGGCAGAGAGCGCCAAGGACGGTGTCTCCATACCAACCCACGAGGGCCGGCACGACGCCGGCCCTCCCCCTCCAAAAATGGGACCGGGTGCACCTGACCCCATTTTATGTGATCTGTTTTCAATAACTTGCAAAACCAGTCCGGTGCGTTTTCGCCCGTCCTACGGACGCCGCGCCCGGAAGAACTCCTGCAGTATTCCCGTCGCCTCTGCAGCCATTACCCCTTCCACAATCTCAATCCGGTGATTCAGCAAGTCCGAATCCGCCAACTGAAACTTCGACCGCACCCCGCCGAATCGCAAATCTCTCGCCGCAAAAACCAACGTCCGGATCCGCGCATGCACCAAGGCCCCGGCGCACATCACGCACGGCTCCAGCGTCGCGTATACCGTCGCCCCCTCCAACCGGTAGTTCTCCCGCGCCTGCCCCGCTGCTCGCAGCAACTCCATCTCCGCATGCGCCGTCGGATCCCGCCGCGCAATCGGCTGATTGTGCGCCCGTGCCACAATCCGGTTCTCCACCACCAGCACCGCCCCCACCGGCACCTCGCCCGCGGCCTCGGCCCGCCGCGCCTCCTCCAGCGCCGCGCTCATGAAAAACGCGTGGTCCACCCCAATAGTGTAAAGGGCGTATCCGGGAACCAATCTGATATTTTAGTTGCACGAGGCGGAATGTCGAATAAGATCCTGATTCTCCTGTCCATCACCGGCCTGTTTGCCCAGCCGCCAGATCAATCTGAGTTCTTCGAAAAGAACATCCGGCCGGTGCTCGCCACCAAATGCCAGATGTGCCACAACGCCAAGGCCAAGACCTCCGGTCTCGATATGTCCTCGGCGGCCGCCTTTTTCGCCGGCGGCGCCTCCGGTTCCCTCATCAACGTCGAATCCCCGGACCAGAGTCTGCTACTGAAAGCCCTCGCCTACGACGGGTCGCTCAAGATGCCCCCCACCGGCAAGCTGAAGGACCCGGAAATCGCCCGCGTCCGGGAGTGGATTCAGATGGGCGCCCCCTGGCCAGGCTACGACAGGAAATCCGCCGCCAAAGTTGTCTCCGAAGGCGGAACCCGCAAACACGGTAGCCCCCTCGCCGATCAGGACTTCCAGTTCTGGGCCTTCCAACCGGTTCGCAAACCCGCCCCGCCCACCGTCAAAAACTCCGCTTGGGTCCAGTCCCCGATCGACGCCTTTCTCCTCGCCAAACTCGAAGAAAAGGGTCTTCCCCCCGCCCCACAGGCCGGCAAAACCGCCCTCCTCCGCCGCGTCACCTACGACCTCCATGGCCTCCCCCCCACCGAACAGGAAATCCGCGACTTCCTCGCCGACTCCTCCCCCAACGCCTTTTCCAAGGTAGTCGACCGCCTCCTCGCCTCCCCTCGCTACGGCGAAAAATGGGGCCGCCACTGGCTCGACGTCGCCCGCTTTGCCGATTCCACCGGCAACGACGAAGATCACCGCTACCCCTACGCGTACAAGTACCGTGACTACGTCATCGACGCTTTCAACCAGGACCTCCCCTTTAAACAGTTCGTCAAAGAGCAGATCGCCGGCGACCTCCTTCCCTCTCCCGACGGCGCGCCTCTCAACCGCCGCGGCGTCATCGCCACCGGCTTCCTCGCCCTCGGCGCCAAGGCCATCGCCCAGCAGGATAAAAAGAAGATGCTATACGACGTCTGGGACGAACAGCTTGACGTAATGTCGAAGGCCTTCCTCGGCGTTACCCTCTCCTGCGCCCGTTGCCACGACCACAAGTTCGATCCCCTCACCCAGAAGGATTACTACGGTCTGGTCGGCATGTTCGCCTCCACCCGCAGTTTCCGCAACGCCGATACCCACGTTTCCAAACTCCTGTTCACCCCCCTTGTCTCCAAGGCCGAATTCGAAACCTACGAAAAGGCCCAGGCCATCGTCGCCAACAAGGGCGTCGATATCAGCATCGTCCTCGACCGCGAAAAACACCTCGCCCAGGAGAAGTGGATCGACCAGCTTCCCGCCTACATGATTGCCGCCCGCAAGAAGCTCGAATCCGCCCCCGGCCTCGATCCCAAGATCATCAAACGCTGGATCCGCCACTTCGCCGAATCCGAAGTGCCGCGCCCGTGGCTCGACGAGTTCCACAAGGCCGATGAACCCGCCGCTCTCGCCATCGCCGCCCGGTTCCAGGAATCCTCCCGCGCCAATCTCGCCGCCTGGGCCAGGAAAATGGCCAATTGGCGCGTCCGCGAACGCAAACAGATCGACGAGAAAAACATGCTCTCTGAGGCCCCCAAGCTCATTAATGAGAAGGACGGCTTCTTCCGCGACGTCTTCGCCGATAACGGCCCCTTCGGCGTCAGCGCCCGCATGGTCGATTCCCTCGCTACCCCCGCCGGGAAGGCCGAACTGAAAGCGCTCCGCGCCGAGCAGAAGAAGCTCAAGGACGCCCTCCCGCCCGAGCCCGAAATGGCCTGCGCCGTTGAAGACGATGCCCCTGTCGTCCAGAAAGTCCTCCTCCGCGGCGACTACAACAACCTTGGTGACGTCGCCCCGAAAACCTTCCCGCTCGTCATCGCCGGCAAGGACCGCCTGATCGTGGAAAACGGCTCCGGCCGCCGCGAACTCGCCGAATGGCTCGCCAGCCCGGCCAATCCGCTCACCGCCCGCGTCATGGTCAATCGCATCTGGCAAGGACACTTCGGCGAAGGACTGGTCCGCACGCCGGATAACTTCGGCAAAATGGGCGAACGTCCTACTCACCCCGAGCTCCTCGACTACCTGGCCGCGGAGTTTGTCGCTAAAGGCTGGAGTATCAAGGAGATGCACCGCCTGCTGCTGAACTCCTCGGCCTACCGGATGTCCAGCGCCCCGTCCCCGGCCGCCGTCGCCGCCGATGGCGAAAACCGCCTCCTCTCCCGTTTTCCCCGCCGCCGTCTCCTGGTTGAGGAGATGCGCGACGGTATGCTCGCCATCAGCGGCAAAATTGACCTCGCCATGGGCGGCACTCTCCAGTCCGGATTCGGCACCGATGGCGAGAATTCAAACGGTCGTTTAAGCCTAAGCCCGGAAAATCAGGTGCGAAGAACGGTATATATGCCCCTTAGAAGGGCTAATTTACCCGCTTTATTCAACCTTTTTGACTTCGGTGACGCCACTACGCCGAACGGAAAACGCGTTGTGACGAACGTCGCTCCTCAGGCACTGTTCCTCATGAACTCCAAATTCGTGGCCGATCAGGCCGATGCGGTCGCCAAAAACCTCCTCGCCGACCCCGCTCTCGACCCCAAGCAGAAGGTCGAGAGCCTCTACTTCCGCGTCCTGAACCGCGCTCCGGCGTCCGCCGAAGTCGATAACGCGCTCAGCTACACCGCCGCCTTCCGCCAGCGGTTCCCGAAAACGGCCGATAGCGACGCCTGGCAGAGCATCACCCGCATCTTGCTGGCATCAAACGAGTTTATCTACGTGGATTGAGGCCTGACATGGATCCCATTCAACAGTTGTTCTCCCGCCGCCAGCGTCCGATGTCGCGTCGCGGTGCCCTGCGCGCCGCCGGATGCGGCCTCGGCACCCTCGGCCTGGCGCAGTTGCTGCAAGGCGCCACCGGCGCCGAAAACCCGCTCGCCCCCAAAACACCCCACTACGCCGCCCGCGCCAAACGGGTCATTTTCCTCTTCATGCACGGCGGGCCGTCCTCCATCGACACATTCGATCCCAAGCCGCGCCTGGACCGCGATCACGGCAAGCCTCTGCCCATCCAACGGCCGCTGGCCTTCGCCGACGAGTCGCCGGGCCCGCTGATGAAGTCGCCCTGGGCCTTCAAGCCGGGCGGTAAGAGCGGCATCCCCGTTTCCGACCTCTTCCCCCACACCCGGGACATGGTGGATGAACTCTGCGTTATCCGGTCGCTGGTGGGCGAAGGCGTCGACCATGGCGCTGCGCTGCTGCAGACCTTCACCGGGTCCTCCACCTTCGTCCGCCCCAGCATGGGCGCCTGGACCGTCTACGGCCTCGGAACCGAAAACCAGGACCTGCCCGGCTACATCACCATCAAGCCCACCCTCTCCCACGGCGGAGCGAAGAACTTCGGCGCCGCCTTCCTTCCGGGCGCCTACCAGGCCACCCCTATCGGCCACTCCGGCATGAAGGTGGACGAGATCAAGGCCGAGCCCATCCAGTACCTTGTCAATAAAGGACTTACGCCGGAACAGCAGCGGTTTGAGCTGGACATGATCCAGAACATTAACCGCAAGCACCAGGAACTACGCTCGGTCGATACCAATCTGGAGGCGCGCATCCAGGCCTTCGAACTCGCCTTCCGCATGCAGACGCAGGCGCCGGAGATCTTCGCCGTTGACAAGGAAAGCGAAGCGACCAAGAAACTCTACGGCCTGGACGATCCCAAGACCGCCGATTTCGGCTGGCAGTGCCTGCTCGCGCGCCGCCTTTGCGAGAAGGGCGTGCGCTTCGTCCAGTGCACCCACTCCTACAAGTGGGATCAGCACGGCGATCTCTACGCCAAGCACACCGAAAACGCCTACGAAGTGGACAAGCCGATTGCCGGTTTGCTGAAGGACCTCAAGGCGCGCGGTCTGCTGAAGGATACGCTCGTCATCTGGGCCGGCGAGTTCGGCCGCACTCCCATCAGCCAGGGGGGCAATGGCCGCGACCATAACCCCTACGGCTACACCGTTTGGATGGCCGGCGGCGGCGTCAAGCCCGGGTTCGTTTACGGCGCCACCGACGACATCGGCTATCACGCCGTCGAGGACCGGATGCATATCCACGACTGGCACGCCACCATCCTCCACATCCTTGGCATGCAGCACGATAAACTCACCTTCCGGTACGCCGGCCGCGACTTCCGGCTCACGGATATTGCCGGCGTCATCCATCCGAAAATTCTGGCGGGGTAGTAGGCTGGAAGTATCGGCATGCAGCGGAAAACATTCTCCCGGTTGGCGTGGTGGTTCGCCGGGTACCTGATCGCGGTCATCCTCTTTGGGGCCTGGGTTCGGATAGCGGGGGCCGGGGCCGGATGCGGAAACCACTGGCCGCTCTGCAACGGGGATGTGGTACCGGTAGCGCCGGGCGCCAAAACGGTGATCGAGTTCACCCACCGCGTCACCAGCGCCCTGTGTGGCCTGTTCGGGATTGGATTCATCCTCGCCGCGCGCCGCTTGGGCGACGCCGGCGTCCTGCGCGCGGCGTTGCTCACCTTCTTCTTCATCCTGGTGGAAGGCTTCGTCGGCGCCGTGCTGGTAAAGAAGGAACTCGTGGTTAACGACGCCTCGGTGAGCCGCGCCGTGGTCATTGGGCTCCACCTGGCCAATACGCTGGCGCTGATGGCGTCGGCGACCGCGATGGCCTGGCGGGCCGCGCCGCCCGTGGTGGCGACGAAACCGGCGGCCCGCGGGATGCTGCTGGCGGCCATGGTCGTGGTGGTGCTGGCGAACATGACGGGCGCGGTGACGGCCCTCGGCGACACGCTGTTCCCCCTGCAGCCCACGCTCGACGGATCGCTGTGGGCCAAGGTCCGGGAGGACCTGACGGCCGGGCAGCATTTCCTGGTCCGATTGCGCGTCATCCACCCCTTCGTGGCCGTATTCGCGGCGGCCTTTCTCAGCGGAGTGGTGGGCTCCATCCGCCGCACCTATACCGGGGACGCTCCCATGCGCAAACTGCTGCACTGGCCGCTGGCGCTGGTAGGGGTACAGGTGATTCTGGGCGGGTTGAACGTCCTGCTGGCCGCGCCCGGCTGGGTGCAGATCGGACATCTGCTGCTGGCGCAGATTCTGTGGGTCGCCTGCTGCGCGAGCTTTATCGCGCTCCGCCGTATGGCGGTCTAGGCCAGTCCGGTCAGGTAGTCGAGCTTTCCGGTCGCGTCGCCCAGACGGTCCACCGGGACGCCGGCCAGATCCAGCAGGGAGAGATGCAGGTTCGCCACCGGCGTATTCGCGGCGTACTGCAGATGCCGCCCGCCGCCGATCCTTCCGCCCGCCACCAAGGTTGGCAGGTTGTTGTGATCGTGCGCGTTCGGGTCGCCGATTCCGGCGCCGTAGATGGTCAGCGTATGGTCCAGCAGCGACCCTTCGCCGTCCGCCGTTGCCTGCAACTTATCCAGGAAATAGGCGAACTGCTCCACGTGGAATGCGTTGATCTTCGCCACTTTTTCAATCAACTCGGCGTCGCCGCGGTGGTGCGTGCAGGAGTGGTGCGCCTCGCGTACGCCCGCCTCCGGATACGTCTGCAGGCCGCCTTCGCGCGCCAGCATAAATGTCACCATCCGCGTGGTCCCGGAGGAAAACGCCAGCACGGAGAGATCGAACAGCAGCCGGGCATGTTCCCGGTAACTGGTGGGAATCCCGGCCGGTGCCGTGGCGCCGATGGCCGGCCCGGCTTTCTCCATCCGCGTCTCGATTTCGCGAATCGAAGTCAGGTACTCGTCCAGCTTTCGCTTGTCGGTGGCGCCGAGGTCGCGCGTCAGGCGTGCTGTCTCCGTTCGCGTCAGGTCCAGCACGCTGCGCCGGGCCGCGCGCTGTGCGGGCGTCAGGCTGGCATCGCCGAACAGCCGCTCGAACAAGGTCCTGGGATTCATCTCCGGCGGCATCGGCTGCGTCTGGCTCTTCCAGGAAATGCTCTGGTACACGCAACTGTAGCTATCGCAGGAGCCCACCTGCCGGCTGTCCTCGCAGGTGATCTCCAGCGACGGTATGCGCGTGGTTTTCGCGAAGTGAACGGCGGCGATCTGGTCCATGGAGACGCCGCAGCGGATGTCGGCGCCTTCGGTTTTGCGCGGGTGGACGCCGGTGAGGTAGCTCGACGCCGCCCGGGCATGGTCCCCGGCGCCATCGCCGAGCGCGTTACCCTGATTGGCTGCCAACCCGCTCAATACGGCCAGCCGCGCCCGGTGTTTCGCCAGCGGCGCCAGCGTCCGCGGAAACGCGAATCCGGTGCCCGTCGTTTCCGGCGTCCAATAGGGCATAATCTTTCCGCTCGGCGCGTATACCACCATCAGCCGGACAGGCGCCGCCGCCGGTGCCGCCATCGCCTCCAGCCAGGGCAACCCGATGGCCGCCCCCGTGCCCCGCAATAAATGCCGTCTGGATAGCCGCACTACACGCCTCCTTCGCCGCGCCGTTTCCGGAACGGCTCGCTTTCCACGATTCCCAGAATCAACTCCTGCATACGATACCCGTTGGCCCGCAAGCGATCGACGATCTTCCGCACCGCGGCGCGGTCGCGCAACTCCACGCCCCGGCCCAGGGCGTAGGTCAGCATCTTCTCGGTCAGTGCCCGGGCGAAGACATCCGGGTCCGCCTTCAGAATCTTCTTCATTTCGGCGGGAGTGGAGAAGCGGACACCGCCGGGCAACTCGCCGGAGGCATCTTCTTCGCGCCACCGGCCGATGGCGTCGTAGTTCTCCAGGCCGAAACCCAGCGGATCCATGCGCGAATGGCACCCCGCGCAGGCGGCGTTCGTCCGGTGGCGCTCCAGTTGCTGGCGCATGGAACCGCCGCTGGCCGCGGTTTTCTCCTCCAGCGGGGGCACATTCGGCGGCGGGGGCGGCGGAGGCTGGTTGAGCAGATTCTCCAGTACCCACTTCCCGCGGATCACTGGACTGGTCCGCGTGGGGTAGGACGATACGGTTAACACGCTCGCCTGCGTCAACACGCCGCTGCGGCGCACGCCGTCCAACTCCACCCGGCGGAACTCCTCCCCGCTCACCCCGCTGATGCCGTAGTGCCTGGCCAGCGCCTCATTCAAATAGGTGTACGGCCCGTCGAGGAACTCGAGGATCGACCGGTTCTCGCGCACAATTTCAGCGAAGAACATCTCGGTCTCCGTGCGCATGGCCGCCGCCAGTTCGCCGGTGAAGGCAGGAAACAGCTTGGCGTCCGGCTTCAAAACGGTAAGGTTGCGCGTCTGCAGCCACTGCCCGGTAAAACTCTCCACCAGACCCCGGGCTCGCGGGTCCTTCAGCATCCGCAGTGCCTGGGCCGCGGCTTCCTGCTCCAAGCTACCCGCCGCGGCCAACCGAGTCAATTCGTCGTCCGGCAGGCTGCCCCACAGAAAGTAGGAAAGCCGCGAGGCCAGTTCATAACCGGAAACGGCGCGCGGACCCGGCCCGCTGTCCCGCTCCACCCGGAACAGGAAGTGGGGCGAAACCAGGATCGCCATCAGCCCGCTGCGCATCGCTTCCGGGAACGACCCGGTTCGCGTTTCCTCCCGCGCCGCCAGTCCCAATAGTCCATCCAGTTCCGATGGCGTCAGCGGCCGCCGCCACGCCTTCCGCGCCAGCGGCTCCAGCGTTTTCCGTGCGCATCCGGGATCGCCACCCCCGCAACGAAGCAGGCTGGGACCGGGAGTGGCGGTTCCCTCTATCGGCCCGTGGATCTGCAGGTACTCCAGATAAGGGGGTGTCCCTTTGAAGCCCTGGTCCGGCAGAACCTCGATGGTCGCTTCCACGCGGTGCCGCCCGGCCGTAACGCGGAGCCCTTTGGTCTCCACGGCGCGATCGATCTGGTAGTAGAACTTCAACACTTCGTCGGCCGCCGGCTGGCCGTCCACCAACAGCCGCATCCGCACTCGCAGACCGTCCTTTAGCGCCTGGTAGAATGCGCTTCGCAGGGTATAGACGCCGGTGGCCGGAAAGACGTGGTCCACGCGCAGCCACATCTGCCGGTCCTGCCCCATGCGCTCGGCCAGGTAGCGGTGCATGGTGGGCGGAGTTGGCTCTCCGGCGATGGGAATCGCCAGCCGCGCAATTCGCTCCGCCGCCTGCAGATACTGATCGGTGAGCGCGGAGTTCAAGGTGAGTACGTCGCCGATATTGTCGAAGCCGTAGCCGTAGGGATCGGCGGGAAAGTCCTCGGCCGGGTTCCAATCCATGCCGAGCAGGTCACGGACGGAGTTGGCGTACTCGAACCGGTTCAAGCGGCGGGCGGTCACGCGGCCCGGGTCGATGGGGGTGGTGCGGTCGAGTTCTTCGTAGGTTTGTTCAACCCAGCGGACAACGCCCGCTGCGGCGTCCGCCGCCGGCCGGGGCATTCCCTTGGGCGGCATTTCGCCTTTCTGGATCCGTTGCGCCACCCGCTCCCAGAGCGGGCGCTGGCGGATGGACTCGGCCTGCGTGGCGGCCGTCAATGCGGCCACGGCGAACCCGCCGGCCGGCGCCTTGCCCGAGTGGCAGGAGCCGCAGTTCCTGTCCAGAAACGGCCGCACCGTATCGGCGAACGGCTCCGCGCCGCACCCGAGCGCGGCGAGCAAAGCGAGTCCGGCAATCCGAGTCATCCCGGGATTCTATCAACACGTCCGCCCTGGCCGGGCACCCGCGATATGCTAATACGAATGATGTCCCCTTCAGCCGACATCGAGCAGATCATCGCCCGTTTGCCGGTTGAATATTCCAGCCGGGTTTACTACGTGGCGTTACGGAAACTTCGCTCCCCGTCGCTGGCCGAAGATGTGCGGAATGAGACGCTGCTGCGAGTGATCCAGGCGCTGCGGACTGGGGCCATGCGCACCCCGCAGGCGCTACCCGGATTCGTACTGGGCATTGCCCGGAACGTGATTCTGGAGGAGTTACGCAAAGGCGGCCGCACGGAAGACCTGGGAGACCGGGATTTTCCGCTCGACACCCCGGATCCGGCCGTTGACCATACGGTCCGCCGCGCAATCGAATCCACCCTGTTGCGCCTGAAACCGCGCGAACGGGATGTGCTGCGGCTGGCCTACTATGAGGACCTCTCCAAGGACGAAATCTCGGCACGGCTGGGCATCATTCCCGACCGGGTACGGCTGGTGAAATCGCGGGCGCTGCGGAGTTTTCGGGAGTTCTACGGACGCCTGACGGAGGCGAGGCCAAAATAAAATGGATACAGATCGCCATGTCAACGCACCTTTTAATGGAACCCCTCTGACGCACGAAGAAGCAAAATCGCGGGAGTTGGCTGAGGCCTACGTAGCCGGCCGGCTGGAGGCGGCCGCCGCGGCCGCGTTTGAAGAGCATTTCTTCGCCTGCGCGGACTGCTGGGAAGAGGTTCAGGAATTGGAGCAGTTCCGGGCTGGCGTGCGGGATGCGGTAAAGGCGGGCAGGCTGGAGGAGGCCCTGGCGCCGGGTCCGGCACCGTACCTGACCTGGATGTTCGCCGCGGCGGCCGCGGCTCTGCTGGCGTTTGCTTCCTGGACAGCTCTGGTACAGGTACCCCGGCTGGAGCGGGAACTGGCCGAGGCGCGAAGCGCGCCGCCGCCCAAGCCGGAGCGCGTGGAAGTGCCGGTGGTGGTGGCGCAGGCGAACCTGCCGGTGGTGATGCTGGAGGCGTCCCGCGCCGGCGAACCGGCGTCGGTGAAGGTTCCCGAGGGTGCGCGGGAAGTGGCTCTCTGGATGGACGGCGTCGCCGGGCCGGGTTCGTTCCGGTTCGTTTTAGCGGATGCCCGGGGCGGGGAAGTGGCGGTGCTTGCCGGGCTGACGGTGAATACCCATGGCGCCCTGACGGCCACCGTGCCTGCGGAGAAGCTTCCCCGCGGCGTCTACACGGCACGCTTGTTTGGCTCGAATGGAAAGCTGGCCGCGGAGTACAAGTTCGAAATCAACTAGCGAGGGACCATGCGGCAACTGCTCCTGCTGATGGCGGTACCTGTTTTCGCTCAGGATCTGTTCACCGGTGCTCCCGTGGAGCGGGATCTGGCCGCCGGTGCCGCGCATCGTTACAACTACCCGGTGGGAGCGGGGCAATACGTCGCGCTGCGGGTGGCGCAGGTGTCCGGCGATGTTTCGTTGCAGTTCCGGGCGGCCGGATCGGACAAGCCGGTCGTCGTGAATCTAAGAACGAACCCGGCGACAACGGAGACGCTCTTCTGGATTGTGCCTGGCGGCGGGAACAGCGAGATCGAGTTGAAGGCGATGGGGCAGAAGCCGGCGCGTTACCGCCTGGAAGGGGAGTCGCGGACACCGTCAGCCGATGACCGGCGGCGGGTGGCGGCGTATCAGGCGGCGCGGATAGAGGCGATGGAGCTACTCACTAAACGAGCGCCGGGAACCCTGCAGACGGCCGGCGAGAAGTTCGCCTTTGCAGCCGGCGAATGGCGGGCCACCGGGGATGCCGGAGAGGAAGCGGTGGCGGTGAATATGGCCGGGTTGGTGGCGTTGCTGCGGAGTGAGAACACGAAGGCCGTGGGTCTGTTCGAACGGGCAATTGAACTGGCGCGCGGTCCTGCGGCGGACCTGGAGATTCTGGGATCGGCGTTGAGCAACCTGGGTCAGATTCATATCAATCTGGGAAATCTGGAGAAGAGCCTGCCGCTGTTTGAGGAGGCGCTGTTGGTGGCGCGGCGGACAGGGCAGGCCTCAGTGGAGGCGCCCGCCCGGAACAACTACGCCACTGCCCTGCGGCGCGTCGGCGAGTATGAACGGGCGCTGGAGATGTCGCTGGCGGCGGCCGCAATACATCGGCAATCCGGTAACGCGCTGAACGAGTTGATCGCGATGCAGGGTGTGGCGAACATCCATCTGGAGATGAAGAACTACCAGGCGGCGGTAGCGATTTCGGCCGAGAACGCGGAACGGGCAAAAAAACTGAATCACTTTGTGGCGACATTTTCCTCCGAACGCGGGTTGGCATCCGCCTACCAGGCGTTGGGCGAGTTCGACCTGGCGGCGGCTCACTTTGAGCGGGCCGTGGCGGTGGCCGGGGAACGGAAGGCGTTTGGGTCACAAGCGTCCGCACTGGCGGGGCTGGGCGGACTGAAGTTCCAGATGAAGGACTACGCCGCGGCCCGGAAGCTGTCCGAGGAGGCGGTGCAGAAGGGCCGGGAGTCGACCGATGTCCAAACGCTGACAGTGGCGCTGAACACCCTGTGCGCGGTGCTGGCGGGGACCGGGGCGTGGGAGCGGGCCCGGGAAATTGTGCCGGAGATGCTGGCCGTGGCCCGGAAGGCGAGCCCGGTGGCGGAATACCCGAAGGCGCTGGTGTGTGCGGCCCGGGTGGACCGCGAAGGCGGACAGCACGCCGCGGCGCGAGCGAAGCTGCAGGAGGCGATGGCGAAGGCGCCGGCAGCCGCAATCCGGCTGACGGTTCTCGACGCTCTCGCCGAACTGGAGCGGGAGCAGGGCAACCTGCTGCCGAGCCTGGTATGGACAGAGGAAGCGGTGGGGTTGGCCGAAGCGTTGCGGTCGCAGATTCTGGATCCGGCTCTGCGTGCATCCAAAGCGTCGCTGCACGCCGTCCGCGACGGGCGCCACGTCCAACTGTTGATGGCGCTGGAGGACCAGGACCGGGAAGGGGGATACAGGCGCCGGGCATTTGAAGTGACCGAGCGGGCCAGGGCGCGGACGTTGAGCGAGATAATCGCCGAATCGGCTGAGTTTCGGACACCGGTGCTGCCGAAGGCGATCGCCGCTGAGGAGGAGAAGCTCCTCGCAGGTATCGCGCGGGTGCAGAAGGAGTTGTTCCGGGAAGGGGTGGCGCGAACGCGGCAGCGGGAACTGCGGGGCAAACTGGCCGAGGCGGAAAAAGAGTATGCGCTGTTTCAACTGCGGCTGCCCCGGGCGGCACTGCAGAAATTGGCCGAGCCGCTCGGTGTGGCGGAGATTCAGAAAACCCTTCTGGCAGATGGCGATGCACTGGTTGAGTATGCGCTGGGAGAACCTCGATCGTATGCCTGGGTGGTGACCCGGACGGGCTTGCAGAGCGTGACGCTGCCCGGGCGCGCTGAACTGGAGAATCGGGTGGGTGCCTACCTGCCGCTGCTGGAGCGGCCGGCGAGCGCTTTAACGGCGGCAGCGGCGATGAAGGCGGTCGACGCCGAGGCGGCGCGGGTGCGGCAGGCGGTGCTGGGGCCAGTGGAACCTCTGCTGCGGGGCAAGCGGCGGGTGATTGTGGTGCCGGACGGGGTGCTGGGGTATCTGCCCTTTGAGACGCTGGGACTGGTGGAGAAGTACGTGGTGTCCTACGCGCCGTCGGCGTCGGCGCTGGCCGCGCTGCGAAAACGGACCGCGAGCCGGCCGGAGGCAAAGGCGATGCTGCTGGCGGTGGCGGACCCTGCCGGGCCGGGAGTGCCTCAGGCCGAACGAGGCTTTGCCTTTGGCCCGCTTCCCAATGCGCGGGCCGAGGCCGGAGCGCTGCAGGATCTCTTCGGCGCAACCGTCTCCCGGGTGTTGGCGGGGGAGGAGGCCCGCGAGGGGCGTGTAAAGAAAGAAGACCTGGACCGCTACCGGTATGTGCACTTTGCCACGCATGGCTACTTTGACGAAGCTCGTCCGGAGCGCAGCGGGCTGGTTCTGGGTGGCGGGGCCGAGGACGACGGCATACTACAGGCGCGGGAGGTATTTCGCCTCCGACTGAACGCGGATGTGGTGACGCTATCGGCATGCCAGACCGGGCGGGGAAGGCTGCTGGCCGGCGAAGGCGTAATGGGCCTGGCGCGGGCATTCTTCTTTGCCGGGGCGCAGAGCCTGGTGGTGAGCCTGTGGAATGTGAACGACGCGGCGACGGCGGAGCTGATGAGGCAGTTCTATGGGCACTTGAAGGCGGGTGTGGAGCGTGACGAGGCGCTGCGGCGGGCCAAGCTGGCGCTGATGCGGGGCCCCAACCGGGCCTGGCGCCACCCCTATTTCTGGGCGCCCTTCGTCTTTGCGGGTGAGCCCAACTCCCGGCGCTAAAATTCCTGATACAAATCGCGGGCGGACTTCACTTGTTGGCATGAGTGTCGCCGCTGCCGCCTTTCCGAATTCCCGAATGACGCCGCGCAAAACGCGGCGCTGCACCGTGAACCTGCACTACCCGGAGACCTGGGCTGTGCGGCCTAATCCGATGGCCGAAGTGATGGAGAGCCGAACCCGCGCCTGGATGCGCAGCCGCGGACTGCTCGCCACGGCGGAGGAGGCCGAGCGTTTCGACGGCGTTTACGCCGGCGAGTGCGGCAACTGGCCCTTTCCCTTCGCCGAACCCGAGCGGGCGGAGGTCATCACACACGCTATGGCGCTCTGGGCCACCGGCGAACGGCGCGGGTGGGAGGCAATCGACATGCTGCTGGGCGCCTCCATGAGCCGGGAGTGGATGACCCGGTACCGCGCACATGTCAGGGAGTGGGTCAACTCGCTGGACATGTCTCTCGCCGGCGGGCCCGTCGGCGAGTATCTGGCGCGCCGGCGGACTGCCGCCGGAATGCGGGCGAACCTGGATTTGATCGAGTATCAGATCGGCTGGGAGTTACCGGCCGAGGTGATTGCCGATGAGGACCTGCGAGGGATGCTGGACGCCGCGGCCGACTGCGTCACCCTGCTGCGGGAACTGTTCGGCTACGGCGGCGAGCAGGCCGGGTTGGTGGATGCGGTGATGCGGGAGTTCGGCGACGACTTCGGAGACGCGTTCAAATGGGTGAGCCATATGCATCACCGCCAGGTGCGCGAACTGCGGGAGCGGGAAACGCGCCTGGTGGCCCGCTACCCGGAACACCCGATGCTGCTCGCCTGGAGCGGGGCGCTGCACTGCTCCATCTACGGGTTGGCGCAGTGGCACAGCCGGGCGAGGCGCCACCGGACCACCCACTCGAGCGACGGCTGGACGGTGCAGTTAACGATTACTCCCGCCTGCCCCGACCCGTTTTGAGCTACCTTGGGAGAGCATGACGAAAAATGTATTGGGTGGAGTGCTGCAGACCTGCTGCACCGATCCGTTGACGGGTTTTTATCGGGACGGGAAGTGCAATACGGGGCCGGAAGACGTTGGCAAGCACCATGTCTGCGTCACCATGACCGAAGAATTCCTGTTGCATCAGGCCTCCATTGGCAACGACCTGATCACGCCACGGCCGCAGTGGGGCTTTCCGGGCTTGAAGCCCGGCGACTCCTGGTGCGTCTGCACGGGGATGTGGAAACTCAGCTACGAAGCCGGAATCCGGGCGCATGTGCGGCTGGAAGCAACCCACGAGAACGCACTGGAAGACGTGACGCTGGAGATGCTGACGGCCTGCACGCGGGTGAACTGACCTCCCCGCGCTTCAGGGCGTGACGCGAATATTTAGTTTGGCCGGAAGCAGCGTGGGGTCGATGTTGGCGACATCGACCCGCTGCGTGTTGGAAACGGCGGCAGCTAGGCCGGCCACCTGGCCGAGGGTCATCCACACCGGTTCCATGCGCAGCACGGACATGGCGACGTGCGTGCAGCAGAGTGCTACCGGAACCAGCAGGTTGTTGACCTTCTTCGGCAGCATCGCCCCATACGGGACCTGGCCGGGTTGGGCGGGGCCGAACGCCTTTTTCGGATACCAGAGCACGCCCTCCATGAAGCCGTCGACGGCGAAGCGGCGGTCGTGGCAGGGATGGACGTCGAAAGAATGCTCGCCGAGGGCGATGGGGTGGGGGACGCGCGGCGTGAGCTTCGTTTTGGGGTCGGGGGTGAAGTTGTGCTGGGTGACGAGCGCGCGGCCCTCGATGCGCCGGCCCTGGCGGACATAGATCTGCCACGGCCAGTGATTGCTGTCGCGAAACTCCTGCTTGTGGAGGCCGACGGGTTTGAGGTTGTCGCGGATGGCGGACGGAACGCGGGCGTCGTTTTGCAGGAACCAGATGAGGCCGTGAACATGATCGACGTGCAACTGGGCCAACCGGGCGCGGTGATGCCGGCCGGCTTCAGGCCAGGTCCAGTTGGCGCCGGGCAGATTCGTGCTCGTGAGGCCTTCAATGTTGCCGTTCATCTGGAACTTGCGGTTTGGCAACTGGGTGCCGCGGCCCCAGCGGGTGACGCGCCTGGAGGCGAAATCGTCCAGCAGAGGCAGATAGTCGGGGAGGTGCAGATCGTAGCTGGCGGGTTTTTCGATGACGACTTTCTGCGCCGGGTCGTCGGTGAAGATGGACCGGGCGCAGAAGGCCTGGATGGCCGGCGAAGCCTCGCCGGTGTCGGCCGTGAGGATCTGCTGGCCGGTGCGCCAGTTCATGTAGTGAATCCCGGCGAAGGGTTCGCCGTACTCGTCGCGCGCTTCCCGGCCCACCCGGTAGGGGACATTGGCGGCGGCGGCCAGGTCGCCCTCATAGGTGCCGTCGATGAAGGTCTTGGAGGTGATGATGAGCCGCGCGTTCCCGGGAGTATCGAGTACCACTTCGGTGACCCGGGAATTGGCGACGGTGGCCGAAATCAGGTGGTGCCCCGGGAGATGCCGCAGGGTTCGTTCGCCTTGAAGCATCTTGTCGAAGGCGGCCTCGGCGACGGAGGGTTCGTAGAACCAGCCGTCGTGGGTGCGGGCGTACTCCTCAGGTTGGCTGGCCAGAGTGCGCTGGTAGTGGGCGCGGACCAGGCCGACGAACTCGGCCACCTGGCCGCCAAACAGTTCGGTGCGGACGGCATCGGTGGTGGAAAGGCCGCTGGCGGCCATTCCGCCCAGATGCTTCTGCGGGCAGGCGAGAATGACGCGCAAGCCCTGCCGGGCGGCCTCCACGGCGGCGGTTACTCCGCCGGGTGTGGAACCGTAGACGAAGACGTCGCAAGGCGTGGGCGCGGCGGCTAGCGCGGCGAGGGGCGTGGAGAGAAAGTGGCGGCGGTGCATGGGTTGTCAGGGAAGCGTCAATACAACGAGTTCGGCCGGGGTCCCCACGGCGCCAACGGCGACGGCAATGTACTGCTTGCCGTTCACCATGTAGCTCATCGGGACACCGGTGGCCTGCCCGGGGAGTTCCATTTCGTGGACAATCTCGCCGGTCAGCTTATTCATGGCGCGAAAGGTGTTGCCGCCGCCGCCGGCCAGGGGGTTGAACAGGTTGGGTCCGTCGGCGCCGAAGAGAAGAGTTTTGGTCACCAGCAGCGGCGAGCGCGAGGGGCGGCCAGTTGGGGGGATGCGGACGCCCTGCAGCAGCGGGTGGTTTTTGACATAGTCCGGGGTGTTGCCGTTGGGGCGCATCCAGAGATGCTCGCCGGTGCTCATGTCGATGGCGGTGATGCGGCCCCACGGCGGTTTCACCAGCGGCAGGCCTTGCGGGCCCATGTGGCCGTCCGGGATCGCCCAGACGGTCTTCTTGGCCGCGTCGACCGGGGCGTTGCCGGTAAGGAAGCCGCCCAGGGAGTAGGCGATGCCGGAGCCTACGTAGGCCATGTCGGTCTGCTTCGGGTCGCCGGGGGCCACGGCATAGGTGGCCGGGTTGGTCACCGAGGAGACGTAAAGAATGCCCGTTTCCGGATCAAACGCGCCGCCCTGCCAGTTAGCGCCGCCGAGGTGGTTCGGCATGGTGAGCGTGGCCTTCTTGCCGTTGGCGCCGGCCAGAATCGGCGGGGCGAAGAGGGGGCCCATCTGGAACTCGGAGGCGATCTGGCGGGCCTGTTGCTTGACGGCCGGAGTGAAATCGATGAGGTCGTCGTCGGAGAGGCCCTGGCGGTCGAACGGCTTCGGCAGCGTGGGGAACGGCTGAGTGGGGGAGGCCTTCTCCCCGGGGACCGTGGAAGGCGGCACCGGCCGTTCCAGGATGGGCCAGACGGGCTGGCCGGTGGCGCGGTCAAAAACGTAGGTGAAGGCCTGCTTGGTGACCACGGATACCGCTTTAATTCTTCGGCCTTGGACGGTAATGTCGGTGAGAATGGGCGCGGCGGCAACATCCATATCCCACAGGTCGTGGTGGACCAGTTGATAGTGCCAGATGCGGCGCCCGGTGCGGGCGTCCAGGCAGACCAGCGAACTGGAGAACAGGTTGTTCCCCGGCCGGTGCCCGCCGTAGAAATCTCCGGTAGCGGCTTCCACCGGAATGTAGACGTATCCCAACTCCTCGTCGCCGCTCAGCGGAGCCCATGCTCCCGTGTTGCCCGTGTACTCCCAGCTTCCCTTTTCCCAGGTTTCGTTGCCGGCTTCGCCAGGGCGCGGGATGGTGCGGAAGGTCCAGAGCTTGCGGCCCGTTCGGACGTCGAAGCCGCGGATATAGCCGGGGACGTTGGTCTTGGAGGAGGGGGCGGTGCCGGCCTGCAGGGCGGCGCCTACCACTACCGTGTCCCGGATGACGATGGCCGGCGAACTGGAGCCGATCTGCCCGGGTCTCACCTGATCGCGGTCCAGGCCCTGCGTCAGGTCGATGATGCCTTTGGCGCCAAACGACTCCACGGGACGGCCCGTTTTGGCGTCCAGGGCGACGAGTTGAAAGCCGGGGGTGATCAGCAGGATTCGCTCGGTGCCCTTGTGATCGGTCCAATACGCCAGGCCCCGGTTTTGTTGGCGGACGGCGGCGGCGCCGCGTTCCCCCTCGTCCAGGCGGTACATCCAGAGCGTTTCGCCCGTCTCGGCGTCGACGGCCACCGCATCGCGCCGCGTGCCGGCGGTGAAGTAGAGCGTGCGGCCGATCTTGAGCGGCGTCACCTGCCAGTTGATGTCCGGCGTCTTGCCGAAGTTCTCCGCTTTCCAGCGCCAGGCGATCTGTAGTTTCTCGACGTTGCCGGCGTTGATCTGGTCGAGCGGGGTGTACTTGGTGGTGCCGGCGTCGGCGCCGTAGAAAAGCCAGTCGCCTTGGGGGTGCACGGCGGAGGCGGTGGAGTCGCCCAGGTCGCGCGGGCCGGGCAGAACGCCGTTGACACGCAGCATGTGGGCGGTAATGTCGGCCGCCTGCCGCTGCGTCAGGCGCCCCGGAGCCTCCGGGGGCATGGTGGTGCGATTGCGCTCCAGCAGCGCTTCGGCTGGTTGTGCCGACCAGCGTTTAGCGAAGGCCGGGCCGAGCAAGGCCGGGGCGCCCTCGCCGCCGGCCAGATTACCGCCATGGCAGCGTGCGCATTGTTCGGCATAGAGCAGACGGCCACGATCGGCTTGCGCCGGGGAGTAAGAGCGGTCCCAGGAGGCGGCCAGCAGTGGGACGGCGGCGAAAAGGAGGAGCGGACGCATTTACGGGGTGACGGCGGCCACCACCATCTGCAGCGTCTTGCCGGTAGCGTCGCCGAGGTTGGCCGGCGCTTTCCAGTTGGCGCGGGAGCCGTCGTAGCTGTATTTTACCGGGAGGCGCGTGAGCGCGGGGTCATACTGCTGCTCGGTGCCGCCCATTTTATATATGACCATGTCGAGCGACGGCACGACGTAGATCGCATAGCCGCCCGCGCCGCCCTTCCAGAAGGCGTCCCGCGGCACACCGGCCAGTTGCCCCTGTTCGTTCACATTGAAATTGAAGCTGTGATTGTAGTGCGGGTTGTAGGAGACCATCCGGCCGCACTGCCGCGCGAACTCCCTGGGAATGATCTGCTGTTTGCCCCACCGGCCTTCGCGCAGCATCAGATAGGCGAACCGCAGGACATCCGTGGAACGAACTGCGATCGACCCGCCGCCGGGCGTGTGAAACATCCGGCCATTGGCGTCAATTCCCGATTTCAGCTTCGGGCGGTACATGGCGTAGCCCCACGTGCCGAACCCAAGCGGAGTCGTGAGCCGCTTGCGCATGTAGTCTTCCATCTCCATGTTCATCATGCGGCGCACCAGGATGGCTGGGATGTGGGAGGAGGAGGTGGCGTAGGAGTAGCACTCCCCCGGGGCGCACCAGAGCGATTGCTTCAGCGCGAACTCGTCGGTGGTGGACCAGGGACCGTTGTCGATGGTCGGGTTCTCCCACGTCTGCTTGACCCCTTTCACATAGACCGGGTTCGTTCCGCGAATGCCCGCCGACATCGCCAGCACCTGGCCGAGCGAGATTTCGGCCTTGCGGGGATCGTCCAGCGGAAACACCTCGGCCGGAAGGAACTTCGGTGTGAAAACCTTCTCGTCCAGGCCGTTGGGGAAGAGTTCCGGTTTGTCCTGCATCATCATTCCGGTGGCCACCGTCGTAAAGGCTTTGCCGCAGGAGGCAAGCTCGGGCAGCGCTTCACGATGGCCGCGGCCGTAATACTTTTCGTAGACCAGATGGCCATGGCGGACCACCAGCAGGCCACCGTGCTGGGCCGTCTGCTGAATGTAGGCGAAGGCCTCGTCGAGCTTGGCAACGTCGATGCCGGCTTGCTTGCGGATCTTGGCCGGGTCCTTCAGCGTGCGCCAGCCGCCTTTGGCATCGGGCGGAGGGAAGTAGTCATCGGCGTGGGCGGGCGAGACCGCCACGGAGGCAAGGGCGAGGAGCAGAATGGGAGTCCGCACGTTGGACATCATACACCCGGGCCGGGGGCGGAGCGGGGGATTGGCGACGAAAAAGGCCCGATATGGAGTTGTTGCCCATAAGTCCCGTGATATGGGTACCTTATGATGCAACTTAGCCATGGTGGTATCGAAAGCGGATCATTTTGATCCGTTATAACGTGTTGAAAAAAAACCGCTTGCTGAATAAAGATCGTTCTTTAACAAATAAGTGACATGGACTATTCTGTTGATGAAACATCCTCTGAAAGGGGGAGGCATGGCGATTCACAAATATCTACGTCGACCTATCGTAATTCTACTTTCCATCATTCTCCTGGTTGGCTGCGCGGCATTGATCAGCGCCACCAAATCGAAATTTTCAACCTCTGACAAGGCCTTCTACGCCGACGAAAAAATGCTCAATTTTGTCCGGCCCGGACTTGTCGTCAAGGTGCTTTCGGCGGAGATCGCCGCTGACGGCACGGCGAAAGCCCGTGTGCAGTTCACCGACCCTCGCGGACTGCCGCTTGACCGGTTGGGCATTCAAACGCCGGGGCCGATTGGCGCCAGCGTCATTCTGGCCACCATACCCAAGGGCGAGACACTCTATCGTGCCTACACCACCCGCGTACAGACCAGTCCGATTACCCGGGTCGCGGCCACCCAGGCCGGCGCCGACACCGGTGGCTCGTGGGCCCAGGTGGCCGACGGTGAGTACGTCTATACGTTCGGAACGAAAGCACCTTCCGGGTACGATCGGACGGCTACCCATGCTGTTTCGGTGTACGCGAATCGGAACTTGACCGAGTTTGAACTAGGCACGAACCTGGCCGATTTCACCCTGAACTTCGTGCCGGACGGCTCCAAGGTGACCGTGGTGCGAGACCTGATCCGCACCGCCACCTGCAATAAGTGCCACGACAAACTCTCTGCGCACGGAACTACCGGCCGGTCGACGATGGAGAACTGCATCACCTGCCATCAGCCGCAGACAACGGATCCCGACACTGGAAATTCGGTCGACATGGCCACGATGATCCACAAGATCCACACCGGCGCTGACCTGCCGAGCGTGAAGGCGGGCAAACCGTATCAGATCATCGGCAACGCGCAGAGCATGCACGATTTCTCGAAGGTCGTCTTCCCGCCGAATCCGAGGAACTGTGAATCCTGCCACGAACCCAAGTCGGAAGCGACGCAGAAGACCGAATGGCTGAAGCCCAGCCGTCGCGCCTGCGGGTCCTGCCACGACAACGTGAACTTCGCTACGGGCGAGGGCCACGCCAATATGGCACAAACTTCGGATGCGCAGTGCTCCACCTGCCACAAGCCGGAAAGCGATACGGAGTTCGACCTGTCGATCCGCGGGGCTCACACGATCGCGACCGCTTCGAAAGAACTGCCCGGGACGACCTTTGAAATCCTGGAAGTGAAAGACGGCGCACCGGGAACCAAACCGGTGGTGACCTTCAGTGTGAAGGACAAAGCCGGCACGCCCATCCTTCCCAGTGAAATGACGCGCCTGGCCCTTGTCATGGCCGGGCCAACCAGCGATTTCGGCGCCGATATCACTGAGGACGTTCGCACCGCGCAAGGCAGCAATGGCGTCTACACCTGGACGTTTGCCGCTTCCGTTCCTGCGACCGCCAAAGGGTCCTATGCGATCGGGATTGAGGGGTATCGTAACATCACCATCCAGAAGGGCAAACCGAAGGAGCAGGTGGTGCGCGACGCCGGTGTCAACAAGGTGAAGACCTTCGCCGTCACCGATCCGCAGCCTGTTCCACGGCGGACCGTGGTGACACTGGAGAAGTGCAACGCCTGCCACGGCAATCTGAGCCTCCACGGCGGCAACAGAAGCACCATCGAACAGTGCGTGCTCTGTCACCATCCGAACGGCACCGACACCGCCCGGCGCCCCGCCGCACAGGGACCGCCCGAATCGATCGATTTCCGCTCCATGATCCACAAAATCCATACGGGGCACGAACTGTCCGGTCCGTACTCGATTTTCGGGTTCGGCGGAACGGCCATCGGTTTCAACGAAGTCGGCTTCCCCGGCAAACGTCAGAACTGCACGATGTGCCATGTGAACAACTCCCAGAACCTGCCTCTGCCGGAGACGTTAAAACCGGTATTGGATCCGCGGGGACCGGTCAGCCCGCTCGGTCCGGAGACGGCGGCGTGTACCAGTTGTCACACATCGGCCGCGGCGAAAGCGCACGCGCAGGCGAACACAGCGTCGATCGGCGAGAGCTGCTCGGCGTGTCACGGAGCTAGCTCGATGTTCTCCGTTAGCCGGGTGCACGCCCAGTAAAGACTAGGAAAAATCGGGGAGTCCGGCGGCAGGGACCTCGTTACGAGGTCCCTGCCTGTTTTATTGCGTGAACCGGTGAGTGAAACCAGACGAGAAATGACCGATATGGGGCTATCGGGTATAACTCCAAATAAGTCGGGCACTTAGAGTGCAACGGCGCCCGGGTGTATCGAAATCGGGCTAAAATGATCCGCTATAAACTGTTGAAAAAAAGAGGGTTGTTCGGACGAGAAAGAAGTGTAAATGCTCTGGAAGAAGAAGGCAAATTGGACTATTCTATGGACGGAAGAACTTTTGAAGGAGGGTCTCAATGGGAGTTCCTAATCTCTTTCGTCGTCCTGCTGTCCTCTTAACTGCTGCCATACTTTTTCTTGGATGCGCTGCGCTGATCAGCGGCACGATCACCAAATTCACCACTGCCGATAAGGCGTTTTATCTGGACGAAAAGACCATCAATTTCGTCCGCCCCGGACTTGTACTTAAGATCATCTCTGCTGAAATCGCGCCCGATGGTACGGCCAAGGCGCGAGTGTCGTTCACGGATCCGCGGGGCTTGCCGCTGGACCGCCTTGGCGTGCAGACGCCAGGGACGATTGGCGCCAGCTTTATCCTGGCCACGATTCCGAAAGGCGAAACCCTCTACCGGACCTACACCACCAGGGTCCAGACAAGCCCCATCACCCGTGTTTCGGCCACCCAGTCGGGTGCCGATACCGGCGGTAGCTGGCAACAGGTGGCCGATGGCGAGTACGTTTACACCTTCGGGACCAAGGCCCCGGCCGGTTATGACCGTACCGCGACCCACGCCGTTTCCGTCTATGCGAACCGGAACCTGACCGAGTTCGATCTCGGCATCACCTCTTTGGATGCCACCTTCACCTTCGTTCCGGACGGCTCTAAAGTCACCGTCGTCCGCGACATCGTCCGCACCGCAACCTGCAACAAGTGCCACGACAAACTCGCTGCCCATGGCACCGGTGGCCGCTCCAGCATGGAAAACTGCATCACCTGTCACCAGCCGCAGACCACCGACCCCGATACCGGAAACACGGTCGACATGGCGACGATGATTCACCGGATTCACACGGGCGCCGAGTTGCCCAGCGTGGTCGCCGGCAAGCCCTATCAGATTATCGGCAATGCTCAGAGCATGCATGACTTCTCGAAAGTGGTCTTCCCCGCCGACGCGCGGAACTGCCAGGCTTGCCACGAAGAGAACTCCGCTGCGACGCAAAAAGACGCGTGGCTGAAGCCCAGTCGCCGCGCCTGCGGGTCCTGCCATGACAACGTGAACTTCGCCACCGGCGAAAACCACGCCGACCTGCCGCAGGTCTCCGATAACCAGTGCGCCAACTGCCACACTGTGCAGGGTGAACTCGACTTCGACCTTTCCGTCAAGGGTGCGCACACCATCCCCACCAAGTCTCGCGAAATGGCCGGGATCCAGTTTGAAATCCTCAACGTCGCCGATGGCGCCCCGGGCAAAAAACCCACCGTCAGCTTCAGCATCAAGGATAAAGAAGGCAAACCAGTCCTTCCCAGCGAAATGACCCGGCTGACGCTGCAACTCAATGGACCGAATACCGATTTCGGCACCCAGTTCACCGAAGCCGCTTTGACCGCCCAGGGCAACAACGGCGTCTACTTCTGGACCTTCAGCCAGGCTCTGCCGGAAACGGCCAAGGGTTCTTACACCGTCGGTATCGAAGGCTACAAGAACACCACCCTGTTGAAAGGCACCAAGAAGGAGCAGGTCGCCCGGGACATCGGGCCCAACAAGCTGATGGCTTTCGCCGTCACCGATGCCAAAGCGACTCCGCGACGTACCATCGTTGCTACGGCGAAGTGCAACTCCTGCCACGGGACCCTTGGTCTCCATGGCGGGACGCGCAATGCCGTAGAGAACTGCGTGGTGTGTCACAACCCCGCCAACCTCGACCGCCGTCCGGCGGCGATGGGTCCGCAGCATACGATTGAGTTCAAGACCATGATCCACCGGATGCATTCGGCCCGCGAACAGGGCAAGCCGTTGTCGATCTACGGCAGCCGGGAATACCTGTATGACTTCGGCTACCCAGGCCGGCTAACCACCTGTACGCAGTGCCATGTGAACGGTTCCGAACAACTCCCGCTGCCGGAAACCGCCGCCAAGACCAACAATCCCGCCAGCCTCCTCGGCGTGATGGGTCCGGAAACCGCTGCCTGCTTAAGCTGCCACGTCGGGAAAGCCGCCGCCGCCCATGCCCAGGTGAACACCTCGGCCATCGGCGAAAGCTGCTCCACCTGCCACGGCCCGAACGGTGACTTCTCCGTGAACAAGGTTCACGCGCAGTAGTTTCCTCTCCTTCCCAACCAGCACGGGGGCCCTTCCGGGCCCCCGTTTTTCTTGCCCGGATATACTGATAAATATGGCTAACGATGGTCTGAACGAGACCACCCCCCCGGCTGAAAACTCCCCGTCGAACTTCATCCGCGACATCATCATCGAAGACATCAAGAACGGAAAGCACGGCGGACGGGTCCACACCCGATTCCCACCCGAGCCGAATGGCTATCTGCACATCGGTCATGCCAAGTCCATCTGTCTGAATTTCGGGCTGGCCAAAGAGTTCGGCGGGAAATGCAACTTGCGGTTCGACGACACCAATCCGTCGAAAGAAGAAACCGAATACGTCGACAGCATCATTAACGACGTCAAGTGGCTGGGGTTCGACTGGGAAGACCGCCTCTTCTACGCTTCCGACTACTTTGAGCAGCTTTACCAGTGGGCGATCCAGCTCATCAAGCAAGGCGATGCCTACGTCTGCGACCTCACGGCGGATGAAGTACGCGCCACCCGCGGGACCACCACCGAACCCGGCCAGGAAAGCCCCTACCGCAACCGCTCGGTCGAGGAGAACCTCGATCTCTTCCAGCGCATGCGCGCCGGCGAGTTCCCCGACGGCGCTCGCACCCTGCGCTCGAAAATCGACATGGCGTCGCCCAACTTCAACATGCGTGACCCGGTGATGTACCGCATTCTCCGCGCCCACCATCACCGCACTGGCGACGATTGGCTCATCTACCCGATGTACGACTTCGCCCACGGTGAATGCGACTCCATCGAAGGAATCACCCACTCCATCTGCACCCTGGAGTTTGAAGACCACCGTCCTCTCTACGACTGGTACGTCGAAAAGCTCGGTATCCACCGCCCGCAGCAGATTGAGTTCGATCGCCTCAACCTCACCAACACCCTGCTCAGCAAGCGCAAGCTCCTGCAATTGGTCCAGCGCGGCTTTGTCTCCGGCTGGGACGATCCGCGCATGCCAACCCTCTCCGGCATCCGCCGGCGCGGGTACACCCCCGAGGCAATCCGCGCCTTCTGCGGCTCCATCGGCGTCTCAAAGACCAACGGAACCGTCGAGTTCGCTCTGCTTGAACATCACATTCGCGAGGATCTGAATCGGCGCGCCGCCCGCGTGATGGCCGTCATCGATCCGGTGAAGGTGATCATCGACAACTACCCCGACGGCGTCACCGAGGAGTTGGAAGCCGTCAACAATCCGGAAGACGAATCCATGGGTACCCGCCAGGTGCCGTTTTCCAAAGTCATCTACATCGACCGCGATGACTTCCGCGAAGACCCGCCGAAACAGTACTACCGCCTGTCTCCCGGCCGCGAGGTCCGCCTTCGCTACGCCTACTTCGTCACCTGTACCTCCGTGGTCAAGAACGCCAACGGCGAGGTCACCGAAATCCACTGCACCTACGACCCGGCCAGCCGCGGCGGCAATTCGCCCGATGGCCGCAAGGTGAAGTCCACCATCCACTGGGTCTCGGCCGAACACGCGCTGACGGTGGAAGCCCGCCTCTACGAAAGCCTCCTGCAGCCGGACGCGCCGCAGTCGGACGATATCGCCACGCAGTTGAATCCCACCTCGCTCGTCGTCAAAAGCGAGGCCAAAATCGAACCCAGCGTGAAGGGGGTGAAGCCCAACACCCATTTCCAGTTCGAACGTGTCGGCTATTTCAACGTAGACCTCGATTCTACGGAGGAAAAGCTCGTGTTCAACCGCACGGTGCAACTCCGCGACACCTGGGCGAAGATCGACAAAAAGTCCAAGTAAGGCTCCAAAAACGAACCCGGCCATCGTCATCCGATGGCCGGGTTTGCTTTTGCGGTACCTTGCCGGTTAGAAGCGGAGCGTGAGTCCGATCTGGAACTGGCGCTGGTCCTGCTCCGCGCCATTGATCTCGCCGAACTGCGGCGACTGGGCGTTGCCGTTCGGGTTGGTGTAATGGGCGGTGTTGGTGAAGTTGAAGCTCTCAATCCGGAGCGCCAGTTGCATGCGTTCCCGGATCTGGAAGTTGCGGTGAAGCGCGGCGTCGAAGTTTCCGACCCCGGGCCCTTGGATGATGTTACGGCCGGCGTTGCCGAGCGTGTTCTGCGCGGGGGTGGCGAACGAGGCCGGGTCAAAGTACTTCTGCCCGGGGCCCGTGCCGCCGAGAATACGAATCGGGGCCACCCAGTTGGGCCGGTCCGCCGTGCCCGGAGCGTTCACCACGCCCGAAACCGAAGGGGAGAACCACGTGCCGGTCATCGCCGAGAACAGTCCCTGGATCTGCCAGCCACCGGCGATCCAGTTGGCCGCTCGTCCCTGTGCCCAACGCTTGCCCTTGCCGAACGGCAGGTCCAGCATGTAGCTCTGTGTGAACACATGCGTGCGGTTGTCGTTCATGCGCCCTTTGTTAAGCTGCACATTCATCGGGATGGCCAGGCCGCCGTCGTCCTCGGTGTAGTTCAAGCCCTTGGAGAACGTATAGGACGTGGTGATGAAGAAACCGTCGGAGACCCGGCGGTCCAGTTTCATCTGCAGGCCGTTGTACCAGGTGGAGGTGCCCACCACCGAAGTCGTGTCGGTGACGCGGCGGAACCGTTGGAACAGCGGCCGGCCATTGTTGCCGGAACCGGGGATCATGGACGCGTTGATGTTGATGCCGGACTGGTTGTTGACGCCCTTGTTGCCGACATACGCCAGATCAAGAGCGAACTTCCACGGCAACGCACGCTGGATGGCGAAATTCCAGCTTTGCACATACGGGCTGGCCAAATCGCGAGGCGTGATGGTGTAGCCGTTGCTGAGCGGTGCGTTCTCGATGATTCCGCTGTTGGGCAGCACGAACGGCGAGAACGGCGGGAAGCCCGTGGTCATTGTGACGGCCGCGGACACGAATGCGTTGGCCGCCGGGAAGCCATTGTTCTGCAGGATGGGGAAGTTAAACTGCCCCATGCGGCGGGGGTAGAAGCTGATCCCGAAGCCGGTGCGGATCACGGTCTTGTCGTTGAACCGGTAGGCGATGCCGAGGCGCGGTCCCCAATTGTTGTTCGAATTGGCGATGCTCATCGGTACCGACCCCAGGCCGGCCAGTTCCAGAGTATTGTTGGTCGGGTTGTAATTGGAATAGCCGCCCGGCAACCGGGGCCGCGACCCCCGCTCCCTTTCCAGCCGGATGCCCATGTCGATGGTCAGCTTCGAGTTCACCTGCCACTTGTCCTGCACGTAGAAGTTCCACGTCAATTCTCGCCGCGCCGGAAATACGAACGGCAGGTCACGGCCGGACTGATTGGGAACGTCGAGCAGGAAGGCGGCGAAGGCATTCGAAAAATTGCGGCGAGTGTCGGCGACATCGCCCGTCTGGCCCGGCTGATATTCGAACCGTCCGCGCGGGTTGAAGGTCTGCGTCTGCAACAGGTCATTCCGTTCCCGCCGAATGTCCATGCCGAAACGCATGATGTGCTTCGAGAACGTCTTGGAAAAGTTATTAACGATGCCAAACGACGTCACGCTGCGGGCCCAGGGCAGGCTCGGCGAGAAGCCAACCAGCGGCGAAGCGTAGCCGTTGATGCGGATTTCGGAGAGTCCGGACGTCCACTCATCCAGGTTGACCCCGCGGATGCCGATCTCCTCGGAGGTCTTCTTCCCGGTATCGTCGGCCAATGCGTCGTTCCGGTTGCGCACAACACCAATGCGCGATTCCCACACCAGCGTCGGGTTCAGAACTTTCGAATAGTTGATGCCCGCGCTTTGGGTCCGGGCTGGACCCGTTCCGCCGAATCCGCCATTGCGGAACCCGCCGTAGATGCCGCCGGGGCCGAACAGGGCGTGGTCGGTGACGACGGCTTTCTGAATGGAGTAGCGGCCGGTAAGCCGGTCGTTATTGCCGATCACCCAATCGATCTTTGAGTCCACCTGGTCCAGCGTCTTCACGCGTACGTTGTTCTGCTGGTAGTTCACCTGGCCTTCCGGAGCGGCGATGTTCGGTTCGGGGACGAAGCCCAGAATACGCCGCGAGATCGGGCTGATGCGGCTGGCCGGAATCACCGCGCCCGGGAAAGCCGTGCGCCCGCCGCCGGAGGTGTTTCCCGTAAGCGGATCATAAATCGCCACTCCGCCCGCCGCCAGGTTGCCGGACCGGAATGCAGCGCCCGGCAATCCGCCGCGGTTCACCTGTCCCAGGTGATCCCGGCTGCCCTGGTAGTCGCCGAAGAAGAACAGCTTGTCCCGCACAATTCGTCCGCCCAACGTCCCGCCAAACTGGTTGTACACCGTCGGCGCCTTCGTCACCGCGAACGTGTTCCGAGCCTGAATATTCTCGTTCCGGTGGAACTCAAACAACGACCCGTGGAACTCGTTGCTGCCGCTCTTCAGCGTCACATTCGTCACCGCGCCGCCGGCATTGCCGAACTCCGGATCGAAGTTGGAGGTCGAGACGTCCACCGTCTGAATCGCTTCCGCCGGAGGCACCAGAGCCGTCAGGTTCCCGTTGTCGATCTTGTTCTCAATCCCTTCAATCTGGAAATTGTTGAACTGCCGGCCCTGGCCGTTAACGCGCACCGACAGCGAGTCCTGCGAATTGTAAAACTCCGAGTGGGGGCGGAACGGTTTGCCGACGCCGGGTACAAGAACCAGCAGCCCCTGGTAGTTGCGGTTGTAGAGCATCGGCATGTTCGCCAACTGCTCGGCTTCAATCTTTCCGCCCGTGTCGGCACGGTCGGTCTGCAGTAGCGGGGCGGCGGTGCCGGAAACGTCCACCGTCTGCGTCACCGCGCCCGGAACGAGTTCGAAATTGACGCGCGCCGTGGTGTTGGGAAGCAGTTCCACGCCGGAGCGGAGCGTCTTGTTGAAGCCCTGTTTCTCGGCTTCCACTTTGTAGTCGCCCGGATCCAGGTTCACGAAGAAGAAGTTTCCGGACTCGTTGGAGTCGGCCGTGCGCTGGAAGTTGGTTCTGGTTTCAGTAATCGTGATCTTGACTCCGGGCACGACGGCGCCGGATTGATCAGAGATAGTACCGAGAATCTGGCCCTTCAATACTTGGGCAGAGAGTTGCCTTGGCGACAGAAGCGCCGCCAGGCAGAGAAGGAATACGAGGATTCGATTCTTGAACATGAAGTATCACCCCTTAACTGGCCTGGCATTATGTCAGAGTCCAGAGGGGGTCGTCCATGGGGGGCAAGCCTCGCGCTTTGTCCCGGCAGTTAGGGACGGCAGGACACACCGGATATCCTGACCGGCATGAAGCAGTGAACCCGTCACCGGGTTCCAGCTATCGCTTCTGAGTGAGCCTATACCAGGCCCTGCAGAACTCCCGTGCTGTCTCCAAAGGACTCTTCCTTCACGCCCATACGCTCCATCAGCGCCAGGTGCAGGTTGCAGAACGGCGTCTTCTTTTCCGCCCTCACGCGCCGCCCCGGCCGTA
Organism: uncultured Solibacteraceae bacterium; assembly: GCA_964430625.1. Classification (GTDB taxonomy): domain Bacteria; phylum Acidobacteriota; class Terriglobia; order Bryobacterales; family Bryobacteraceae. The sequence goes on from CAYSFR010000002.1 coordinate 177,612, forward strand.
GCGTCCCTTTCCCGCGCCCGGCCAGCAGCAACGGCAGGTTCTCTTCAATGTGCCGGTTGCCGCACTTGAGCGACGAACCAAACAGCACCATCGAATTGTCGAGCAGCGACGTTTCGCCTTCCTTCAGCCCCTTCATCTTGTTCAGCAGGTAGGCGATCTGCGTCGTGTGCCAGGTGATGATCTTCTCGTACTGCGCCCGCGTTTCGGGAATGTCGCGGTGATGGGAAAGGCCATGGAAATTGCCCTTCACCCCGTCCAGGAAGTCATAGTTCTGCGCCGACTGCGCGTCGCCCATCATAAACGTGGCGATGCGCGTCGAGTCGGTCCAGAAGGCCAGAACCAGAATGTCGAGCATCAGGTGAACGTGCTCGGTGTGCGTTGCCGGCAGCCCGGCCACCGGCCGGTCCAGCGGGAACTTGCCTTCGTTAATCCACCGCTTCTGCGGCTTCATCGCCGCTTCCAATCGCCGTTCCACACTGCGCACGGATTCGAAGTACTCGTCCAGCCGCGCCTGATCGTGCTTGCTGCCCTTGGCCCGCAATGAGCGCGCCTGTTCCAGCACCACGTCCAGCACGGAAGTATCGTCGCGCTGCAGCGAATCGAGCATCTCCGGCGATTGCGGATTCAAACCGGAAACCACCGGCGTTCGCTTGTTCCGGAACAGCCGGTCAAAGGCGAGCTGCGGCACAATCTCTTTCGGTACCGGGGTCTTCGGATCCGCCCACGAGAGGAACGAACCCAGCGCCCGCGGAAAGCCGCCGCCGGCCGTGTCGATGCCTGTGCGCGGCGCGTCAATGCCTAGTTCCAGCGAAGGCAGCGGTGTCTGGTGACCAATACGCTGCGCCAGCAGTTGGTCCACCGTCGTGCCGCCCGAATCCAGGTCGCCCCCCGTTGTCCGCTCCACGAATCCGCCGCTCAGCCACGCCGGCACTTTGGGCCAGTGCCCATTGCGGCCCACGGTGTTCTTGTTCCAGAGATTCTCCAGCAGCAGGAACTCGCTCTTTAGCCCTTCCAGCGGCTTCAGGTGCGGCGTGAACGAGTAGTCTTCGCCGTCTCCCTCCGGAGTCCAATACTCCGGGCGAACCCCATTCGGCATGAATATGCAGGCCAGCCGCAACGGCGGCTCCTTCAGCCGCTCCACCCCTCCGGTGGCGCCAAAGACGCCGGACTCCATCCAGGGTGTGGCCAGGGCCACGCCAAGACCGCGTAGTATGTTGCGTCGCGATTGCATAGTTGCCTCTTATTTTGTACCCAGCAGGCGGCGGGGAGCCTTCTTCACGGGCGCGTGGGTTTCACTCATCGCCGCATCGGCCTGTGTGAACCGGAACGGCGTACTCATTACAATATCTCGAATCAGCGTACGGGTTTGGTAGCCGTTCTTTTCCATCGTGTCCATCAGCTTCTGGATCGTGCACTGGTCGCCGTCCTGCAGCCCGCGGCCCAGCGCATAGCCCAGTACCTTGGAAGTGATCTGGCGTGTGAAGTCCTCTTTGCGCTTCATCAGGACGTTGCGCAACTCCACCGGGCCGTTGAACGTCTCCCCCGACGGCAGCGAGCCGGAGGCATCCACCGGCGAGCCATCGGCATCCTTGTCGCGCCAGCGGCCCATCCAGTCAAAGTTCTCCAGACCCAGCCCGATCGGATCCATCAGGTTGTGGCAGGCGGCGCAGGAGACGTTCTCCCGGTGTTTGACGAGCATCGCCCGCACCGTCATATTCTTTGCCGCTCCCTTGGCCGCGGCGTCCAGCGGCGGTACGTTGGCTGGCGGCGGCGGCACCGGCGTTCCCAGCAGCGTCTCCAGCACCCAGGCCCCGCGCAGTACCGGACTGGCCTGCTTGTAGTGGGACGTCATCGCCAGCACGGAGGCGAATCCCAACACGCCCGCCCGCCGGTCATCGGGCCACTCCACCAGGTGAAATCCCGGTCCCGGCGGCAGTTTTACCTTCCCCTCCAGTTCGTAATACTTCACCAGCCGTTCGGTCAGGAATGTGTATTTGGCGGTGAGCAGATCGAGCACCGGCTTGTTCTGGGTAAGGATGTGATGGAAGAAAAGCTCGGGCTGCTCACGCAGGTCGGCCGCGCCCTCCGGCGTGTAAAAGTGCTGCAGCTCGGTCAGCAGCGGCACGGAGCGGCCGCCGATCTCCTGCGTGCCGAGCCACTGCCCCATAAACCCGTTGGCAAAAACTCGCGAGCGCGGATCGTCGATCATCCGCTCCACCTGGGCGGCCAGCGTCGCCGGATCCTGCAGCTTGTTTTCCGCCGCCAGCCGGAAGAGTTCCTCGTCCGGCATCGTCGACCATAGAAAGTAGGAGAGCCGCGACGCCATCTCATACTGGCCCACCGGGCGCAGGCCGGGTTGCGGCGCATTCTGTTCCACCTTGAACAGAAAACGCGGCGACACCAGCACGGCCTTCAGCGCGAGCTTGATGTTCTCTTCAAACGGTTCGCCCCGCCGCGCGCCGCGGTCGTAGAGCCCCATCAGGCGGTCGATTTCCGCGGTTTCCACCGGCCCGCGGTAGGCGCGCGGAAGGAACCGGGTGAGCAACCGCCGGGCGTGGGCGCGCTTATCCACCGGCGACTGTCCCGTCTCCAGGCCCAACAGTTTGAAGTGCAAGGCCCGCTTCTCGCTGGTCACCTCGGCCGGCCGCTGATCCACGGTGAGCGAATAAAATTCGATGCGCTCCGTGCCATTCACCACGGTAATGGTATGAGGGCCCCGCGCCAGCGTGGCGGTGGCCACCCGCGCCGTGGCGCCGCCGCCGGAGTCGCGCGCATAGGCAAGTTTGCCCACCGTCACGCCGTCCGCCTTTACTTCCACGGTAAAGGGCGTCAGCTTCGGCCGCTCCACGGAGACGCGCAACGAATACGGACCCTCGGCAAAAACGCTGACCGCCGTCGACAACTCTTCGCCCGGGTTGAGAAACCGGCTCGGCTTGATGCCGGCCGGCGGCGGGGTCTGCGGCGTCATCTCATGGGAAAGCACCACGCGGTTAAACGCCGGCGTGACGATTACTTTGTCCAGAACGTGCGTCGCGGCCTCCATATAGCGCTCCAGCATCATCGGCGGCACGTAGAGCGTTTCGCCATTGGTGTCGAACCCGGCCCCGCCCGCCTCGTCGGCAGGGAAAAGATCGGGTGCCACCACGTCCAGCCCGAACAGGTCGCGAATCGTGTTCTTCCACTCCCGCCGGTTCAGGCGCCGCGCGGCCACGTACCCGGCGAAGTCGCCGGTCGTACACCCGGTGGTGCGCAAGCGGTTGTCGATCCAATTAGCCACCGTCATTCGGTCGGCTTCGGAGATCTTGGCGGCACCAGGGGGCATGGTGCGATTGCGAAGTTGGGTGGCCACGTCCCGCCAGAGTGTGCGGCGGGTCTCAATGTCGGTGGCGGAGTCGGACTTCAGAAAATCGATGCGGTTCTTCGGGTTGGCGGGGTTATGGCAGGCGGCGCAGTTTTCCTGCAGGACAGGACGGATCTTGGCCGTGAACTCGTCGGGTGCGGCGAAGACGGCGCCGGCCGCGGCGAGGAAAAGGAGGGATTTCACACTCAAACTGTATATTTTCGGGAGGGCGGGGCGCAAATGTACAATAAAGAATGAGGCCACAATGATAGAAGTAAAGGTCCAGCGAATTGGCGATGAGCTCGGCGTGATTCTGCCGCCGGATGTCGTTGCGCAGTTGCACATTGGGGAAGGCTCCCCCTTACGGGTATTGGCCGGGACTGGCGACGCGGCCGCTGACCGGAAGCTGGAATTGGCCATTGGGATTGCGGAGCGATACCGGAATACCCTACGCGAACTCGCGAAATGATCGACCCTATCTGGGTGGACGAATCCGATGCGATTCGGATCCACGAGCATATTCTCACCCTTGATGGCGGGGCCTCGGGCCTGCGCGACGTAACCCTGCTCCAGTCCGCTCTTGCGCGTCCGCAGCAGTATTTCGCCTATGCCGATCAGCCGGATATTGTCGAGATGGCCGCGAAGCTGACCACAGGGATTGTGAAGAACCACCCGTTTCTCGATGGGAACAAGCGTACCGGATTTCTTCTCGGAATCGTGTTCCTGGAAAGCAACGGTGTCTTGTTCTCCGCCCCGGAGGAAGTAGCTACGCGGACCGTCCTCGCCCTCGCCGCCGGAGAAATCGGCGAACCCGAATACGCCGCCTTCCTCCGCGCCTGGACTACATCGTCTTAAGCACCCGCGCAAACGCCGTCGCCTGCCGCAGGAATCCAAGGTCGGTCGGATGCGAGCCGTCGATGGTCGCCTCCCCATCCTCTCCCAGCAACTCCTCCGCTTTCAAATACGCCAGTCCCGGCACCTTCTCCTTCACCATCTTGGCGTACACCGCCCGCATCGCTTGGTGATTGGTTTCATTTCGCTCCCGGCGGCTCGCGTTTAGAAAGTTGTCCGCATAGTTGCGGTCTTCCACCAGTAGAATCGGTGTCCGCGGCCGCGCCGCGCGGATCTGTTTCACACACGCCTCCGCCCGCTCCCGCACATCCTGCGCCGTCATGTTCGGCAGGCAGTCCAGCACATACACCGCCGCATCGAGTTCGGTCACGAACTTCGTCACCTCCGGCTCCATCTTCCCGTTGCCGGAGAACCCCAGGTTGATCACTTCCTTGTCCAGGATCCGCCCGAGAATCGCCACATGCGTCATGCCCGGCCGCGAAGCGGCAATGCCGTGCGTGATCGACGTTCCGTAAAACACAATCGGCTTGGCCCCGGAGGCGCGCGCCGGGCCGCGGTCAATCCGGCTCCCTTTCGGAACCCCGATTTCCAGGCTCAATACGCCATTGCGAAGCGGCAGATAAACCATATACTCCCGGTCCCCGGCCGGCAGTCCCGTCGCTAGCGCGTCGGTGTTCTCCGGGAACTTGGTCGGCCGCCCGATTCCCCGCCACTGCCACTTGCCGGCCGCGTTCCGGGCATACAAATCCAGTCCGCTCTGCCCCACCGCCGTCATCGTCGGTCCAGCCAGCGTCTTCGATCGCAGCGTCCAGCGCGCATGGATCGCCGTCGTGTTTGCCATGAACCGGACCAGCACCCCGGAGGAGTCCCGCGACAGGTTCCATACCGCCTCACGCACCGTTTTCTCGGCCCCGGCCGGCAGCCGGTCGTAGGGTGACGCCAAGTCCCGGAATCCCAGCCCTTCTACCGTCAGTTTCTTCGCGTCGGTCCAGTCCAGTTCCACGGGAGCCTGCGCGGCCAGGGGGGCGGCGGCGAGAAGAGAGGAGAACGCGCGTCGGGTCATCATAAAGAAACGACCAGTTTGTCACAATAAAACGGGATGCAGAACGTGCAGATTTTCGGGGTCAAGAGTTCCAGCGCCTCCCGCGCCGCGGAGCGCTTTTTTAAAGAGCGCCGAATCCCCTTGCAAGTCATCGATCTTAATCAGAAGCCGATGGCCGCCGGCGAGATCCGCCGCTTCATGGAAAAGTTCACCCTTCCCGGATTGCTCGATACCGCGGGCAAACCCTATGAAGATGCCGGCCTCAAATACATGAAAATGTCCGATACCGCGCTGCTCCAAAAAATCGAAAACGAACCCAGACTCCTGCGACTCCCGCTCGTTCGCGGCGCCAACAAGATCGCCATCGGACAGGACGAAGCCACCTGGAAGGAAATCGCAGCCGCGATATCATCAAAACGTTGACGCAGAACCGCCGCTGGATGCTCCCTGTTCTTGGATACGCCGTATCCATCGCCTGCATGGTGATGGTTTATCGCGGATTCAATTGGGAAGAACAACTGCCCCGAATCCGGCAAACGCCGCTTGCCTACGTGCTGGCCGCCGTCATTTGCGACATCGCTGTCTACTGCGTTCAGGGCTGGCGCTGGAACGAACTCCTTATTCCCGTCGGCAAACTGCCCGTCTGGCGCTCCATGCAGGCCATCTATATCGGCCTCTTCGCCAACGAAGTGCTGCCGCTGCGCCCCGGCGAAGTGATCCGCAGTTTCCTCCAGGCCCGCTGGAGCGGAGTCCCTTTCACCGTCGTCCTTTCCAGCGTCGTCATTGAACGCCTGTTCGACGGCGTCTGGCTCATCGGCGGTTTCTTCGTCACCTCGCTCTTCGTCGAACTGCCTCCCGTGCTCGTCTATGGCAGCCGTATCCTCGGCGTCATTCTCCTCATCCTCGGCGCCCTCCTGGCCTTTGCGGTGTTCCGCCGCGAACAGGCGGAAAAGTGGCTTAACCCTAAGCTCCGCCACCACCTGAACGCGCTGGAATCCATGGGCCGCGGCCAGTCCTTCTACCGCGCCTTCTTCATCAGCTTCCTCTACCTGGCGCTGCAGGTCGGCCCCATCTACTTCATACAGCGCGGCTTTGGCCTCGACCTCGGCTTCGCAGCCTGCGCCGCCATCCTTGTCATCCTCCGCATCGGCTCCGTCCCCCCGCAGGCGCCCGGCAACGTCGGCTCCTTCCAGGCCTTTGCCATCCTCGGCACCATGCTCTTCGGCGTCGATCGCCAGGCCGCTACCGGTTACGCCACTCTTTTATTCATCGTCATCACCGTTCCGCTCTGGGTTGTAGGATTTGTGGCCCTGTTGGCGACTAAAATGAAGCTGAGGCAACTCACCGAAGCGGCTCACCAATGAAAACCATCCTTCTTCTCGTCACCCTTGCGCTCTCCCTCTCCGCGCAACAGAAGCTCCGCATTCTGGCCATCGGCGCCCACCCGGACGATTGCGACATCAAGTTCGGCGGCACCGCCGCCCTGTTTGCCCAAATGGGCCACGTCGTTAAGTTCCTCAGCGTCACCAACGGCGACGCCGGCCACCACGAAATGGGTGGCGGTCCGCTCGCCAAGCGACGCTACCTGGAAACGCAGGAGTCCCTCAAACGCCTCGGTATCGAGGAATACCAGGTCCTCGATAACCACGACGGCGAGTTGACCCCCTCTCTGGAAATTCGCCGCCAGATCATCAAGGCCATCCGCGAGTGGAAAGCCGATGTCGTCATCACCCACCGCTCCAACGACTATCACCCCGACCACCGCAATGCCGGCATCCTCGTGCAGGACGCCGCCTACATGGTCGTCGTTCCCAACGTCGTCTCCGGCACACCCCCTCTCACGAAGAACCCGGTCTTCCTCTACTACTCGGACAACTTCCAGAAGCCCAACCCTTTCACCCCGGACATCGTCGTCGACATCGATTCCACCTACGAAAAGAAAATCGACGGCATGGACGCCCATGTCTCCCAGTTCTACGAGTGGCTCGCCTGGGTCGACGGCCGCATCAATGAGGTCCCTAAGGACCCCAAAGCCCGCCGCGAATGGCTGAAGTCTCGCCGCCCCTTCGGCATCACCCCCACCGCCCGCGCCGTCGCCGAAAAGTGGTACGGCAAGGAGCGGGCGGCCAAGATCAAGTACGCCGAGTCGTTTGAAATCGGAGAATACGGTCGCCGGCCGAACGATGAGGAGATCAAACGGCTGTTCCCAATGCTCGGCAAGTAGCCGCCCATGGAACTGCGCGACCTGCCCTCGGTGGAGACCCTGCTGGGGGCCCTGCGGCTGGAGTTCCCGGCCTATCCGCACCCATTGCTGAAAACGGAGGCGCAGGCGGCCATTGCCGCCGCCCGCGCCGCACTGCAGGCCGGCACGGCCTTTGCGCCACCCCTCGCCGCCGCCGCCGAAAGGCTCCGCGCCCTGGCCCGCCCCAGCCTGCGCGGCGTCATCAACGCCACCGGCGTCGTGCTGCACACCAACCTCGGCCGCGCGCCCTTGGCGCCGTTAACCCCCATCACCGGCTACAGCAACCTCGAATACGACCTGGCCACCGGCAAACGCGGCAAACGCGATAACCACTGCGGGCCCCTGTTGGAACGGCTCACCGGTGCCCCCACACTCACCGTCAATAACAACGCAGCCGCCGTCTTCCTCGTCCTCCATGCCCTCGCCAAGGGCCGCGAGGTGATCGTCAGCCGCGGCGAACTCATCGAAATCGGCGATGGCTTCCGTATCCCCGACATCATGCGCGCCGCCGGCGTCAAACTCATCGAAGTCGGCGCCACCAATAAAACCACCCTCGCCGACTACGCCGGCGCCATCACCCCCCGCACCGCCCTCCTCCTCCGCGTCCATCCCAGTAACTTCCACATCTCTGGCTTTACCGCCAAGCCGTCCCTCCAGGAACTCACCTCCCTTGGCATCCCGGTCTATGAGGATCTCGGCTCCGGCGCCCTCGTCGACCTCCGTCCCTACGGCGTCGCCGAACCCGTCGTCCGCGAAAGCATCGCCGCTGGCGTCGACATCGTCACCTTTTCCGGCGATAAACTCCTCGGTGGCCCGCAGGCCGGCTACATCTCCGCCAATGCCGATCTGGCCGGCCGCATCCGCCGCAACCCCATGTACCGTGCCCTCCGCCTCGACAAACTCCAGTTGCAGGCCATGGAACAGACACTGCGCGCCCTCCTGTTCGAGGATTATGACGCCGTCCCCGCTCTCGCCATGATCCGCCTCTCCGCCACTCAAATTCGGCAGCGTGCCGAGGCGCTCGCCCAGTCCATCCCCGGCGCGGCGGTCCTGCCCGGCGAATCCGTCATCGGTGGCGGCAGTACACCGGATCAGTCGCTCCCCACCTTCCTTCTGGCTCTGCCCGGCTCCGCCCACAAGCTGGAACGCCGCCTCCGCGCCGCCTCCGTCATCGCCCGCGTCGAGGGCGGCCGTCTCCTCCTCGATCTCCGTACCGTCCTCCCAGAGCAGGAGCCTGCCCTGGCCGCCGCCATCGCCGCGGCGCTTTAGTCCAACCGCCGGATGCGGATGTTCCGGTACCAGAAATCCGAACCGTGATGCTGGAACAGAACCGGTCCCTCCGGCGGACCGGACTCGGCCGTGTGCTCCATCACCAGCGTCCCGTTCAACCAGTGCTCCACTTTCCGTCCCCGCACCAGCAGCGTGCTGCTGTTCCACTCTCCGGCCGGCTTCGGCTTCGCGTTCTTCGGCGCAAACTGGTTGTAGAGCGCGCCGGACCGCTCCAGCGGCGTCCGTATCGCCCCCAGGTCGCCCGTATCGTCCACCACCTGGTACTCATACCCCGCGCCGTCGGAAATGCGGCTGTCCATCTGGTAAAACAGCCTGTACTTCACCCCGGAGTTGCCGCCAATCGGTGTCTTCCATTCAAACTGCAGTTCAAAGGAACGGTACGTGTCCCGTGTCAGGATTCCTTTGCCGAACGGCGCCGCCACCGCCCGCAGGGCGCCATTCTCTATCCGCCACAAATCCGGCACCGCCTGCCCCGCAATATCGGTGAACGCGGCCGTCGACCGGCCGTCAAACAGCGTGATCCACCCATCCGCTCCGGCCGCGTCGTGCTTCTCGGCAATCGGTACACCCAGGTACGGCTTCTCGAACTGCAGCGTGTGCAGCCGCAGATTCACCAGTTTCCACCCCTTCTCCGTTCGTACAAACGTCAGATAAACGCGTCCCGCGCGGTCCCCGCCGGGCAATTGCAACGTCCGGAAGTAGCCGTCGCCAATCACCACGTCCCGCGTCGCGTAGCGCAGCACGCGCGCGATCATCGTCAGCTCCAGTTTGGGCTCGGCCGGCCCGCATCCTTCCCCCTTCGGCATCAACCGCGCCGGCAGTAGCGTTCCCAGGCCAGGCGCCAAAACCCACAACTCCTGCGTGGCCGCACGCGCCGCCGGTTCATTGCAGTCGTTGACGGACTGTGTATACCGCCGCAACGTCTCCTGGATGGCTGCCTGATCTTCGGGGACGGGTTCGGCGGCGGACAATACGGTACCCAGCAGCGCCACCGCTGCCAGACCCTGAAGGAGGACGGACATCTCTCCATTATCCGCTAGAAAACAAAAGCCTCGCGCGATTCCAGCGGCATCCGGTTGCCGTTCACGCGCCCATCCGCCCCCAGCGGCGCTACATACAGCCTCGCCTGCCGCTGCGTCACTGACCCGATCGGCACCGAAAGCGTCATCACTCCCCCTGTCGCCACCGTAAACACCGCCAGAGGACGCTCCTCGTGCAGGACCGCAAACCGGCCCGGCCGCATCCGCACTCCGCGCACCAGCAGGAATTGCCGCTCTTGCGTGTCCTCCAGCGTGCCGAACGACAACGGAACCGGGCGCAACTCATCCTCGCCCAACGCCAGCGGCTTCATTAAGGAGGTGTAGACCGCGCCGCCCCGCTCGGGAAGGGCAAAGTCACGCAGGGAAACGCTCCGCCACCGCCCGTCCTCATCGAAAAACTGCGCCGTTGCCCGCCCCCCATCCAGCCCTTGTCTCCCTCCGGCCAGTTCCCTCCACGAAGCCGCCAGCCGGTCGACATTCGCCAGATGCGCGTAGAAGACCGGTTGCACCGGAGTCAGCCCGCCCCGTGTTTCCACGTTCGCGGCGGCGCCGGATAGCACTGCCCCCGTAAAATCCCCCGCGCTGCGCAACGCCAGCGCTGGTTGGACGTCCACCTCTTCTTTCGTCAACTCCGGCATCACCGGACGCGCCGTAAAGATCACCGGGGTGCGCCGCGACGGAGTGGCGTGCCAGTTCTCCCACGGCCAGAACGGAAGACGCAACGGTTGCCGCGCAGGGTCAGGCAAAGCCAGCCGTTGCAGAATCCGCTCATGGAAATAAAGGAACGCGCGCAGCCAGGGCAGCGCCGTGACGTTGACCGGCCGGTGGCAATACAGATTCGCCTGGGCCGCCAGGCTCCGCGGATCGCCCGCCGGCAGCGTCCGCATCCGCTCTACTGCCAGCCGGTAACGCGCCAACTCCGCCGGCCGCAACGCCAGTTCAAATACCGACGGCCGTGGCGCCCGGGTCCCGGCCGCCGGTAACACAAACGGCAAGGCCATCTGTGCCGGCGGAATCGCCACACAGATGGCCTGGTTCAAAAACGATCGTCGATCCATCGCGCCTACCTCCGTAACGCCGGATGCAGGCGGCCGGCCTACGGGTGACTACGCCCGTTCCAGATATTCGCCTGTCGTAGTAGAGACGCGAATCACTTCCCCTTCGTTGATAAACGCCGGAACTTGTACCACCAGTCCGCTGTCCATCTTCGCCGGTTTGCCCACATTCGACACCGTCGCGCTCTTCAGCCCCGGCTCAGTTTCGATCACCTTCATCTCCACCGCCGCCGGCAACTCCACGCCCACAGGCTTCTCTTCGTAAAATTCGATCTTCAGCTTCAGGTTCGGCACCAGGAACTGCGCCGCTTCGCCCAGCACGTCTTCCCCGAACTCGTACTGCTCGTACGTCTCCGTGTTCATGAAGTGATAGGTATCCACTTCCCGGTACAGAAATTCCACTTCCTGCTCGTCGAGCGTCACCCGGTCCACCCGGTCTTCCGAAGCGAAACGGTGCTCGAACATCGCGCCGGAACGCAAATTCCGCATCTTCACCTGAACGAAAGCGCGCAAGTTGCCGGGCGTGCGATGGGTAAACGCAAAGATGCTGTGCAGTTCATTGTTGAACTTGATCACCATGCCCGCGCGCAAAGAGGTGGCGTTAATCATGAAAAACCGAAACTCCTGTGGATTGTGTGGAAATGAACAGCCGACGGAAAAATACCGGAGGGATTCCTTGATATTTTACCAGACAGGCTCACCGGCCGCGTGTCGTAGAATGAGGATTACCCACGCTGCCCCCGGGCGTCGCTCTTTCTTTCCTCTATGCTCCCTGAAAAGTTGCTGGAAGGCCTCACCTTCGACGACGTGCTCCTCGTCCCCTCCCGGAGTGCTGTTCTGCCCGCCAACGCCGACACGCGTACACTCCTCACCAGACGGATTCCGCTCAACATCCCCATCCTCTCGGCGGCCATGGATACCGTTACCGAGTCCCACTTGGCCATCGCCTTGGCCCAGCAGGGCGGTATCGGGATCATCCATCGCAATATGACCATCGAGCGCCAGGTGGAAGAAGTCGACAAGGTAAAGCGCTCTGAGTCCGGCATGATCGTTGACCCCGTCACCATCCGTCCCGATCAGCCCATCACCGAAGCGCTTGACCTCATGAAGCGCTTCCGCATCTCCGGTGTCCCCGTCACCACCATCGACGGCCAACTCGTCGGCATCCTCACCAACCGCGACCTGCGCTTTGAAACCAACTTCAACATGCCCGTCTCCACGCGCATGACGCAAGGCCGCGAAAACCTCATCACCGTCCCGGTCGGCACCACCCTCGAAGACGCCGAACAGATCCTCCACAAGCACCGGGTGGAGAAACTGCTCGTCGTCGATGACGGCTACTTCCTCAAAGGCCTCATAACCGTTAAAGACATCCAGAAGAAGTTGAAGTACCCCAACGCCGCCAAGGACTCCCAGGGCCGCCTCCGCTGCGGTGCCGCCGTTGGCTCCACCAAGGACTTCCTCGAACGCGCCCACGAACTCGTCCGCCGCAAAGTCGACGTCCTCGCCATCGATTCCGCCCACGGCCACCATCAGGGCGTCCTCGACGCCGTCAAAGCCATCAAGCACGTCTTCCCCGACGTCGACCTCATCGCCGGCAACGTCGGTACCTACGAAGGCGCCCGCGACCTCATCGCTCTCGGTGTCGACGGCGTCAAAGTCGGCATCGGCCCCGGTTCTATCTGCACCACCCGCGTCGTCTCCGGCGCCGGCGTCCCCCAGATCACTGCCATCACCGAAGCGGCCCGCGCCTGCCGCGAAGCCGGTATCCCCCTCATCTCCGACGGCGGCATCAAGTACTCCGGCGACGTCACCAAAGCCATCGCCGCCGGTGCCGACTCCGTCATGATCGGCAGCCTCCTCGCCGGTGTCGACGAAAGCCCCGGGGAAACTATCCTCTTCCAGGGCCGTACCTTCAAGAGCTATCGCGGCATGGGCTCCATGGGCGCCATGACCTCCGCCTCCCAGGATCGCTATGGCGACCAGGGCCCCGGTAAACTCGTCCCGGAAGGCATCGAAGGCCGCGTCCCCTATAAAGGACCCCTCGCCGACCTCGTCTTCCAACTCGTCGGCGGCCTCAAAGCCGGCATGGGCTACACCGGTTGCGGAACCATCCCCGACCTCCAGGCCAATTCCAAGTTCCTCAAGATCAGTCCCGCCGGCCTCCGCGAAAGCCACGTCCACGACGTCATCATCACCAAGGAAGCCCCGAACTATCGCGTCGAATAGCACCGCTGTCTAAAGAAGTGCAAAGATCGGCCGCACAGCGCAACTGTGCGGCCCCGGGTCGCGTTCCATTGTTAAGAATCTATGAAACTTCCCGCGCTTCTTTTGCTCCCGGCCGCGCTTCTGCTGGCGCAAACCCCGCCACCCCACCCCGCCTGGTCCGGCGATAAGGTCCACGAAATCCGCATCCGCTTCTCCCAGCCGGACTACTGGGACCAGTTGGCAAAAAACTACCTCGGCACCGAGCAGGAGTCCATCTACCTGGAAGGCTCGCTCGAATGGGGCCCTTACAAGTTCGCCTCTGTCGGCGTTCGCTACAAGGGCAATAGCTCCTACAACGGCGCCCGGACGAAGAAGAAGCCCTTCCGCATCAAGCTCAACGAGTTCGTCAAAGGGCAGAAGATCGATGGCATCGGCGCGTTCAATTTGAGCAACGGCCTCGGCGACCCCAGCCTTGTCCGCGAGCCTCTCTACTACGAGATGGCCGCCGCCATGGGACTGAAGGCCCCTCGCATAAACTACGCCGCCCTCTACGTCAACGACGAGTACATCGGCCTCTATGTCCTCGGCGAAGTCGTCAATTCCGACTTCCTGAAGAACTACTTCGGCAGCAAGGAAGATTCCGGGAATCTCTACAAAGGCAACATCGGCGCCAACTTTGCCGACCTCGGCGATGACAAGGCAGCCTACAAACAGGTCTGGGAAAAACAGACCAACGAAGAGGCCGACGATTGGACCGATCTTATTGAACTCTGCCGCATCATCGACAAAACCCCCGCTGCCGAGCTCAAGGCCAAACTTGAGCCGCTCATGGACATCGACAGCGTCCTTACCGCCCTCGCCCTCGACAACGCTACCGTCAACCTCGATAGCTACGTCGGCCTGAATCAGAACTTCAATATCTACCGCCGGCCTTCCGACAAACGTTGGGTCTGGATCGTATGGGATCCCTCCCTCGCCTTCGGTGCACTCAACATGGGAGCCCAACTGATCAATGAACTCCCGACGGAATTCACCCAGACCGGTGGCGGCTTCGGTGGTGGCGGCGGAATGCCCCCCGGTGGTTTACCTCCCGGCGGTTTGCCTCCAGGCGGGCTTCCCCCGGGTGGTCTGCCCCCCGGTGGTCTGCCTCCCGGCGGTCTGCCTCCCGGCGGTGGCGCCCCCGGTGCCGCCAGCGCCACTCGCCCCCTGGCTACCAAACTCTGGGAAATCCCGGAATACAAGGAGCGCTATCGCCAGATTTATAACCGGCTCGTTACCAAGGTCTTCCTCGCCGATACCCAACTGGCCCGCGCCAACGCTCTTCGCGACATGATTCGCCCCTATGTACAGGCCGATACCCAGCTCCTGAATACGTTTGAGGCTTTTGAAGGCGCTATGACCGCCGCCCTCAACCCCGTCCAACAGCCCGGTGGACAACCCGGCGGGCAACCTGGCGGGCAACCTGGCGGCGGACTCGGCAATACCGCCCCCGGCCTCAAGACCTTTATCGACTCCCGCACCTCCTGGCTCAAGGCCCAGTTCGCCACCCAGTCGTTCTCCTCGGCTGCCCTCACTGCCAGCACCGCTGCCCTCACCTTTACTGCCTCCGGCACCCAGAAAGTGGATCTCCGCTACACCGGCGTCAATACACCCCCCACCTGGTCCCTCGTCGCCCGCACCGACAACGGTGGCAACTGGCTCACCCCCAACATCACCGGTGGCGCCTTCCCCGGCAGTTTTGATGTCACCGTCAATGCCACCGGACTCGCCACCGGCTTCTACTCCGGCTCGCTCACCGTCTATCTGGCTGGCGCCACGGAGGTGGTCATCCCGGTCCGCCTCACCGTCGGAACCCTGACGGCGCCCACGCTCTCGGCCATCGTCAACGCCGCCAGTTACTCCACCGGCGCCGTTTCCCCCGGCCAGCTTGCCACCGTCTTCGGCGGCAACCTCGCTACCCCCGGCCTGCGCATTACCTTTGATGGCACCGCCGCCCAACTCCTCTACACCACCGCCGGCCAGGTGGGCGTTGTCGTCCCCGCCGCCGTAGCCGGGAAAACCCAGACCTCCGTCCAGGCCTCCTACGGCACGCTGCTCTCGGCCGCCGTCAACAAACCCGTCACCCCCACCGCACCCGGTGTCTTTACCCTCAACGCCTCTGGCTCCGGTCCCGGTGCCATCGTCAATCAGGCCGGTACTATAAACGGCGCCGCCAGCCCCGCCCCCAAAGGCAGCATCGTCGCCATCTACTTGACCGGAGGCGGCGTCACCAGCGCCACCACCACCGTCACCATCGGCGGTCAGCCGGCCCCCGTGGCCTACTCGGGCCCAGCGCCCGGCAGCGTCCAAGGCCTCTACCAGGTCAACGCCACCGTCCCCGCCTCGGCCGCTTCCGGCAACCAGCCGCTCGTTGTCACCATCGGCGGCGTCGCCAGTCAGTCCGGCGTCACCATCGCCGTACAGTAACCCCAAGCATCGTAAAGAAATGCTAAGTCCCGGCCGGCAGCGCAACGCGCTGCCGGCCGGTGGCGTTTAGTGTTACAGAACAATGAAACTTCCATTTCTGGTCCTGCTCGCCACCCTCGCCGCATCCGCCCAAAACCCGCCCCCTCACCCCGCCTGGAGCGGCGACAAAGTCCACGAAATCCGCCTTCGCTTTCAGCAGCCCGACTATTGGGCACAACTCACCAGGAACTACCTCGGCACCGAGCAGGACGCCGTCTATCTCGAAGCCTCCCTCGAATGGGGATCCTACAAATTCGACTCCGTCGGCGTTCGTTTCAAGGGCAATAGCTCCTACCGCGTCAGCACCAACAAGAAGCCGTTCCGCATCAAGCTCAACGAATTCGTCAAGGGCCAGAAAATCGAAGGCATCGGCGCCTTCAATCTCAGCAACGGCTTCATGGATGCCAGCCTTGTCCGCGAGCCCCTCTACTACGAAATGTCCGCCGCCCTCGGCCTGAAAACCCCTCGCACCAACTACGCCGCCCTCTATATCAACGATCAGTACTGGGGCCTCTACGTCCTCGGCGAAGTCGTCAACAGCGATTTCCTCAAGAACTACTTCGGCAGCAAAGAAGACACCGGCAATATGTACAAGGGCAACATCGGTGCCGTCTTCAACTACCTCGGTGAAGACAAAGCCGTCTACAAAGAGGTTTGGGAAAAACAGACGAACGAAGAGGCCGACGATTGGTCCGACATCATCGAACTCTGCCGCATCATCGGCCAGACGCCCGCTACCGAACTGCGCGCCAAGCTTGAGCCCATCATGGACATCGATAGCTTCCTCACCGCTATCGCCCTCGACAATGCCACGGTCAATCTCGATAGCTACGTCGGCATGGGCCAGAACTTCAACATCTACCGTCGGCCGTCGGACAACAAGTGGGTCTGGATCGTTTGGGACCCGTCGCTCGCTTTCGGTGCCTTCGGCGGCGGTGGCGGCCAAGGCGGCGGTACCACCTCCGCCCAACTCGCCCTCGAGTACACCCAAACCACCGGCGGGCCCGGCGGCGGGGGCTTCCCCGGCGGGGGCGGCACGGCCGTCAATACCACCGGACGCCCCCTCGCCACCAAGCTATGGGAAGTCGCCGAGTATAAGGAACGCTACCGGCAGATCTATAAGGACATCGTCGAGCGCGTCTACTCCGCCGAAAAGCTCGTCGCCCGTGCCAACACCCTCCGCTCCATGATCCGCCCCTTCGTGGACGCCGACACGCAAAAGCTCAACACCCTGGCGCAGTTCGACGCGGCCATGACCACCACCGCCACCGGCGGCCAGCCCGGCGTGCCCGGCCAACCCGGTGGCGGTGGCGCCGGCGGCAATGCTCCCGGCTTGCAGACCTTCATTGAAGCCCGCCTGGCCTGGCTGAAAACCCAGTTTGCCTCCCAGTCGCTCCCCGCCGCCAGCCTCTCGGCAGCCACCCCGCGCCTCACCTTCACCACCGCCCCCGGTGTCGACCCCGCCGCCCAATCACTGGAACTGAAATACTCCGGCGTCAACACACCGCCTACCTACTCTCTCTATGCCACTACCCAGAATGGCGGCAACTGGCTGAAACTGAACGTCACCGGCGGCGCCCTTCCAGGTACCGCCACCGTCACGGTCGATGCCAAGAACCTCACCACCGGCGCCTATGAAGGCACCATCACCGCCTACCTCGGCGGTGCCGCTCCTGTCACCATCCCCGTCAGTGTTACCGTGGGCACCGTCGCCGCTCCCACGGTTACCGCCGCCGTCAACGCCGCCAGTTACTCCACTGGCCCCCTCTCCCCCGGCCAGCTAGCCACCATCTTCGGCACCAATCTCGCCTCCTCCGGCCTCCGGATCACCTTCGACGGAACCGCTGCTCAAATCCTCTACGCCACCGCCAATCAGGCCGGTGTCGTCGTTCCCGCCGCCATCTCCGGGAAAACCCAGACCTCCATCCAGGCCGCCTATGGCACCCAGGCTTCTCCCGGCTTCTCCAAGGCTGTCGCCCCCACGGCACCCGGCATCTTCACCACCAACGCCTCCGGTTCCGGCCCCGGTGCCATCATCAACCAGGACGGGACCGTGAACGCCGCCGCCAGCGCGGCCCCGAAAGGCTCCATCATCGCCATTTATATGACCGGCGGCGGCGTAAATAGTTCCCCTACGACGGTAACCATCGGTGGGTTATCCGCCGCCGTTGCTTATTCTGGCGCAACTCCTGGCAGCGTGCAGGGTTTGTATCAGGTGAACGCAACAGTGCCCGCGGAGGTAGCCTCCGGGGTTCAGCCGCTCGTCGTCACTATTGGCGGCGTAGCCAGTCAGTCCGTTGTGACTGTCGCGATTCGTTAATCTTCCCTTTTACCCTCTAACCCAGGGTTTCCGGCTCCGCTGCCCACCAGGCGCGGGGCCCTTTTTGTGGAGGGAGACCCGCCGAAGGGGTGCGGTTTCCTCTACACTACCCCTCATGGTCCGTCCCGTCCTTTTTCTCCTTGCCGCCGCTTTCGCTGCCGCCGCCGCCGACAAAGCCACCGCAATCGATGCCCTCATCGGGAAATACCACGAATACGGCCTCTTCAACGGAAGTATCCTCGTTGCCGACAACGGTGCCGTTCTCTTCAAGCGCGGCTACGGCATGGCCAACATGGAATGGGGCATCCCCAACACACCCGACACCAAGTTCCGCCTCGGCTCAATCACCAAACAGTTCACCGCCGCCCTTATCCTTCAACTCGCCGAAGAAGGCAATCTCGATCTCTCCGCCCCGATCTCCCGCTACCTCAAGGACTATCCCGCCGCAACCGGTGACCGCATCACCGTCCACCAGCTTCTCAATCACACATCCGGCATCCCCGGCTACACGGAACTGCCCGAATTCGGCGCCATGGCCCGCACCCCCGCCACTCCGGAAGCGTTCGTCAAGTCCTTCTCCTCCCTCGAACTCCTCTTCCGCCCCGGAACCAGATTCAGCTACAGCAACTCGGGCTATTTCCTCGCCGGCTACCTCATCGAAAAGCTGACCGGCAAATCCTACGAAACCGTCCTCCGGGACCGCATCCTCCAGCCCGCCGGCATGAGCGATTCCGGCTACGACTTACCGGCCCCCCTCCTCTCCAAACGGGCCTCCGGGTATGACTCCACCCTCGATTCCGGCTACCGCAATGCACCCTATCTCGACATGACCGTGCCCTACGCCGCCGGATCTCTCTATTCCACCGTCGAAGATCTCTACAAGTGGGACCAGGCCCTCTACGCCGATCGCCTCCTCAAACCCGCCAGCAAGGAAAAGATGTTCACTCCGGGTCTGTCCAATTACGGCTATGGCTTCACGATCCGCAAACAGAACGGCGCTACCATCATCGAACACGGCGGCGGAATCAATGGCTTCAATACCGCCATCGTCCGCGAAATCGAGTCCCGCCGCTTGGTCGTCCTCCTCAACAACACCGGCGGCGCCCCGCTCCCGGAAATGGCCGGCAAGATTCGCGAAATCCTTCGCGGCGAAACGCCGGCAATGCCCCAACCCCCTGCCGCGCCCGTCCTCTGGAAAACCTACCAGTCCCAGGGAATGGCCGCCGTCCTTCAGCAGATCGCCGCGCCCGGTTCCCCCTACAACATCGGCGAAGGCCAGTTGTCCCGTCTCGCCGGCCATTTGCTCTCTAAGGGGAAAGTCCAGGACGCCCTCACCCTCGCCATCCTGATCATGGAGAAGAACCCCAAGTCCGACGGCGCCGCCATGCTCCTCGCCCGCGCCCACCAGGCCGCCGGCAACCGCGTCGAGGCGCTGCAAGCCTGGGGCCGCGCCCTCGAACTCAGCCAGACTCCCCGCGCCTTCCCCACCATTACCGATCAGATCCGCCGCCTCTCCGGCGCTCCCCGGCCGCCTTCGGTCAGATAGCGCCCGGCCCTATCTCCCCCCGGCCGCCGCCAGCCCCGCCGTCGCCGCGGCCCGCACCTCCGGGTCGGGATCGGATAGCGCCATCCGGAACTCTGCCGCCGCTCCTGCCCGGTCTCCCCGACGCCCCAACACCGCGCCCAAGTCCACGTGCGCCCGCCCAAAATCCGGCCGCAGCCGGATCGCCTCCCGGTAATGTTTCTCCGCCTCCGGCCCTTTTCCCGCCGCCTCCAGCAACCGGCCCAATACCTCATGCGCCATCGGCTGATTCCCATCAGCCAGCAACGACTTCTCCAACTGCACCCGCGCCTCCCCCAGCCGGTTCATCCGCGCCAGCGTAATTCCATAACTGTAAAGGTTGATCGCCGCCTCCCCGGCCCGCGCAAAGTGCCACACGGCGCCTTCCAGTTCCCCGCGGTTGGCCAGCAGATACGCCAGTTGCGCATGCGCCGCCGGCAGCGTCGGACGAAACCGCAGCGCGCTCCGCAACTCGGCCTCCCCTTCTCGTAACTGCCCCGTCTCCACCAGCACCGCGCCCAGGCTCTGCCGGCTCTCCGCCCACTCCGGGTCCAGCCCAATCGACCTTCGGAACGACTCGATCGCCGCACCCTTCTCCCCTAACTCCGATTGCAGCAGACCCAGGTTATGCCATACCTCCGGCTGGTCCGGGTCCGCCTTCACAGACTGCAACAACGCCTCCAGCGGCTCCTGCCTTTTCCCCATAGCCCGCAGCGGCATCGCCAGCCGCGCCCACACCGCCGCCGATCCCGGCCGCTTCTCCAGCGCCGTCCGGTAAGCCGCTGCTGCCTCCTCCGCCCGCCCGGCCCGCTGTAGCCCATCGCCCAGTTCCAGGTAAAACTCTGGCCGCTCCGGCTTCGCCTTCGCAATCTCGGCCTGCAGCCGCGGAATCCCGCCCGCCAGGTTGCTCTCGTGCATCACCTGCGCCACCGCCGTGTAGAGCGGATCCCCGTCCCCATACGGCACCACCTCGCCCCGGTACTCCCATTGCGCCCCGTGCCGCTCGGCGATCTCCGCCAGCAGGTTCCCCGCCGGGCGCCGTGGAATGAGATGGTCTGTCACCACCGCGTGAACCACGTCCTCGGTCCGCCGCTTCGGCATGTGACAGCCCACACAGTTGCCCCCTCCCGCCGGATGCGCCGCGACGGCCAGTTTCCCGGGAATATGGCACCGCAAACAGGCTTGATTGTAGCCGTCGTTGGCCGCCTTCCCGTGCCGGATGTCGTGCGGATTGTGGCATACTGTGCAACCCGGTTCACCCGCGCTCTTCACGAAACACTTCGATTGTTTCAACCGGTAAACCGCGCTGACAATTTCGAATTTCCCCTCCCGCCCCGTCCCCGGTGCGTGATCGAATGTCAGTTGAAACGCGCGGAGCGGCTCGCCCGGACGGTAGGAAAACGGTCCCCGGTCGTACCGGCGAATCGCGTTGGGCAGCATCCGCACCGTGGTCTCCAGATGGCATTGGGCGCAAACATCCATCGCCCTTTCTTTCCCCAGCCGGGCCGGATTCACGATCGCGCCCCGGATCTCCTCCTGCCTCGCTCCCGCCTGCCGCACCGCCCGGATGTGATTCCCGCCCGGCCCATGGCACCGCTGGCAGTCGATCCCCTGCGGCAGCGTCGCCCCAAACACCGGTTCGGCCCCTGCCTCCTCATGCCCGGCCGGAATCGCCGGATACCCGTTGTGGCAGAACATGCAGTCGTAGCCGATCTTTCTCCCGATCGGCGGGTCGCTCCGGTCGAATCCCGGATTCAGCGCCCATGTGCCTCCCGCCTCGGCGTACCACGCCAGCGGCAGTTCAATCAGCGTTCCCCGTGCGGTCCGGTGCAGGTAAGTGCGGACGTGGTTGCCCGAGCCCATCACAAAGTCGATCTTCGACTCCCCCGCGCTCTCCGTCTGGCTCTTTAACCCCACCTGCCACCAGCGTTGCACCCAGCCGCCGTCTTTCCGGACATTCTCAAACCAGGTACCGGATGCCCGGTGGAAATACGCCTTCGGTGCGGGCATGTTTTCCGCCTGGGGTGTCGCGAACGCCTTCGCCATCCCGGTTTGGGCGTAGGTTCGGGCGATACCCGCGTGACATTCCGCGCACGTCCGGGTGTCCACGTACTCGTTTGCCGCCACCGCCGGTACCGCTTCTCGCCGCGCGCAGCCGGCCAGGAAAACCAGCAGTAACCCCATCCCCGCGGCGTACATGTTCACAAAGCTCATGATAGCTTTCCCGGTCCAGCGCCTCCTGTCCTATCCGGTCGCTTCGTTGTACCACGCCAGCACGCGAAGTGCCCGCAGCGTGTTCCACCGGCTGGGCTTCCCGTCACCCGCCTCCAGGACAAAGTGAACCGCGCCCCGATGGGTATTCTCCAGTAGCCATGTGCCGTCGTCTTGTCGCCTGCTTCGGACCAGATCCATCGCTTCCCTCACGCGCGGATCCGGTCGCTCTCCGGTCGCGCGGAAGTAAGAAAGCCCGCGCATTACGTCGTACTGCCAACGGCTCGGGAAAGAAAACTGCAGCCAGGCCGGGTTGACAACCTCTCCGCTTCGCTTCCCGCGAAACAGCCGCCGCTCCAGCAGGTACTCTTCGCCTCTCCGCCTCGCTGCTCTCGATTCCGCCGTTCCGCCGGTTGCCTGCTCATGCGCCAGCAGGCCCTCAAGGACGTTTATCGTCGTCGCGAACGAGGATCGCACGGATCCGTTCTCGGCCTCGCAGTTCCACCCGCCATCGGCAAGCTGTTCCCCGATCAGCCGTTCCGCCAGGGCGTCCATCTCGTAGCCAAAGTAGACACCCAGCGCGAGTGCCCGGCCATTGATACACGGTTCCACCTCGCCCTGAAAGAATGGTTGCCCCGCATGTTCCCATCGGCAGTGTCGATGAACCAGTTCCACCGCACGCCGGACGCGCTCGCAGCCGGGCGCGACCCCGAAATCACGGAGGAGTTGGAGCGTCGGCAGCGTCGCGGTCCACGGTTGGCCGAGGCCCTCTCGTTTCCAGTTCTGGCTATGGGACGGGAAGCAGGCGCCGCCCTCCCATTGGCCGTCGGTTCCTTGCAGCGCCAGGAGCCTCGCCCCCCATCCCTCCGTGGATACCCGGTTCCGATCCGCCACTACGATCTCTGCCGGTGCGCCTTCCAGGTCCTGCAACACCTGCCAGCGAATCGCCGGGTCCGAGTCCAGCAGCCAGTCCAACAGCGCCATACGCTGCAGTGTAACAGGGGGGGGGAATTCTGCCGTTCCAACTCAGTCGAAATAGCTGCAACTATTTGATAAGGAATGACTTATGTTGTTTTATCCCGGTCGGAAACACGAAAAACACTAGACAAAATCATATAATAGGAGTAGGCGAGAGCGACTAGGCTCGTCCCGTGGCGCGCGGCGACCGGCCCAGCCCGCCCGGTAGCTCTGGATTTACCAAAACAAAGCCAATCGCCCCGGCCGGCGAAAGGCCCATCCCGAGCCCCCGGAGAACCCCGCAAGGCCCGGCAGCTTCGGATTTACCAAAACAAAGCCAATCGCCCCGGCCGGCGAAAGGCCCATCCCGAGCC
>CAYSFR010000002.1:200708-428127 GCA_964430625.1 uncultured Solibacteraceae bacterium
GAGAACCCCGCAAGGCCCGGCAGCTTCGGATTTACCAAAACAAAGCCAATCGCCCGGCCGGCGAAAGGCCCATCCCGAGTCCCCGGAAAAGCCCGCAAGGCCCGGCAGCTTCGGATTTACCAAAACAAAGCCAACCGCACTTCCCGCGGTTAGCGCCCGAGGCCCTGCCTCCCCGGATTCGCCAAAAAAAAACCAATCCGCCAGCAGGCAACCCGAATTTGCGAGTTCGAACCCAAAGTCCGGCCCCGCAACACCAACAACAGTTTCGCACCGCCGGTCTTGGCCTCGCGCCATCGCCGCCGGTCGGACGCGCTCTTTGACAACCCGCTTGCACTTACCCGCTGCCCACAGCCGGCGTGTGCCCAACGGGTCGGAGGCCCGGGGGCTCTACAACCCCAGCTTCCGCCGCCCCTCCTCCGTCAACCGGTTCGACGACCACCCCGGCTCCCACGCCTGCGTGAACGCCACCTTTCGCACACCCGGTATCCGCAGCAACCGCTGCCGCACCGGCATCGAGTTCCCGCCCGACCCGTACGAGAAGAATCCAAGCCGCGGCCGCCCCCGGTGCGGCATCGCCATCACCAGATGCACCGTATCGGCCCGTACACGCACGTCGTACACCAGCCCCAGGTCCACCACGTTGAGGTCGGACTTGTATAACTGCTCGTCCTTGCAGTCCCGCAGCGCCTCCCAAATCGCCCGTTTCGAGATCGGCGCATCCCCGGCCTCGCCCGGCCGCGCCAGCCGTCCCGCCACCGGTCCAGCCGTTATCCCCTTCCCGAGTGCCCCAGCCGTCACCACGAGAGGGTTCAACATCCGGTGCCGGATTCCCTCCACAAATCGCGGTCCGTCCGCCTCCGTATACCGCAGCGCCAGATAAGCGTTCCGCTGGTGCAGCACGCTCCCTGCTTTCACCGGCCCGGGATGCAGCGGATACCGGCTCCACACCGGCCCGTGCCACTTGTAGAACATCTGTGGCGACGCGTTATGGCGCAACTCCCCCGTCCCCTCCCCGCGATGCTCCAGGAATAGCGCCACAAACGCGTCCTCCGCCGTCTTGTGATAGAACCCCACCCCCCATAGCTTCTCCGCCTGCGCCGGATCCACCGCACCGCTCCGCAGCTTCCCGTCCGCCCCCATCCACACCATCTCCGTGAACGACTGCCCGCTGAACACCCACTCGTCATCCCGCAGCGCGTCGATCTCCACATCCTGTACCACGTCCGTTCGGCCCGTCTTTAGGAACCACGGCACCCCGGCATAAAACCGGTATTCGATGTCAAAGTGGATCCGCGCCGGCGAAAACACCGGGTGCACCGGCGAGTGCGGAAAGCCCCACCGCCGCACCACCGTGCATAGCGGCCCCCGGATCACCTCGTAGTCCGGACACTGGTCCCACAGCGTGATCCGCAGCTTCTGGAAGTTCCCCGAGCCCACGTAGTCATGCGCCCAGTCGATCCCCGGCGGCTCCCCGTGCCCCTCGCCGCCCGCGAACAGCTCCAGCCCGTGTTCCCGCTTGAACGCCAGCCGTTCCAACTGTCCCATCTGCCGCGACAGCGAGGCCTTGAAAAAATCGTTCTCGATGTCCAGCCCGTACCCTTCGCCTGCCACCCGGAGGTCCGAGGGATACTCCGGCAACTCGGCGTCCGGGTTGCCATAAAACACCAGGAACGTCTGCCGCTGGTGCGGCCCGCCGCTGGCGAAAAACAGCAGCCGGCACAGCCGCGCCGTCCCCCGCCGGATCTCGGAAAACACCTGGCACGGCACCTCCCGCAATCCCGGCCCATCCACCACCGCTACCCGCACCTCCCGCGCCAGCGAATCCCCTTCCGCCCGCAACACGAACTCCACCGGCTCCGGCGGCCGCCCCACCCCCGCCGTCTCGTCTACCTGCACCACCTGGAAACGCGTCCAGCCCTTCGCCCAGGCCTGCCACTCGGCCGGCAACTCCGTCACCGCGCGGCCCTCTCCGCCCAGCGGCGTTCCCAGCGAATCCTCCTCCGCCTGCGCCTGCATCGCCGTTGTCCGCAGCGAAGCCAGCAACGCCCGCGCCAGCCGGTAGTCCTTCCGCGCCCAAGCCGCTTCCACCTGCTTCATCTTCCGCTCAAAGGAGTCGGTCCGCTCCCAGTATGTGGTCTCCATCTGTTCTCCTCGCTTACCCTCGTCCGCCTCTATGCGGTGAATCCCGGCCCCGTCAACCCGCCCGTGAACCAGGAGAGCACAAACAGCGTCCCTACCACCGCCATCGTCCAGTACACCCACAAATGCCGCACCGCGTAGGGCGCCAGCAGCAGGCCCAGACCCAGACCCACCACCGCACCCAGCGCGACTCCCGCCACGGAGACTTCCCCTCGCCCGAAGACCCCCGTTTTGCGCAGCAGCGTCTCGGCGCCGAACCCCACCAGTGCCATTGCCTGCGCCGCCGTGAACATCATCCCCACGTAGGAGGCGAACGTTCGTCCCGCCCCAAACAGCTGCAGCAGGAACGCCAGCCCCAGACAGATCCCGCCCGCTACCAGGTAGAGCAGCCACGGCATCGCCGGATTACCTCGTCCCCACACGGCTCTCGAGCTTCTGCAAGCACCGTCGCGCCAGTATTCCCCAGTCGCTCTGCGGCGGAGCCTTTTCCGCCGCCTCCCGCAGTGCCGCGACCTCCGCCGCGGTTCCGTAGAATGCCAGCAGCAGCGCCGCTTCCCGCCGCGCCCGGTCCAGGTCGCTCGTCAACTGGCCCGCCGCCCAGCCGACCGGCAACGTACGCGTCAACGTGCCCGCATCGTCAATGGTGACCGCCGCCCCGGTGGGGCCTTCGCCCTTCTGGTCCAGAGTTTCCGTCAGCAATCCCTCGCCGCTGTAGGATGCCAGTCGTGCCAGTGCCAGATGAATCGCCGGCCGCCGTGTTTCGTCCCCCCATCGCGCCACCAGAGGCTCAATAGCCCGCGCCGACTGCATATTCCCCAACGCAGTTACCGCCGCCTCCCGCATCTCCGCGTCCGGCGAGTCCAACAGCGCCAGCACCGCCTCAAACGCACTCCGGATCACACACCGGCCCACCGCGTGCACCGCCTCGATCCGCAACTCACGCCCGGCGCCCGGTTCGGCCAGGATCTGCTTGAAAACTTCCCCTGCCTTTCGCACCCGCCGGAGATGAAGCAACCGAACGGCCCGCCGCCGGATCTCCGGCGTTGCGTCCTTGTTGCCGGCGATGATGGCCACGTACTTCCAGCAGAACGCCATGATGAATGCCAGGTCTTCATACTCGGCCGTCTCGATTACCGCATCCACTACCGGGGGAAACTCATCGCCCCGCGCCGCAACGATCCGTCTTTCCGCCTCAGCCGCCAAGGTCGCCAGCGCCGGTTCTCTCGACGCGGCTTGCTGCAGCAGCGGAATGGCGTCCATCTGTCCCAGCTTGCCTAGGGATAACACCGCCATCCGCCTCACCTCCGGCGCCGGGTCTCGCAGCGCCGCCGCAATCCGCCGGAACTGGTCCACCGCCCCCGTCTGCGCCAGCGTATGCATCGCCGCCATTCGCACTCCGGCGTCCGGGTGGTCTAGATACGGAATCTCCTCCTCATGCCCGTCGGGAAAGCCCAGCCGCCGCAACGCATCCAGCACGATCCGCAGCCGCAAAATGTTCCCAGTGGCCCCGGGTAGCATCGCCAGCAGGTAGCCGCGCGCCTTGTCGATCGGTACGTCCCACAACTCGTCCCGCCGCGCCGCGTACTCGGCCACCATCCGCTGGATGATCTGCTCGTGGGTCAGCTTGGGCTCCAAGGGCCGCCCGAACTCCAGCCGGGCCGCCTGGATCTCGTTCATCGGTATTACTGCAAGCACGACGGTCTCCTTATGGCAGCGGCTGCGTATCGATGGTCAGTTCGTAGTGGAGTTGGTAATCTTCCTCGTCCGGATCCTGTTCCAGTTCCGCCGAGTCACCCACCTCCATCGTCTCAAACGCCCGGAAGAAGTGCGGCTTCTTGTCCATTTTCGTGTTTGCCCGGATCTTTAGCGGGTTGCCCAGGTTCAGGTCCGTGTCCATGCCCGGGTCGATCTGGCCCAGCGGGTCGTTCTGATCGTTGAACGTGGTGAGCATCTTTTCCACCAGCAGGAACGCAATGCGCCGCGCCTGGTCATGCCCGCTGTCCCTGGCAACAATGTGCTGTTCCCAGTCCAACACGATATCGCGGTTGTGGTAGTACTTCCCGCCTCGCAGCCACCGGTCTTCCAGATCGTCAAAAAAGAAGTCGCCCACCAGATCGATCTCCGAGCCATGCGCCGATATGCCCAGCGTGTCGCCCTCGGCCAGGTAGATGTCAAAGCTCCGGTTCAGCTTCAAATCGCTGTTGTTGTGTACGTCATTATCCTCATATAGGAACCACCGCCCGTTCACGCCGATTTTGCAGTTCCATTCCTCAGCGAACGTATCGTGATCTACCGCGCATTTGCGAATCTTCGTGAAATTGACGGTGCACTTCTTCACTTTCTTCGCTTGCACGTTCCCCGAGTCATACCAGCCGAGCGAAATGTTCACGCCGTAGCCGTCTACCCCTTGCATCTGGGACACCGGGATCGTGACTTTCACCTGCCTGGGGAACCGGCCTTCCTTGGGTGGAATGATCTCCACTTTCGGGAGTACGGAGGGATTGGCGCTGGGCCGTTGAAACTTGTAGGCGGGGTCGGTCTCGTCGTTTTCCACCGCTTCGCCATTGTTCTTGAGGGTCTCGGCGCGGGCGCGCACAAAGGGTTTGAAGTTGAAATGGCACAGCAGCTTTGCGTCGCGAAGGGTGCCGGTGTTGAACGGAAACGCCGCCGTCCGGCCCAGCGACCAGCGCAGAAGGCCCGTGTCGAAGGCCGGCAGGTCAACGATGAACTCGTAGTCTTTCCCCTCGTTGGTGATGGTGGGGTAGTCCTTGTACCCGCCGCTGCGGTGGGTAAAGAAAAGGAACTGGATGGCCGGCAGGTGGAGTGTCTGAAACCCGATTTCGCTCCCGGCCGCCTCCGGCGGCCAGATGACTTTGCTGGTCTTTTCAAATGACGTCGCCTCCCATCGTGCGCTCGCCATCGCGAGCACCGGGTGGAGTTCGTTGCGCATCTTATTCTCAATGGCATGGCCGCAGTCGTAAATCCAGCGGCCGCGCAGCCAGACGCGCTGGCCGGCCATGGGCCACCAGCCGCCCAGGTCGTTGTACTCCTTGTCGAACATCAGGCCCTGGTTGGGCCCAAAGGCGCCACAATCCCATTCGCACTCCATGGCCGCGGCGGGAACCACGCGCCGGTTCGGCCAGATCTTGTCTTTCTCAAACAGCCCTTTAATGGCTTTGCCTATCTCGATGAACGGGCTGACTACGGCGCCGATGACCCCAAAGGCCACGCCCAGAACGGAGGCCACCGGATCCCAGATGGTATCCCGGAGAAACGGGTCTTGCTCGGGCTCGGTCTTATTGGGGTCCGCGTCGTTCCCCTCGCCGCGGATGTAGGCGTACTCGGGGTCCGGTTCCAGGTGGAAGTTCCAGTCATACCAGCGATGCCACTGGCGAATCGGGAAGTCGGTCCAGGTCTGGAAACTGCGACGGAGCGTGCCCTGCACCTCGCGGGATTCGCCGTAGATCTCGCGGGCCGGAACCACCGGCACCCAACCGGGAATCGCACGGAGCAGTTTGCGGGCCACCAGTGCCAGCGGGTTCAAGAAGGTGAGAGGGTCATTCCCCTTGGCCCAGTCCGAAGGCTGGCGGCAGCCGCAGGCGTAGCCATCGCCGTCGGGACGCTTATTGGGGGCGGTGAAGTCGGGTGGGTTGTTTTCCCAGGGCGATTTGACCCGCGCGAATGGCAGGTCGGGATCCCATGTTTTTTCTGGTTCGGCCATGCGTCCTAGCTTCCGTGAATTTCCTTGAGTTTGGCGACCGTGTCCGGGTCGGCCTGTCCGGTTTTGTTGAGCTTATGGTGCTCCTGGAACTGCTCGTAGGCTTTCTTCGCATCCGCCTGGGTCCACTTTTCCAGGTCGGCCGGGCCGTAGCCCATGTTGCAGAGCCGTTGGTGGGACGCCTTTTCGACCGCGCCGGAAGGGAGCAGGTCGCCGGCGTCCAGGTGCACCTGGCAGCCGCCGATCGTCAACAGGAATTTGGTCTTGTCCGAAGTCGCCCGGATGCGCAGGATACCGTCGTTGTCGGTGGAGCCCTTGATCTCCGGCGGCCCGCCGTCCTCGCCGGTGACCAGGTACGGGGTGTTGCGCAGCGGTTGGCGCGCGTTCAGCGGCTTATCGTTGGCCTCCAGAATGCGCAGCACCCAGTATTTCACCGTCTCTTCGCAGGGAGAGGTGGCGGTGAGACGGTGGTAGAACCGGCAGGAGAAGGTGTCTTTGGTCTCCTCGAAACGGCGCTCCTTTTCTCCGGGTGCGGAACGGACGGCCGCGTCGGACCAGAAGCGGGTTTTGCATTGAGCGACGCCGTCCTTGGCCGCCGGGCACGGCCACTTGTCTGGCGGGACAACGCTGCCCGGGCGGAAAAGCAGCGCGGTGACGCGACGGTTGGGCCCGTTGGCGGCATCGCGGGCGGCCTTGTTGGACGCCTTCTTAAACTCCTGGTCCTGCTCGCGGGAGAAGATCAGGACCGGGTTGAACTCGCTGCACCCCTGGTAGTCGCCACGCCCGTTCGGGTCGGCATTTCTGGCCAGGAACTCCGTCTTGGCGACGGTGAACGGTACGTTGGCCGAATCGACGCAGAGGAAGTCCATGTAAGCAAGGAAGAGCGCTTTGCGGGTCTCGGCCGTGTCGGATCCGGTGGGGCTGAGCCCCTTGCTCTTTTGAAAGGCCTTGGTGGCGTCGAGGGTGTTCTGGCCGGCGAGGCCATCGACGCCCTGCGTATCGAAGCCGACGGCGGTGAGCATCGTCTGGCGGGAGCGCACGCCCCAATTGTCGCCGCCGAAGGGTTGGGTATAGAGTTTCTCCCAGAGGGCGACATCGCGTGTGAGACAGCCATAGACAACGGCAGCGCGGCGGCCACTTAACTGCTTGTTGTAATTCTCATCCCCGGTCGGATCGGCATGGCCGAAGATAGAAAGCGCGGCGCCGGGGAACTCCGTCCGGAGCGCCGCCAAATCCTTGAATTCGGTGCGGCATTCGGGCTGGAGAATGGAGGAATCGAAGGCAAAGCGCACATCGTCCAGCCGCCAGCAGGCGATAGGAATCAGGGGCAGCCGGACGGTATTCTTCTCCTTGCCGGTCGCCGGGGCAACAAGAAGAGGCTCAATCTCAAAACCGGTTATATGCCCATATGCGCCGCCAGGGGGCGCGCCTGAATCTGACAAATGAGCGCCTCGATTCCCACTTAGAATACCAGCGGCCCGGGAAAACGCAAGTCACTAAAATGTAGGTTGACGGCGGTGAGCGGGCATGCCACAATTTTCCCCGGAGAGCGAATGTACAAGTTACTGCATCAAGGTTGCTGGCGGGACTCCGTGCAGGCGGAGTTAGGCCCGATGTTCGCGGCGGGGGTGGTGGCGGAGCTGTTCTTTAAGTGGCACAGTTTTACGCTAGAATGTCTCGGATTTCTAAGTGTTTGGTATGCATTCGGCTGGTTACTGGCCGCGGTGCGCCAGCGCCAGACGGCCCCGTAGGGCGGCACGGAGCCTGACCGTGCGAGCCGCTGCCTGTCTCCTGCTGGGGCCTGTGTTGTGCGCTCAGGCACTCTATCCGTGGCTGGAGGCGATCGCGCAGCGGCAGTTGGCCGAACGCAAGCAGACCGTGGCGGCGCTGCGGACCCCGGACGAGATTCGCGCCCGGGCGCGCCAGGTGCGCGCCAACCTCACGCGCTGGATCGGCGGCCTGCCCTCCGAGCGGACTCCCCTCAACGTCCAGCGCACCGGTGTCATCGAGCACCCCGATTACCGGGTGGAGAAGCTGGTCTTCGAGAGCCAGCCGCGGTTCTTCGTCACCGCCAATCTCTACATTCCGAAGACAGGGCGAGGGCCCTATCCGGCCGTGCTGCAGCCAACCGGCCACAGCCTCACCGCCAAGGCGCGCGAGCTCTACCAGAGCCTGTCGATCGGGCTGGTGAAATACGGCTTCGTCGTGCTGACCTACGACCCGCTCGGCCAGGGCGAACGGCGAATCTTCTTTGACCGCGACCTCGGCGATTCCAAGGTCGGCGGCACCACCGTGGAACACCAGATGGTGGGCGTGCAGGCGCTGCTCGGGGGCGAGAGCGTCGCGCGGCAGATGATCTGGGACGGCATGCGCGCGCTGGACCTGCTGCAGGCACGGCCGGAAGTGGATGGCGCGCGACTGGGCGTAAGCGGCTGTTCCGGTGGGGGGACGCTGACCGCCTACATTGCCGCGCTCGACGACCGGGTGAAGGCGGCGGCCCCTTCCTGCTACATCACCTCCTGGGAGGATCAGTTACCGGGTACCGGCCCGCAGGACGCCGAACAGCAGTTCCCCGGCCAGTTGCGCGACGGCTTTGACCACGGCGACTTTCTCATTGCCATGGCGCCCAAGCCGTACCTGATCTGCTCCACGACCGAGGACTTCTTTCCGCTCAGCGGCGCGCGCCGCACCTATGAAGAGGCCAAGGGAATCTACAACCGGTTCGGGGCGGAGGACAAGATCGCCTGGTTCACCGCGCCCGGCGGGCACGGAATGCGGGCGGATACGCGCGGAGCGGTCTATGCATGGATGCGGAAGTGGCTGCAGAACACCCCGGGCCCGGCACCGGAGCCCTCTTTCCCGGTGGAACTGGAGGAGGATCTGAACGCGACTCCTACGGGGCAGGTGTCGACCTCGCTGGGCGGGGAGACGGCGAGCACGATGAATATGCGCCGGCTGGCCGCGCTGCGGCAGGAGGCGACCGACCTTCCGGCGGCTGTGCGGCGGCTGACTCAGTACGTGGCGCCGGCGGGGAATCTGACGGTGACGTCGCTAGGAATGGCCGAGGAGGAGGGGGTACGCGCGGAGCGGCTGACCTATGAGCCGGAGGCCGGGCGCAAAGTGCCTGCGGTGCTCTACCAGCCGCGGCAGTCCCGTGGGACGGTGCTGGTGGCCGATGCCTCCGGGAAGAGCGCGGCTGCGGCAAAGGCGCTCGCCGCGGCTGGGTATACGGTGCTGGCCGTCGACGCGGCCGGAATCGGCGAGACGGCCGACCGGAAGGGAAGCTACTCGGCCGAGTGGTTCCCGCAGGATAAGGCAATCTGGCTGGCTCTCATGGTGGGCCGGACCATCACCGGTCTGCGCATGGCGGACCTGACGGCCGGGCTGGATGTGCTGGCCTCGCGGAACCTTCTCCCGGAGGCTGGGGTAACGGGATTTGCCCGGGGGAACCCCGGCGCGGCGATGCTCCAGGCGGCACTACTGGACAAGCGGCTGGCCCGGCTGGTGCTGGAGGATCCGCCGCCCCCCTTCCGGACCATCGGGACCACCCCGATCCAGCGGCAAGTGTTCGACGTAGTGGTGCCGGATGTTCTGAAGCACTACGATCTGCCCGGAGTCGCCGCGGCGATGGCGCCGCGGCAGGTGGTGATCGGCCGGACCGCGGCGGCCCCCGGCGGCGAGCCATTCGCCGGTGGGAACGTCCGGGTGATCCGGCGCCGGGAGAATGCGCCCCTCGCCGGGACCTACTTCGGTAACTAGGGTGGCTATCCTGAGAGAATGACGCACGATCTGCCGAAGGCGATGAAGCGGGAAATCCGGCAATTAGGGGCTGTGGTGCACGAACGGCTGCTGGCGGCGGAGTTGCGCAAACTGGACGCCGAGTTCGCCCGGTGGCGGTCCGGGGAGATCGATGCCTTTGAACTGGGCTCGCTTATTCACCGGTTTCATGAAGGCCCGCCGCGGCAGCTGTGGCTGAGCTTCAACACCCATCACGTGGGCGCACTTAGCCACCACCTGACGGAGGCTCTGGCGGAAGGGACGCTGCGGCCGGAGGAAGTGAGCGAGGAGACTCTCGCTTTTCTCAGCCGCAAGTAACACGGCGGCCGCCCCTTGCGAGGGCGGCCGCCGTGGTTTCGTTCGGGCTTCTGGTTAGAAGCTGTAGCGCAGGCTCAGCTGGATGTTGCGTTCGCTGCTCTTGCCGGTGACCTTGCCGAAAGTGGCCGAGGTCGGGTTGGTGTCGACACCGCCCCAGTTGGGGTGGTTGGGCAGGTTAAAGAACTCCGCGCGGAACTGCACGAACTGCCGTTCCGTGATGTTGAAGCTCTTGAACGCAGCGCCGTTCCAGTTCTGGAATCCAACGTTGTTGAAGGAGATGGAGTTCCGGTTCTGGTTGGGGAGCTGGCCGTTGGCCGGGCGGGTGGCCCAGGCGCTACCGCCAACGGTGGTTTCAAACCACTGGGTGGTGACGCCGGTGAAGTTGCCGGCCGCGGTGCGGTTGGCAAACTGCTGGGGCCGGTTCGGCTCGCCGTTCAGGTTCCAGGGCTTGCCGTTGGTGGAGCCGATACCGAGGTAGTCGTCGCCGTTGCCGATGGTGATCGGCGCGCCGGTCTGGAACTGCACGGTGCCGGAAACCTGCCAGCCGCCCATCAGGGTCTTGGCCAGCTTGTTGGAGGAGCTGTTGAAGAACGGCATTTCCCAGATCACATTGTTGATCGAGATGTGCCGCACGTCGTTGCCGGACTTGCCCCAGTTCAACGACTGGTTGTAGGCGTCGATGAAGCCGTCGCGAGGACCGGAGTTGTTGTCCATGGTCTTGGAATAGGTGTAAGCCAGACCATAGCTCAAGCCCTTGGCGAAGCGGCGGTTCAACTCGAACTGCAGGCCGTGGTAGGTGGAGCGGCCGGAGTGTTCGAGCATCGGGATGTTGGCGAAGCCTTTGTAGGGGCGGAGGAAGTTGACGTTGGCGCCGGCGTTGGCGGCCTGGAACGTGGTCCCGGTGGGGAGTTGGTTCAAGTCGCGTTCGCGCGAGAGGTAGTTACCAACGGTGCCGATGTAGCCGATTTCGGCGACGGTCGACGAGTTGATCTGGCGCTGGTAGGTGGCGTTCCAGTTGTAGCCGCGCGGAATCTTGTAGACCGGGTCAATGGTCATGAAGAACTGCGGGAACGAAACCTGGCCGCCGGAACCCGGGTTGTCGGCGACGCCGTTGGTGATGGAGACCATCGGCTGCCACGGCGGGTTGCCGCCGAGGAAGACGCTGTCATAGACGCCAGGGCGGGAGATGAAGCCGCCGAAGCCCATGCGGACGACGTCCTTATCGGAGACCGAGTAGGCCATGCCGAGGCGGGGAACGATGTTGTGCTGGCTGGACGCGGCATAGGGGCTGCCACCGTCGAGCAGGTTATTGAACTGGCCGCTATCGATCGCGGCGACGCGTCCCTTGCCGGCGTCGGGGAACGACGAGCCAGGAATGATAACGCCGTTGAAGCGGTTGCCGGAAAGGACGTTACCGGTGGTGCGGTCAAGTACGGCGGCCTGCGACGGGTTGTACTTGTCGGGCCGGAACAGGGCGATGTTGCCCCACAGGGATTTGGCATAGCCATTCATCCAGGTTCCGCGGAAGCCGAGTTCGAACTTCAACTTCTGGTTCACACGCCAGGAGTCCTGAGCGAAGTATTCGAACATGTGGCTGCGGTAGGGGGTGTAGGCGCGGGGGCCGATTTCGGCGTAAGCCGAGAAGAGGCCGAGCGCGGCGTTGGTCAGACCGGTCCCGGTGCCGGGGGCGCCGCCAGGGCGGACGTCGTTAAATTCAAAACGGCCGTTCTGGTTGTTGGTGCCGCCGGGGACGCCGGAGACGTTGATCTGGTCGAAGTCGTTCTGCCCGGAGCGCTCCCACAGACCACCCATTTTGAAGGTGTGGTTGCCGGCGATCTTGGTGAAGTTGTTCGAGATGTTGTAGATCGGGCCCGCCGAGCTGGCCGGATAGGGGCCGCCGTCAATACCGCCGACGTTGGGGATAACGATGGTGGGAACCTTGTCGAAGATCTCCTTGCGTTCGGGGAAGATATAGGGATAGTTGATTCCGGAACGGCTACGGAGGTAGCGCTCGCCGGTACGGTCGATCCCGATCTTGACGACGTCGTTGGAGGCCGAGACGAGGAACTCATTGATCATCGTGGGGCCGAGGGTCCAGGTGTGGGCCAGGCTGCCGGTCTTGTTCGGACGCGACCAGTCAGTAATGGCGTAGTCAAAACCGCCGCGGAAGGTGTCGAGGGCGGTGTAGGAGTAGTTGCTGCCGCGGAAACGGAACACCTGGTTCTGGGTCGGGTTGTAATCGATGGAATAGGTGTCCTTGCGCTGATTCTGCCAGCCGCCGCGCTGCTGGAAGAAGTTGTTGTTGCCGAAGGTGCCGTTGGGCTGCGGATAGGTACGCAGGAAGGCGATACCGTTAGCGCTCAACCGGGAAGCCGGGATGATGTTGTTGGCGAACGGGGCGTTGTTGTTCTGCGGATCGTTGATGGTGCGGGGAGCGCTATAGAAGATGTTCGCAGAGCTCAGTTCGCTGAAGTTGCCGGTACGCATCAATGCGGTGGGAACGCGCTGGGTGGTGGAGTCCACGAAGCGGCGGCGCACATATTCCTGGGCGAAGAGGAAGAACAGCTTTTCGCGGTTCTTGTTGAACTTGCCGGGGATGGTGACCGGGCCGCTGACGTTGAAGCCGAACTGGTTGAAGCGCAGGGCCGGGCGGGCATTGCCAATAACATTGTTGTTCCAGCTATTGGCGTCGAGCGCGTTGTTGCGGAGATATTCGTAGAACGAACCGTGGAAATCCTTGCCGCCCGAGCGGGTGACGATACGGATCTGACCGGTGCCGGAGCGGCCGTATTCGGCCGAGTAGTTGGCGGTGAGAACCTGGACTTCCTGAACGGTATCGGCGTCGGCGGTGCCGACGGAGGTGCCGTTGGCGCGGGTACGAACGCCGACAGCGCCGTCAAAGGTGATCAGCGAATCCTGGGAACGGCCACCGTTGATGGTGAAGCCACCGGAATCGAGACCATAGCTGAAACCCGTCATCGGCGAGCCGCGGCGAACGCCGGGCTTCAACATCGCCAGGAAGAGCGGGTTGCGGCCATTGAGCGCGAGGTTCTGAATCTGCTGTTGCTCGACGGTTTTACCGACGGCGGCCGATTCGGTGTTCAACTGCGCGATGTTGGCTTCGACCGTGACACTCTCGGTCATCTGACCGACGGAGAGTTCCAGATTCACGGCCAGAGGAAGGCCGGCGTCGAGCTTGTTACGGCTACGGGAGGACTTCTTAAACCCGGTGGCTTCCACGGTTACCGTGTAGTAGCCGGGAGGGATGTTGGTGACGGTATAGAAGCCAGTATCGTTGGTGGTCGTCTGGCGTTCGAATGACGTGTCTTCATTGCGAAGGGAGACCTTCGCGTTGCTGACCACGGCTCCGCTGGGATCCTTAACAACGCCAGAGATGCTGGCGTTGTCCGACTGTCCCAGAAGGCCGAGGGCGCAGAGGAGCAGCAAGGCTCCGAACTTACGCACTTGGTTCATGTTCTTTCTTTCTCCTGAAGCCTAAGCGGCTTGATGCTTTAATTGTACGAAACCTTTTGCTTCATGATTTCGTCTAACCAAGAATTCATCATTTGGAAAAACGTCAGTGTCTACCGCGATGAGCAGGTGGCGCTGGATAACGTCAGCTTATCGATTAGCATGGGCGAGAATGTCGCCATCGTCGGCCCGAACGGCTCCGGCAAGTCGACGCTGATCAAAACGATCACCCGGGAACTGTACACCCGCTGGCCTCCGCCGCGCTGTGAAATGCGCATTTTGGGGCAGCAGATCTGGAATGTCTGGGAGTTGCGGAGCTGGATGGGAATCGTCACCAACGACCTGGTGCAGCTGTGTACGCAACCGTATTCGGTCTTTGAAACGATCCTTTCCGGGTTCCATTCGAGCGTGGGTATCTGGCCCTACCATCCGGTAACGCCGGAGATGGAGGCGCGGGCCGAGGAGTTGCTGGACTACCTGGAGATCCGCCATTTGCGGGAAAGGCTGATGACGGAGTTGAGCTCGGGAGAGGCGCGGCGGGCGGTGATCGCCCGGGCGTTGGCCCATTCGCCCAAGGCGTTGATCCTGGACGAGCCGTCCAACAGCCTGGACATCCGGGCGATGGGGGAGTTGCGGGACGCCTCGCGGAAACTGGCGCAGAGCGGAGTGGCGGTGATTCTGGTGACGCACCATTTGCCGGACATCATCCCGGAGATCGACCGGGTAATCTGCATGAAGAACGGACGGGTGTTCCAGGATGGACCGAAGCGGGAGATGCTGACCGGCGAGAAGCTGGGAGAACTGTTCGGCATCCCGGTGGAGGTGGTGGAGCGGGACGGTTTTTACCACATGTGGTAATCACTCGGAAGACAAGTTAACGAGGTAACTTTTCCGGAAACGATATTATATTTTCGTAACGGGAAGCCGGGTGGCGGTGTTTGATTCATATCCTATGCACCGTCTCCGGTTATTCCTTTTAGCCGGACTCACCGTTGTCCCGACCTATACACAAGTGGTCACCGGGCAGAGTCCTCATCGTGTGTCTTCGGGCTACGTATTCTATGCTCCTACGGCGTCGGAGTCCTCATATTTGGTGGGGAACGACGGGGCGATTGCCCACTCCTGGCCGGGGAGCGGGCCTTCCGGGCTGGCCGTGAAGATACTGCCGGACGGCGCGATCCTGCGAAGTACGACGAGTTACAGCGCCCGGTTTTTCGCCGGGCGCGGCGTTGGCGGCAAGGTGGAGAGATGGACGTGGGACGGGAAGCTGGAGTGGTCCTATGTCCTCCCCGACAGTGAGCGGTACATGCAGCACCACGACGTGACGGCCTTGCCGAACGGGAATGTACTGATTCTGGCCTGGGAGTGGAAGTCCGCCGAAGAGGCGCGGGTGGCGGGACGGGAGGCGGGGAAGACATCACCGGATGGGATCTGGTCCGAGGCAATCTTCGAGGTGCGTCCGGAGCCGCCGGAGGGAGGGAGTATCGTCTGGGAATGGCATGTGTGGGACCACCTGGGAAAAGGACCGGGGCGGATCGATATCAACTTCACGGGGAGTACCGCCGATCCGGCGGGGAATCCGGACTGGCTGCACTTGAACTCGGTGTCCTATCACCCGAAGCGGAACCAGATTCTGCTGAGTTCGCGGCCGTGGAGTGAGATCTGGATTATCGACCACGGGACGACGGCGGCGGAGGCGGCCGGCCCGGCTGGAGACATTCTTTACCGTTGGGGCAACCCGCAGGCGTACGGGGCGGGAACGGCGGCCGACCAGAGACTTTTCAATCAGCACGACGCGCACTGGATCGCGGAAGGGTTGCCCGGCGCCGAGCATATTCTGGTTCTCAACAACGGCGTGGGTCGCGGGTATTCGTCGGCAGACGAGATCGTACCACCGGTGGATGGCGGGGGACGGTACGCGATGGGAGCCGATGGCAGGTACGGGCCGGAGGGGCCGCTCTGGACGTTTGGCGCGACAGCGGGGGCGGGGTTCCTGACGGCGACGGCGGGAAGCGCGCAGCGGTTGCGGAACGGAAACACGCTGCTTTGCCTCTCTAACGCCAACCGTGTGGTGGAGGTAACGCCGGAGAAGGAGATCGTCTGGAACTTGAACCTGGGGGCGGGGGAGGCCGGCGGGTACACATTTCGGGCGCAGCGGATTGCGGTGGACGAGGTCCAGCTGGCTGGCACGCGGCTCGGAGGATTAGGGCTGGAGTTGTGGAACGGGGCGAGCGCAAGAAGAGGGGTATTGGCGCCGGGGGTATTGGCGGGGGCGAGAGTGGCGGGACTGGAGTTGCCGATCACGGTGACCGTGACGGATGCGAGCGGACAAGCGCTGGCGGGACGGGTAAGCGGGACGGGGGACGAGGTGGTGTTGTTCGAGGTGCCGCGGCGTTCGGCGGTGGGGCCGGCGCGGCTACAGGTGACAGGGTCGGGAGGGGTGACGGCGGAACGGGACTTCCGGATGGACGCGGTGTCGCCGGGGCTGTTTGCGGCCAACGGGCACGGAGAGGGAGTGGGCGCGGTGATTGCGACGGTGAATGGGGTGGCCATGCCGGCCTATGCGGTTGACCCGGGGACGGGGCGGTATGGAGCCAGTCCGGTGCCGGTGAATGGGGAGGTGTACCTCTCGCTTTTTGGCACGGGGTTGGGAGCGGCTGGGGAGGTGGGGGTGGAGATCGGCGGAGTGGCCGTACCGGTGACGGTGGTGGCGGCGCTGACCGAGTTTCCGGGGATGGACCAGATTAACGCCGGGCCGTTGCCCGCCGGGCTGGCAGGGAAGCGGGACCAGCCGATTGTGGTGACGGTGGGCGGAGTGGCGTCCAATGTGGTGACGATCTCGTTCCAATAACCAGGTTGGCTGTGGCCGTCCCGGTTCTAGTAGAGTGGAAAGAGGCGGGCCCTTAGCTCAACGGTTAGAGCAGCGGACTCATAATCCGTTGGTTGTAGGTTCAAATCCTACAGGGCCCACCAATCTGGCGTTTCCGGCGGGAACTCCTGCCTCCGGTTGGTTGTGGCTGGCATCACAAGAAGGAAGCATATGGCTCCGAACTGGATGAAACGGTGGTTACTGGCGGCGGGCGTTTATAACATTGCGTGGGGGTTGGTGTTCGGGCTGTTTCCGAACGTGCTGTTTGACTGGGCGGGGATGGCGCGGCCGAACTACCCGGAGTTGTGGCAGTGCATTGCCATGATCGTCGGCGTCTACGGGGTGGGGTATGCGGCGGCGGCTATGGATCCCTACCGTCATTGGCCGGTGGTGCTGGTGGGGTTTCTGGGCAAGGTATTCGGGCCGATCGGGTTTGTGCAGGCGGCGCTGGCGGGGCGGATGCCGTGGCAGTTCGGGATCGTGAACGTCTTTAATGACCTGATCTGGTGGGTACCGTTCTTCCTGATCCTGCGAGGGGCGTGGAAGGCGTATCTGGCCGATCCGGGGAGTGCGTCGGCGGACGTGCGGGATCAGCAGGGGCGGTCGATCGACGTATTGTCGAAAGATCAGCCGGTACTACTGGTTTTTCTGCGGCATTTCGGCTGCACCTTCTGCCGGGAGGCACTGGCGGACCTGCGGGTGCAGCGTTCGAGGATCGAGGGGGCGGGGGTGAAGATTGCCCTGGTGCACATGAGCCCGGACGCCGAGGCGGAGGCGTTTTTCGGGCGGTATGGGCTGGAGGATGTGGCACGATTTTCGGATCCGGGGCGAGGATTGTACCGGCGGTTTGAACTACGGCGCGGCGGGTGGCGGGAGTTGTTTGGGTTCCGGGTTTGGGTGCGGGGTGCGCGGGCGGTGCTGGCCGACGGGCACGGAGTGGGGCCGCTGGCTGGGGACGGATTTCAAATGCCCGGGGCTTTTCTGGTGTTGAACGGAGGAATCGTGCAGGCGTACCGGCACGAGACGGCGTCGGAACGGCCGGATTACTGCAAATTGGCGGCGGTATAGAGTTCTTCGCGAGTCCAATCGGGGATGGCGCCGCGGCGGGAGGCGACAATGGAGCCGAGTGCGTTGGCGAAGCGGGCGGAGTGGTCGAGCGGCCACTGTTGGGTGAGGCCGTAGAGGAGCGCGGCGGAGAAGGAGTCCCCGGCGCCGACGGTGTCGATGGCGGCGACGGCGGGGGGGCGTTCACGGACGGTTTCGCCGTTGGCGTGGAGTTCGCAGCCGTCGGGACCGAGGGTGATGCAGAGGGCGGTGAGCGGGTAGCGGCGGAGGAGAGCCTGAGCGGGGTCGCCGTCGAGGGAGAGTTCCCGGGAGAGCCAGGCGAGTTCGGCGTCGTTGCACTTGACGACGGTGGCCTGGCGGAGGAGTTCGTCGACGGTTTGCGGGTCTTCGAAACCGGGGCGTAGGTTGACGTCGTAGAAGAGGGGGATGCCGGGGAGCGCGAGGCGGGCGGCGCGGGCCATGGGGCAGGTTTGCTGGAGAGTGCCGCAGACGAGCCAGGCGGGGCGGAGGGCGCGGAGGGCATCGGCCTGGCAAGGGGTGATTTCGGGTTCTTCCCAGGCAGAGGGGCGGCGGAGGTGGTAGGAGGGGTGTCCGGCGGCGTCGAGCGTGACGTCGACGATGCCGGTGGGCCAGCGGGGGTGGGTGCGGGTGTAGATCATGTTCACGCCGAGCTCTTCGGCGCGGATGCGGGCTTCGCGGCCGGGTTGGTCATCGCCGAGGGCGCTGAGGAAGTAGGATTCAAAGCCGAGGCGGGCGGCGTGAGCGGCGAGGTTGAAGGGGGCGCCGCCGAGGAGGCGGCAGTTGGGGTATTGATCCCAGAGGATTTCGCCAAGGGAGAGCAGGACGGGGGCCATGGGGTTTCTACTACTTTACGCGGGCGCGCCCGGCCAGGGTGCGCCCGCGTGGTCTGAGGAGGCTACTTTTTCCCGGATCCAGAGTTACCGGAGCCGCTGCCGCTGTTCCCGCTGCCCGAGCCCGAGTTGCCGGAACCGGAGTTGGAGTTGCCGCTGCCGCTGTTGCTGCTGCCGGAGCCCGAATTCCCGCTGCCCGAGCCCGAGTTGCCGGAACCGGAGTTGGAGTTGCCGCTGCCGCTGTTGCTGCTGCCGGAGCCCGAGTTGCTGCTGCCGGAGCCGGAGTTACCGGAACCGGTGTTGGAGTTGCCACTGCCGTTGTTGCTGTTGCCGGAACCCGAGTTCCCGCTGCCCGAGCCCGAGTTGCCGGAACCGGAGTTGGAGTTGCCGCTGCCGCTGTTGCTGCTGCCGGAGCCGGAGTTGCTGCTGCCCGAGCCAGAGTTACCGGAGCCGGAGTTGGAGTTGCTGCTGCCGTTGTTGCTGTTGCCGGAACCGGAGTTGGAGTTGCCGCTGCCGCTGTTGCTGCTGCCGGAGCCCGAATTCCCGCTGCCCGAGCCCGAGTTGCCGGAACCAGAGTTGGAGTGACCGCTGTTGCTGTTGCCGGAGCCGGAGTTGGAGTTGCCGCTACCGCTGTTGGGGCCCTTGGGATCGTCGGTAGTGGTCGTGGGGGTGGTGCCGGGGACCGGGGGCACTTCGGTGAATGACTTCGCTTGGACGACGCCGGTAAGGAGCACGCCTCCGGCGGCGTTGCGAACACTGACAACGGCTCCGGCGGCGATGGCGGGGACGGTGCCGCCGTCACGGGTGCTGATTTCTAGTTCGCCGCCGCGCATCGGAGGCGGGCCGACGGTGATGCGGCCGACGACGGCGTCGCCGACATAGACATTGAGAACCGTTCCGGCCGGGAGGTTGAGGTGCTCGACTTCGACGTTCAGCTTCTGGTCGCCGCCCTGGCGGACGCGGAAATCAATGGCGCCGGACGGGCGGACCCCTCCGATGGCTCCGCCCGCCAGGGGCGACTGCACCCGCGACTCCGTGGAGGAGGAGTTGCCGGTGGAGGTGGAAGAAGTGGAAGAATCGTCGGAGCGGCGGTCGTCGCCGAAGCTACGTTCCTGTAGGGCGCCGGTGAGGATGGGGCCGGCGGGGCCGATCACGCGGACGAGGTCGCCGGAGCGGGGCCGGTCGATGCGTTCGCCGTTGCGGCTGTCGAGTTCGAGTTCGCCGCCGCGGCGGCCGCCCTGAAGGCGGATGCGACCCATGCGCCGGCCGTTGATTTCGACTTCGACTTCGGTACCTTCACGGAGGTTCACGTCGTTGACTTCGACGAAGAGGCGGGAACTGCCGGTGAGGCGGTCGTCGCGGAATTCGACTTCGCCGGAGGGGCGGACGCCGGCGAGGCCGCCACCGGTGAGGGGGGTGCGGAGAACCTTTTTATCGTCGGGAACGGCGGCTGGGACGACGACGGCGGCGGTGGGAGTGGCGGTGATGGGGGAGTCGTCGAGAGGGCGGCGCTGCATGACGCCGCTCAGGAGAGTTCCGGCGTTGTTGCGAATGCTGACGATGTCGCCGGCCTCGAGTTTGGGGACGGTGGCACCGTCGCGGGAGACGAGTTCGATCTCGCCGCCGCGGGCCGGGGGGCCAGAGACGACAAGGCGGCCGACGGGTTCGTTATTGACCCAGACCTGCAGGGTGGTGCCGGCGGGGAGGTTGAGGTCCTCGACTTCGACGCTGAAACTTTTGTCACCGCGGGAGGGGCGGAGACGGAAATCAGCCGAACCGGAGGCGAGGAGGCCGCCGAGTGGTCCGCCGGCGAGGCGCGTCTGGAGCCTCACCTCGTCAAAGTCACCAGCTACAGCCGCGCCGCCGGCCAGGACGGCGGTGATTACCCATTTGCGAAATCCGTATTTCATCGTGTTGCCCTCAAAATCAAATTGCCGACGAAGAGTGAGACAACCGGCGGTGCGGGGCGGAACAGAAATTTTCGCGAACTAATTGGAGGGCGGGAACGCGCGAATCGGGATATGAAGAAGAAGGGATTGCTGACCCTGTTTATTCTGGCGCGGCTGAAGGGATGTCTGATTGAGACGTGTGAGCGGAAGCCGTTTGATGCCGCGGACGTTCTGAAGGGAGTGAAGGACAGGGTGGACGGTAGGCGGAGCGTGGAGGGAGGAGACCGAGGCGGCGGGGTACTTTTGGCGGGCGGGAGTGTCGGGCCTGCAGGTGGTGCGGGACGTGGCTGACGGTGCGGACGACGAGCGATTCGCGGTATGCGGTTTCGACGGTGGTGGAGAAGGCGTTGGAATGGGAGTTATTGATTGGATGGGCGGAGGATTTGGAGAAGGAGGGACGGGCGAGGATCTACGGGATCGAGTTTGCGACGGGGTCGGCGGAGATTAGGGGGGAGAGCGCGCGTGTTTTGCGACAGGTGGCGGAGTTGCTGGGGAGAACTCCCGGGGTGCGATTCCGCGTGGAGGGGCACACGGACGCCACGGGAACGGCGGCGGGAAATGAAAAATTGGCCCTGCAGCGGGCGGAATCGGTAGTCCGGTGGCTGGGGGAGAACGGCGTGGACGCGGCGCGATTGACGGCGAGCGGATATGGAGCTGCGCGGCCGGTGGCGACGAACGATTCTGAAGAGGGCCGGGGGAAAAACCGGCGAGTCGAGGTGGTCAAAGAGTAAATTGGTGGACCTGAAGGGATTCGAACCCTTGACCTCTTCCATGCCATGGAAGCGCGCTCCCAACTGCGCCACAGGCCCACGTGATCGACTTCAATCAGGATAGCATAATTCCTCTCAATCCGGTACAAACAAAGGGATGGATCGAGAAAAAGCTTGGCAG
Organism: uncultured Solibacteraceae bacterium; assembly: GCA_964430625.1. Taxonomy (GTDB): domain Bacteria; phylum Acidobacteriota; class Terriglobia; order Bryobacterales; family Bryobacteraceae. The sequence goes on from CAYSFR010000002.1 coordinate 221,757, forward strand.
ACAGTTTGTGAGTTTGTGCAGTCCGAGGGACTGCGGAAGCATATGCTGGCGGTGGAGGCCTGTATGGCGGCCTACGCACGCAAGTATGGCGAGGACGAGGAGAAGTGGGCGGTGACCGCACTACTGCACGACTTCGACTGGGAGATCCATCCGCAGGCACCGGATCATCCGATGAAGGGAGAGGCGATCCTCGCCGAACGGGGCGTCTCCGCAGAGATCCGGCGGGCGATTCTGTCCCACGCCAACTATAGCGGGGTGCCGCGGGAGAGTTTGTTGGAGAAGTCACTGTTTGCGTGCGATGAGCTGGCTGGCTTTTTGACAGCGTGCGCCTATGTGAAGCCGGGGCGGCGGATTGCCGAGGTGGAAGTGAAGTCGGTGCGGAAGAAGTTGAAAGACAAGGCCTTTGCGCGGGCGGTGAACCGGGACGATGTGATCAACGGCGCGGCGGAGATGGGGCTGGACCTGGATGAGCACATCACCTTTTGCATCGCGGCGATGACGGAGCGGGCGGAGAGCCTGGGGCTGGCAGGATGATCCTGCGCGGCGGGGGCAGAGAGTTCGAATTGCGGCCCGTCGCGTACCAGTTTCCGGGGGAGCAGCGGAACGAGTGGGACGCCAACTGGCTGGTGATGTACCTGCGGGTGGACGGGTTTGCGTGCACCGATCCCTTCCTGTTAACGACCGAGGCGCGTGAGTTGGGGGAGTGGCTGGCGGCGCCCGTAGAGGACATCCGGTTTACGGAGCCGAATCTGACGATGGAAGCGGCGGCGGGGCCGGATGGGAGCGTGGCGCTTTGTATCCGGCTGGCGGCGGAGTGCCGGCCGCCGGGCGGGGCGGGGGCGGTGATTCGGATGACGATTGCGCGGGAGGAGTTGCGGGCGGCTGGAGAGGGATTTCTGGAGGAGTTGGCGGCGTTTCCGGTACGGCTGTGCGGCGGCTGATAAACTCGAGTACGGAAGCCAATCTTGGCCGGTGCTGGGCCTGGTCTTCAAAACCAGCGTGTGGTGCGTATGCGTCACGGTGGGTTCGACTCCCACTGGCTTCCGCCAAAACAGCCGGGGCGGGTCAGGTCATGCGGGCGAGAAGGTCGGCGCGGATGGCCTGGTAGGCGGCGAAGAGGGTGGGATTAGGATCGCGGAGTCCGGAGACGACGCGGTGTGCCCATTCGATATAGTTGGCGATCTCGGCGGCGTCCCAGCCGTGCGGCGGGGTGTCGCGGATGGAATAGAGGTTGCTGATCTTGTCGGCGAGTTTGAGGGCGGCAACGCGTGGAGTGGCGTGGGGGGCCTCGTCGATCTGGGCCTGTTTACGCTGGCGCCACTTCTTGGTTTTGTCGTCGGTGACGGCGAGGACGAGGCCGGCGATGTCGGGGCCGAAGTCCTGTTCGATGGCCTCGTAGGTGACGTGGACATCTTCAATGGTGTCGTGGAGGAAGCCGGCGGCGATGAGGTTGGCATCGCAACCGGCGTCGGAGAGGAGGCGGGCGACGTGGGCGAGGTGGTTGATGTAGGGCGTTTCGTCGACGTCTTTGCGGCGGTGGCGTGCGTGGGCGCGGGCGGCGAACTCTGCCGCGCGGACCACCAACCGGATTCCTTCGTCCATTCCCTTACCTCGGTTCCAAGCGAATGCGGCGCTCCGTCGCCTTTTCAATGGCGGAGCGGGAGTACAGCAAGGGAAAATATTCGCCCCGTTGCCAGAGGTCTGTCAAGTCCTTGTAGTGGGGGTCGGAGGGGTTGCCGGACTGGCCGGGGTAATTGACGGCGCGGGATTCGTCCCAATTGCCGACGTCGAGCACCATGCGGAAGGAGGGGCCGTTGGTGAGTTGGAAGCTATTGCCGGTGTACATGGACTGGCTGGGGGAGTAGGGACCGCCGGGGGCGGGGAAGGGGCCGGGTTGGAGTTTGGCGCGGAGGTCGCCGGTGACGAAGTTGCGGAGAGGGTGGCCGGGCAGGGATTGGTGAAGCTTTCCCCAGACCGGGGAGCCGAGTTTCCGCCATTCGTCATAGGCGGGCGGGAGGGTGGCGGCGAGGAGGGCTTTGGCATCGACGCGGAAACGGGTCGATTTGCCCTCGAGCGTATCAATGAGGACGGCGGCATCGGGGTTATCGATAGCCGCGGCGGCGGTTGGGGGAAGGGCGGCGCGGAGGAAGGCGGGGCCGAGGTGGCGTTTCCACCAGATCTCGAAGAGGGCGGCTTCCTGGGAGTTGACGTGTTCGACGGCGTCCCAGTCGCGGAGGAGGCTGAGGGCAGGGCCGTCGCCGGGGAGTGGTTTCAAGAGGGCGACCATGCGGCGGGCGGCGACGGAGGTGAGGTCGGTTTGGAGTTTCCTGGAGTCCTGGAGGGATACTTTCGGGAGGGCGCGGAGGACTTCGTCGATGCGGCGGTGGCGGGAGTCGTTGGTCCACTCGAAACCGAGTTTGCGCTCCTTATAGGGATAGCCGTCGGGCATGTTCATCTGGTTCGATGTCGAGAAGTAGCCGGCGGGCGGATTATAAGCAGAGGGGAACTGATCGGGGCGGAGGAAGCCGGCCCACTCATAGCGGCCGTCGCCGGGGACGGGGAGGAGGCCATCCCAATTGGGGCGAACGGGGGTAAGGCCGCCGGGGCTCCAGGCGATGTTGCCCTTGGTGTCGGCGTAGACCATGTTGACGGTAGGGGCGCCGCCGCGGAAGCGTCCGCGCTGGAACTCCTGGAAGTTCCGGGCGCGCATGTAGGCAAAGCTGCCGGCGTAGGCGGCCATGCCGGGCTGGGCCCAGCAACTGCGAATGGCGTAGGCGCGGTTCTTGGCGGCGTCGCGGTAGATGACGGGGCCGTGGCGGGTGAACTCGAGTTCGGCGGCGACAGGGGCGGCGCCTTTGACGGCGATGGACTCCGTTTCGACGCGCATGGATTCCCAGCCGCCTTTGTAGCGGTACTGGCGGGGGTTGGCGGGATTGAGTTCGTAGACGTAGAGGTCTTCCTGGTCGATGGGGAAGATGGTGAGGCCGAAGGCGATGGTGCCGTTGTGGCCCATGGAGACGCCGGGTTGGGCGGGTTCGCCGGCGCCGATGATATCGAGGCCGGGGGCGGAGAGGTGGGCGATGTAGCGAAGGCTGGGAGTGGAGTAGGCGCGGTGGGGGTCACCGGCGAGGATGGGGCGGCCGGTGGCGGAGCGGGAGGGGGCGATGACCCAGTTGTTGCTGCCGTCATCGGCGGAGTCGTTATTGGGCGGGGTGAAGGGGACGGCCTGCTGGGCGAGCGTAAAGACCTTCAGCACGCCGGCTGGGAGGCAGGGGTCGAGGCCCTGGGGGACCTGGACTTTCCAGGGTGGCTGGAGGCCGCTGCGGGCTTCGTCGTGTTCAACGCCGGCGGCGCACATGGTCTTCGCGCGGGCCACTTCGCTGGAGGCGTTGCGGGTAAGGCCGTGGCTGCGGATGCGGAGGACGTCGGCGGGTTGCCAGGGTTCGGGCTGGTAGCCGACAGTCTTGAATTCGATGGGGAGTTGGTCGGGGTGGGCGGCGAGCCAGGAGAGGTAGGCGTTGATGCCGGCGACGAAGGACTCGGCCATGGGCCGGGTTTCGGGGCCATAGGCGGCCCACTCCTTGTCCATGGAGTCGCGATAGAGGAAGAGGCGGGCGGCGCGATCCTGGTCAACATATTTAGGACCCATGGCTTCGGCCATGCGGCCGAGGCCGCGGCGGCGCCAGAGGTCGATCTGGAAGAGGCGATCGCGGGCGACGTTGAAGCCCTGGGCGAAGAAGGCGTCGGGCTGGGACTTGGCGAAGATGTGCGGCACGCCCCATTTATCGATGAGGATTTCGACGGGCTGCTTGAGTCCGCTGACGGCGATGGATTCGGCGTGGGCGGCGAGGGAGAGCGCGAAGAGGAGGCGGGCGATCATGGCACCGATCATCATACTCCCGGCACTCGCCGTGTTGGCTTGTTACACTCGATTTGGAATGATTTCTATCCGCCGGGTTGCGGTGCTGGGCGCGGGCACCATGGGGTCACGAATCGCCGCGCATTTTGCGAATGCGGGGATTTCCGCGTTGCTCTTCGACATTCAGGTGCCAGGCGTTACGGACCGCAACGCCGCGGCGAAGAAGGGACTGGAGGCGGCGTACAAGGGCCGGCCGGGAGGGTTTTTTACCGACCGGGGGCCGGCGCTGGTGACGCCGTGCAACTTCGACGACGATCTGGAAAAAGTGGCCGAGTGCGACTGGATTATCGAGGCCGTCACCGAGAAACTGGACGTGAAGCGGGCGCTGTGGACGCGCGTGGCGGAGTTGCGGCGGCCGGGGTCGATTGTATCGACGAACACGAGCGGCATTCCGCTGGCGTTGATTGCGGAAGGGTTTTCCGACGAGTTCCGGAAGAACTTTCTGGGCACGCATTTCTTTAATCCTCCGCGTTATCTGCACCTGTGTGAGTTGATTCCGGGGCCGGCGACGGATCCGGCGCTACTGGCGTCGGTCGGCGAATTCCTGGACCGGCGGCTGGGCAAGGGTGTGGTGCCGTGTAAGGACACGCCGAACTTTATCGCCAACCGGATCGGGTCGATGTGGGGTTCGACGACGTTCCAGTATGCGTTGGAAGACGGGTTCACGGTGGAAGAGGTGGATGCGCTGACGGGTTCGCTGATCGGCTTGCCGAACAGCGCGTCGTTCCGGCTGATTGATATTGTCGGCGTGGACATCTGGGCGCACGTGGGCGGCAACCTTTACAACATGGTGCCGAACGATCCGTGGCGGGAGCGATTTTTGGCCCACCCGGTGATGGAAGAGCTGATGAAGCGCAACTGGCTGGGGGACAAGACCGGTCAGGGTTTCTACAAGCGGGTGGGGCCGGCGAAGGAGATCCATGCGCTGAACCTGCAGACCTATGAATACGCTCCGGCGGCGAAGCCGAAGCTGGCCAGCGTGGAGCAGGCGAAGTTGATTGAGGACCTGCCGGCGCGATTGCGGGCGCTGGTGGCATCGACGGACAAGGCCGGAACGTTTTTGTGGAAGCTGTTCCGGGATTCGCTGCTGTATTCGGCGGAACGGGTGCCGGAGATTTCGGACCGGATTGTGGAGATCGACCGGGCGATGCGGTGGGGCTATGCGCACACGTACGGCCCGTTTGAGTTGTGGGACGCGTTGGGATTTGTAGAGACGGCGCGGCGGATGGAGGCAGACGGGTTGTCGCTGCCGGCATCGGTGGTGACGATGCTCTCCCACGGCGCCAAGAGCTTCTATCGTTCGGCGGACGAGAACCGGCGGGCGCGGACCGACTATTTCGACCTGGGTGCGGGGCACTATGCGCGGCTGGAGGAGCGGCCGGGCATCATCGAATTGCCGATGGTGAAGCGGGCGGGCAACACCGTGAAGAAGAACGCGGGCTGTTCGCTGGTGGACCTCGGGGACGGGGTGCTGTGCGTGGAGTTCCACAGCAAGATGAACTCGCTGGGCGAGGACCAGATGGGGATGGTGCAGGCGGCCTACGACGAGTGCCAGAAGGGTTTCCAGGCGGTGGTGATCGGGAATCAGGGGGAGTTGTTCAGCGCGGGCGCCAACCTGATGCTGGTGTTGATGATGGCGCAGGACGGCGAGTTTGACGACCTGAACATCGCGATTGACCGGTTCCAGCAGGGGATGATGGGGATCAAATACGCGCCGTTTGCTACGGTGGTGGCGGCGCATGGGCGCGCGCTGGGCGGCGGGTGCGAGATGATTCTGCAGGCACCGCGGGTGCAGGTGAGCGCGGAGCTATATACGGGGCTGGTGGAAGTGGGCGTGGGGCTGATTCCGGGCGGGGGGGGCTGTAAGGAACTGACGCTGCGGCACGGGAATCCGAAGATGGCGTTTGAGCTGATCGGATATGCGAAAGTGTCGACGAGCGCGGAGGATGCGCGGGCGATGGGGTTGCTGGACGCGGGGGCGGGGATCAGCATGAACCAGGAGCGGCTGATTGCCGATGCGAAGGCGGCGGCGCTGGCGCTGGCGCCGAGCTACCGGCAGGGCGTGCCGCGGAGCGACGTGAAGGTGGCGGGCGCCGGCGGAATGGCGGCATTGAAACAGGGCGCCTGGATCGGCTATCAGGGCGGCTACATTACCGAATACGATTTGGAGATTGCCGGGAAACTGGCGCACATTCTGTGCGGCGGACGGCTGAGCGGGGAGCAGTTGGTGAGCGAGCAGTATCTGCTGGATCTGGAGCGGGAAGCGTTCCTGAGCCTGTGCGGCGATGCCCGCACGCAGGCGCGCATGGCGCACATGCTGAAAACCGGCAAACCGCTACGAAATTAGGGAGACCTCATGCAGGAAGCTGTGATTATCGATTGCGTACGCACGCCCGTCGGCAAGGCGCCGCGCGGGGCATTACGGACGGTGCGGCCGGACGATCTGGCCGCGATTGCGATCCGGGGGTTGCTGGGCCGGTATGAGGCACTGGACCCGTCCGAGATTGAAGACGTGATCCTGGGCTGCGCGATGCCGGAGGCCGAGAGCGGCAACAATATCGCCCGGATTGCGGCGTTGCGGGCGGGGCTGCCGGACACGGTTCCGGCGGTGACCATCAACCGTTTTTGCAGTTCGGGGTTGCAGGCGATTGCGATGGCGGCGGAGAAGATCCGCTCGGGCGGGGCGGAGATCATTGTCGCCGGCGGGGCGGAGAGCATGAGCATGCTGCCGTTCGGCTCGACGCGGTTTGCGCCGAATCCGTGGTTTGTGGATCACCGGCCAGAGCTCTATATCAATATGGGGCTGACGGCGGAGAATCTGCAAAAGCAGTACGGAATTTCGCGGGAGGACCAGGACGCGTTTTCGTTGCGCTCGCATCAGAATGCGCTGGCGGCGCAGGCGGCCGGGCATTTCGACGATGAGATTATTCCGGTGGACGCGTCGAACACGGTGGTTGCCGACGGGAAGGCCGTGACGAAGCGGACGATGGTGACCAAGGACGAGGGTCCGCGGGCGGACACGACGGCCGAAGCGCTGGCGAAGCTGAAACCGGTGTTTCATGCGAAGGGATCGGTGACGGCAGGCAATTCGTCGCAGACCAGCGACGGGGCGGCGGCGGCGCTGGTGATGTCGCTGCGGAAGGCCGAGGAGTTGGGGCTGCGGCCCAAGGCGCGGTTTGTGAGTTTTGCGGTGGGCGGTGTGGCGCCGGAGATTATGGGAATCGGGCCCAAGGTGGCGATTCCGAAGGCGCTGCGGCTGGCCGGGTTGACGCTGGACCAGGTTGGGGTCATCGAACTGAACGAAGCGTTTGCGGTGCAGGCGCTGGCGGTGATCCGTGAATCCGGATTGGACATCAACCGCGTAAATGTAAATGGCGGCGCGGTGGCGCTGGGACATCCGCTGGGGTGCACCGGGGCGAAGCTGACCGCGACGATTCTGCGCGAGATGGAGCGAGCCGGGCACCGTTACGGGATGGTGACGATGTGCATTGGCGGCGGCCAAGGCGCGGCCGGAATTTTTGAGCGGATGTAGAGGAGATTTTTCATGGCTATTGGCGGTTCGTTTCTGATCGAGAATTACACGCCGGCCGACGTGTTTACGCCGGAAGACTACAACGACGAGCACCGCGCGATTGCGCGGACGACCGAGGAGTTCTTCACACGCGAGATCGCGCCGAACCTGGAGCGGATTCAGCACCAGGAGCCGGGCGTGGCGGTGGGGATTCTGAAGAAGTCGGCGGCGCTGGGGCTGACGGCGGTGAGCGTGCCGGAAGAGTATGGCGGCATGGAGATGGATCTGATTTCCATGCTGATAGTGGCCGAAGGGCTGGCCAAGGACGGATCGTATGCCGGTTGGCACGGCGGGCACGCGGGCATCGGGACGCTGCCGCTGCTGCTGTTTGGGACGGCGGAGCAGAAGAAGAAGTATCTGCCGCGACTGGCCTCGGCGGAACTGGTGGGTGCCTACTGCCTGAGCGAGCCGCAGGCGGGATCGGACGCGCTGGCCGCCAAGACGCGCGCGGACCTCTCCGAAGACGGCACGCACTATGTGCTGAACGGGCAGAAGATGTGGATCACCAACGGCGGGGCGGCGGATCTCTACACCGTGTTTGCGAAGGTGGGCGGGGAGAAGTTCACGGCGTTTCTGGTGGAGCGGGCGTTTGCGGGCGTCAAGCCGGGCGCGGAAGAGAAGAAGATGGGCATCAAGGGCTCGTCGACGACGCCGGTGTACCTGGACAACGTGAATGTGCCGGTGGAAAACGTGCTGGGGGAAGTGGGCCGCGGGCACATCATCGCCTTCAATATTTTGAACCTGGGGCGGCTGAAGCTGGGGCCATTTGCCAGTGGCGGGATGAAGAATGTGCTGCAGATTTCGGCCAAGTATGCCAAGCAACGGATGGCGTTCGGGAAGGCGATCGCCGAGTTTGGCATGATTCAGCAGAAGATTGCTGAGATGACGGCGCGGATCTTCGTGAATGAAGCGATGTGTACGCGGGTGACGGGGCTGATTCAAGGCAAGCTGACGAACTGGAACTGGGCACAGGCCGACGCGCCGCAGGTGCTTTTGAAGGCGGTGGAGGAGTTTGCGGCCGAGTGCTCCTACATCAAGGTGTTTGCCAGCGAGGCATTGGATTTCGTGGTGGACGAGGGCGTGCAGATCCATGGCGGCTACGGTTATCACCAGGACTATCTGGTGGAGCGGGCGTATCGCGATTCGCGGATCAACCGCATCTTTGAAGGCACCAGCGAGATTAACCGGATGCTGGCGACGGGGATGCTGTTGAAACGGGCGGCGCGGGGCCAACTGGCGCTGGTGCCGGCGGTGCAGAAGCTGCAGGGCGAGTTGCTGGCCGGGCCGGTGGCTTACGATCTGCCGACGGCAGCGAAGAAGGCGACGCTGCTGGCGCTGGGCGTGGCGTATCAGAAGCACATGGCGGACCTGGAGAATCAGCAGGAGATTCTGGCGGCGCTGTGCGACATGGCGATGAATGCGTTTGCGATGGAATCGGCAATGCTGCGGGCGCAGAAGATGGGCGAGCCGGAGTTGGTGAAGGCGATTCTGGACGTCTGGCTGCGGGACGCCATGGACGTGGTGGCGGTGAGCGGGCGGACGGTGCTAGCGGCGTGTGCCGAGGGCGACGCACTGCGGATGCAGATGGCGGCGCTGCGGCGGTTCACGAAGTATGAGCCGGTGGACCGGATCGGGCTGCAGCGGAAGGTGGCGGCGCGGGTGCTGGCCGCGGAGCGATATACGGTTGCCTGAGCAGCGCATCGTCGTACTGGTGGGGCTTCCGGCGAGCGGGAAGTCCACCTGGGTGGCGGAGCGGGGCGGTGTGGCGATTTCGTCCGACGAACTGCGGCGCTGGCTGCGCGACGATGCGACGGACCAGACGATTCACGGGCTGGTATTCCGGCTGATGCGGGAGTTCGTGCGAATGCGGGTGTCGCTGGGGGTGCCGGTGACCTATGTCGATGCGACGAACCTGACACGGAAGCACCGGCGGCCATTCGTGAAGATTGCCGAGCACATGGGCTGCGTGTGCGAGGCGGTGTATTTTGATGTGCCGGTGGAGGAGTGTCTGCGGCGGAACGAGGGGCGGGAGCGGCGGGTGCCGGAGGGGGCGATCCGGGCGATGGCTGGGAAACTGGAGCCGCCGACGGAGGGAGAGGGGTTCCGGGAGGTGGCGGTGGTCCGGTAGTCACCGGGTTGCCGCGGGGGTGCTCTGCGATAGAATTCGGGGACGCACGCGGGATGGTGCGGAGGAGCTTGGTGATGCGATTGACCTTGTTGGCCGGGTTGGCGTTCTGTTGTTTTGGGGGATCCTTGCCGGAGGCGCCGCCGGAACGGGTGGGGCTTTCGAGCGAACGCCTGGGGCGGATCCGCGAGACGATGGCGCGGCACATGGCGGAGCACAACATCGCTGGCGCGGTGACGCTGGTGGCGCGGCGCGGGCAGGTGGCGCATGTGGAGGCCCACGGCATGATGGACGTCGAGGCCAAGAAGCCGATGAACCGGAACACACTGTTTCGCATCTGGTCGATGACCAAGCCGGTGGCGGGCGTGGCCATTCTGATGCTCATGGAGGAGGGGAAGGTCCGGCTGAACGACCCGGTGTCGCGATTCATTCCGGAGTTCCGGGAGATGAAGGTGGCGGTGGCGCGGGAACGGGCGCCGTTCTATACGGTGCCGGCGGTGCGGGAAGTTCAGGTGCAGGACCTGATGACCCACGTCTCCGGACTCGCGAGCGGGCCGATGAGCAACGCAGAGGCGGCGAAAATCCCGCGGGCCTATGCGGGTACGTTGAGCGATTCGATTCCGAAGCTAGGCGCGACGCCGCTAGAATTTCAACCGGGTTCGCGGTGGGCCTACAGCGCGGGGGCGGCATTCGACACGCTGGGGCGGATAGTGGAGGTGGCATCGGGGATTTCGTTTGACCGGTTCCTGCGGGAGCGGCTGTTTGACCCGCTGGGGATGAAAGAGACGACATTCCATCCGACCGAGGAGCAGAAGAAGCGGTTGGCCGCCACCTACCACCGGGCCGGCAATGCTATGACGCGGCTGGATGCGGGGAGCCGGATGTTGAATTTGTATGGGGATGGCTACGCAGCCGGCGCGGGCGGGCTGTACTCGACGGTGGATGAGTATGCGGCGTTTGCGCAAATGTTGCTGAATGGGGGAATGGGGAACGGAAAGCGGCTGTTGAGTCCAAAGACAGTAGAACTGATGGCATCGGTGATCGTTCCGGACACGATGCCGGGGCGGCAGCCGGGACGGGCCTTCGGGTTGAGTGTGCAGGTGATCAGCGATCCGGTGGCGGCGGGCTGGCGGGTGTCGAAGGGAACCTACGGATGGGACGGGGCGTTTGGGACCCACTTCTGGATTGATCCGGTGGAGAAGATTGTGGGCGTGATGATGATCCAGACGGATAACACGACAAGGCAGTTGGACCGCGACTTCGAGAACGCCGTTTTCCAGGCGATTGTGGAGTAGCGATGGGAAGGGCGCCTAGCGGGCCGGGGTGCGCCAGAGGCGGAGCGCGAGGGCCCAGGCGATGGCGGGGATCAACATCACCGCGCCGGTGATGGCGGCCAGACCGAAGGGAGAGGTGCCGCGGTCGATGAGGATGCCCGCCGAGGAGGACATGACGGCCATCATGGCGACGCTGAAGCCGAATTCGACGGAGAAGACGCGGCCGCGGAATTTGTCTTCCGTGTTCAGTTGCAGCAGGGTGGTGGAGAAGACCCAGGTGATGGAGCTGCCGGCGTGGGCGAGGGCGACGCAGGCGGCGGCGAGCCAGGCGTTGGTGGCGTAGCTCAGCAGCAGATAGCCGGCGGCGGACATAAGGAAGCCAAAGACGATCGCGGGCCGCATGCGCTCCTCCTTATCCCGGGCGAGGTAGCCGGCGATGACGGGGCCGCAGATGGCGCCGAAGCCGCGGGCGCCGAGAAGGAGGCTCATGCCGAGGGTGGCCGACTGGTCTCCGCTGAGGCCGGCCATTCGCACCGGGAAGGCCTCGCGGCCGAGGATGGGGAGGATCACCCAGTTGGTGCCGATGAGGCCGAGGCCGGCTTTGACGAACATGGTAGCGGCAAGACGGGTATTGGCGCGGACGTAGTGAAAGCCCTCGAGGATTGGTTTGAAATCGAAGAGATCCCGCGGGTGGAAGGGGGCCAGGTCGCGCAGGTGGGGCTCTTCGAAACGCATGCGCTGGATGAGCAGGCCGGAGACGACAAAGGAAAGGGCGTTGATGGCGAAGACCGTCTGGCGGCCGAAAAAGGCGGCGATGACACCTCCGAGAGCGGAGCCGATGGCGAAGTTGAAACTCCAAGTGATGGAGCTGAGCGCGTTGCCGGTGATGACGTCGCGGCCTTCGGTGATGTTGGGAATGGTGGCGGTGCGGCCGGGTTCGAACAGTGCCCACATGATGGTTTCCAGGAAGAGCAGGGCGTAGAGGAAGGTCACCATCTCCGGGCCACGGACGAAGAGCATGCAGCCGACGATGCCGGCGCGGGCCCAATCGGCGAAGATCATGACGCGGCGGCGGCTCAAACGGTCGTTGATAACGCCGGCCGAGGGGGAGCAGATGAACTGGGGGAGCACCTGCAGGGTGAAGGCCAAGGCAATCGACTTGGCCGAGCCGGTGTATTCGAGCAGAAGGCTGTAGATGGCTACGGTGTAGAACCAGTCGCCGATTTCGCTAATAACCTGGGCCGTCCAGAGGAGCCGGAAGTTGCGGTTCGCGCGAAGTAGGGCGAGGTAGCCCATAGCTTAATCGAGGTTGTAAAGACCCATGCGTTCGCGGACAAGGCGGGTGGTGGACTCGGCGATGGGGCGAACGCGTTCGGCGCCTTCACGGAGCACTCTGTTGAGATAACCGGGGTCGGCGGTGATTTCGGCGTAGCGCTTCTGGATGGGCTCCAGGCCGGAGACGACGGCTTCCAGCACCGACTTCTTCAGGTCGCCATAGCGCATGCCGGAGAAGTGGTTTTTCATCTGATCGTCCGGCCAGTCGGTGAAGGCCTGGTAGATGTTGAGCAGATTAACGACGCCGGGGCCCATGGTGTCGAAGTCGACGGCGGGGTTGGAATCGGTGGTGGCCCGCATGATCTTCTTCTTCATTTCGGCGGGGGTGTCGAGCAGGCCGATGGAGTGGCCGGTGCCCGGCGCCGACTTGCTCATTTTCTTGGTGGGATCGTCCAGGCCCATAACGCGAGCGCCGACCATGGGCAGGCGCGTTTCGGGCATCGTGAACGTTTCGCCATAGAGCGAGTTGAAGCGCTGGGCGATATCGCGGGCCAGTTCGATGTGCTGGCGCTGATCGTCGCCGACGGGGACGATATTGGCCTGGTAGAGGAGAATATCGGCCGCCATCAGGACGGGATACTGGAGCAGGCCGGAGAGGATGGTGTCCTGGTTTTCGGTCTTGGACTTGTACTGGGTCATCCGCTCGAGCCAGCCGAGGGGGGTCATGCAGGTGAGCATCCAGGCGAGTTCGGCGTGTTGGGCGACCGAGGACTGGACGATGACCGTCGACGATTTCGGGTCGATTCCGGCAGCGAGGAACAGGCCGGCGAGCTGCGTGATCTGCTGTTTCAGCGCGGCCGGGTCCTGGTAAACGGTGATGGCGTGCAGATCGACGATGCAGAAGATGCTGTCGTAATCGTGCTGAATCTTGACCCAGTTGCGGAGGGCGCCCAGGTAGTTGCCGATGTGGAGGTGCCCGGTAGGTTGGATACCGGAAAGAACGCGTGCTTTCATCCCAAACTGTTAGTGTACTGTGTGCGCGACAATAGAAGGGTGCAGAAATCTGAAGGACCGGCGTTGGAACTCACGCTGCCGGTTGAGAAGTTAGTCTATGGCGGCGCCGGGCTGAGCCGTCATGAAGGCCGCGTGGTGATGACGCCGTTCGTTCTTCCGGGCGAAACGGTGCATCTGGCCATTGAGAAAGAGAAGAAAGACGTCCTCAACGGGCGGGTGCTGGAAGTTCTCCAGAAATCCGAGGCGCGGACGGCGGCGGAGTGCCGCGTCTTCGAGCGCTGCGGGGGGTGCCACTATCAGCATGCGCTGTACCCGGCGCAGGTGGAGATGAAGAAAGACGTGCTGCGGGAAGTGCTGCAGCGGATCGGGAAGATCACGGCGCCGGACACGATTGAGGCGGTGACGGGTGAGCCCTGGGGCTATCGGAACCGGATTCAACTGCATATCGACGGGCAAAAGGTGGGCTACCGGGCGCCAGGGGCGCATACGGTGGTGGATACGTCGGAGTGCCCGGTGGCATCGCCGAAGCTGAACGAAGCGCTGCGGGCGGTGCGGCGGATGGTGCGCAATCACCGGTTCCCGCGGTTTGTCCGCTCGATTGAGTTTTTCACCAACGAGCGCGACGTGCAGGTGAACGTGCAGGAGACGATGGCCGGGCAGCGTGTGGCTCGGCCGTTCTTTGACTGGCTGGAGCAGGAGTTGCCGGGCGCGGCGACGGGTCCGATCGACTATGCCGCCAACGGCAACCAGTACCGGGTGCACTACAAATCGTTCTTCCAGGTGAACCGGTTCCTGGTGGGCGCGCTGACGAAGGCGGCGATCGGCGAGGCGACCGGGACCACGGCGCTGGAACTTTACGCCGGCGTGGGGCTGTTTTCGCTGACGCTGGCCGACCGGTTCAAGAACGTGGACGCGGTGGAGAGCGTGAAGGCCGCGGTGGAAGACGCCGAACTGAACGCCAAGCGGGCGCGGAAGCTGAACATCAGCCACTTCAAGGCGAGTACGGAAGAGTTTCTGGCCGGCGTGCGAAAGGCGCCGGAGTTTATTCTGGCGGATCCGCCGCGGGCCGGACTGGGTCCGGAGACGGTAAAGGAACTGGTCCGGCTGAAGACGCCGCGGGTGTCGATCGTATCTTGCGACCCCTCGACGCTGGCGCGGGACTTGAAAGGGTTGTGCGAAGGCGGCTACAAGATTGCATCGATGACGATGATGGATCTGTTTCCGCAGACCTACCACATGGAGACCGTGACCCACTTGGAACTGTAGGAGGCCCATGGGCAGCTTTTTCGCTATCCTTCTGATCGCCGCGGCGTGGCCCGCGGTGCGCTGGCAAAACTGGATTACCGGACTGGAATCACCGGTGGACCTGCAGAGTCCGCGAGATGGGAGCGGGAGGCTGTTCGTGGTGGAGCAACGGGGCCGGGTGCGGCTGATCCGCAACGGGGCCGTGGCGCCGGCGCCGGTATTGGACATTGTCAGCAAGGTCCAATACGGGGGCGAGATGGGACTCCTGGGGATGGCGTTTCCGCCGGGATTCCGGGAAAAGCAGTACTTCTACTTGAACTATGTGGACCGGCAGCGGCGGACGATCGTGGCGCGGTACCGGATGAACGGGGACACCGCGGACGCTGGAAGCGAGGAGGTGCTGCTGACCATACCGCAACCGTACGAAAACCATAACGGCGGGTGCCTGCAGTTCAGTCCGCGGGATGGGTACTTGTACATCGGGATGGGAGACGGCGGCAGCGGGGGCGATCCGCAGAAGTTCGCGCAGAATCCCAATTCGCAGTTAGGCAAAATGCTGCGGATGGATGTGGAGAACGGCGGGCGGACGGCGCAGACGTGGGCACTGGGGTTGCGGAATCCGTGGCGATTCTCGTTTGACCGGCTGACCGGGGACATGTACATCGCCGATGTGGGGCAGGGGACGCTGGAAGAGATCAGTTTTCAGCCGGCCGACGCCGCCGCGGGGTTGAACTACGGATGGAGCCTGATGGAGGGCGACCGCTGTTTCGACGACCGGAACTGCACGGCGCGGACGGACCTGGTGCGTCCTGTGTTCACTTACGGGCGGAATGACGGCGTGTCGGTTTCCGGTGGCTATGTCTACCGGGGGAATCAGTTTCCGTTTCTGCAGGGGATCTACTTTTTCGGGGATTACGGGAGCGGGCAGATTTGGGGGCTGCGGCGCGACGGCGGGAAATGGGAGGCGGCGAAGCTGGTGGACCCGGGACTGCCGGTGGTGGCGTTTGGCGAGGACGAGGCGGGCGAGCAGTATCTGGTGGCGCACAACGGAGCGATTCTGCGGCTGGCGGCGGAACCGGCGGCGCAGGCGTTGAATGCGGTGGTGAGCGCGGCGAGTTTCGCGCCGGGAATCGCGCCGGGCGGGATTGCGTCGGCATTTTTGAACGGAGTGGGCGGAGTGAACGGGGTGGTGGCCGCGGACCGTTTGCCGTTGCCGGCGACGCTCGGCGGCATTTCGGTGCAGGTGAACGGGGAGGCGGCCGGGTTGTTCGCGGTGGCCAATTCCGGCGTCGGGTTACAGGTGAATTTCCTGGTGCCGGCCACGACGCCGGCCGGGGAGGCGCTGTTCGCAATTGGCGGGGCGGAGCGGCGCGTGATGGTAGCGGCGGCGGCGCCGGCCGTTTTCACGGTGGACGGCCGGTTGGCGGCGGTGCGCGGCCCGGGTACGCGGGGAGAGGCGATTGAGATCTATGGAACGGGGCTGGGTACAGCGACGCCGGTGGAGGTGTTGATCGGCGGGCGCGCGGCTCGTGTCCTGTTTGCCGGGGCGGCGCCGGGGTTCGCCGGGTTGAACCAGATCAATGCGGTGATTCCGGCCGAGGTGGCGCCGGGGGAGGTGGAGTTGATTGTGCGGGCCGGCGGCGTGAGCAGCCCGGCGGTGCGGCTGCCGGTGCGTTAGCGGCCCGCGTAGTTGCGGTCGTAGAAGTCGCGGTAGGCGCCGGAGCGGACATTGGCGATCCAGGCGGAATTCTCGCGGTACCAGCGGACGGTTTCGGCGAGACCAGCCTCAAACTCCATCTGCGGTTTCCATCCGGTTTCCCGTTCCACCTTCTCGCTGGTGATGGCGTAACGGCGATCGTGGCCAGGGCGGTCGGTGACGTACTTAATGAGCGATTCCGGCTGGCCGGTGGCGGCGAGAATACGCTGCACCACTTCAATATTCGGCAGGGCGCGGCTGCCGCCGATGTTGTAGACTTCGCCGGGGCGGCCTTTATCGAGCACGGCGCGAATGGCGCGGCAATGGTCATCGACGTAGAGCCAGTCGCGGATCTGCATACCATCACCGTAGACAGGAAGTTGCTTGCCTTCCAGGGCGTTGGCGATCATCAGCGGGATCAGTTTTTCGGGGAACTGAAAGGGACCGTAGTTGTTCGAGGCGCGGGTGACGCTCACGTTCATTTTGTAGGTCGTGAAGTAGGAAAGGGCGAGGAGGTCCGAGCCTGCCTTGGCGGCCGAGTAGGGGCTGGAGGCGCGGAGCGGGTAGTTTTCGTCGGCGTCGTGGGGTTCGTCGATGGAGCCGTAAACCTCGTCGGTGGAGACGTGGAGGAAACGGGCGGTTTTGTGGCGGCGGGCGGCTTCCAGGAGAGTGAACGTTCCGTTCAGGTTGGTGCGGATGACGGGTTCCGGGGAGAGGATGGAGCGATCGACGTGCGACTCGGCCGCAAAGTGGACGACGGCGTCGGGTTGAACGGCTTCGAAGATGGCTTCGATGGTGGCGGGGTCCGCGATGTCGGCTTTGTGGAAGGAGTAGCGCGGGTCGGAGGAGACGGAAGCCAGGTTTTCGAGGTTGCCAGCGTAGGTGAGGGCGTCGACGTTGGCGAGGCGGAAGTCGCCGGGCGCGGCCAGGGCGAGGCGGACGAATGCGGAGCCGATGAAGCCGGCGCCTCCGGTGACGAGCAGTTTCATTTGTACTGTAGCTCCCAATCGTAGTGAATGCCGGGATCGTTATAGGGAATGCGGCCCTCGTCGGCGGGATTGTAAGTGCGGTTGGTCACGTAGACGAGCATGGCGGGTTCGTGGCTGATGACCTTGTAGCCATGACCGACGCCGGGAGGAATGAGAATCTGCCAGGGGCGTAGGGCGCCGACGTAGAAGGTGTTTCGGCGTCCGAAGGCGGGGGAATCGGGGCGAAGATCGACCAGCGCTACCTGGAACATACCGGAGGCGGGGGACCAGTAGTCGGTTTGGTGGCGGTGGATGTGGAACGCCTTAATGGTGCCAGGAAGGGAGAGCGCGGCGGAGATTTGGGTGGACTCCGGCGGGAAATCAGCCACGCCTCCCTGGCCGATGCGGGCGACTTCCAGGAAGTAGCCACGGTCATCGGGCCAAAGGGCGTAGGGGATTACCTGGACGCCCGGAATGAGTTGCTCAGAACCGGACTTGAGAATCACGTTGCCGATCGATTTTTCGGCATTTTGGGGCAATGCGTATTCGACGGGTTGGCTCACGGTTGGCGCTCGCGGGTTTCGGCGACGAGATTATTGGCACGGAGAAGGGACTCAAATGTTCCGGCATCTGTCCACCAGCCGTCGAGGTGGGAGAACGTCATGGTTCCTTCGGCGATGTAGGCGTTGTTGACGTCGGTGATTTCCAGTTCCCCGCGGTCGGATCGCTTCAGTTTCTGCACCTTGTCGAAGACCGTTTCGTCGTAGAGGTAGATACCGGTAACGGCGAGATCGGACTTCGGCTTCTTGGGTTTCTCCTCGATGCCGAGGATCTTTCCGTCGGCAATTTCGGCGACACCGAAGCGCTCGGCATCGGTGACCTGTTTGAGGAGAATCTTGGCGCCGGCGGGTTGCTGGCGGAACTCCTCCACAGCCTGGCGGATGGAGCCTTCGATGATGTTGTCCCCAAGGATCACGCAAAGGCGGTGGCCGGCGCCGAAGTGGTGCGCCAGGCCGAGGGCCTCGGCAATGCCGCCCTCGCCTTCCTGATAGGTGTAGTCGAGGTGGGTGAGTCCGAACTCTTTGCCATTGGCGAGGAGGCGGAGGAAGTCCCCGGCATTACGGCCGCCGGTGACGAGGAGAATATCTTCGATGCCGGCATCGACAAGCGTTTGGATCGGGTAATAGATCATCGGCTTGTCGTAGACCGGCAGAAGATGTTTATTGGTGATTTTGGTGAGGGGAAAGAGCCGGCTGCCCGTTCCTCCCGCTAGCACTACGCCCTTCATGGCCATTCTATAATCCAGTTTCTCATGATACACTCGCCCCTCGTATGAAGCTTCATCGTTGGAATCAGATAGCGGTAGAACAGTTGAACCCGACGTTTGCGCGCCAGGCGCTGCATACTGACCGGATGACCATTGCCTACCTGCACTTAAAGCAAGGCGGCGTGGTGCCCGAGCATCATCATGAGAATGAGCAGGTTTCGATGGTCCTTTCGGGTAAGTTAAAGTTCCTGGCCGGGGGAGAAGAGTATATTGTCGATGCTGGCGAGGTAATGCAGATACCGTCGAACCTGCCGCACCGGGTGGAAGTATTGGAGGACTCGGTCGTATTCGATTTATTCGCGCCGATCCGGGCGGACTGGCTGGCTGGGCAAGATGCCTATTTGCGCCAGGCGGAGACGGTCCCGGAAGAAAGCGCATAGAGGACACTGCGGGATTCCCAGAGCGCGAGCACGGGAGGAGCCGGGAATTCCGCAAATTCCCGGGTTTGCGGGTGGAACACAAAGAGCCCGCGGGCGTGGCCGAAGACGGCCCAATGGTTGAAGGCGAGCGCGCCGCGGGGGTGGGTGAGCGTGACGCCGGGAAGTGTGGTTTCGGGCCAGAGTTGGGTGGCGTCGGCGGGGCGCGTGAACAGGCGGACGGGAGTATCGGCGCGTTCGCGTTGGGCTCCAATGAGCAGGTGCGGCGCGGCGACATAGGTAAAATTTGCGTCCTCTTGGGATTGGTGGTGGAGGTGGATGGCGAAGATGCGCCAGGGCAGCGAGAAGTCGGTTGGGGAGCGAAGCCAGTAGTTACCGGCGTATAGGTCGGGGTGGCCGTCGGAATCGACGTCGGCGAGGGCGAGGCCGCCCTGGCGGGAGGCAGTGTAGATGGAATAGAGTTCGTGCGCCGACCACGCCTTTTTTTCCAGGTGATAGAAGCGTACCTGGGCATGGCGGTGGAGGATGAGGAAGCCGGAGCGCTGGAAGAGCGTCGCGGCCCGGCAGTCGTGCAGTTCGACGTTGGTGTCGATGCGTTCGGGGGAAAAATGGGGTGCACGGAGCAGGACGAGGTCGCCCAGTGGGTTGCCGTCCTGGGCACGGCGGACGAGAACGAGATCGGTGAGGCCGTCGCGGTCGGCATCGAAGGCACAGCCGCCGGGGTCGAACCCGTTTGGCGGCCGGAAGAGGAGGCGAGCGCGGCCGTTCTGCCAGGCGTGGAGGGCATCGCCCCAGGTGAAGAAGCGGCCAGGGCGGAGCGGGTCCGGGGCGCCGCCGCGGAGAGGGGCCGGAGAGGGCCAAACGGCAATTTGGCGCAGATGCGGCGGGGCTGCCTCCAGGGAGAGAAGTGCCAGCAGCGACATGCTCAGGAATCGCACGAAATGTTATTCTAGCGGCACGGGCCTGCCATGGATACACTGCGTGAATTACTGACGCGAGAGGACTCGGATGCGCCGCTGGATCTGGCGGCGTTGGAGCTGAGCCGGATCGAGTTTCCCAACCTGGATCCGCAACCTTTCATGGACATTTTGGACTCCTACGCTGCCGAGATCGATGAGCGGATGCGGATGGAGTACGACGCCATCGAACGCCTACAGGTTCTCCACGAGTTCTTCTTCCGCGAACAGGGCTTCGCCGGGAATGAAACCGACTACTACAACCCGCGCAACAGCTGCATTAATGAGGTGATCGCCTCGCGTCAGGGGATTCCCATCTCGCTGGCCGTGGTTTATCTTTCGGTTGCCGAACGGCTGGAGATGCCGATGGCCGGCGTGGGTATGCCGGGCCACTTCCTGGTGCGCTACGACGAGGAAGACTACCAGACATTTATTGACGTCTACAACAACGGGCGGCTGCTGGATCAGGACCAGTGCTTTGAACTGGGCCGGCAGATGACCGGGATGGACATGGCACCGACGCCGGGGATCCTGAACGCAGTTTCCAACCGGCAGATCCTGGTGCGGATGCTGAACAACCTGCGGTCGATCTATCTGCGCGGGAAGTCGTATGTGAAGGCCGGGCAGGTGCTGGACCTGCTGGTGGAAGCCGCGCCCGCGGACGCCGATGGCTACATTCTGCGCGGCGCCGTGAACGTGGAGTTGCGGAAGTACCAGGCGGCGAAATCGGATTTTGAGCGGTATCTGGTGCTCTCCCCGGAGGCGCGCGACCGCCAGCGGGTGGAAGACCAGATCGCGGCGTTGGACCGCTACCTGATGCGAGCCGGGCGCGCCTAGGGTTTCTGCATCAGCGCGAAGCGGATGCCGGGAGCAGGGAAGGCTTGGATCCAGGCGTCGTCGGTTGTGGGCAAGGCCATTTTCGGGCCGAGTTGTTTGGGAGGCTTCGGCGCCATCAGGGCGGCAACGCGGGTCCAGACGGCGGCTTCCTCCAGGCCCAGCAGGTCCGGTTTCTCGTTGCGCTCTTCCAGCCAGCGGAGCGCGGTGAGGATGTCCTGGGCACGTTCGGCCGATTCCGAGCGCTGGAATGTCAGAAAGTAGCGAAGTTTGTCGCTGACGGGGGGCGCCTTGTAGAGGTTGATCAGGATGACCCGGCGCCCTTTGGCGGTGAGCGCCTGTACCGCCGGGGAAGCCGCGCCGGCGTCGATTCCTTGCGGATGAACAACGAGGACGGGCCGGCCTCTGCCGGGGAGGATGCGGCCTTCGACTCGATCGCCACGGCCCGGGCGGGTGAGTGCGAAACGGCCGCCGGTCTCTTCGGCTTCGACGTGCGACGGCCATTCGGCATGGAGAGTCAGCAGGAGTCGTTCCCGCAACGGGCTGGGGCGGATGCTGGAGCGGAACTGCTCGTAAACCTGCGGGTAGGAGAGGGCCCCGGCGGGGAAGTCACGGCCCGAGAGGGAAAGCAGGTCGTCCTTCGAGAATTTGGGAATGTTGGACTCCTTGGGACCATGGGGCAGGCCGAGGATCTTCCGGGCAAAGAAGTCGTAGACGGCCTCCCGGCTGGCCTGGTTGTAGTTATGCGGGGCGTTGAACTGGACCGATTCGACCTCGGCGGCCTTCCCGTAGAGGGTGTAGATTTTCTGGATGGCGGGGAACTCGTCGCGTGGGGTGTTTCGCGTCCAATCGCCGGTGGCAGCCACCATCAGCATGGGACGAGGGGCCATCAGGGCGCCGAGTTCGACATTAAAGGTGTCGATGCGCAGACCGGGGGCATTCTCGCAAGGCGAGCCGCCCTGCATAATCCCGGAGATCATGTTGACGGGGGCGGACCAGCGGATGCGGTCGTCGACGGCGGTCAGGAGGAATGTTTGCGTGCCGCCGCCGGAGGCGCCTGTGGCCGCCAGGCGGGCCGGGTCGACGTCGGGGAGCGACTGAATGAAATCGGTGGCCCGAATGGAATTCCACAACTGCAGGCCGAGCGGCCCCCAGTTCCAAAGCTGTTCCCGGGCATCGCCAAAAGAATGCGGTGTCTGCCTGGTGTCGTTGTAGCCCACCATGTCGTAGTTCAGAACGACGAACCCCATCCGGGCGAGCATGACGGCGCGCGCGGGGATATTGCCGGTATCGGTTTGCTCGGCGCGGCCGTCCTTCCAGTGGCCGTGCGGGCTTAGAATTGCCGGGTGCCGGCCGGTGGTGAGCGGCCGGTAGAGATTGGCGCCGAGCCAGTAGTTGGGCGCGGTTTCGATGAGGACCTTTTCCACCGAAAAGCCGTCGAAGATCTTGCGGCCGAAAATCTCCGCCCGGGGCGCGGTGCGTTTGGCCGGCAGCGGGTAAAGCCCGGCGGCGACGAGAATCTGCCTTTTCAGGTGGTCGCGGCGCGTCTCCCACTGTTCCAGAGAGATGCCGCCGGGCCAGCCGTTGTAACGTTTTTCGAAGAAGGGCGTGGCCGTATCGACCGGGTCGGTTCCGCGTATCTCCTTAGACGGAACGGCGGCAAAGGTGAAACTGAGGGCAAATAGAGGGAAAAGCACTAGGGTTTTGCGCACGGATTTATTGTAAGATCAATTTGGTACCAGTCGACCGGTACGGTTACTCCCAGAACCGGAATGAGTTTTCCAAGACGATGAGCCTCCCCCTTAAGAAATCGACGGTTGAACCTCGAGCGCGTCACATTGACGGCCTTCCTGAGCTGGATGCGGACACCATTTTGGCGCAGTTTAACCGATTGATGAATGAATTATTGCGGGGAAAACTGGTGCGAAATACTTTCCGTCCATGGGAAATTGAGCTCCTGTTAGACATACAAATGTGTGAATTGCGCGACGGGCAGAAACGGGAAACCCTGCGCCGTTACCAGCGTGCCGTGCAAAGGCAGATGGAAAAAGGTTCGCGCGATCCGATGAAACTCTCCGAATACTTGGCGGCAAACCGCGCCCGCCGAGTCGCGTTGGACACTCCGGCTACGCTATCCTAGTTGTTTCTCCCCGGGAGGTACCTGAGCCACTATGTCCGACCCCAAACCCGTCCGAATGGTGTTTTGCGCCAAACTGCAGAAAGAACTGCCCGGCGTAGACGAAAATCCGTTTGAAGCGCACCCGATGGGGCAGCGCATCTACGATTCGATCTCCAAAGACGCCTGGCGGATGTGGGTGGAGCACATGAAGATGCTCATGAACGAGTACCGGCTGAATCTGGGCACCAAAGAGGCACAGGAGTTCCTTTTCCAGCAGATGGAACAGTTCTTTTTCGGCCAGGGCGTATCGCTGCCCCCGGGCTACACAACCGAAAAGTAGAGTTTGGGCCTATCCGGCCACACGATGTTCGCCTAACCTAACGGGTCGGGCGGCGCCGGGTCTCTACCGAGGTTCGTAGCCGCCCGCCCGTCTTTTTCCGGTGCCGATTCCGGAACTAAGGTGTTTCTCCTGGGATGGCGTAGAGAGTCGCCCTATCGACTCGCCGGCTGATCCGCTCTAAGCTGAGCCATGAAGCTGATCCCGCTGGGTTTTGCCGCCATTTTTGTGTTGAATGCGCAGGCACCGGTGCCGTCCGGCGCCAAAATATACATCCACCCCATGGATGGATTTGGATCCTATTTACACTCGGCATTTCGCGTGAAGGGCGTGCCGGTGGATGTGGTTGGAACTCGGGAAAGCGCCGAATATGAGCTGACCGGGAGCGAGGAACGGGAAGAGGCCCGGCGCGGGCGAATCTCGCTACGGCTGCCGGGCAAGGGCCAGGATGTCGTGCGATTGCAACTGCAGCGGGTCGCGACTGGTGAAATCCTGATGGCGAACACCTATGGGACGAAAAAGCACCATGGGGGCAAGCGCGGCGGCGCCGAAGAGTTTGCCGGCGAGTTGGAGCGGAAGATCCGAGCGGCTGGCGGGGGCCGGAAGGCGGCCGCACCAGCGGCCGAGGCGCCGGTGACCGCGGTACGGTTTACGTCGGAACCGGCCTATGCCGAACTCGAAGTGGATGGGGTCTACTGGGGGACGACACCAACGGCGGAGTTGACGCGTCTGGCGGCCGGTTCGCACGTGGTAGCATTCAAGAAACCGGGCTATCAGCGCTGGGAACAGAAGCTGGAACTGAAGGCCGGCGAGTCGCAGAAAATCCACGCCGAGTTGCAGGAAGCCGTGTCGGTGCAGGGGAAAGCGCGGATCGCCGGGCTGGAGTAGATCTGGTTCGATCAGTTGTTTTTCGGTTTGTACTCGTGGACCGTTCGTAGAATCTCCGCAAACAAGTTTGACTCTTATGTTGACGATTCGCAGGGAACAAATGGAAGTGTTCCGTGAATGGGTAACGGCCGAGTTCGCCGAGCGGCTCTCGGCTTGCTTGGAGCGGCGGTACCCCGCTTGGGACACCGAGAGCCGAACACTCCGCGTGCGGCGATGGATGGCTGAGGCGGAAAGCTATGACATTCGGCGGGAGTGCGATGTGGCACGGTATGTGGAGCTTGCGGCGGCTCACTGGCTCGACGCAGCGGCGCCGAAAGGGGCGTTGCGAATTCTGTCCGCACGAGAGGTAAACGCCGCGGAAAGATTGGAGCGGGCCGCCGAATGGCTGGTTGAGGAGTTCCGCTAGTGAGTGCGGAGTTTGGTGAATTCGGCACCCGGGAGGCAGGTTCGCCCGTCTTCTCCTGCCCACTGCGAAAGAACGAGCAGAAGCCGAAAACATGGATTGCGATCCGGTTGAATGATGAGGATGGGCGTCCGGTGGGGTGGGCGGAGTATCGGGTTGTGGATTCGGAAGGTACCGCGGTAAGCGGATTTCTGGACGGTAAAGGGTACGCGCGTGCAGAAGTCGCTGCCGGTATCTGCCAGGTGACGTTTCCTGGCATCGACGCGGCGGACTGGCAACGGGAGGCACGCTGATGGCGCGCGAGCATGTGGTGGAACGCGGGGAAACCCTGGTCGCCATTGGGCTGGATGCCGGCTTTCGTACATTGCGCGCCATTCGGGAGCATCCTGCCAACGCGGGACTTTTCGCGGCGCGCCCGGATCCGAATCTGCTGCAGCCGGGCGACCGGCTGACGATTCCCGACCTGACGGTGCGACAAGAGGCGTGCCAGTCCGAGCAGGAACATGTCTTCCGCGCGAAAACCGTAAAAGTGTTCTTTCGGACGCTGCTACGGGACGATGAAGACCAGATTTGCGCCGGGTCGAAGTACCGGCTGGAATTTGATGGGCGAACCGTGGAGGGGACAACGACGGCGGCGGGAATGATTGAACAGGAGATTCGCGCCTCCACGCGGGAAGTGAGCGTGACGGCTTGGATCGACGAACGGGACGGGGAGGCTGGGTTTACCTGGAAGGTAAAACTACGGTCCTACGCTCCGGTGGAGAACCTGGAAGGCCTGCAAAAGCGACTGCGCAATCTGGGATTCGACTGCGGGGACCCGACCGGAGAAATGAACGACGAGACACAGTCGGCGATCACCGATTTCCAGGAGCATTACGGTCTGGATGTCACCGGCGAGCCGGATGCGGTGACCCGGAAGACACTGGCGGAGCTGCACGACTAAAGTGGCGAAGAAAATAGAAAAATCACTGCGGTACCTGGTGTGGGACGGAACCTATTCCGATGCCGGGACGTGTAACGGTGGTCTGGCGAGCGCAGAACTGGCCGCGGCGGCGGCCGGCAAGGCAGCGAAGCAGGCGCAGGAGGCAGCGGCCGATGTGACCGCGGTGCTCAGTGAGGCCTGCTGTTTCTGCCTTTCGCGTCCGAAGCAGGACGTATCGGTCCGGATCGCCTCGACGGACCGTTTTTTTCGCCCGCAGCATGGCCACGCCGAGGTCCGTATCCGGCTGAAGCGGGAGTATCACATTCAAAGTATGCTGGTGCGGATCTACCGCAACTACGACAATACGAATCGGCTGTTGCCGGCCGGCGGAATTGTCTACCAGGAGGTTCTCAGCTATACGCAGGTCGCGGCGCTGACCCAAAAACCGCGCAAAAGGGAAAAGCCTGACTTTGCGCCACAGACGCCGGAAGAGGTCGAAAAGGAGCGAAAAGCATTCCTGGAGAAGACGGCGAAGGACGGGGATGGAAGTAAGTGGGCTGCCTGGAAAGATACGCCATTCAAGGTTCGCATCTGGGTTTCGTCCGTGCTCACTCCCGCCCAGATGTTCAAGCATGCCGCTGACCGGACCGAACCCGCCGAGGTGCGCGGGCGGACGGCTCATGATCAGTCTACCTGGCGCAACCGTGTATTCAAGAACAAAACGACAACAGGCGGGGACGAATTCGAGGCGCGCGATATTCTCGTCGACCGGCCTGGTGTGAACCTGATTACCTTGGGCTACATTGCCGTCGACGGCTTCTCCTCCGGAAAAGGTAACGGCGACCTGGTGCTGGGCCGGAAGATCGCATCAATAATCGATGAACAGTTTGGGACCCGCTGCCTGGTGGTTTCCAATCACCCGACCTTGATGCTGGCCAATTTTCCCGGTGATCAGGTGTTTTTCGACGGCAGCGATCTGAAAGCCCACATGAACAAGAACATGGTGAAGGAGGTTAAGCCGGAGCACATGGTTCCGGCCGAGTATCCGGAGCCGCCGATCTTCGTGCAATGCGGGCCGCAAGGAGGCTCAAAAGCCATTCGTTATCCCGAATTCGGCGCCGTATTCGCCGACAAGAGCCCGAAAACACGAATTCCGCTCGTGAAGTTCACTGAGTATGGGTGCGGACATCATGATGAGAAAAATGACCAGATCGATTTCCTCGGAGGCCTCGGTCTGGGCAAGGGCGACATCGGCGTATTTGTCGACCGGGAGTTGTGGGACCGGCGGGGAATCGGCCGAGAGCTTCTCGGGATGCTGCTGAAAGGAGCGGCGCCGAGTGAGCAGGATGCGAATAAAGCATTGCATGCGGCGCTCACCGACGGAAAGTATGACGAACGCAGGCTATACCACGGCTACTGTCAGGGCATCTCGTTTATTCAGCTGTTTTTCGACGTGGCAATGGCGGATGCGACGCTGCACAAGCAAGATATCGATCTGACGATCCCGGTTCGCTTCGACGCCAGTGCCGCCCCGGACCGCGCCAATCTCAAACTTGATTTCACCCTGGAGGAGTTGGACGTCAAGAAAAGGGTCACACAAGTGTCCGACTACCGGCGTGAATTACTGCGCCGCCGGCTCAGGTTGCTCCAGGCGGCAGATGTCCGGGAGGTCCGCGTGGTCACCCCGAAGGGCAATTTCGTGGCCTATCAAGGACCGGACCACGCGCACCGCATTGTCCGGATCGTCGACTTCTTCCGGCTATCGAATAGGACCTTTAAGGTGCTGCTCTCCGCCAGTGACCGGCTTTGCCTGGCCACGGGGGATCAGTCGTGGACCGAGGCGGTCTCTGCGGATAAGGACATCATCTACGAACTGGGTCACCACAAAGAAAACGCGATGGCGGCCTGGCGGGAGGTGGCCGAGCAGTGCGGAGTGAAGAAGGACTCGCCGATGCTGCGTATGCTGGACCTGTGTACCACCGGGGTTTTCGACTTGGATCACCCGAATTCGGCCCCCGACAAGGTAAAAGAGCGTCTGGCCTACGTGGTGCCGGCAGGCGCCATCCTCGATGCGGTGGCCGAAGCACCTCTGCGCAGCCAGCAGTTCGCGGCGGTCAATGAACTGATCGTCGAGAAGTATGACTGTCTTCCCAAGGTGGTCGAGATCGTCGACCGGGCGCTGGCTGCTTATCCATTGGATGATCCGGATGGGGGCCAATCTTCCGACCGCGAGCACGTCACGGCCAAGTCCCGTCCGTTCGAGAAGAAACCCCAGCGGGAATGGAAACGCTACGGCGGGCTGGAGGACCACTATCACATTTTGCCGACGACGGGCGATGGTAACTGCCTGTTCCGGGCCGTTTCGGCTGTCCTGAACGGCGACAGCGAGGATCAGCATCTGGTATTGCGGCAGGCGGCGGTTCTGCGGATTCGGAACCGGCCGCTTGTGTACACAGACGAACTGTTACGCAGCACTTCGCTGGTTCCGTTTGTCGATCGCGGGACGTATCTCGACGTAATGAATGTGGCCGCCGCCAACGCGGGAGACGTGCAACGCTGGGGTGGGCACCCGGAACTAGCCGCGCTAAGCGCCGGCGCCAATCGGCCGATCCACGTGCACAGTTCCGATCCCGCGGTGGAGGTGCGAGGCTGTACCCGGATCGAGGGCGACGCCGACAATCCATCGCCCCATGACGCCGTTCCTATTCACGTCCTTTACGAAGGTGGCAATCACTACCTGGCCATGCGCCCCCGCTAGGACGGGAAGTTCGGCGATTTGGCGATCGCCTCCTGCCGGGTCTGCAGCCGGCCGTTTTTCACCCACTTTTCGCCGCGGACTTCCAGGTGCGCGATCATGCGGTTGCGCCAGCGCTGCAGGTCGGCCGTGGCGGCCGGGTCGCCGGAGAGATCCACCTTTTCGCCTGGATCCTTTCGCAGGTCAAATAGCTGTTCGTTGCCGTGATAGGCGTGGAAGATGTACTTCTGCTTCCCGTCGGTGAGCGCATTCCAATTGTTTTCAATCGAA
This sequence comes from uncultured Solibacteraceae bacterium, assembly GCA_964430625.1. Taxonomy (GTDB): domain Bacteria; phylum Acidobacteriota; class Terriglobia; order Bryobacterales; family Bryobacteraceae. Next base: position 250,032 of record CAYSFR010000002.1, read on the forward strand.
TAGCAGACGCCGTGTTCCAGGTCGATGGCGTCGCGCCACTCCGCGTTCGGGGAGCGGACGAGGTTGAGAATGGAGGCCCCATCGACGGGCCGTTTCGGCGCCGTGCCTGCGGCGTCGAGGAAGGTGGGCAACAGGTCGCGCAGTTCCACCGGCTTGTCGATCACCTGGCCGCGCGGCGTCGAAACGAACCCCTTGGGCCAGCGAAGGAACATCGGGATCCGGGCCGAGGCTTCGTAGGCGTAGGACTTTCGCCACAGGTTATGGTCACCGGTCATGTCGCCGTGGTCGGACGTGAAGACGATGAGCGTCTCCTCCAGCCAACCGCGTTTTTCCAGCGTGGCAAGGATGCGCCCAATCCACTCATCAATAAAGGAGATGGATCCGTAATAACCCTGGCGGGAGGAGCGGATCTGCTGCTCGCCGAGCGCCCCGCACCAGATATCGTCTTTGTTGCTGTTCCGTTTCTCGTACTTTGCCGCCCACTTGCCGACGCTTGCCTTGGGAATGGGAGCGTCCTTATACAGGTCCATAAATCGCTGGGGAGGATCGTAGGGGCTGTGCGGACGGGCGAACGACACCTTCAGGAAAAAAGGATCGGGCCCCTGGTAGCCGTTCAGGAAGTTGACGGCGGATTGTCCGGTCCAATGGGTGGGGTGGAGATTTTCGGGGAGGACGTAGGCCTTGGCCGGGTAGTCGTTGAATCCAACCCCGGTGGCATCGGGGTTCAAGTGGGGTGCCTGGGAGTAGAACCAGGCGCGGTAGTCGGAGCGAAACTCGGGGGTGGCCGCGCGGCCGCTTTCATCGAGCAGCACCTGGTGGTATCCGTGCAGCGCCCGTTGAGGGTTGTAGTGCATCTTGCCGATCCCCATGGTGTAGTAGCCGGCGTCCCGCATGGCTTGCGGCTTGGTTTGGGGATACTTTAACCCCATTCCCACCATATGAAGCATGCCGTGGTTCCACGGTGCGAGTCCGGTGAGGAGCGCGGAACGGGCCGGGGTGCAGGTGGGCGTGCAGGAGTAGGCGCGGGAAAACCGGGCGCCCTCCCGGCCCAGGCGGTCGATGTTCGGGGTGTGGATGGCCGTGTTCCCGTCGGCGCGGGTGCAGTCGCCCCGGTGCTGGTCATCCATTAGGAAAAGCACGTTGGGGCGGGACAGTTTCCGGGGTTGCCCTTGCAGGAAGGCCGGGGCGAGAGCGGTTTGGAGGGCGGCACGACGGGTTGGATGCATCACAGCAATGAGGATATCCCGATTTTCCTTTACAATGAAAAGTCCGGCCTGCTTTACGAATGCTCCTGTCGAGCTCTCTCTACTTCTTTTTCCTGATCGGCATCTTCTTCCTGTATTGGCCCTTTTCCAAGTGGCGTGCGGTGGGGCTGGCCGTGTTGTTGTTTGGCAACTACTTCTTCTACGCCAAGTGGGACCTGTTCTATTTGGGCCTGATTCCGGCCGCTTCGACCGTGGATTTCACCATCGGGCTGTGGCTGGGGCGGATTAAGTCCCCGGCCGGCCGGAAGGCCCTGGTTTCGCTGTCGATCCTGATGAACCTGGGGATCCTGGCCATCTTCAAGTACGCCGGATTTTTCCTGGAGGCCCTTGGCCAACCGGCCGGGAAGTGGGAATGGACGTTCCCGCTGGGCATCTCCTTCTATTGTTTCCAGTCGCTTACCTACACCATTGACATCTACCGCAAGGATGCCAAGCCGACCAGCAGCCTGCTCGCCCACCTCACCGCCGTCTCCTTTTTCCCCACCACGCTGGCCGGGCCCATCACCCGCGTTGCCGACCTGGTGAAGCAACTCGAAAAGCCGGATCGCGCGCTCGACCCCGCCGACGGCTCCCGCGGACTGTTCCTGATCGGCCTCGGCCTGATGAAAAAGCTGTTGATCGCCGACTACCTCGCCGAGAATCTGGTGAACCGCGTCTTCGATTTCCCCGGCTTATACTCCGGCGCCGAGGTGCTTACGGCCGTTTATGCCTATGCGCTGCAACTCTACTTTGATTTCTCGGGCTACACCGACATCGCCATCGGTTCGGCGGCGCTGCTTGGGTTGAAACTGCCGATCAATTTCAACCAACCCTACTCGGCCGCCAATATCAACGACTTCTGGCGGCGCTGGCACATCAGCCTCTCCAACTGGCTGCGCGACTATCTTTTCTTCTCCCTGCCGGGCAAGCGCAACGCCGTCATGCCCTACCTGAACCTGATCATCACCATGACGCTGGGCGGGTTGTGGCACGGGGCGAGTTGGAATTTTGTTATTTGGGGCGTGCTCCACGGCGCCGGCCAAGCAGTGAGCCGTTACTGGCAGACCGTCCGCGGGAAGGCGAAACCGTGGACGCCGTCCTGGTGGCGGACGTTTGTTACCGTTCAGTTTGTCTGCTTCTGCTGGATCTACTTCCGGGCATCGTCGATTGAACAGGCCAACCTGATTGTGGAACGGATTCTGTCCGGTTCCTGGGCCCTCGATAATGTTTCCGGCGGTTTGTGGTCCGTTCTGGCGCTGGCCGCCGCCGGACATTACGCGCCGAAGTCGTGGCTGGAAAAGCCGCGTGAGTGGTTCGTTCTGGCACCTTTCTATGCCCAGGCCGTGGTGCTGCTCTTGCTCGCCATCGCCATCCAATATGTGGCGGCTACCGGAGCCGCTCCCTTCATCTACACGAAATTCTGATGGCGATACCGAAGAAAGCTTCGTTGACCTTGGTCGCGCTGGCGGCGATGATGACGGCGCCGGACCTCCTTCCGGCGTTCAAGGACTACCGCATGCTGGACTGGACCACGGTACCGCGTGTCATGGATTTCCAGGTGCGGACGCGATCGGAAGACCCGGTTGGCGATGAGCAGGTCCGCATGCGTCCGGATACAACCCCGGAAAAGGCCGAAGCGCCGAAACTGGTAGATACCAAGGGGCAGTTACAGGCGTTTTACGCCGCACTCCATGCCGCCGAGCGCAAGGACGAAGGCGCCGTAGTCCGCATCCTGCACTATGGGGACTCCCCAACAACCGCGGATCTGATCACCGCCGACGTCCGCGCCCTGTTCCACAAAGAGTTCGGCGATGCCGGGCACGGATTCGTGCTGGTGGCCAAGCCGTGGGCGTGGTACGGCCATCGAGGGGTAACGGTGAAGGGCTCCGGATGGAAAATTGAACCGGCTAACACTGCGGAGTTGCGGGACGGGCAGTACGGCTTGGGTGCGGTGAGTTTTCGCGGCGGACCTGGAGCTTCGTCCAAGATCACAATGAAGGACTCCGGGCACACGAAGGTGGAGGTGGCCTGGCTTTCCCAACCCGAAGGCGGGACGTTTGTCGTCACCGCTGACGGGCAGACCGTTGGTACTGTGGACACTGCCGCACCGGAAGTTACCCCGAGTTTTCAGACATTTACGGTGCCCGGCGGCTTCTCCGAAATCGGCATCGGCCAGGTAACCGGCCGGGTGCGCGTCTACGGAGTCCGCCTGCTGAAGGATTCCCCAGGTGTGGAATACAGTTCGATGGGCGTCAACGGCGCTGCCATCACCATCCTGGCGCGCAATGTCGGCGAAGAGCACTGGGGGGAACAGTTGCGGCACGTAAAGCCAAATCTGGTCGTGATCAACTATGGGACGAATGAAAGCGTCTATGCCAAGTATGTGGACACGGCATTTGAACACGAACTGGTGCGGGCGGTGAAACGGGTGCGGAAAGCGGTGCCGGAAGCGGCCATTCTCATCATGAGCCCCATGGATCGCGGTGAACGGCTGCCGTCGGGTGAGATCGGAACGGTGGCGCCGATGAGTCGCCTGGTGGCTCTGGAGCAGCGGGTTGCATCCGAATACGGCTGCGCCTTTTTTAACACGTTTGAAGCCATGGGTGGTCCGGGAACGATGGGGCGCTGGTACCTGGCGGAGCCAAGAATGGTGGGGGCGGATCTGATCCACCCGATGCCGTCCGGGGCAAAAATCGTCGGGAACCTGCTATATAAATCGTTACAGGATGGTTACCGGAAGTATAAACTGGCTCTCGCCCGGGAGAAATTCGGTCCGCCGCCCGCTGCCGAAACCGCCCCCGGAAGTTTGAGACAATAAAGCGACTGCGGAAATCAGCCGATTGAATACCAGGAGCGAATGAAGTCAATCCTTCTCAGTTGCGCGTGTGTCTGTTTCGGTGCATTAGCCGGCCTTGGGGCGGCGGCGCCGAAAAAGAAACCCGCGTCTACCCGCAAGGCGGCTCCGGCCCCGAAGAAGACGGCCGCGTCGAAGACGGCTTCGTCCAAATCAACCACCGCGAAGGCAACAACCGCGACAAAACGCACGACTACGGCGAAACGCCCGTCGGTAGCGTCGCGGCGGCGCACGCCGGCTCGCCGGCCGGTCGCCTATGCGGCCGTGGTTCCAGCCGCGGTCCGTGCCACGGCCAACGATTCGGTGGCCCAGTGGCTGAATGTGCCGGGGCTGATGGAAAATCCGGCCGCGCTCATCCCATTCTTTGAACAGCTCTACCGCCTGGAGCGTGGCGAGACCAATGATGTGCTTCGCGTCTTCCATTACGGCGATTCGCACACCGCCGCCGATGAATGGTCCGGAACTCTGCGCTATCTGTTGCAGGCGCGGTTCGGCGATGGCGGGAACGGGTTCTCCCATGCCGGGCGTCCGTGGCTCGGCTACCGCCGGCTCGACCTCAAGAGTTGGAACTCCAATGGCTGGTATAGCGACGGATTAGTCGGTCGCGAGGGCGACGGATTGTACGGCCTGGCCGGCGTCAGCATGTCCACTGAACGGGCCGGAGAGACCGTAAACCTCCAGACCGAAGCCGAAAAAGTGGAGTTTCACTATCTGCGGCAACCCGGCGGCGGACGCGTAGAGTTGAGCGACAACGGAAATGTAATCGGAGTTATCGACACCGACGGGCCGGGCATGCCGGTGATCGAGCGTCTGGCGCTCTCACCCGGCGCACACCTGCTGAACGCCCGCACGTTGGACCGGCGGCCGGTTCGCCTGCATGGTTGGGTGACGGAGAATACGCGCGGATTGACTTGGGAAATGATGGGGATCAACGGCGCCCAGGCTTCCATCGGCCTGAAGTGGGAAGACGCGGGACTGGCGCCGGTGTTCCGTGATCGGCAACCGGGTCTTATCGTGCTGGCCTACGGAACCAATGAGGCCCGGAATAAGGACTGGACTTTTGAGAGCTACCGCGACATGTTCATCGCGCTGCTCGACAAGTACCGCCGGCTCGCCCCGGCTGCCTCGATCCTCGTCATCGGCCCGCCCGATCACCAAATCCGGACGCGGATGGGTTGGGCGCCTCACGAAAAGATCGATCTGATTCTGGATGCGCAGCGGGCCGCCTGCAAATCACGCGGTGCCGCATTCTGGGACATACGGGAACGCATGGGTGGCAAAGGCGCCATGCGGCAGTGGGTTTATGCTGGAATGGCCCAGGGAGACTACGTGCATTTTACCGGTCCGGGCTACCGGTTGCTGGGCGCCGCATTGTATAAGGAACTAATGGGTCAATTTTCCACGTTCGCCCGTGTGCGTCGTGAGACGATGGAACCTAAGACGGCGGTATTCTCCGCACCCGAATCCCATGGACAAACGATCACAAATCCTTGATATCATCCGGCGCGTGGCTGGAAAAGAACCGACGGTAGCGGCCGACGAGTCGCTATTCGAAAGCGGGGTGCTGGACTCGTTCGGGTTGCAGGACCTCGTCACCGAGTTGGAGCACGAATTTGGCGTGAAGATTCCGGATTCCGATTTGACGCCCCGGAAATTTGATTCGATCGAACGCATAGAAGCATATCTTGAGGAGCACGGGAACTAGAGTGGCATTCTTGAAGGCATTTGGAAGCTACCTGCCGGAGCGGGTGGTGACCAACGCGGAAATTGGCGCCCGGGTCGGTTGTGACGCCGAGTGGATCCGCAATGTGTCGGGAATTGACGAGCGGCGATTTGCCCGGAATGATGAATCGGTAATCGATCTCGCCTGCCGGGCGGCCGAAGACTGCCTGGAACGGGCGAAGGTGAAAGCCTCGGAACTGGGGATGATCCTGGTGGCGAGCGGGAGTTGGGAACGGCAGTTCCCCGGTCCGGCCGCCTCCGTCGCCAACCGTCTTGGCCTGGACGCCACCCCCTCCCTCGACGTTCCCATGGCCAGCGCCGGCTCGCTGTTTGGGCTCTCCCTGGCATCGCGTCTCTGTTCTTCGGTGGGTCCGATCCTGGTGATCGGCGCCGAGAAGATGTCGCAGATCGTAGAACGCGAACCAATGGAGCGCGGCGTGGCTATTCTGTTCGGCGATGGCGCCGGCGCCTGCCTGGTCCACCCCTCCGACGGCTTTGCCCGAATCGTTGACAGCGGCTTGTATTCCGACGGCGCCTACGCCGAGGATCTGAAGTTGCCTTTCCCCTCCCCGCTGGAGATGAACGGCCGGTCCGTCATCCTCCAGGCGTCGCGGAAGATCCCGCGCGCCATCGCGACACTGCTCGAGCAGCACCGGCGCCGCGCCGCTGACGTCGCCGTGTTTCTGATGCACCAGGCCAATCAGAACCTGATTGCGCGCGTGGCCAAAGCCCTGGAAGTGGCTGAAGACAAGTTCTACTCCAACATTAAGGACTTTGGGAACACGTCGTCGGCTTCCATGCTGATCGCCGCAGCTGAGTGGTCCAAGAAGAATGAACTGGCGCCGGGCGAAGCCCTCTGTTTCGCGGCTTTCGGGGCCGGATTCCACTGGGGCGCCCTGCTGGCCGAAGGTTCGGAGTAGCCGTGAAGGCATCGGTCGACGAGATCCGGGCGCGGTTCGATAACGATGTCGAACGGTTTTCGAATCTGGAGACCGGGCAAACGGCGACCCAGGATGCCGTTCTCGGTCTCGATCTGATTGCCGCCGCGGCGCAACGAGTCACTCCGGACGCTCGCCGCCTGCTCGATCTCGGCTGCGGTGCCGGTAATTTCAGCCTGAAGCTCAGCCAGCGCTTCCGCCTGGAATGCATCACGCTGGTGGACTTGAGCGCCAACATGCTGGACCGGGCCGTGGAACGGTTGCGTCCGGTGGGTGCCGAACTGCGAGCGATGCAGTCCGACGTGCGGGATCTGGATCTGGAACCGGAGTCGCAGGATATGATCGTCGCCGCGGCGGTGTTGCATCACTTGCGCGCCGAGGTCGAATGGGCCGCCGTCTTCCGGCAGTTGTTCGCGGCGTTGCGTCCGGGCGGAAGCCTGTTCATCTGGGACCTGGTTGCGCACGAGATTCCCGGCGTGCAGGAAACCATGTGGGCACGCTACGGCGAGTACCTCACCGCACTCAAGGGCGAGGCCTATCGCGATCATGTTTTTGCCTACATCGAGCACGAAGACTCGCCGCGCAGCGTCACATTCCAGCTCCACCACCTCCGCGCGGCCGGTTTCCAGGCCGATGTGATGCACAAAAACAGCTGTTTCGCCGCTATTGCAGCGCTTAAACCCACCGTCATTTAGCGCGGCCTGCCTGATTCGTGCGCGGGCTGCCCGATTTGTGCACGGCCTGCCCGATTTGTGATAGACAGGTACGCATGAAACGACGAGAGTTCTTCTCCCAGGCGACCGCCGCCGCGCCCTTCTTGCAGGCGTCGCAGGTGGGTGGGCGTGGCCCGCTGAAAATTACCGATGTGAAGCTGCATCTGATCGGGTCCGGGGGACGGAACTTCTGCGTCGTGAAAATCGATACCGATCAGGGAATCTCCGGTATCGGTGAGGCCTATTCCTGCGGTCCGGACGCCGCCGTCGTCTCCGTCGTACAGGATTTCCGCGGATGGCTCATCGGCCAGGACCCGCGCAACATCGAGCATCTCTATTCGATGATGGTCAACTTCACCCGGTTCCCCGGTGGACTCGTCGTCAACGCGGCTATCAGCGGCATTGAACATGCCCTCTGGGATATTGCCGGCAAGGCGGCCGGATTGCCCGTCTACATGCTGCTCGGCGGCAAGTGCCGGGATAAGATCCGCACCTACCAGAGCGCCGGAAATCCGGAGACGGCCAAACGGCTAGTGGAAAAATACGGCTACACAGCCATCAAAATGCGTCCCCAGCCCGAGGGCGACAACTCCAAGCCGTACAACGAGATCACCCGCGGTGCCGCCGCTCGCGTGAAGGCAATGCGCGAGATGCTCGGACCCGACATCGACATCGGCTGCGATATCCACGCCCGCTTCTTTGAAGTCACCCGCGCCGCCCGCCTGGCCGCCGCCATCGCCCCCTATAACCCCATGTGGCTGGAAGAACCCATCCGCCCGGAAAACGAGCAGGCGATGAAGAAACTCGCCGATCGCGTCACCATTCCCCTCGCCAGCGGCGAGTGCAACTACCAGCGCCACGAGTTCCGCCGCCTGTTGGAACTCGGCGCGCTCGACATCATCCAGCCCGATATCTGCCTCTGCGGCGGCCTGATGGAGATGAAAAAGATCGCCGCCATGGCGGAGGCTCACTATGTCACCGTGGCGCCGCACAACCCCATGGGCCCGGTAGCCACCGTGGTCAACGTCCACTTCGCCGCGTCCACGCCGAACTTCTTCATCCTCGAGTACCACCCCGACGACGAAGGCGTCCGCAAGGATGTGCTGAAAGAACCGCTCATGGTGAAGAACGGCTATATCCCGCTGCCCACCAAGCCCGGCCTCGGAGTGGAACTCAACGAAGAGGCAATTAAGAAGTACCCGGCCGTCACCTGGCACCGCGGATTCGCCTATCGCGAAGATGGCAGCGTCGGCTACATCTAACGGCCCCGCGCCCGGCGGTTGATATAGAATCGTCTCATGTCACGCCGCAATGGACTGTCAAACGATGGATTCGGGCGGAGGGAGTTTCTGCGCCTCGGCGCGGCCGCCCCGGCGCTCACCGCGGCGGCCAAAAGCCCCGGTCCGGCGGCGTCCAGTTGCATCGTCCTGATGATGGTGGGCGGCCCGTCGCAGTTGGACACCTTCGACATGAAACCCGACGCTCCGCGCGAAATCCGCGGCCCGTACCGGCCCATCAAGACCAACGTCCCCGGCATCGAGATCTCGGAAATCTTCCCCCGCACCGCGCGCCATGCCGACAAATTCTCTCTGATTCGCTCCATGCATCACTCCGGTCCCGCCGTCCATGACGCTGGCCACCACCTGATGCAGACCGGCCGTCCCTTCGCCTACGACATCGAACATCCCAGCTATGGCTGCGTCGCCTCCCACCTCCAGGGAGCCAAGCATGTCATGCTCCCCGGACCCATCGGCGCCACCGGCGGCAACATGCCGCACGGCGACGGCCCCGGCTTCCTCGGTGCTGGCCTCGCCCCCGCCGTCATGGATTGCGAAACCGTCAACGCCCCGTCCCGCTACGGCAACACCGCCTTCGGCCGCAGTTGCTACCAGGCGCTCGGCCTCGTCGAATCCGGCGTCCGCTTCGTCACCGTCAACATGTTCTCCACCGTCTTCGACGAACTGACCTGGGACATGCACGGCGCCAAACCCTTCACGCCGATGGCCGCCTACCGCGATCACGTCGGCCCCATGTTCGACATGGCCTATTCCAGCCTCCTCGACGATCTCGCCTCCCACGGCCTGCTCGCCACCACCATGGTCGTCGCGATGGGCGAGTTCGGACGCACCCCCCGGATCAACCCCGCCGGCGGCCGCGACCATTGGACGCAGTGCTACACCGTTCTCGCCGGCGGCGGCCCCCTCCGCGGGGGAACTGTCATCGGCTCCAGTGACGCCCACGCCGCCGAACCGAAGGACCGCCCTGTCACCCCCGCCGAACTCGCCGCCACCATTTACCGCGGCATGGGCATCCCCCTCGGCACCGAACTGCAGCCCGGACTGCCCGTCGTTGAGCCCGGCGTGGCCCCGATCGGCGAGCTGTTCGCATAAATGCTGCGCTGGCTGATGGCCGTTGGCGTCGTGGCCGGGCAGGGCTTTGAACGGGATCTCCAGCCGGTCTTCCGCCAGCACTGCTACGGTTGCCATGCGTCGAACGTGAAGATGGGCAGCCTGGATGTCGAAACCCACGAAGGCCTGCTGCGTGGCGGCAACCAGGGCACCATCCTTGTCCCTGGCAAAGCCGCCGAATCCCGGCTCTACCTCACCCTGGCCGGCAAACTGGAACCGGCCATGCCGATGGGCGGCAAACGCCTCTCGGAAGCCGAGTTGGAAGTGGTGCGCAAATGGATCGACGCCGGCGCCCGCCCGGACCCTGGCGGCGTGGCCTGGCGGGCTGGCGTGATCGCCAGCGGCTGGGGCGGGGAACTCCGGCTGACCGGCGAGGATGGCCGCCTGCTGCGTAAGATCGTGACCAACGTCGGCAACGTCCGCACCGTTTCGCTCTCGGCGGATGGAAAATATGTGGCGGCTGGCGGCGCGGCCATGGTCCGCGTTTTTGAAGTGGCCACGGGCCGCGAAGTGATTGGCTTGGAGATGACCGGCATCGCCGCCCCGGCGCTCTCCGGGGATGGCCGCCGCCGCGCCGTGCAACTGCCCGACGGCAGCGTCCGCATTGAGGATATTCGATGAATACGAGTGAGTTTTTCCGATTGGCCGCCGAACGCGGCAACGGCGTCCTTCGCCTCGCCCCCACCTGGGTGCCGCGCGCCCAACTCCGCCCCGGCGGCCGCCTGCGCCTCCACCCCAACGATCTCTACGCCCTTGGCGGACACCGCGGCGGTATCGATGAGCGCTGGCTCGCCTCGAACGTCGTCGCCGACAACGGCCCCGGCACCCCTGCTGATGAAGGCCTCAGCTACGTGGAAATGGACGGCGAGTGCGCCCCCCTCCGCGAGTTCACCGGCGACTCCTGGCAGGTGCTCTGCAAACTCTTCGACAACGCCGTTCCCATCCCCCTCCACGTCCACCCCAGCGACGACCAGGCCCGCCCCCTCGGCCGCCGCGGCAAGCCCGAAGCCTACTACTACCCTCCGCAGTACAACACCAATCCCGGCGCCTTCCCTTACACCTTCTTCGGGCTCCAAACCCACACCTCCCGCGACGCCGTCCGCCGCTGCCTGCAGCGCTGGAGCGAAGGCGACAACGGCATCCTCTCCCTCTCCCAGGCCTACAAGCTGAAGCCCGGCACCGGCTGGCAGGTGGATACCAACGTCCTCCACGCCCCCGGAACCATGGTCACCTATGAGCCCCAGGCCCCCTCCGATATCGGCGCCAAGTTCGAGTCCATGTGCGCCGGCGACCCCCTGCCCTGGGACGCCCTCACCGGCCAGATGCCCGAAGCCCACCGCAACGACATCGACTACATCCTTTCCTGGATCGATTTCGAAAAGAACACCGACCCCTTCTTCGCCCAGTTCAACTACCGCGAACCGCTTCGCTACGCCGACAGCGACCAGCACCTGGAAAAGTGGATCGTCTACGGCAGTCCGCACTTCTCGGCCCGCGAACTGGCCGTTGCCCCCGGCGCCACCGTCGTCATCCGGGACGCCCGCCCCTATGGCGCCCTCGTCGTCCAAGGCCGCGGTACGTGGAATGGGTTAGAGTGTGAAGTGCCGTCGCTGGTTCGCTACGGGCAGATGACGGCCGACGAGTTTTTCGTCACCGCCGAAGCCGCCGCCGCCGGCGTCACCATCTCCAATGCCAGCCGTACCGAACCGCTCGTTGTCTTGAAATGTTTTGGGCCCGGACACCCCGAGGCCGAGGAGTTCATCGAATGCAAATCGGAGTAAACACCCTGCTGTGGACGGCCGGGATCACCACCGAACACCTGCCCCTCATCGCCAAGGCCAAATCGCTCGGTCTCGACGGCATTGAGCTTGCCACCTTCGATTTCGCCAGCTTCCCGGCCGCCGCCGCCCGCCGCGAACTCGAAGCCCAGGACATGCCCGCCATCCTCTGCAGCGCCCTGGTCGCCGGCATGAGCCTGGCTACCGGCGATGCCGCGCTGCGCGCCCAGTCGATGGAGTTCCTGAAAGCCGGCGTGCGCGCCACCGCCGAAGCCGGGTTGTCGCTCTTCATCGGGCCTTTCTGCAGCGCCGTGGGTTACCTCCCCGGCCGCCGCCGCACGGACGAGGAATGGAAGCGCTGCGTCGCCGGTCTCCAGGAGTTGGGCCAGTACAGCGAAGGTTTCGGCGTCCGCGTGGCCATCGAACCGCTGAACCGCTTCGAGACGTTTTTCCTCAACACCGCCGCCGACGCTCTCCGCCTCTGCCAAGAGGTCGCCCATCCCCGCATCGGCATCCTCTACGACACCTTCCACGCCAATATCGAAGAAAAGAACCAGGGCGCCGCCATCCGCCTTCTCGGCAAGCATATCTTCCACGTCCACACCTGCGAAAACGACCGCGGCATCCCCGGCAGCGGTCCCATCGATTGGCCCGGCGTCATCGCCGCCCTGAAAGACATCGGCTACGACGACTGGCTCGTCATCGAAAGCTTCGGCCCAGGCATCAAGGAGATTGCCGCCGCCGCCTGCATCTGGCGTGATCTCTCGGCCACGCCCGAAGACATCCCCGTCCAAGGCGCTCGCAACCTCCGCGCCCTGCTCGCCTAGTCGATCAACCCTTTTCGCAGCGCGAACCGCACCAGTTCGCTCGACGAGTGCAGGTTCAGCTTCTCCATAATTCGCCCGCGATGCGCGTCCACCGTGTAAACGCTCAGATTCAACAGCGTCGCGATCTCTTTATTCGTCTTCCCCTCGGCGATCAACTGCAGCACCTCCCGCTCGCGTGAACTCAGCAGGTCCAGCGGGTCCGTAACGTGTTTTCGGTAGTCCGAAAGCACCGCGTCGGACACCCCGGGGCTCAGGTATCCCTCGCCCTTGGCCACCGCCCGCACCGCCGCCAGCAGATCGACGTCGATCGAGTCCTTCAGCAAATACCCCCGCGCCCCGGCCCGCAGAATCTCCCGGACATACACCGAGTCTTTATGCATGCTCAGCGCCAGCACCCGCGTATGCGGAATCGCTTCGGTAATCCGCCGCGTCGCCTCGATTCCGTTCAGTTCCGGCATCGCCACGTCCATCACCACCACGTCCGGCTGCAGTTGCTCGCACATGGTGACGGCCTCGCGCCCGTTTCCGGCTTCGCCGACGATCTCCATATCCGGCTGCGCGCCCAGGATCATGCGAAACCCCTGGCGCACCACCGCGTGGTCATCGGCTAATAAGATTTTGGTCTTCCTGCTCATCCTTCACTACGGTCGAGGGGACCCAGGCTTCAATCGTTACGCCCTTGCCCGAGGTATTGATCTCCAGTTCTCCCCCGGCGTTCCGGGCCCGCGCGCGCATCCCGGTCATCCCGATTCCGCGGCGGCCGGACTTCTCCGTCTCGTCGATCCCCTTACCATTGTCGCTGATTCGCAGCTTCACCTTCCCGCCGTCCAGTCGCAGCCCGATTTCCACCCGCGTCGCCCCCGCGTGCCGGGCGATATTCGTCAACGCCTCCTGCGCGATCCGGAATAGATGCGTCTCCGTCTCGTCCGGCAGCCGCACGGTGATCGACGAGTCGTACTTCACCTCAATCCCCGTCCGCTCATTGAACCGTTCACACTGCCAGCGCAGCCCCGCGTCCAACCCGAAATCGTCCAGAATGGTCGGCCGCAGCAACTGCGACAGCTCCCGGACATTCTTGATCGCCTCGTCCACCAGGTGCAGACAGTCGTCGAATCGCCGGTTCGGTCCCGGCGCCGCCAGCGCCACCAGATTCGCCTTCACCGCCGTCAGCGACTGCCCCAACTCATCGTGCAACTCATGTGAGAACCGCCGCGCCGCCGACTCCTGATTCTCCAGCATGTGCCACGACACCCGGCTCAACTCCCCTGCCTGCCACTCCAGCCGCCGTGACAGATCCGCCGTCGTCCGGATCGTAAACACCGCGATCACCAGCGCCAGCACCAGGCACGCGCCCATCAGAATCGTCGACTGATTCACCAGCCTTGACGATTGCCTCGTCAACTCCCGCTGCGCCTGTGCCGACCGTTCCGAACCCCGCGCAATCAGCTTCCGCACAATCTCGATCACCTGCTCATGCCGCTCCAGCAAATCGTAGGAAAACAAGGACTCGGCGTCTTCCACCGCCAGCAACCGCCGCGCCTCGGCCGAAAACGCCGTCGCCGCCGTCCGCAGTTCCTTCCACAGCGGCTCATCCTTCGTCCCCGATCCGGTGGCGACAATCTGCTCGATCACCCGGTCCGCCTCGTTCAACTGCGACAGAATGTCGTCCCGGTCCACCGAGTCCGGTTCCTGGCTCAAATTGTTGTAAACCGCGTTCAGCGCCCCCTGTTCCCGGTGAATCTCATCGATCAGCCGATTGGTCACCACCTGTTCCCCCGCCAGCCGTTCGGCCGAAGCCCGAATCTGCTGCGCGTTGTACACCCCGGCATATCCGGACGCCAGCAGCAGCCCCAGCACCAGGGCAAACCCCGTGATGAGCACCCGCAGAATACTTTTGTCGGTGATGTGCTGGAACATCCGGCTACCAACAGCGTAACGGAGTTGCGCCGTGCGTCCGGGGCCTAACCAAAACTCGTATCCGGAAATACCCTCCTTTCGGGATCGCGGTGTTCCGGCCGCTCTTGCATACTGGGAACGTCTGGCAGCTCTCAGTTTGCCGGAACTTTCTAGAGGAGACTACGCAACATGAAGAAGATTCTGGCGCTGATGATCCTGAGCGCGTTCACCATGGTGACCTACGCACAGGATACCCCCAAGGGCGACGAAAAGAAGGAAAAGAAGGGCAAGAAGAAGAAGCAGAAGAAGGCGGAAGACGCCGCTCCCAAGCAGTAACTGCTTCCGCTCTCTTCTTGAGCGGTCGTTTAAACGCGGGACAGGCCCTTTGGGTTCTGTCCCGCGTTTGCTTTTTCCCGCCAGCATTTACAATAGTCTGTACGCCTCATGCGCAACGTGATCACAACTGGCGATATCCCGCTCGGCGGCGTGCTGGAGGTGGTGCGCGGCACCATCGTCACCCCGTCGGCCCGCGAACTCGCCCGCGATCGCGGTGTGCCCATAGTCGAACTCGCCCCGGAGGATTTCCGCGCCGCCAAAGAACCCCACCGCACCGTCGTCATCGGTAGCGATCACGGCGGCTTCCGCGCCAAGGAAATCCTCAAAGGTGTCATCGCTTCCATGGGCTATCTGGTGGAAGACGTCGGCGCGTTCGATGAACGCTCGGTCGATTACCCCGACCTCGCCGAAAAAGTCGCCCTCGCCGTCAGTTCCGGCCAGGCCTTTGCCGGTGTCATGGTCGACGGCGCCGGCATCGGTTCGGCCATGGTCGCCAACAAAGTGCCCGGCATCCGCGCCGCCCTCTGCTACGACCGCGCCTCCGCCCGCAACTCCCGCGAACACAATCACGCCAACCTCCTCACCCTCGGCGGCCGTATGCTGACCGAATCGCAGCTCGAAGATGTTGTCCGCACCTGGTTTTCCACCCCCTGGGGCGGCGGCCGCCACCAGTCCCGCATCGACAAGATTTCCGCCATCGAAATGAAAAACTTCAAAGGGAGCCGCGGGTGACCGACGCAGAACTCGACCTGTTGGTCGCCCAAATCGGCGACGAATTCATCGCCCGCCTCGGCAAACCCGGTGCCGCCGCCCTCGTCGCCGCCCCGGCCCCTGCCCCCTCGTCCGGCTACGACGCTCCCTCCGGCCCCCCCGCGGCTCCCGCCGCCGGCCCTACCGACGCTCGCCTCGCCGCCATGATTGACCACACCCTCCTTCGCGCCGACGCCACTCGTGACGAAATTCTCCACGTCTGCGCCGAGGCCCGCATCCACGCCTTCGCCAGCGTCTGCGTCAACAGCGGTTGGGTCCCTCTCGTCGCCCGCGAACTCAAAGGAACCAGTGTCAAAACCTGCACCGTCATCGGCTTCCCCTTGGGCGCCATGGCCACCGCCGCCAAGGTCTTTGAGGCCGAAGAAGCCATCCGCTGCGGCGCCACCGAAGTCGACATGGTCCTCAACGTCGGCCTCCTCCGCGCCGGGGAGAATCTCGCCGTCGAAAAGGACATCCGCGCGGTCGCCGAGGCCTGCCACCGGGGCGGCGCCATCCTCAAGGTAATCCTCGAAACCGCCCTTCTCAACGACGCCCAGAAGGTCGCCGGATGCCAGCTTTCGGTCGCCGCCGGCGCCGATTTCGTCAAAACCTCCACCGGCTTCTCCAAGGGCGGCGCCACCGCCAAGGACATCGCTCTCATGCGCAAAACCGTCGGCCCCGGCATCGGCGTCAAAGCCTCCGGCGGCATCCGCTCCCTTGCCGACGCCCGCGCCATGATCGACGCCGGCGCCAGCCGCATCGGCGCCAGCGCCAGTGTCAAAATCGTCCAGGAATCGGCCTCCAAATGAGCCAGCCCAGACGCAAGGCCAGCCGCTTCCGGGACCGCGCCGAACTGCTCGATTACCTCCTCGAAGTTTCCGCCGTGACCTCGGAAACCCTCGACCTCGACCGCCTTCTCACCAGCGTCGCCAAGGTCATCACCCGCGTCATCCCCGCGCAGCTGTTCGCCATCCTCCTCCACTCCGATCGCCGCCAGGGCCTCCGCATCCGCTACTCCATGGGCCATCGCCAGGAACTCGTCGATCGCCTCCTCATCCCCCTCGGCGAAGGCATCACCGGCCAGGCCGCCGCTACCCGCGAACCCATGCTCGTTCGCGACGTCCGCAAAGAAAAGTCCTACCTCAACGCCATGGACGCCGTCCGCTGCGAAATGGCCATCCCCATGGTCGCCCGCGACAAACTCGTCGGCATCATCGATTTCCAGTCCACTGAAATTGGCGCCTACACCGTCGACGATGTCGCTCTCATGCGCCTCATCGCCTCCCGCATCGCCAGTTCTATCGATAACGCCCGCCTCTACCGCCGCGTCGACCTCCAGCACCGCATGCTGCGGACCCTCACCAAAACCTCCCAGGGCTTCAGCTCCATCCTCGATCTCGACGAACTCCTCCGCACCGTCGCCGAAAGCGTCCGCGCCCTGATGGACTACGACTCGTTCATCATCTGGCTCCTCGACGAACCCAAACAGATCCTCCGCAAACGCCTCGCCATCACCTCCGCCGGCGGCCGCGAACTCGACGAAATCCCCCTCTCCATCGGCGTCACCGGCTCGGCCGCCCGCCTCCGCCGCCCCATGCGCGTCGAGGACACCTCCACCGATCCCCGCTACATCGCCAGCCACCCCAACCTCCGCTCGGAGGTCGCCGTCCCCCTCATGCTTCGCGATCGCGTCGTCGGCGTCATGGACCTCGAAAGCAGCCGCCTCAACTACTACTCCGTCGACCACATGCGCACCCTCGCCCTGCTCGCTCCGCAGGTCGCCAGCGCCATTGAAAACGCCCGCCTCTATGAGGAAATTGCCACCCGCGAGCAGCGTATGGACAAGGACCTCCAGGCCGCCCGCAAGCTCCAGTCCCTCCTCCTCCCCAGCGAGGCCCCAAAGATCGAAGGCCTCGATATCGCCGTCGGCCTCCGCCCTGCCCGCGATATCACCGGCGATCTCTTCGACTTTTTTGAATACGAGAACGGCCAGGCCACGCTCGTCTTCGGCGACTCCTCCGGCAAAGGCCCCGCCGCCGCCCTCTACGCCGCTCTCGTCAGCGGCCTCCTTCGCTCCCTCGGCCGCCGCCCCCGCCGCCCTGCCGACCTCCTCCACGCCCTCAACAACGCCCTCACCGAACGCCGCGCCGAAGCCCAGTACGTCACCCTCTCCGCCCTCTTCTGGGATGCGCCCTCCCGCAAACTCACTATCGCCAATGCCGGCGGCCTCCCGCCCATCATCTGCCGCGGCGACATCCTCCTCGACCTCGATGCCGAAGGCGTCCCCGTCGGCCTCCTCCAGGCCCGCGTCTACGAGGAACTCAACGCCGATCTCCAGCCCGGCGACCTCGTCGTACTCACCTCCGACGGCATCCTCGACGCCATGAACGAGGCCGGCGAAGAGTACGGCCGCCAGCGCCTCGGCCTCGCCATCCAGTCCTGTTGCCATCTGCCCGTTCACGACATCGTCAAAGCCATCTATTCGTCCGTGGAAACCTTCACCGGCGAAGCCCCCCAGTTTGACGACCAGACTGTCCTTATCCTCCGAGTCTCCTGATGCCTTTTCCCCCTTTTACCTACCGTGACCGCAACCTCTTTGTCGAAGACGTCGATCTCGAACAGATCGCCCGTTCCGCCGGCACGCCTGTCTATGTCTACTCCGCTACCGCAATCCGCGAGCGGTTCCAGCGCTACCACCGCGCCTTCGGCGATACCCCCCACGATGTCTTCTACGCCGTAAAGGCCAACTCCAATCTCAGCGTCCTTCGCCTCCTCGCCGAAGAGGGCGCCGGCTTCGACATCGTCTCCGGCGGCGAACTCTACCGCGTCCTCCGCGCCGGTGGCGCGCCCTCCAAGGTTGTCTTCTCCGGCGTCGGCAAAACCCGTGAAGAGGTCGAATACGCCCTCAGTTCCGGTATTCACAGCTTTAACTGCGAATCGGAAGCGGAACTCGCTCTCATCGATTCCATCGCCTCCCGCCTCGGTACCACCGCCCGCATCGCCATGCGCGTCAACCCCCACGTCGACGCCCAAACCCACCCCTACATCTCCACCGGCCTCCGCGATCACAAATTCGGCATCGATATCGCCGCCGTCGAAGACGTCTATCAGCGCGCCGCCGCCTTCCCGAACCTCGTCGCCGAAGGCGTCAGTTGCCACATCGGCTCCCAACTTCTCGATACCACGCCCCTCAAGGAAGCCCTCGACGCCGTTCTCTCCCTCGTCGGACGCCTCCGCTCCAAAGGCCTCCCCATCCGCCATCTCGATTTGGGCGGCGGCCTCGGCGTCCCCTACCGCCCGGACCAGGTCGAACCCGACATTACCTCCCACATCGAGGCCATCTGCGCCCGCTGCGCCGGCCAGGATCTGAAACTCATGATGGAGCCAGGCCGCTCCATCGTCGGCCCCGCCGGTGCCCTCGTCTCCCGCGTTCTCTACCGCAAAGCCACCGAGTCCAAGGAGTTCGTCGTCGTCGACGCGGCCATGAACGATCTCATCCGCCCCGCTCTTTACCAGGCCTTCCACGAGATTGTCCCCCTCCGCGCCCATATGCCCGGCACCATCAAAGCCGATGTCGTCGGCCCCGTCTGCGAAACCGGCGACTTCTTCGCCCGCGATCGCGAAATGGCCAACGTCCTCCCCGGTGACTTCGTCGCCCTCTGCACCGCCGGTGCCTATGGCTTCGTCCAGGCGTCCAACTACAACTCCCGTCCCCGCCCCGCCGAAGTCCTCGTCGAAGGCGCCAGTTGGAAGTTCATCCGTTCCCGCGAAACGTTCGAAGACCTCGTCCGCGGCGAGTGATATAAAATCCAACGCATGCTCCGTTGCGTTGGATTTCTCGTCATCGTTTCCGCCCTCGCCCCCGCTCAGGGTTGGGTGAAGGGCAAAGGCTACGGCTGGGTCTACGGCTCCAAGGATGAGGTCGGCGCCCTTAACGCCATCAACTCCCCCGCCCAGATCGCCGCCTCCCTCGCCGCCGTCAAAAAGGGCCGCGTCTACGACCTCGGTGTCCGTGTCGACCGCACCTCCTACAAGTGGCCCGGCCACTCTCCCACCGAAGTCATGAGCTTCCGCAGCCCGGAAGGCGTCAAGACCGGCAAAGACATCGGCGGCTTCGTCAACCACCCCAAACAGATGGCCTTCCACAGCGCCGCCCTCTTCATCTCCGATAACGTCGGCACCCAGATCGATGGCCTCGGCCACATCACCAAAGGCGCCGACAACCATTGGTACAACGGATTCAAAGAGAATCCCGACGCCGGCGACTTCGGCCTCCGCAAAGCCGACGCCGATACCATTCCCCCCGTCATCGGCCGCGCCGTCCTCATCGACGTTGCCACCTGGAAAGGCGTCGACGCCCTTCCCTCCAACTTTCCCATCGGCCCCAAAGAACTCCAGGCCACCCTCGCCAAACAGGGCGAAGACGTCAAGCCCGGCGACATCGTCATGATCCGCACCGGCACCCTCCGCTATTGGGGCGAAACCGGCGCCGACCATGCCAAGATTGCCGAACATGACTCGGCCGGCCTCACCCTCGCCGGCGCCAAATGGCTCGTCGAGGAAAAGGGCGCCGTAATGATCGGCTCCGATACGAGCGGTCTGGAGGTCGGCTCGGATCCCGCCCTCAACGGCGAGGTAAACCCCGTCCACGGCTACCTGCTCGTCGATCAGGGCGTCCATATCGGCGAGTTCCACTACCTGGAAGATCTCGCCCGCAACCGCGTCTACCGCTTCACCTACATGGGCGTTACTAACCGCGTCAAAGGCGCCGCCGCCGGCTTCGCGCTCCGCCCTCTGGCGCTAGAGTAGCTTCGCCACCGCGGCCTCGATCGTCGCCACGGCCGTCTCGCCCTTCCACATCTGTACTTTCTTTCCTGTCTTGTCGTAGAGCACCAGCGCCGGCAATTCGCCGCCCCACTTCGGGTCAATCGCCCGCACAAACGCGTCGTCGTCCTTGGGCGCCTTCAAATAGCCCTGCGTCTTCATCCCCGATTTCGCCAGAAACTCCCGCGCGCCCGCTTCGTTCTCCAGTTCATCGGCGCTGATCGGAACCACCACAAAACCCTTCGCCTTCAGCTTTGCCTCCAGCTTGGCGATCTCCGGCATCTCCTTCCGGCAGGGAACGCACCAGGTGGCCCAGAAATCCACCAGGACCACCTTTCCCTTTTGCGCCGCCAGCATCTTCGGATACCCGGTTTCATTGATCTTCGGCAGCGTTTGCGCCGCCAGCGTCAAAGCGGAGAGTGCAAGGAGTAGGAGTTTCATATCAGGAGACTTTCTTGATCGCGCAGCCAAACGCGCGAATCGGTTTCACGGAGACGGCACGCCCGGCCAGCAGGTCTTCCACGGCGGTCTGTACCGCCCGTACCTTCACCCGCGCCGGGTTCCGCGCGTCGTCAATCGCGCCCTGGTACCGGCTGGCCCCGGCGCTGTCGAGCACCACCGCTTCCGGTGTCAGTGTCGCCCCATACCGGTCGGCCACCGTGTTGCGCCAGTCTTTCAGGATCGGTACCGGAAAGGGAAGGTCCGCCGCGTACCGCGCCGCCTCCGCGGCCGCTTCATTGTCGTTCGCGTTGATCAGCAGCATCCGCACCGGACGCTCCGCAAAATGGCGGGTTAACGCAAAAACCCGCTCCCGGTAGGCCTCCGAAATCGGACACTGCGTCGAAACAAATAGCAGGACCGTGGCCTGATACTGTTTCGGGTCCACGTACTCGGGCAATCCATCGGCGCGGCTCAGGCGGATCGACGCGGCGCTCCACAACGGCGCCGGCAAAAATCCGCCTAAAAAGAGCCGCCGGTTCACTGCTTCTTGTTCTCTAACTTCAAATGCATGATGGCGCGCTTCCGGTCGTCGAACGTCGACAGCGTCCGTGCCGGGCTCACCATCCCCTTCGCTTCCGCCTTCAGTTCGTAATCCACATTCGTCGACAGCCCCTGAAACTGATACAAGCCGTCGGCCTTGGTGATGAAACTCCTCACCTGCATCGTCTTCGTGTTCTTCAGTTGCACCACCGCGCTCTCCACCAGCGAATCGTCCAGCGCGCGCACCGTACCCGTCACCGCGCGTACGTTCGGGTCGTCGCCCTTCTTGTCTTTCTGCGACCCGGGGATCCAGTTGCCGTAGCCGCCGCCCTTCGGGTTCTGCGCCACCAGCGCCGCGCCGCAGAAAAGCGCGAGAATCAGCAGGCGGGCTATAGAAATGCGGGACATAGAGTACTCCTGTAGCTTGGATGCGATCATGGAACGGCCGGTTTCAAGGTGAAAAAGACATCCATCCGGGCGCCCGGTGTCGAGGACGTTTCTTTCTCCTCGGACTGCAAACCCTTCGCCGACGCCTTCACTTTGTACTTCCGTTCCTCCGGCGGAACAGAAAAAGCGAACTCGCCGCGGCCGTCCGTAACGGCCTTGCGCGACTTCGCCTTCTTACTATCGGTTCGAACTTCGATTAACTCCACCTCGGCACCCGCTACCGCGAACCCGGGATCCCGGAATACCGTCCCCGCGATCACCGCGGCTAGCTTCTTCTCAGGTTCCTTTTTCTTCTTGCCAGCCGCAAACAGGGCGGCCGGCAGGAACAGAATCGCGCGCCGGGCCGCGTTAGCGCCACTCGTCGTCGTCTTCCTCTTCCTCTTCGAATTCATCGTCGGCATCTTCGCCGTCTTCGTAGTCGTCGTCATCCTCGTCGTCGTCTTCATCCTCCTCGTCGTCGTCGTCGTCATCGACGGCTTCCAACTCCAGAGGGTCTTTGCTGGAGACGCGGACCATCTCTCCGCATTCTTCGCAGGTTAATTCGTCACCCTCGTCCAGTTCTTCCTCGTCAAAATCGAGAGCGGCGTCACACAAGGGACAGTTGACCATAATTTGATTCCTGTGTTTCCTTCCTCCGCGAATCGCTGTCGCGGTATTGGGTCACGAATATTTCATTCCATTCAGCGCTGATCTCTCAACGCGGTCTCGTTCTCAGCCATTGTACAAATGCCGGAACCATTTGCAAGTTGCAGTACTTTCTAGTGTCCGGCAGCGACCGCGGGGCGCAATCCCTCGGCATACCCGAGGATGGTCGCCGCGTCCAGCGTGACCAGTGTCTTTTCCACGTCATCCCCGGTCTCAATCATCTTTTTCAGATGCGCCGCGGCAATACGGTTCACCCACGGATCCGTCACCGCCTGACCCGTGTCATGCGCCGCTTGCACCAATAGCTTGTGCGGCAGAGCGATGATCTTCTCCTCGTGGAGGTCTCCGGAGGTGATCTCAAACTTCACATCCACCGTATCGGCGTGGCGGATGGATATTCCGTTCTGCGCCCAGCGGAACTCTACTTTCCAGGTGGCGCCGAAGGGATCCGGCCCCGCTTCAAACGTGCGGTAATATTCGCTCATGCATCCGCTATTGTAGCGGCCCTTTCGTCCGGCATTCAATACGACTGCCTACTGCCCGGCCTGCAATAATCCCCTTACCGCCAGCCATTCGTGAAAACGGATCAGCCATTCCTTCACCGGCCCCTTCATATCGGCCCGTAAGCCAAAGCCATGTCCCACGCCGCTGTAGACATGAATCTCCGCCGACACGCCCGCCTTCTTCAACGCCAGATACAGCTCCGGCAACCCTTGTGAAATGTTCTGCCGGTCGTTTTCCCCGCACACCAGAAACGCCGCCGGCGTCTCCTTGGTCAGTGCCATGCTCTTCGGTATCGCTGGATAGATCAGCGCCTGAAATGCCGGCTTGGCCGGGTTCACCGCCGCCAGTGCCGCTAATTCGCCTCCGGCCGAAAAGCCCATCACCCCCACCCGCGCCCCGTCGATCTTCCACTCCGCCCCGCGCGCCCGTACCACCTCCAGCGCCTTCAGCGTATCGGCCAGCGCGTCGCCCTCAATCGTGTACTTGGAATCCTTCTCCCGCGCCAGGCGGTACTTCAGCACAAAGGCCGCTACCCCGTGGTCGCTCAGCCACCGCGCAATGTTGTGCCCCTCATGGTCCGTCCACAACTCGCGGTGCCCGCCCCCGGGAGCAATAATCACCGCCGCCCCGGTCGGCGCTGCCGGCAGGTAGGGCGTGATCGTAGGCCGGTGCACGCTCGATACCACCCGTTCTCCCCGCGGCGGCGCCAGTCGCGTCGCCTCCGCCGGGGCATCGGCCGCCGCTCCCGGTGCCCCGTTCGGCCAAAGCACGATTTCCGCCGATGGATTGCCCGCAAACAGCGGAGGGAGAAGAAGAACAAGGGACACGATTCGCATTTGGCGATAGCTTATCAGCTAGCCTGGAAAGAGTGAGCAGCTATCGCGAGGATCTCGCCTACATCAACGACGCCGGGTTCTCCGATTTCACCGAAGGCACCACCCCGGGCGTCCTTGCCCTCCTCCGCCGCAG
Source organism: uncultured Solibacteraceae bacterium (assembly GCA_964430625.1). Taxonomy (GTDB): domain Bacteria; phylum Acidobacteriota; class Terriglobia; order Bryobacterales; family Bryobacteraceae. Next base: position 273,868 of record CAYSFR010000002.1, read on the forward strand.
CGGCGTCCGCCGCGGTCTGGTCGTCGATCTCGGCTGCGGTAGCGGCCGTTGGGCCCACGCCCTCGGCCAGGCCGGCTACGATGTGCTCGGCGTCGATCTCTCCCCGTCCATGATTCGCCTCGCCCGCAAACGCGCCCCCTTGGCCCGTTTCGAAACCGGCTCCCTCCTGGCCGCCAAACTTCCCGCCTGCGATGCGGTCACCGCCATCGGCGAAATCGTCAACTATCAGTTCGATCCCAAACACTCCCGCGCCGCCCTCACCCGACTGTTCCGGCGTGTCCACACCGCCCTCCGCCCCGGCGGGGTATTCGTCTTCGACTTTGCCGGCCCCGGCCGCGTCCCCGCCGATCTCCCCGGCCGCTATTTCCAGGAGGGCGACGATTGGTCCATCCATGTCGAAGTGGATGGCAACGCCCAGACCCGTTGGATGACCCGCAAGATTGTCTGTTTCCGCAAGAACGCCACCGGCCGCTACCGCCGCACCGAGGAGTTTCATCGCCTTCGCCTGCTGGAAAGCACGGAAGTCGTCGCCGAGTTGGAGCGCATCGGTTTCCGCGCTCGCGCCCAGAACGGCTACGGCCGTTTCCGCCTCTATCCCGGCATGCAGGCCATCGTCGCCCGCAAACTCGCCGCCTAGCTCCGGCCGCCCCCGCGAATCAGCGATAGAAACTCATCCCGCGTCTCTTTCCGGTCCCGAAACTCACCGAGCATCGAACTCGTCACCGTCGACGAATGCTGCTTCTCCACGCCCCGCATCATCATGCAGAAGTGTTGCGCCTCGCACGCCACCGCCACACCCTTCGGCTTCAGAATGTCCATCAGCGTCTGCGCAATCTCCTGCGTCATCCGCTCCTGCACCTGCAACCGCCGCGCGAAGACGTCCACAATCCGCGGAATCTTGCTCAGCCCGATCACTTTCCCGTTCGGGATGTAGGCCACATGCGCTTTGCCGTAAAACGGCAGCATGTGATGCTCACACATGCTGAAAAACTCGATGTCCTTGACGATCACCATCTCGTCGTAGTCCACCGAAAACAGCGCGCCGTTCACCAGCTTGGGGATGTTGGCGGTGTAGCCGCCTGTAAGAAAATGGAGCGCCTTCTCCACCCGTTCCGGTGTACGCTGCAACCCCTCCCGGTCCGGATCCTCCCCCAGCGCGGCAAGCATCTCACGGACGTTCCCAGAGATCTTTCCGTCGTTGTGTAGCGGCATTGTCTGGACCACGCTCTTCGTTCTCTTCATACCACCTCCAAGATGACCGGGAGCTCAACAGAGTTCCTTTTTGTTTCCTGCACACGCAGATTGGCAAGGGCCGGGAAACTCGCCGGCCATGCCGCCAGCAGCCGCTCCCGCATCTCTACCGCCAGGTTCTCAGTTGTCGAAACGGTCACTGCGAATTCCGGCACATCGAAGTTCAAATACTTGTCGTGGTAAGCCGATACCACTTCCCGCTCCACCAGCGCGTCCAACTCCGCCGGCGGTACCACCAGCCCGGTCGTCGCATCCACCGGTCCTTCCACCGTCACCGCTACCGTGTAGTTGTGCCCGTGCCCGTGTGGATTGTTGCAGCGCCCGAAGATCCGGTCATTGGCCTCTTCGGAAAGATGAGCCACATGCAGCCGGTGGGAGGCGCTAAAGCGATAGGTGCGGGTGAGTCGAACGGTGGGCATGGGGGTCGCCGTTTACTTTCCGAAATAATCGACAAACGTGTCTTCGGTCTCGTAAAGGCGCACCGCATGCAGCCGCGCAACGCCGCCCCGGAACTCCGGTTCCAGCCGCCGCCAGATCTCAATCGCCAGATTCTCCGTCGTCGGAATCACTTTGTCGAACGGCGGAATCTCAAAGTTCAAATGGCGGTGATCCATCGGATCAATCACCTGCCGGGCCATGACCTCTTTCAGTTCCTTCAGGTCAAACACCATCCCCGTTTCCGGATCCGGCGCCCCCTCCAGCGTCACTTCCAGCACATAATTGTGGCCGTGCCCGTTCCGGTTTGCCCCGGCGCCGTATAGCCGCGCGTTCTCCTCGTCGCTGAGTTGCTCGCTGCGGCAGATGTGGGACGCGGAAAATTCGGCTCGGCGGGAGATAAACATGGAAGAGGACAACAGTCCATTAGATTCCAGGAGGCGGGGAGACGATACACTAAAATTATAAGGGATTGAGATGCAGAAATTTGGCGTAGACAAAGCGTTGCGGGCCGGTATCCTGGTCCTGACCATCGCCCTGGTGGGCGTGCTGGCGAATACTCTGCGGGACCGCCTCGTCGTGGCCGGCGACTCCGCCCCCGGCTTTGAAGTCACCACCGACAGCGGCCGCAAAATCTCCGTCGGCAACTTCGGCGGGAAAGTCCTGGTCCTCAACTTCTGGGCCACCTGGTGCCCCCCCTGTATCTCCGAACTGCCCTCGCTCAACGCCATGGCCCAGGAGTTGAAGGGCAGCGGCGTCGTCGTCCTCGGTATCAGCGTCGACAAAGACAAGGCCGCCTACGAGCGGTTCCTGAAAAAGGTGAAGCTCAACTTCGAGACCTCCCGCGACCCCGGCGCCGACATCAGCGCCGAGTACGGCACTTTCAAATACCCGGAAACCTATATCATCAACACCGACGGCAAGGTGCTCGAAAAGTTCATTGCCGATCGGGATTGGATGGATCCCGCCATCCTCACCCGCCTCCGGGGGTACGCCAAGTGATCGTCGACGCCGATACCAAACGCTGGCTCCGCGCCATCGCCGGGGACAACAACGTCCTCGATGCCGATATCGATCTTGTCCTCTATGAGTACGACGGCGGCGTCGACAAACACCGCCCTGACGTCGTGGTTTTCCCCAAGACCACCGATCAGGTGGTCAAGATCGTCAACCTCGCCCGCGAACGCGGCATCCCCTTCGTTGGCCGCGGTGCCGGCACCGGCCTCTCTGGCGGCGTCATCCCCCGCGCTGGCGGCATCATGATCTCGTTTGCCCGCATGAACAAGATCGTCGAGATCGATCTGGAAAATGAGCGCATCGTCGTCGAACCCGGCGTCGTCAATCTCGACGTCACACTCGCCGTCCAGGGGCAGAAGTACTTCTACGCGCCCGACCCCTCCAGCCAGCGCGCCTGCACCATCGGCGGCAATGTCGCCGAAAACGCCGGCGGACCCCATACCCTCGCCTACGGCGTCACCACCAACCATGTGTTGGGAATCGAAGCCGTCCTTCCCGATGGCTCGGTCATCCAGATCGGCGGCAAGGCCCAGGACACCCCGGGTTACGATCTAGTCGGCCTCCTCACCGGCTCGGAAGGCACCATGGTTCTGGTCACCAAAGTGGTGCTGCGCCTCATGCGCCAGCCGGAACTGGTAAAAACGACCCTCGCCATCTTCAACTCCGCCGACGAAGCCGGCAACACCGTCGCCGAACTCACCGCCCGCGCCATCACCCCCGTCGCCGTCGAAATGTTGGACGGCGTCATGCTCCGCATGGTGGAAGAGGCCACCCACGCCGGCTATCCGCTCGATGCCGCCGCCGTGCTGCTCATCGAACTCGAAGGCTTGAAGGAGGCCGTCGAGGAGCAGGTGGAGCAGGTCCGTGAAGCCTGTTTCGCCTGTGGCGCCCGCGAGTTCCGCATCGCCAAGGATGCCGTCGAACGGGACCTGCTCTGGAAGGGCCGCAAGAACGCCTTTGGCGCTGTTGGCCGCCTCAGCCCCTTCTACTATGTGCAGGACGGCGTCGTGCCCAGGACCCGCATTGCCGAGACTCTGCGCTATATCGGACAGGTAGGCGAAAAGTACGGCTTGACCATCAGCAACATCTTCCACGCCGGCGACGGCAACATGCACCCCATCATCCTGTTTGATGCCCGCAAACCGGGAGAACTGGAAAAGGCGCAGCATGCCGGCGAAGACATCCTGGCGTTCTGCATCTCCGTCGGTGGCTCGATCACCGGGGAGCACGGTGTCGGGATGGAGAAGATTGCGCTGATGGAGCAGCAATTCTCGTCCGAGTCGCTCGACATGATCGGGGCGTTCAAGAAGTTGTTTGATCCGACCTGTCTTTTAAACCCGGGAAAGGTCCTGCCCACCGGGCGGGGCTGTATGGAGATTCATCAAAAACCGCTTACCGCGTCCAACATGCTGTAGAGAGGTAAGTGTATGAAATTATTGATGTTCGCGACCGCCGGCCGGTCCGGAGTCGTCGGTTTCCCTGGCGAAGCCCCGGAGCGTCGCCCATGGGCCGTCCCTCGCGCAGACGAGGAACAGGCGACCGCCCCTGAGGTCCACCCATCGACCAACCCGGGCCCAACCGCCCGCGCGCCCCAGGAACGCCAGGCCGCCGGTGATCACCGCGCGTCTAGTATCCCTGGCGTATCCCTCCGCCCGTCGGCTGCCCCGGCCATCGCCCCTTACGCACATCGCCTCGCGGGAGCCACCCGACTCAGCCTGCTATTGTTCACCGCGGCCGGGTTCCTGGCTGCGGCACCGTCCGTGCGCATCGATCCACCGGTAATCACCTCCTGCCAGGGTGGTTCCGGCCAGGCCACCGTCTTTTGGGACAGCGAGGGCGCCACGCCCGTCACCCTCTATGCGGGGGAATCGGCCATGAGCGGACCGGAATCGGCCACCGGTTCGGCCCGCACCGGGGTCTGGGTCACCGACGGAATGGTCTTCTCCCTCCGCAATGCCGCCGGCGAAACCATTGCCACCGCCACCGCTTCCCTCCGCTGCAGCGCCGGCGCCTGGTGGCCGCTCGACCCTGGCAACGAATGGCATTTCCGCCGCAACGACCGCATCGTCACCGGTGCCCACTCCGTCTGGCGCATTCTTCGTAAAGAACGCATCGGCGACGTCGACTGGTCCGTCCTCCAACGCTCCGCCGGATCCACTCTGGAGCATCTCCGCTCCGATCCCGACGGCCGCATCTACCGCCTGGCCGCCGATGGCCGCGAAACCCTCCTCCTCGATCCCACCGGCGGCGACGGCGCCGCCTGGACCGTCACCGGCCGCGCGCCATCCGCCGTCACCCTTGCCGGAACCTTCGGCGAAGAGGTCTCCTGGCGGGGGCCGGTGGTCGGTTTGGGCCGGGAATCGGGCCGGTTTGCCCGCGGCGTCGGCCCCACCTACTACCAGACCGACGTCATCGCCGGCTCCTCGGGCGGGTTCGGAGACGGGTTGACCCTGCTCGAAGCGGTGGTCGGAGGGGCCCGTTGTGTGCCCAACTACCCCCGTTTGGAGCTCGTTTTAGAGTCAAAAAACGTCAATTTTGGCACCAAAAGTGCGCGAAATTGCGCAATTCCGTGCTACTTTGTGGCCTGTTTTTTGGCTGATCTGCCGACCACTTACAAGCCTTGCATGGAAGTTTCCCTCCGCGGCGGCCCCGGCCGCGTCGCCCTCCTGGACCCCTCCGGCACTCCGGTTTTCGAGTCTCCCGCCGATGGCTGGGTCCGCATTCCCCTCTACCGGAATCCGGCAACCCTTTTGTCTCCCGGTACTTACACGGTGCAGGCGACCGCCGGGGCCACGACGATCGCCTTACCCTTGGAGATTCAATAGCTTAGGCCGCCTCCTCGAGCGGAAACAGATCCAGGCGCTTGCCCCCGGCGTGGACATCGCAGCGGACAATCGCGCCTGGCTCCACCCCGCCGTCGGCCACCAGCGCCGCCAGCGGATGCATCAGGTGGCGGTGGATGGTCCGTTTGAGCTCCCGGGCCCCGTATTGGGAACTGGTTCCCTGTTCGAGGAGGAACCGGCGGGTGCGGCGCGGCACCTGCAAGTAGAAACAGCGGTCGCCCAGGCGGCGGGCGATGTGGTTGGCGATTTCCTGGAGTTGGATTTCCAGGATTCGCTCCATGGCCTCGGCCGAAAGCGGGCGGTAGGTGAGCATCAGGTCGACGCGGTTGATGAACTCGGGCGGGAACTTCCGTTTGACGGCGGCGACAGCCACCTGTTCCAGGCGGGAGTAGTCGTCAGAGGCGGATGGCGCGCCGCCGCCGGCGGCTTCAAAGCCGAAGGTCGGGGCGATTTCACGGGCCATTTCGCGGGCGCCGAGGTTGGACGTCATGAAGATGAGGGTCCGCTCGAACTGGACGGCGGTGTTGTCGCCGAGGCGGAGGGTCCCTTTGTCCAGGATGCCGAGCAGGAGACGGGTGAGGGACGGCGCGGCCTTTTCGATTTCGTCGAAGAGGACGATGGCGAGGTTGGCACGTTCGCTCATCACCTGGTTGAGTTTCATCTGGGTCAGCGCGGGTTGGGTTTCGCGGTGACCGAGGTAGCCTGGGGGGGCGCCGATGAGTTTGGCGACCTCATGTTCCAACTGATACTCCCCGCAATCGATGCGAAGGACGTTGCGGGCGGAGCCGTGGACGACCTCGGCGAGGGCCTCGACGGTACGGGTTTTCCCGGTACCGGTGGGGCCGAGCAGCAGGAAGACTCCGGCGGGGCGGCCTTCGGGCGCCAGGCCGGCCTGGTACATCTGGACGTAAGGTACTATCGCTTCCAATGACTCCGGCTGGCCGATAATCCGTTCGGAAAGCTGAGACGCCATGCGCGCGCCAGCCTCACCGGTAGAGGACGAAGCCTTCCGGCGATTGCGTGGGGGGAACGTTATGCTCTTCACAACCCCATTTTACGATTTTGACAAGAAAATCCGGCTCCGCGGGGAGCTGGAAGGAGGTCGTTTTCGAAAAAACTCGAAAACTTTATTTCCTTAAGAATGAGAGGATTGCAGCCGAAATCCGCTCGCTGGCATGGCCGTCGCCGTAGGGGTTGTGAACGCGTCCCATTTGGGCGTGTAATTCTTCGTAATTCAAAAGAATTTCGGCCTCTTCGACGATGCGATTTTCGTCGGTGCCGACGAGTTTGACGGTACCGGCTTCGACGGCCTCGGGGCGTTCGGTTTTCTCGCGGAGGACGAGAATGGGCTTGCCGAGCGAGGGGCCTTCCTCCTGGACGCCGCCGGAATCGGTGATGAGGATATAGGCACGGCGCATGAGGTCGACGAAGGGGATGTAGTCGAGCGGGGCAATCAGGTGGATGTTCGGGCGGTTGGCAAGCAGACGGTTCACCGGGTCCTGGACGTTGGGGTTGGGGTGAACGGGGTAGACGATTTCGACATCCGGGCGGGCGGCAAGGCGGGAGATAGCCTGGCAGATGCGTTCAAATCCGGAGCCGAAACTTTCGCGGCGGTGAGCGGTGACGACGATCAATCGCTTGGCGGGGTTGAGAAACGACCAGTCGACGCCGCTGGAAAGGGTGCCGTTGGCGAGTCCGTCGCGGACATAGAGCACGGCATCGATGCCGGAATTGCCGGTGACGTGGGTTCGTTCGGGGGGAACGCCCTCGCGGATGAGGTTGGCCTGGGCCCAGGGAGTAGCGGGGAAATGGATATCGGCGAGGCGCCCGGTGAGGACGCGGTTCATCTCCTCGGGGAACGGTTGGGCAAGGTCCCAGGTGCGCAAGCCGGCCTCGACGTGTCCGATGGGGACACGGGCGTAGAAAGCGGCCAAGGCCCCGCACAGAGTGGTCGTGGTATCACCCTGAACGATGGCCAAGTCCGGTTGGAGGTTCTTGAACACCGGTTCGAGGGCGGCCAGCATCCGGGAGGACGACTGGAAGAGTGTCTGGCCCGGGAGCATGAGGTCGAGGTCGACATCGGGGGTGACCTCGAAGGCCTGCAGGACCTGATCGAGCATCTGGCGATGCTGGGCCGTGACGCAGACCTTGACGTCGAAAAGATCCGGTTGGGATTGCAGGTGCCGCAAAACCGGACAGAGCTTGATGGCCTCAGGACGAGTGCCGAACAGGAAAAGCGTTCGAATGGGCAAAGTGATTTACTCGAAACCCACGGCCGAACAGGCGGGCGACAGCCGGGTTATTTATGACGGTATGTGATGCGGCCCTTGGTCAAGTCGTAGGGCGACATTTCCAGGGTAACGCGATCACCGGCCAGAACGCGAATGCGGTTCCGGCGCAGTTTACCGGCCAAGTGGGCGAGAACCAGCCGTTCCTGGTCCAGTTGCACGCTAAACAATCCACTGGGGAACTTTTCGACCACAGTTCCGGTAACTTCAATACAATCCTCTTTGCTCATTGGCCTCCTGGGGTTTTTGATTGGAAGAGAAAAGACACAATCTCTCCGTTACAAGTATAGCGGCAATGGCGCAAGTCGCTCAATTCGGATGCAACTTGGGTTCAAAGTAGTTTGGGGCGGGCCGATAAGACGGAGGTAAGCGGAGGGCGCATGATTTCTGTGAAGAACGAAGTGAGCCAACTGGACCGGCAGGAAGACGAGTTGAACCAGAGCCGGAAGTTGAATCGGAACTGCCTGCGGTTGTGGCGGGAATCGCTGCAGGCGGTGGAGGAGTATGTTTTTCCGCTTTTCCCGGAGGCGGCGAAGCGGGCTGAGGAGGACTGGCGGCAGGTGCACACCTGTCTGGACGTGGACGCACCGGCGGACATTCTGCACGCGACGCCGCGGATGGTGGAACGGGTTCTGCATAACTACGCGCAGGAAGGACGGCGGGTGCAGAGCGAGGAGTTGGGAGCGGTCCGGTCGATTCTGGCGGTGATGGCGGCGGCTGCTGACTCCGCGCGAACGCGGACGGACAGCTACGGGACCGACTTCCAAGGGGTGTGCCAGACACTGAACCGGCTGGTGGATCTGCAGGATCCGGACGATTTGCGGCGGCAATTGCGGCAGGAGTCGGTGCATTTGCGGGAGTGTGTGAAGCACATGGTGGAGGAGAGCGAAGCCTCCCTGCAGACGATGGAGGCGGATCTGGCGGAGTTCCGGGCGCGGTTGGCGGTGGCGGAAGCGGCGGCGGCGACCGATTCGCTGACAGGGTTGGCGAACCGGCGGGAACTGGAGCGGCAACTGGAGGAGCGGGTCCAAAAGCGAAAGCAGTTTAGCGCGCTGCTCTTCGACCTGGACGAATTCAAAAGCATCAATGACCGTTTTGGGCACGGTTGTGGAGACCAGGTGTTGCGGCAGTTTGCGGCGATACTGAGCGAACAGGTACGCCCTGGGGATGTGGTGGCGCGGTGGGGAGGAGACGAGTTTCTGGTGTTGTTCGACTGTCCGCTGAAGGATGCGTTGCGGCGGAGCCAGCAGATATCGGCGAGGCTGAGCCGGCGTTATGAACTGGAGTGGAACGGCAAGAAGGTATCGATCGGGGTGAACGCGAGTTCGGGGGTGGTGGAGCACACGATCGGGGAGACGGCCGAAGAGCTATTCCAACGAGCCGATCAGGCGATGTACGCGGTGAAGTCGCAGAGAAGCGCGCAGCGGGCCGGGTAGGTGGCGCCTTAGGGATATTCTTCGGAAACGGAAAGGGCTAGAATAGGAGGGAAAGGTATATAGTTTCGGATGCGGAATGTAGGTGCCGCGTCCGGCGTAGGGAATGACTGATATACAGGCCTTAGCAGGGAAAAACATTCTGATTACCGGAGCGGGCCGGGGAATTGGAAAAAGACTGGCATTAGGGATGGCGTCCCGGGGGGCGAAGGTAGGGTTATTGGCGCGGAGCCGAGGGGAGTTGGACCTGGCGCAGTTGGAAATTGAGCAGGCCGGTGGGGTGGCGATGCGTTTGCGGGCCGACGTCCGGGACGGGGATCAGGTGAACGCGGCGGTGGACCGGATGCGGGTGCACTGGGGATCGATTGATGTGCTGATCTGCGCGGCGGGGATACAGGGACCGATTGGGCCGCTGTTGGAAGTGCCAGTGAAGGCGTGGTGGGACACGGTGGAGACGAATCTGCATGGAGTGATGCTGGCGGCGCGGGCGGTGCTGCCGGAGATGGTGGCACGGCGTTCGGGGAAGATCATCGCGTTGAGCGGAGGCGGTTCTTTTACCCCGCGTCCAAACTTTTCGGCGTACGCGGCGAGTAAGACGGCGCTGGTGCGCCTGATCGAGACGCTGGCGGCGGAGGTGGCCGACCGGAACGTGCAGGTGAACTGCATGGCGCCGGGCGGGGCGTACACGTCGATGACCGATGAAATTCTGTCGGCGGGCGACCGGGCGGGCTGGAAAGAGATTGAAGACGCGCGGCAGGTGCGGATGACGGGCGGGGTGACGCCGGACAAGCAGATTCAACTGGCGCTGTTTCTGGCTTCCGAGCGTTCGAATCACATCAGCGGCAAAGTGGTCCATGTGAACGACGAGTGGCGGAAGTTGGAGCAGGGACAGGTGAATCCGGAGTTATACACGCTGCGACGGGTGACCAAAGTTTAACGGGGCGGGGCTTCCGTTTCCCGGTGGAATTGATACACTCCGGGTGAGATGCGAGCGATACGAACTGCCCTTGCGGCCCTTCTGGTTGCCGGACTTGCCGGCGTCACTGCGCAGGAGGCTCCGAAGCGGAAGAGGATATTGGCGATCGGGCAGACGAAGGGGTTCCAGCACGATTCGACCAGCGACGGGTTGGCGACGCTGTGGAAGATCGGCAAGGAGAGCGGGCTGTGGGATACGTATATCCGCACGGACACGCAGTTGATCACGAAGAAGAAGCTGGGGGCGAACGCGAAGAACCTGGATTATTTCGATGCGATCTTCTTCTATACGTCCGGGGAGTTGGACCTCGACGATGAACAGAAGCAGGCGCTGCTGGAGTTTGTGCGGACCGAGGGCAAGGGGTTTATGGCGGCGCACAGCGGGGTGGACACGTTGTACACGTGGCCGGAGTATGGGGAGTTGGTGGGCGGGTACTTCGACTTGCACCCGTGGAATCAGTTCAAGGCGAAGATTGTGAACGAAGACGGGAAGCATCCGGCGACGGCGCACTTTCCGGCGGATTTTTTCCTGTTTGACGAGATTTATCAGTTGAAGAACTACTCGCGCGACAAGGTGCGGGTGCTGATGCGCCTGGATGTGGCCGATGTGGACCTGACGAAAAAGGGCGTGCACCGGACCGATAAAGATTTTGCTGTTTCGTGGGTGCGGAATTACGGGAAGGGCCGGGTGTTTGTGTCGACGCTGGGCCACCGGACGGAGATTTGGGAGCACCCGCAGGTGCAGAAGATGTGGCTGGAGGCGGCCAAGTGGGTGATGGGATTGACTCCGGGCGGGGAAGCGACGCCGCACGGGGCGAAGTAGGATCTTTCCGAAATTACGGACGAGTCCGGTAGCCAGGCACCAGGGGAAGTCCTAGCGGCGGCGGGCGAGGAAGTAGAGGGCGGCACCGAGGCCCAGGGCGGCTACCGAGATTACCAGGAAGCCCTTCAGGGCTCCCTCCCCCATGCCGCCTAGAAGCCCGAGCAGACCGCCGACCTCATTTTCCCGGGACTGGAGGCGGAGCTTGATCAGTTCGTAGCCGAAATAGAGGGTGCCGCCGAGGCCGCCGATCCCGAGCAAAACTGCCAGCCCAACGAGCAACTGCGACACGACGGGGCGCGTGGTCATGGCCGCTATTGGATGGTGACCAGATCCGAGGCCTGCATCTTCTTCAACTGGCCGCAGGCGGCGTAGATGTCCAGGCCGCGCGGGCGGCGGATGTAGCAGGGCATGGAGCGCATTACGATCTGCTGGAAACTATCCACCCGCTCCGGGTCGGGCGTTTCAAACGGGATGCCCGGGCCTGGGTTCAGGGCGATGATGTTCACCTTTGCCTTGAGGTTGCCCAGCAACGAGACGACGCGGCGAGCATCGGCATCGGTGTCGTTGACGCCCCGCAACATGACGTACTCAAACATCAGGAACTCCCAGGGGCGGAGCGGGTATGCCTTGCAGGCTTCCATCAGGTCCGCCAGATGGTACTTCTTGGTGATGGGCATCAGTTCGCGGCGCTGCTCTTCGTGGGAGGCGTTCAGCGAGATGGCCAGTTTGGGACGAACTTCGGCGGCGCCGAGTTCGGCGATCTTGGGGACGATGCCGGAGGTGGAAACGGTGATGCGCTTCTGGGAGAAACCGACGCCGTTGTCGTCACAGAGGATGCGCGTCGCCTTCAGGACATTGGGCAGGTTCAGGAGCGGCTCGCCCATGCCCATCATGACGATGTTGCAGTGAGAGGAGCGCGGATCGAGGGAGTGCTCACGGCATACGTGGAGCACCTGGCCGACGATTTCTCCGGCGCTCAAGCTGCGTTCGAGGCCCATCTGGGCGGTGAGGCAGAAACGGCAATCGACGGGGCAGCCGACCTGGGAGGAGATGCAGATGGTGTGGCGCTGTTCGGCCGGCATGAGGACGGTTTCCACGGAACGGCCGTCGGCGGGGAGTTTTAACAGGTAACGGACGGTGCCGTCGGCGGAGTCGAACTGCTGGTCGACGGTGAGGCGGCCGTGGGGCATTTCGGCTCGGAGGCGGTCGCGGAGATCCTTGGGGAGGGCGGTGGACTCCTCCAAATCCGCAACGTTGCGCTTATACAGCGCATCATATAATTGACGGGCGCGGTAGGCGGGCGTACCAGGTCCGAGCAGATCGCGCAGATCGGCGACGTCCAATCCAAGCAAAGTAGGCTGAGCGCGAAGTCCCATCCCTTCTAGAATAGAAGGGAACCCTGCCAAACGGCACTCCATGTCAAAAACTTTGAATCGTTCCCTCGCCGTGGAAACCACGGTACTGCCTAACGGCCTGAAGATAATCACCGAATCGATGCCCGGGGCGCGATCGCTGTCGCTGGGATTGTGGCTGCGATCGGGTTCGCGGCGCGAGACGGCGGCGGAGAACGGGATCTCCCATTTCATCGAGCACATGGTGTTCAAGGGGACCGAGCGACGGAACGCGCAGGAGATTGCGCGGGAGTTGGACAGGATCGGCGGGTACTCGGACGCGTTCACGGGGAAGGAACTCGTGAACTATAACGCCAAGGTGCTGGAAGAGCACGCGCCGCTGGCGTTCGACATTCTCTCCGATATGATGTTGCGGCCATTGTTCCTGGAAGAGGATCTGGCCAAGGAGAAGGGCGTGGTGCTGGAGGAGATCAAGATGGATCTCGATAGCGCCGAGTCCCAGACCCACGAACTGTTCTGCAAGAAGTTCTGGAAGGAAGACCCGCTGGGGTGGCCGATTCTGGGGACGCCGAAGACGGTGAAGGGATTCAACGCGCCGATGCTGCGGGAGTATTGGGGGCGGCACTACGTTCCACCGAACATGCTGATCACGGCGGCGGGGAAAGTGAAGCACGCGGCGTTCGTGAAGATGGTGGAAGGGGTGATGGGCGGGCTGAAACCGGGTGCGCCGTTGCCGGAGATGCCGGAAGTGAAGGTGTTCCCGCAGATTGCGATGAAGACGAAGGCATCGCTGGAGCAGGCGCAGGTCTGCATTGCGGCGCCGTCGTATCCGATGGGGCACGCCAAGCGGTTCGGGTGTTATCTGCTGAATACAGTCCTGGGCGGGGGAATGAGTTCGCGGCTGTTTCAGAACATCCGGGAGCGGCAGGGGCTGGTGTATCACATATCGAGTGAACTGTCGCTGTACCGGGATTCGGGGGCGATGGCGATTTATGCCGGGACGTCCCCGAGCACGCTGCGGCGGGTGGTGGCGAGCGTGATGGAGGAGTTGCGCGGGATCAAGAACGGCCCGATCGGGGAAGACGAATTGCGACGGGCGAAGGACAATTTGAAGGCGTCGGTGGTGTTGGGACTGGAATCGTCGTCGAGCCGGATGTCGAATCTGGCGCGGCAGGAGATCTTCTTTGGCCGGTTCTGCGACCTGGACGAGACGGTGGCTTCGATAGAAGCGGTGACCGTTTCCGACCTACAGGAGATTGCGAACACGTTCCTGAAGCCGGAGAACATGGCGCTGGCGCTGGTGGGGCCGGCGGGGACGGAGAAGTTTACGAGGCGCGATTTAGCCTGCTGATATGCCATTGCGGCTGATGACGAAGCTGTGCGTGCTGGTAGCGGCGGCCGGGTTGGCCTTCGGGGTCGACTGGGGGGCGCTGCAGCCGCAGGGTTACGTGAGCGACTTCGCGCGGGTGGTGGATCCGGGATCGCGGCAGCGGATAGAGGCCTACTGCGCGGCGGTGGAGAAGGCGACAGGGGCGCAACTGGCCTTCGTGATAGTGCCGCAACTGGACGGGGAACCGGTGGAAGATGTCGCCAACTTGATCTACCGGAAATGGGGGGTGGGGAAGAAGGGCGAGAACAACGGGGCGTTGCTGCTGCTTTCGGTGCAGGACCGGAGGAGCCGTCTGGAGGTGGGTTATGGGCTGGAGCCGATTCTGCCGGACGGGGCGGCCGGGGACCTGCTGCGGGGGATGCGTCCGGCGCTGCGAACGGGCAACTACGGCGAAGCGATTCTGACGGCGGCGCATCAAATAGGGGAGCGGATTGCGCGGGAGAAAGGTGTCCAAATCGATGAGACGGTGCGGCCGCGGCGTCGGCCGGCGGAACCTGCGCGGGGAATACCGTGGCCGATGCTGCTGGCGGGGGCGCTGGTGCTGCTTTTCCTGTTTGGCCAAGGCGGAGGCGGGGGCGGGCCGTGGTGGCTGCTGCCGCTGATGATGCAGGGCGGGCGCGGGGGGCGGCACGGCGGAGGCGGGTTTGGCGGATATGATTCCGGTGGCGGATTTGGCGGGTTCGGGGGCGGAGATGCGGGCGGGGGAGGAGCGTCGAGTGACTGGTGATGACTATGGCAAGCGAAACGGATAAACGGCTGGCGGAATTGACCACACGACTGACACGGGCGTTCGGAGAGCGGCTGTTGTCGGTGGTGCTCTACGGGTCGGCGGCGTCCGGGGAAATGCATGGGAAGTACAGCGACCTGAATGTTTTGTGTGTGCTGCGGAGGATCGGGCCGGAGGAGTTGCGGCTGGCCGAACCGGTGATCCACTGGTGGCGGGGCCTGGACAACCCGTCGCCGCTGTTGCTGAGCGAAGAGGAGTTCCATAACGCCACTGACTGTTTTGCGATTGAGTTTCACGACATTGTGGAGTGCCACCGGGTGCTCGCCGGGGCGGACCTGGTGAAGGGTCTGGTGATCGACGATTCGTTTTACCGGGGGCAGGTAGAGCACGAGTTGCGGGCGAAACTGCTGCGGCTGCGGCAGAAGGCCGGCGGGCTGTTGAGCGACCGGGCGATGCTGGTGCGGCTGATGGGGGAATCGGTGTCGACGTTCTGCAATTTGTCGCGGCACGCGTTGCGGCTGGCGGGTGTGGCGGCGCCGATGCATAAGCGGGAAGCGATCGGGGCGTGCGGGGTGCAGTTCGGTATCGACCCCGCGCCGTTCTATACTTTGTTGGATCTGCGGGAAGGCGCGAAGAAGGCGCGCGACCTGGACCCGCCGGCGCTGCTGGCCGCCTACATGCAACAGATTGAAGCGCTGACCGGGGCAGTCGACCGGTTGGCAAAGAACTAGTTCAAACGAGGAATCCTATGAAAATCGCATTGATTGTATTGGGTGTGCTGCTGCTGATCGTACTGCTTGCCGGCGGGCAGATGGTAGGCGTACGGAACGACCTGACGGTGCAGAAGAACGCCATCGAAGGGGCGTTCGCGCAGGTGGATGTGGTGCTGCAACGGCGCGCGGACCTGATTCCGAACCTGGTGGAGACGGTGAAGGGGTTCGCCTCGCAGGAAAAAGATGTCATTGCCTCGGTGGCGAATGCGCGGGCGGCGCTGGGCGGGGCGCGTACGACGCAGGAAAAGATTGCGGCCAACGGGCAGTTGGACGGCGCGCTGTCGCGGCTGCTGATGATCGCGGAGAATTACCCGCAATTGAAGAGCGACGCGAACTTCATGCGGCTGCAGGATGAACTGGCCGGAACGGAAAACCGGATAGCGGTGGAGCGGCGGAAGTATAATGAGGCTGTTCAGAAGTACAACACAAGCATTGAATTGTTCCCCAACAACATTGCCGCCAGCATCTTCGGTTTCCAGCGCAACGATGCGTACTTCAAGACCGACCCGGCTTCCCGCCAGGCGCCTAAAGTCGATTTCAACAAAAAATAGGATTCCTACCCCCGGCGTCACCGCGCCCTGAAATCCACGTTTTGCATTTTCAGAGTTTTCAAAGAGGACTTCAAAATCATGCCGGAAGTATTTCGTAATTACATCAATGGCGAGTGGGTCGACGGGCCCACGTTCGAGAACCGCAACCCTGCCAATACCGATGAGGTGGTGGGACTATTCGTAAAGGGCAGCGCGGCTGACGTTCACCGCGCGGCCGAGGCGGCACAAGCGGCCTTTGCAGGATGGGCGAATATGCCCGGACCGGCCCGCGGCGCGCTGCTGTTCAGAGTAGCCGACATTCTGGAAAAGAAGTTCGACCAGTTGGGCGAGGAGATGTGCCGGGAAGAGGGCAAGACCCTGCCGGAAGCGAAGGGCGAAGTGCGCCGCGCGATCAACATTTTCCGCTACTTCGGGAGCGAAGGTTCGCGGCTGCCCGGGCACCTGGTGCCGAGCGAACGGGACCGCGTCCACATGTTTGCGATCCGGAAGCCGATTGGCGTAATCGGCCTGATCAACCCGTGGAACTTTCCGATCGCGATCCCGGCCTGGAAACTGGCGCCGGCGCTGGTTTGCGGGAATACGGTGATTGTGAAGCCGGCCTCGGTGTCACCGCTGAGTTCGTGGCGGATTGTGGAAGCCTGCCATGAGGCGGGGATTCCGAAGGGCGTGGTGAACTACATCGCCGGGTCCGGCGGCGAGATCGGCAACGCGCTGGTATCGGCGAAGCAGTTGAAGGCGGTTTCGTTTACCGGTTCGTGCGAGATCGGCAACTGGCTGCATGCGGAAGCGTCGAAGCGGCATTTGCGGATTCAGTTGGAGATGGGCGGGAAGAATCCGACCATCGTGCTGGCCGATTGCGATTTTAAAGCGGCGGTGGAAAACGTTTGTAATGCGGCGTTTTTCTCGACCGGGCAGAAGTGCACGGCGACGAGCCGGGCGATTGTGGAAGAGTCGATTTACGACAAGTTCATTGAAGCGCTGGCGGAGCGGACGGCGAAGCTGAAGGTCGGCAACGGTATGGAGCCGGGGATCGATATCGGGCCGGCGGTGGATCAGGGGCAGTTGGAAACGAACCTGAAGTACATCGAGATCGGCAAACAGGAAGGCGCGCGGCTGGTGCTGGGCGGCAACCGATTGACGGGCGGGGCGTACGACAAGGGGTACTTCGTGGAGCCGACGATCTTCGCCGATGTGACCGAAGACATGCGTCTGGCGCAGGAGGAAGTATTCGGTCCGGTGCTGGCGGTGATGAAGGCCAAGGACTTCAACGACGCACTGCGGATTGCCAACAACATTCCGTTTGGGCTGTCGGCGTCGGTGCAGACGACGAATTTGTCGCGGGTGTTTGAGTTCGTCTACGGGTGCGAGGCAGGCCTGTTGACGATCAATCTGCCGAGCGCGGGGGTGGAGTATCAACTTCCGTTCGGCGGGACGAAGGACTCCAGCTTCGGTCCCAAGGAACAGGGTCCGGCGGCGATGGACTTCTACAGCGATTACAAGACGGTGTACCTCAAATACTAAATCATGCGACTCGGACAAATTAAGTGGAATAACGAAGTTACGGCGGCGATTTTCGAAAACGGAAACGCACGCCCGATCCCGGGTCATACGTTGTATGACCTCATTCGCCGTTCGGAAGTGGAAAACACGGAGTTGCCGAAGCTGGCGAAATCGATGGTATCGAGCCATGCCGGTCCGGCGACGCCGCTGATTCCGCTGGCGCCGAAGGAAGTTTGGGCCTGCGGTTGCACCTACGAGATGAGCGCGAGCTTCCGGGACGGAGAACACAATACGCGGGAAGGTTTCTACGCCTATGTGTACAACCCGGCGCACCGGCCGGAGATCTTCTTCAAGGGGACGGCGCGGGTGTGCGTGGGGCCGGACCAGCCGGTGGGAATCCGGTCCGATTCGCAATTCACGGCACCGGAACCGGAACTGGCCGTGGTGTTGGGAAGCAAGGGCCGGGTGGTGGGTTACACCATCGCCAATGACGTGTCGGCGTGGGATATCGAGCGGGAGAATCCGCTGTATCTGCCGCAGTCGAAGGTCTATACGGCGTGCTGTTCGCTGGGGCCTGTGATGGTGACGGCGGACGAGATTCCGGATCCATATTCGCTGGAGATGACCTGCGTGATCAAGCGCGGGGAGACGACGACCTTTGAGGGGAAGACGTCTACGGGCAAGCTGGGACGGAAGATCGAATCGCTGGTGGAGTACCTTTTGCAATCAAACCCGGTGCCTTGCGGTTCCGTGGTGTTGACGGGAACGGGAATCATCGTGACACAGGAGTCGGCGCTGGCGCCGGGCGATGTGGTGACGATTACGACGTCGGGGATTGGGACGCTGTCGAACCCCTGCGTTATCGTTTAGTCCAGCCGAGTTTTCGGAGTGTACGGAGCCACGTGGCCATTCCATGCAGATGGTCCACGTGGTCCGGCGCGCTATTGCCTGCGAAACCGAGGATGGCGAGGCGTCCGCGGCGCACTTCGGAGAGTTGTTGCATGCCGCCGGGACCCCAGCGAAGGACGGCACGGCGGGGAAGGTGAAGTTGGCCGAGGAGCCAGGTGGCTGACTCCGTGGTGCTGGCGAAGGTGCCGGGATAGACCTCCGAGTGGGTGAGGAGGAGCGATTTTCGTCCCTGGGCGGCGTCGGTGGCGAAGCGGAGGAAGACGTCGAGGCCATCGGGGTCGGTTTCCTTATTGCGGTAGCCGGAGTGGAGGGCGTCCATGAGGATGATGCCGTCGACGCGATCGTAGGAATGGCCGAGGATGGTGCGGATGGCACCGTAGCCGGCACTCCAGGCGGTGAGGATGACGGGGCGGCGGGCGGCGTTGGCTTCGTCGAGGAGAGCCTGGAAGGCGGCGGGGGAGGAGAAGGCGGCTGTGTAGACCCCGGAACCGGCGCCAATGTGGATACCGGCGACGGTGGCGTGACGCCAGACGGAGGCAGAGGCCTGTTCGGGGAGCCAAGGGGAGCCGTGAAAGTGGATGATCACGGGGTCCTTCGGTCCTGGTTTGCCGATGTGGAGGGTGCGGCCGGAGCGGAGGCCGGCGGGAGGATGTTGATCGAGTCGGGCGTGGGCGCGGGTATCCTCCGTCATCGGGGAGGGATTCTGAGCCATCTGTAGCGCCAGACCGGCGAGCAGGGCGGCGCTGACCATTGTTTTATTCTACGACCGGGCGGGGCGGAGTGATCTTTCCCATGACTTTGCGGACATACTCCTGAGTTTCCGGGATGGAGGGGATGCCGCCGGCGGCGTCGACGCGGGCGGGGCCGGCGTTGTAGGCGGCGAGGGCCTTGGCGGTGTCGCCGCCGTAGCGCTCGAGCATCTGTTTGAGGAACTGGGTGCCGGCGGTGATGTTTTGACTGGGGTCGAAGGGGTCAGAGACCTGGAGGCTTTCGGCGGTGGCGGGCATCAGTTGCATGAGGCCGAGGGCGCCGACCGGAGAAACGGCGCAGGGGGAGTAGGCGGACTCGGTTTCGATGACGGCCTGGATGAGCTTGGCATCGAGTTTATGGCGAGTGGCCTCGCGCTCGATGATGGGGCGGACGGCGTCCGCGGTTACCGGCGGGCAGTCGGCGGTTCCCTGGGCGGGAAGGACGGAGAGGAGCGGGGCGGAACTGTCGGCGAGGTTGGACGCGTAGTTCTTGCGGATGGCCTCCATCTGGCGTTCAATGCTGCGGCGCTGCCGCTCTAGGCTGGAGAGCGGGCGCTCCTGTGGTTTGGTGTCCAGCTTGACGGCAGGAGGTTTTTCGGGCGGTTTCTCCTCGGCTGCGGTTTGCGGGCTTGTTTTCTGCTGGGCTGGCGCGGACAAGGTGACAAAAAGGGCGGCGGCGAGCAATCTCCACATCTGCTTACTCATCGGCAGGAAAAGTCGATTTCAGCAGAGCGGATTTTCCCGAAATCAGCGGCGGCGTTATCCTGAGAGGAGAGAGTATCCACGCGTAACCGTGGAGGTGTAGATACCCGAATGAGCGCCGTTTTCCCTACGCAGCAACCGTTTCGCCGCCGATCCGTTGTGGAGGAGTTACTTGAAGAGCGGCAGATGCTGCGCGATGCCGCCGGTGAGGCGGCGTCGCGGAGCGCGAAGGCGCTGGTGGAGCGCCAGACCGAGTCCGGTTATTGGTGTGGCGAATTGTTGGCCGACGTATCGCTGGAAGCCGATTACGTTTTGTTGGAGTTGTGGCTGCATCCGCCGGAACACGGCGTGTGGAATCCGCCCTCGAAACGACGGCTGGAGAAAGCCTGCAAGCGGATTCTGTCGCAGCAGATGGCCGATGGGGGCTGGTGGATTTATCCGGATGGCCCTGCCGATGTGAACTCGACGGTGAAGGCATATACGGCGCTGCGACTGTGCGGGTACTCGCCGGAAAGTGAACCGATGGCGCGGGCGCGGAACCGGGTGCTGTCGCTGGGCGGGCTGCAGGAGGTCAACAGCTACACCAAGATTAATCTGAGTCTATTCGGGCTCTATCCACGGAAGTATGTGCCGACGATTCCGCCGGAGTTGGTGTTGTTGCCGGGCGGGTCGCTCTACATGGGCGGCGTATTGTACGAGATGGCGTCGTGGACACGAGCGATTGTGGTGCCGCTGTCGATCGTGCAGTCCGTAGGTGGGGTGCGGCCGGCGCCGGAAGGGGTGAGCGTCGACGAGTTGCTGGTTCCCGAGAGGAAGCTGGGGCTGCCGAAGCGGGACCGGTTCCTGTCGCCGATGTTTCATCAGGTGGACAAGCTGCTGAAGCTGTGGGAGAGGCGGGGGCACCGGGACTCGCGGATAGCGGCGATCCGGCAGGCGGAACGGTGGACGCTGGATCATTGCCGGAACAGCGATGGGTTGGGCGCGATTTATCCGGCGATGCAGTATACGATCATGGCGCTGGAGGCGCTGGGTTACCCGGAGGACCATCCGGACCTGATTGAGGCCAAGAAGCACTTTGATAATCTGATCACCGAGACGGACGAGGAGTTGTATTTTCAGCCCTGTTTTTCACCGGTGTGGGATACGGCGTATGCAGCGTTCGGGCTGGCCGAGGCGGGGCATCCGAATCCGGAGTCGCTGCGGAAGTGCGCCGATTGGCTGTTGTCAAAAGAGATCCGGCGGCGGGGAGACTGGTCAGTGAAGCGGCCGCACCTGCAGCCGTCGGGTTGGGCGTTTGAGTACAACAATGAGCATTATCCGGATATTGATGATACGGCGATTGTGCTGATGTGCCTGGAGCACTGCCAGGCGTCGGATCCGGAGAAGCAACGGGCGGTGGAGGCGCGGGCGATTGCGTGGCTGAAGGGGATGCAGTCGCGCGACGGGGGGTATGCGGCATTTGACGCCGATAATGACTGGGGCGTGTTGAACTCGATTCCTTTCTCGGACCACAACGCGATGCTGGACCCGACATGCCCGGACATTACCGGGAGGGTGCTGGAGGCGCTGGCCCGGCGCGGTGTGCCGAAGTCCGACCCGGCGATCCGGGAGGCGGTGCACTATCTGGTGAATACGCAGGAGAAAAACGGGAGTTGGTACGGGCGTTGGGGTGTGAACTATTTGTATGGCACGTTTCTGGCGCTGCGCGGGTTGCGGGCGGCTGAGTATGACGATCCGAACCTGTACCGGCGGGCGGCCGATTGGGTGGTCTCGGTGCAGAACGCCGATGGGGGCTGGGGCGAGAGCTGCCTGAGCTACGTTCATGACGACTTTGTGAGCGCGCCGTCGACGCCGTCGCAGACCGCCTGGGCCCTGTTGACGCTGCATGCGGCCGGCCGGAAGGATTCGCCGTATGCCGAACGGGGGGTCCGCTACCTATTGGAAACGCAGGGGGAGGACGGGCAGTGGCCGGAGTCTCTGGCGACCGGGACGGGCTTTCCGAACGTCTTCTACATGCGATATACCATGTATCGACACTACTTCCCGCTCTGGGTTCTGGGACTTTACGCACAATGACACGACGCACACTGCTGGCCGCTTCCGTACTTACCACCTCGCAGGTTCGCGGGGCCAATGAGAGGGTGAACGTCACGCTGATCGGGATGGGCGGGCGGGGGCAGGATCACGCGCGGTTTTATTCGGAGGTGGCGGGGGCGAATATTGCCGGCATCTGCGACGTGAACCAGGCGGCGCGGGAGCGGGGCGTGGCACTGGTGGAGAAGTTGACGGGACGGAAGCCGAAAGAGTACTCCGACATGCGGCAGGTGTTCGACGATAAGAGTGTCGACGCGGTGTCGATGGCGACGCCGAACCACTGGCATGCGCTGGGGACGATCTGGGCGTGCCAGGCGGGCAAGGACGTCTATTGCGAGAAGCCGGCCAGCCACAATATCTTCGAGGGGCGGCAGATGGTGGCGGCGGCGCGGAAGTATGGACGGATGGTGCAGGTGGGGTCGCAGAGCCGTTCGATCGCGCACAAGATGGAGGCGATGCGGCTATTGCATGAGGGGGTCATCGGGAAGGTCTATTTGGCGAAGGGGTTGTGCTACAAACGGCGGAAGTCGATCGGGCGGAAGCCGGACCAGGCCGCGCCGCCGCCGGGAGTGGATTGGGATAAGTTTCTGGGGCCGGCGCCGATGCGGCCGTTTAACGAACTGCGCTTTGCCTACAATTGGCACTGGTTCTGGGACACCGGTAATGGGGATATCGGCAACCAGGGTGTGCACGAGATGGATATTGCGCGCTGGGGACTGGGCAAGACGGAGTTGCCCACAAGCGTGTATTCGTTCGGGGGCAAGTTCCTCTACGACGACGACCAGGAAACACCGAATACGCAAACGGCGATCTTCGACTACGGGGATGTGCAGATGGAGTTTGAGGTGCGCGGGCTGCTGACGCCGGAAGAGGGGAAGTTGCCGTTTCGGGGCGGGCACACGATCGGCAATATCTTCTTCGGCGCCGAGGGTGTGATGGTGGTGGACCTGATGGGTTATCAGGTCTATAAGGGCGAAGAGCACCAAAAGACGATGGATGTGAAGTTCAAAGAGCAGCGGGCCTGGGACACGGCGCCGCATATGGCGAACTTCATTGCGGCGGTGAAGAGCCGGAAGGCCGCCGATCTCCACGCCGAGATTGAGACCGGGGCAAGCGCGGCGGCGCTGTGCCATATGGCGAATATCAGCTACCGGCTGGGGCGGAAGTTGACATTTGATCCGGCGTCGATGCGGTTTACCGGGGACGGCGAGGCGAACCGGATGATGACGCGGGAGTATCGGAAGCCGTACGTTGTTCCGGATAAGGTCTAGCGGACAGAGCGCATACCGTATTCGCCGGCCGCTTTCAGGCGCGAGTCGAGGTGGGTGAGGCGGGCGACGACCTTTCGCGGGATGAGGGGCGTGTGGCTGACGGTGGTGAGATAGTTGGGGATCTGCCAGGGGTCTTCCTCGGCGGTCATCCATCCGGTGGGGTCGAATCTATCTAAATGGATGGGCCGGGAGTAACCGCGGAGGGTCCGTTCGCCGCGGGGGTTGAAGTAATGCTCGAAATAGGACATGGCCAACTCGCGGAGGGTCTTATAGACGGGTTCGCGGTAGCGGAGGCCGGAGTAATTGGATTTACCGATGGCGCCCCAGAGTTTGTCGCGGCGAAAGAGCGTGAGGACATGATCGTCGTCGCGCTGGGCCTGGAGGTCAATGACAAGCGGGGGGTGGCCGTGGATACGGAGGGCGGTGCAGGCGAGCAGGGCACCTTCGACACAGTGGCCTCGGCGTTCGCGAAGAACGCGGCGAGGGGAGCGGCAGGAGACACTGGGGTCGTAGAGGATTTCCTCATCCAGGAACCGCTGGACCTTTTCCGGAGTAGATAACTGACGGAGGATGGCGGATTCAGCGCGGGTGAATCCGAACTGAGTGGCGAGCGTGCCCGACATAGTCGACTGAAGGTTACTGTAACCTAAGGTCGAAGCGGTGGGAAGAGGAAAAGTTATTGGCGGCGGCGGAGGGAGCCGAGGGCGAGGCTGGTGACGCCGAAGAGGAAGAAGAGCCAGGTTCCGGGTTCGGGGACCTCGTTGTCCCGCGGCGGGGTGGTGGGTGGGAAATCTGGCGGCGGCGTGAAAGGCGGGGGTGCGCTGGGAGGGTTATCCGGAGAGGGCGGCGTTAGAGTTGGGGGCGGCGTTGTGGGCGGCGGCCAGAACGGCGGAGAGGCGGGTTGGCCGGGATTGCTGGAGACGGTGATGGGAATGGGCCAGGGCGGTGGGACTGCCGTGGATGTGGCGGGGAGTTCCCATGGGGTGACGTTCGGGGTCAGGGAGATGGTCAGCAGGGGGGGAGGGGAGTCGAGCGGCGGGGAGAAGGTGGTGAAGAGGAGAGAGGCGGGAAGGGGCGTCCCCGGGTTGAGGGGGGCGAGTGATGGGGTGACGGCGGCGACGGCGGGGGAGAGGGTACTGCCGCCAATGGCCCCGCCGCCGCTGGCCTCGCTTGCGCCTCGACTTCCGCCGATGGCGGCGTAGCCAGATGAAGTGCCGCCTCCAGCGACCCAGATTGGGGACATCGATTCGAGGGCGTCCGGTGGTGGGAGGAGGCTGCCAGCTTCCTGGTTGTCGGCGAGTACGCGCGGATTTCGCAGTTCGGCGACGGTGATGGGAGGCGGATCGGATTTTTGGGGTGGGTGCTGCAGTTGGGTACTCAGAGCGGGACGGTCCATTTCGGTTTCCGGCGGTTCGGCGGCGGCGGGCGCCAGGGGGTGGCGGGGCGTTGGCGAGATGAGATTGCCGCAGCGGCCGCGCACGAGGTGGGCGCCGTCGGTCAGCACGGTTTCGCCGGCCTGCAGCGTGATCATGCGGCGGGTCCAGTAGATCCTGTCGCGAATCCGGTAGGAGACGTAGCCCTGTTGGGGGGAATTCAGTTTTGTGGGCCGGAAATTTTCAGGTGCCAATCCGGCGTAGTGCGACTGGACGACCGGATCTTCGTCCATGGCCTGTTGCATCGACTGGGGAGAGTCCACGCCGCCGGAGACGACCGACCATGGGTACACCATCTGTTTCTGCTTAAGAGAAGTAGCGGGCGCGAGGGCCGCGTTTTGCTGCTGAGGGGGCTCGGTCAACGCTGACGGTTTGCGGCCGGCAGTCCGGCAGCCAGAGAGCAGGAATGAAGCCAGTGCGATATACAACCACCATTGAACGGTCATGGCAAATTAGGGCGAGGGGGCCCTCCAGACACTCTTTTCGGACCGTTCGGGAATAATGTGAGTGGAGGTTGAGGATACATCCACCGTGAATCGAATCTGGAATAGTCGTTACGCGCAACCCGTTGTGTTTGTTCTGTGTCTGGTGCCACTGGCGTTGCTGGCCTGGCGATGGCAAGCCAATGAACTGGGAATCAACCGCATTGAGACAGTCGCCCGTTACACCGGCAACTGGACACTGCGGTTCCTGCTGGCGAGCCTTTGTATTACGCCGCTGCGGCGGATCCCGGGGCAGAGCGGGTTGATACGGTTCCGAAAGATGCTGGGTTTGTTTGCGTTTTTCTACGGGTGTCTCCACGGATTGCACTATTTCGGGGTGGATGTGCAGTGGAATGGGGAGATCATCGCGGAAGACCTGACGATGCGGCGGTTTTTCATCGCCGGGATGGTGTCGCTGGTGCTGATGGCGCCGCTGGCGGCGACGAGTTTTTCGGCGGCGATCCGGTGGATGGGCGGGAAACGGTGGCAGTTGCTGCACCGCCTGGCGTATTTCGCCGCCGGGGCGGGCGTGGTGCACTTTTTCTGGCAGGGCAAGGCGGCGTTGTGGACTCCGATCTACTACGGGGCGTTTCTTGGGGTGTTGATGATGTGGCGGGTGGTGTACTGGGTGCGACAGCGGTAGCGGGGGGCGGGAAAGGTTGAGTGGGGAAGGCTCAGGAAATCTGCATTTTGTTGTTGACAGTCTCGCACTCAGATAATATACTTTGATTGTAAGTAGATCTTACAAGGAGGTCATCCACAATGCTTGTCACCAAATTCAATCCTGTCTCCGCCTTCCCGGCTCCCTTCCGCTTCTTCGAGGAAGCCCTGAATGACCTCATTCAGGAACCCGCCACCGGTCGTCCCTGGACGCCGTCGGTGGACATCTTCGAAACCGAGAATGAGCTCGTCGTGAAGGCCGACCTGCCCGAGGTGAAACTCGAGGACATCGCGATCCACCTGGAGAACGGAATTCTCTCGCTTAAGGGCGAGCGGAAGTTCGAGCGGAAGGAAGAAAAGGCCGGTTATCACCGTCTGGAGCGGAGCTACGGCACGTTCGCCCGGAACTTTGCGATCCCGGAAACGGTAGATGCAGAAAAGGTGAAGGCCGCCTTCAAGGATGGCGTGTTGACGATCACGCTTCCGAAGAAGGAAGTCGCTAAGCCGCGGGCGATTAAAGTGGACGTTGCCGGATAAAGAACGGCCGGCCGGAGCGCGGGGCGTCGCCTGGAGCGGCGCCCCATCTAAACTGGTAGGAAGTGCAACGTCCCGCTCTTCGCATCCAACGCCGCGCCGCTGAGCGCCTCGCCGCCGGACACGTCTGGGTCTACGCCTCCGACGTCGACCGGCCGGAGAACGCCCGGCCCGGCGACACCGTTACTGTTCTTGATCCGCGGGGGCTGCCCCTGGGGACGGCTCACTTTAGTGCCGCTTCGCAGATTGCGTTGCGGCTTTTTTCGCATCAGGTGGAGCCGCTCGATGAGGCGTTTTTCCGGAAGCGGATTGGGGCGGCGATTGCCCACCGGCAACGCGCCGTGCGGGATTCCAACGCTTGTCGTTTGATCTTCAGTGAGGCCGATCAGTTGCCGGGTCTGATCGTGGACCGTTATGACGATACGCTTGTGCTGCAGACCCTGACACAAGGAATGGACCGGGCGCAGCCGCTGGTTGTATCGCTGCTCACCGAGATGATGGCGCCGCGCGGCATTTGGGAGCGCAACGATGCCGCAGTTCGCACCAAGGAGCAGTTGCCGTTCCGAAGCGGTCCCGTGGCGGGGACGCCGGCTTCGTCCGTCGAGGTGGCGATGAACGGCATTTTCTTCCACGCCGATCTTGCGGCCGGTCAGAAGACAGGTGTCTACCTGGACCAACGGGAGAATTACGTGGCGGCGGCGCGGTGGGCGCATGGGGATGCACTCGACTGCTTCACCTCGACCGGGGGCTTTGCGCTCCATCTGGCGCGGAACTGCCAAACGGTGGAGGCGGTGGATTCGGGCGCGGCGGCGCTGGCTGCAGCGGAGCGGAACCGTTTGCGCAATCAGATCGGCAATATCCGATTTGTTGAGGCCGATGTTTTTGATCTATTGACGGCCCATCGTGCCGGCGGCCGGCGATTTCAGACGATCGTTCTCGACCCACCGGCCTTCGCCAAGACCCGGTCCTCGATGGAAGGTGCCGGCCGGGGGTATAAAGAGATCAATCTTCGTGCCCTCCAACTGTTGGAGTCCGGCGGCGTGCTGGTGAGCTGCTCGTGCTCTCACCACATGAGCGAGGCCATGCTGCTCGACGCGGTTACGGCCGCGGCGCGCGACACGCGGAGGACCTTGCGACTGCTGGAGCGCCGTGTTCAGGCTTCCGATCATCCGATCCTGCCTGCCATTCCGGAAACGCTTTATTTGAAGTGTCTAGTCTTCGAGGTGCTTTAGTCGGAGCTGGAGGTGCGCTGGTTCAAGCGCAATTGTTGCTGTTTCTGCCCCTCTCGAACGAAGTTCTGGTGCTCGGCCAGGCGCAACATTTGATCGGTCCGGTTGCGATCGCGAATTTCGACCCAGAGCAAGTAGACTGCGGCCATGGTCCCCATGGACGTGACGCACTGCTGGAGAACGGAGGCGGCCTGAAGGAGAGACTTTCCTTCCAGGTGACAGAGAAACACGACGGTCTGTGTGAGGGATACAATACTCACGGTCAGCACCAGATGGCGTAATCGCCGATTGGGGCGGCGGCCGAGCAGTTTCAGTGCCCAAATAAGCGTCAATCCATTCGTAACCATCAACAACGTCGCCATCCAGTTCATGCTCGAGCTTCCCTTCGAGCTAGTATCGTCGGAACGCGAAAGCTTCATTAGAAGTATTCAGCCCTAAAAAGGACCCCATCCATCGTCTTAGGCTGGCGTCTTAGGCTGGAAGTCCCATACCTCCCCCCTAAGGGGGAGACTATTAAGTTTGCGTCTGTTAACCTTGTATTGATACTCTGTGGATCGGCCTAAACCAAGGCCTTTCCGCATCATTGGAGGAATCGCCCGAATGCTCTCGCATTCTCTGTCGCGAAATATTTCGCCAACCCAGGCCTCCGGAACACCTTCCGCCGCCTGCTCTTCCCGGACTCTTGTTTCAAGAGTCCTTTTCTTTGCTGTTGTGCTGGCCCTCGTTAGCGCCTGCGCATTTGGCCAGGAGGCCGGCCCTATTCGTCACGCGGGTGGCGAAGCGAACCTGGTCCTGCCCGATTTCAGTCAGGCCACCTTCCTTGGTGGAATGACGGGGCGGACGCTCCTTATGGGCGGTCTCATCGTCGGTTTCTTAGGTCTGCTTTTCGGCCTCATGATGTATAACCATCTCCGTAATCTGCCGGTCCACAAATCGATGCTCGAAGTGAGCGAACTGATTTATGAAACCTGCAAAACCTATCTCCTCACGCAGGGCAAGTTTTTGCTTATTCTCGAAGTTTTCATTGGCGTCATCATGGTCTTCTACTTCGGCGTCCTGCAGCACTTTGAGGCGATTAAGGTCATTATCATTCTGTTGTTCAGTCTGATCGGTATTGCCGGCAGCTATGCGGTGGCCTGGTTCGGCATCCGGGTGAATACGTTCGCCAACTCCCGAGCCGCATTCGCCGCATTGCGCGGGAATCCCTACCCCTGTTACGCGATTCCGCTGCAAGCCGGTATGAGCATCGGCATGCTGCTGATTTCGGTGGAACTGCTGTTGATGCTGTTTATTCTTCTGTTCGTGCCTCGTGACTACGCTGGTCCCTGCTTTATCGGGTTCGCGATTGGCGAGTCGCTCGGCGCGGCCGCGCTTCGCGTAGCGGGCGGCATCTTCACGAAGATCGCCGATATCGGCGCCGATCTGATGAAGATCGTCTTCAAGATTAAAGAGGACGACGCCCGTAACCCGGGCGTGATTGCCGATTGTACGGGTGACAACGCAGGCGACTCGGTTGGCCCTTCGGCCGACGGTTTCGAAACCTACGGCGTTACGGGCGTCGCGCTGATCAGCTTCATTCTACTTGCCGTCAAAGAACCGCTCGTGCAGATCCAATTGCTGGTCTGGATCTTCGCCATGCGCATCATGATGGTGGTTGCCAGTGCCGGCAGTTACTTCATCAATGAAGCGGTAGCCAAGGCCAAGTATGAGAAGGCAGCCAAGATGAACTACGAGGCGCCCCTGACCGTTCTGGTCTGGCTCACCTCGATTGTCAGCGTCATCCTGACCTACGTTGTGTCCTACCTGCTGATTCCGGACATCGGGGGCGACTCCTCGCTGTGGTGGAAGCTGTCGACGATTATCACCTGCGGCACGCTGGCCGGGGCGATCATTCCGGAATTCGTGAAGATCTTCACGTCCACCGAATCCGGGCACGTGAAGGAAGTGGTCATCTCGTCGCGCGAAGGCGGGGCGTCTCTCAATATTCTGTCCGGTCTGGTGGCTGGTAACTTCAGCGCCTACTGGCTGGGGATGGCGATGCTGCTGCTGATGGGCGGCGCATACTATGTTTCGAGCATGGGCATGGCGGCGCTGATGCTGGCTCCTGCCGTGTTTGCCTTTGGACTCGTGGCATTCGGATTCCTTGGCATGGGTCCGGTGACGATTGCTGTGGATAGCTACGGCCCGGTGACTGACAACGCACAGTCGGTGTACGAGTTGTCGATGATCGAAGGGCTGCCCGGAATCGAAAAAGACATCCAGACTAACTTTGGATTTGCTCCTCAGTTTGAGAAAGCCAAGCACAATCTGGAAGAGAATGACGGCGCCGGGAACACCTTCAAGGCAACGGCTAAGCCGGTGCTAATCGGCACGGCGGTGGTGGGAGCCACCACGATGATTTTCTCGATCATTGTGAACCTGACGCACGGACTGAAGCCGGAGTTGATCAACAACCTCTCCATCCTCCATCCGCCCTTCCTGCTTGGGCTAATCGCGGGCGGCGCGGTGATCTACTGGTTCACCGGGGCCTCGATCCAAGCCGTGACCACGGGCGCTTATCGGGCGGTGGAGTTCATCAAGGCCAACATCAAGCTGGAAGGCACGGACAAGGCCTCGGTCGAGGATTCGAAGAAGGTGGTGCAGATCTGTACTGAGTATGCCCAGAAGGGTATGTTCAACATCTTCCTCACCGTATTTTTCGCCACCCTCGCATTTGCATTCCTGGAACCCTACTTCTTTATTGGCTACCTGATCTCGATCGCGCTCTTTGGACTCTACCAGGCCATCTTCATGGCCAACGCCGGTGGCGCCTGGGATAACGCGAAGAAGATTGTGGAAGTGGAGTTGAAGGCGAAAGGCACGGAGTTGCACGCTGCCACGGTCGTAGGCGATACGGTTGGCGATCCGTTCAAGGACACCAGTTCGGTCGCTCTCAACCCGATCATCAAGTTCACCACCTTGTTCGGGTTGCTGGCGGTGGAACTGGCCGTTTCGCTGTCCGAGACGCAGGGCACCGGGATAACGAACATCCTGGCCGTAGGCTGCCTGGCGGTATCGATGTTCTTTGTTCACCGCAGCTTCTACGGGATGCGGATCGGCAAAGAGTAAACTGCTGGAAAATTCTAAAGGCGGTCCCCGCTACACCGGCATCGGTGGAAAGGGGACCGTTTTTGGTTTTTGAGGTTGTATTCTTTTTTGCTTCGCTGACCGTGCTGGGGTTGTGGCTGATTCTTCGCGATTTTCTGGATCGCTTCCGGCAACGATACCGGGCGCGGCGCGTCGACGAGTTGCTGGCGCCGCTGCCGGGCCGGGAAGTGGCGCGGGCGGAGGCGTTATTCGGCACCCCTCATGAAGTACTCGATGGTTCGGGTGGACGACGGCTTTACGTATGGAAGTCTCCGGTTACCCGGGCCATCCCGCGCGCACCGGCGCTGCTGATCATCACCCTTACGGTGGATGGCGCCGGAAACGTTACCCATGCGGCTTGGGAAGAGCGCTAAACGGCGCGATTTTTGTTCGCGCGGGCCGAATTTCGGCCCGTGCCACATTCGTTTCACCCCGTTTTCGTTGCCAGCCGCCCCGCGGCGTGCTACTTTTCCACTGACGGCGTTACTTCCACAGACCGAGAATTACGCCCATCAATGTAAACGAAACCACATGGTATCCGGCGTCGATTAGCCACAGCCGGAGACTGCGGGCCTCAAAGAGATAGGTAACCCCCATGCCCAACGCCACCCAGCCGAATCCCGCCGCGAACGCCGCCGCCACGGCAAAACCGGGTGTTGCGTCCGGTCCGATGAACGCTGCCAGGTTGAACGCCATCAGCAGAGCGAGAACGAAGGCGGGTCCGAACACCGCCGCCGGGTTGCGCTGTTTCAGTGTTTCGTCGCTGAGTCCGGTCTCTTTTTGCCATGCCTTGCCAAACAGAACGGGGGAGTACCAGAGCCCCCCGACCAGAAACGTCGAAATCGCCGCCGCGCCAATTGCCAGATAATTCAGTTTTGCCGGATCCATTGTTTTTCTCCAAGAAGCTCGATCCGAGTAGAGTACGCCGCCCCAGCCATGTCAGCCACAGCTAATCTGCCCAACCCGGAAATTCTCACGCCGAAAGCCGATTCGCAGATGATGGAACGGCTGTTGCCGCGGCCTATCGAGCTGCGGGACGGTGGGATCCGCAGCCTGTGTATTCCGCTGTTTGGGATCGCCATTCCGCTCGTGAGCGGCCTGTTTGGGCCGGTTGGGCCTGGCATGCCGGCGTTCTGGCTGGGATTCCTCTGGTTCATCGCTGTGGCTTCAGCGATCTGGCACGGCAACCGCTACTTCTATCTCCGGCAGCGGCAATCCAACGACTGGTTTCAGCACCCGGTCCGGCGGATCGTTTACATGCTGGCGGCGATCATCTTCTACACGGTCCCCTGCAGCGTGGGGATGCTTTGGGCGTGGTTCGGCATGAATGGGCTGGCGCCGGACTGGCCGGCCATCCGCGCCGCCACCTTGATTTCGGTAATCTGTGTCGTCTTTATCACCCATGTCTATGAGACCGTCTATTTGATCCGACAGCGGGAGAGCGACATGGTCACTTTCGAAAAGCTGG
Organism: uncultured Solibacteraceae bacterium; assembly: GCA_964430625.1. Classification (GTDB taxonomy): domain Bacteria; phylum Acidobacteriota; class Terriglobia; order Bryobacterales; family Bryobacteraceae. Next base: position 305,883 of record CAYSFR010000002.1, read on the forward strand.
AGCGAGCCAAGGCGCAAGCCGAGCTGGAGGCACTGAAGAATCAGTTGGACCCGCACTTTATGTTCAACTCGCTCAACGCCCTGAGCTGGCTGATCGAGAACGACCCGGCGCGAGCGGTGGCCTTCAATGACAATCTGGCCGACGTGTACCGCTACATTCTCCGCAACCGGGACCGGGCGCTGGTGACCTTGACTGAAGAGCTGGACTTCCTCCGCCGGTACTACGCACTACTCAAGCTTCGGTTCGAAGACGCGGTGCGGATGGACATTCCCGACCCCAGTCCGGGATTTGACACTCTTTATCTCCCGCCCATCTCACTGCAAATTCTGTTGGAAAATGCCGCCAAGCACAATGAATTCAGCCGTGAACACCCGCTGGAAACGCGCATCCGGCTGGAGCCGACGGCGATTGTGATCGAGAACGATACCCGGTTGCGGCGCTATCCCCGACCCAGTTCGCGCGTCGGCCTCCACAATTTGAGCGAGCGTTGCCGTCTGATTCTCGGCCGGGACTTGGAGATCCAGTCGGGGCACGGTCGCTTTTTGGTGCGATTGCCGCTAAAATCCATCGATTAGCGCATGCGTTTGGTGATTGTGGAGGACGAGCCGCTGGCACGCGAGAAACTCGCGTCCTGTCTGCGACTCGCCGCGCCCGCGGCCGAAATCGCCGCTCAGCTTGGCGGCGTGGCGGAGGCGGTCCGCTGGTTTCAGGACAATCCGCCGCCGGACCTCTTATTCTGTGACATCCAACTTTCTGATGGCCTGAGTTTTGAGATATTCCGGGCGACACCCATCCGTTGCCCGGTGATCTTCACCACGGCCTATGAGGAGTACCTGCTGGAGGCGTTCCAAACCAACGGCATCGACTACCTTCTGAAGCCGATCCGGCAGACGCAGGTGGCTGCGGCGCTCGGCAAGTACCAGGCGCTTGCCGCCCACTTCACGGCCGAGTACTCCCACCGGCTCCACGCGGTAACCCACGGTGCCCCCACGCCGCGGGACCGGTTTCTGGTTCGGCGCGGGGCCGGGCATCTGGTGGTCAAGGTGGCAGAGATCGCCTATTTCTACACCGAGGACAAGCTGGTGTTTCTGGTCACCACCGCCACCCAGCGCCACCTACTGGATAAAACGATCGCGGAGATCGAGGCCGAACTCGATCCGGCGCGTTTTTTTCGCGCCAACCGTGCCACTTTGGTCCACATCGATGCCGTAGTCCGGTGTACTCCGTATCCGAAGGGCAAACTGTTGCTCGAACTCGCGCCGCCGGCCCGGCAGCCGGTGGTTGTGAGCCAGGAGCGGGCGGCGGCTTGCCGGGAATGGCTGGGTGCATGATTTTGTGAGAATTTTTTTACACTCTTTGCGCCTATGTTCTTGAATGCCACAAAAGGCCGAGCTGCCGGCCGACATCGCTGAACTCATAACTTCCCTCCAAGCCGCGAGCCGGTCCGCGGAAGAACTCGTCGCGTCTGTCCCCATCGAGTTGCTGCAATCGCCGCCGCAACCCGGTGCCTGGAGCGCCGCGCAGTGCCTGGCGCATCTGGCCGTCACCAACTTCACCTATGTTGCCGCCATGCGTACGGCGGTGAAGCCGGCGCTTCACCTGCGGAATCACGAACGGAGCGGCCCGTTGCGCCCGGGCTTTCCCACACGGCTATTCCTCAATCACCTGGAGCCGCCGGTGCGGAAGCGGGTCCGCGCGCCCGAGGCGATTCAGCCGCCGGTCAGGGTGGATGGCCGGGCCGCGCTCAAGGAGTTTCTCCGCTCCCAGGATGCGGCCATTGAACTGTTGCAGGAGTGCCGCCATCTGGATCTGAACCGGATTCGCTTCCCCAATCCGTTCGTGCCCGGCCTGCGCTTTACGGTGGGGGCGGGGTTCCTGATCATCGCTGCTCACAACCGGCGCCACCTGTGGCAGGCAGCGCAGGTCCGTACGGCTGTGGCAACATCGAATCGATGACTTCCCGTCGCGCGGCGATCGCGCTGCTGCTATCTCCGCTGGCTGTTTTCGCGGGTCCGTTTGACCGGTTGGCGGCACGCTGGCGGGCCCGCATCAACATGGTTCGCAACGGCCGGCCGCTCTTTACCCGTCTCCGGCTTTCCTTCTCCACTTCGGGAGGGTTCCTGATCGAGGAGTATGCCTCCGGCGGGCAACTGGCCTGGATCTACAAGGGCACGGCCCGGCTGACCGGCGACAACGAACTTGTTCTCGACGTCGCGGCCGTCACCGATCCGAATGGCGCTGAGGCGGAAACAGGCCGAGCCCGGTATGCGGCCGGAGAGACCTACAATCTCGGTGTGGTGGAGTACCTTTCTGCTGCCCGTGTCCGGGTGGGCGCACTGGAGCTGCAAAAAGAGCTGGAGTAGCGCTACCGTCTACGGACATTTGGTTGTCTGAAACACCGGTGCCGGGCTTGGCTTGGCCACGAAACGGGGAATTGGATCGCCGGCGGTACTCGTGAGCACGGTTGACCGAGGGCCGTATCCGCTGGTTGCCGTGATTGTCAATCCAGCCGGTACGCTACTCGGTGAGAACGCAAGCACCACCGGGATGTCGATCGTATCCAAGGGAAGTCCCACGAAAGAGGTAACTTCGAAAACGGCCAGGAGCTTGCCCGGACCGTTGGGAAGCATGGGAGTGATTCCTCCCAGCAGCGGGTACTGTGGGGGCATTGGAGCAGTCACCGGGTTCTGTTCCGGAGGCGTAATCCGGCGAAGCTTGCTGTTGGGAGGCCCCATCATCGCCCCGAAAAGGGTTGTCCAGGCCTTCATCGCGGGAGGGAGGCCGGAAAGTTCGACAAAGACTCTCGTTCCGAAATCAACCCAACCGGCGCGGTTCATCTGGCTCAGGGGAGGGAAGGCCGGGTTGTAGTGAGAGAATTCGGTGACCGGCGGTAGATAGGTTACCTGCAGGGCCGGTGTGCCGGGAGCATTCGCGTGTGGCCAGCTAGTGACACCCCGGTGCTTGAAACCGCCCGGGATGCTCTCCTGGAAACGAGCGTGGAAGGTGATGCCGTCCGGCATCAAGGGAGTGCCGCTGGCAAGCGGGGCATTGTAGCCTTGGCAGAACTTCGCCGATACCGGGGCCGCAAGCGGACTGGAATTGGTGCTGTTGCGGAAGGAGAATTGGGCACCAGGCTGAATATCGCCAACCTTCGCCGACGGATTGTTCAAGACGATGCCTCCCGCGGGCGTCTGCACCGAGATCAGACCCGTCACCTGTGGCGGGGCGACGGTGGCATTGACGCGCACGTCGGTGATCCGGATGGTTCGTGGCCCGCTGCTGCCGGGCGGGTCGAAGGGGATCGCCGTGAAGATGACCGAATTCGCCCCGTTCAGCCGGCCTTGCCAGACGTTTTTGCCGGTTGAGGTCAAATAGGGGTTCGGGCTGCCGCCGGTTCCAGTTAAGGGGCAGGCGGGTCCCACCGGACACGGCTTTTGCTGGGGCGCGACGGGATCGTCGATAATCAGCAGCGGTTCGGTTGCCTTGGATACCGGGTCAAGCAGCCGGGTGGTTACCGTATGCGAGAAGAAGACCTGCAGATTTATCGCCGGGATCGGTTGGCCGGCCGGTGTCGGTCTTCCTCCGATGCATTGGATGACGATATCGCCCACTCGTTCGGTGATTCCTTCGGCGCGCAGGAGCGCCGGGGTGGAAGTCACCTGGCATGCCGGCGGGGCCGGTTGCGCCGCCAAAGAAACCGTGAGGAGAGGGAGGAAGACAAAAGCCCGGATCATACCCCGTCTTGCGGAAACGGAGCTCCGCCGGGGTCATCTTGCGATCATGGAATATTTGACGACCAGACCTTCAACGGCCGTCACCGAATAGGTGTGCTCGGCAGTCGTGAACTCCCATTGCTGCGTCAGGATATTGTCCGTGCCTACGGATTCCGAGAGAAGTTTTCCGCGGCCGAGCCGGTTCTGCACCTCTTCCATAGACATTCCTCGACGCAATGCCGGGCCGTCGGAATTGTTCCGGCTCACCGGCGGCGGATTCTGGTTTTGCCGCGGGCCATCCACTAAGGGACGGCCACCGGCCTCACCGCTGAAGTCGACATAATCCCGAAGCCAGTCCATTACCTGGTTCGGCAAAACATCCATGGTGCCCACCACCCTGCGCAGGTTGAACCGCGAGCCACCGCGCATCCTTTTCTCCATCACTTCCTGGCGCTTGATCGCATTTGCGGTCTCGGCTGCCGCGCGCATCCGGCGTTCTTCGGCGTAGCGACGGGAGCGTTCTCGGTCCAGATCCGCCTCCAGCCGGCGGCGCCGCTGCGGATCGGACTCGCGCTTGATGTCCCGCTCCAAGTCGTACTCGTAGCGGGATTTGGGAACATAGACGGAAACGCTGGTACTGGTGTCGTCGCCGAAAGTACCGAAGCCGCCGCCGTCCAGTTGCAGTTCGATCAGGTCCTTCTTTACCACCAGCGATGTCACCATCGCTGCCCGGCCTTTCGGAATTGAGACACCGAAATTCTTCAACCGTTGTGAATACTGGCGCCAGTCCATCGGGTCGTCGCGATCCAGATGCAGATCAACGCCGTGATGGGTTCCTGGCATGTCGATACGGAGAATCACCTGTTTCCCCACAAAGGCGCGGCGCAACTCTGCTTCATTGGCTTGCAGCATCAGGCCGCAGGCCAGGCCCAACAGCATTCGGACGGTCATTTTTCTATCATCCTACGACGCACGTGTAACGGGGAAATGTGCCGGGCTGCGGCCGTTCCGGCCAGCTTCATCGTGATGGAAAGCTCGGTTTGCATCAACTCCAGGACGCGCGCGACGCCTTCGGCGCCGAACGCGCTGAGCCCCCAGATATAAGGCCGCCCGATGCAGATCGCATTCGCCCCGATCGCCAGCGCCTTGAACACATCGGTGCCGCGCCGGAACCCGCCGTCGATCAGTACGGGAATCCTGCCGTTGATGGTTTCCACAATCTCCGGCAGCGCATCGAGCGTACCCTGCAGGCTGTTCTCGCTGCGGCCACCGTGGTTGGAGACAATGATGCCGTCCGCCCCGTTTCGCAGACACCCGGCGGCGTCCTCGGCCGTCATGATTCCTTTGATGACGATCTTCATCTTGGTCACCGACCGAAGCCGTTCCACCATCGTCCAGGTCACGGCGCGGCCGCCGGGCTTGGCCAGGGCCAGATCGATCCCCTGGAACATCCCGTGTTCCTTGTAATAGTCGGCGTAGGTCAGTCCGTGGCAGGCCCTGCAGCGGGCTTCGGTCTTCTGTCCGGCCCGATTGGCGGTAACGCGGTTGGACCCGGTGGCCGAGTCCACCGTGATTGCCAGCACGGTGCACCCGGCTTGTTCGGCGGCGGCAATCAGGCGGCGGGAAACCTCGAACTCCGCCTGGTTATAGAGCTGATACCAAAGCGGTCCCCCGAACGCCGGGGCGACATCCTTCACATGGAGGGAGGCATTGGTGGAGAGAATCATCTGCGCCTTCCGTGTCGCGGCACCCTTGGCGGTGGCCACTTCTCCGTCAGGATGAAACGCCTGGTGGGCGGCTGCGGGAGCCACCAGAATCGGGTAGGCGTGCTTCTGTCCGAACAGCGTCACCGAGGTGTCCAGATTGTCCACCTCTACCTGCCGGCGCGCCCGGATCTGCCATTGGGAGAAGGCGTTCTCATTTGCGCGCACGGTGCCATCGTCGTCGCTGCCGCCCATCATGTAGGCCCAGTGCTGGGGCTGAACGTTTTTCTCCGCCAGCGGGAGAAAATCGAAGATATCCAGTGCGTCCTGGGGCGAGGCGAGCGCCTTCTTTGCCGGCTGGCCGCCGAGTTGCGCCGCCAGCGCCAGCAAAGGGGACTGCTGCAAATGCCGTAAAAACCGCCGCCGGTTCATGCGCCGATCCCCAACTGCCGCGCGAGATCCACAAAATCCTGTGCGTAGATATCCATCCAACCCTCTCGTCCCGTTTCCGCCCCGCCGCCGGGGCCTTTCTCCAGCGCCCGTTCCACGAACGCGGTCTTCAGTCCGGCCCGTTGTGCCGCCTGCAGGTCACTCTTGTGGGCGGCCACCATCATCACCTCTTCCGGCCGCAGTCCCAGCGTCTCCGCCGCGCCCAGATACACCTTGGCATCCGGCTTGTAGGCCTTGTACAACTCCGCTGACAACACGCAATCCCAGGTCAATCCGCCGTGCCGCGCCAGGTCGACCAGCAGCGACACATTTCCGTTGGAAAGCGTTGCGCAGATGAGGCGGCGCCGCAGCAGGGAGAGGCCCCGGGCCGAATCCGGCCACGGGGTCAACCGGTGCCAGACACGGTTCAGGTGGACCTTCTGCTCCTCGGTCAGTCCGGTGATTCCATACTTCGCAATCAGCCCGTCGAGGATTTGGCGGTGCAGCACGTCAATCGACGTCCAACCCAACACGCCGCTCCGCACCCGCGCCATGGCCGGCTGGTACCCGGCGCGCCAGTCATCGGCAAACTTCGCCGCGTCGACGCGCAACTCCATCGCGTTTGCCTCGTGGATTACTGAACTCCGCCAATCCACCACCGTTCCGAATACGTCGAACGTCAGTGCCTTGACTCCGGAAATGGACATGTCCCTGTCATAATAGAAGACAGAAAGACCGAACGGGAAGGACTGAGTACGGATGCCAATACCGGTGTCGCAGATGTGGACCGTCGCGACGTATGTGTTGAAACAAAAGCTCAAGGGGCGGAAGCATTATCCGTTAACCCTCATGCTGGAGCCGCTTTTTCGCTGCAACCTGGCCTGCGCCGGGTGCGGCAAAATCCAGTACCCGGCCCATGTCTTGAAGCAGAACATGAGCCCGGCGGACTGTTTCAAGGCTGTTGATGAATGCGGTGCGCCCACCGTCGCCATCCCCGGCGGCGAACCGCTGCTTCACCCGCAGATCCACGAGATCATTGAGGGTCTGGTGGCCCGTAAGAAGTACGTTTACATGTGCACCAACGCGCTCCTGCTTAAGGAGAAGTTGCACCTGTTCCAGCCGTCCAAGTACCTCAGCTTCTCCGTACATATGGACGGGCAGCGCGACCATCATGATTTTGCCGTCTGTAAAGAGGGCGGCTACGATATCGCGCTGGAAGCCATTCGCGAAGCGGTCGCCCGCGGATTCCGGGTCACCACCAACACCACCCTTTTTGATGGCACCGACCCGAACTCGGTCCGCGCGTTTTTTGATGAAATGATGGACGCTGGGGTGGAAGGGATGATGGTTTCGCCCGGCTACTCCTACGACAAGGCGCCGGACCAGAGCCACTTCCTCGGCCGCGCCCGTACGCGGTCGCTGTTCAATACCATCCTCTCCAACCGGAAGCCGAAGTGGCGCTTCAATATGTCGCCGCTGTTCCTGGAATTCCTGATGGGAAAACAGCACTTCAAGTGCACCCCGTGGGGGATGCCAACCTACAACATCTTCGGCTGGCAAAAGCCCTGCTATCTGCTCCAGGATGGTTACGCGGATACCTACGCCGAACTGGTGGCCGAGACGAAGTGGGAAAACTATGGCACCGAATCGGGTAACCCGAAATGCGCCAACTGCATGGTGCATTCCGGCTATGAGGCTTCCGCGGTGGACTACACGTTTGGCTCGCTAAAGGGCTTGTTCGCCACGGCGCGGGCCACACTCTTCGGCAAGTACGAGGACCAGGCCGCGCTGGCCGCGTTGGACACCCACTTTAAGCACCCGGCTTCCGGTCCGCTGGTGCAGATCCAAACGAAAGCGAAGGACGAGGTTAAGGTTTGAACCCGGATGAACTCGAAGTCGTACCCGGCTTCGAACATGAGAACTTGCAGGGGCAGGTCTGGCCCGCCGAAACCGAAGAGGACCTCCGCACCGGCCTGGAGAAGGCGTTCGACTATCGCGGCGACGTCACGGTGACGAAGAAGGATGGCACCGTGCTGGAAGGCTACCTGTTCGATCGCAAGAGCGGCGTCACCCTCCACGACTCTTACGTCCGCATCATGCCCCAGAACACGACCGATCGCGTCAAGGTCCGCTACTCGGAGATTGCCGGCATCGCCTTCACCGGCCGCGATACCGCTTCCGGCAAAAGCTGGGACGCCTGGGTGAAAAAGTACATGGAGAAAAAGGCGGCCGGCGAGAAGAACATCGAGCTCAAACCGGAGAGCCTCGACTAGCTTTCCGCGGTCCGGTAAAAGCTCAGCGTATTGTCCCCCTGCTTCACGGTCCGGTAGCGTTCCAATTTCCCATAGCGCTCCTCCAGGGCCTGTTTCGACGCATGCTGGCATATCACCAACGGCGCCTTCACCACGGCCATGGAGGCGGCATATTCCTCAGGGTCGGTATAGGGCGGATCAATGAATACAATATCCGCCGGATAGCCTGCCAGCGCTCCGGCGGCCTTTCCCCGGATTACATTCGCCCTTCCCTGCACGCCGAGGCTCAGCAGATTGCCGCGCAGCACCTCCAACGCCGCCGAGGCTCTTTCGATGAACACACAGCGTTTCGCTCCCCGGCTCAAGGCCTCAATTCCCACGGACCCGCTGCCGGCGTAGGCGTCCACGAATACGGCGCCCTCAATCACCGGCATCAAAATGGAGAAGAGCGTCTCCCGCATCCGGTCCGGGGTCGGCCGTACATCCCAACCCGGTACGCTGGCCAGTTTCCGGCTCCGGAACTCTCCCGCGATGACCCGCATCATCCCACCTGCACCAGGCCGTAGCGCCGCTGCCAGTTCTCGCGGATGAACACCACGGCTTTCCGCAGCGCCTCCTCGCTCGGCGGATGGTGGATGAAGGCCTGCGCCTCCCCCCGTGCTGTTTCCAACAACTCCTGGTCCCGGATGATATTGGCAAACCGCAACTCCGGCAACCCGCTTTGCTTGGTGCCGAAGAACTCCCCCGGCCCCCGCAGCCGCAGATCCATTTCGGCAATGTAAAACCCGTCGTTCGACTCCGTCATCGTTCGTATCCTCTCCCGCCCCGTCCCGGTTAACTTCTCCGTCACCAGTATGCAGTAGCTCTGGTTGCCGCCCCGGCCCACGCGCCCGCGCAACTGATGCAGTTGCGCCAGGCCGAACCGTTCGGCCTGCTCAATCACCATCACCGTCGCATTTGGCACGTCCACCCCGACCTCGATTACCGTCGTCGACACCAGGACGTGAATCCGCCCGGCCTTGAAATCCGCCATCACGGCTTCCTTGTCCGTCTGCGGGAGTTTGCCGTGCAGCAGTCCGACGGCGAATTGCGGGAACACGGTGTCCCGCAGATGCAGATACATCTTCTCGGCCGCCTTCAGTGCCGCGGTCTCCGACTCTTCGATCACCGGATACACCACATACGCCTGCCGCCCCGTCGCCACTTCCCGTCCCACGAAGCTCCATACCTCTTCGATCCGCGCCGACGGGAGATGCTTTGTCCCCACCGGCTTCCGACCCGGCGGCAATTCATCGATCACCGAGGTGTCCAGATCGCCATACATCGTCAACGCCAGCGTCCGGGGGATCGGTGTCGCCGTCATCACCAGCACGTCGGGCTTCCGTGTGCCCTTTTCCATCAGTTTCAGCCGCTGCATCACCCCAAACCGGTGCTGCTCGTCGACAATGGCCAGACCCAGATTCTGGAACCGCACGTCTTCTTCGAGAATGGCATGCGTCCCCACCACCACGTGCGCCATTCCGTGCTCCACCAGAGCCCGGATCTTCTCTTTCTCCTTGGGTTTGAAGGATCCGGCAAGCGGCGCCACGACGTACCCCAGTTTCGTGAACAGGTTCTTGAAATAGGCGAAGTGCTGCATCGCCAGGATCTCGGTCGGCGCCAGGACAGCTACCTGGTAGCCGTTTTCAATGGCGATAATCGCCGCCTCTGCCGCCACCAGCGTCTTTCCGCTCCCCACATCCCCCTGCACCAGACGGTTCATCGGATGCGGTTCGGCCATGTCCTTGGCGATTTCGCCCAGAACGCGTTTCTGCGCGCCCGTCGGTTTAAATGGCAGCATCGCCTTGATCTTTTCCCGCACCTGCTCGTTCAGCGCGAAGGGAATGCCCTCCTCCGCTTTGGCCTTGCTCCGTTTGAGCTCCAACCCGCACTCCAGCCAGAAAAACTCCTCGAAGATCATGCGAATATGCGCCGGGGAGCGATAGGCGTTCAGCAAACGCAGGTCGGCGTCCTCGGAGGGGAAGTGAATCCCCTGCACCGCTGTCCAGCGGTCCACCAGCTTCAATTGCTCCCGAAGGTGTCCCGGGAGGAGATCCTCCAGCGGCCCAACGGAATCGAGCACGCGGCGCGTCAGCGCCCGCATCATCTTCGGGCTCACTTTTCCGGCGGCCTCGTAAATCGGCACCACCCGGCCCGTGTGCAGCGCGGCGTCGCCGTCTTCGTCGTCGGCCGAGAGCATCTCATACTCCGGATGCATCATCACCAGATCGCCTTTGTACGGGTCGAACTCCACCTTTCCGTAGATGGAAACGCGCGTCCCTTCCGCCAGGATGTTGGCCAGATACCCGCCGTGGAACCACTTCCCCACCAGCGTCGCCCGGGACGAGTCTCCGAAACGTGCCTCAAACAAACCCACGTTCTTCCGGCCCATCTTCGGCATCCGCGTCTCGCGAACGTCGACGATCACGGTGGCCATCTCCCCCGGCGCCAGCCGGTCCAGGGTCTTCAGATTACTGCGATCTTCATAGCGAAACGGCGGGTAATGCAACAGATCATTGACCGTCATCAGGCCCTTCGCCTCGAGCATTTCCGCCCGGTACGGCCCGACTCCTTTTACATAAACAAGCGGTGTGTCCAGTTGCACGCGATACAATTCCGGTGATGAAGCCTGCCAGCCTTTTCCTATTGTGTGCCATCGCGGCCACCTCCGCCGACCTCCGTCTCGGAATCATCGGTACAGACACTTCTCACGTCATCGCCTTCTCCAAGGTGCTGAACGACCCCACCAACCCCGAACACATCCCCGGTGCCAAAGTCGTCGCCGCGTTCAAAGGCGGCAGCCCCGACATTGAGTCGAGCGCCAACCGCGTCGAAGGCTATGCCAAGGAACTTGCCGAAAAGTACAAGGTGGAGATCGTACCCACTATCGAAGGCCTCTGCGGCAAGGTGGACGCCATCCTGCTCGAATCCGTTGACGGCCGCAAACATCTGGAACAGGCCAAAGCCGCCTTCAAGTGCGGTAAGCCGATGTTCATCGACAAACCCCTCGCCGCCACCTACGCGGACGCTGTCGCCATCGCCAAGGCCGCCAAGGCCGCCAACGTCAAATGGTTCAGCTCCTCCAGCCTCCGCTGGGCCGACCAGATGACCACCATGAAGAGTCCCGCCAACAAGAGCGTCACCGTCTGGGGACCCGGCCCCATCGACAAGACCCACTACCTGGACCTCTCCTGGTACGCCGTTCACCCCATCGAAATGCTGTACGCGCTGATGGGCCCCGGCTGCATGGAAGTCACCCGCATCGCCTCGCACAACGATGTCGTTGTCGGTAAGTGGTCCGATGGCCGGGTCGGCACCGTTCAGGTCCTCCGCCCCTACGGCGATTTCGGCGCCACGGCCTACACGGAGAAGAAGGTGGTGGAGAGCGGCAAGATCAAGGTGAGCTATGTCCCCATGCTTAAGGAGATCGTGAAGTTCTTCCAGACCGGCGTCTCCCCCGTCAATGAGGACGAGACCATGGAACTGTTCGCCTTCATGGACGCCGCGCAGAAAAGCAAGGAACAGGGCGGCCGTCCTGTCAAGCTGAAGCGCTAAACTAAGAGCTTATGTCCCTGCTGCAAGGAAAGACGGCGCTCGTTCTCGGGATCGCCAACAAGTGGAGTATTGCCTACGCAATCGCCCAGGCGTTCCGCCGCGAAGGTGCCAACGTGATTCTCACCTACCAGGCCGAACGCCTGGAGCGGGCACTGAAAGACATCGGGGAAGACCTTGGCGCCGCCAAGGTCTTCCAGTGCGATGTGTCCAAGGATGAAGATCTCGCCAACCTTGCCGCCACACTCGCGCCGGAGTTCCCCAAGATCGATATCGTCATCCATTCCATCGCCTTCGCCAACAGCGAAGACTTGAGCCGTCCCTTTGTGCAGACGTCCCGGGACGGGTTCAAGCTCGCTCACGAAGTGAGCGCCTGGTCGCTGGTCGGCGTCGCGAATGCCGTTCGTCCGCTCATGAACGACGGTGGCTCGATCGTGACGCTCAGCTATCTGGGCGCACAGCGCGTCATCGAAAACTACAACGTGATGGGCGTCGCCAAGGCTGCCTTGGAAGCCTCTGTTCGCTACCTTGCCGGCGATCTGGGCCCCTCCAATATCCGCGTCAATGCCATCAGCGCCGGCCCTATCAAAACGGCCGCCGCTCGTGGTATTAAAGACTTTAGCAAGATACTAGACGCCATAGCCGCCAAGGCCCCGCTGCGCCGGAACTGTACAACGGCCGAAGTGGCCGACACTGCTGTTTTCCTCGCCAGCGACCTGGGCCGTGGCGTCACCGGAAACACGATCTTCGTGGATTCCGGCTACCAGATCATGGGTCTCTAGTTTTGAGATTGAAAAATTGAGGAATAACAGTGATCAAAGTCGAAGGTGTTTCCAAGCGATACGCCCGCTTCACTGCGGTCGATAACGTCTCCTTCGAGGTTGCGAAAGGTCAGATCGTCGGTTTTCTCGGCCCCAACGGCGCCGGGAAAACTACCACCATGCGCATCCTGACCTGCTTCCAGCCTCCGTCGGAAGGCAAGGCCAGTGTGGCCGGATTTGATGTCATTGATCAGCCGATGGAGGTCAAACGGCGCATCGGCTATCTGCCCGAAACCCCGCCGCTCTATCCGGATATGGAGGTCGGGGAGTACCTCGACTTCGCCGGCAAGTTGAAGGGCCTCCGTGGCAACGACCTCGCCAAACGCATCGCCGAGGTCAGCGAGAAGACCAACATCGCCGACGTTAAGTCCAAGCTCATCGCCAAGCTCAGCAAGGGCTACAAACAGCGGGTCGGCCTCGCCCAGGCGCTTCTCCATAACCCGGATGTGCTGATCCTCGACGAGCCCACCTCCGGTCTTGACCCGAAGCAGATCCTCGAAACCCGCCAACTCATCCGCGGACTCGCCGGCGATCACACCATCATCCTCTCCACCCACATCCTCCCCGAGGTCGAACAGACCTGCGAACGCGTCGTCATCATCTCGAAAGGCAAACTCGTCGCCACCGATACCGTCGACAACCTCACCAACCGCATGCGCGGCGCGGAGAACGTCAGCGTGGAAGTGGAAGCGCGCGAGGGGACTCTTGATGTGAAGGCCGTGCAGCAGCGCCTGGAGCAGGTCGCCGGCGTCAGTAAGGTCATCCTCCGCGACGACAAGAACAACCGGGCCGCCTTTGAAGTGGAAAGCCTGCAAGGGCGCAGCATCCGCGCCGACCTGGCCAAATCGGTCGTCGAAGGTGGCTTTGCGCTGACGGAGTTGAAAGCCGCTGGTATGTCCCTGGAAGACGTCTTCCTGCAATTGACCTCCTCCGACAAAACTGAGAAAGGAACCGCCGAATGAGCAACATCCTCGCTATTGCCCAGAAAGAGCTGAAAAGCTACTTCGTCTCGCCCATCGCCTATGCGCTGCTGGCTATCTACGCCCTCATTTCCGGGTGGTTCTCGCTGATCGCCATCGCCAACTTCATCGAAATGTCGATGACCGGCCAGGGCCCCGCGGACCTCAACGGCTACGTCATCGCCCCGGTCGTCTCCAACGCCGGTGTGCTTTCTCTCTTCCTCATCCCGATGATCACTATGCGCCTCTTCGCCGAAGAAAAGCGATCGGGCACCATCGAACTGCTTGTTACCTCGCCTATTACCGACCTGGAAATCATTCTCGGTAAGTGGCTCGGCGCCATGGGCATGTACGCCGCAATCCTCGGCGTGAAGCTCTTCTGTCTCAGCTTCGTCTTCTTCTTCGGAAATCCGGACTGGCGCCCGCTCGCCACCGCCTACCTCGGCATGTTCCTCCAGGGCGGCGCGCTGCTCGCCATCGGCATGTTCATCTCCAACACGACCCGGAACCAGATTGTCGCCGGCGCCACCACTTTCGGTATGGCGCTCATGTTCTGGACCTTTGATTGGGCCACGACATTTAAAGCTGATGGTTGGGCCAAGGTCCTGGCTTATCTCTCGCTGACGTCCCACTTTAACGCCTATGCGCGAGGCGTCATCGACACCAAGGACACGATCTACTTCCTCTCGGTCATCGTGCTAGGCATCTTCCTCACGGCACGGTCGCTGGAATCTTTGCGGTGGAGGGCGTAACCATGGCGGCATCACGGCAAACCCGATTTACAGCCTACACAGGCCTTTATGTGGCGATCTTTGTCGCCGTCCTCGTCGTTGTCAATGTCCTGGCGGATCGCAACAACAAGTCGTTCGACACCACCGCCAATAAGAAGTACTCCCTTTCTGACCAGACCGAAAAAGTCGTCAAAGGCCTCAAGTCCGAGATGCGCGCGATCTACTTCGATCGCACCAGCCGATTTGAAACCGCCCGCGGTCTCCTTGACCGGTATTCGAATATCTCGTCTAACTTTAAGATCGATTATGTCGACCCCGACAAGGACCCGGCCAAAGCCAAGGCCTTTGGTGCCCGGGCCTACGGCACGCTGATTCTCGATAACGGCACCCGCCGGGAAGAAGCCAAAGCCGTTACCGAGCAGGAAATCACCGGTGCCATGGTCCGCCTCCAGCAGGCCGGCGAACAGATGGTCTGTGCTCTGGATGGCCATGGGGAACGCTCGTTCGAAGGGATGGACCCTTCCAGCTTTGGCGCCGCCAAACAGGCGCTTGAGCGCAATAACTACAAGACCCAGACCGTCAAGGTCCTGGAGAAGGCGGAGATCCCGGCAAACTGTACCATTCTCCTTTCCGCCGGTGCCCGCCGTGACTATAATGACGAAGCCGTCAACGCCATAAAAGCCTTTGTCGAAAAGGGCGGCGACGCCATGTTCCTCCTTACCCCGGCCATCAAAGGGGGCCGCGAAGAGGTGGACGAAAACGCCAAACTCGCCGCGTTGCTCGGCACCTGGAACGTGGGTGTCGCCAACAATCTGCTCATCGACGCCTCTGGTCAGGCCGTTGTTGTCGGGGAGGACTTTTCGCAGCATCCCATCGTTCGCGATATGGGCCGCCTGCCCGCCCTGCTTCCGCTTGCCCGCAGCCTGGAAGCGAAAGCCGGGGCCGAAAAGCTGATCTCCTCTTCTCCCGACGCCTACAGTACGAAGACGCTCGACGTCATGAAACTGCAGGCTGGCCCGCCCGCGAAAGATGCCGACGGTCCGTTCACCGTCGCGGTCGCCACCACCGTCGGTGGTGGGGGTGATATCAAGAAGCAGGGCCGCGTTGTAGTGGTTGGCTCTGTCGATTGGGCCGGTGCCGCCATGCTCGGCCGCTACGGCAACCGGGACCTGTTCCTCAATATGATGAACTGGATGTCGGCCGACGAAGACCTCATCTCCATCCGGCCCAAAGAGCCGGAGGATCGGCGCCTCACCGTCAAGCCCACGCAGTTCTGGGTGCTCTACGTCACCAGTTTTCTGCCTGCCCTGGGTGTTCTGGCCGCCGGCATCATGGTCTGGTTGAAGCGGAGATAGAAGTATGGACCCCAAGCGATTGATCATCGGAGCCATTGTGCTCCTGGGCCTGAGCGGCGCTTTGTGGTGGTCGAACAAACAGGAAGCGGAGAAGGGCACTGCCCCTTCTCCGGACGCCCCGCCGAAGGTCTTTGAGATCCCCCAGGATCAGATCAACAAAATCGAAATCCGCCGCATGGGGGCCGACCCGGTACTGCTTGCAAAAGGCGATTCCTGGACAATCCAGGCGCCGAAACAACTCCCCGCCGATGGTGATGCGGTCAGCGCCATGGTCTCCACGCTCGCCGTCCTCACCTCGGATCGCCTGGTGAACGAAAAGACCACCGACTTCGCCCCCTACGGCCTGAAATCGCCGATCCTTACCCTCATCGTTTCCCGGAAGGACGGACGGGTCCACAAACTGCATATTGGGGACGATTCGCCCAGCGGATCTGCCGTCTTTGCCCACGTCGACGGCGACGAACGTCTCTTCCTTATTCCGACTTCCACCAAAGCCGCCCTCGAAAAAACCTGGCGCGATCTCCGCGACAAGCGGCTCCTCCCCTTTGACAGTGAAAAACTCACCCGCGTCGAACTTGGCGCCATCGAGTTTGGCAAGAACAACGCCAATGCATGGACCATCCTCAAGCCGAAGGCGTTCCGCGCCGACAACTTTGCCGCCGAAGAACTGGTCCGGAAGTTGAAGGACGCCAAAATGGAGGTGACCAACGATACCGAAGAGGAGGCCACCTTCCCCGCCAAGTTCGCCGCCGGAACGCTGGTGGCCATCGCTAAGGTCACTGACGCCAAAGGCACCATGCAAGTGGAAGTGCGCCAAGGCAAGGAGAAGGATTACTACGCGAAGTCCAGCGCTGTGGATGGCATCTTTAAAACCACCACCGAACAGGGCGAAGGCCTTGCCAAGAAACTCGACGACTTCCGCAACAAGAAGCTATTCGAGTTCGGATTCAATCTGCCGGACAGCGTCGAAGTGAAACAGGATGGCGCCACCTTCACCTTTGTCAAATCCGGAAACGACTGGAAACGCGACGGTAAGATCGTCGACGCCGGCGCTGTGCAGCAGATTCTGGATCGCCTCCGCGAGTTGGCGGCCACTAAGTTCGCCGACTCCGCAGCCGGTGCGCCCTTTGCCGAGTACAGTGCCGGCAAAGAGAAAGTGATCGTCAACAAGCAGGGCGATAGCTACCTCGCTCGCCGTGCCAGTGAACCCGAGGTCTACATCCTTGATGCCAACACCGTCAAAGAGATCAGGGACCTGGCTGCTGCGGTGAAGGAATCGGCGCCGCCGCCGGCGCCGGACGCCAAGAAAAAATAGCGGCGATCAGGCCGCCGGCCACTCCATTCGCCGCGCATCCCGGTATAGCCGCTCGAGATCGTAGTACTCCCGGGCGGCTTCACTGAAGATGTGCACCACCAGGTCGCCGTAATCCATCAGGATCCACTCGGCGTTCGTCAGCCCTTCAATGGCTAGCGGGCGTTCCCCATGCTCGGCCTTTAACTGTTTTTCGATCTCGTCGCAGATGGCCTGATTCTGTCGCGCGTTCCTTCCGTGGCAGACGAGGAAGAAGTCGGCCATCGTCGTGATGCCGCGCAGGTCGAGCACATGAATGTCGACGGCCTGCTTCTCCTCGGCGGCGCGTGCCGCCGTCAACCACGTCGGGTTCGATTCATCGGTCGTTGGCTCCAAGATCTCAGCGACTGCTTCAACGGTTGGGGCGGGAGCAACCCGCTTCGGTTGCTTACGGGGCGTTCGTGCCTGCAAATACAGCTCCTGGTTTTTTGTCGTACTACACTTAAGAGTATAGTGCGGATCTGTCGCTGGACGTGGACCCTTGTCCTCGCCGCCGGGTTGTTGCCCGCGGCCGAGACCGCCGCCGTGCGTCAAGCGAAAGAACAGGTGGAGCGCGTCCGGAAGCTTGCCGAAGCCGGCGCCGCCAGCCGCAGGCAGTTGGAACAGGCACTCGCCGCCCTCCGTCAAGCGCAGGACGATGCCGTCATTGCCGAAACCCTGGATGCCCGCGTCGCCCTCGAGGACCTGACCGAAGAACAGTCCGCCGAAGCCTCCGGGGCCGCCACCCGCCGTCTGGAACGGATCCGTGCGCGCCTCGCCGAGCAGGCCGAGCTCGTCGGCCAGGGCGTTGCTCCCCGGACTTCTCTGGTGCCTTACGAAGAGGAGGTGGAGGCCGCCCGCCGCCTGATGGCCGCCGTCGAGCAGCGCGCCCGCAGCCTCGCCGAAATCGCCTCCATGATCCGGGCCGAACAGGAGGTGGCCGACAGTGCCCCCGACGCCCCTTCCATCGCCGACGGCGCCATCGCCCGCATCACACGCTTCCAGGGCGATGCCAAGTTCGGCAATGAAGAGTTTAAGGGCGTCGTCCTGGAATTTGAGCGAAAGTTCGATCACAAACTCCCCGTCAGCGCCCGTGGCGATACCGCCCTCCACCGCTCCATGGGTTTTGACCACCGCGGCCGCGTCGATGTCGCGCTCAGCCCCGATGGCGTCGAAGGCCGCTGGCTTATGCGCTACCTTGAACAGAAGCGAATTCCCTTTTTCGCCTTCCGGACCGCCGTCCGTGGCCAGGCCACCGCACCCCACATCCACATCGGCCCGCCCAGTACACGTTTCCGCCAGACCGACTAAATCAGCATGAACAACCCCCAGCTCCGCGTCCTCATCTCCGACGAAGAAATTCAGAAACGCGTCACCGAAATCGGAGCGCAAATCACCAAGGACTACAAGGACGGCAACCTCATCCTGATCGGCATCCTGAAAGGCGCCTTCATCTTTGTTGCCGACCTCGCCCGTGCCATTGATCGCCCCGTTCGCATGGACTTCATGGGCATCTCCAGCTACGGCAAAGGCACCACCAGTTCTGGCGAAGTGCGCGTCACCAAGGATCTCGACGCGTCGATCGAAGGTGCCAATGTCATCATCGTGGAGGACATCGTCGATACAGGCGTGACGCTCAGCTACCTGATCGGCCTGCTGCACAACCGGAAGCCCCGCAGCATCCGCATTGCCGCGCTGCTCGATAAGCCCGACCGCCGGCTGCGGCCGGTGCAGGTCAGCTACACCGGCTTCACCATTCCGGACGAATTTGTCGTCGGCTACGGGCTCGACTATGCCGAAGACTATCGCGGGTTGAAAGACATCTGCGTGCTTAGCGCAGGCGAATAGCCGCGCTCAGCGCACACTAGACCTTCGGCTTCGGCGCGGGCAGGTCGCGCGCTTCGCAAACGCTCTGGAATCCCGCGCGGTTATGCGCACCGTCGCAGAACGGTTTGTTCTCCGACGCCCCGCAGCGGCACAGCGATATCACCGTGCGCCCCGCGAGCCCGAACTCCTTCCCGGACGGATCGTTGATCGTGAACTCCCCTTCAATCCGAAGGGGGCCATTGTTGTTAACGGTTACTTTGGTTGCCATCGACACGATGGTAGCAGGCGCCGGGCAGGTAAAATCAACACATATGCTTTGCCGTGTGTCATGGCTCCTGCTGGCGTCGCTTTGCGCCGCGCCGCAGCCCTTGCCGCCGGCGGTGCTGCTGCTGTCCCGTATCCGGCGTCACATGGAGGGCGTCCTCAGCCGCCAGCCCAACTACACCTGTCTGGAAACCATCGAGCGCTCTCGCCGCCCCGCCCGGTCCAAGCGCTTCCAACTTCAGGATGCTCTCCACCTCGAAGTGGCCGTCGTCGAAGGCAAAGAGCTCTTTTCCTGGCCGGGCGAACGCGAGTTTAAGGATCGCGACCTCCGCGAACTTGCCCCCACCGGTGCCATCGGCAATGGCAGCTTTGCCCTCCATTCCCGCAGCGTTTTTCTCTCCAATACCCCTGTTATCACCTATCACGGCGAAGAATCGCTCGATGGCCGGCGCGTGGCCCGCTACGACTACTCCGTCCCTCAGTACCGCAGCGGCTATCGAATACGCATCGGCCCGCTCGAAGGGATTACCGGCTACCGAGGCTCCTTTTGGAGCGACCTGGAGACGCTCGACCTCGTTCGTCTCGACGTCGAAGCGGTCGACATCCCGCCCCACCTCCCCCTCAAAAACACCAGCGACTCCATGCGCTACCAGCGCGTTCCGATCGGCGAATCGACGTTCCTGCTTCCGCAATCCTCGGAAATGCGAATGGAGGACATGGAAGGGACCGTCAGCCGCAATCTCATCACCTTTTCAGGCTGTCGCCAATATGCCGGCGAGTCGACGCTCTCCTTTGACGAAGCACCTGCTGACTCCCCCGTTTCTACTCCGCTCCCCGAATCCATCTCCCTCCCCGCCGGACTCTCGGTGGAAGTGGACCTCCTGACACCCATTGCCTTCCCCGGCAATGCCATTGGCGATCAGATCGAGGGCCGGGTCCGCCGGGACGCCAAACGCAAAGGCGCCGTGCTGGTTCCCAAGGGCGCCGTCCTCAAAGGGAACGTTGCTCTCATCGAAAAACGGAAGGATTTCCGTGGCCGCGAGTTCTTCCTCGTTGCTCTCCAATGGCGCGAAATCGCTTTCGATGGCAAAGTCGGCCCATTCGAGGGACAATTAGAAGAAGGCGGCGCGATACCGGCCAACGAATCGAGCAGTCGCGGCATCTACCAGCTTCCTCGTGAACAGGAACGGCAGATGCTACGGCACCGCGATGTCTTCTACGTGAGAAAGGAAATCCTTGCACTTCCCCGCGGTTTGCCGCTTCATTGGCGGACACTGGCCGTGGGAGGTTCCGGAGCAAAAAAGCCGTGATTCAGTTTACCCTTGAGACCGATAAAGCCCTGTTTGAGAAGGCCATGCGCTTCTCGCAGAAACAGGTAAAACGCCTGATCGACACCAACCCGGGCTTCTATCCCATGTATACGAAGGACGGCAAATGGAAGCACGACGGCCCCACCTGGACCCGCTGGTGCGACGGCTTTCTCCCTGGCATGATGTGGCTCTTCCGGCGCTTCGAAGCGGAAACCGGCGGCAAAGATCCCGAATATTGGTACAAAAAGGCCGTCGATTACACCAAGCCGCTCGAAAAGCGCAAAGGGGATCGGGACGTCCATGACCTCGGTTTCGTCTTCCAGCACTCCTACTACCGGTGGTTCCAGGTAGACCGGGACCCGAAACTGGAAGAGGTGGTGATTGAGGCCGGAAAAACCCTGGCGCTCCGCTATCGGGACAAGGGTAACTACCTGCGCTCGTTCGTGGCCGAAAACTCGCTCTTCATCGACATCATGATGAATGTCGGACTCGTGTTCTATGCCGCCCGCGCCACCGGCGACAAGAGCCTGCGCGAAATCGCTACCCGCCACTCGCTCACCACTCGCCGTTTCCTCGTTCGCGGCGACGGCTCCACCGCCCACGAAGGGCTCTTCGATATCGAGACCGGCGAATTCCTTCGCGAAGCCACACAACAGGGCTACCGCGCCGATTCCTGCTGGGCCCGCGGCCTCACCTGGGCCATTTATGGTTTCTCTACGGCCTATGAATACAGCCGCGATCCTCATTTCCTGGAAACGGCCGAGGATTGCGCCGACTACTACATCACGCACGGCAACGCCGACGGTACGGCTCCCTGGGATTTCAACGCTCCCGCCGACCAGCGCAAGCTGATTGATACCTCTGCCGCCGCGATTGCCGCCAGCGCCATGCTCCGCCTCGGCCGCCTCCTCCACGACCCCGTAAAGGGGCACTTCTACTGGAATACCGGCGTCCGCATCCTGCGAACCCTCTGCCAGAACCACCTGGCCGATAAGGACAAGGAGTGGGAGGGCATTTTGAAGGGTGGTGTCTATCACCTCCACAAAGGTCTCGGCGTGAATGAGTCCGTGATGTGGGGCGAGCATTTCTTCGTCGAAGCGCTTGAGCACGCGCTCCGCCGCATCTAAATCGGTTACCGGCCCTCCGCGTTCGGGACCATTCTGTTTTCCACCCCCGCCTTGGCCGCTTCCGTCGAACCGAAGTGGCCAAGGCGGGGTTCTTGCGAATGGCCGGAAATCGGCGCCGGTTCGCCCTTTCAGGCCGGCAGTGCAATCATGTCTCGATCCCGGCCCACCATGGTTTAGGAACGTAGTCGTTTCCCGCGCTCGAAACGCGGTGCTCGGGCCACCGCGTTTCTGCACGGATACTGCAATTTTCCGGTAAGGAGTCGCGGGATCAGGGACCCACTTCGTGCCCCGGGTCCCGCTTCTCTGATTAGTTCTGCTGGGGAATCACGGGCGCGACCGTTACCGTTAACTTCGTGCCGATGATCTCGCCGGAAATCACCATCTCTACGCGGCGGTTCTTCTGCCGGTTGGCGTTGGTGTCGTTGGGCGCAATCGGCGCGGTCTTGCCGAGTCCACGCGCTGTCACCGCGTCCCCGTTCAATCCCTGGGCGATCAGATATTCCCGAACCGTGGCGGCCCGGTTCTCTGACAGCTTCTGGTTGAACTCCTCGCTGCCAATAGAATCGGTGTGGCCTTCCACATCCAACCGCAATCCCGGGTGCGCCAGAACGATGCCGGAGACCTTGGCCAGCTTTTCTCTCGTCTCCGGACGCAGCGTGTATTTGCCGAAGTCGAACAGGACGTCGGACATGTTGACAATCAAGCCACGCGCCGAGTCGCGGGTCTCCAGAATCAAATTGAACTGATCGAGCAACTGCTTGCGCAACGCGGTTTTCTCGTCTTCGGCTCGCTGTCGCAGCCGGTTTGCCTCCGCCGTTGCCTGCTTGGCATTTTCAACTTCGGCCAGAGCAGCCGCTCGTGCCGCCTCCGCTTCCGCCTTCGCTTTTTCTGCCGCGGCCCGGGCGGCGTTCGCCTCCGCCGTTAGTCTCCTGGCCGTTGCTGCCGCTTCCTCTGCTTCCCGCTTCGCCTTTTCTGCCGCGGCGCGATCAGCCTCCGCCTCGGCGCGCGCCTTCTCTGCGAGCGTCCGGCGTTCCTCTTCCAGCCGTGCCCGTTCAGCCGATTCGCGCGCCCGTCGCGCCTCCTCCTCGGCCTGAGCCTTTGCCGCTGCTTCCCGCGCCGCGGCAGCCGCCCGTTCATTGTTCAGACGCTCTTCTTCCCGACGCTTTACTGTGAGCACCCGGGCGTCCTCTGCCGTTTGCACCGCCTCGCGGGCGATCATCGACACCGGTTTGTTTCCTGCCTTCCGGGCCTGGTACCCCTCGGCTTGGGCCAATAGGTCAGCGGACTTCTTGATCGTGTCCGCCGCGTACCTCTCCGCGCCTGTCGCCCGCGCAATATGGAGCGCGCTCCGGGCTTCATAGAGTTCCAACGGAACCTTCGGGTCAATGATGGCCTTCGGGCCGGCCAGATTCGCATACTGGCCTCGCTGCAACAGTTCGAATTTCGCGTCGATTTCGTCAACTTTGCCCACCGTGTCGGCCCGCACCACGTTTTCCATCACAATCACATCGCTCGGCTGCGTCACGGCAAAGTAGGGCTCCGCTGTCACAATCAGGCCGAACGCCTGCAACTCTGTGGTGACGTTCAACTTGCCATTGGCGCCATTGAGCAGAATTTCGCCCAGATTGGTCGCGCGTCCTTCGGGTGTCACCGCCCAAAGGACATAAGTCAGGTACTCCGGGCCATGCATGTTTGCAGGCTGCAGGTTGCGATACTCGACTTCGATCTCAATGTAGCCCTGCTTGCTTTCCACCTTCGCTTCGCCCTTTGCCGCGGGTAAATTCGAAGTACCCTTAAAGTCAACCTTCGTCGCCCCGCTCCGGTGCCGGTAGTTGATCGCTTTGGCTGTCTTGGCGACGACGTCCACCTTAAACGTAACCATGGGAACGTCGGGATCCGGGCGCTGTGATTGTGCTTGAGTCTGCAGTGCCGGCTGAGCGGAAAGCACGGCGATTGCGAAAAACGGAGCAAAAAGTCGATTTGGAATCATGGATCCTCCCCAATAGGCAGTTTGCCTTCCTCCCGGGCGATTGGCCCGCCTACCTATTGTGGACGCATTTTCGCCGGGATGTGTTGCAAAGGTATTCGGGAGGAGTAACATAACTAGGTTCCCCATGTGGCAGCAAAACTACACTCCCATCGGCGATAGTCTCGCCCTGTCGGCCTCGGTTGCCGCCTTACCTATCGTCGTCCTCCTTCTGATGCTTGGTGTCTTTCGTAAACCGGCCTGGATGGCCGGCCTTTCTGGCTTAGGTGCCGCGGCATTGGTCGCACTGTTCGGCTACGGCATGCCTGGGTCTACCGTCGTCGCTGCCGCCACCTTTGGGGCCGCGTTTGGATTGCTTCCGATTGGCTGGATCGTCTTTTCCGCCATTCTCCTTTACCGGCTCACCGTCGAAACCGGGAAGTTTGAGGTGATCAAGGATTCGGTCGGAAGCCTTACACCGGACCGGCGCCTGCAGGCTCTGCTGATTGCCTTCGCCTTCGGTGCCTTCATCGAGGGCGCGGCGGGCTTTGGCAGCCCCGTCGCCGTTGCCGCAGCTATGTTGACCGGTCTTGGCTTCTCCCCCTTCTACGCTGCCGGTATCTGTCTCCTCGCCAACACCGCTCCTGTCGCCTTCGGCTCCATCGGCATCCCGGTGACTACACTGGCTCTGACAACCGGGCTGCCCGTCAAGGAACTCAGCGGCGCGGTGGGGCGAATTTGCGCTCCTCTCTCGTTTTTTGTGCCTTCGTACCTGATTATGGTGATGGGCGGCTGGAAGGCGTTGCGGGGGGTTTTGCCGGCCGCTTTGATCTGCGGCGGAGCCTTCGCGGGACTGCAGTTCGTTGTTTCCAACTACGTCGGTGCCGAACTGGTTGACATCACGAGTTCGCTGGCCGCCATCGCCTCTCTCGTCATTCTCTTTAAACTCTGGAAACCGTCTGATACCTTCCACCTCGAAGGTGAATCTACCGAAACCCCCACCCTCCGGAAACACAGCGGAAGTGAACTGTTCTGGGCGTGGATGCCCTACTTACTTCTGGTGGTCTTCGTTCTGATTTGGGGCCAGGAAGGCGTCAAGGCAAAGTTGAATTCATTTACCATCAACATTCCCTGGCCCGGCCTGCATAATCTGGTGGAACGCGTTCCTCCGACGGTCGGTAAGCCCTCCCCGTACGCGGCGATGTATGCATTTAGTTGGCTCTCGGCCGCGGGCACAGCGTGCGTCTTTGCAACCGTGCTTGCCGCTGCTCTGCTCCGCGTTTCCCCCGTTCGTTTTGCCGGATTGCTGGGACAGACGACGCAACAACTTGCCAAGCCGTTGCTCACCATCGCCAGTGTACTTGGCCTGGCTTTCCTTATGAACTACTCTGGTGCCACCGCTACGCTCGGCCTCGCATTCGCCTCCACCGGGTCCACTTTTCCATTCTTCAGCGCGCTTCTCGGCTGGCTCGGGGTCTTTCTCACCGGTAGCGATACGTCGGCTAACGCACTGTTCGGAAACCTGCAGGTGGTGACGGCCAACCGTCTCGGCCTGGATCCGGTCTTGATGGCATCGGCCAATTCTGCCGGGGGGGTCATGGGGAAAATGATCAGCCTGCAGAGTATCGCCGTGGCCGCCGCAGCCACCGGTATGAAAGCTTCCGACGAGGCCAAGTTATTCCGCTTCACGCTTCGCCACAGCGTATTCCTGGCTTCCCTGATCGGCCTTCTCACCGTCGTGTACGCCTACGCCCGCTGATTTTGGAAATCACCAACTCCCGCGGCACTTCTTCCTCGGCTACTTCGTAGTGCCGGGTGGGTCCGTCTCGACTAGCGTCACCCAGAATGGTCCGTCGGGGCCCTCAAATGCCATGCGCTTGTTCTTGTGCCCGCCGCACACCCGAACCGAGTAGTTGGACCCTTCCACAACAGATGGCATCGATAGACTGACACCTCGAGGCAGCACCGATTTTAGATTCCCGCCGATCATGTTGGCCAACTCACCCAACGCGTCGTAGACATCGTCGTCAAACTGAGTTGGTTTCTGAATCTGCATCAGCCGGGCGGTAAACTCAAACGCCATCGCCAGAGAGCATTCCAGCAGAATCGCTCCGCTCCACTCTCCGGCGAAATACACCGAGCATGTTGTTCGGCCCGGTTGCTCGCAGTATTCAGATTCGCCGGGAGCCACCGGGTACCGAGTCATCGTAAGTAGAACGTCTTCGACGATCCGGCAGACTTCCGTATCGTACGCTTCCACGTGCAGTATTGAGTTCGTCATCTTGCCCTCACGGAACCTGATAGAACGCGGCCGAACCGTAGGCTACCCGCCTGTACCCGTTATCCAGGTTGATCGTTGTCTCGGCCGCGCCTAGCGCTAGCAACCCCTCGCGAACCAGGGTCTGCCGTAATGCCCCGAGTATCTTTTTCTTGGTCTCCACGTCGAAATAGATCAGGACGTTGCGGCAAAATACCAGATCGAACGGTCCGAACATCCGCATCGGGTTTCTCAGATCGAACCGCTGAAAGGTCACCATGCTCCGCAATTCGTCATTGATCTGCCAGTCTAATCCCGCCCGTTTGAAGTACTTCACAAGGTGTCTCGCCGGCA
The DNA here is from genome assembly GCA_964430625.1 of uncultured Solibacteraceae bacterium. Classification (GTDB taxonomy): domain Bacteria; phylum Acidobacteriota; class Terriglobia; order Bryobacterales; family Bryobacteraceae. Next base: position 331,872 of record CAYSFR010000002.1, read on the forward strand.
ACCCCCGGTTGACTTCAATCTGTAGGTATCGTCCTGCCGCCGCTTTGTCCAGAATCTGCTGGTTCAAGTCGGTCCCCAGAATCTGGAGTTTCCATCCCGCCAGATTCATCTCCTTCAGGATCATCGCAATGCTGTAGGCTTCCTGCCCGCTCGATGCGGCCGCCGACCAAATGCTGATCCGGCGTGTGTCCCTTCGCGATTGCACCAACCCCGGCAAAATGTGGTTCTGCAGGGCATCAAATACGGCAACGTCCCGGAAAAACAGCGTCTCGTTCGTCGTCATCGCCTCGATGACCCGGCTTCGCAATCCCATCAGCGCCGTTGTCCGAAGCAGGGCGCAAAGATCATTGAGCGTCGACAATCGCTCCTGCTTTACGATCGGCAGAAGTCGCGATTCCAGAAGATAGTTCTTTCCGGCGTCGATGACAATCCCACTCTCCTGGTAGACGTAACGCTGCAGGAATGCGTAATTTTCCGGCGAGATGAGAGCTTGCGTACTGGGCTGTTCGCCTAGGGCCGTTGACATATCGTTCTCCGCGGGGAGGTGCTTTTCGGTTCGGTTCGACGTCTCCTCATGTGGTTCCTGCTTCCATCCGCCAGTGCCTAGAGGTGACGAAGAATCTCGGGAACGATTGCCCGCAAATCACACACCGCATCGGCCAGGCCCGAACGAACCACAAACCCGGGCATCCCCCAGACGACGCTGCTCGCCTCATCCTGAGCGATTACGTAACTGCCAAGTGCTCGCAGTTGCTCCACTCCGCGCATCCCATCCTGCCCCATTCCGGTCAGGATCACCGATATCGCCGCTCCGCCATATACCTCACATGCGGACCGGAACAGCACGTCAACCGCGGGCCGGCAGGAGTTCTCGAGCGCTTCCTGGTTCATTTGGAGCATCACGTTGTTTCCGCTCCGCACCACCCGCATATGATAATCGCCTGGAGCAATGTAGACGGTTCCCGGTGATGCCACCATCCCCGGTTGTCCTTCCACCACCTTGAGCTTGCTCTGAGCGTTTAGGCGCTCTGCAAGCAATCGCGTAAACATTGGCGGCATATGCTGCACGATGAAAACCGGCAAGGGGAAATCTCGCGGCAACATTGGGATAACCTCAGCCAACGCGTTCGGCCCCCCCGTCGACACCCCGATCAACAGCGCGCGAGGTCGTCCGGCCTTTGCCCTCGTCGCGGGCACTAAGGTCAGCGGCCGAGCCGCATTCAAACTCCCGCCGCCCTCTCTTTTCCCGGTCAGTTCTCCTGGCGATGCGTGCTGCCGAAAGAACTGCTTGATCTTCGGCAGCAACTGTTGGTGAAAGGCCTCGACACCGCCTTCTCCCGGCCCTTTCAGATTCTTCGTGATGTAGTCGTCCGCCCCTGACGAGAGAGCTTCGATTGTGATTGCCGCTCCCCGCTCGGTTAGCGTGCTGCACATGATCACCCTTGTTTTGGGATACTTCCGTTTGATTTCGCGAAGCGTTGCAATCCCGTCCATCTCCGGCATTTCAATGTCGAGTGTGACTACATCCGGGACCAGTTGTCCGATTCGCTGGAGCGCAATCACTCCATTCGACGCAGTTCCGACTACATCGATTGAGGTATCGTCCCGCATCGCGTCGGACAGGATCTTCCTTACGACAACCGAGTCGTCGACTATCAGCACCCGGATCGGCGTTACAAGTGTGGTCTTTGGGTTTGGTGCGTTTAGCATGTCTTGCTCAATTCGTTGTTGTTGTGCTGCCGTTGCTTGCTCGCTTAGCCGTTCGCTGCTGGCGCTGTTCGGCCTCAAAGCTACTGCAGAACCCCGAGAATCCGCAGTTTGTCCGCAATCACCTCGTCGGTGAATGGTTTCATCACATATTCATTGGCGCCGGCCTCAAGAGCTCGGTACATCTGTTCGATTTCCGTCTCGGTTGTCACCATCATCAGCGGTACCCGGCTGAATTTGGGATTGGCTCGGAGTGTCTTCACGAACTCCAAGCCATTCATTTCCGGCATGTTCCAATCGACAAGAATGACCGAGAGGTTCAGTCCGCGCTGGCCAATCAACTCCAGCGCCTCCCTGCCGTTGGAAGCGGAGAATACCTCATAGCCAAACCGGTTTAGAGTCCTACCCAGGATCATGCGAATTGCTCGCGAGTCATCAATTACCAACGCTGCGCCCATGGTTTTCACCGTTTCAGGAGGATTAATTAGAGGCTGACGGAAAGCGATCCGGCCGCCGGTGGAGGAGGCGGTAGCCCCCGTCGGCGTCCAATTGTTGTTCTTATCGGTTGCTTCAGGAGCGGTATGACAAAAACCCGAAGATTCGTAGCTCTTGCCGCACCAAGGGGCCAAACGTCCGGATCACTTCGCCCCACTACTCTGTCCCCGATGATCCAGTTGCATTGGCTGACCAGGTCGCCATCGATGGAGAGCTGCCCTTTCTGGGCTTCCCGGCGATCTTGGTGTGTGCCGCGCCCCTCGGGTGAAGATCCTGGAGGCGTGTCCGCATGGCGGCCGGAAGGCGCCCCGCCGATGGCGTCTCCTGCCACTCCAACTGCTCGTGCCTGAACCCGTTCTTTGGTCAGGCCTCGAGTTGTGACGCCGGTCGCCGGGCGCGCGAGTCCCAGTGGCCCGTTTCGCGAGTCGTCCCATCCCTGCGTCCTCCGCAACAGTTCTCCTCCGGAATGGAAGTAATGGATTCTGCCTTCGGCAATCGCACCGTTTGTCGCCCTGTTCCTCAGCGGAGGCGCGAAACTCCCCCGCGCCGGTCCCGCAGCGCTGCTCTGGGGGCTTTTGGCCGCCTGCAAGGCGCTGGCAGTCTCTTCCCTCGCCCGGTTGTCCGGTGCCCTGCCTGGCGACTGGTCTTGAATACGGATGGTTTTCGTAGTTCTCCGCCCATTTCTCGAATTCCCCCTCTCCGTGCCTGCTGAAACTTCGTCCGTCGAGTTGGCCCGAACCTTCGCTCGGAATTGTCGTAACGGTTTCTGCCGGCGCCGCGCAGTGGCGTAATCTGCCGCTTCGGCCAGTGCCTCTTCGGAGGTGTGTGCACCTCCCGCGCCCGTCCCGGTCTCCGAGGGGGAAGCAGTCTCCCGAGCGTCGATCGCGGTCAGGGAGTCGTCGGTAAAATAGGGGACTTGAGTCGGCATGGAATTGGAAGGGGCTTAGGCGCTTCCCAGTACTCCTTACTCGGAGTGATTCGGTCTTTCTGCGCCGCTAGATTTGGAATCGGGACACCAGACGCTGCAACTCATTGGCCATTCGGCTGAGTTCCATTGCCGCCTTCTGTGTATCGTTCGCACCACTGGTTGTACTTGCGGCGGCCGTCGCCACTCCCGAGATGTTGCTGGCGATCTCCACGGTCCCTTTCGCAGCCTCGTTGACGTTCCTTCCGATCTCATTCGTGGTGGCCGTTTGCTCTTCCACCGCCGAGGCGATCGTATTGGATATGTCGTTGATCTGGTTGATGATCGAACTGATTTCCGCTATCGCCTTCACCGCTGCCTTCGTATCACCCTGAATGGCGTCGATCTTCTGGCCGATCTCTTCAGTGGCCTTGGCGGTCTCCTTGGCCAGTTCCTTCACTTCGTTTGCGACCACCGCGAATCCTTTGCCTGCTTCTCCAGCCCGTGCCGCTTCGATCGTTGCATTCAATGCCAAAAGGTTCGTCTGCTGGGCGATTGACGTGATTACCTTAATCACCTTGCCAATCTCCAGACTCGACTCGCCGAGCTTGGTGATCGTCAGGTTTGTAGTCTCGGCGACAGCGACAGCCGCCTTAGCCACCCGGGCGCTTTCGTTGGCACTTTTGGAGATCTCACGAATGGACGCCAGCATCTCCTCGCTGCCGGTGGCGACCACCGAAACGTTCTTGGAAACCTCTTCCGAGGCCGCCGACACCACGTTGGCCTGCGAAGCCGTCTCCTCCGCGTTGCCAGCCAACTGCTGGCTGATCGCCGTCAGTTCTTCGGAAGAACTCGCCAGTGCCTGGGCATTGCGAGTGAGCTCCGTCATGTTCTCCCGCATCGCCAACAGCAGAGACGCAAGCCCCTCCCCCATTTGTCCGATCGCGTCGCTGCCACGAACGGCCACCTCCTGCCGTAAATCGCCTTGCGCCGCTTTTTGTACGATGCTGAGCATGCTACTTACCTTTTGCTTCAACTCGTCCTGGGTTGCCCGTTCCCGTTCAACTAACTCCCGCTCCCGCCGCTCCGCTTCGAGCGCTTTGGTGACCACCGCCCATGTAACCATCGCTCCAGAGTAGTTTCCTTGCTGGTCGGTTATCGCGCTTACCAGCAGGTCAAGCGATTCCGGCCCAACTTGGATCGTCGTCTTCCGCGGAAGGTTCTTCATGTCTGCCAGAACTGCGCGCTGGTGAGCAGGGTTCTTGTGAAAAAGATCGATCGATTGCCCGATCATCGACTCGACTGCTATCGGAAGGTGCTGCTGCAACTCCCGCAACTGGCGGATGGAGGCCGGATTCATGTAACGGATGATGAGTTCACGATCTGCGTACAGCACGTTGATCGGCAGGTTATCCATCATCGAGCGGATGCGTGCCGCCTCGACGGAAAGTCTCTCCTGTTCGGTGATGACGTTCCAGGTAAGCATTGGGCCGGAATAGTTTTTGCGGGCATCGTAGGTTGGAGAGGCGAGGATTTCGATGACCTCCGGTCCTAGTCTCACCGTAGTCCGGTGCGGGAGATTGCGGGGGTCTTTCAGGAGGCTCCATCCCCGGACGGTGTTTGGGTAGAGCGCATCAACTGCCTGTCCGATGAGTCGCGACGCCGAAAACGGCAAGTACTCCTGCATTGGCGTGAGAGTCTCAATCGACTTCTGATTTGCGTAGGTAATCACCAACTCCAGATTGGCGACGATAATGTTTACCGGTGAATTCTCAATCATTGTCGCCGCGGTATTTGCCAGCCTCGGCGACGGTTTCTCCTTCGCCCCTTCGAAAGGCTGCGGACCCCGCGGTGCGGGCGGAACGTCCATCATTGCCACAGTCGAATCAGTCGATTCACTGCCATTGTGAATGCCGGGTGAGTTCTTCATAAAGTCTCCTGCGTCTCAAGTATCAGAAGGTGGCGCGGATTGCTCCCCGCCCGGGAATCGGTAGCGGCAGCCATCGACCCTAATGAGCTGGCTGCAGTTGCAAGGTATGCTCGGTGTCGAGTACCAGAAGTAGTCGGCCGTCAAGCTTGTAGACTCCATCGACCAGCTGTTTCAGGTTTCGATCCATCGTTTCCGGCACCGGTTCATACGCGTCTGCCGCAACGTGGATCACGTCGCCGATTTCGTCGACGAGCAGGCTGACGGCGCCGTCTTCGGAGCGCACAATCATGTTCATTGGGTCCTGCTCCTGCTGCCGTGGCGCGAGTCCCAGGCGCTCCCGCATGTCGATCGCGGCAACAATCTGCCCTCGCAAGTTAATCAGTCCGCGCAAGACACCTGGCGCCAGCGGGACTCTGGTCATTTCCTGAGCCCGCAATACTTCCTGCACTTTGCGGACCTCAATGCCGAAGAAGAGCTCGTTGATGAAGAACGTGGCGAACTGCCGGTTCAGATTCGTCGCGTTATCTGGTGCGTTCACCATGACTACCCCTTCCTTCCCGCCTGGTGATGGAGGGCCGGTACTATTCCCTCCCCGTCGACTGCTTTCGCCAATTGGGCGATCGACCGCAGCATGCTCGCCCGGTCGAGCCGGGACAACGAGGCGGCAAACCTGCAGGCATCCGCTCGGGAGGGCAGGTCCACCTGCTGCAGGGGCTGGATGGCGACAATTGGAACACGAGCGAGTTCCGGTTGACTTCCGGCGGAATCGAGAATCCGTGCCGCTCCATCATTCGGCAGGTCGAGCGCCACCAGTGCCAGATCGAATCGGTTCGAGAGCAGCTTCGCCATGGCCTCGTCCGCGTCTCCAGCCTCGGAGACCGCATATCCGTCCATCTCAAGCGAACTACGCAGGAGCCCCCGGCCAAATGCCGACCGGTCCGCGATCAGGATCCGGACGAGCCGTTCCTCCTGTGCGCGGTCAAACCACCCGGTGTCCGCGGCGCGAATTACCGACTGCAGATCGAGTACGTCTGTGACTTGGTTGCCTATCACTGCCGAGCCAAGGATCCCGGCGCGCCGGCTGGACTGGCGGATCTGGATGTCATCCTCAACGATGTCGACAATCTCGTCGACAATCATCCCGATCCGATTATCCCCATCGGCAAACACGATCACGCTGACCGGTCTGTTCTCCCCATCCTCGGTCGTTTTGTCATTGACTTGCCCGCCGACCCCAACCAACGGAAGCAGCTGTCCCCGGTACTGTACGACCGGCCGGCCGGCCGCATATTCGATCCGGTCCCGGGGAATCTCTTCCAATCGCGCGACGAGCTCTAATGGAACGGCCAACCTATCGAACTCGCCTGCCCGGAACAGCAGCATCGAGTTCTTTTCTTCCGCAACACCTTCCTTGCCGGTTTTGTCGTCGCCCCGCCCGGCACCGCGCCCTTCGGTCAGTACTCCGGACCGGTGCGCGATTCCCATAACATCCAGGATCAGGGCCACGTGCCCATCGCCCATGATGGTCGCTCCGGCATAGCAATTCAGTCCTTTCAGTTGCTTGCCGAGAGGCTTAACGACGATCTCCTGCGTGTCGTTCACGCGGTCAACAACCAACCCAAATTGGCGGTCCTCGGCCTGAAGTACGACGATATTGAGTACGTCAGGCACTTCGCCGGCGCCGCTGTCGAGTTGCAGTACGCGGTCGAGAAACGTCAGTGGAAGCAGGTTGCCTCGGCGACGGTATAGGGGCGTCCGCCCAACCCACTCGATCATCTTCCGGCTTTCCGCCCCTTCCAGCCGGACAAGTTCCAGTAGGCTCGTCTGGGGGATGACAAATCGCTCGTTTCTCACGCTGACGACAAGTCCCGGGATAATCGCCAAGGTTAGCGGGATCTTGATGCGCAGCGTTGTGCCTGCGCCCCGGCGGCTGACCAGATCGACTGTTCCCCCGATCTTCTCGATGTTTGTCTTCACCACGTCCATACCGACGCCGCGGCCGGAAATACTGGTCACTTCCCGCGCCGTGGAGAATCCGGGAAGAAACACGAGATTCGCCAGTTCGCGATCGTTCATCCGCTCGAGTTGATCGTCGCGGACCAATCCCAATTGGACGGCCTTTGCCTTCACTCTCTGGCCATCGATCCCTCCGCCGTCGTCGGCGATCTCGATGTTCACATTTCCACCTTCGTGGAACGCCCGAAGCATCAGCCGGCCCTGAGCCGGCTTTCCCGTCCGGATTCTGATCTCCGGCGTCTCAATCCCGTGATCACACGCGTTTCGTACGATGTGCGTCAGCGGGTCCTTGATCGCTTCGATGATCGTCTTATCCAGCTCCGTTTCGGCCCCGTCCATTTCCAGATGCACCTGTTTGCCGCAGACCGCCGAGAGGTCTCGAACCACACGCGGGAGCTTGTTCCAAACGACTCCGATGGGCTGCATCCGGGTCTTCATGACCCCCTCCTGCAACTCCGAAGTGATCAAATTCAGCCGCTGGCTCGTCGCGTTCAATGACGCGTCTTCCAGTCTCGACGTGAACTGCAGAACCTGGTTGCGCGCCAGCACCAATTCCCCGACAAGGTTCATCAACTTGTCGAGCAGACCCACATCCACCCGGATTGTCGAGTCGGAGACGGAGGGCCCTTTACCGGGCGGCGAGACATCCCCTTCTGTCGCCTTTGCCGCGGCCTGGCTCTCTGCCACCGCCCCCGTTTCCTGGACTGGCGCCGCGGTATCCGTATCTACTCTCACCGCCGCCACCGCTCCCGTTCTCCTCGCCGCCTCTCCCAGGCGTGAAACCAGGTCCTCATACTTCGTGCCACTCTCCAGATTGGTTCTCTCGATCGCCGCGAGTTCCCGTTTCACCGCATCCACCGATTCCAGGATGATCGACACCAACTCCTTGCTTAGCTCCCGTTCACCGTTTCTAACTTGGCCAAGAATCGTCTCCGCGTGGTGGGTAATCGCCTCAATAGTGGAGAAATTGAGAAAGCCGCAAGTCCCCTTCAATGTATGAATCGTCCGGAAAATGCTGGCAAGAAGGGTCGCATCCTTCGGGCGCTGCTCCAACTGGACCATCTCCTGGTCCAACCGGCTCAGGTTCTCACTGCTCTCGATCAGAAACTCTTTTGTCAGTTCGTTGTCTTCCACGCAAGTTCTCCGGCCACACTCAGTATTTCGACCATTTCCGGCACGAACATTAGCGCGAATGAGGGTACTTGATACCCCTCGTTTGGGAGGATTTTCCCTAGTTCACCTTACATCTAACCCTCCTCTGGGTGGATTGACCTCGACCGCCCTCGCCTTCATACTGCCCTATATGCCTTCGGAAAAGCGTCGATCCCCCCGCACCGGTGTCATCCAAAAGGTCCAAGTCAGCTACGTCGATGATCAAGGCCGTGACCGCTTCGAAACAGTGCAGGCGCAAGACATTAGCCCTCGAGGCTGCCGCATCGTCCTCGGATTCCGCTGTCGACCCCGAACGGTCGTCGCGCTCAGCCTCAATCCCGCTGCCTCCGGTAGTGCAACCGTTCGTTACCAGAATCCTTCCCCTCGCGGCTACCTCACTGGCCTCGAGTTCCTCGGCGGATTCAATTTGCCTGCCAATCTCGCCAACTAGTCTTTCCCCCAAACATTTGCTATTGAAAATGTTTGGGATAATTTGTACCATCGAGCAAATGCACATCGAGCACTTTGGGCTGCAAACGCTCGGATTCCGTTTGCGCAGAAGTGCCGCTTAATTACTCCTGCCGGCCCGCCGTATCTTTGCCGGATGATGGAGAGAGATCTGGACGCCGCATCCGTTCCCGCGCGGCGTGCGGCGTCCAGAGCTGATTTCTAGCGTCGCACGGCCAGCAGCGATCCCCGCGAATCCAGCACGACGCGCAACGGCGCCGACCGAAACTCCCATTCCGCCGTCGTCCGCTCTCCATCGGTTCGCAGCCAGCGAGTCTCCGTCTTCTCCTTCCCGAAATCGAAGTCAATGGGCACATCGATTGTGAACTCCGCCGGCACCCCTGCCTGCTCCAATTCCACGGAGACAATCACTCCCCGCGCCCCTCGCTTCTGCCGGTGCTGTAGTCGCAACGCCGGAATCCCCGTCCCGTCCACATAAGTCGCAAACAACTGTTCCAGCGACGCATCCGGCGTGCCTTTCGGCTGATACCCTGCTGCCAGCAACCGTAATTCATTCGTCGTCACCCGGCTGCGCAGATAGCGCGAATGTAACTCTCGCAGCATCGCAAAAAACGGAGTATCTCCCAGTCGCCGCCGCAACATATGGATGACCCACGTCCCTTTTTCATACAGAATCGCCCGATACGCCTCAGGTGTTTCCGAAGTCTCCAGCCTCGCCCCCAAATGAATCGGCCCTGCCTCGTCGATACTCCGCCCGTTCACGCCCTTTTCCAGCAAATGTTCCCGGTATCTTTCCAGCAACTCCTCCATCGCCTTCGCCCCGCGCTTCCGCTCCAGCAATAGCAGTGCCGAGTAGTTCGCCAGCGACTCCATGATCCACTCATCCCGGTAGCCGGATGTCGTAATCGTATTCCCCCACCATTGGTGGGCTACTTCATGGGCCACCAGAATGTCGGAAAAGAAGATCTGGTGCATGCTCTGGCTGGCGAACTGCGGCCGCTCCCGTGGCGTGAGGTAGGCAAGTGTCGATAGGTAGATCAACCCGGGAAATCCCTGTCCGAATGCCCCCGGAATCGGAGACACAGCCAGCGTTCTCAGCGGCGGCGGCCCGAATCGCGACGCCAGAAACTCAAACGCTTCGGCCACCTCGGTGGCCAGCGCCTCGATGTGGCTCGCCGGATCCGGCGCTGGCGCCTGTACCACCATCGGCGGCAGACTCTGCTGCCGCTGGCCCCGTCCTGCCGGTGCCGGAAGTGCCGGCGGCATCAGCAACTCCCGCCTCACCGGCGCAAGCGAAGCCTCCACTCCTTTGTTGGCATACACATCCACCCGCAATCCGCCGCGCGTCGCACTCGACCTCCGGTACTCGCCCAGGTTGAATCCTGCAATTCGCAGTGGCGTCGTGCTCCGCCGCCGTGTGAAATGGACATCCCCTTCGTCGCGCTCTTCAATCAGGTCCCCCGTTGCAATCACGCTCAACGTCTTCGGACAACGGAATGTCAGCTCATAGGTCGCAAACTGCAACCCATGGTGTGGATACCACGTCCCGCGCGCGCTGACGAAATAGACTCCATTCCCCGCCGGCAGCACCACATCTCCTTCTTGCTGAAACGTCAGTGTGTGCTCGCCCGGCGCCAGCGGTCCATCCAGCGCCACCAAAAACACCTCATTCTCACTCCCACGCAGCAGGGATGACCGCAAATTCTCCCGTTGCAGCACCTGCGCCGCCGCCCCGTCGACGGTCACTTCACGCACCCTTACCCGCCGCGAAATGTCGAACGCCAGCGAATTCCGCATCCGCCGCAAATCACTCCCGTCCTCTGGTACCCGTATGCGCAGCGCCGTACTCGCCGTCAACCGTAAATCCGCGCCGATCGACGCATCGATCCGCACATCGGTAATGTCGAATTCCCGTGGCCTCGGCGCTAACGCCGGGTCTTTCCTCACTCGCCGCGATTGGAAACTGGTCCAGACATTGTAATAGGACCGGTTATCCCGGCTCTGGAGTTGCGCCACAACAACCTGATCCGTCGATTGCGGGTCATAGATTACGTCGAAGTTCCCATGCGCCGTCCCGGCCAAGGCGGCAAAAAACAGTCCCGCCTCCGGCTTTACCCGTCCCGCCACGTCCTGCACAATCCGCGCTTCGAAGCTTGCCGTCAAGTTCCGAAGCGTCGGGCTGAACTGATCGGCCAATAGCGCTCCCATCTCCGGCGCTGGCTTGCCCGCATTCTCCTGTATCGCCCGTTCAATCTCCGCCGCCGTCCCGTCCGTGAATAGCAACAATGCCGATCGGAAGTGTTCGTTCAGGTTCGGTGACTCCGTGAACCGCGCCAGGGATTGTCTCTCCCCGGTCGACGGTGGCATGACGATCAATTCGCCGTCTCCGCCTTCCACCTCTGCCCAGAACAGCGCCGCGACCGTTGCCTTTTCCGAGGGGGCCGCCAGCGGCTTTGCCAGTGCCACAAACCCGTCGGTCAGATAAATCTTAACGTCCTCGCGCACCAGCACCAGGTCCCGCACCCGCCAGCATTGGGCCGGGTCAAAAGACACCTCTTTCAACGCCGCGGCTGCCGCGGCGGCGGGTTTGACGGGGGCCGATTCCTGTGCGCCGGCGATTCTGCTCGCCGCCAGCGGCAGGCTAAATAAACATCTCCTCGTCAGTCGTGACTTGTGCGACATTCGCCGGGGCGCCCTTCAGTAAATGACCAACTGCCGCCTTCACCCCGGCCGCAACGCCGGTTATTTCGCGGATCGGCCGAATAATTGTCCCATGCACGGAGTTCACCGTGTCGTTGACACGCGTTAAAGTGTTCTCCAGCACCGTCTCAGCCCGGTCTAACTGGATCTTCGCCCTCACCGTCGCGTCCGCCATCAAATCGTCCACGCGGGCCATCTGTGTCTGTGTCAGCGCCAGAATTTCGTTGGCCCGCGCGGTGATTTCGTTGATCTGCCCTTTGCTTTCCGTCAACGTCGTTTCCGCCGTTGCGATCAGCTTTTCGGCTTTCGGAAGGAATGCGTCGACACGTTCCTTCATCTCCTGCGTCGTCTTCGCCAAACGCATCATCGCGATCGCCTGCGCGGCGAATGACACGGCCGTCATGCCGACAAATATGGTGAGGAGAATTAGAGTCGTTTCGGAGTTCATCCCGTTTCCTTGCCGATTCGTTGTCTGCCCTGCTTAGGCGCCGGCTTCGTCGCCTGCCGGGCTCGTTACCGTCTCTTTATAGGCCTGCCGTCCGGCATCCACCGCCGCGGCCAACTGCTCTTTTTGCCGCTGCAGCGCCATTTTGCTCTTATCGGCCAATTCGACGGCCGAATCCTTCAATTCCTCGCTCTTGCGCTTCAAGTAGTCCTTGCTTTCGTCGGCTTTGGAGCGCAGCAACAGGCGCGTTTCCTCGCCCGACTTAGGCGCGAACAGAATTCCTACGGCCACTCCGATTCCCAGGCCGAGACAAAAATAGGAGATTCGCTTATCTTCTTCCATCGTCTATATCCTCGTTTCTAGTGTACATCGCTATGGATGTTACACCCTTTTAGATGTTGCCAGCATGCCATTGCGTTGCCACAATCAATGCATGCCACCGTTCGGCTCCGACAAGTCAAAGAAGAAGACGCTCGATAACGCCGAATTGTTCAACTACGCTGCACGTCTCTTGAGTGGCCGGGCCCTTACCATTGGGGAACTGCAAAAGAAACTGGCCTCCCGCGCCTCTCTTCCCGCCGATGTCGACGATGTTCTCTCTCGCCTGAAACAGGCGCACATCCTGAACGACCGCACCTTCGCCGATACCTACTCCGCCGTCCGCCGCGATGGCGCCGGATTTGGCAAAGCCCGTGTCCTCCGGGAACTCGCCCATCGCCAGGTCCCCCGCCTCGTTGCCGAAGCCGCCGTCAAGGACGCCTACTCGGAAGTCGATGAAGTCACCCACGCCGTAGCGTTTCTCAAACGGAAACTCCGTATCGCCGATCCGGCCGCCCACTTTGCCGACCCCAAACATCTCCAGTCGGCCTTTCGCAAACTCCGCTACAACGGTTTCTCCTCCAACGCCGCCGTCAAGGCCCTTCGCCAGTGGTCGGCCAATGCCGACGAACTCTTTGACGAGCCCGAAGATTAACGCCGGATCCCGCCGGGCATCGGTTGCCCGCCAAATCCGCCGGTCTGTCCGCCGAATCCCGCACCACCCTGCCCGCCAAATCCGCTTCCCGTCTGCCCCCCCAGGCCCGTTCCCGTCTGTCCACTCCCCGGAATCGTACCCGGTATCTGCCCTGGCATCTGGCCCTGCGCGTTCTTCTGGTCTTTAGAGGGGTCGTAGATGAACTCCCACTCTTTATAGTTCGTCTTTTCCTTGTAGATCTTTATCCCCTCGGCGTCCACTTTACTGGCCACCCCGGCAATTCCTCCCCCCAGTCCTCCACTTCCGGCGTTCATCGCCGCCTGCAGGCCCTGTGGGTTCGGCCGCGTCAGAATCTGTTGAATCATCTGCGTCGCCGGATTCACCGCAATTCCCCCCGGCGGTCCCCCTACCGGATTCCCCTGGCCCGGAATTCCCCCAGTCCCGAAGCTGTTTGTGCCGCCCCCAGGCCGGAACCCGGCCGGCAACGGTTGCCCCTGCACCTGCTGCTGCGGTCCCGGTGCCGGCGGAGGCGCTGCCCCGCCGCTGTAGCCGCTTCCAAAGGAGTAGCCACCAGTATTATTGGAACCCGGCACCACCCCGCCGGTCTGTGAGTTGGCCGCCTGCGCTGGATACTGCTGGCCAAACTGCCCCGGCAGTCCCGGCACCCGCTGGATCACCTGTCCGTTCGGCCCCATGATCGGCACCATCGTCTGTTGCTGCTGCTGTTGCTGCGGATAGCCCGGCCCCTGCTGCGAGGCGTCCGGGTTCCCGGTCCCGGTCGACGCCCCGGGCAGCGGTGGTGCCCCGGCCGCCCCAGGCTGCTCGCTCGCCCGCCGGTTCAGCGCGGCCGCCTGCCGCCCCACTCCCCCTTGGTCTCCCGTCGACCCGAAGCTCGCGCCTTCGCTCACAAACGTATTCGTGCTTTTCTCCCCGGCCCGCGTCGGATCCTGCGTAGGGTCGGTCTGCTTCTGCACCAGCGAATCGGTCAGTCGTCCGCTCGCGTCGGCGTGGATCAGCCGCCATTCATCTTTTCCCGTCAGCGGATCCACATACCGCCGCCGCAAAAAACGGATGCCGTTCGTATTCTCCAGTTCTTCAATCGTCTGCGGATACCGCCGGTTCTTCTTAGCGAATACTTTGATCGCCCGGGCGTACTGTTCTCCGCGCGAGATCAGCATCTCTTCCCGGTTCCGTTGCATCTCCAGCGCCAGCCGCGGCAGTTCCAAATACAGCATCATCGCCATCGCCGCCGACAGCGCGAAGACGAAGATCAGAGCGTAGCCGCGTTCGGATTGGCGCCGGGAAACTCTCATTGGGTCTGCTCGGTCAATGGCAGCGTCTGCTGCTGCTTGAAATCGGTGTCTTCCATCACCACCGAATTCAGATTAATCCGTACCACCTTGTACCGCCGTTTCACTACGTCTCCCTCGTTGGCAACGAACACATCTTCATTCTCCAGGAAGAAGGCCCGCTTGGCGCCTCCCCGCGCCGCCGTAAATCCGTAAAATTTCAGCGGAATCGGCGGAGCCTGGGGTTTCACCGGCTCTACCGGTTTAGACGGGCCCGGCGGCATCAGGGGTACCGGAATGGGCTTCACCATCGTCACCGGCTTGGCCGGTACAATCTTCCCCGGATCCGGCGCCTTCGGCGGCGGTGCTGCCGTAAACTCAAACAGCGGCCGCGATCCTCCCTGAATCGGTACATTCCCCAGCCGCGCCAGCAGTTCGGTGCGCAGTGTCGGGTCAATCGTCGTCGGGTCGATCCGGTCTTCCACCCGCCGCGGCCGCAATACCGGCTTAAACTCCTGCGACGTCCGCCGCGCGTTGTTCGGCCGCGCCGGCGCCGCCCCCTTTGCCGCTACCGGTGTCACCGTCCGCGGCCCGGCCGACCCGGATACCACCGGCACCGGCGCCGCCACGGGAGCCGTCCCGCTCGTCGATCGCGGACGTTCCTCCCCCCCGCTGAAGTGCAAAAACGCCGCCAGCAGAATCAGCCCCACGAAAATCGCGATCTTCTTCGGTTCCGCCCCTAGCTTCATTTCCCGCCTCCCGCCGCCGGCGCCAGCACCGCAACTTGCGGCAACGGCGCCTCCCGAATAAACGTGTTCAGGCGCAACGAGATGTTCAACACCCCGGAACCTTGCTGGGGCGACGCCGCCAGGCTCTCAATAATCACCAGCCGGTTGGCCTTGTCCAGTTCCTGCAGGAAGTGCAGCAGGTCCGCGTAGGTCCCCTCGTAACCCGCCGTGATGCTCAGCATCCCCAACTCCTCGGAGCCTTCTACCTCTTCTTCGTTATACGCCTGTTCTTTCGGCCGCACCCCGGCCGCTTTTGCCAGTTGGTTTAGCTCCCCGACCAGTGTCGAATACGTCGACGGCCGGCTCAAAAAATACTTCCCCAAAAACTCGTCGCCCTGCGTCCGGCCCCGGTCCACCTTTTCCGCCAGTTCCTTGCTCCGCTTCAGCCCCGCCTGCTTCTGCGCCACCTGCTTCCGCAGGCTCACCAGCCGGGACTCCATCTCGTCGGCCGACCCTCCCAGCGGGGAATACACAAACCACCCCGCTGCCAGGTTTATCGCCAGCAATACGCCCAGGCCCACCCGCGCTGCCGTCCGCGGATCGTTCTTCTTTAGCCCCAATTGGCCGATCAGGGCGCCGATGTTAAAGTTTCTGGGCATAATTCACACTCACCCGGCAACGGTACAACGGCTCACTCTGCGACGGCGGCAAACAGTTCGCCACGCTCGGCACGCTGAAAATCCCCGATCCTTCCATTCTCTTCAATAGGTCCACCACCGGCTCCACGCTCTGCGCCCCCACCGTCATCTCCAGCTGAATATTGTTCTTCGGATCCGTCTGCGGCCGGATCGCCACCAGCCGGACGTTGTGCGGCATCACGCCTTCCAGGTCCCCGAACAGCCGCGTCCAGCTCACGCCCTTCCGCGCGATCAGCGTATTCAAAAACACGCTCCGCTCCAGCACATCGGCGTTTTCCGGTTTCCGCATCGCCGCCTCAATCGTCGCCTGCTCCGCCCCCAGTCGCGCCAGTTGCTCCTCGGCCTGCGCCGTCGCTTCCAGCACGTCCCGCTTCTGGTGCCGTTCGTTCACGATTAATAGGATCAATAGCCCCGCCGTCACCACCAGCATCCCCGCCAGCACCGCCGAGGCGACAATCATCGCCCGGTCCCGCCGGAATGGCTCGCTCGCCAGATTAATCGGATATCTCATATGCGCCCTCCCGCCGCCAGCCACCCCAGCAGCCCCGCGTTATACGCTTGTGCCGCGCCGTAGGCCGATTGCAGCACCTCTCCGGTCACGTCCGGCAGCAGCCACTGTGGGTCGAATCCCACCGCATACACACCCACCGGCTTCTTCCCCCATTCATCTTCCACGTAGGTAAGCGTCGGGATCAGATGTTCGGCGATCGCGTCCGGCGATGCCTCGGGCAGCTCAATCGTCCGCAGCAACCGCAACGCGCCCCCGTCGGTCACCGCCAGTGCCAGCACCGTCCCGTTCAGCTTCACCACCACCCGGCATCCGTTATCGGGCACCGCGTTCAGCGTCGCCATCAAGGATGTGGTGACGAACCCTACATGCAAGCCCGCGGCCCGGAACGGCGCTTCGTATCGCGCCAGCGTCTCCAGCGACATCGAACTCGCAATCACGTCGACCTTCTTCGATCCCGTCCGCGGCTGCGCAAAATAGCTCACCGACGCCGAATCGATGTCGAACGGCACCGCCTTTCGCAGCCGGAACTTCACCAGCGTCTCCTGCTCCTCCGGCTTGGCCGGAAAGGAGTCGAAGTCCAACACCGTCGTCCGCCCCGCGTAATCGGGCAGGATTACCGCCGCCGTCCGCCGCTTCCGCCCGCCAGGTTCCCCTGTCACTTCCCGCACGGCACGCGCCATCGAGTCTGGCCGCAGAATGTTTTCCTCGCTCGGCGATACCCGGATTGTGTTCGGCTCAAAGGCCGTAAAGCCCTTCCCCTTTGCCGACGACCACGCCAGCCCCGCCTCCGACACCTCAAAGCCAAACTCCGGCGGGGGATCCGCCATCAGGCCGTTAATCTTATCCACTATCGACATGGGTTACTCGATGAACGTCACTTTGTTGATTTCCCGCAGCGTCGTGATTCCCGCCTTCACCCGCTCCAGCGCCGATTCGCGCAATGTCGTCATCCCTTCCTCCCGCGCCACCCGCTTGATCTCGGAGGCCGGACGCTTTTCCAAAATCAACTCCCGCATCCGTTCCGTCAGGTCCAGCAACTCATGAATCGCCGACCGACCGTGATACCCCGTCCCGCCGCACTCAAAACACCCCGCTCCTTCATAAAAGGTGACGTCGCGCCAGTCGTCCGGGTTCAGCCGGCTGTCGATGATCTCCTGCTCGTCGATATGGATCGGCCGCTTGCAGTGGTCGCAAATCACCCGCACCAGTCGCTGCGCCAGAATGCAGTTCATCGCCGCCACAAAGTTGTACGGCTCTACACCCATGTTCAGGAATCGCCCCATCACGTCCAGCACGTTGTTGGCATGGACGGTTGTGAACACCAGGTGGCCCGTCAGCGCCGCGTTGATGGCGATTTGCGCCGTCTCCTGGTCGCGGATTTCGCCCACCAGAATCTTGTCCGGATCGTGACGCAGAATCGAACGCAAACCGCGCGCAAACGTAAGACCCTTCTTCTCGTTCACCGGAATCTGCGTGATCCCCTTCAGCTGGTATTCCACCGGGTCTTCAATGGTGACGATCTTGTCCTCGTCGTTCTTGATCTCGCTCAGTGCCGCATATAGCGTCGTCGTCTTGCCCGATCCCGTTGGTCCCGTCACCAGCACCATCCCGTACGGCTCTTTGATGTACTTCCGGAATCGCCCGATATCATGATCGGAAAAACCCACCACGTCCAACGTAAGTTTGGCGAACTTCTCCGACATCGACTCTTTGTCCAGCACGCGCAGCACGGAGTCTTCCCCGTGCACCGTCGGCATAATCGAAACGCGAAAATCGATCAGCCGCCCCTTGTAGCGCACCCGGAATCGGCCGTCCTGCGGCACGCGCCGCTCAGCAATGTCCAGTTCGCTCATCACCTTGATACGCGAGATGATCATCGAATGCCAGTCTTTGGCAATCGGCGGCATGGCGTAATGCAGCACGCCGTCAATGCGGTACTTGATCACCACCTCGCCGTCGCGCGTCTCAATGTGGATGTCCGACGCTCTCCGCTCCAGTGCGTTGAAGATGGTGGTGTCCACCAGCTTGATCACCGGCGCGATCTCGTCCTGCCCGGCCGAAATCCGGTCAATCGAAAGCGTCTCGTCCGGATTCTCATCGTCGCCGCCCACCACGTCGAGCGCGAACCCTTCGGTCACTTCCTCCAGCACCCGCTGCGACTGCTCGGTCTTCTTCAGCAGTTCGGTGATCTGGTGCAGCGCCGCCACCTTCACCCGCAGCCGTTTCTTCAGCAGCACCGACAGTTCATCGATCAGTTGCAGGTTCCGCGGATCGGCCACCGCAATATCCAGCGTCTCCGCCCCGCCCGGCGTCTTCTCCAGCGCCACCGGCACGAAGTTGTACCGGAACATCATGTCCACCGGAACCAGCCGCAGCAGTTCCAGGTCCACTTTTCCTTCCTTTAGGTCCAGAAACCCCGCCCGGTAACGCGTTGCAAGCGCTTTGGCGTTGGTAATCTCCACCTGCGGGTCAATCAGGCTGGCTCGTTCAGTGGCCATACTAGCGGGTCCCTCCAATGGAATCCGACAAACTGAAAATCGGCAGGTACAGAGCCACCAGTACGAAAGCGACAAAAATACCCATGAAAATCATGATCGCCGGCTCAATCAACGAGAGTGCCGCCGCCATTCGCGTCTGCACGTCGTCTTCATAAAACTCGGCAACCGATCCCAACATCGCCGGCAGGGCACCCGTCGACTCCCCAACCTCGATCATATCGATCGAAAGTTCGGGGAATATCTTGGTGTCGGCCAGCGAACCGGACAGCGAGTTTCCCTCTCGCACCGACTGCCGCACCTTCGCCAGCGATCGCTCCAGCAACTTTGTGCCGACGCTCTCCGCGGCTGTCTCCAGCGCCTGCACCAGCGGAATTCCGCCCAGCAACAGCGTCGAAAGCACCCGCGAAAACTGCGCCACCTGGTACTTTACCCAGATTTCTCCGGCCAGCGGCAAACGCATCTTGATCCGGTCGATCGTCTCCTGCGCCGACTCCGTCTTGCTCCAGAAGTAGAACGCTGCTCCGCCGCCAAACAGTCCGCCGATCAACAGCAGGATGTAATCCCTCGCCGTCGTTCCGATCGAGATCAGCCAGACCGTCAACCCCGGCAACTTCGCGTCCATCGATTGATAAAGTTCGGCGAACTGCGGCACAACGTAGGCCACCAGGAACGCCACCAGCCCGATCACCAGCACCACCAGCAGCGCCGGGTAGATCAGGGCGCCGATCAGTTTTTTCTTCACCGCCAGGTTCCGCCGCTGGTAGGTGACATACCGGTCCAGCACCTCCACCAGCGAGCCGGATTTTTCCCCGGCCAGAATACTGGAAATGTAAATCGGTGGAAAGACGTTCTGCTTGGCGAAAGCATCGGAGAGCGAAGTGCCGATGCGGACTTCGTCGCGAACGGCGGTCACAAACGGGCTCAACTTCTCATCGGTGAGCCGCGTCGCCAGCAGGTCGAGCGATTTCAGGATCGGGAGTCCCGCCCGGATCAGCGTCACAAACTGCTGATTGAAAATAAGGAACTTCTCCAGATCGATCTTCTTCGGCCGGGACTTCCCCGCGCCCGTCGACAGCGCGTCGAACTTCCCCTTCGGCTTGATCGAATAGACCAGAAAACCCTGGTTGGCGAACTTGTCGCGGATCTCGTTTTCCGAGTTCCCGTCCACCACTTCCTGCTTGATCTGGCCCCGCGAGTCGGCGTATTTCAGCAGGTATTCACTCACTGAATCACCTCCACGCCCGGCGGGGGCGTGAACTGGTAGAGCGAATCCTTCTGCGCCGGGTTCCGCGTCTCGTTCCGGAAGCGGAAATCCATGGTGGAGGCGTCCTGGCCGCGCACGGTTAACTGCTCGATGCGGGCATCGGCCCCGGCCAGGAAACTCACCTCCCGGTACGGCGCTTTGTCCGGGTTTTTCGGTTGCGCCGTGATGCGCACCAGCGCGCCCTCCTGTTTCACCACAAAACGGTCAAAATCGCGCTGAAAGTCGAGTTTTCCGATCAAAAACGCCATCGGGGCCTGCATATCCTGGGCCTCTTTGAGCTTCATCTTCTCGGCCCGCCGCGCCATGGGAGAGTAGTACCAGTAGTCGGTTCCGTTGGAAACAAACAACTTACCGTCCGGCTTGGCGTAGTCCCAGCGCATCCGCCCGGGTTTGCGGAGGTATAGCCGCCCGCTCTCCGTCCGCCGTGCTCTGTTCGGGGCAATGTAGGTCTGCTCGAAGTCCATTTCCAGCGTCCGGACGGTGTTGTACCGCGTCTCGACGGCCTTCAAAAGCCGCGGCAAATCGACGTCCGCGGCGGCGAGGCTCGCTGCAAAAAGGAAGAGAATGGGCCCAAAGACCTTCACAGTAAGAGTGACGCGCGGGGGAGGGAATTCGTGGAAGCCTATTTTTCACGGAGGGTTACGAGCGTCGCGCCCCACCCGCCGGCGCCCTCCGGCGCTGTTTCCCACCCGGCTACCAGTGCCATTCGCCCTAGCACGCGCCGTACCGTCTCCCGCTGTACCCCGATGCCCTTTCCATGGATGATGCGGAGGTGGCGATAGCCTTTTTCCCAGGCCGCTTCGACGTAGGCCTCCACCACGCCGGCGACGTCGCGAGGGGGGACGGAGTGCAAATCGAACACGTCAGACACGTCAATTTCGATGATTTTTTCGTCCTCAGAGGCCATTTTTCTATCATTTTTGCATCAAAAACGCGTGTTTTTTGCACACCAAAATTCAAACAACCGTTTGAAACAGGGCTTCCGTAAAGCTTGGTTAAGTCCTTTTCGCTTCAGAAACCTTCCGGGGCGGTTCGTGTACCTTACAACTGTGCGAACCAAACTTCTGATACTGACCCTGGCCGCCGGCGCCTTCCTCCCGGCCCAGTCCGACATGGTGGAGACGCTGATGTCCTTCGATAAGGACAAGGACGGAAAGCTGACGAAAGAGGAGGTTCCGGAGCGAATGCAGGGCATTTTCGCCCGTGCGGACGCCGATAAAGACGGTTTTTTGACCAAAGAAGAGCTGCAGAAGGCCACGGCGGGGATGGAGCGCGGCGGCGAACGGCGCGGCCCCGGCGGGCCGGGCGGGATGATGATGAGCCCGCTGATGCGAGCGCTTGATACCGACAAGGACGGGGCGCTTTCGGCGGCGGAGATCGCCGCTGCTCCTACCGCGTTGAAAACATTGGACAAAGACGGCGACGGGATCCTCAGCGCCGAAGAGTTGCGCCCGCCGATGCGGGGCGGGGAAGGGCGCAGGAGAGAGTAATGCGGCGGCGCGACTGGATGGCTATGGCGGTGGCCCCGTTGGCCCCGGTGGGGCCGCGGCGGACGCCGGAAGAGACGGTTTCCCACTGGGATTTCGTCCTGGGAACGTCGATGGAACTGCGGCTGGCTTCGGCGGAACCGGAGCGGGCGGAGGCGGCGGCGCTGGCCGAGATTGACCGGCTGTCGGCGATTCTGAGCTCCTATGACCCGGCGAGCGAGTTCAGCCGCTGGACCCGGACCCGCGGCGAGGCGGTACGCGTCTCCCCGGAACTGTTGGAAGTATTGGGGTTATACGATTACTGGGAGCGCCGGACGGGGGGCGCGGTGAGCGCCGCCTTTGCCGGAGCGAATGGCACGGGGCACTGGCGTCTGGATCGCGCCCATGGCACGGCGACCCATTTGACCACGGCGCCGCTCGTCCTGAACAGTTTTACGAAGAGCTACGTCATCAATAAGGCCGCCGAGGCGGCGATGCGCTATGCCGATGGGGTGATGGTGAACATTGGCGGGGATCTGGTGGTCAAGGGGCGGATGGCGCCGGTGGTTCAAGTGGCTAATCCGCTGGACGATACCGAGAATTCGGCGCCGGTGGCGCGGTTTGCCGCGGCGCGAATGGCGGTGGCGACCTCGGGCAATTCGCGGCGCGGGGCGCACATTGTCGACCCGCGGACGGGGGCGCGGCCGGACCACATTGCGAGCGCGACGGTGGCGGCGCCGCGGGCGACCGATGCCGGGGCGCTGGCGACAGCGTTTACGGTGTTGAGCGTGGACGAATCGCGGGCGCTGGCGGCGCGGACGCCGGGCGTGGAGTATCTGCTGGTGAAGAAGGGCGGGGGGATTGTCAGCAGCCCCGGGTTCCTGCTGGCGCCGATGGCGCAGTTGCCGGGCGGAATGGAAGTGGTGATCAACCTGGAACTCGCGCGGATAGAGGGTCAGCGGTACCGGCGCCCGTATGTTGCTGTGTGGGTGGAAGATAAAGACAAGTTCCCGGTTCGGACGGTGGCGCTGTGGTTCCAGAAAGACCGCTGGCTGCCGGACCTGCGCGGGTGGTATCGTGGGGACCGGTTGCGGCTGCTGGCCGAGGGGAATGAGATTGCGACGACGGTATCGAGTGCGACGCGGCCGCCCGGGAAGTACACGATGAAGTGGGACGGGAAGGATAATAAAGGCGTGGCGGTGAAGCCGGGGAAGTACACCATCTTCATCGAGGCCTCGCGTGAGCATGGAGGGTACCAGTTGTTGCGGCAGGAGATTGATTTGACGGCCGGGGCAAAGCAGTTCCCGCTGGCCGGCGGGGCGGAGATTGCCAGTGCATCCATCGACTATCGAAAATCCGCCGGTCACTAAAGCCGCGGAGCGGACGGCGCCGCTGCGAGTTCCCAAGTGGAAGCGGCAGTTGGCGTCGTTGTCGCGGTGGCTGCATATCTACCTCTCCATGGTCAGTTTCGGGGTCCTGTTTTTCTTTGCGGTGACGGGGCTGACGCTGAACCATACGGATTGGTTTTCGGGGGCGCAGAAGACCGTGCAGGTGAAGGGCACGCTGCGGCCGGCGTGGCTGAAGGGGGAGGTGGCGAAGTTAGAGATCGTCGAGTATCTGCGGTCGACGCACCGGGTGTCGGGGGCGCTCTCCGACTTCCGGGTGGATGACGGGCAGTGTTCGGTATCTTTCAAAGGCCCGGCGTATACGGCCGATGTCTTTGTTGACCGGGCGACGGGCGCCTACGACCTGACGGAGACGCGGATGGGCTTCGTCGCGCTGATGAACGACCTGCATAAGGGGCGGGATTCGGGGCGGGCGTGGGGGATCGTCATTGACCTGTCGGCGGTGCTGATGACGCTGGTTTCGCTTTCCGGGCTGGTGCTGGTGTTCTATCTGCAGAAGCGGTTGGTGCCGGGGCTGTTGACCTTAGCCGGCGGGGCGGCGGCCTGCTACCTTGCCTATCTGATCTGGGTGCCGTGATGAGGAACCGCCGCTGGTTTCTGGGCGGGGCGGCCGCGGCGGCGTGGGCGCAGGAGGCGACGTTCACGACCGGAGTCCGGGTGGTGAACGTGCCGGCTTCGGTCCGGGACCGGAAGGGCGGGATCATTGCCAACCTGACGAAAGACGACTTCGTGCTGACCGAGCAGGGGCGCCCGCAGACGATTCAGTACTTTTCCTCGCAAGGGGATCTGCCGCTGACGATCGGGCTGCTGGTGGACACGAGCATGAGCCAGGAGCAGGTGCTGGCGGCCGAGCGCGGGGCGAGTTTGCGGTTTATCGATCAGGTGATGCGGATCGACCGGGACCAGGTTTTTGTGGTGCAGTTTGACAGCCGGGTGCTGATCCGGCAGATGTTGACGAACTCCTATACGAAGCTGGAGCAAGCGCTGTCGCAAGTAGATACGCCGAGCCGGAGCGAGCAGCGGCAGGGGGTTGGCGGCGGGACGATGCTGTTTGACGCGGTGGACACGGCGGCGCGGATTCTGCTGAAAGACGTGACGGGGCGGAAGGCGCTGATTCTGCTGACCGACGGGGTGGATTACGGGAGTACATCGACGCTGGCGGAAGCGGTGGAGGCGGCGCAGAAGCAGGACACGATCCTCTATTCGATTCTGTTCGCGGACCGTAACGGCGACCGGGGCCGGAGGGTGCTGGAGAAGCTATCGAGGGAGACGGGCGGGGCGTTTTATGAAGTCTCGAAGCGGCTGCCGATCGACCGGATTTTCGAGCTGATTCAAGCCGAACTGCGGAGCCAGTACACGCTGGGGTACGTTTCGAATATTCCGGTGGAGGTGTCGGAGTTCCGGAAGATTCAACTGGTGACGCGGGACAAGAGTCTGGTGGTGCAGGCGAGGGAGAGGTATTGGGCGCGGCCGTAGGGATGGGTTAGGGGGCGAGGGCCGGAATGATGTCCCACAGCTGGATTGAGCCCCTACGTTTGTCGTTGTGCGCGCAGCTGTTCGTTGCGGTGCATGACGTACTGACGTTCCTGGTGCAACTCCGAAAGGCGGTGGAACCGGATAAAAAGGATCGGTACCCCACATTGTGGTTCTTCTGCTCGTGGCCGCTCCACGGTTCGATGGATCATAGCCCGACGAAAATGAAGGTGCTCACGGGCATTTTTGACGTTGCGGATGGAACGTCGATCGAGGCCTTTCTGGAAACAAACTGCATGAAGGAGATGATGGCGTTGCTGCCCCTACGGTACGCGATGAAAAGCTTCCTTATCGACCACGAACTCCCAGATGACCTGGTGGCGGATGACGCGAATTGGTTCACGTTCGTAGATTTTTTCCAGGAGCTGATCCAGAATGTTCCGTTGGATTTGTCGAAGGACAAAGCACCAGCCGATGACGACGTTATGGAGTTGGTGATCCGCCGAACCCCATGTTCAGATGAGAACCTACCGACTCGTAGTCTGTGGCAGATTACTCGCCGGGACGGTCGAAAATACCAGTTGACCCACATCTACCGGTAGTGCGGTCAAGAGCACTCTGTCGTCGGGATTCTCTCGCGATCGTTGTGGGCAGTCGCAGGGCGTTGACTGGTGAGGCTTCCGAAGGCCGGGATCATCACCAACCTGAGGAGGAACGACTTCGTGTCGACTGCACTTTGCGCTGATCCAGCGGGAATTGAGGAGCCAGTACACGCTGGGGTACGTTTGACGCGGGACAAGAACCTGGTGGTGCAGGCGAGGGAGCGGTATTGGGCGCGGCCGCAGGCGATTCGGGCCTCGCGAAGCGGCGGTTAGGATATTAGTATGCCGGTCCGGCCGCAGTCGTGGATTTCACCGGAGGAGTTCCTGAATCAGGAGGTGTTGTCCGATACAAGGCACACCTACTATCAGGGCGTGATCACGGCGATGGCGGGGGGGACTCTCGCGCATGGGACGCTGGCGGGGAACCTGGCGGGCGAACTCTATGGCGCTCTCCGCGGACGCGGTTGCCGCGTGGTGGGGAGCGATGTCCTTTTCCGGACTGGATCCGAGGATATGTTTACCTACCCGGACGTGCTGGTGATTTGCGGGGCGGTGGAGACCATGAATGGCCGGCCGAATGTGGTGACCAACCCAGTTTTTGTCGCCGAGGTTTTGTCTCCAAGCACCGCCGCCTTCGACCGCGGGGAGAAGTCCCACGAATACCGCGCCACCCCGTCCATCCGGCAGTATGCGCTGCTATCCCCCGATAAGCCATGGGTTGAGATTCACACGCGGGATGATGCCGGGTACTGGCGGATCACGGAAGTCACTGGTTTGGCCGGGGAGTGCGCGTTTACGGGGATTGACTGCACGGTGCCGATGGGGGCCCTTTACCAGGGCGTCCTGGAGGGCTGACGGGCCGGCTACCTGGAGGGCCAGTGCCAGGGCGGGGCGGAGAGAAGCGTCGCGCCGGCGAGGCGGGTTTCTCCTTCCACCTTCTCCATCACCAGCGACCGGGCTTCGGGATGGGAGTGGAGGGCAGAGGCCAGGGGCGCGGAGTGGGTCACTACAATCAGTTGGGTGTGGCGGACGGCGTGGGTGATGAGTGCGGCGAGCGGCGGGATCAGTTCCGGGTGGAGGCTGGTTTCGGGCTCATTTAACACCATCAGGGAGGGACGACGCGGGGTGGAGAGCGCGGCCGCCCAGAGGAGAAAACGCAGCGTTCCTTCGGAGAACTCGGCGGCGGTGAGCGGCCGGAGGAGGCCGGGCAGGTGCATGCGGAGTTCGAAGCGGCCGGAGCCGGATTCGATTTCGACACGGCTGCCGGGAAAGGCGCCGTCGATGGCGCCGTCAAACCCCTCGCTGTCGCCGATTTCGCGGATGGTCTGGATGGCGGCGGCGAGGTCCGCGCCGTCGGAGGCGAGGATGGGGGTGCGGGTACCGATGCGGGGAACGCGGACAGGGGAAGCGGGGTCGGTTCGAATGTGGTCGTAGAAGCGCCAGGCGCGGATGGCGTCCCGGAGGAGCCAGGTCTCGGGGGCCTGGCGGGGGTCGGGGGCAAGGGTGAGAATGCTACCGAAGGGTGGGAGACTATCCTCGATCTGGTCGCGGCCGCCGGCGGTGCGGTGGAGATGAACCAAGGGGCCGTTCCGATCGATGAGCAGGGCGGAGGGGCGGAGGATGGGGCCGTACCAGATACACTCGCGCTTGATGACGGGGTCGTGATTGAACTTGGACGGGCTGTCGGGGGCGTGCGGGGGAAAGCCGATATCGATGGCGTAGCTGAACTGCTCGGCGGCGAAACCGAGGCGGAGGCTGACTGGATTGCGCGCTGGGGCGCCCTTGCGAGGCGGGCCGGCCCAGAGGGTGGAATCAAGGCCGCCTTCGGCGGCGAGGGCGGGGATGATGCGGCCTTGGGCGGTGCCGGCGAGGAGGCAGAGGGCGCGATAGAGGTTCGACTTGCCGCTGCCATTGGGGCCGGTGACGACGTTGAGGCGGCCCAGGGTGAGGGTCAGGCCGCGGAGGGAACGGTAGTTGGCGATGGCCAGGGTGTTGATCACGCGGGGGCCCTGGGAACAGGGTAGCGCGGCGGGGGAGCGGAGATACCGGAAGAGTGTAACGGAAGGCGGGTTGCGGCGTCGTTATTGGGGTATGATTCCTTCGTGAAGGCGGGTGATATGGCGCAAGATTATGTATTTGGTGACATTGTCGCCTCTCCCGGCCGTATGGAGGTGAGGCGGAACGGAGAGGTGGTGGCGCTGGAACCGAAGGCGCTGCGGGTCCTTTTCTACCTGATCGGGAACCGGGAACGGGTGGTGAGCAAAGACGAACTCATCCAGGAGATCTGGGAGGGCGCGGCTGTAACCGATAACTCTTTGACCCGGGTGGTGGCGCAGATTCGGAAACAACTCGGGGACAGCGCGCGGGAACCGGTTTATGTGGAGACTTCGCCGTCGGCGGGGTACCGGTTTATTGGACTGCTGCGAGAGGCGTCGACCGCGGTGGCGGAGGTGTCCCCGGCGCCGGCAGCGGCGCCCGCAGCGCGGAGCGGACGGCGGGGATGGCTGTTGGGGGCATTGGGTGCGATGGTGACCGGGGCTGGGGGCCTGTGGTGGTGGCAGAGAGGACGCGGCGGGAACTGGGTGAAGCTGGTGAACATCCGGCAGTTGACCAGTTCGGCGGCGGCGGACCTGTGGCCCTGTTTTTCGCCGGACGGGAGCCAGGTGGCCTTCAGTTCGAACCGGGGCGGCGGGTTTGAACTGTACATGCGTTCGCGGGCCGAGGGGAGCGCGGAGCGGCAGGTGACCCGGGACGGGCAGGAGAACATACAGCCGGTGTGGAGCCCGGATGGACAACACCTGGCGTTCGTTTCGCGGCGAAGGGGCGGGATCGGGCTGATTCCAGCATCTGGCGGTGCAGTGCGGATGGTGACGGAGACGGGGGACTTTCCGGCGTGGTCGCCGGACGGGAAACGGCTGGTGTACCGGCGGTTTGGGATGAACTTGAATCCGGCGATGGAGACGGCGGGGCCGGGGGAATCTACGCTGTGGGTGGTTGGGGTGGAAGGAGGAGAGGCGAAAGAGTTGACGAAGGCGGGGGTACCGTTGGGAGGGCATCAGCATCCGCGGTTTACCCCGGATGGGAGTGCGGTCCTATTCGTTGCCAACGGATCGCTATGGGTGGTTGAACTGGCGACGGGGAAGACGGAGGAGATTCTGGTGGCGGCGGGGCCGGTGCGGACACCGGCGATGGCGGGGGAGAACCTGTTTTTTGTGAGCGGGGGCGGGCGGGGTGCCGGGGTGTGGCACGGCACTGTTGGCGCGGGGTGGCGGGTGACGGGGTTACGAAATCTGCTGCCGGCGGTGGGGACGATGCCGCGGGACCTGACGCTTTCGGGGGACGGGCGAGGGATTGTGATGAGCCAGCAGGCGGGGGACAGCGCGATCTGGACGGTGGCGTTGGGGAGTGACGGAAAAGCCAAAGGGGAGGCGCGGCCCCTGATCCGGGACCGGAGTTTCCGGAACTCGGAGCCGGGGTTTTCGGCGGATGGGGAGCGGCTGGTGTACTCGTCGGTCCGGCTGGGCGGGGAGTGGGCGGTACTGACGGCGAAGGCGGATGGGAGCGGGGTGGAGCCGTTGACGGCTTCCGAGGAGAGCGGGGGGAGGCCGAGTTGGTTTGGGGATGGGAGTGTGGGGTACCGGGTGGCGGAGAAGGGGGCCTGGAGCTACTGGATACGGCCGCTGGAGGGGGCGGCGCGGCGGCTGACATTGCGGATGGACCTGGGAAAGGCGGACCGGATGCGGCTTTCGCCGGACGGGGGGCGAATGGCGGCGCATGTGACCGGGCCGGGCGGGATGCGAGTAGTGGTGGAGGACTTGAAGACAGGCGTGGTGCGGGAATTGACGGGGGAGGGTGTTTCGGTGGGGTTTCCGTGCTGGTCCCCGGACGGGAAATGGATTGCGGCGGGTGTGCAGGCGGGGGGGAATACGACGCTGGTGGTGATGGGGGCTGACGGGGGAGGGATGAAGAAGATAGAGACGGGGATGACGCAGTCGTTTGCGAACGGTTGGTCGCCGGACGGGAAGCGGGTGGTGTTTGCCGGATTGCGGGAGGGAGTGTGGGGGATTTACTGGGTAAGCCGGGACGGGGGTGCGGCGGAGAGGTTGTTTGAGATGAAATCGAAGGCGGGATTTGTCCGCTATCCGGCGTGGTCGCCAAAGGGGGACCAAGTGGTGTTTGAATATAACGATGTCACGGCGAACGTGTACGTCGGGGAGGTCCGGTGATGTATTGGGTGATTTGGTTATTGGGGATAGCGGGGCTATGGGGGCAGATGCCGAAGGGGGACGCGGCGGTGGAAGCGGGGCGGCAGACCTATCTGGGGGCGTGTTCGGGGTGCCATGGAGCGACGGGGGAGGGGAGCCAGGGGCCAAGCCTGCTGGGGGGGCGGGTGACGCGATTGGCGGACCGGGCGTTGTTCGGGGTGATTAAGAACGGGCTGCCGGGGACTAGCATGCCGGAGTTTCCGATTGGGGACGAGAAAGTGTGGCAGGTGACGGCGTATGTGCGGTCGCTGGCGGCGCCGGCGGCGGCGGTGGCGGTGCGGGGGGATGCGGAGAAGGGGCGGGCGTATTATTTCGGCGCGGGAGGATGCGCGGGCTGCCATATGATTCGGGGGGAGGGAGGGTATCCGGGGCCGGACCTGTCGAACGTGGGGGCGACGCGGACGGTGCAGCAGTTGCGGGAGTCGATTGCGCGCCCCGGGGCGCGGGTGGCGGAGGGATACCGGCCAGTGAAGGCTGTTGTTCGCGGGGGGCGGACGGTGGCGGGTGTGGCGAAGAACTACAACAACTATTCGGCGCAGGTGGTGGACCGGACGGGGCGGCTGCATTTGCTGGAGCGGGGGAGTCTGGAGAGTTTTGACGTAGGCGAGGGGTCGCTGATGCCGGCGGTGGGGGATGGGGGAACGGTGACGGATTTAGTGGCATTTCTGGCGCGGCAGACGACGCGTCCGGTGGAAGGAGCGGGACGGTGAGGATACTACTGGGACTGGCTGCGGCGGTTTGTTGGGGGCAGGTGACGGAGGAGGCGATCCGGAAGGGGCCGAACGGGGACTGGCTGACCTACCACGGGGATTATGCGGCGACGCGGCATTCGGGGTTGCGGCAGATTACGCCGGAGAATGCGAAGTCGCTGGTGGCCAAGTGGGTGTTCCGGGTGCCGGGGGCGAAGCAGTTGGAGGCGTCGCCGATTGTGTACGACGGGCTGATGTACGTGTCGAACACGAACGAGATTTATGCGCTGGACGCGCGGAACGGGCGGAAGGTGTGGCACTACCGGGCCGAGGGCGCCAAGGGGGCGCGGGTGAACCGGGGGACGGCGATACTGGGCGATCGGGTGTATTTTGCGACGGCCGATTGCCATCTGATCGCGTTGAACCGGATGACGGGCAACCTGGCGTTTGATGTGGAGTATGCGTCGTTTGCGGGCGGGTACACGACGTCGATTGCGCCGCTGGCGGTACGGAACGGGATTCTGGTGGGCGTGGCCGGGGGCGGAAGCGGGCAGAGGGGGTTTGTGGCGTCGATCCATCCGGTGACCGGGAAGGAGAACTGGCGGTTCTGGACGGTGCCGGGGAAGGGGGAGAAGGGATCGGAGACGTGGGGGAACTTTCCGGCGGAGATGGGGGGCGCGCCGACGTGGACGACGGGCTCCTATGATCCTTCGTTGAACCTGATCTACTGGCCGACGGGGAATCCGTGGCCTGATTTCTATGGCGGGCGGCGGCCGGGGGACAACCTGTACTCAGACAGCGTGGTGGCGCTGGACGCCGATACGGGGAAGATGAAGTGGTATTTCCAGTTCACGCCGCACGATGTGTGGGACTGGGACGCGAACGAGAATCTGGTGCTGCTGGATGCGATGTACCGGGGGCGGGCGCGGAAGCTGCTGGTGCAGGCGAACCGGAACGGGTTTTACTACATTCTGGACCGGGAGACGGGGGAGTTTTTGTTTGCCAAACCGTTCGTGAGCAAGCTGGACTGGACGGAGGGGTTGGACGATAAGGGGCGGCCGAAGGTGATCGAGTCGAAGATCCCGACCCCGGCGGGGACGAAGGTCTGTCCGTCGGTGCGGGGGGCGTCGAACTGGATGTCGCCGTCGTATTCGCCGGCGACGGGGTTGTTTTATGTGGTGACGCTGGAGCAGTGCGACATTATCACGGCGTCCGCGAAGGAACCGGTCC
This sequence comes from uncultured Solibacteraceae bacterium, assembly GCA_964430625.1. Taxonomy (GTDB): domain Bacteria; phylum Acidobacteriota; class Terriglobia; order Bryobacterales; family Bryobacteraceae. The sequence continues at coordinate 362,781 of CAYSFR010000002.1, forward strand.
CGGCGTCGGGATTCCGGGGGACGGGGAACGAGGGTGTGCCGACCGAGCCGGGGCGCTTTTATTTGCGGGCGCTGGATGTGTTGAATGCGGAGAAGAAGTGGGAGTATCCGATGCCGGGGCCGGGGGTGATGTGGGCGGGGACGGTGTCGACGGCGGGCGGGGTGTTGTTCAGCGGGGATGACGACGGGAATTTAGTGGCGCTGGACGCGAAGACGGGGCGGGACCTTTGGCATTTTTCGATGGGGCGGCACCTGTATGCGTCGCCGGTGACGTACATGGTGGACGGACAGCAGTATGTGACGATCGCGGCGGAGGGGGACGTGTTTACGTTTGGGCTGTACCGGCCCTGATCGGGGGCGATCTGCGCCCCTGAGCAGAGTCCGTCGCCGCCCCTAGCGAGGGGCGGTACGCGCCCCTAGCGAGGGGCGGTCCGGATGTGTTCGGCAATGGCTTTGGAGAAGGCATCGACGAAGGGGCGGCCGGCGGTACGGAGGTTCTCGAGGGTCATGATGTCGTAGTAGATGTCTGGTTGGACGCCTACGTTTTCGACGTAGTTGGATGTCGGGTAGCCGGGGGCGGTGATGGGGTTGCGGCGGTGGTGCATGGCGGCGGTGGAGCGGGAGATGGCCTCCGAGTAGACACCGGTGTAGAGCGTCCAGACGGTGCCGCCGGCGCCATTGGTGCGGGTGCCGAAGATGGGGCCGCGATTGGCGTCCTGGAGGACGGCGGGGAAACCGTCGGCGGCGGAGGTGGAGAAGACGTCGGTCATGACGATAAGGGGTTTGGTATAGGCGGCCGGGTGGGGGAGGCGCTCCAGGGTGGGACTGCAGATGGGGACGGGGCCGGTGCGGGCGCGGGTTTCGGTGATCGCCTGCTTCATTTCGTCAAGGAGTTTGGCGTAGAGTTGAACGATCCAGGTATCGGCGTTGGCGGCTTTGGCCGCTTCATAGGCAGCGGAGAACCTGAGTAGCCAACCGCGGTTGGCTCTAATTTCGCGGCCGAGTCCGCGGAAGGTGTAGGGGATGAAGCGGCGTTGGACCTCCTCGTTGTAGCAGGCATCGCCGCCGTTGTTGCGCATGACGTCGATGACGAGGCCGTCGGTATTGGCATTCAAGAACTGAACGTGGGTGTCCAGTTCGTTGAGGGCGGCGGTGGTGCTGGAGGGGCTGAAATTCGGGATGCGGATATAGCCTACGCGGAAGCCTTCGGTTTGAAAGACGCCAACGCGGAAGAAGCTGCTGTTGCGGGCGGTATAGGCGGAGGATGCGGGCCAAGCCCAGACCTGGGCGAGGGATCCGTAGTTGAGGACATCGGTAGCGGGGTCTGTCTCGACGAACTCCCGGCGTAGCGTAGCGAGGGGTTCCATGTAGGCCGGTTCGGACTCTTCCTCAATGGAACGGGCGGCGGCGCGGGCGGACTTGACGGGAGAGGGCACGGGGCCGGCGTTGATGAGGGGCTGGCCGAACTTGATCCAGGGGAGGGTGAACTCCTCTTCGGCGCCGGAGGCACGGCGGACGAGGATGGTGACGGTATCGCCGATCTCGTGGGCGCGGGGGATCACAGACTGGGACCGGGAGAGGAGTCGTGGGGCAGCGGTGCGGGTGGCAGCGGTATCGTTGCCGGCGTAGGCATAACCCTTGTAGAACTCGAGGAGTTCGGTGGCGGGTTTGCCGTCTACGGCAAGGAGTTCATCGCCGACGGCAAATGGGTAGCGGGCGGCGGGGAGAGTGGAACGGACGATGTTATCAATGATGATCTTGCCGTCGTAGATGTCGAGGTGGATGCCGGTGGAGGCGGAGAAGGCGGACGGGATAGAGAACGAGCTATGGGTATCGCCAAGGCTGGACATGTACTGGGAGCAGATCTCGTAGTATTCGAGATCGTCCTTGGCGGCGCGGATGCGTTCGAGCCAGGGTTTGGCGTTGAGGAGGTCGAAGCCGAAGAGCTGGCGTTTCCACTCGTAAGGGGCGTAGTTGGCGTTGAGGGAGGCGACGAGGACCTGGAAGTCGAATTCGCGCTGGGCGGTGGTCATCTGCGCGAAGGCGGGGAGGGCGAGGGAAAGGATGAGGAGCAGGCGTTTCATGGTTACTTGGCCTCCTTGTTGATTTCGTCGAGGATGGCCTTGGTGAACGCCTGGACGTAGGGGGCGTAGCCGGTGGTGAGGTTTTCGACGGTCATGACGTCGTAGGGAATATCGGGCCAGATGCCGACGTTTTCGTAGTAACGGGTGGAGGGGTAGCCGGGCTGTTGAACGGATTGGGCGCGGACGCCGATGGTGATGGTGACGGAGAGTTCGGCCTCGGAGTGGAAACCGGCGGCGAAGCCACCGACGACGGCACCGCCGGCGCCGTTGGTGCGATAGCCAAAGAGGGGGCCCCGTTTTGTGTCGGAAAAGATCTGGGCGAAGGAGTCGGCCCAAGAGATGGAGAACTCATCGATGAGGAGGATGAGTGGTTTGGTGTAGGCGAAGACGGAGCCGTCCCGATTGCGAAGGGGCTCGACATCCGCGGAGAGGGAGCAGGACTGGAGGGGGCCAGTGCGTCCGCGGTTTTCCGAGTAGGCGGTGGCGAGTTGGGTGTAGACGGATTTGGCAAGATCGAGTTCCCATTGCTCAAATCCGGCGGGAGGGGGACTGTTCAGGGCAAACTCCCAATCCATGAGGTCGGAGCGGCTGGGGCGGACTTCGTCGATGGGGGCTTGGAAGGTGCGCGGAATGAGAAGTTGGGCGACATCCTGGCCGTAGCAGGTGCCGCCGGTGTTGCGGGCGATGTCGACGACGAGGCCGTCGGTATTGCGTTCGAGGAAGTCGATTTCGGAGGCGAGTTCAAAGTAGGCGGCGTTGTAGTTGGGGGGATCGAAATGAGGGATACGTAGATAGCCGATGCGTTTGCCTTCCGAGGTGAAGATGCCGGAGAAGTGGAAGTGGGAGTTGGCGGTACCGAGGCGGCGCTGAAAACCGGCGGGGAGGGTAAAGAACGGGGTGCGGGAGCCGAGGCCGAGGGTGCGATTGGGATTCACGCGGAGTTTGCGGGTCTGGTAGCGGGCGAGGAGGTCCCGAATGGTGGGGCCGGAGGCGGCGCGGGGGCGCGCGGCGAAGACGTTGGGGAGCGGGCCGGCGGAGATGACGGGGGTGCCGCGTTTGATCCAGGGGATCTGATAGGTCTCCAGTTCACCGGAGGCGGCGCGGCGGACGACGACGGAGGCATTGTCGCCGATTTCATGGGCCCGGGGGAAGACGGACTGGTCGCGGTAGAAGAGATTATCGGCGGCCCAGCGGCGGGTGGCGCGTTCGTTGCCGTACTTTTCGAAGCGGGAGAAGAGGGTGACGAGTTCTTCGGGCGTTTTGCCGTCAACGGAGACGATCTCGTCCCCGATGGTGAAGGGGTAGCGGGCGAGGGGGAGTTGGGAGCGGGTAACCGAATCGATGAGGAATTTGCCGTCGTAGATGTCGACGCGGATGCCGATGGTAGCCAGGAAGTCGGACGGGATGTAGTACTTGGAGTGCGTGTCATTCAGGGCGGCGACATACTCGGAGGCGATCTCGTAGTATTCGAGATCGGACTTGGCGTTGCGGACACGGTCGAGCCAAGGGGCGATGTTGTAGAGATCGAAGCCAAGGAGTTCTTTTTTCCACTCATAGGGGGCGTAGAACTTGGCGAATTGGGAGGCGACGTGTTCAAAGTCGAAGAGCCGTTGCTCGACGGTCATCTGGGGGAAACAGGGGAGAGCCGCCAGCACCCCCAGGAGAAAGAAGCGCATGTTTGCTATGGTGGCACGTTTCCCGGGAGTGCACGGCGCCAGGCGAGTAACTTGTTACTAAGTTCACGGGCGATGCGGGGGTTGTTGGCGGGTGTGTCTTCGTTAGGGGACTGGAGGAGGTTGTAGAGTTCGAGTTGGGAGCCGTCGGCGTTTTGGAGGAGTTTCCAGGGGCCGGAGCGGATGGCGCAATTGGGACTGCGATCGCGGGCGAGACCTGGGTAGGGGTAGCCCTTCTCGGCGCGGCCGTATTCCCAGTAGAGGTCCTTCTTCCGTTGGAGCGGTTTGCCGAAGAGGGCGGGGGAGACGTCCTGGCCATCGGGGGCGGGCGGAGGCGGGGCGCCGGCGATTCTGGCAAAGGTGGGGAAGAGATCGACGGCGGAGAGGACGGTGGTTTTATCGACGCGGCCGGCGGGGACGCGGCCGGGCCAATGGGCGAGGAAGGGGGTGCGGATGCCACCTTCGTAGAGGCTCCATTTGCGGCCGCGGAGGCCGGCGGTGGAGCCGGGCGGGGGAAGCTTTTCGTTGTGGTAGCGGGGCCAGGCGGTGGGGCCGTTGTCGCCGAGGAAGACGATGAGGGTGTTGGTGTTTTTGAGGGCGTCGAAGAGGCGGCCGAGTTGGCGGTCGAATTCATCGAGGACGGCGGCGAACTGTTGCTCGTATTTATTGGCGGCGAGGCGGGAGAACTTGTTGAGCTGGGCGGGGGAAGGGGCGAAGGGGTCGTGAACATCGTCGGGCCAGAGTTGGAGGTAGAAGGGCTGGTTTTGGGCGTTCTGGACAAAGCGAATGGCGCGATCGACGAAGAGGCGGGTGAGATCGCTTTTGGGGGCATGGGAGATCTGGCCGCGGCCGAGTTTCTCGCTTTGGTCGGAGAGGTTGCCCGGGGGGAGGACGCGGTCGCCGAGGCCTTCGAAGGAGGTGAATGATTCGTCGAAGCCATAGGCTTGCGGGAGGGGAGCGTCGCCGATGTCACGGCCGCCGCCCATGTGCCATTTGCCGAAGTGACCGGTTTTGTAGCCGGCCGATTGGAGGGCGCGGGCGAGGGAAGGGGCGGCGGGGTCGAGGAAATCGCGCATGCCGAGAGCGCGGTGGGCGGCGCGGGTATTGAGGTAAGAAAAGATGCCGTGGCGGGCTGGGAACTGACCGGTGGTGATGCCGACCCGGGAGGGGGAGCAGATGGGAGCGGCGGTGTAGGCCTGGGTGAAGCGGATGCCGGCGGCGGCGAGTTGATCGAGGTTCGGGGTGGGAGTCTGGCCGCCGTAGCAGGAGAGATCGCCGAAGCCGAGGTCGTCGGCGAGGATGAGGACGATGTTGGGTTTGGGCGAGGCGGGGGCGGCGGCGGAAAGCAGAAAGTGGCGGCGGGTGATCACTTCAGTATTATGGGTCACTATGTACGAGAACATCTTTGACTTGACCGGGCGCGTGGCGCTCGTAACGGGCGGAAGCCGCGGGCTAGGGAAGGCGATGGCGCGGGCCTATGCCGAGCACGGGGCAAACGTGATGATTTGCAGCCGGAACGCGGCGGAGTTGGAGGCGGCGGCGAAGGAGATTGGGGACGGGCTTTCGGTCCGGGTGGAGTGGATGACGGCGGACCTGGGGAAGAAAGAGGGGGCGCAGCAGGTGGCCGATGAGACGATGGCACGGCTGGGGCGGGTGGACGTGCTGGTGAACAATGCCGGCGGGAACATTCCGCAGCGGGCCGACCAGATCACCGATGAGGCGTGGGACCAGATTATTGAGCTGAACCTGTCGGGGATTATGCGGCTGACGCGGGCGGTGCTGCCGCAGATGATGGAGCGCAAGTGGGGACGGGTGATCCACATTTCGTCGGTGCTGGGGCTGGGCGGGAAACTGGGGCGGAACGTGTATTCGGCGACGAAGGCGGCGCTGATCGGGATGGCGCGGAGCAGTGCGCTGGACCTGGGGCCGTACGGGGTGACGGTGAACTGTATCTCGCCGGGGCCGTTTTTGACGGAGTTGCCGCTGGGGCTGTTGAACGAGGAACAGAAGCAGGAGTTCACGAACCGGACGGCGCTGAAGCGGTGGGGGAAGCCGGAGGAGATTGCCGGCGTGGCGCTGCTGCTAGGGACGGATGCGGGGAGCTACATTACGGGGGCGACCATCCTGATTGACGGCGGGGTATTAGCGAATACGCTGTAAGTATGCGTTTTCTCTGTTTTGTGTTGGGCGGGATGGCTTTGTTGTCGCAGGGACGGCTGCCGGAGAAACTGGCGGCCGACCCTGCGGCGCTGGCGGCGCTAGACCAGTTGCCGGCGGCGGAAGTGAAGAGCAGTGTGGTGTTCCGGGCGGAGGCGGGGACGGCGCAGTTTAATCTGCATTCCTATGTCGCCTATCATCAGGGGCGGTTCTGGGCGGTGTGGTCGTCGAGCCGGGTGGGGGAGGAGGATCCGGACCAGCGGGTGCTGTACGCGACGAGCCGGGACGGGCACCGGTGGAGCATGGCGCAGGAGTTGGCGGGGGATCCGGACGGGGCGGCGGGGCCGGCGCGGTGGATTGCGCGCGGGGTGTTTGTGCTGGACGGGAAACTGACGGCGCTGGCGGCCTACATTGAGAGCGCGGACTACGGGAAGCGGGGGAAGGCGGAGGTTTGGAAAAAGCTGAAGCTGATGCGGTTTGAGTGGACGGGGAAGAAGTGGGCGGACAGGGGCGTGTTTGCGGATAACTGCATGAACAACTTTCCGCCGGAACGGCTGGCGGGGAAGCTCGCCATGGTGTGCCGGGACGCGAATATGGACGTGGAGATGGCGCTGGAGGCGGGGGGCGGGAAATGGACGCGGACGGCGATTGCGTCCGAGCCGCCGTTCAACAAGATGGACGAGCCGACGTTTTATGCGACCGAGGGCGGGGAGGTGCATATGATTGTGCGGGACAATACGCGGTCGGGGTTCCTGCTGCGGACGGTGAGCGGGGACAATGGGAAGACATGGGCGCGGCCGGTGCGGACGAACTATCCGGACGCGACGTCGAAGAACTATCCGGGGCGGTTATCGAACGGGTGGTACTACCTGATCAACAATCCGAATCCGAAGGGGCGGGATCCGCTGACGATTTCGTTCAGCCGGGACGGGTGGGAGTTCGGGAAGACGATGGTGATCCGGAGAGGGGCGCCGGAGCGGCGGTTTGCTGGGAGGGCGAAGGGATCGGGGACGCTGCAGTATCCGCATGCGGTGGAACGGGGCGGGTCGTTGTGGGTGATCTATTCGACGAACAAGGAAGACATTGAGATGGCGGAGATCCCGTTGGGACCGTTGGGACTGGAGAAGCTGCGGTGAGGGTGCTGGCATTGCTGGCGGCGGGGCTGGTGTGCGGGGCGGCGGAGTATGATGTGGTGGTTTACGGGGGGACGCCGGGGGGCGTAGCGGCGGCGATTGCGGCGGCGCGGATGGGGCGCCGGGTGGTGCTGGTGGAGTATCACAAGCATATTGGCGGGATGACGACGAGCGGGCTGGGGAAGAGCGATATCGAGACGCGGGAGGCGATTGGGGGGCTGTTCCGGGAGTTTACGGGGCTGGTGGCGGCGCACTACGCGGAGTTTTATGGGGCGGGGTCGGAGAACGCGAAAAAGTCGCGGCAGGGGTATTATTTTGAGCCGTCGGTGGCGCAGCGGGTGATGGACCGGATGGTGGCGAAGGAGGCGGGGATCCGGGTGATGACGAATCACCGGTTGGAGGAGGTGGTGCGGCGGGGGAATCGCGTGGCTGGGATTCGCGTGAAGGACCGGGCGGCGGGGGCGGTGACGGAATTGACCGGGCGGGTCTTTATTGACGGGACGTATGAGGGGGACCTGGCGGCGTTTGCGGGGGCACGGTACCGGGTGGGGCGGGAGAGCCGGGCGGAGTTTGGGGAGTTGCATGCGGGGGTGGTGTATCAGGATTACGAGACGCGGACTTTTCTGGCGGGGACGACGGGGGAGGGGGATAAGCGTGTGCCGGCGTATACGTTCCGGCTCTGTTTGACCTCCGATCCGGCCAATAGCCGGGTGCTGACGGCGCCACCGCCGGAGTATGACCGGACGCGGTATCTGGGCTATATCGACGACTGGAAGGCGGGACGGATGGGGCCGCCGAAGGTGATGAAAGATGGGGTGGGGTATTTCGGGCCCACGTTCAATACGGTGACGCGGGCGCTTTCGTTTGCGGAGTTACCGAACGGGAAGCACGACGTGAATATGAACCCGCGGCCACTGGGGTTTCCATTTGCGGAGGAGAATTACGGGTATCCGGAGGCGGGGTGGGAAGAGAGGGAGCGGATTACGGCGCGGATCCGGAACCTGACGCTGGGGCTGCTGTACTTCCTGCAGAACGATGCGGAGATTCCGGAGGCGCACCGGGCGCTGGCGCGGAAGTATCACTTGGCGAAAGATGAATTTGCCGATAACGACAACTTTCCGTTTCAGCTATATGTGCGGGAGGCGCGGCGGCTGGCCGGCGTTTACACGCTGACGGAGAACGATACAATTGTCGGGCCAGGGTTGGGGCGAACGCGGGTGCATGCGGATTCGGTGGCGGCGGGGGAGTTTCCGGTGGACAGCTTCCCGGTGCGGAAGCGGGAGAAGGGGCATGATGTGGCGCTAGAGGGGTACATCTTCATGCTGGACAACATGACGCGCCCGTACCAGATTCCTTACCGGGTGATGGTGCCGGAGACGGTAGACGGATTGCTGGTGCCGGTGGCGGCGTCGACGACGCATGTGGCGTTTTCGACGGTGCGTCTGGAGCCGACGTGGATGGCGCTGGGGCAGGCAGCGGGGGTGGCGGCGCATCTGGCGATCGCGGCGGGAGTGGAGCCGCGGGCGGTGGACGTGGAGCGGTTGCAGCGGGAGACGCTGCGACGGGGGCAGGTGATCACATACTTCAAGGACATCGACTCGAAAGACCCGGCGTATGCGGCGCTGCAGTTCTTCGGGACGAAGGGTTTTTTCCCGGATTATCTGGCGCGGAGCAGAGACGCGGTGGACGGAGAGACGGCGGCGCGGTGGTGGCGGATTGCCACGGGAAAGGCGGCGCCGTCGCTTGAGGGAGCCTTTACGCGCGGGGTACTGGCGCGATGGCTGGGCACGGGTGAACCGGCCGGGGCGGGCGAGGCGGTGACGCGCGGGGAGATGTGCCATGCGCTCTATGAGCGGCGTTAGCTGAACTTGTAGAGGCGGGCGGCGTTATCGAAACGGATGCGCTGGCGGTCTCGGGCGGTGATGGGGGCCCAGAGAGATTCAAACTGGGCCTTCTGCTTTTCGTAGTCCTTGGCGTTCATGCCGAGGCCGCCCCAGATGATTTTTTCAGGGCCGAAGGCCTGGTGGATGCGTTTGCAGAGATCGGGGAGCGCGGCGGCGGGGGTGTAGCTGAGGCCGGAGAACTTCATATAGACGCCGGGGTGGCGGCCGAGTTTGAGGACGGCTTCGTACTCGGCGGCGGTGCCTTGGGAGGGGCGGGAGAGGTGGTCAATGATGACTTTGACGCCGGGGGTGCGGGCGATGAGTTTATCGACGGCGGGGGCCCACATGGGGGTCATGTGCATCTGGATGGCGAGGCCGAGGGAGTGGGCGGCGGCCCAGGTTTTGGCCATGCGGGGGTCGGAGAGATCGCGGTCCCGGATGGGGCCGGAGTTGGTGATCTGTTTGTTGGTGGAGTGGACGCGGAGGGCGGCGATGCGATTGGGCCATTTTTTGACGAGTTCGGCCATGCGGGCGGGCGTTTTGGGGTCGAAGGCGTCAAAGAGACAGGTGCCTTTGAAGAAGTCCTTGCGGGGTTCGTTCTGGAAGCAGTATTCGAGATAGCGGTGGTCGTCCTGATAGGGTTCGGGGTGGACGATGATGGAGTGGCTGAGGGCTTTGGCGGCGAAAGGGGCGTAGTTGTCGAGCGTTTCGGCGGGGGGCTGATAGGTGGCCGAGGGGTGGTAGGGGAAACGCTTCGGGTCGAAGAGGTGGATGTGGGTATCGATGGGCCAGGCTTCGGGAGGAGCGGCGAGGGCGAGCAGGAGGTTGCGGCGGGAGAGAGGCATACGGGGGAAGTGTATCCGATTTGGCGGCTAGAATTGGGGGATGGTGACGGTGCGGCGCGCGGTGGCTGGCGATGCAGCGGGAATGGCGGCGGTGCATGTGGCCAGCTGGGAGACGACGTATGAGGGCATACTGCCGGAGCGGTTCCTGGCCGTGCGGACAGAGGCGGTGCGGCGGGCGTTCTGGGAAGATGTGCTGACGGCGGCGGAGGAGGGGGTTTGTGTGTTTGTGGCGTGCGGGGAGGATGGGCGGGTGTGCGGATTTGCGTCGGGCGGACCGGTGCGGGAGGCGGTGGCGGGGAAGACGCGGGAGTTGTATTCGATCTACCTGTTGGAAGAGGCGCAGGGGATGGGTCTTGGGAGGGCACTGGCCGAGCGGGTGATGGCGGAGTTGGGCGCGGTGGTGGTGTGGGTGCTGGAGGCGAATCCGGCGTGCGGGTTTTATGAGAGGCTGGGAGGGCGGCGGGTAGCAGTGAAACAGGTGGACCTGGGGGGCGAGATGTTCACGGAGGTGGCCTATGCTTTGGGAGAGGATTGAGAAGTATAACCGGGGGCGGGATCCAGAACGGCTGGAGTTGAAGTACCGAAAGATGGCCGGGGACGCGCTGGCGTTTTTCCGGGGGACGGCGCACCTGTTCTACGAAGACTGGCCGGGGGATGCGGTGCTGCGGAAGGCGCCGGCGGCGTGGCTGTGCGGGGACATGCACCTGGAGAATTTCGGAACGTACCGGGCAGACAACCGGCTGGTCTATTTCGACTGCAACGATTTCGACGAGGGGTGTTTGGGGCCGGCGACGTGGGATGTGGCGCGGTTGCTGGTGAGCGTGGCGATCGAGTGCGAGGAGCGGGAGTACAAGGCGGCGGCGACGCGGGGACTGCTGGAACGGGTGACGGGGGCGTATGCCGCGGCGTTGCGGAGCGGGAAGCCGCGGTGGACGGAGCCGGAGACCTCGACGGGGATCATTCGGGAGCTGTTTGACGGATTGCAGTTCCGAACGGCGCAGAAGTTTTTGAACTCGCGGACGGTGATGGTGAAGCGGCGGAGGCGGATCGACACGGGGAGCGGGCGGGCGCTGGCGGCAGCGGAAAAAGACCGGGAGGCGGTGGCCGAGTTTTTCGCCAAGCGGACCGAATTTGTGTGCGTGGATGTGGCGCGGCGGATTGCCGGAAACGGGAGCCTGGGGGTGCCGCGGTTTGTCGCGCTGGTGGAGGACCGGGAGGGGAATCCGTTCCTGCTGGATTTGAAGCAGGCGCAGCGGGCGGCGCCGCTGCGGTATCACGAAGACGTGAAACAGCCGCGGTGGGAGAACGAGGCGGAGCGGGTGGTGGGGGCACAGAATCTGGTGCTGGCGATGCCGCCGGCGTTTCTGCAGGCGGTGAAATTTGGTGGAAAAGGGTGGGTGTTACGGGAGTTGTTGCCGAGCGAGGACCGGGTGGACGTGGCGCGGGCACCGGAACCGGCATTTCGCGGGTATGCCGAGGCTTTGGGAGCGGTGACGGCGTGGGGGCATCTGCGGGCAAGCGGGAGGAAGGGCGCGGCGAATGGGGATGCGCTGGTGGACTGGCGGGTGCCGGAAGAGCGAATGGTGGAGTTTGCGCGGGACTATGCGCGGCAGGTGGAGCGGGACTGGAAGGAGTACTGCACGGCGCGGGTTTAGGTGGCGGCGGCTTGTTTGGCGGCGGCTTCTTGATCAGCGAGCACCTTCTTCCACTCGTCGGCGATGAGAAAGGCTCCGGTGGAGCCGTAGCGTTCGCAGCCGGCATTGTAGGCTTCGGTGAACTGTTCGAGGGTGCCCTTGGCGCCGCCGGCCTTGATCTTCACGACGTCGCGGCAGATGCGTTTGAGGAGGGCGAGGTCGTCCAGAGTGTAGGGGCGGGGGCCGTAGCCGGTGCTGGTTTCGGCATAGTGGACGCCAGTCCGTTTGCAGATCTTGCTGAGGATGATTTTCAGGTCCTCGGCGAGGAAGGCGGTTTCGAACACAACCTTGAGGGTGGCTTCCGCCTGCTGGCAACTCTCGCTGATCTGTTCAATTTCGGTTTCGACGTGGCGGAACTGGCGGGAGATCATTTTGCCGTAGTTGACGACGTGGCTGATCTCTTTGGCGCCGCGACGGAGGAGGTCGCGGCCCTCGTAGAGCTTGGTTGCCGTATTGGAAGATCCGTGGGGGTAGCCGGCGACGCTGGCGACGGCTACGGGCGATCCGGAGAGGACGCGAACGGCCATATCGACGTCACTGGGGCGTACAACGACGGCGGAGATGCCATAGCGGATGGCCTTTTCGCAGGCGTGGTGTACGACGTCTTCGTGGAGGTCGGGCCGGGTGAGGGAGAGTTCCAGGCGGCGGGCGACGTCGTCGTAGGTGACTAGCGGGGGGCGCTGTTCTTCGGGAGCGGTGCTGTTCGGATCCACAATGTTCCCCATTCCTTGAGGCGGGTGCGTCCTTTCGGGGTGCCGGCGAACCAGTCTTCATGATGGAAGTTGGCGAAGTTGCCCTGGCCGCGTTCTTTCTGATCGATATCGCCGAGGGCGATGTTGAGGCCCATGGCGCGGTCGCCCATTTTGGTGTCGTAGAAGACGCCGGGGGCGACTTCCAGGCAGGGGCGGAAATTGACGGCCCATTCGATGATGTAGCCTTTGCCGCCGGGTTTGGGTTTGGCGGCGCACTCCATGGAGCGATCGAGGATCCAGCGCTGGTAGGTGTTCCAGGCGGAGAGTTCGCGGCGCGGTTCGCCCTCCAGGAGTCCGCCGGTACCGATGCCGCCGAGGCGGGACTTGGTCAGGTTGCAGACCATCTGCCAGCTTTGGCCGTTGCCGGCGGCGTTTTCCTCCGGGCTGGAGTACTTGTTGGTGGCGTTGATGAGGAGTTCCATTTCGTCGCCGAACCAGGGAAAGCCGGCGCGGGAGAGCTCATGGACTTTCGGGTTCTCGGCGGGAATCCAGCGGGGGGTGTCGATGGCGTAGAGGATGTCGTCGGTGACGTCGAAGGCGAAATAGAGGCGTTTGCCGTCGTGTTTGACGTAGCCGGTGACGGCGAGGTCGGCTGGATCGGTGACGGGGGAGAAGGTGGAGATCCAAGTTCCCTTAACGCCGGAGAAGGTGACGGCGTCGGTGTACTCGCCCGTGGCAATGACGCCGTCGAGTTTGGGAGTGGTGCCTCGAAAGGCCTCGAGAGTGCGGGGGAAGTCCCCGGCGAAGAGAGAGGCGGCGAAGAGGAGCAGAGCCGGTCGCATCACCGTTTCTTGGTGGCGGGACGGGCCGGGGTGCGGCCGGGGGCATTGAGGGCGGCGAGTTCGGTACGGGCCTTGGCGGCGTTGTCGTGGTTGGGGAACTTCTTGATGAGAGAAGTGAACTCCTGGCGGGCTTCGGCCTTGAAACCAGCCTTGACCAGGGCGCGGCCCTTCTGGAGCATGGCGTCGGAGGTCTTGGGGTTGTCGGGGTACTTTTCGAGGAGGGTGTCGAAGGCGACGAGGGCGCCGTCGAGATCGCCGCGGAGGTACTTGATTTCCCCAATGTAGTATTGGGCGTTCGGGGCGAGGTCGGTGTTGCCGAACCACTTCAGATAGTTCTGGAACTGTTCGATGGCGAGATCGGAGTTGCCTGCGGATTTATCGCGCATGGCGCCGTTGTAGAGGCCTTCGGCGGAGACACCGGCGGGCGGACCGTTGGGGTTGGCGGGTGTTTCGGCGGCGGGCGGGGGGGGCGGAGGTGTGGCCATTACTTTGATCGCGCTGTTGATATCTGCGATCTGGTTCTGGAGCTTGCCCATACGGGAGGAGAGGTCGGTAATGGACTCGCGAACTCCGGCGAAGTCGTTGGACATGGTGTCGACTTTGGCGCCGACGCCGGCGACGGGGGCGACAAGGAGGCGTTCCTGCTCCTTCATGCGGTCGCGCATGGCGGCATCAAGGACGGCGACAGCGGTATTGGCCTTGTTTGCCGAGTCGAGGATCTGCTGGACGAGGACCTGCATGGCGGCCATCTTTTCGTCCTGGGAGCGTTGGAGGGCGCGAATCTGGTCCTGCATCAGGAGGATATCGCGCTGGATTTCAGCGATCTTTTCCTTTTGGGAAAACGCCGGAACGGCGGAGAGCAGAAGGACAGGGAGGAGAAAGAGAGGGTGCTTCATATCGGGACGTCGTGCGCGGTGGCGCTTGAACAAAACGGGGACGAAGTGAACTTCGTCCCCGTGTCTGGTTAGTGGTTAGCGAGCATTACTGCCCGGTGAAGTGGGCGCGGCGGTTCTTCTGCCAGCAGGACTCATTGTTATCGGTGCACTGCGGACGTTCCTTGCCGTAGCTGAGGGTGCGGAGGCGATCAGCCGGGACACCGAGCTGAACGAGGAAGTCCTTGGCTGCGATAGCGCGGCGGTCACCGAGGCCGAGGTTGTATTCGGCGGAACCGCGTTCGTCGGCATGGCCTTCGATGGTGACGGTACCGGTGGGGTAGTCGCGGAAGATGGTCTTCAGCTTGTCGGAGTTCTGGGTGAGGACGTTGCGGGCGTCTTCCCGGATATCCGATTTGTCGAAGTCGAAGTAGGCATCCTGGATTTCGCGGGCGATGGCTTCACCGAAGGTCGCCTTGACGGTCGGGGCCGGAGGCGGTGCGGCGGTCTGGGGCGCGGTGACGTTGACGGTGACCGATTCGGTAACCGAGCCGCCGGAGTTGGTGGCGGTGAGGGTATAGGTGGTGGTGGAGCTCGGGAAGACCGAGCGGTTGCCGGAGATCACGCCACCGGAAGCGGAATTGCCCACAACGCCGAGGCCCTGGTTGATGCTGACGCTCTCCGCGCCGGCAACTTCCCACTTCAGGGACGAGGCCTGACCACGCTCAATGGTGGAGGGCTCAGCGGTGAAGAACTTCACGATGGGCTTGGCGGCCGGGGGTGGGGCCTTGGGCGCCTCTTGTTTGGGCGCGGGGGGCGGCGGCGGCGCGCCCACTTTCTTCTTACACCCTGCCGCGAAAAAGCTCAGACAGAGAGCCACCGCTAACGCACTGGCTTTTTGGGTAGTCATCCTGGTATCTGCCTCCTGAAAATTTCTGCTTCGGTCGAAATTACTGATAAATGCGGGCGCTCAGCGCCAGAACTTACTTGGACCAGGCCGGTTTTTCGTTGATTCCGGCGGAGGTCAGTTGACGGAGTTGGGAGCCATCGGCGAGCATTGTCCAGATTTGGCTGCGTCCGCCGCGGTCGGATGAGAACACGATGTGCTTGCCGTCGGGAGCCCAAGTGGGGTTCTCGTTGCGGCCGGCACCGCTGGTGAGCTGTACGTACTCTCGTGTATTCACATCCATCACAAAAATATTGAAGTTACCGGGATCATATCCTCTTGTCCACGCAAAGGCAATATGCGTACCCTGCGGATTCCAGGAGGGATTGGTGGCTTGACCTTCTCCGGTGGTGAGACGCTGAACATCGGCGCCGTCACTATTCATTCTATACACTTGCGGCGACCCGCCGCCTCTTCCGGAGACAAAAACAATCTCATTGCCGGTCTTCGGATTGATCTTTGGCTCGACCTCGACGGCCCTGGTATTCGTGAGGCGGCGGATACCGGAACCGTCGGCGTTGGCCATGTAAATCTGTGAAAAACCGCTTGCAGATGAGGAAAATGCAATCTGTTTGCCGTCTGGGGAGTAGCTGGCATTCTGGTTGGTTCCGGCCCTCGGATTGAGGAAAGGGATGCGCCGGAGGGTCTCCAAAGAATGCACTAAAATTTGTGGCTGACCGAGGGCCCAACTGGTAAAAGCGATGCGAGAGCCGTCCGGAGAGACTGAAGGCATGGTGGAAATGGACTTGTAGGCGGTGATCTGTTTCTGGTTGGAACCGTCGTGATCCATGGACCAAATTTCTTTCGCACCGCTGCGATTGGAGACAAAAAAGATGCGAGAACCGGCGAGGGACTCGACGCCGAACTGTTTCAGGATGTCGGCGGCGAATTCGTGGGCGACCTTGCGGGCGCCGTTTTCATCCATGGGTCCGAAGTAGATCTTGCCGATCACCTGGGCGGCGGCGACATCGGGTTGGCGGACGTTGAAGAGCCAGCCGAATAGGACGATCTGGCCATCCTGCTCGGCGGCGTAGCCGAAGGTGAGGTAGTCCGCGTTGACGGGCGGGTCCGACCAGTCCTGGAGCCAGGGGGCGGCGTTGCGGTTATTGGGGTCGTACTGGAGGGGTTTGCGGAAGTCCTGGGGCTGCTGGGGGACGCGGGTGGGGTACATGGACTTCGGGGCCATTTTGAAGATGGCGGCGTCCTCGAGGTCGCGGAAGAGGGTACCGTTTAACACGTCCATGAGTCCGGCGGCGCGGCCTGCGCCGCGCATGTCGGGGACGGCGATGACGGCTTTCTGCGAGCCCATGATGACGCCGATGATGTCGGGACGCTGCTGGGAGAGGGCGGCAGCGGCAAGCAGGAGAAGGGAGACGAGTAGTTTTTTCATCGCTGTAGTTGGAAGGTGAATTCAACGTTGGCCGAATCGCGCTCGAACTCGCGGGGCAATTCGGGAAGGGGAGATGCTTCAAGGACGGCGCGGCGGGCGGAAAAGTCGAGCGTGGGGATGCCACTGGACTGGACGATTTTCACATTGCGGACGGTGCCATTGCGGAGGATATCGAAGCTTACGGTGGCGGGTTTGGCGTTGCGGACGAGGGGATCCACGTCGTTTGTACGCCATTTTTCGGAGATCCTGCGGCGGAGGAGGTCGGCGTAGGCGCCGAAGCGGTTGCCGAAGGGGGTACCGGTGCCAACGCCGACACCGCCAGCGCCGACGGTGCCGAACATGGGGTTGGACATGGCTTGCCCGACGGTGGTGCGGAGCTGGTTCTGGCGGAGTTCCTCGGAAGAGCGGTACTGGTAACGACTGGTGGGCCGTTCGTTGGGTTTGCGGGGCTTTTCCTTGGAATTGAGAGCGATGGCATCAGGCTCCTCCTTCTTCACGCGGTCACGATCCCGATCCTTTTTCTCGGCCTTTTCGACTTCGGATTCGGAGTCGTCGGCTTTGGGGTTGGGGCGGGCGTTGCGGGTAGGGAGGGGGATGCGGTCGACCGGGGTAACCGCAAAGCCGGCGCCGGGGATGGCGTTGGGGTCGCCCCAGACATCGCGGGGGCCGAAATGGAGATAGCCCCAAAAGCCGGCGAAGCCGACGATAGCCAGATGGAGCACGACGGAGCCGGCGAGGCCGGCCTTGAAGTTCTCTTCGCGCTGGACGGAGGTGGACATCACTTGCGGCGGGTGGCTTCGTCGACGGGTTGGGTGACCATGCGAACGTCGAGCTTCGACTGGCCGAGTTCGCTGACTACCTGGGCGATGGGGTCCCAGGGGGTGGCCTTATCGGCGCGGACGTAGACGGCTTTCTGGCGGGGGTAGCGTTTTTTCACTTCGTCGCCGAGTTCGTTAATGTTCACGTTACGTTCGTTCAGCTTCATTTCGCCGTCCTTGGAAATGGAGACAACGGGAAGCTCTTCGGCGGAGTTGCGGACCTGGCGAACCTTGGGGACGTCGACTTCGAGGCCAAACTCCATGACATGGGCGGTGAGCATGAAAATGATGAGGAGGACGAGGACGACATCGACGAGGGGAATGATGTTGATTTCGGCGAGTGCGTCATAGCCGCCGCGGCGTCCGCGTCCGCCGTGCTTCATGGAGAATGCCATGGGTTAGCCCTCGTACACGCGTTCGATGAGATTCATGAATTCCAGGCCGAAGTCTTCCATGCGAGCGCTGAGGTCGCGGATCACGAACCCGAAATAGTTGTAGAAAATGGCGGCAGGGATGGCGGCGAACAGGCCCATGGCGGTGGCGATGAGCGCTTCGGCAATGCCGGGGCCGACGGCGCGAAGGCTGGCCGCGCCGGCGCCGGTCAACGCCTGGAACGCGTCAATGATGCCCCAGACGGTGCCGAAGAGGCCGACGAAGGGGGTGATGGCGGCGGTGGTGGCGAGCCAGTTCATGTTCTTTTCCAGCCGGGCGATCTCCTCGCCGGCGCCGATCTGGAGGCTGCGTTCGACCGCGGTGCGGTTGTTCAGCTTCTGGCGGGAGCGGACCTGGCGCTCGACCTCGGCATAGCCGAAGTCGTAGACGGTGACCAAGGGCGCCGAGGGGAACTGTTCGCAGGCGGCGGTGATGGTTTCGAAACCGCTGGCCTTTCGGAAGGCGCGCAGGAACTTGCCGTTTTCATCGCGAGCCCGGCGAAGGCGGCTCCATTTGCTGAAAATGATGGCCCAGGAGAAGCAACTGGCGGCGACCAGCAGGAGAAGCACCGCCATGGAGAGGGGCTTCGAGGTGCTGACGAGCGACCAGAGGCTGGGAGGCGCTGCGGGTGCGGCTGCGGCGAGTGCGGGAAGAAAAAGATTTATCAACAAACGCTCCAAGTTCCCATATTAAGACGGCGGAGGGTTCGGGAAAGTCGGGTGAGCAACATTTTTGAATGGAATTGTTTCAGCGGGAGTAAATGAGGCGGCCGTCGAAGAGGGTGAGATCAACCCGGGTTTTGTGGATCTCCATGGGCGGGATGGTAAACAGATCCTGGCTGAGGACGACGATATCGGCCAGCAGACCGGGGCGAATCGCCCCTTTGATCGACTCTTCGCGAGAGGCGTAGGCGCTGTTGGCGGTATAGGCACGGAGGGCGGTTTCGACACTAACGCGTTCGGCGGGGATCCAGCCTTGCGGGGGGAGGCCGGTGGTGGTGCGGCGGTTGACGGCACTGTGAATGCCGCGGATGGGATTGACGGAGATAGACGCCGGCCAGTCGCTGGAGAAGACGAGGCGGCCGCCGGCCTTTTCGATGCTGCGCCAGGCAAAGCCCCGCTGGGTTCGTTCGGGTCCGATGGCGGCGGACCAGACTTCGACGCCGGAGGGGTCGGCGTGGATGGGTTGCATGGAGGGGAGGACACCGAGGGCGGCGAAGCGGGGGAGGTCTGCCGGGTGGATGGTTTCGATGTGCTCGATACGGTGACGGCTGCGCGGGGAGGCCTTGGCATAGCCATCGAGGGCCATGCGGACGGCGCGGTCGCCGATGGAATGGGTGTAGATCTGGAGGCCGAGTCTGTCGGCGATTTGGACGGTTTTGGCGAACTGTTCGGGGGACCAGGCGGCTTTGCCGGCGGTGTCGGCCTTATTGGAATAGGGCTCGAGCATGGCGGCGGTATAGGACTCAATGACGCCATCCATTCCGATCTTGATGGCGCCTACACGGAGGAGGGGGCCGGGGTACTTCTGTTGCAGGCGGGCGAAATCGGTGAGGGAGGCCTCCGTTTCGGTCGGGCCGACGGACATGGCGAGGGAGGTGCGGAGGGAGAGTTTGCCGCGCGCCTTCAAATCGTCGTAGAGTTCGAGCTCATCGAGAGAGCCGTTGGCGTTCTGGGCCGAGGTGATGCCGAGGGAGGCAAAGAGGCGGAGGCCCTCTTCGAGGGCTTTTAACTTTTCGGCCTTGCCGGGGACGGGGACCAGGCGGCGGACGAGGCCCATGGCGCCTTCCTTGAGGGCTCCGGTGGGTTCGCCCGTTTGGGGGTCGCGGACGATCTCGCCGTAGCCGGTGAATTTGGTATCGCGAGTGACCCCGGCGAGTTCCAGGGCCTTGGAGTTGACCCAGGCGGTATGGCCGTCGTAGGCGGAGAGAAACACGGGGCGATCCGTGACGACGGCGTCGATGTCCTCTCGGCGGGGGAGGCGACCCTGGGGAAAGCAGAGGTATTCCCAGCCGCGTCCGGAGACCCAAGGATCCTTCGGGCGGGCGGCGGCGAAACGTTTGATTTCCGCCTGCATCGTCTCCAGCGTGCAGATACCGTTCAGATCAATCTGGGAAAGGCCGAGGGAGCCACCGAGGAAGTGGAGGTGGGCGTCGTTGAAACCGGGGATGGTGAGGCGCTTTTTGAGGTCGATGGGGCGGGCGCCGTTGGCCAGTCTGGCGATTTCGGCATCGGTGCCGACGGCGGCGATGGTGTTGCCTTTGATGAGCACCGACTGCGCCCAGGGGCGCGCCGGGTCGGCGGTCCATACTTTACCGTTTCGAAGCCAGAGGTCTTCGGCCGACAGGCAGCAGGCCAGGAAGAAGAAAAGCCGCATTAAAACGAGAATCGCACACCGAATTGGATGCGGCGAGGGTCGGCGGCGGAGGTGAAGCCCAAGGGCTCACTGGGGCCGCGGTCGTCGCGTCCGCGGAGGTTGAATGGGCCGGGGACGTTCCCGACGACGTTGTTCACCGAGGTGTAGTTGAGGTTATTCAAGAGATTGAACGCTTCGGCCATGAATTCGAGTTTCTTGCCCTCGCCGAGGGAGAAGCGTCGGGAGATGCGGATGTCGAAGGCGGCGTAGGAGGGGCCGATGCCCGTATTGCGACCGGCGAAGAAGGGCCGGTCGGTAGTGTTGTGGCGATCGTTGTTCAATTCGGTGCCGGCGAGGAGGTTGAAGGGCCGGGCGCTGGAGTAACGAAAGATGGGTGTGAAGAGGGTATCGGCCCAGAACCTGTTGGCGTTCTCCGGGGTTTGGAGGACGGCATAGGCGACGAACTTGTGGCGCTGGTCGAAGCTGGAGAGGGCGCGTTCGGCGCGGCGGTCGGTCTGGTCGTTGGGTTGGAAGTCGGAGTTGAAGTCGGTGGTTTCGTCAATGGCCTTGGAGAAGGTGTAGTTCCAGTGGAGGGTAGCGCGACGGCTGGTGCGATGGGTCATTTCAAGCATGAGGCCGTGGTAATCGCTGTTGGCGTTGGACTCGTAGAGGTTTTCCTGGAAGACGAGAGGATTGACGAAAAAGGCCGCACCGGTTGGGTTGGCGGAGAAGGCGCCCCAGTCGCGGATGCCTTTGGCGGGGTTGACGGGTGCGGGGAGAAGGTTGATGTCGCGGGAGGTGGTGAGGTGGATGCCGCGGACGCCGACGTAGCTGGCGGAGAAGGCGAGGTTGCGGACGAGTTCGTGTTCGATGCCGAAGCTGAACTGTTGTGCGTAGCCATTGACGTAATCAGAAGCGGGGCGGAAGAGAACGGTGAGGGGCGGGCGGGGGCCGGTCTGGCTGACGTTGATGCCGAATTGACGGAGGTCGGCGGCGGTGATGGGGCGCTGCGGGGTGGGGATTCCGATGACCCCTTGGGCGCGGAGGGTGGAGAAGATGTTGATGGGGCCGTTGGGGGCGGTGGGGGCGGCAGCGTTGAGGACACTCAAGACCTGGGCGATCTGGCGGGTACCGTTGATCTCATTGAGGGCCTGGACGACGTAGTCGATCTGGAAATCGATAGGGGCGTAGAACATCCCGTAGCCGCCGCGGAAGGTGGTTTTGTGGTCCTTACCCGGGGCCCAGGAGAAGCCGAAGCGGGGGGCGATGTTGTTAGTGTCCGTCGGGAGGGGCAGGCGGCGATTGTCTCGTTCGTAGCGGAGGCCGAAGTTGATGGTGAGACCGTTTGCGGGGGTCCACGTGTCCTGGGCGTAGAAGGCGTAGAGGGGGAAGGTGCCGCGGACGATGGGATCGCCGAAGCCCTGCTGGTAGCTTTGCGCGAGGCCGAGGTTGAAAGCCTGGAGGGAGTTGATGGTGGTAGAGGCGAGCGCGGCGTTGACGAGGGCGCCGGGAAGGGCGCCGAAGGTGAAACGGCCGCTCATAAAGGTGGCCGAATCCTGCGTGACGTTGCGAATGAGCACATTGCCCCCGAACTTCCAGGCGTGCTTGCCGCGGAAGAAGCTGACGTTGTCGGCGATCTCGTTGCGGCGGGAGAGTGTGGTGGAGGGAAGGAACCGGTCGCGGTTGAAGCTGCCGAAGCCGGCGATGTCGAGAGAGGGGCCGTGGGGATCGGTGCTGGCGGTGCCAAGGACGTAGTGGTTGAACTGGGCGCGAAACTCATTGACCGAGGAGGGGGAGAAGGAGTGGAGCCAGTTGAGGAGGACGGTGTGGTCGCGGAAGTCCTGGATGAAGCCGCGGGATTGGCCGACAAGGGCGCCTACGCCTTCGTTGGAGTCGAAAATGTTGGTGGCGTTGTAGCGGAAGGAGAGGGAGTCGCTGTCGCTGAAGCGGTGATCGAGGCGGAGGAGTCCTTTGTGATCGTCGGTGCGGAAGGGGAAGATGCCGCTATTGCGGCGGAACATCTCCTGGACGGGGAGCGGGGTGGAGAGGGCTGCGCGAAGTTGGCCGGCGGCGGCCGCGGGGAGGCGCTGGAGGATGGCTTCCTGCTCACGGGTGGGGCCGAAGATGGAGAGGTCGGTGAGGACGGGAACGGTGCGATTCTCGCGGCGGCGGAGGCGCTCGTAGGAGAGGAAGAAGAACGTCTTGTCCTTGGCGATGGGGCCGCCGATGGTGCCGCCGAACTGCTGCCGGTTGGAGTCCGGCTTGACGCGCCGGGCGGTGGTGCCGTCGAGTGCGATGGCAAACGGATCGGTGGCGTCGAGCGACTGGTGGCGGAAGAAGGAGAAGGCGGAGCCGTGGACCCGGTTGGAGCCGGAGCGGGTGACGATATTGATGACACCGCCGCGGGCGGAACCGTGCTCGGCGGAGTAGTTGGAGCGATTGACCTGGAACTCCTGGACGGCTTCCTGGCTGACCGTGGGGCGGACGCCGCCGCCGGGATCATTGGCTTCGCCGCCGTCAACGTTGACGCTGTTGCCGCGTCCGTTGGAGCCGTAGAAAGAGAGGCCGGAATCGGGTGTTTGTTTGACGCGGAAGCTGTTGGCGTCGGCGAGGGCCTTGGAATCGGCGACGCCGGGGGCGAGGAGGGAGAAGGTGAGGTAGTCGCGGCGGTTGATGGGCAGATTGCGGACCGAGTCCTGCGTGATGGTATTGGATTGCTGGGTGCGTTGGGCTTCAATGAGCGGCACCTCGGCGGTGACGGCGATGGCGAGCTCGGCATTGCCGACGGCCAGATGGATGTCGAGGTTGGCTTCCTGGCCGACTGTCAGTTCGAGGCCGGTTCGTTTCCAGGGTGCGAAGCCGTCCTTGGTTACCTCGACGGAATAGGTTCCCGGGGTGACGAAGGGGAGGAGGTAGTCGCCTTCGGGGCCGGAGGTGGTCTCAAAGTGTGCGTTGGTCGCGGAGTTTACGAGGAGGATTCTCGCACTGGGGACTCGCGCCTGACTGGCGTCTTCGGTGACGCCGCGGACGGAGGCGGTGGTCTTCGACTGCGCGAAGACGGAAGCCGCGAGGAGAGGAAGAACAAGCCACTTGGCGGTCAGCAACATGAGGTTCTCCTACTGGGAGTTGCAGGGAAGTTGGAGCCTGGCGACGCAGCCTTGGGCATCCTCCCGATTGGTGAGTGCGAGTGCACCGCCATGTGCTTCCACGATCTGGCGGCACAAAACAAGTCCGATACCAGAACCTCCCGGCTTTGTGGTGAAGAACGGAACAAAAAGATTTGCGGTGGCGGCTAGTCCTGGACCCTGATCTTCAATCTCGACGACTAACTGCCACCGCTCGAAGCGCCATCTTACAACAATCTCGCTGCAATGAGAATCCATGGCGTCGGCGGCATTGCGGAGGAGATTGATGAGGACCTGATCGAGTTGGTCGGCGTCGGCCTGGATGGTGAGTTCGGGGCCTGGGATGACGCGGACCGGGAAGCGGGTTTCCAGGCGGGCGGCGCGGCCGATCCACTCAGCCACCGGTAGCGGGGAGAGGGTGGGGCGGGGAAGGCGGGCGAGTTTGGCGTAGGCACCGAGGAAGCGGGCGAGGGATTCGGCGCGGCTGCCGATGACGCTCAATCCGCGGGTCATGTCGTCGCGCCAGTCCTCCGGGAGCGGTTCCCGCTTGAGGATCGATTCCAAACTGCCGGCGATGGACTTGATGGGTGTCAGCGAGTTATTGAGTTCATGGCCGAGGACGCGGACGAGGCGTTGCCAGGCTTGGAGTTCCTCTTCCCGGAGCGGGCGGGTGAGGTCGGTGATGACGAGGAGTTGGTGGGGAAGGCCGTCTTCACGGAATGTGGTGCGGCTGATGCCCCAGCGTCCAAAGCCGCCGGGGAAGGAGCGTTGGACGGTGTGGGAGGCCTGATCGGTGAGGTAGAGGGCGAGGTCCAGTTGGGCGGCGGGGAGGTCGATAGCGCGTTCCGACGGTAGGGCGATCAGGCGTTCGGCGGCGCGGTTGAGGAGTTTGAGGCGTTGATTCTCGTCGAAGGCGAAGATGGCGACGTCGATTTCCTCCATGACTTTGCGGAGAAGAGTGGTGGCTTCCATGGCGCCGAGGCGCTGGGCGCGGAGCGTGGCGCCCATGGCGTTGACCTGTTGCATGACGTCGGAAAGGGCGTCATCGCCGCCGGCCCCGCGAGCGCGGATGGAATAGTCCCCCTCACGCATGGCTTCCAGGAGATTGGCGATGGTTCTGAGGGGGGAGGCGACGCGCTCCCGGACGGCGGCGGCGAAGCCAAGCCAGGAGCCGCCGAGGAGGAGGCCGAGTGTCCAGATGACTTTGGGCGGGTAGTCGCCGGTGTAGAGGATATAGACGGCGAAGACGGTGGAGGGGAGGCCCGCGGCCAGTGCCAGCAACTGGGCGTGGCGTTCGTGGGAGATCCGCTCCTTTGGCTCCATGTTAGAGGCCGTAGCGCTCCAGGCGGCGGTAAAGGGCACTGCGGCTCAGGCCAAGCACACGTGCGGCATGGCTGACGTTGCCATCGTTCTTGGCGAGGGCTTTGCGGATGAGGAAGACTTCCACTTCCTCGAGGCTCATATCCTCCAGGCGCCCGGAGGATTCGCGGTTGGTGCGGAGGGCCAGATCGACGGCGCGAATCTGATCGCCCTGCGCGAGAAGAACGGCGCGTTCCACCACGTGGTTGAGTTCGCGGACGTTGCCTTGCCAGGCATTGTCGAGTAGCAGGCGCATTGCGGGTGAATCGAAGCCGTTCAGGTTCTTGCGATAGCGGCGGGCATGGGAGGCGAGGAAGTAAGACGCCAGGTGGGGGATGTCTTCCTTGCGTTCGCGGAGCGGAGGGAGATGGATCTCTATGGTGTTGAGGCGGAAGAGGAGGTCCTGGCGAAAACGGTTTTCGCGCACTTCGGCGTCGAGGTTGGCGTTGGTAGCGCTGATGACGCGGACATCGACACGTTTTGTTTTCGAGGAGCCAACCCTTTCCATTTCGCCGATCTCCAGGACGCGGAGGAGCTTGGACTGCAGGTTGATGGGTACGTTAGCGATTTCGTCGAGGAAGAGTGTGCCGGTGTCGGCGAGTTCGAATCGGCCGACGCGATCGAGTTTCGCGTCCGTGAAGGCGCCCTTGACGTGGCCGAAGAGTTCGCTTTCGAAGACGCCTTCGGCAAGGCCACCGGCGTTAACGGTGATCATCGGCTTTTCGCGGCGGAGAGAGAGAGCGTGGAGGGTGCGGGCGACCACCTCCTTGCCGGTGCCGGGTTCGCCGGTGATGAGGACGTTGGCATCGGAAGGGCCGACGCGGGAGATCATGTCGAGGACCGGTTGCATGGCGGGGCACTCGGCAATCATGGTGGGGCGGCCGTCGCCGCTGAAGAGCCGATTCTCCGCTTCCAGGCGAGCGCTGCGGCGGAGGGCTTCGCTCAGTTCAAGCTGCGTGCGGACGATGGCCAGAAGCCGGGCGTTTTCCCAGGGTTTTTGAACGAAATCGCGGGCGCCGTGGCGCATGGCTTCGACGGCGAGTTCGACCGAGCCCCAGGCTGTCATGACGACAACGGGGAGGGAGGGGTCGATCGTCTGGAGTTGGGCGAGGAGTTCGAGGCCCTCCTGACCGGAGGTGGTGTCGCGGGTGTAGTTCAGGTCCATGAGGAGGCAATCGTACTCACGGATTTCCAGGGCGGCGACAACGGCCTTAGGGGAGGAGGCGGTTTCGATCTGGTAGCCTTCGCTCTTCAACAGAAGGCGGAGGGCTTCCAGGACATCAGGCTGATCATCAGCGACGAGGATACGGCTTTGCTTGTTCGACTTGTTCACGGTGACGTTGCGATTTCCAAGTGCAACCTGCCTTCCATTGTGCATGCTACGGGAACGACAGGAGAAAGCGCGATTCTCCGGAACGGTTGAGTGTCCGGTTGCGGGACGAGTGTATCGCAACCGGACAGATCTACTTGGCTTTTCGGATGAAAACGGTGCCGTTCATGCTGCGCAGCGCGATTTCGGGACCGCCGCCGTTGATTTGACCGACGATGGTCCGTTCCAGGTTGAGGCGATATTTCGGGCCTCCCTCGCGGCCGGATTCCTTGCGGCTGATGCTTGTGGTGATGTTGAGCTCGAAGTCGCTGAACGTTTCGCCGCGCTGGTTGTTGATTTTGAGATCGGCCTTCGCGGTGGGCGGGAGGGTGAGGTCGATGCGGCCGTTGAGGGTGGAGAAAGACATCGGCTTGCCGGAGGCGACTTGCTTCAGTGTGGCCGTGATACGGCCGTTGAGAGAGTGGGCGACAACGGGGCCGGAAGCGTCGGTGATGAAGATGGAACCGTTGACGGTTTCCGCGTTGATTTCACCCGCGATCCCTTCAATGCGAAGTTCGCGGGCGTTGACGGATTTCAACAGGACAGAGCTGTTTTCCGGGACCAGCAGGACGTAGGAGCCGTTCGGTTGGTGGGGTTTGACGGTGACTACGTTGTTTTCCTCTTCGATGGTGAGGTCGCCAAACCCTCCGAGGATCTCCTTCATGCCATTGGGGGCGGGGCGGGTGCGGGCACTGGGTTGATCGGTGTCGACGAGCACTTCCTTCCCGCTGTGAACCCGGATGGTGATGCCACCATTTACGGTGCTGACCTTAATATGGGCGGGACGGGAGGGGTCGCGAAGCGGAACTGTGATCCGCTCGGCGAAGAGAGGAAGGGCGAGCAAGAAAAGCAGGTAGCGCATATTACGGCCGTCCCTTCTCTAACGAATGGATAAGAATGGACCCGTTGACGGTTTCGGTACTGATCTTGGGGCCGCCGCTACCGGCGCGCAGAGCGCCATGGGTGCCGCGGCGGTGAATGACCCGCATGCCTTTTGTCTCTTCCGTGGAGGTGCCCGGGCCAGGGAGAGACGTCATGTCAAAGTCCGTGTAGGCCTTCCCGTTGACGGTTTTCATGGTGAAATCGGCGCTGAGAGCAGGTTGGAAGTAGAGATCGAGTTTGCCGTTGACGGTACGGAATTTCGTGTCGGCGGACGGGTTACGGTGGAATACGGCTTTGACTGTGCCGTTGACGGTCACCACATCGCCGGAACCCTCAACGTCCTCCATTTGGATGCCGCCGTTGACTGTATGGAGCGAATAGTTGCCACGTGTGCCGGCGACGTGGAGACTGCCGTTGACGCTACGCAGTTCCAGACGGGCGTCGCGAGGAACCGAGACCGTGAATTCATGTTCGATGCGGGTCTCCCTGCCTTCCCAACGGCGTCGCTCGCCGCGGTTCCGTTCGGCCGGCTTACCGCATTCGGACCAGCCCCAGGGACCCTTCACGCTCGCACGGACAGCGCCGGGTTCCGATGTGAAGGCGACATCGACTTCCTTCTTCAGCTCGTCGAGGCGTTCGCGCGTCGCGGCGGCGAGTTTCTCTCGGACGGTGAAGCGGACTTCGTTGCTATCGGTGGCAGTGACATTGACGCTGCCGTTGAGTCCGCAGACGTAGAGTGCACGGCTGTTCCCGGTGAGCGGGAAGCTTTTTTCGATGGTACGTGTAGACTCTTCGGCGCCCCAGATGGCGGCGGCCGAGAGGAAGAGAAAAGCGAGTTTCATTGGTATGGATTTCCCTTTGTGCGTTGATTTGAGAGCAGCGCTTGGAGGTAATCGCGAACATTCGGATCGAGCCCGGGGCGGTCCCGGAGTGCTTCCAGGCGAGCACGGACGGTGGGGTCCTTGCGGCTGGAGAGGAGATCGATGACGGCAATCTGGACAAGAGGAGAGTCGTCTTTGTCGAGCAGTTGCCAGGTGGATTCGGTGACAGCGGCCGGCAGGGGGAAGCGCCGGAGGGCGTCGGCAGCGGCGAGGCGGACATCGACGCTAGGGTCGGAACGGAGGGTGCGGGAGAGGGCGTCGACCACTTCGGGGTCGTTGCCTTCGAGAGCGGCGCTGTACCGGATGCCGCGGAGGCGCTCGCTGGCCGATTGCTGGTCGAGCAGCGAGAGTGCCACCACCTCGCGCAGATTCCGCACTTCGCCACGGAGGGAGGCGATGTCTTCCTTGCCGGCCGGGGCCGTGTAGCGGCCGGCGAAGAAACTGAGAAAGCCGACCAGGGCGGCCGCGGCCACGGCGAGCCAGGCCCAGCGATTCGGGTTTGTGCGTTTGGCGATCTGGTGATGGAATCGGGAGGTGAGCCGGGCGGGCGGAGCCTCGGAGGGAAGTTCGCCGAGTTGATTCCAAAGCGAGGCGGTGGCGCGGCAGGAGGCGCAGGAGGCCAAGTGGGCTTCGGCGCGGGTGCGGGCGGAGGCGGAGGCCGAGCCGGCGAGCGTATCGGCGATGTCGACAGCGAACTCGGAACAGGTCATTTTCAACTCCTCCCTCCCATCACATGTAAGCCCGGTTGTCCCGACAGCTTCTCATAAATTTCCCGCAACTGGCCCAGTGCGCGAAAGACGCGCACTTTCACGGTGTTCGTTTCCACGCCCAACATCTCCCCGATCTGTTCATAGCGAAGGCCCTGGAAGCGGCTGAGCACCAGTAGTTCGCGCTTGTCGGGCGGCATGGCCATCAGTGCGCGGCGGAGAAGTGCGTGTTCCTCTGCCTGTTCCAACTGGCGTCCGGCCGGCGCGGCGATGTCAATCCTTTCGGGCATGGCGGTTTCCCATTTGCTTTTTCGGGTGTGATCGATGAAGGCATTGTGAGCGATACGATACATCCAACTGGAGAATCGCGCATCCCGCTGCCAGGTTTCGCTCTTTCGAAGCAGCCGGAGAAACACCTCCTGCGTGAGATCCTCACTCAGGGCGGCGCTGCCCGACATGCGGAGAAAGTAGCGGTAGAGGGCGGCGTGATGACGTTGGAACAGCTCTCCCAGGGCGAGAGAATCCCCTCCCTGGACCGCCGCCATCAGTTGCTCGTCCGTATCGCTCAACAACAAGTCTGCTCTCACTTTCTGTTACGAACGCTTCGGCCGATGGTTACAAAAAAAGCCGGCGGGCCATTTTCAGGCCGCGCCGGCTATAGGGGAAACCGTTCGGAGATTATTGCGATTCCACCCACCCGTCCCGCAGTTGAATGACACGATTGCCGTAAGTGGCGTTCTTTTCGTTGTGGGTGACCTGGACGATGGTGGTGCCTTCGGAGTTGAGCTTCTTGAAGAGCTGCATGATCTCCTCGCCCTGGGAGGAGTGGAGGTTGCCGGTGGGTTCGTCGGCGAGGATGATTTGCGGGTTGCTGATCACGGCGCGGGCGACAGCCACGAGTTGCTGCTGCCCGCCGGAGAGTTGGTTGGGGAAAAGGTCCTTCTTCCCGACAATCTGGAATCGGTCGAGGACGTCGGCGACGATGCTCTCGCGCTCGCTACGCTTAATGTTGCGGTAGGAAAGGGGGACTTCCAGATTCTCGTAGACCGTCAGATTGTCCAGCAGGTGGTAGCTTTGGAACACGAAGCCGAAGTGGGCCTTATAGAGCTCCATGCGCTCCTTCTTGCCGAGCGAATGGATGGGTCGATCCATGAGCCAATACTCGCCGCGCCAAGCCATGTCGTGCATGCCGAGCAGGTGGAGGAGTGTCGACTTGCCGGCGCCCGACGGACCCATGATGGAGATGAACTCGCCGGGGGCGATATCGAGGTTCACCTGACGGAGGACGTAGGTGCGCGAGACGCCGTGCTCAAAGAACTTCTCGACGTTGCGAAGGCGGACGAGAGGGTTCATGCGGCGGGGGCCTCTTTCGACTCTTCCACGATGCGGCCGTCGAAGAGGCGGATGGTGCGGTCGGCATACTTGGCGTAGCGGGGGTCGTGGGTCACCATGCAGATGGTGGCGCCGCCGCGGTGGAGTTCGCGGAGGAGGTCCATGACCTGCTCGCCGTTCTGGGAGTCGAGGTTGCCGGTGGGTTCGTCGGCGAGGAGGATGGACGGGTCGCCGGCCAGGGCGCGGGCGACGGCGACGCGCTGCTGCTGACCGCCTGAGAGTTGCGATGGGTAGTGCTTGATGCGGTGAGACATCCCGACACGTTCGAGCGCTTCGAGGACGCGCTTCTTCCGTTCGGCGCCGCTCATGCCACGGTAGGTGAGCGGGAGTTCGACATTCTCGTAGACGGTGAGATCGCCGATCAGATTAAACGCCTGGAAGATGAACCCGATCTCTCGATTGCGGATGCGGGCGCGTTCGGCGAGCTTCAGGCTCTGCACGGGGCGGCCGTTGAGGGTGTAGGAGCCGCCGGTGGGCGAGTCGAGGAGCCCGAGAATGGCGAGCAGCGTCGATTTGCCGCAGCCAGACGGGCCGGAGATGGAGACATACTCCCCGCGCTTGAGATTCAAATGAATCCCGGCCAGCGCGTGTGTTTCCACTTCGTCAGTCGTGAACACCTTGGTCACGCCGTCCATGATGAGAAGGTCGTCGCTCATGGTTTCCAAATCCCCTATTTCTTGAGTTTGATGCGGTTCTGCGAGTCGTGCTGGGACATGTCGGAGAGCAGGACAGTGTCACCGACACTGAGGCCCTCGACGATCTCGATATGGTTGACGGAGGCGCGTCCGAGCTTGACCGGGACGCGGATGGCTTCTTCGGTGCCGGGCACGAGTTTGAAGAGCGTAATGGTGCTGTTGGGCTGGCCGTAGACGGGCCGGCCTACGTAGACGACATCGGCGATCCGCTCGAGGTCTACGGTGCCGTCGACGCTCAGGTCGGGCCGGGCACCGGCGGGCAGGGCGCCTTCGAGTTTGACGTCGACAGTGACGGTGCCGTTGATGGCGGCCGGGTCGATACGGGAAACCCGTCCGGGAATCAGCCCGTTACGGGTATCGATGGTGGCCTGCTGACCGATGACAATATCCTTGGTTTGCGTTTCGGAGATCTTCAGTTCGGCCTTAAGCTTGGTGGGCTGGGCGACCTTAGCCAAAACGGCGCCCGGCAGAACTTTCTGGCCCACTTCGACGGCCATCTGCTGCAGAACGCCTGCTGCGCCGGCGCGAACCCTCAACTGCTGTACCTGCTGTTTCTTCAAATCCCAGGCCGCTTTCAACTTTTCAATCTGGACGGTTTGCGCGGCCAATTGGGCTTCGACGGATTCGGTGAAATTCTCCACCCGTTGCGCTTCGATCTTGGTGCGTCCGGCGAGTTCGTCCGCCTTGGCTTTGGTCAGGCGGTACTCCAAGTCCGACTTCAAGCCGAGCTTGATGAGGGCTTCATCCCGGTCGGCCTGGAGCTTGGCCTGGGTGAACTCGCTCTGCACACGGGCGGCGTTGGAGACCTGATCCAGCCGCTGTGACTCCAGTTTCACCTTCAGATCCCGATAGGTGGCCTGGGCGGCCTTGACCTGCCATTCGGCATCGAAAGCGGCCAATTGCAGTTCCGGATTGCTGAGTTCCAGCAGTACGGTGTCCGCACTGACGTTGGCACCGGCGCGCATGTGGATCTTCTCTACCCGGCCTTCCGAAATGGCGGGGACAAAGAGAATCTCTTCCGGGACCAGTGTGCCCATGCCCCGCACATTGCGGAGCATCGGGCCGCGTTTCACGGTGTCCGGCCAAACGGTGGAGTACTCCACCGTCACCGCGGCTGGCTGGAGTTTGCCCAGCCAGACGGTAATGGCGCCGGCGGCGCCTAATACCAAAATGCCGGCGATGATCCGCCGGATGAGTCGTTTTTTTGCTGCTCCCTCGCGAGGTACGTCCATGCTGGTTTCCTACTCCCTGTTAGGGCAACTGCGCGGCCAATCCCCTTTCGGCGCGTAGATGCTTTTGCTTCATCACTTTAGCGCAGGTGCCTGGTGGAGGGATAGGGGCCGGTTGTGTCCGTTTGTGGGACGATGTGGCCACTTTCGGACCGCGCGGCCGCCTGGTTAGCGCGGCAGGAACGACTTTGCCTTGCCTTCCATCCGTTCCGCGTCGCGGTTCCGCTTGGCGCTGCGCAGCAGACGGGCATAGGCTCCATAGAGCTGGGAGACCACCTCCTGCTGGTGGGCTGGCAACTGATCAGCGAAGGTGGCGACCTCGTTCAGGTACTTCTCACCGGCGTCCAGACGGCGCTGTGCGAACTGGATCAATGCGAGATCGCTGAGCGCGGAGCCATGTTGGGACGTGCGATGCATTCGTTTCTGTTCCAGTATGGACAACTCGTCGACGAGTACCCGTTCGGCCTCGGTGTGGCGTCCCTGCGCGTAGAGGCTCTGGCCGAGGTGGTGCATCGATTCCAACGCGAGGGCACTGTCGCGCCCGAACCGGGCGGCGCGGGCGTCCATCGCGCGCCGGAACAGGGTCTCGGCACCGGGGGCTTTGTCCAGACGGAGAAAGAGCGTACCGAGGTTATCGAGGGCGGTAGCGGTGACCGGGTGATCCGGGCCGAAGTGAACTTCCTGGATAGAGATGGCGCGGCGGAAGAGCGGTTCGGCTTCGGCGGGGCGGTCCGTGGTCAGAAGAAGCTCGGCGAGATTGTTCAGCCCAGCGGCGAGTGATGGATGGTGGGGCCCCAAGGCCTCCTCCCAGAGTTGGTTGGCGCGAGAAATGTACTGTTCCGCGCTGGCCATGCGGCGAGTTTTGCGGTGGAGCGTGCCGAGATTGTTCAGCACGCTGGCGAGGGCGGGACGATCGGCCGGCGACTGTGCCTCGCGGATGGCGAGTGCCTCGAGATAGAGTTTCTCGGCCCCGGCCGGGTCGCCGGCGTCTTGGCGCAGCGCGGCGAGGTTGTTAATGGAGGTGGCCACATCGGGATGGTTGGCGCCGAGGATCTCCTTCTTTATCTGTAACGCCCGTTGCAAATTGGCGTCCGCCTCGGCGAACTGCTGCTGCGCGCGCTGTGTTTCTCCGAGGCTGGCAACCGAGTTGGAGGTACCAATACCGTTTGTGGCACCGGCGCGGAACTTTTGCAGTTGGGTGGTCCCCAAGTTATTGAGAGCGGAGGCGAGGCGCAACTTATCGCGCCCCATCAGCGATTCGCGGATCGAAACCGCCTTCCGGAACATGGACTCGGCATCGGTATAGCGACCGAGCAGGCGGTAGACCTCCCCGAGGTTGTTCAGGGTTGTAGCGTGTTCATCGCTTTCGGCGCCGGTCGCGGCGATCCAGAAGGTGGCGGCCTCCTTATACTTCTTCTCAGCGCCGGCAAACTGGCCACGCTGGTGGAGGAGGCTGGCATGGTTGTTGAGGCACTTTGCCTTGAGCAGCAGCGGGAAATCGAATTTGTACGCGGCTTCGGTGAGAGTGGAGTAGAGAGATTCGGCCGCATCGAACTGCTGGGCCTTTGCGAGCCGGTTTGCCTCGGTAAGCTGCAACTCCCAATCTTCGGAGCGTTGCAGGTCCTTCCACTCCACTCCGGACAGTCTCGCGAACATCAGAAAAGCTACCAGCGCCGCATGCCGCATTGTAGAAAACCTCTGGTTCGCTATACGGGCGAGGGTGCTTTTCGTTCGCGGTGTGGGACCAGTTGCGGGATTACGGGGTGAAATGGCACCGGCCGGTGGCCGCCGATCCGGGTTCGTTTGCGCCCTGCGTCATAATGGTTGGAAGTGACTGCGCTCTCTATTGACGAACAGGTCACCTACCTTCGCAAAGGATTCTCGGAAATGATCCGGGAAGAGGATTTGCGGGAACGGCTCAAACTGGGCCGTCCGCTCCGCGTGAAGGCAGGGTTTGACCCAACAGCCCCAGATCTCCACCTGGGCCATACCGTATTGCTGCGGAAGATGAAGCACTTTCAGGATCTCGGACACGAGGTGATTTTCCTGATCGGCGACATGACCGGCCTGATCGGCGACCCGACGGGCCGCAATCTGACCCGGCCACCGATGACGCGGGCCGATATCGACCGCAATGCCGAGACCTACAAGGCTCAGGTTTTCAAGATTCTGGATCCGGAAAAGACGACCGTCGATTTCAATTCCCGCTGGCTGGAGGGAATGAAGTTCGAGGACATGATCCGCTTATGCTCGCACTACACCGTGGCGCGCATTCTGGAACGGGATGACTTTGCCAAGCGTTACCAGGAACACACCCCGATTTCGGTGCACGAGTTCCTCTACCCGTTGGCGCAGG
The DNA here is from genome assembly GCA_964430625.1 of uncultured Solibacteraceae bacterium. Taxonomy (GTDB): domain Bacteria; phylum Acidobacteriota; class Terriglobia; order Bryobacterales; family Bryobacteraceae. Next base: position 396,591 of record CAYSFR010000002.1, read on the forward strand.
GCTACGATTCGGTAGCGCTGAAGTGCGACGTGGAACTGGGGGGCAATGACCAGAAGTTCAATCTGCTGGTGGGCCGGGAACTGCAGCGTTCCTTTGGGCAACCGCCGCAGATTGTGGCCACCGTGCCGTTGTTGGAGGGGCTGGACGGCGTCGAGAAGATGTCGAAATCGAAGGGCAACTACGTGGGCATCACGGAGTCTCCGGAAGAGATGTTCCGGAAGCTGATGTCGATTGGCGACGATCTGATGTTCCGGTATTTCGAATTGCTGACCGATAAGACAATTTCCGAGATCCAGCAGTACCGGAACGCGCACCCCAAAGAAACGAAGATGGAGTTGGCCAAACTCATCATTGCGGATTTCCACTCCCGCGCCGAAGCGGAACGCGCGGCGGCGGAATGGATACGTGTTGTGGCCGGCGGCGAAGTGCCTGCCGATATTGAGACGGTCTCGATTGCCGAGCCTTCTTTGCGAATCGACAAAGTGCTGGCAAAGGCCGGCATTGCCGCGTCCACCAGCGACGCGAACCGGCTGGTGAAAGCCGGGTCGGTGGAAGTGAACGGCCAGCGTGTGCTCGAATTCATAACTCTTTCCTTTCCGGGCGAGTATGTGATCCGCGCCGGCAAAAAGTGGAAGAAGGTAACAGGATGAATCGCCCCAAGCGGTACCTGATGAAGCTGGCTGAGCGCGAACTGCAGCTCGGCGATAGAACGCTCATCATGGGCATAATTAACGTCACGCCGGACTCGTTTTCCGATGGTGGCAAGTACATGGACCCGGACCGCGCCGCGGCACGGGCTCTCGAACTGGAAGCAGAAGGCGCCGACATTATCGACATCGGCGCGGAATCTACCCGGCCCGGCGCCGAACGCGTCTCTGAGGCCGAAGAGTTGCGCCGGTTGATTCCGGTCTTAAAGAAGTTGAAGGGCAAGTTGAGTGTGCCGATTTCAGTCGACACGATGAAAGCGGCGATTGCGGCCAAGGCGCTGGAAAATGGCGCCGAGTTGATCAACGACGCCAGCACGCTGACCTTTGACGGGGAACTGGCGAAGGTGATCTCGGATGCCAATGCCGGATTGATTCTCAATCACATGCGCGGTACCCCGGAAACCTGGGCCAAACTCGGCAATATGGCTTATCCGATGAAGTCCGTGATGGAGGACCTGGAGGCGGGGATCAATCGGGCCCGGCGCGCGGGTATTGATCGCAGCCGGATCCTTGTTGATCCGGGCCTGGGCTTCGGGAAGCGTGGCGAACAGAATTACGAGCTGTTAGCCCGGTTGGGCGACCTGGCAACGTTTGACCTGCCTGTGCTGGTAGGCCCCTCGCGGAAGTCGTTCCTGGGGCAGCAGGAGACGCTCGATGCCGATCGCGCTACTGCCGCCGCCGTCACCGTAGCTGTAATGCATGGTGCGCATGTGGTTCGCGTTCATGACGTAGCAGCCATTCGTGCGGTGCTGCAGACTGCCGACGGAATCTTGCGGAGCGTCACCGACGAGCCGGAAAAAGAGAAAAAGCCGAAGAAATCCGCCACCGCTCCGCGGGATGTGGAGTTCGGCGAAAAGCGTCCGATCGAATCGACCGAAGGCAAGCCGCTTCGCCCGCCAAGCGGGAAGCCCAAGGTCTCTTCCGAGGTCAAGCCATTCGAGGAGCGTCCGCGCCCGGCCGCCCGGTTTGATCGCGATGACCGTCCGCCGGCCCGGCGTTTCGATAGCGCTGATCGGCCTCCTGCGCGCCGATTCGATAGCGATGATCGCCCGCCGCGCCGTTTCGACGACGCCGATCGTCCGCCGCCGAAACGGTTCGATCGGGACGACCGGCCCGCGCGGCCGCCGTACCGCGACGATGGCCCGCCCAAGCGTTTTGGCGCGGGTGGGGATCGTCCTCCGTTCAAGAAAACGTACGGCGAGAAGAACGCTGGCGACCGCCCGCCGTTCAAGAAGCCATACGGCGATCGCGGGGGCGATAGCGACCGTCCTCCTTATAAGAAGCCGTTCGGCGATCGTCCACCCTATAAGCGGCCCTCCGGCGAGGGCGGGGACAGGCCTCCCTATAAAAAGAGCTTTGGCGAGGGAGGGGATCGTCCGCCTTATCGCAAGCCGTACAGCGAGAGCGGCGGCGACCGGCCGCCCTACAAGAAGCCCTACGGCGAAGGCGGCGACCGGCCTCCCTTTAAGAAGAGCTTCAGCGGTGGAAAGCCGCCGTTTAAGAAGGATGCCGGCGGCAGTTTTAAGCCCAAGCGCAGCCCGGTTCGCAGTCCGCGCCCCAAGCGCGACAACTGACCCTAAGTGGGCACCCGGGCCGATGCGTTCAGCGCCAGGGCCGGGTGTCCTTACTATCAATTTGACAACCGGCGGGATCGGCCTCGGATCAGGGGGCTACACCGTCAAGGCGGCGCCGGCGGAATTGGGCGCGTCCAGTTCGCTGGCGAGCCACGCTTTGGCCAGCCCCCACTGCCGGATCACCGTCCGTTCCGACACTCCTAGAAACGTCGCCACCTCCTCGACAGTCAGCCCGCCGAAAAAGCGAAGCTCCACGATCCGGGCTTGTGATGGCTCCAGCTTTTCCAACGCCGTCAACGCGTCGTCTAGTTTGGCTGCGTCGAGTCCACGGTCAAACACAGGGTAGGCGAACTCGTCAAATGGCGCTGGCGCCGCATTTGAGCCTCGCTTCACAGCCGCCTTTTGCCGCGCGTGCGCGCTCATCAGCCGCCGCATGACCGTCGCCGTGAAGGCGAAGAACTGAACCCGGTCCCGCCAATCATTCTTCGGGTCAGCCGCCAATGCGAGGAAAGCCTCGTTGATAAGCACGGTCGGCGTCAAGGTGATCCCCGACCGGGAACGCAAATGGTGCCTGGCCATCAACCGCAATTGACTGTAAATCGCCTGGAATAGCTCGTCCGACACGGTCTTGTCGCCCGATCCCCATGCGCGCAATAGCGTTGTGATGTCCTCGGCTGCCATGACCAGTCCAGCATCATAGCAGATAGCGCCCCGCACCCTAGCGTTTCAAGACTCCCACGGTGTGCGGCAGGTTGCTGTCGCTTTAGAGCTTCAGACACTTGCGAGGTGGGCCGTCCGTGGGGAATACTAGGTACACTTTGTTTGCAGGTGACCGGCGCTCCGAATCTTCGTCGCTTGTCCCGCAGGTGCAGACCAAACTCGGGGACAGGTGCTTGGAATCGACTCAACATGCAAGCCAGCAGTGGAAGCGAGTCTGTTCCCTGTCATCACGACTGCTCGATCTACCCCGCGCCGATTGGGATGCTGTTCTCACCCAGGAATGCGGACAGGATACCGATCTCCGCTCCCGTGTTCTTGAAATCTGTGGCAACTATTCGGAAGCGGACGAACTGTTTGGCGTACAGGTGGCTCCTCCTTTGCTCTGGGGTGACGCCCTCATCGGCCAGCGTATCGGCCCATGGGAAGTTCTCCGTCTTCTCGGCGAAGGGGGCATGGGCCGGGTCTACCTCGTCCATCGTGCTGACGGCGTCTTTACCCAGTACGCCGCTCTGAAGCTAAATCGCGAACAGGCCGATCCTTCCGCCGTGCGCCGCTTCCACTCCGAACGCCGAATCCTGGCGATGCTCGAACATCCGTCGATCGCCCGTGCGATCGACGGCGGCGTCACCCCGGACGGAGCCCTCTACCTGGTCATGGAGTACGTCGAGGACGGCGTTCCGATTGACGAGTTCAAACCGGACAGCCCGGTCCGCGACAAAATCCGCCTATTTCTGCAAGTCGTCGAAGCGATTGAGGCGGCTCACCGCCATCAAGTGGTCCACCGGGATCTCAAACCATCCAATATCCTTGTCACGCCAGAAGGCCGGCCAAAGGTCCTTGACTTTGGAATCGCCAAGCGGATCCAACCGGAAGCGCTTCTCTCCGACCAGACCGATACCGCGCATGCAGCGCTGACCCCCGCCTACGGCAGCCCGGAACAACTGCTCAGTGAGCCCTCCACTCTTCTCACCGACATTTACTCCCTTGGGGCGGTTCTCTACAAGATACTCACTGGCCGGCCGCCGCACGATCTCACGGGGCTCAACATCCTCCAAGCGGTCCGGAGAGTCACTGAAACGGATGCCGCTCCTCCCGGATCCCTCGCGGCCGGCGTCGGCACCGATCTGGGTGCCATTGTTCTCAAAGCGCTCGACCGCAATCCCACCCGGCGCTACGCCTCCGCAACCGATCTTGCCGCTGACCTGCGCCGGTACCTTGACGGGTTTCCCGTCAAGGCACGGCAGGGAGCCGTATGGTACCGCGCCAGTCGTTTTCTCCAACGCCATCGTGGCGGCGCGCTGGCAGCCGCGCTCACCTTGGTCCTTTTCGGACTCGCCGCCGGCAAGGCCATCCAGAAGTGGCAGGCGGAGCGTCAGCGGACGGACCAACTGCGAAAGGGCGCGCCCGCTGTTATCGCGGAGTACAAAAGTCAACTGACGCGGCTCACGGGAAACACCGCGCTGCTCAATCAGATTGCCACCGACGAAAAAAAGTACCTCGACGGACTCTATACCGCCGCTATTAAAGACCGCGAACTCCGCCGCCAATGGGCGGCCGCTTACGGTTCCGTGGCCACCCATCAGACTGCGAGGCTCGACGCGCACGACAGCCTGCACAAAGCTACTCTGCTCTGGCGCGAAATACTTCGAGACAACGGAACCAACGCCGATCGTCTCCATTTGGCAACCAGTCTCCGCCGCTTCGGCTGGAATGGGATCACGATGGGGCACCTGAAAGAGGCTCGAATTGCTCTTACAGATGCGTTGCCGCTCCTGGACTCGCTTCTCGGTACCGCCACTGAACAAGCGTCCCAGAGGGAACGCATCATGCTGCTTTTTGAGCTCTCCCGTCTCGCGGCCGCTGAGGGAAATGGGACTGGCGCGATCGAGTTCGCCCAAAAAGCCGTGGCCGTCCACGAGAAAATGCCCACGAGCCCTCTCGGCCGCGGCGGCATCGTCTTCACCCGGCTGCAACTCGCCGATACCATCGACACTTTCGCCTCCGGCGATCCCCAATTGTCGAAGATTGCTTTGGCCCAGACCCGCTTGGCCGTCCGCGAGGTTCGGGACGCTCCTGCTTGCGGGGATCTCCCCTGCCGGGAAGTGAAGGCCACCGTCCTTACCCGTGCGCCCGTTATTCTGATCCACCAAGGCCTCATCGCCGAAGCCCTTGCCCTTCGGGATGGTGTCGATCTGGCCGAAGCCATCCTCGCGGAGGATCCAGGCAACAGCAGCGCGATATCCAGCCTTCGTTTTGGGTTGCGCTACCTCGGCTGGCTGCTTGAAGAAACCGGGAAATTGGAAGAGTGCCTACGGGTTCGCCGGAGGCACCTTGAGGTATCCGTCGTTTCCGGCAGGGATCCGGGTCCGGCGGAGGGCCGTCTCGCCGAGGCCATTGCTTGCAATGGATTGGGCCGCCTGCTCATGCGGATGAACCGCCTTCAGGAGGCCCAGGGGTATTTCGATCGGCAGGTAGAGATTGTCGCGCACCCGCCGACAGACAACGTTTATTGGTACGTGCGCCAAACCGAGGTCTATCAGGACCTGGGAAAATTGCAGTTGCGGATGGGCAATCCGGAAAAGGCCCGGGAGGAATTCGCCAAGGGCTCGGCTGCCGCCGCCACCTTCCTCGCCAAGACCGGCAGCGCCCGCGCCAAAGCCATTCAGGCCGAACTGCACTATTTTCACGGAGATTCCCTGCTCACCGCTGACAAAACTGCTGGGTGCGCGCTGTTGCGGCGAAGCGTAGACCAGTATGAAGAACTGGCGAAAGCGGCCGGCGGCCCGAGTCCCGAATGGAAGCCCACCTACGACGATGCCGTCAAGGTTCTCCGTAAATGTAGCCCCCCGGCGTAGGAGCTAACCCAACTTCCGCAGTTTGAAGAATAAGCGCCTGTATTTGCAACACGGAGGTGCAAAAGTCTTCACTACAAATCGAATTTTCTGAGAGAAGAAGGCAGGTGCAGCCCAAGCCGCTGGAGCAGAATCGCCTGGTGCTCGGTAGGCTTGGCCACACATCGTTTCCGGATCGACACCCCGCTTCGGGTCGGCAGCACAACATCGACCAAGGCAATCTGGCTGATCTCATCGAACACCTTGCGCGGCTCATCGCCCAGTCCGGCCTGCCGGCAGAACTGTCCCAGCGTCTTCCACTACACATATCCCAGAAAGCACACCAGAATGTGCGCCTCTACGCGCTCGCGCTTCTGGTGCCAAACCGGCCGCAACTGCAAATCCGATTTGTGAATCCGGAACGCCGCCTCGGCCTCGGTCAATTGGATGTAGGCGCGCCATAACTCTTCCGGCGTCCAATCGGTGACATTGCTGCGCAGGAGATAACAGCCCTCGCTGTTCTGCGCCCACTGCCGCCAAGCCTCGCGCCGCACCCACGTGAAATCCACAAACCCATCGGCCTTCTGTACCACCCGCACCTCAAACAGCCCCGCCGCCCGCGTGTTCCGTCCCAGCAACTGTCCCACGCGTCGTTCCACCTCCCCTGCCTTCTGTTTTCGCTTCCGGCACGCCTCAGCGATCTTCTCCAACCCAGCCGCAATCTTCTTCTCAAACCGCTCGTGCATGGCGTGTTCCTTCTCGCTCCGCTGCGCACTGCGACAAAGGATAAACACCTCATCCCCCTCCGGCCCCGGACACAGCTGAACCTCCAACCCCTCATGCACCTGCTTCCAGTCCCCTTCCACCAATGCGCGTTCAAACCGCTTCAGCATCGACTTCGGCGTGCCGATAATGTAGCGCCGCCCTTCCTGCTGCAGGAACTCCACATTCTCCTGGCTCGTCATTCCCCGATCCATCACCCAGATCCGGTTGGCCTTCCCGTAGAGCCCCTCGACATGTTCCACCATGTCTTCCACCGTCGTCACATCCGCCGTATTGCCTGCAAATAACTCATAACCCACCGGCATTCCGCTACGGCTCACTACCAATGCCAGATTGACCTGTTTGCAATCGGAGCGATGATCGCGTGAGTAGCCTCGCTGTGCCAGATCGTTGGCCTCTGCCTGGCCTTCGAAGAAGGTGCTGGTGACGTCGTATAGCAGCAGATCATAGTCCAAAGAAAATAGCGTGCCCAGCTTCTCCTTCAGGTGCTTTTCCAGTGCCTTCTTGTGCGGTAGCAGTTTGTCGAGCGCACGATACAGCCGGTCGTCATTGACCTTCTCGGCCGGTATGCCCAGCAGTTCTCCCAACGCGCCAGAAGCAAAGGAGTGTTCCGCCAAATGCAGTTCGCTTGACGGATCGCAGAGCCGTCCCAGCACCAGTAACAGTGCCATCATTGGCCAGGGAATGTCTTCGCGCCCCGTGGCGATGGTGGTATCGAGAAACTCCGGCAGCCCCAGACTGCGGCATAACTCCAACCCAAGCCAGGGCCCGCCGAAGTCGCACTTGCGCTCGACGCTGACGCGCTTCACATCGACCTCTACCCACTCCGGCTCCGGTCCATCGAACAGCTCGTACTGGTGCTTTCCCTCCGCACTGGCCCGGACGCCTACTCGTCCGTTGGCGTCCATCTCGCCGAGATAGCTGACGACACGTTGCCGCGGACCCCGAGCCGTCCGATACGATTCCACCAGCGCCCAATAGGCGTGCCGTTTGCCGTCCTTTTCCGAAAGCAACGGCGCAGATACATACTGTCATCCTACGGATTTCCGGCCACCTGACAAGGGGCTTGGTCTTCACTACACGGCGGTTTTCGCTCCGTGACACGGCACCCGTCTCTGTCCGCGTTGAAAACAAAAGGCGCTTGCTTTGCCGCAAGCGCCTTCGGCCTCGAAAATGGCCCCAAAATATTCAGCTGTACATTCAACCTGCGGAACGCGGGTTAATGCGCCCCGCTCACTTTTACGAATCCTGGCAATAACTGCTTCGCCACGCGGCCGGCTTCCAGGTCCTCCCGCGTCGCCAGCGTTGCTGGTAAATCCTGCCGTGTCCCCACAATCTCCCCGCTCAATTTGCGGGTAATCGCCTTCACCGAGTCATACCCCATCCGGAACGGATCCTGCAGCACCAACGAGTCAATCCAGCCCTCCCGCAAATCGGCCACCAGCGCGTCCGACGCATCAAATCCAACCAGCTTGATTTTCTTGTTTCCTCGCGATTTCAGGGCTTGTACCGCACCCGACAGGCTCGATTCGTTGTCCGCAAACAGCCCAGCCAGGTCAGGATGCGCCGTCATCATGTTCTCCGTCACCGCCATCGATTTCGCACGGTCCGCCATGCCAAACTGCAGTCCCACCATCTCAATCCCCGGGAACTTCGCCTTTAACTCCTCCAGGAACCCATCCTCCCGTTCCATCGTCGATGCACTGCCCGCCATGAAACCAATCACGCCTACCTTGCCCTTCCTGCCCAACACTTCCCCGAGACGGCGCGCGGCCATTCGCCCACCCTCCTTGTTATCGGTGGCAATGTAGGTCAGCCGGTTCGCCGTGTCTACATCGGAGTCATAAATCACCGTCGGAATGCCCCCCGCCGTCGCCCGTTCCACAACACTCACCAGTGCCTTCTTATCCACCGGCGCCAGTGCAATCCCCGCCAGCCGCCGGTTCACCATGGATTCGATAATGTCCTGCTGCCGCTTGGCGTCAATTTCTAACGCCGGCGCGTTCCATTCCACCGTATAGCCGCCCTCTGCCGCCGCCTTCTCCGCGCCCGCCTTTACCGTCAGCCAGAAAATGTGGTTGGCGCCCTTCGGCACCACGCCGATCACTTTGTTATCCGTCTTCTGGCAAGCGGTAAGAAGAAGCAGCGGAAGCAACAGGGCCGAGACGAATCGCATGGTAGGTTTATTTTATATGGCGTTTGTTAAGGCTGCGTCGCTAGGGAAATTGACGCCGGGCTCTATGCTGGAGTTCCGGAACGGAGAACAGCAGTTAGCCCTGTGCAATGTGAACGGGGAGATCCATGTCCTCGACAACCATTGCCCCCACCGGGGCGGACCGTTGGCGCAGGGCGCGCTGCATGGACAAATGGTGGTGTGTCCATGGCACGCCTGGGAGTTTGATTGCACCACAGGCGCTTGCGACTTCAATCCGGCGATCGTGGTCAAACGCTACCCGGTACGTGTGGAGGGCGACGATATTCTCGTCGACGTTTAAGTGCCGGAGTTGCCGGAGGTAGAGACCATCGTGCGGGCATTGGCACCGCGGTTGCGGGGGATGCGAATGGAGTCGGCCCGCTTTCTGGCGCCGAGGGTACTGCGCGGTGCGCCTGAGCCGGAACTCGCCGGTCATTCCGTCGTGGAGGTTACCCGGCACGGCAAGCATATCCTGTTGCGGTTTGACCATGGGACGCTTGCCATCCATCTGGGTATGACCGGCAAGCTCCTGGTGGATGGGGCCCCGACCCCGTACCTGCGAGCCGAATTCACCCTGGATGGATGCCGCCTTTTGTTCGACGATATCCGCCAGTTTGGGCGAATGGCATGGAGCGAGACGTTGCCGGAGAACGTGGCACGGCTGGGGCCGGACCCCTTGGAGATCGAGGCGCCGGCGTTTTTTGAACGGCTTCGCGGGAAACGGGTGCGGTTGAAGCCGCTGTTGTTGGACCAGGCATTCTTGCGCGGACTGGGGAATATCTACGTCGATGAGGCGCTGTTTCGCAGCGGTCTACACCCGCTGGCGCTGGCGAAGCGGGTGGCGCGGCGGCGGGCGATCGCGTTGCATAGCGCGATCCAGCAGGTGCTGCGGGAGGCGATCGCCGGCGGCGGTTCATCGATATCGGACTACGTGGATACAGACGGACGCCGGGGTTCGTTTCAGCAAAGCCACCGGGTTTACGGCAGGGAAGGGGAAGCGTGCGTTGTCTGCCAGACGCCGATTGTACGAATTGTGGTGGGGCAACGGGGAACCCACTTCTGTCCAAAATGCCAACGAATGTGACAGAAGCAGATCGGGTTGGTATACTGAAAGTTTGTTGGGCCACCCTAGCTCAGTTGGTAGAGCGGCTGATTCGTAATCAGCAGGTCGCCGGTTCGATCCCGGCGGGTGGCTCCAGAAACTTCCTCAGAATCAAGCACTTCTGAAAATCACTTCGATTCCCCAGACTCGTTTGACCCCAAAAACGTGTCAAAACTGTGGCAAAACTCCTCTAACCGTTGCCGTCTGTGTCAAAACCCCCTTTCCGCTTCGCAGGCTTGTCGTTGGCCCGGCGGTCCAACTTTTCCAACGCCTCGCGTTTCATCTGCAGCTTCATCTGCGAGTACTTCTTGAACACCTTCGCATCTCCTTGCCGCAGCAGTTGGGTGACCCACTCGTCCGCCACGCCGCCCGCACTGAGCCGTGTAGCGTAGGTTGACCGAAGATCGTAGATCCGGAAGTAGTCCACGCCCGCCTTCCGTAGAGACGTTGCCCAAACCTTCTTGAAGCTCGCCTGGTAGCCAGATGGATTGTCCGGGTTCGGGAATAGGTACACGCCCGGTCCGGCGACTTCAATCTGACTCTTGAACGCCTCCACCGCAAGCTCGGTGAGCGGCACCTCCCCTACTCCGCTCGCGGTCTTCGAATCCGGAATCCACGCCACCGCGTTCTCAAGGTCTACATCCGACTTCTTCATCGGCACAAGTTCCTTGTAGACGCGCAGGCCGGTCTCCGTGATGATGCGAATGGCATTCCGCAAATACACGGGCGCGACAGCCTCGATCTTTTCCTGCTCCGACCACGTCATGTAGTGCGGCCGAAACAGCCCTTTCACCCGAACCGGGAACTCCACCCCGGCACACGGGTTCGACGCCAGCAGCTTCTTGCGAACGGCCACATTGAGCATCCGGCGCAGCACCCGATATTCCTGATGAACGGTACTTGGCTTCACGAGGTCCTTGGCGACTTTTCCTGCGGTCGTGCTGACCTCGACTCGATGCGTCAGACGTGCACGCAAGAAAGTCTCGATCGTATCCGCGGTCAGATCTGCCAAAAGCAAGCTCCCGATTCCAGCATTGAGGTGCTTGACCACGCGGGTGTAGGAGAGATGAGTCTTGGCCGCGCGAATCGGCGGCTTCGAAAAACTCTCCAAGAAATGCTCCGACCATTGTGCCAACGTGATTTGCTCTCCTTTACGAATGAGCGGCAGAGTGTTGTTGTCGCGTGCCTGCAGCCGCTCCCGCAGGTGCCTTTGTGCTTCATCCCAATCTTCGGTTCCTGTAGATTCGCGCTGGCGACGTCCCTGCCGATCCCGGTACACCATCCACCAGACTTTCGATTCCTCCCTTCTGAAAAGACTTCCGTCGTGTTTCCTAGGTCTTGCCATTTCCCACCTCCTGTTTAAAGGTTGCGCGGAAGGGCTCGAGATCCGATTTGAGAAACCGGATGTTTCGGCCCATCACGCGGAGATGGGGAATCTGCTTTCGCTCTACCCAAAGATACACGGTTTGAACGCTCACGCCCAGGTACGTGGCGGCGTCGCGCACGCTGAGCGGGAGCTCTTCAGGTTGGAAGTGAGTGGGCGGGCCGTCAGTGAATGTGGAACTGTGCGAAAGGTGCCTGGTGTTCATGCCCTTTTATAGGGCATCCTTTCGATTCCACCAAGTGAGTTGGTTTCCGCTCCAATCGGCGGCCCCAAGGGTCGATCTGTAGATTGATCGTCAAGTCCCGTTGCAACGGTTCGGCAGCGACCGCCTGGAAGCCAGTTCTTTGGCCGTTTGCTGGCAACTATCGTCTGTGCCTACTCGACGCAATTCCCGTCGCGGGCTTGGCCTTAGCGATCATGGTCGCTCACATTGGCCGGATTCGATTCGACTTGTCCGAGTGCCCGGCAAGAAGCCGCTCCATGCTGTCGTTATAGGACTGCAGCGCAAAATCTGCAACCATCAGCCACAGATCGCCAATGGAGCCCTCGACTTTTTTCGCGGCGCTGTTCAACGAGATGCCTTGCTGTTGAGCCAAGAACGCCGCCCACATCTTCTGACCGAGTTCCTGGTGATAGTCGGAACTCCGGAGTTCTTCAAGCGTTTTCATCTTTCATAACCTCCACTAAAGTCTCGCCGACTCGCGGCGGTTTCGTTCACTGAAATCTTGATCCACCATTCCGAGAAGAGGGGGTCTCAGCTTCCCAAGCTGGACGTCGTGGGTTCGAATCCCATCTCCCGCTCCATTTTCAATAGTTTACGGGCACTCCAAAATCACACCCTCCATAGCCCTCCATTAAGGATCACTTCGACCTCTTGCGAGTCGGGGAAGGCTTGGATTTGACGGAGTCTTCCAAACGCTTCGCTGCGGCTGCCCGGTCCTTCATGCTCGACTTCGTGTAAACATCGAGCGCAACACCGATACCGTGGCCGCGCTGGTCGGCGGAGACCTTCGGATCGATCTTGGCGTGATGCCCCAGGCTGGCATGCGTGCGGCGCATGACTTGGAAGTTTACCCAGCCGAGGCCCACTGGCTCAAGCTTCGCCTTGATGTAGTCTTCAAGAAGCGAAGACCGCCACAAGGGCTGGCCCGACTCGCCGGCGAATACGAACGACTCCGGCCCGGGTTCGACGGCATTTTCCATCCACTCGCGGAGGTGGGCGGCCGTGTCTGGCGCAATCGCGGCCTTCCGCACCAGACCGTTCTTTGGCGATGCGAACTTGCCACGATAGACACGCTGCCGAATTTCGATCGCCGAAGCGTCGGGACTGACTTGGTCCCGTTGAATCGCCAACAACTCGCCCGGACGCATCCCGGCAAAGATGGCTAAGCGGAGGATCACCTTCTCACGCTGTTCGACCGCTCCCAGCGCAAGCTCAACTTCCTCTGCGGACATCGCGCGGCCTTCGCTTCGCTTGGCGGACTTCGGTGTGTAGAGCGACCCGGCAGGGTTCACTGGAATCACCCTCTCCGCAACCGCCATGTCGAGCATAGAAGTTAGATCCCAGCGAAGGTGATCGACGACGCTATGGGATAACCCAGACGCCGCCTTCTGCTCCAAGTACTTCTGGAGTTTTGCCAGAGTTAGATCCATCAATCGTTCACGGCCGAGTTCCTTGCCGATGTGATGCCGGATCCGGTTCTCGGACGTGCCTGCCGTGGACTCCTTCCATTTGCCAAGGTAGAACGGCAAGTAGGTCTCATCCAAGAACTCGATGACGGTGGTCGGACGAACCGGGCTTGCGGTTCGAACCCCTCCGTTGACCTCGCGCATGAAGGCCTGGCATTTCTCCTCAGCCTGACCCTTGTTCATCTCTGAGGCGAAGCCGAGCGTGTGATACCGCCGTTCGCCCCGTTCGTCGTAGTAAAGAACCACCCATACTCTCCTATCTGCATGCTTGCGAAGCTGCAAGCTGCCTTTCTGAAATCTCCTGCGTCTCATGAGCTCTCCTTTTGAAGCGCAGGCGTTGATTCGGGGTGATTCGATCGTATCATCGGGCCACCTCGACGGCTGGCCCGTGTTCTTGTTGCAGCAACCAGTCATCGATCACGGCGCGGCGGATCAGAGCGCGCCGACCCGCGCGAACGTGTGGAATGGCGGGCAATCCCGGTATTTTTCCGGCGAGCATGTGTGAGAGATGGGAGCGGGACACGCCGAGGTAGTTGGCGGCGGCCTTGATATCCAGGATCTCTTGGTGTGCAGGAGAGCTGGGCTTCGATCCGGCATTGGCGCGGTTTGCGGAGATTGGTGACTGCACACCTTTTTGTAAGGCAAGAACGGAATTCCGCAAAATGAGTTTGTCGGGCGGCGTGGTCCTGCCGCGCTACAGGTGGCAACCGCGAGGGTTAGCTCACGAGCTTGGTCGAGGCGATTGCGTCGAGAATTTTGGAGTCCTACGGCGACTCCCGCCAATGCGGGTATGCCTCTCGGGGCCACACACGCGCTGGAACGAAAACGCTGGATGACGCATCTATTAGGACTTCGGGGATATCAGGGCAGCGTCCGTTGACTTGGTTGTCTCCCTCAACTACGATGCCGAAAGGCGTTTCATTATCGGAGAATTGTTCACCCAACTGGACCTAATTCATGTAGAGACCAAACAGGCTTTGTATGCCGAAGCGATTACCACGGGCTCAGCATCCCACCTCCCCCGGGTTGGCTGGGGCGGTCTCGGCGGACACGACATGGAGCGCGAGCTTCCCGTCCGTTGAAGGCGCCGCGCTTGAGTCATGCGTTGACGCTTCCGTTACTACACCGGCCTGTTTGAATGGACTCGACAAGTGCGCTCCCGGCCGCAAGCCGCCATGCGCATGCTGGACCCACGAGTTGGACGACTTTCTCCGCCAGTCCGCCCGGACGCAAAAGGACCACGAGAGACGGTCAATCGATACGATCCGGAGCCTTCATCCCGGAATCTCGAAGCAGGTGATCTGGGAACGGATCGTCTATCTCGGCCTGACGGAGCGTACAAGGCCGCCCTACGATGTTCACGAATGGACCCAGGTAGAAGACGACATACTGCGCGCTGAGTACGGCAAAGGCCGCGATGGTGCGCGCTCGGCGACCAGAAAGATTCTGGCGCTGCATCCGGACTGGTCCCACGACGCTGTCGCGTGGCGCGCGCAGGCCCTGGGAGTTACGAACCGGCGCGAGGGACCCACTCAGCGTTGGGACCAGAAACTCGACGAAGCGCTTCGGGAAATGGCGGACTGCGCTCTCGACACGATCGCGCGGCGCTTGGGGCGATCGCCCAAGGCCATACTGGCGCGGGTCCGGCGCTTGGGCTTCGATGCCACGTTCTTTGGCGGCCAGAAGTCCAAGGATCTCGTGCGCTACCTAAACGTCAGTGAAAGCCAAATCAAGTCTTGGACTCGGCTGGGTTGGTTGCGGCGTAGGAATCGACGGATTACCGATGACTCGCTCGCCCAATTCTGCCGAGAGCACTCTGAACTCATTCCGTTCGAGAGCTTGTCGGTGGAGGCGCAAAACTGGATTCGCTCGCTTGGCTATCCGGGAGCCGGTCGCAAAGTGAATTGACGCGCGGTCAGCGAAGGACAAAGGCATCCGCATCAGACAACCACTGCTCATACGTTGGAAGCTCCGACCCAGCGGCGACGCCTTGGCTGGCCCAGTAGTCGATGATCCGCTCGGAACGTAGTGTCCGATGCGCCGCGGTTCGCAGACCTTCGATCGACGCGTCTCGAAGCGCCTCGGCGAAGAAGTGCCGCTCAATCCAACCGCGAAGCTGCTCCCAAAGCCAAGCAGGGTCGGAGCAGGGCTTGTCGCCAAGCGTCTTGACGTAGACCTCGAAGCCTGGGCAGCGCGCCTCGACTGTGCTTCGCACGACCGCTGGAATTTCATGAACCGCCTCAATGAGAGAACGGGCCCACAACGCGAATGCTTCCCACTCAACGTACTGCGACGGCGTCGGCGGCGAATGTAACGCGCCCACCTGCTCCTGCCAATGATCGAATGTTGGATACGCAACCGGTTTTCGCAGCCGCCACTTTTCATCCATGCGAGTCCAATGCTGCCAGATGAGTTCCGCCGCAGGCTGGCGCCCGTAGTAGTAGTGCAGAGCTTGAATCCAGCCGTCTTGAATGGCCTCGCTGAAGAAATGGAAATCGACCCACTCGTTGAGGTCAAGCCACAGCGAGAGCAAGTGCCCCCCTTCGCGCCGGCTCTGCAGGAATGCGGGGCACCGGCCTTCAATCTCCGCCGCCAACCAGTCCGGCAATGCATGCTCCGCGTCGACGATAGCCCGTACCCAGAGGCTGAACGACCGCCACTGCGCCAACTGATCGCACGCAGAGGCAAGCTCGCGCCACGGCACTTTCAGTGCCTGGTTGCGCATGTCGCGGTGTAAAGCAAGGGCGCCGGTTGGGGCGTCCGATTCTGGACGCGTCTCTCTGGGTCCGTTCATTCCGGGAATACTTTTAGCGTTTCATGCCGAACCGCCTGGCTCAAGCAACTATCAAATATGGGCGCGCAGCCGCCATCAGCGGTCCTCACACTCTGCACTGGTGAGGTTCTAGCATAAAACGCTCAACAAGGCGTTGCAAGGCAATTGCAGCAATCCCGCGAAATCGTCACGCGAAGTGATGTTTTGGGGACTTCGCCGCTATTGCGTTGAGAATTTTCGGCCGCATGCGTCTAGTGTAGCGGTGTCCCGAGCAATCGACTGAGGGGTTGATTTTGCGCGAGTACAGCATTTCAGCCGGGCTAGTGGGCCACGATTCTGGAACTCGAACAGACGGTTGCCGGCGACGGAGATTTCGCCTTAGAGTTTTCGCAGGACGGCGTTTCTGCTGCCTGCTCGATGGAACATTCGGAGGTAACGCAAGATGCGAATCTGGACCACCAAAGAAGCCGGTCTGGTCAAGGCGTGGGCGGCGATGGAGCCGCAGGCACGAACACCAATGGAGCAATTGGCCGATTCCCTTCGTCGGACGACGAGGTCGATTCAGGACTTCCTTCGGCGCGAGCTTGGCCCAGGCAAATTGCCTTGGCGAGAGAAGCCGCGATGGACGCAAAACGTCGAGCGAACGCCGGAAGCGGTCCGAAAGTTCGAGCAAAGACACCGGCCGCCGGATGCAGATGAATACCGCGAGAACGGCCTAACCATTTCCGATGTGGCGCGGGACTTGGGTGTATCGCGCATGTACGTCTATCGATTAATCGAGGACAAGAAGTTGCGGCGATTCAAGGGCAGAATCGCCGAATCGTCTTTTGAGTCGTTGCTCCGAGATTACCCTGACGCGGTCCCGTACAGACGGCTCAGCCGAGCACAGCAGGAGTGGCTCGTTCTGAACGGTTACCAGGATCCCAGTATGAACGTGAAGCGGCCGAGTGCGGCGGGCTTGCTCAAATAAGGTCAGCCACGGCTCAGGCCTCCTCAACTGTCCACAACGACTTGCCATACCAGCACCTCCCGAGTCCGTTGATAGGGAGTTGGCGCTAGAAGGTAGATTCAAGACATTGACAAAATCGCGTCGACGCTATGCTGCTCGCTTCGCTTCCGATTGCCGGATCTTCAAACTACCTCTCACGTAGCTCGCATTGCGGCGTGCTCTCCAAATTGAACTGGACCAATCCCCAGTCCGTCATCTACAAACCTCGAATAACTGTCGCATCATTGCGGAGCCATGAGAAAAGCAGGATGAGATCGCACACCACTCAGATGAGTGGTATGCTTAAGGGGGCGCGCATGAGCCAGGGCACCGCAACCACCACTGATCGCCAACGAAGAATCGTTGAAGCGTTCCATCGGCGAGCCGCTGCTGGGACCGCGCCACCCACGCTAAGAGAACTATGCAAAGAATTCGGGTGGCGCTCGACCGGCACCGCGCGAGACCACATCAGAGCCCTCGTGAATAAGGGGCTTCTGTCGCCGGCTGCAAAGCGCTCCCGCGGCGTCCATTTGACGAAGCCTCCTGCGCAAGGGCGCACTATTCCCTTAGTCGGCCGGATCGCCGCTGGCAAACCGGTGCTGAGCAGCGAAAACAGTTCCTCGGAAATGCTTGTTCCCGTCGAGTTCCTGCCCAGCGGCCAAGCATTTATCGTCCGGGTGAGCGGTGACAGCATGGAGGGTGCGGGGATACTTCCCAATGACCTCGTCGTCGCAAAGGTAGCGAATTCGGCGGAGCGGGGAGCGATTGTAGTGGTAACGTTGGGAGACGAATCCACGCTGAAGTTCCTCGACCGCCGAAAAGGCAGATGGTGGTTAGTTTCCGCGAATCCCAAGTATCCCCCGTTCGAAATTCAATCGCCCGCGATCGTTCAAGGAATCGCCACGGCCGTTCTTCGAAAGATCGAACCCAATGCCACTGCCATTCACGGCTGGCTCTTGCGCGGCACCAGTTCTCAAGGGGGTTCCAAATGATCTTTGGCGTTGGGTTGGATATCATCGATCTTGTCGATTTTAAGAAGACAATCGACCGATCTGGCGAACCCTTCATTGAGAGGGTCTTTACGGAGCGGGAACGGCAATACTGTCGGTCGCAACCTCATCCCTTGCAGTCGTTCGCCGCGCGGTTTGCTGCGAAGGAGGCTTCGATGAAAGCCCTGGGCATTGCGGGTGAGGAGGGCCTCTCTTGGCAGGATTTCGAAGTGCTTCTTTCTGAGTCTGGTCGCCCGCGCATCGAGACCCATGGCTATGCGGCGTCTCGGCTCATCTCCCTTGGCATTGAAGCGTTGCAGGTTTCGCTTTCGCATTCTCAGTCGGCAGCCGCAGCCGTCGCAGTCGCAGTCAAACAACCCGTTTGGGCGACAATTCCGGGAGGGACGCGTTGAGCAGGCTCATCGTATTCGAAGGCCCAGACGGAGTGGGGAAGTCCACACTAGCTTTGTGGTTCGCCGACCAATTGCGAGAAACGGGCACCGACTCCGTCTTGCTATCCTTCCCTGGGCGCGAACCGGGCACGTTGGGACATCACGTGTACGAGCTGCACCACAATCCGCCGCGTTTCGGGATCGAGGACTTGGCTTCTGCAAGCCTGCAACTGCTTCACGTCGCAGCGCACATTGACGCGATTGAACGACGGATCAAACCTCTACTTGCGTCGGGCAAGACTGTTGTTTTGGATCGCTTCTGGTGGTCAACGTATGTGTACGGCCTCATTGGGGGCGTGTCGAGAGATGTCCTCGAAAGGATGATCGAACTCGAACGCAGGGTTTGGGAGCCCCTAAGGCCTGATCGGCTGCTTCACATCTCGCGCGAATCTCCCCTCAGAAACGAGCCTCCGGATCTCTGGCCCCTATGGCGAACTGCATACGAGGAGTTGGCGCATCGCGAGTCAGAGTTCTATCCGGTGGTTACAATCGTCAACGACAAAAGCATCCAAACAGCTCAAGAAAGGATACTCACGACGGTATGAGATCGCGACCTGCCAACACCAGTGCATCGGGGCAAATGCCCCTACAAATGCCGCTAGCGCCAGCCGAAAGCGGGTCCAAGATTGTCATTTTCCCTCGTTCCTCCGTCATCATCTCCCCCGTCTTCGATGCGTATTGGCGCTTTGCCACCGAAAGGCAGCGAGTCTTCTTCCGGCGCGTCCGAGGGGAATCCGGTCCCTGGTCTTCAGACGCGGTACTCCAACGGTTTCGGTTTACCAATGCCTATCGAGTTACGGACCGCGTGAGCCAGTACCTGGTAAATGAGGTACAGGGGAACAGTCCCCAAGACCCGAAGTCGTTGTTCTTCAGGACCATTCTTTTTAAGCTATTCAACCGCATCGACACTTGGAAACTGCTGCAATCGGCGCTCGGCGAACTACTCCCCGATTCCTACGACTTCGCTCGTTACAATCTGGTCCTTTCGCAAGCAATGGCTCGGGGGGAACGAATCTACTCAGCGGCGTACATAATGCCTTCTGGAAACCGGGAAGGCGAGCGAAAACACGAGATGCATCTACGCCTACTTGAACGGATGATGCGGGAAGACGTGCCGTTACGTCTATCCGACTGCAAGTCGATGGAGGAGGCGTTCGCACTTCTTCGGTCTTATCCCACGATCGGCGATTTTCTGGCCTACCAATACGTGACCGATCTCAACT
This sequence comes from uncultured Solibacteraceae bacterium, assembly GCA_964430625.1. Classification (GTDB taxonomy): domain Bacteria; phylum Acidobacteriota; class Terriglobia; order Bryobacterales; family Bryobacteraceae. Next base: position 416,000 of record CAYSFR010000002.1, read on the forward strand.
ACTCCACGCTCACCGATTTTTCCGAGATGGAGTTTGTGGTGCCTGGGCCGGGAGCGCGATCCGGTATCCAGAAGTGTTTTCCGGATCGAGGCTCATACTCAGAGGCCGATCTCATCCGGTGGATGTCGGATCATCAGGATAAGGAATTCTCAGACCGAGGCTTGACCTTCCAAACGCTCTGGGGAAGACCGCTTCAGTTGATCGATTGCCAGAACTTGTTCTGCGAAATCGACAAGTATTCCCGCGTTCGCTACCCGGCCGTCCAGGGACTGTCCGGACGCACTCGGATCAAGCAGGAGTACCGTCACAACACCGAGCCGATTGATTGTTGGCTTCCGCCCAAGTGGGAATTGAATGGTCGCATCGCAGCTTGGCGGCAAGGCGAGTCTCGTTCGTCGCAAATCGCCCTGCCGGCTATGTCGCCGGCTTGAAACTAATCGACCGCTCGATCATGTCCGCTACCACGATGCCCTCGCGTGCCTCGCGAAGGCATCGAAACACCGCAAAACCATCGAGGATAGCCTTTTCCCAAAGCCACAGCGGACAGGACTGGACCTCGTAGCCTTGTACTTGCGCTTGAACTGTTTTCAGTAACGGGTAGTCGAGCGAGGAGATTGACGCGAAGTAGTTCAGTTTCACTGCGTGGCTGAAGATCCACGTGGAAATGCCCTCCTCGACCAACGTCGCACGGGCTCCGTCCTGCGTTTCGTCCAGGTTTCCGTTGCTCTTTCGCTTCGTTTTGAATAGGGCGCGGATCACCGGCGACCATCCCAGAATCGCGCCGTAAGCCAAGTGGAAAACGTCGTGAAAGCGATAGTCGTCTTGGTCCGCCTTGTTGTCGGTAAGACGGTCCCCGATGTTTACCCCGTTGCAGCGTAGCCGCACATATTTGCGGCCTGTGCTTCCGCGTTCGCGAATGTCGAGTTCAATGCGCCGAGGCAATTGCTCCTCTGGGTCATCTACCTCGTCGAACAAAGGCGGATAAACCCGTTCAGTTGGTGAGGGCCACCGGCTGGAGGTCTTGGCGATGTTCCGCAACGCGACTCTGTCCAGGCAGACGTTCGCTTCATCCGCTGCTGCGACGAGTGCGCGAAAGATTTCCACCAAGTGCCCGGCAAGCACATCCCGATTGTGCTCCACGCGATTGCCAGCAACGTCATCGAGCAACCGGCCAGTCTTTCCCGCCAATTCGATCAGGCGTTGCTCGTAAAGGGAGCTAGTGAATGGTTCACGTGTCGAAGACAGGGGTTGAATATCGCCAAATGTTCCGAACTCATGCGGCTCCGTCTCATCCCAGTCCTCCAGCGTTCTGGACATTCTTTGTGCAAGCACACTCAAGTCCAAACTGGCGCGGGCCGCGATGTTCGAGAAGTACCAGAGCACGTCGCCGAATTCCTCGATCACACTTTCTTCATAACCCAGATAGGAGGCCTGGTCGCGCTGCTTTTTCTTGAGCGCGCTAAGCAGACTGCCAACTTCACCGTACAGGCCGAGGAGTGGAAAGCGAAGGCCATCCATTCCTTGTGACGTGTTCTGATCCGTTGAGAGAGTGTGACGCTGGAATTCGTTCATGTACATGCATTCGTTTTCGATCATATTCCCCCTCAATTCCGAACGGGCAATAGCGCGGCGCTTGACTGCGCACTAAGCAAGGCTCTTGATTGCTCGATCAACTTAGACACCTCGCCAACCTTCCAACCGCCGTCGAAATCGACCCGCGCGAATGTAGAGTGGCAGACCAACCCTCGTGGCTCCAACCCAGACTCGCGGGCCACAAAGTAGAGAAGCTGAGAGAGTCCCAAGAGGTTACCTAGGGCGCGCTCCACATAGTAATGGTTTCGATACAGTGCGGTCAGCATCAGACCGCGATGATCCTCAAGCATCTTGAATGAGAGGTGGGCCAGACAAGGCTGGTTCCAGGGTTTCTTTGCATCGGTGGCTGGATCGTAGATGGGCAAGTCAGCCATGACATCGACAAAGCCCAACTCATACACCGCCCGTTTGGGGGAGCCGTTGGCGGCTTGATGCCTTAGCTTGTCAACCAAGATCTCAAGTGGATTGATAACCTTGTCTTTACCGACTTGGCGAATCAACATTCGACCAGCGTACGTTCCCCAGGTTTTTTCGAGCTTTGGATATACCCGCTTGGGATAGTGTTCGAACACGCCCGTTGCCCCGTACCGGAGGTAGTGGGACGCCGGAAAAATCGTGCCAGCGACGGAGGCCACCGGCAGCTTATCGTGAGACGTCAAAAGCCTATCGACTAGTTCCGAAACCTGTTTTTCGGCAGGCGAAAGCGATATCGGCTCCTCGATGTCGAGAATCATGTTGTAGGCGCATCGATCCCTCGCCTTGAAAAGAAACTCCACGGCGCGCAGCCAAGCTTCCGTTGTAGTTCGAGTCGAGATGGGATAAATCATGTTGCCTCGCGCTTGATCAAAAAGGGGACGGCCAGACCGAGGAGACGCCGGGACAAGTAGCTCTCTTCTACCCAGGCATACCCTCGGTCACACCATCCGGGCCCCCAACTATTTCGAACCAGAAACAGTGTGCAACCAGAATCCTCACCATGTCCGACCGCGATCAAAGCATGGTTCCCTGTATCCTTGTCATCTGGCTTGTCACGAATGATGTAGTCCGCGGGCGGTCGGTGAAACTGCTCGCTGATGCGAGCGGTAAACAGCCCCGCGTGGCCAGCATCGAGGGCCTCGCGTATCTGACAGCACTCCGCAAGCTTCGGCAGCATGGCGTGACGAAAAATCGGGGTGCAATCCGAGGGCGGCACCCAGTCCGATAAGGTTACGGGAACTGTGGTGAGATATGGCCACGCCGCCTCAGGCGGCTGACCATCTTCCCGCAAACCATCAATCATGAGTTGCATTGGAACTCCACGATGCGGATCGATAGGGGATCGTCTCTTGGCAGCGCTATAGTGTGCGTACTCCGCCGACAGTGGCGCTATCAGGCCTTGCGCAAAAGAATTGGAGTCACTGCCTGCGAAGGCCATGCAAGTCTGCCTTCCTCCCTGGTTTCGCGCGGGACCGAATCTCATGCGTAGATCTACTAAGACGTCGATACCCATTCACGCGGCCACGAGCCGACGCTCCGCGCGAGGTCGACCTGCTTCCTTTCCCCGCAAATCGAAGGCAAATGACAATCTCGACAACGCTTCTGCCGACTCCCAGGGGCGGGTTTGCGAAAGGCTGATGTGCCCCACCCGGCTCTCACCGGCGCGTGCACCCACAATCCGCTCCACCTCACCTCCGATATCGTCCGCCGCATTCGGTATGAGACGGTCGTCGCGGAACAACAGAAAACCAGCGCTCCTTAGTTCGTCGATGTCCCAAAGATAGCCAGCCCCACTGTTCTCCTTCAATCGCACGACAAAGGCGTCGCGCGAATCTCCCTCGATCATAGAGCCCTCGTCCGACTCCGTCAGAAGCCACACGTCGGGATACCAATTCTCCAACTGATGCCCTTCCAGTAGGTCTCGCTTCAGGGATTTCACCTCCACATCCCGCACGGCCTCAAAAGTTGCCGGTTGAATCAATCTGTGCCGCAGAAGCGCGAGACAAGTCGCCTGGTAGCTCGCACCGGCCCGCAAAGAAAGCTGATAGATGACATGAGGTGTCGCCAAGTCCTTCCGGGTCCAGTGGTGCCGTTCAGCTTGCGAAATGAGCAGCCACTGCGGAAGGATAAAGGAGGTCGCGAAGGAATTGGCTGCTGCTTCGAGCGGATCGTAATCCCAGTTCGACGATTCGGATCGCGTCAACATCGTCTCATCATCCAAACTCGTCTGATGATTCATCGCGGCGTGGCCCAGTTCGTGCGCTCCCGTGAAACGTTGTACAGATAGGGGGCGTTGCGTCGTGACGATTATGCCGGGAGTTGGCAGGAACGCACCCAAAAGCCCTTCCAAAGGCCGAAACACCAACGGAATCCGCTGTCTTACGATCGCGCCAAAAACGTCCACATTGCTGGCTTGAGCTTCCACGACTCGTTGGATTTCCAACTCGCGATGAAGCTTGGCTGCCGCTCGCGCTCCTTCCAGGATTGCCTCACGCCGCTGCTTCATTTGCGTTACTCTTTCTCCGACCTGGAGCGCGCGTTTAGGTAGTCCGCAAATCGCGCAAGTTCATCACGATCGCGCGCGGAGAGCTTTGATGCGGCTCGTGCTAGGTGTGCTACTTGCGGCGGAACCCCGACGTCTTCCGACTCCTCTCCGGTGAAGTATCCCACCGGACGTTGATATAGACGGGCGAGCCTCTGCAACTCCAAGGCTTCCACCTTTCGCTGCCCCGACTCAATGAGGGAAATTGCAGTCCGAGGGACGCCTAGTTCCTTCGCCACCTCGTCTTGCTGCAGTTCCAGATACTCGCGCGCCTCTTTGAGGCGCTGAGCCATTTCAAACCTCTCGACATCAGACTTAGACATAGCTTGTCCCTTAGGGTTCACGCCGCCTTCCGTTCCGCGTACCGCGCTGCCAATTTTGCCTCCAGGTGCGAGACCATCTCTTCGCAGCTCTGATAGCCCCCACGCTTGATGACAGAGTCGGGGACCTCGATTCCCAACACTGGCTCAAGATCTAGAATGACCTCGACGGCGCGATGGGAAGAAATCAGAGGTACGACGTCAAACACCGTTCCTGCCGGAATCTCCACTGGCGAGTCAGCGACCTTTTTCAACTCTTCCTGCTCCCTCGACCACCAATTCCGAATCACGTCCTGCACCTTCTGTCGCGGATAGTCCGACGGAAAGTTTGATTTCATTGGAAGACTCATCGAACCTCCTCCATGTCCGATTTTCGCACACGGCTGTGCGATTGTCAAACATAATCTGGCCCAAGACAAAGGAATGAGCAAAGCGTAAGCAGCGCTTGAACCGCGCCTCGGGAGGACTCGTCCAACCCCATGCCTGCCCGGCAGGCCATGACGCGAAAACCAGCCTTAGCCCTCCCCGGCGAGCCTATTCGACTCCGCGGATCTTCTTTTGGGGCATCGTGACATTAGCCACTAACGAGGCCGCGATCTATTGCGCCAAGATGTTGAGGAATTCTGGCATGAGGACAAAGGTCTGTTTGAGCGAGGCAGTAGGCTCGCCTGCGTGGGTTATGCGATCGGGGGTGAAGTTGCCAAAGGAGGAAGCTATTTGAAGGTGGTTAACATGGGAAGCGTCGATACCCATCAACTGGCAGCATATGACGTCGGCCGCGACGGGATCGTTGGCGAAAACCAGGCAGCCGAGATGGCGCGAAGGCCCGTGCAGGGGGCCGTTGCCTTCCATCGCCACTATCCCGTCGGCTATCACGTAGTGGACAGGGATGGTCGCTGCGAGTTCGGCGATGGAGTTGTCGATTCCTTCCCAGTGCAGAACATTCTTGGGCCAACCGTAGACGTTGCCCGGGACGCACCCAAACAGATTCTTCAGGCTGAGAGTCACCCCGGCCCAATGGTGAGTCTTGATCTTCGGCATCGAGATGATCACGTCTGCTGAGAGAACGGTTTCGGGAAGCCATAGCTCCCGAAAGGACGTGAAGCCGCCCCGTGGCGTGACGCTACGGACCGCATCGAAGTTGAGATCGATAAAGCGGACTCGGCCCACTTCGGCGAGCTTGCTCCGGAGGCCACATTCGTCGATCAGCATCTCCGAATCGCGCACATGCCCGGGGCCGTCTCCAACAATGACTTCGGACGCGCCGAGGCGGAACAGGGAGTCAGCAGTTGCGGCGATGACGTTCGGATGCGTGTTGATCGCCGCCTTCGCCGAGTACTCGACGAGGTTAGGCTTGAGCAGCACGCGCTTGCCGCGGACCGAAGGAGCTAGCAGGCGGAGGCCATGTTCCACAGCCTTGTAGCAGCGTTCATAACTGTCGCAGCGAATAATTGCAACGGACGACCTTTGAGTTCGTCGAGGTATCCCTGGCCTGTGCCAGAACCGGTTTGCCAAGACGGTGCCGGTGGCGCCCAGTGCGGCTCCCTCAATGATGCGGCGTCGGTTCATAGTCGGCCTCCTGGTTTCAGGAATGGTGGCGGACCGCAAGCAAGGATCGCCATAGCGAGCCTGCGCGCCGGAACAGATGCGAGGTCAGTCGAGACGAGTTGCCGACTTAACCGAACCAGCATGCGGTCGCATTCACGATGCCGCCACACGCCGAGGGCGAGTATCGCCCAGCCGAGTGAATAGAGCGACTGCGAATCCTTGAGTCGAAGGGCCAAATAGTCGAGAGATCTCGCGATGATGGGCTGGCTCGGCTCCACCCGCCCTTGCAGCGCGATCAATGCCATGGCGGTGAAGTCGGGATGCGGATCGAGGGCCACGCCGAAGACCTCCGAGTTGCCGGCATTCCAGCCACCTTGCGTGCAGGCTCGATCCAAGAGCATCTGCACGGCTGTCGCGAGGCGCGGTGTTTCACGCGCCCACGCGCGGTGAGCGAGGATCACCATCGCGGTTGGCGCAACCCAACTCACCGTGCCATCGACCCACGGCCATCCGGTCTTCGTGGGATCGAAGCGAACGTGACGATCGAAGTATCTGAACTTCCACTTCCATAGCCAATGACCTTCGACGCCGTTTATTGAGTCGAGCCATGCGAAGGCGCGGGCGGCCGGCGGCGGCATTTCTTGACCAATAGTGGACGCTCTCAAGGCGAGCAGAGCCAATGCCGTGTGAAAGCAGTTCTCCGGTCCTGAAACCGACAAGGCCGACCATGCACCAGATCGGTGCTGGCTGCGCAAGATGCTCGTAGCGTCGATGCGACCCCGGCAAGCCATGATCTGAAGTGATCTGGATTCCGTGTCCGTCAACTTGGCCGAGGACAGTGATGCAAGAGCGGATTCGAAGGCAGGCACACGGAATTCTAACCGGAACGGAGAGGGATTCCGCTCGAGGCGGACAACTACGCGCGCGATGTCCGGTTTTCCAGATTTTGCGGCATGACCCGACTGTTGCGGAGCGTTTTTTGCCGGATGTCCCGCCGGTCAAATGTTGCGCGATGTCCGGCCTGTTCGGCTGAGACTTTCGCGCGATGTCGCGCGATGTCGGATCCGCGAGATGTCCTGAGTGTTCAAGCGCTGATTTTGCGTGTTGTCCGGGCGGTTCAAAGTGCGCGATGACCGCCGCGTTCGGCATCAACTATCCTGCGGGATGTCGCGCCGTCCACGGGCGCGGGATGTCCACTGCGAATCGCAAGCCAGGCCGCGACTTTCAATCCGGCTAGTCCGGCTCGCTCCTCCTTTGAGATGTTGCCACAGCAAGCAAGTAGATTTGCCGACAACGCAAACAATCCTACTCTGAACTCGGGATGACGTTCAATACCCGAGAAGACGTGGCGTGTGGACTGCGCGAGGCCGGTTATGCCACCGACCCGGTCCTTGTCCAGATCATGTGGCTCGCCACGCGAATGCAGAAGCCGATCCTTCTCGAAGGGCCGCCGGGAACCGGCAAGACCTATCTGGCCCAGGCGCTTGCCGCCGCAGCGAAGACGGATTTGATTCGTCTTCAGTGTTTCGAGGGCATCACCGAGAAACAGGCCATCGGATCGTTCGACGAGGCGCTGCAGCGGCTGTACCTCGAGACGCAAGAACACGTGATCGACCGCGAATGGGACAAGCTCCGGTCGAGCCTCCATACGCTCCACTTCTTCACGCATGGGCCGCTTATGCAGGCGGTGCTTCAGCCGAAACCTGTGGTGCTGCTGATTGATGAGCTGGACAAGGTCGATCAGAAGTTTGAGGCATTGCTTTTGGAGATCCTGTCGGACTGGCAGATTACTATTCCGAAGCTCGGCACGGTGAAAGCCAAAACCATTCCGTTTGTCGTAATGACTTCGAACCAGGAGCGGCGTCTTGGAGATCCGTTGCGCCGCCGAAGCCTCTACAAGCGAATCGAACACCCGGATGTTCGAAAGGAAGTGGAGATTCTCGATATCCGCACCGTGGATGCGCCCTTGGAGTTGAAGGCGCAGGCCGTTGGGCTGGCACAAGCTCTTCGCGGATACAACTTGGTGAAGCCTCCGTCAATCGACGAGATCGTTCAGTTTGTTCGAGCGCTCCAGCTATTGGGCGAAGTCGAGATTCGGCCGGAAATGCGCGACGTGCTGATGCCGTTCCTCGCCAAGACAGAGGAGGATGTGAAACGCCTACTGCTGAAGGACGGCTTCAAGAGCCTGGTCGCAACAGCTTTGAAATACCGGGATGAGGCCCTCGCCGCCATGCGTGCTACAGGGGAGGCCGCAGCGTGAAGTTGGCCGTACTATTCGTGATGGCGGCGGCCTTGGTGTCAGCCGAGTCGGCCGCAGTGCGCCAGTGGGGAGACTACTGGGCGGACCGCTACGGCGTGGAGAGGGAACTCGTCCACGCCGTGATTGAGGTTGAGTCCACTGGGAATCCGAGGGCCGTTTCGAGCGCGGGCGCAGTCGGGGTAATGCAATTGATGCCCGATACCGCAGCCACGTTTAGGGTCACGAACCGGTACGACATCCGCGAGAACGTGAGGGCCGGCGTGGCCTATTTGGCGTGGCTCCGGGATCTATGCGCGGGAGACAAACGGCTCATGCTGGCCGCCTACATTGCGGGTGAAGGCCGAGTCCGGCGCGACGGGCTGAACGCTGCGTATTCGAGAGAGATCCACGACTACGTCACGCGCGTGGCGTATCTCTATCGCCGGAACCGATGGGAGACGCTTCTGCGAGAAAGGGCTTGGACCAAATGAAACTACTCTTAATGATGACTGCCGCAACAGTCGTTGCAGGGCAAGCACAGATCAAGCCGGTCGTGAGCCAAAAGGCCGTCAACGATCAGGTCAACGTTGTGAGATTGGCTGCCCGCTTCACGACTGCGATCCGGTTGCCGGAGCCCGTGAGCTCCGTTGTACTCGGCGACCCCGGGAAGTTTCTCGCGGAGCACTCCGAGAAGGAACCCGCGCTTGTCCTGGTGAAGCCGATATCCGAAGAGGCAACGTCGTCGAATCTATTGATCACTACAGTTTCCGGGCGGCATCTCAGCTTTTTGCTGCGGAACGAAACTGCAGGCGCTCAGCCGCCGGTAGATTTCGTTCTTACCTACCGAACCCCCGATTCGTTCTTGATTGCCGAAAGCGGGTTGGGGAGGAACGAGGTGCCGGTCACTGAAAGAGTGGCGTTCCAACAGGTGCGCGTTCCCAGTGCATCCGACGTTGAGACCAGCGAACGCGACGGAATCACAGTGCTGCTGGAACGACAACAGCGCGCTGCCCTCCCTGTCCTTTACGGAAGGCGAGCCGATACGCCGGAGGCTCACGGCGATCTTGTGAAGGCGGGGATTTCAGAAGTCGTCGATCAGGGCCAAGAAGTTCTCGTGCTGTTTTCAGTAGTGAATCCGCAGTCCCGCGCGATCGAGATTCTGCCTCCGCAGATTCAACTGGCTGGAAAAGTGAAGAAGGGCTTTCCGTTGAAGCGCGGCAGTTGGGGCACAAGCGAACAGCTTGCCGTCCGGGAATTCAGACTGTCGAGAAAGCGAATTGGTCCGGGTGAGCGAACCGACGGAGTTGTGGTGTTCAGCCGTCCCAGTTTCAAGCAATCAAACGAAACCTTGTTCCTACAGATCGCGGAAAGTGGCGCGGTGGACCGCCCGGCACTCGCTCCGATTGGCTTTGGCGTTTCGGCCATTAGAAAGGAAGACTCCCAATGACAAGTGAACCGAAAGATCCCACGCTGACGCAACGAGGTCAGCAGGCCAATGAACCGATCCCGGTTGAGCGGATAGATTCGGCGGCGGAGCCCAATCAGGTTGATCCGGCAGCCCAAGACAATGTCGAAGATGCACCCGTCGAAACCACGATGGAGAAGCTCGCCGCACGTTTTCGTCGCGCGCCGGAGTCCGCCCGAGAGCAGAAGTCGGGTGATCGGGTTCGCGGAGCGGTGATTCTTGGCGCTACGGCCGTCGGTTGCCTGTTTCTCTTCTTCGGATTGTTCACCACCACGACCGACCCTTCGAAAAAGGAACGGAAGACTCAGCCCAGCCTTGGACGACCACAGGCCGACGCGGCGACAGCGGATTCGGCCAACCGCTCCGTCATACCGCAGTTGAACGCGGCCCAACAGCCGAACGATGAAACCGGCGAACTGACCGAAAAGGACCTGCTTGGGACGATGCGGAACCGCGGAACGCCCGTGCCGACCGAGAATGTTCCGCGTCCAGCGGCCCCCGCGAAACGGCCGTCTGGGCCAGCCCTGAGCACGGTCGACTTCGAGGATCCCGCTCTCGCCGAGGCCTATCGACGCCAGGGACTCACTCCGCCTCGCCGACAGACTGAAGTGACGGACTGGAACGCAGCCATCGCTGACTACCAGGCGAAACAGAATGCGACGAAGCCCGCTCCAGCCGTACCCGCGGCACCAGTCCCCAATCCCACGGAAGCACTGAAGAAGTCGTCATTCGTCTTCGTCCGCAACGATGTTGGAGTCTCCTCTGCGACTAGCCGCGCCGTCCCATCCGTCTCGCGACCGAAGTCGACGCCATTGCTCCCGCAGGGAACCAAGTTGGTGGCGCGCCTGCAACACTCCGTAAGTTCTGCCGCGAAGGTGCCTGTGGTGGCGGTGATCGAGTACAACTACGAACGGGACGGCCAGATCGTGATCCCGGCGGGCGCGAAGGCGTACGGATCATTGGCGCAGGCAACTCCCCAGGGATGGGTCAGCTTGAAGTTCGACTCGATCGAATTCCCGGACGGCAGGCAGGAGTCGATCAATGGCTCGGCCATCAGTATGGAGCAAGGCGCATTGAAGGGTTTCGTCAACGGCACGAACGCCGGCAAGAAGTTCCTGACGCGTACACTCACCGGTGTCGGAACGATCGCGGCGTTTGCCGTGGGCGGCCGGGGATTGGGTGGCCAAGTCGACAATTCGATCCTGCTTCGAGAGCGCCTGTCTTCGAACATTGCCATGGGCGGCGAACAGCAACTCGCCATGCTTGCGTACCAGCAAAACATTGTGATCACCTTGCCCGCCAACACGCGTTTCTACCTCGTGCTGACCGAACCCGGCGTGAGCTTGCCTGCTACGGATCCAGCGCTTCGAACTCCTGCCGCTTTGCCGAGGGGTGACTCATCGGCGAGTTCTCCGCTGGCGACCATGTCGCCTCAGGAGGTACAGGAACTAATTGCAATCCGCAACGAAATGCGCGAGATGAACCGCTTGATGAAGGTGCAGAACGCTGCGTCCGCTTCCGTGCAAGAACCAGAGAAGTAGTTCGCTAGTAAATTGGCCGAAACATGCGGCATGGACGGCTTCCCGTTCGAGAGCGAATCAGATATTCTGAGGGTGCTCGACTGGAAGCAGAGCCCATGCCGCAATTTGTATTCCCGGGCCCTTGGAGCTGGCTGTCGTACCGGATCGGCTGGCTGTTGGGCGCTGGTACATCCAAAGCAGTAGGGGAAACGCGGCACCTCATTCAGGCCGCTCCGGACAGATCCGCGTGGATAGCCCGGTGCACTCTATCCTGCTTTCTGGTGGGTTCGGAGTTCATCGCAGCGAGGGCGCTCTTCGATTCGAGATTCGATCACCTCTTTTCTCTGCCTCTGGCGGTCTTTGTCTTGTTGGTCCTTCCGAGGCCGCACGTTCGTTGGCCATTGTCGGTCGCGCGCGCATTTGTGGCGTTCACCCTTCTCGCCACACTGGAAAAAGCCCATCGGTGGGCGCTCGCAAACCATCCCGCAGCGTGGCAGCCGTGGGAGTCGGTCTATTCCGCCGGGACTCTGGTTCTCATGCTTGGCATGTGGCTTTGGGCGTTGTTGGCTCTGAGGCCGAGAACGCATGGCAACAGCGCAACCTCGGCTGTCACTCAACAGGCCAGCGCGGCTCATCGTGCGCCATGGACCAACGTGCCCAACGTGAAGATGGCAGATGTTGGTGGATCGGCGCGCGCGAAGGCAGACCTTCTCACGATCGGAGCCAATCGCTTTGGCCGTCGAAAGACGCCGGTAGTTCAGAACGGGATCCTTTTGTACGGACCGCAGGGAACCGGGAAGAATCTGCTCGCAGAAGCGACGGCCGGAGAATTCGGCGCCAACTTCTACCACGTACGGTGTCCCGAGCTCGTCGGGCAGAACACCGGATCTGGTGCCGAGAGAATCCGCGGCGCATTTGAAGCGGC
>CAYSFR010000003.1:0-319483 GCA_964430625.1 uncultured Solibacteraceae bacterium
TTCCCACCGAAACCGTCAGCCAAGCCGCATTCGCCACCGCCGTCCAGGTCGTTCCCGCCGGCGTCGGCGTAACGGTCACGGAACCCGATCCTGCCCCCGCCCCCACCGATGCCGACGAAGCCCCCAAGACCACCGAACTCGCCGCTCCCGCCGCCTGATTCACCGTAAACGTCTGCCCGCCAATAGTCAAAGTTCCCGATCGAGCGGCTCCCGAATTCGCCGAGTACGTATAATCCGCAGCCCCATTTCCCACCGAAACCGTTAGCCACGCCGCATTCGCCACCGCCGTCCAGGTCGTTCCCGCCGGCGTCGGCGTAACGGTCACGGAACCCGATCCTGCCCCCGCCCCCACCGATGCCGACGAAGCCCCCAATGCCACCGAACTCGCCGCCCCCGCCCCTTGATTCAGCGTAAACAGCTGCGATCCAACTGTAATGGACCCGCTCCTCGCTGCCCCGGTATTCGCCGGATAGGAATACCCCACCGTCCCGTTCCCCGTCCCGTTCCCCGGCGCCGTCACCGTCAGCCAACCCGCATTCGAACTCGCGGTCCACGCGCTCCCTGCCGGCGTCACCGACACTCCAAATGATCCCGTCCCCGCCCCCGCTCCTACCGTGGCCGATCCCGGCGTAAGAACGAAGGTCCCCGAACCGGTCGTCACCGTCGCCCGCAGCGTCGCATTCGCAGCCAGGTTCGTCGTCACCATCGCCAGATTGATGTAGTACACCCCGGCCTGCAGCGCCGGACTCGACGAGGAGGTCACCGAAATCGTCTCCGTCCCGCTTCCGGCCGTCTCGGACTTATAATTCGCCAGCGACGAAAATGCCGGAATAGACCCGAAATGGGTGTAGAGATCGACATTCGCGCCCGGCGTCTGGGTGGTTAACTGTACGTCTAACCGCGTCGCCCCCGCCGGCACCACAATCGCCCAGGTCGAACTATTCCAGTCGAAGAATGTTCGGGAAGTCACCGAGGGTAGCGTCACTGCCTTGTCCACTCCGGAAACCAGGCGCGCCGTCTCCCCTCCTCCCCACGGCAACGCGACCAGCCAGAACTGCCCCACCTCTCCCTCTTCGAATCCCGCCGCCTCGATCAGATACGTCCCCGTCACCGGCAGCGTGACATACCCGCTCGTGCTCGGAATCGCTGAATTCGCGTTGGCCGCCGCTTCATCATCCTCGGCCAGCAGCGTCCCGTTCGGTGCCATCAGGTACAAGTAGGTGTCCATATCCGGCGACTCCATCAGGAGTCGCACCTGTTGCCCCGCGGTCCCGGCGAACGTATATCGCGCCGCGTTCGTCGACGCCTCCCGAAACAGCGATTTGCAGCCCCCGCCCGCGCTCAATACCCCGGTTACCGGTGTATCCAGCGTCAATTCCTGCGCCACGCACCCGCCCGTTCCCTCCTGATTCACCGTCAGCACCGTCTCGCCGATCGTTAACGTCCCCGTCCGTCGCGTCGTCCCTGCATTCGCCGCTACCTGCAAACCGATCGTCCCAGGCCCAGTCCCAGTCGCTGCGGACGTCAGCGTCAGCCATCCCGCATTCGACGCCGCCGACCATCCGCACCCCGACCCCGTTGTCACCGTTACATTCCGCTGCGCCGCCCCCGACTCGGCATTCCATACCTTCGGCGACATCGTCACCACGCAACTCGTCGACGTCAGCCCCAGCGTAAATGCCCCGGCCGACCCCGCCGCGAATGCCGTCGCCTCGATCACATACTGTCCGGCCGAGCCCAGCGTATGCGTCCCCGCTCCCGAGGCAAACTCCGCCACCACCGTTCCCAGTGGCCCAATCAGGTAAACATGTGTGTCGAATGCCCCGGAGTTCATCGTCACCGTCACCTGCTGCCCCAGAGACCCGGTAAACTGATACCGCTGCGCCGGTGTGTTCCCCCGGATCGGACTTGTGCAAACTCCGCCTCCCAGCGTTCCGTTCACCGTTTCCCCAACCGCAATCGGCGCCGGCGTGCACGTATAATCCGCTGCCTGGGACACCACTACCGTTACGGGTCCCAGTTGCACCGAACCTTGCCGCACCGCCCCGGACGTGTTCGCCGCTACCGAAAAACTCACCTGGCTGCCATTGGTCCCCGACGGCGGCGATATCCCGGTGATCCAACTCACCGAACTGGACGAGGTCCACGATCCCGTCCCCGTCAACGTCACCGAATAGACACCTCCTGCCGCCGTCGCTGATACCGTCGTTGGGCTCACATTCACGTTTGGCCCGCCCGCCCGTTTCCGGTAAGCCTCCGCTGTCGGTGCCGTCAACGTCAACGTCAGGGCCACGTCCGCCGAGTCCGGTTCTCCCGCCGCTACCCCGATCGGCCGCCCATTCACCACCACGTTGGGCGAGGAAAAATACTGCACTCGCTCGCACGACCCGCCCGAACACTCATACGCCATAATGTCGCGGACCCGCGGGCTTGCCAGCTTCGATTGATACCCATAGGAATACGAGAACAACCCTGGCCCCGGCGAATTCGGCCCCCGCTCGTGCAACGCCCCTAGATTGTGCCCCAACTCGTGCGCGAACGACGCGTTCCGCCAGTTTTGCGAACTCTGGGTCACCGTCACGCTGTATCCGTACGGCGCCGACGACGTTGTGTTTTTCAACATCACCCAGCCGATCCCTCCGCAGTCTCCCGCATACATCCATAGGCTCACCAGATCCGCCCCGTATTGCGTTCGCAGCGTGTTCACGTTGTCCATCTGCCCATCGGACGTATTCGTTACTGCCCGCAATGCCGTCTCGCAACTGCCGGTCTCCGTGTAGCTCACCTCGGCCGTCCCGGCGAGCGCGATTCGCATCGACATTCCTGAGTTCTCGTACGCCTGATTGGTGAAGCTGATCGCGCTCACAATCTCGTTCACCATGGCCGCGTCCCCGCCCGCCGCCGTCTTCGCCGTTGCCGTATACACCACCAGCACGTCGATCACACTCGATGGCCCCGGAACGAGTTCCCTCGGTTCGTTTCCCGCCGCCGCCCGCTCCTCCCCGGCTTTATCCGCCGCCGGCAGCATGAGCGGGCACCGTTCCACTTGCGCCTCCCGGTCCACCTCGGAGATCACCACATCTCCAGGGCTCCCCTTGAACTCAAACTGCCGCCCCTCGCCCGTGGTCACGTATCCCGCCACCGCCTCGCCGGTCATCGCCAAATGGAACGCCCCCGGCAGCGCCGTGTCCACACTCCCTTGCCATACCAGCGTCGCCCCGCCGCGCCAGATCTCCGCCTTCTCCAGCGTCACCGGCACCAGCAGTTCCGGCGTCAGGTTCACCCCGATTCGCATCGTCCGCCCCGCCCGCTTCGCCGCCGCGAATCGCTCCGCAGACGTCAAGTCGAACACCGCGGCGTTCAACGTCGAACGCACGCTCCACTTCCGCCCTGCCGCCGCCCGAACCGCCTCTGTCCCCTTACCCACCCCGAAGATCGGCACAAACGGCTGCCCGGCCGCCGTCTGCAGCAGCACAAATAGACCAATCCCCACCCACGGTAGCACCCGGCCCCGGACCATTTCGCTGCGGTTGAATGCCATCCTGTGCATACCCCGTCGTGGGCCGTCTGCTCGCTGTTTTCCGGTTACGCGGAGCAACAAGAGACTTGCCACTGAGTATACAATGCTTCCCCTGTAAATTGCCCTTTACCTATGACGGCTAAGGGTTTATTGTCCCGGAACTGCCCAAATACCTGAGGCCTTCCACGCGCTCGTCTGCGCCCCGCCCAGCGTCTGTGCCGCCGTCCAGATTCCCCGGTATCCCCCAAATGCCGGCCAGAACGTGATGTTCAACGTCAAAGTCAGCCGGTTTCCCGCCTTCACCACCGATGCCCCCGCCGCGCTCACCAGGCATCGCGAGTTCTGCATAAAGTTCGAACCCGCCAGCGGAACACTCACCGCCAGGCTCCCGTCTCCGTTGTCCGGGACCAGATACAACCGGTTGTCCGGCACATAGTAGGCAACGTAACACGCCTGCCTCCCGTCCACCGCACTGTTCACCAGCGCCCACACCGTCTGCAGATTGTTCGCGCTCGTCGCATCTTCGTAGGTGAACGTCATGAGCGTCGCGGCAGTACTTCCCGATCCCGGCGCGGCCAGGTAACTGCGCGGATAGGTCCCCGCCGCCCCCGGTACCTCATGAACCCCCACCACCGCCCACCCCGAGTTTAGCGATTCATCCACTCCCCGCGCCGCCGCGTACACCAGCCGGTTTCCCGCAAATCCGGAACCGAATCCAATGTTCAGATTCAATTGCAGCGTATCTCCTCCCGTTTCCACGGCACTCGAACCCGTTCCGAAAATGGTGCACTGCGTGTTGGCCAGTGTCCCGGACCCGCCCAGTGTCAGGCCCGGCGATAACCCCGACGCCGGTCCCCCATCGTTCACCAGGTACAGTACGCGTAGCGGCCGGGAATAGGCCACGTAGCAGGCCGCGTCCCCATTGAGAGCATTGTTGATCAGCAGGTTCACCACTCCCAGACTCGCCAGACCTCCCGGGGCCCGGAAATGCACCGAAAATACCTTCGAACTCCCTGTCCCGGTAAACGGCGTCTGTGTCACCACCGGCGTCGCCGCCGCCGCCTGACTGATCACAAACGATGCTCCGCCAATCGTAAGCGTCGCCGTCCGCGCCGCCCCGCTATTGGCCTGGTAACTATACGTTGCCGTCGCTTCGCCCGTACCGTTCGCCGGCCCCACGGTGACCCACGCCGCGCTGCTGCTCGTGCTCCAAGCGCCGCCAGCCACGTTCGGCGTCACCCCGATCGCCCCCGTCCCCGCCGCAGCCCCTACCTCTGTCGCCGTCGGCGCCACTGTCACAGTGGCCCCTCCCGGCGTCGTCACTGTCGCCCGCACCGTCACCGTCGCCGCCTGGTTCAACGAAAACAGCGATAGGTTCACGTAGTAAAGCCCTGCCCGCAACGGCGGATTGGAACTCGGCGTCACCACCACCGTCTCTGTCCCGGAAAACGACTCCGAACTGTGGTCGGCCTGTACAAATCCCGTTTGCGAAACCGCCGCAATCGCACCGTAGTTCACAAACAGGTCCGGATCCGCGCTTGCTGGTGTTGTCGTCAACTGCACCTCCAGCCTCGTCGCTCCTTCCGGCACCGGAATCGCCCAAGTTGAACTTTTCAGATTGAAATACGTCGCCGTACCCACTGCCGGCAGTGTGGTTGTGGAAGCCACTCCCGTCGTCAGCCTCGCCGTATCCCCGCCGCCCGCCGGTAGCGCCACCACCCAGAACGTTCCCGCCTCGCCCGCATCAAACGTCGTCCCTTCCACCGTATAGGTCCCCGTCTCCGGCAGCGTGACATACCCGGTCAAACTCGGAATCGCTGAGTTCAGGTTCCCCGCCGAATCGTCATCCTCGGCCACGATCGTCCCCCCGGGACCCACCAGATACAGATACGTGTCCAGCGTCGGCGATTCCAGCACAAATCGCACCTGTTGCCCTGCCGTACCCGCGAACGAGTACCGCGCCGCGTTGTAATTCGTCCCGCGGAAAAGTGCCTTGCATGTCGATCCCGCCGTGACTGCTCCTGCAGTGGGAGTGTTCAGTCCCATCGCCGGCGACGCGCACCCGGACGGCCCCGTCTGATTCACCGTCAATGCCTGACCTCCGATCGTGACGGTCCCTGTCCGTGCCGCGCCCCCCGCGTTCGCCGCAATCTGCAGGCTCACCGTCCCGGTTCCCGAGCCCGCCGATCCTGACGCCACCGAGATCCAGGCGCTGTTCGGCGTCGCCGTCCATCCGCACCCCGCACTCGTCGTTACCGTCACATTCCGCAGCGTTTGCTGGGCCGTCTCATTCAGCACGGACGGCGTCAGCGAATAACTGCATCCCGGCGCCGTCAAGGAAAGGGTGAACGCTCCCGCCGCCCCCGCCGTAAACGATGTTGCCTCAATCGTGTACGTCCCGCTTGTTGCCAGCGTCACCCACCCCGCCGTTACCGGAATCCGGCTGTTCGTCCCGTTGCTGTCGCCGTTCTCTGCCGCCACCGTGCCCGTCGGGCTGATCAGGTAAAGGTGGGTGTCGAACGCCGTCGAACTCAACCCGATCGCCACCTGTTGCCCCGCGTTCCCAGTAAACGTATACCGTTGCGCCGGCGTGTTGCCCCGGATCGGACTCGTGCAACTCCCCGCTCCCAGCGTCCCGTTCAAATTCGCCCCTATCGCAATCGGTGTGCTCGTACACGCGATTCCCACGGCCTGCTCCACCACCACAGTCACCGGCCCAATCTGCAACGATCCCCGCCGCACCGCCCCGGATTGGTTCGCCGCCACCGTAAAGCTCACCTGCCCGTTCCCTGTCCCCCCGGCCGGGGTTATATTGCCGATCCAGTTCGCCGTCGTTGTTGCCGTCCACGCCGCCGCCGTGGTCACTGCCACGCCGTAAACCCCACCCCCGGCCAGTGCCGTGACAAACGTCGGACTCGCCGTCAAATTCGTCCCGCTCGCCCGCGGCCGGTAGGCCTCCACCGTCGGTGCGCTCAACGTGAACGTCTGCGCCGCATCGGCTGAGTTCGGCGCTCCGGCCGCCACCCCGATTGGCCGCCCATTTACCACCACGTCCGGCGAAGAAAAGTACTGTACGGTCGGACAGTCCGCCCCAGCGCACTGGTACGCCATAATGTCCCGAAAAAACGGTTGCGCGGATGTCGACTGGTATCCGTACGAATAGGCAAACAGACCCTGCCCGGACGAATTGGCCCGGTCGTGCATCGACCCCAGGTTGTGCCCCAACTCGTGCGCAAAGGATATGTTCCTCCAGAACGCCGGACTCTGCGTCACCGTTACGCTGTACCCGTTCCGCGCCGAGGCCGTTGTGTTCGTCCGCATCACCCACCCGATTCCGCCGCAATCCCCCGTCAGGGTCCACAAACTCACCAGGTCAGCCCCATACTGCGTCCGCAACGCCTCCACGTTATCCATCTGCCCGTCTGCCCCGTTGGTCACCGCGCTCAATGTCGTCGAACAGTTCCCCGTTTCCGTGTAACTCACCTCTGCCGTCCCTGCCAGCGCGATCCGCATCGCCAGTCCCGTGTTCGCATACGCCTGGTTGGTGTAGCTCACCGCTTCCCGGATTTGGTTGAGTATTCCTGCGTCGCCCCCCGCTGCCGTCCTCGCCGCCGCCGTGTAAACCACTAGCACATCGATCACGCTTGCCGGCCCAGGCAGTTCCTTTGTGGCTTCGGGGATCGTCGCCGCCCGAACCTCTTCGCCCGCCTTGGCCGGCTCATCCGGAATCGGACACCGCATATCCACCTGCGCCCGGTCCACCTCGGTGATCGTCATCTCTCCGGGACGCCCCTGGAACTGAAACACCCGTCCCTCCCCACTCGCGAGATACCCTTCCACCGCCTCCCCCGTCATCGACAACCGGAACAGCCCCGGCAGCGCCGTATCCACGCTCCCCTGCCAACTCACCGTCTCGCCTTCGTTCCAGATCTCGGCGTGTTCCAGCGTTACCGGAAACACCATCCCCGGCTCCGGATTCACCGCCACCCGCACCGCTTTGCCTGCTCGCCTGGCTTCCTCAAATCGCCGTGCCGATATCGCATCGAATGGCCCGGCTTCCACTGTTGCCGTGAAGCCTACCCGCCCTGCCGCCGACCGCCCGGTGATCGGCCCGTGACGAAAGATCGGAACCAGCGGTTGGCCCCAGGCCATTCCCAGCAGCATTCCCGCCGCGCACAGCAATCGAAGGTGGAGCCGCCTGAGTCTCACTCCCTGAGCATAGAACGTTCCCGCACCTGGTTCTGCCCCTGTACCCCCCATTCCTACTCGCCGGCGGCTGTGATACGTTGAATCTGCCGGTTTTCGGTGCGGCCCGTTTGTACCAGGATCCCAGCAATCCTCACGGAATTCCAGTCAGTGTTCTTTACCATGCTGATCGCGGCCCTTCTAGCGGCCTCGTTTCCAGCCTCTTCTGTCATAGGGAGGCCATCGGTCTTTGTTGAAAGCCGGACGAGCCGCCTCCACTACCTCGGTTACCTGTTTCCGGAAGGGGCCGCTGTATGAGGAACAGCCGCATTGTCACTCCGTTGTCCGCAGACAACCAATGGATGCGCCAGCTATTTGACCTTGCCCCTGTTCCCTATCTGATCCTCGACCCCTCCGGCACCGTTCAACACGCCAACGCAGCCGCTTCCGCTCTGCTCGGTTACCCGTTAGCAAAGCTCCTCCACCTCCCCTTCCAGGAACTCTTTGCCCCTGCGGACCAAACCGCCGTCTGGTGCCGATTCCTGCAAACGACCCTTGAAACTGCCGCTTCGGTCATCTTCCTGGCTCGCATTGCACACCCGGATACCCCTTCGTTGCTCGCTAGGATTCACGTCACTCCACTGCCCGGTCCTGACGGCGTCTCGTTTTCCCTCTTGTCGCTATCCGTCGAGGCCCCGCAGGACGCCTGCCCGGCCGTGCTTCGCGACCTATTCGAACACGCCCCGGTTGCCTACCACGAGATCGACCGCGATGGCATCGTTCGCCGCGTAAACGCCGCCGAGTGCTCCCTCCTCGGATACCCGCAAGAGGAAATCCTCGGCCGTCCCGTCCTCGACTTTATTGCCCCCGCCGACCGCGAAACCAGCCGCTTGGCCATCGCCCAGAAGTTTTCAGAACCGTTGCCCGCTGCCCCTTACCGCCGTACCTATCTCCGTCGCGATGGCTCCGAAATTCTCCTCGAAATCCACGACAGCCAGGTGCGTAGTTCCTCCGGCGAGTTCGTCGGCGTTCGCAGCGCCTTGCTCGATGTCACCGAACGCGACCGCGCCGACAAACGCCTCCGCTCCGCCCTTCTCGAACTCGAAAACCAGAAGTTCGCCCTCGATCATCACTCCATCGTCGTCGCGACCGACGCGAACGGTGTCATCACCTACGCCAACGACAAGTTCTGTGCCATCAGCGGCTATTCCCGGGATGAGATCCTCGGCCAAACCCACAATTTCATTCACTCCGGCCTCCACTCCCGGGAATTCTACGCCGCTCTCTGGGAGACTATCTCCTCCGGAAGAGTCTGGCAGGGCGAAATCTGCAACCGCGCCAAGGATGGCTTCCTCTTTTGGCTCGCTACCACCATCGTCGCCCTGAAGGATGACAAAGGCCTCCCCGAATCCTACATTGCCATTCGCACCGACGTTACCGGCGGCCGCCAGGCCGCCTCCGAACTGTCTCGCATCGCGGATGAACTCCGCGTCGCCCTGGACCGCGCCGAAGCCGCTACCGTCGCTAAAAGCAACTTCCTCGCCTCCATGAGCCATGAAATCCGTACCCCGATGAATGGCGTCATCGGAATGACCGGCCTCCTCCTTGGTACCTCTCTCACCCCGGAGCAGCGCGGCTATGCCGAGACCATCCGCGGCTCCGGCGAAGCCCTCCTCTCCATCATCAATGACATCCTCGACTTCTCCAAAGTGGAGGCCGGCAAACTGGAATTCGAATCCGTCCCCTTCAACCTCCACGCCGCCCTCGAAGACGTCCTCGACCTGCTCTCCGTCCGTGCGCACGAAAAGCAGCTTGATGTCCTCCTCTGCTATGCCCCGGATTCCCCTCGCGACTTCCTCGGCGACCCCGGCCGCATCCGCCAGGTCGTTCTCAACATCGTCTCCAACGCCATAAAGTTCACCTTCGCCGGCCATGTCCTTGTCGACGTCGAATGGAAGAATCCCGCCGATGGACCTTCCTTTGTCCGCGTTTCCGTCCACGATACGGGTATCGGTA
Organism: uncultured Solibacteraceae bacterium; assembly: GCA_964430625.1. GTDB lineage: Bacteria > Acidobacteriota > Terriglobia > Bryobacterales > Bryobacteraceae. The sequence continues at coordinate 9,722 of CAYSFR010000003.1, forward strand.
TCCCCGCCGATCGCCAGGCGGCGCTCTTCCAGAAATTCCATCAAGTCGATTCCTCCACCACTCGCAAATACGGTGGCACCGGCCTCGGCCTCGCCATCTCCAAGGAGCTCATTATCCGCATGGGAGGACAGCTTCGCCTCACCAGCTTGCCCGGGGAAGGCTCGTCTTTCTCCTTCGATCTCCCGCTCTCCCTCGACCCCGCGCCCCCTCCTTCCCCGCCGCCACCCCCAGAGTGGAACGGTCTTCGCATCCTGGTCGTCAATGCCCACCCCATCTGTCGCTCGGTTACCTCCAGCCTCTGTTCCCGCTGGAAAATGCGCGTCGATGAGGCCGCGACCGAAGAGGAGGCCATCCACAAGATCTCCGCCGCATTCGCTTCCCACGATCCTTATCTCCTCGCCTGTCTCGATCACCGGTTTCCGGGTGTCGATGGCACCGGCATCGCCCTCCGCCTCCATGCCGCCGCCGGTCAGCACCATCTCCCGATTGTCCTCATTACCGCCTACCGCGCCGGCCTCGACACCCTCTTTACTCCTGCAGGAACGATCATCGGTTCCCGCCTCTCCCGGCCCGTCCGCGAGTCGGCGCTCCTCGCCGCCTTCCGGAAAGTCCTCACCCAGCGCCCTCCGTCTGACGCGATGGTCACCCAGGCTTCGCCTTCCCTCCCCGCCACAGGCCCCGGCCAGACCTTTCCCGGCAGCCGTATCCTCCTCGTCGAGGACAATACCGTCAATCAGAAGGTGGCCGTCGCCATCCTTCATAAACTCGGCTGTACCGTCGACGTCGCCGCCAACGGCATCGAAGCCCGCGACATGGCCGCCGGCCTTCCCTACGACCTCATCTTCATGGACTGCCACATGCCCGAGATGGACGGCTTCGATGCCACCCGCGAAATCCGCCGCATTCCCGGTCCCTCTCAACACGCTCCCATCGTTGCCCTCACCGCCGGCGCCCTCTCCCAGGACCGCGAAAAGTGCCTCGCCGCCGGAATGGATGACTATCTCGCCAAACCCACCAAACTCTCCGAGATCCGCGATACCCTCTCTCACTTTCTCCGGCTCTCCTCTTCCTCTCACAATGCCCTCACCGCCCTGCCCGTTTCCAAGGAAGACCAGGCATCTCTCGTTCATGAGCTCCTCGCCGGTGATTTTGTCCGGAGCGTCGCCCGAGTCTCCCAACTCGCCTCTCGCGGCGTCAGCCCGGAAGAACTCTACGTCAACCTCGTCCAACACGCCCTGTATGAAATCGGTGACCTTTGGGAAGAATGCAAGATCTCCGTCGCCGCCGAACACCTCGCCTCTTCCATCGCCGGCCGCCTCCTCCTCTCCATTCGCCTCTCTTACCCCGCCCTTCCCCCTGCCGGCCGCTCGGCCATCGTCGCCAGCGTAACCGGCGAACAACACTTTCTCGGTTCCCGCGTCGTCGCCGACCTCCTCGAACTCTACGGCTGGCAATCCAGAACCCTCGGCTCGGCCCTCCCCGCCGAGCACCTCCTCACCTTCATCGGCGAAATGCGCCCCGACCTCATCGCCCTCTCCATCACTCTCGTCTCCAACCTTCCCGCCCTCCTTCTCCTCCTCGACTCGATCCAGACCTCCTATCCCACCCTCCCTGTCTTCCTCGGCGGCTATGCCTTCCGTTCCCTTTCCCCTTCCGAGTTCCAGCGCTTCTCCAACGTAAAGGTCTTTCCCTCCATCTTTGGCCTCAAAGACGCACTTTCCTCCCTCCCTTCTGCTACCCCGGCTCATTAGGTGGGATAACCCATGGGTGTGCGGTTTCTCTCGACTCTCTTTGTGGCCGCCGCGCTTCCCGCCCTCTCCCAGTCGCCCCGTTCTCCGGAACTCTTCGTTACCGCCTGTGTCCTCCGCGCCCCCGGCGACGAAGGCTCCCTCGGCACCGCCCCCGCCTTAGCCGTCACCGCTACTCTTCCCTTGGCGTACCGGCGCTGTCTTCCAGCCCGCCTCCCGCCTCCTCCTCCGAGGCGAACTCTTCTCCGTCCATCGTTATGCCCTTCCCTCCGTCGGTGTCGCCGTCTCCCCCGGTCTCCGCCTCGGACGTTGATAGACTCGTTCCAGGAAAAGGAGTACGCTGCTCCCATGGAAGCCATCGCTCTTCTCAAGGATGTGGCTGCCCGTTATCGCCGCCTCCGCACCCTCGATGTCCGTGCCACTGCCCTCGTCGAATCCGGCGACCACTCCGCCAGTCAATCCTCTCGTCAGCAGATCTCCTTCCAGTTTGCCGCCCCGGACAAGTTCCGCTTTGAATCTGCCGGCCGCAACGGTTTTCTCCAGGTCTCCGATGGCGATCAGGTCCTTACTCGCTTCCCCGGCCCTCGCTATTTCTCCGTCTTCACCGCCGAAATCTCCCGCCCCCTCCACCACCTCCGCCCGGAGTTCCCCCTCGCCGGTGGCGATGAACCATTCCTCTTCCCCGCCATCGCCTCCCGCGTTCGCGAGGCCCATATCCTTCGCCAGGAAGACGGCTGCCACGTCGTCTCCGTCGCCTACGAACACACTCCCCTACCGCCCCACCTTCTCCCCGGTCCTCCCGCCCTCTTCTGGATCGACCCCAACTCCCTCCTCGTCATGCGGCAATACGGCGAGTATGGCTTCCTCCAGGCAGCGGAGCCAGAACCTTATTGGTCCCGCCACACGATCATCGTCGACACAATAAGCCCCGATATCGATATCCCCGCCGAAACCTTTCGCTTCGTGCCCCCTCCCGGCGCCCATATCGAATCCGGTGGCAGCGGCGGCGCAGGAGTCACCTCTTCCCGCGGCCCCTCTCGCCCCTAGCCTATTTCTTTCGCCACACCAGCGTCAGGACGTTTCCACCGATCTCCGCCGTCAGTGCCATCTCATTCCCGGAGAACGCAAACGTCCTCACCAGGTCCGTCCCCACCCAGTTCGGATGCAGTGATTGCGTCACATGATGGATCACTCTCCCCTTGGTCGCGTCCACATCGAACGTCCCGTAGTATGCCGCAAACCCGGTCAGGAGGCTCTTCATCTCCTCCGGCGTCGCCTCCCCCAGCGTCACCGCCTGCACTGTCTTTCGCTCTCCCGGCCCCAGAATCGCCGACATCCGCCCGCTCCGCTCATAGGCAATCTGCCCTCGCGGGGCATCCCCCAACGGCCGGCTCTCCTTCCCGTCTTTCCCTCGCGATACCACGCTCACCAACTCCCACACCCCGTAGAAGGCCGCGCGCGCATCCGGCGTCTCCCTCCGTAAGACTCGCTTGGGCTCGGTTCCTGGTTTCACCATCAGATCAACATACCCCAGCATCATCTCCTCCCAACTCTGGTCGCCCCAACGTACCTCCGACTTCGGGTCCGGATTGTGCCGGTTGTTCGCCGAGTTGTCGAACCACCCGGCCAACTCCAGTCGCGCCCCCTCCCGCAGCGTCACCGGCTCTTCCAGTTCATAGGCGTTCTGCCAGTTGAAGTCATACTTCGGTACCCGCAGTAGCGTCCGCTCCGCCCCGTTCTCCACCAGGCGGACTTCAAATGCTTTCCCGCGCAAATGCATATGCGGAATAATCCGCAACAGCTTCGCCTCTCCGGTCATCGCCGCGGACGCATCCACCCGGTGCGCCGGCGCTCCCGGCGGAATCACAAACGTTGCGTTCGCAATCGGCAGCGTCGCCACCCGCTCCCGTGGCGACTCTTTCGCAAAAATCAGCCCGATCTTCGATTGGTCCGCCGTCTCCTTCCCGTTCGGCGTATAGTGCAGCTGAAACACGAGATCGGATCCCGCCGGGACAAACCGCGCCTGTCCCTCGCCCAGTCCCGATGGCGGCCGCCCCGGCGTATAGCTCAGCAAAAACTCCGGCATCTCCTCTACCGGGAGCGTCCGCATCTCCTTCTTCTCATCCGTCACCGGCTCTCCGGGCTTTGCCGCCCGCAGCCAGCGCGAGCCCTTCGGCCGCACAAAAACCACTATGTGATGCACCACCGTTCGGTTCCCCGGGCGGATCTCCGCCGCTCGCACCCACCGGTCTTCTTGGAACCCCGTCGGCACAACGATGTGTTGGTACTCCACCACCGCCCGAGCCGGCACCACATAAGGCCGCGGCATCGAGACCACCACATCCGGCTGCCCGATGTTCCATCCATCCACATACTGCACCGGCTTCGGCGCATCCGCCGGATTTCCCTCGGCCGCTCCCGTCTCCGCCCACTGCGTCAGAATCTCCAACTCCCGCGCTGTCAGCGACGGATCATTGGAAAACTTCTCCCCGCCCGCCCCGGCAAACCACGGCGGCATCGATCTCGCCAGTACCGCCGCCCGGATCGCCTTCGCCCACGGCCGCGTCCCCGCATATGTCAAAAACGGCATCGGCGCCACCTCCCCGGGCCGGTGGCAACCCTGGCATTTCGCCTGCAAAACCGGCAATACATCCCGGTGAAACGTCACTTCAGCCTGCAATACGCCAGCAAATAGGAAGATGGGTGCGATTTTCATAGCGAAGTCCTCGCTCACGGTAGCGCAATCGCATACCCGTTCGGGCCACCCATTAACCCTTTATTCTTGCGTGAGCACCAGCCCCTCCCGTCGGAAACGCCGCCGGCCCGGATCGCCGAATCGACGCTAACTGCCCCCCACCGCTTCCAGAAAGCCAGCCGTGGGGTGCGCACACCCTACGGTACCGAAAACGAAAAATCACCACTCCGCAACCCGTTCCCCGCGTCCCCCCGGCAGGAGCGATAAAGTTCGGACGCCGTCGCCGCTCCAAACAACGGGGTGTTCTCCACCGGCACGCTCGCCGGCCGGTTCGGCCCCGACACCGGCAGCAGTTGCAATGCGGCCGCCGCGCCTGCCGCGCCCGCTAACTCCCGCGCCTGTTCCAACGCTCCCAGCCTTCCGCGCTGTACCGCTGTCAGAATACCGCTCACCACTCGCCGCGTCTCCTCCTCCCGTTCCGCCATCTGCCGCCGCTGCGCTTCCAACTCCCAATACCGTAGCCCCAACTCCATCGCCGACGGTGCATCCGCCGCAAACTCCCCCTCCAACTCCCGCCTTACCTCCGCCATCCGTCCCTCCCGTGCCGCCACAAACTGCTCCTGCTCCCGCAGTGCCGCCCGGAGTTGCTCCAACTGCACTCCCGTCATTCCCAGGTAGACCGCCAACTCCGCCGGAACATCCTGTATCCCTGGCAGAGCGGGCGCAATCAGAAAGCCGCCAAGCCCCGTCAAGGGTATCAGATTCCTCCGCGCCAGCAAAAAGGTCCTCTCCGCCATCGTTGCCAATCGCAATAGCTGCTCATTCTCCCCAAGCGGCGCCAACAACCTCTTCTGCTCCTCATTGAGCACCCGCATTTGCCGCTCATACGTCTCCTTCCGCGGCGTCTCCTGCTGCCGGCACAGCGATTCGATCTCCTGATACCGCACCCCAAGATTTCCCACATCCGGCGTCCGCCGCTGCGTCTCCTCCCAAATCTCCCGATTCAATCTCGCAATCCGCCCCCGCGTACCCGTCTGGCTCGCCTGGTACCGCGCGTAGTTCTCGGCAATCTCCCGCTCCTGTGCCTCGGTCAACTTCAGATAGGGCCGTAGGTCCGCCACGAAAAACGGTGGTCCCACCACCCCCTGCGCCCAAGCCCCCACGCCACATATCACCAGCAACAGTGTCCGCATGCCGCCATTCTCGCAGACCCGGCTACCAATGAGAATCCAGAAACTCCGCGGAGTATCTCCGTTCCCCCCTCGCCAGGGAAGGGAACAGCTACCCCCGCAAATCCTCCCACCGCTCCCGCGAATCCCGCGTCCACGGATGCGCCTCCCCCAGCACCGCTAAATGGTGCCGGTACGCCAACTCCGCCATCGCCACCGCCCGCTCCCTCTCCCCCGCTTCCCACAACTGCCGCGCATAACTCGCCCGCATCCGGTTCCCCTGTTCATCCGCCTCTCCGCCACTCGCCACAAATAGCCCGATCGCCCTCTCATAGCACTCCCCGGACTCCTCCCTCCGCCCCCGCTCCTCCAGCAGCACCGCCAGATTTCCCAGCGCCGTCGCCTCCCCCCGCTTGTCCCCATGCGCCCGGTATACCCGCAGCGCCGCCCGCAAATGCCGCTCCCCAGACGGCAACTTCCCCTGCCGCCGCTGAATCATCCCCAGATTATTCGCGCTCTGCGCAAACTCCAGCGCCCCCCGTCCCACCAGCTTCCGCCGGATCACCAGCGACTCCTTCGCCATCCTCTCCCCCTGGAATCCCCGCCCCCTCGCCTCGAACACCAGCGCTGCCTGCGTCAACAATCGCGCCCTCTCCCCATCCATTTTCCCCGCTGCCTCCTCCCGCAGTCGGATCGCCTCCCAATACGCCTCCGCCGCTTCCAGCAACTCTCCCCGCAATCCAAACTCCTCCCCCTTCTTCCCCAACTCCCGCGCCCGCTCCGCCTTCCACGCCCGCTCCCGCTCCTCCCCGGCCGCGATTTCCATCACGCTCGCGCGCCCCTTCCCCTCTTGCACCGCGGCCATGTGCTCCCCAATCCGCACTCCCTCCCCGGTCGGCAACGCGGCCGTGTAAGCCGCGCCCAATAACCGCATCGCGTCCGCCTTGTATCCCCGCTCCGCCAACTCCAATCCCAATCGTTCCAGCAGCGCCACCACCCGCCGTGCATCCGCCACCCTCCAGTCGTGATGCGCCACCGCCATTGCCAGTTCCGCCGCCCGCCAATCCGTCTTCTCCGCCTCCCCCAACGCCCACTCCCACGACCCCTCTTCCAGCCCTCGCATCCGCCCGCAGACCACCGCCGCCGCCTTCACCGCTTCGTCCACCACCCACCCCATCTCCTCCCGCCGCACCAGCCCTACTCCTTCCAATGCCCCCAGCGCCGCCGTCTCCGCAAGCCTTCCCATCGGACGCACCCCCAGCACCCCCAACCCGGCCATCACCACCGCCGCCCCCGCCGCTCGCTTCTCCGCACGATCCATCGCTAGGCCCACCAGGTTTCGCCCCGCCTGAATTTCCGCCACCGGATAGGCATACTTCACCCCCCGGATCGCCTCTTCCAACTCCCCCAACCCCGCCTTCCAGTCATTCCATAAGCACCCCGCCAGCCGCAGCATCGATGGCACTCGCCCAAGCCGATCCCCGAGCTTCGCCGCTCCCTCGCCGCTCTGAAAAACCTCCAACCCCGGCGCCGTCACCCGCTCCACCTTCCCCCGCTCGGCCCACCACTCCTCCCGCGTCGTCACCAGCACATCCACCCCCGCCGGTGCCTCCCAGTCGCCCCAGATCTCCTCCCCGCCGGCGTGGTCCAGGATCAGCAACTCCCCCGCCTTCGCCCCCTCCGCACCCGGACGCCGCGCCCCGTAAACCCACATCCCCCGCCCTTCCCGCCGCGCCATCTCCCGCGCTCGATACGTTTTCCCGCTTTCTGCCGCTCCCAGCAATACCGTAATCATGCTTACTCTCTATGTTTACCCAGCCGCCTCTCGCAACGTATGATCTACTGTGAACTTCCCGATGCGCCCTATTACCTTCGCCCTTCTCTTCGCCTCCCTGGCCGCCTTTTCCCAAAATGGGCCCGAAACCGCCCTCAAACCCGATAAACAGTTCCGCAAAAAGATCATCACCTCCGGCCTTGCCGGCCCTTGGGAAATCACCTGGGGCCCGGACTCCAAGCTCTGGGTCACCGAACGCACCGGCAAGCGCGTCACCCGCATCGACCCCGCTACCGGCCAGGCCAAAGTCGCCATTACCATCGACGAAGTCTCCGTCCCCGGCGGCCAGGATGGCCTCCTCGGGATGGCCCTCCACCCCGAACTCGGCAAAGGCACCGGGAATGACTTCGTCTACGTCGTCTACACCTACGTCGACAAAGAAAAGGGCCCCGATCCCACCATCGCCGATCCCAACAGCCCCTACCGCTTCCTCTACGCCAAGGTCGTCCGCCTCACTTATAATCCGGCCACCGAAACCCTCTCTTCCCCCCAGACCCTCATCTCCGGCCTCCCCTCCGGCAATGACCACACCGGCGGCCGCATCAAGTTCGGTCCCAACCAGAAACTCTTCTTCACCATAGGCGACCAGGGCAACAACCAACTCGGCAACTACTGCCTCCCCGTCGAAGCCCAGCGCATCCCCACCGCTCAGGAACTCGCCGCCAAAAACTTCGCCTCCTACGTCGGCAAATCTCTCCGTATGAACGTCGATGGCTCCGTCCCCGCCGACAATCCCAAAATCAACGGCGTCGTCAGCCATGTTTTCACCTACGGCCACCGCAACCCGCAAGGCCTCGACATCGCCCCCGATGGCAATATCTACTCCTCCGAACACGGACCCAAAACCGACGACGAAGTGAACGTCCTCAAACCAGGCGCCAATTACGGCTGGCCCCACGTCGCCGGCTTCCGCGATAACAAGGCCTATGAGTACGCCCGCTGGGCCGAAGCCTCCACCCCCTGCTCCCAACTCCGCTTTACTGACCTCGCCATCCACCCCTCCGTCCCCCGTGCCCCCGAGTCCGCCTTCAAAACCAAAATGCAGAAGCCGCTCGCCACCCTCTTCACCGTCCCCACCGGCTTCAACTTCAGTGACCCCGCCTGCAAAGGCATCGACTTCATCTGCTGGCCCACCGTCGGCGTCTCCAGTGTCGAACACTACCAGTCGCCCAAAGGTGCCGGCATCCCCGGTTGGAATCGCGTCCTCCTCGCCACCGCCCTTAAACGCGGCTCCCTCTACGTTGTCCCCCTGAAACCCAACGGCAAGGCCGCCTCCGGCTTCATCTCCCGCTACTTCCAGTCGGAAAACCGCTACCGCGATACCGCCGTCAGCCCCGACGGGAAGACAATCTACGTCGCCACTGACCCCGGCGGTCTCGCCGGTACCCTCGACGGCGGTACAACCACCACCATGCAGGATCCCGGTGCCATCCTCGCCTTCACCTACATCGGCCCCGGTTCCGGCGTCGTCGAGGATGCCCGCACCACCACCTCTTCCAATAAACCAGCGCCCAGCGCCGCTCCCGGCGCCTTCGCCGGCCATGGCCTGCCCCCGCAGTTCACCGCCGCCCAGGCCGCTGCCGGCAGAACCGCCTACAACGCCTCCTGCGCCGTCTGCCATGGCTCCACCATGACCAATGGCACCTTCGGCACCCCCCTCGGCGGCCAGTATTTCAAGGAGAAGTGGTTCGGCCGCTCCGTCCAGGCCCTATCAGAAAAATCCCAGAAAACCATGCCCCCCACCTCTCCCGGATCTCTCCCCGCCGATGCCTACACCAACATCGTCGCCTACATCCTGGAAGTCAACGGTTTCAAAGCCGGTTCCACTCCGCTTCCCGCCGGCGCCGCCCAGGCCCCGATGATCATCCAATAGCCCGACGCCAGGACTCTACCATGCGAGCTTTCTTCCTCTTTGCCTTTGCCGCCGGCGCTCTCTTCTCCCAGAACGCCACTCAGCCCGGCCGCTTCCACGTCGAACACCCCACCCTCCATAACCTCGGTTTTGAATGGTCCATCGCCGGCGATGCCAATCGCAACGCCACCGTCGAAGTCCGCTTTCGCAAGGCAGGCGACTCCGCCTGGCGCCCCGCCCTCCCCCTCCTCCGCGTCGGCGGCGAACGCGTCTACCGCGAACGCGAACTCATGACCCACACCGTCCCCCACGGTTTCGCCGGCTCTATCCTTAACCTCGAACCCGCCACCAGCTACGAATGCGAGTTCACCATGAAGGACCCCGACGGCGTCTCCGGCCAGGCCACCCAGAAGGTCACCGTCTCCACCCGCAAAGAGCCCCAACCTTACGCCGGCGGCCGCACCATCCACGTCTACCCCGCCGATCACGTCGGCCCCAAAATCGAACCCAGCTTCATCGGCCTCAAAGCTGCCTACTACGGCGAAGGCCGCGGCGATTGGACCGCCGTCCGCATGAAAAAGGTCCAGCCCGGTGACACCCTCCTCATCCACGCCGGCCTCTACCGCCCCGAACGCCTCAACTACGTCGACCCCCTCTCCGCCCCCTTCACCGGCTCCTGGTCCCTCTCCCTCAAAGGCACCGCCGAAAAACCCATCACCATCAAGGCGGCCGGCGACGGCGAAGCCATCTTCGATGGCGCCGGCAACGCCAAACTCTTCGACATGATGGCCTCGGCCCACCACATCATCGATGGCCTCGTCTTCCGCAATACCGAGACTGCTATCTTTGCCGGCGAAAAGGAGGTCCTTGGCGCCGTTGCCCTCACCGTCCGTAACTGCCGCTTTGAGGACATCGGCGTCGGCATCTGGACCGAATATCACGGCTCCAGTGACTTCCTCATCACCGACAACCTCTTCCTCGGCCGCGAAGACCGCATGCGCGTCATCGGCTGGAATCAGGCCGGCCAGCGCTCGGCCGGCATCTACCCCTCCCACCAGCTCCGCAGCTTCTTCGCCGTCAAGGTCTACGGCCCCGGCCACATCATCGCCCACAACGCCATCGCCTACTTCCATGACGGCATCTGCATCTCCACCTACGGCCCCCCCGATCCTGACCCCGAAAAACGTGCCTCCTCCGTCGACATCTACAACAACGATGTCCACCTCTCCAACGACGATTTCATCGAATCCGACGGCGGTACCCACAACATCCGCGTCTATCAGAACCGCGGCGTCAACGCCGCCCACAACGGCTACTCCGCCCAACCCATGTTCGGCGGCCCCGTCTACTTCATCCGCAACATCCTCTATCACACCGGCTGGGGCGGAGCCTTCAAGTTAAGTGCCGCCCCCGCCGGCCTCATCATCTACCACAACACCATCATCGGCGAGCAGGAAGCCCGCTCCCCCTACTCCAACGCCCACTACCGCAACAATCTCTTCCTCAGCCGCAATACCCCCAACCGCGGTGTCATCGCCTGGCCCAACGCCAGCGCCAACTATAGCTCGGACTACAACGGTTTCCGCCCCAACCCCGGCGTCAAAAACCAGTACAGCCTCCTCGCCCCGGCCCCCGGCCAGACCATCTATGAACCGAAGCCCGGCGACTGGAAATACTTCTCCTCCCTCGCCGATCTCCAGAAAGCCACCGGCCTGGAAACCCATGGCGTCGAACTCGATTACGACATCTTCGAATCCCTCGTCCCCCCGGACCAGACCCGCCGCCACCATGTCTATCACGCCATGGATCTCAACTTCCGCCTCAAGCCCGGCTCCAAAGCCGTCGACGCCGGCCTCCCCCTGCCCACCGTCAACGACGGCTTCTCTGGTAAGGCCCCGGATTTGGGCGCCCTCGAACTCAATCAGAAGGCGCCCCACTACGGCCCCCGCTGGGTCACCTGGGCTCCCTTCTATCGCTAGAAGTTCACCCGCCCGCCCACCACAAATACCCGGTTTCCTCCGGCGCCCGTAATCCGCCCGAAGTTCAGGTCGTTGATGTCCAGGTTCGGATTCCCCCACTGCGGCGTATTCGTCGCGTTTTCCAGAATCGCGTTGATCTGCAGGTTCACCCGCTCGGTCAGCCGGACTGTCTTGATCAGGTTGGCGTCGAACCGGAACGTCATCGGCCCGTATATCGCCCGCTGGTTCATCGGCCCCAATACCCCCGGCGCCGGATTCGACAGCAGCAGCGGCCCGTTGGCATCCCCTACCCGGATCGCCCGCAGCGTCGACCGCGATCGTAGCGTCGCCGTCCCCAGCGTCGCCACAATCGGGTCCGCCGTCGGCGTCAGCCCCGGAAAATACACCACTCCGTTCCCCGTCCGCGTCACCTCACCCAAATGCCCGTCCACCGCCTGATGATTCACCGGCGTGTTGTCGTTCCAGGCATTAAACGTCGTCGCTCCCAACGCGTTGAACCCCAGCGGATCCCCGGAAAATACGTTGAAAATCCCTCCCACCTGCCACCCGCCCACCACATGCCGCAGCCACCCGTCAGAAGTCAGCAGCCGCCGCTTCGGCCCGAACGGCAGATCGTAAATCGCGTTCGATCGCAAAATATGGTGTGCCGACGATGCCAGCAGCCGCTTGTCCAACTGCCGGTTCCGCTGCGTCCGGAAGCTGTCGTTCTGCTCCTGCGCATCTCCCTCTTCATCCCCCAGCGCCTTGGCGAACGTATAGTTCCACTGCAGCGTCAGGTCCCGCGCCCTCTGCAGATACTCCAACTGCATCGAGTGGTAGCTCGAGCTCGACAGGTTCCCGAACAGCCGTGCCGAGGAAAACTGCGGATTCGCACTCACAAAGTTCTCCGGCAACCCGCCGTTTCTCAATAATCCCCCCTGTTGCCCCGTCAGATAAACGTTGTTGCTCAAATACGACGCCAGCGACCCCACCGCCCCCTGCGCAAAGTTCCCCTGCGTCGTCGTGTTCACATCCCGGAGTACCTGCGATCCGGTCAGCGTCGTTCCATTCACCACGCCCCTTCCCGGTACATTCAGCCCCCGCAGAATCTGGTCGAACAGCGGTGCGTTCCCGCCCGCCGCCGTCACCCGGAACGCATCCAGAATCCCGTTCTCGAAGATGTTGTGCTCGTTGACGTCTGCCCCGCGCAGAAGCCGGACGCCCTTGCTTGCCACGTAGTTCACGCTGAACGTCCCACCCCTCCCCGTCGCCCGCGTGATCCCCGCGTTGTAGTTGTGGATCATCGGAATCCGCAATCCCGAATCGTAGGCCCGCACCGTCTGCGTGCGGTCGGTCAGCGGCACCAGCGCCAGCGGCGCCGCCGTCGTCGGCACCGGAAACCGCGCATTGCTCAGGTCCAGCTTCTGCGCGCTCAGAAAATTCGCCACCTGCCGCAACCCCGGCTGATCTCCGGAGATCACATCCAGCAGCCGGATCGATATCCGCTCATACGCAACCGAGTAACCGGCACGGAATATCGTCTTGTCTCTCCCCAGCCACGGCAAACTGTACGCCATCCCTACCGCCGGGCTCCAGTTGTTCCAATCGTTCTTGTACAACTTCCGGTCCGCGTTCGCCGACCCCGGTCCCACCAATTCCACACGCGTCAACCCGCCTCCGCTCGCCCCAGGCCGGAACAGCGAGCCCCAATCCGTCCCCGATATCCCGAAAATCCCCGCCGATCCCCCGGCCAGCCCCGCCGTCTTCCCGTTCGGATCGCTCGGCACCCCATACCACTCGTATCGCAATCCCAGATTCAACGTCAGCGCCTTGGTCACCTTCCAGTCGTCCTGAAAGAACAACGCAAACTCCGGCGCCCGCCATGTCCGCTGCTTCGGTTCCCCGGGCAGAAACCCCGGATTCGCCCCGCCCGGCGAGTTCAACGCCTGCGTCAGGCTCCCCAGCGAACCGCTCAAATCGTTCAACATGTTCTGCGCGCCCGTCTGGTTCGCCCCGATCCCCGCAATCCCCACCACCCCCTGCACCGGAACTCCGCCCGCCCCCACCAGCGCCCGCGGTAGCACATCGAAACTGTTGAACCCGTTCGACGACACAAACCACAACTGCCCGCCCATTTTGTAATTGTGCGCTCCGCGAATCATCGATATCTTGTTGAAAATCTGGTAGTTCGGCGATATCCGCCCCTGTGGATCGTTGTCGATTCGCACCGGATCCGTAATCGTCACAAAATCCACTGCAAACGGCGTCCCTCCCGAGGCCGGCAGCATCGCCGGATCCAACTCCCACGGCGCATAGAACCGGAACCGCGGACGTAGTGCCCCCGCCCGGAATTCGTTAATTACCGTTGGCGTCAATGTCGAGGTCACCGTCAGCGAATACAGATAATCCCGCTGTTCCACCGTTCCCCCGCGCAGGCTCGGCCAGTTCTGCGCCATGAATCCGTTAAACTCATCCCCCCGCTCAATCGACGTCGAAAATGCCATCCGGTGCTTATCGTTGAACAGGTGATCGAACTTGATGTTGTACTGCGTCGAGTCAAACCGCGACGGCCGGTTCCACGTGTATAAAGCCGTGTTCAACCCGTCACCTCCGCGAAAATTGTTCGGCCGCGGCATCGCGTCGATATATCGCTTCACTAGCCCCGTCGCGTCCAGCCCTCGCCGGTTCGGATCCACCGTCAGCAGATTCACACTCTGCAGCACCGCCCCCGCCGCCGGCGCCACCGGGTTCCCATTCACATCCACCGTTGGCCGTGCCGCGTTCGCGTTCCCATTCTGTACGTTCGGAAAGAAACGGTAAATCCCCTGCCGCATCGTATCCGTCCACACCGTTGTGTTCACTGTCCCGTTCGCCCGAACCTTCTCCCCTTCATAGAGAAAATGGAAAAACGTCCGGTTCCGGATCACCCGGCCGCCCACCCGCCCCCCGTACTGATTCCGGATCAGGATCTCCCTCTCCACCCCGTTCAGATTGTTGAACCACGTATTCGCGTTCAACGCCGTGTTCCGGTGAAAATGGAACAGCGATCCGTGAAACTCGTTCGTCCCCGAACGCGTGATCATCTGCACCTGCCCCGATCCTCGCCCCAACTCCGCGTCCACCGGTTGCGTCACCACCCGGAACTCCGCAATCCGGTCCACCGACGCCGTTACCGTCGAGTTCACCCCCAGGTTGATCCGCGCGTCCATCACGTTGATCCCGTCCATCTGCACGTTCAGATTGCCCCGCCGCGCCCCGTTGAAGTTCGCCCCGTTCGTTCCCGCCATCGTCGTCGTCAGGTTCAACACGCTCCGTGACGACACCGGCAGATCCAGCACCTTTCTCTCCGTCACCACCCCGCTGATCGACGATGTCGCATACGACAGCGGATTGTCCAACTCCGCCGTCACTTCTACCACCTCCGTCGCCGTCCCCAACTCCAGTGTCAGATCCCGCGCCACTCTCGCCCCCACCTCCAGCAGCACCTCATTCAGCGAGAGCCGGCGGAACCCGCTCTTCTCCACCACCAGCCGGTATCTCCCCGGCTGTAGCGTCGGAAACGCATACGAACCCGCCGCGTTCGACGTTACTTTTGTCACCACGCCCGTCCGCGTGTTCGTCATCGTCACCGCCGCCTCCCCGACCGCCGCCGCCGACGGGTCCATCACCATCCCGGTCAACGAGGCGTCGGTGGATTGCCCCCACCCTGGCATAAGCAGCAATAGTCCCGCGGCAAATAGGCGAGCCGCACGCACCCCGGCGTGTAGTTTGTTCATGGTACCCGTTGAATCCCCAAAGTGTAGCGCAGCGTCGCCCCACCCCGGTCTCCGCGCGCCGGTGGCTTTTCCCACCGCCTCCTCCGGCTTTCAAGTTCTTGCCCCTGCCGGCCAGAATCTACAGGAACAAAACCGGCCCATTTCGCGTACCCTCTCCACATGACCACTCTCGCCGCGCCCTCTCTCCGCCTCTGGCCCGGCGTCGCCCTCGTCTCCCTCCTCTTCCTCCTCCGCTATCTGCTCCCTCTCCTCGCCCCGGATGCCCTCCTCTACGGCCTCCTCGGTGGCCTCGCCTGCGCCCCAGCCCTCATCCTCTGGTGGCTCTTCTTCAGCCGCGCCCCCCGCCCGGAACGCTTCGGCGCCGTCCCCCTCGCCATCGCCGCCGTCTATCTCGCCTCCCGATTTACCCACGTCTCCATCGCCACCGGCGCCCAGGGCCTGCTCCTGGTCATCCTCTCCACCCCTTTCCTCTGCCTCGCTTTCGTCGGCTGGGCCGCCCTTTCCCGCCCTCTCTCCCCGGCCCTCCGCTGGGCTTCCCTCCTTGCCGCCCTCTTCCTCTCCCTCCTCCCGTGGACCCTCCTCCGCACCGGCGGCCTCGATAGCGGCTTTACCAATGAACTCACCTGGCGCTGGGCCCCCACACCGGAAGATCGCCTCCTCGCCGCCGCCCCCGCCCTCCCGCTTCCGCTTCCCCCTCCGCCCGCCGCGGAGCCCAAATCTCCCGACCCCGTGAAATCCGCCCCGCCCCCCCTTCCCACCCCCATCTGGCCAGGCTTCCGCGGCCCCGCCCGCGACGGCGCCGTCTCTTCCCCCGCCATCCTCACCGATTGGTCCGCCCATCCCCCCGCCGAACTCTGGCGCCGCCCCATCGGCCCCGGTTGGTCTTCCTTCTCCGTCGCCGGTGATCTCTTCTTCACCCAGGAACAGCGCGGCGACGACGAACTCGTCTCCTGCTACAGCCTCTCCTCCGGCAAGCCCGTCTGGATCCACAAGGACCGCGCCCGCTTCTGGGAATCCAACGCCGGCGCCGGCCCCCGTGCCACACCCACTCTCCACAACGGCCGCGTCTTTACCCACGGCGCCACCGGCATCGTCAATGCCCTCGACGCCCGCACCGGCGCCACCCTCTGGTCCCGCAATGCCGCCACCGATTCCGGCGCCAAACTTCCCGAATGGGGCTTCTCCAGCTCGCCCCTCGTCCTCGGCGACTCCCTTATCGTCGCCGCCTCCGGCACCCTCGTCGCCTACCAACTCGACTCCGGCAAACTCCTCTGGAAGACCCCCTCCGCCGGCGTCAGCTACAGTTCCCCCGCCCCGGCCACCCTCTCCGGCATCCCCCAAATCCTCCTCGCCTCTTCCCAGGGCCTCTCTTCCTACAATCCCGCCACCGGTGCCCAACTCTGGCAGCACCTCTGGAAGGGGTACCCCATCGTCCAACCCGCCCTAACCCCCGATGGCGACATCCTCCTCTCCGTCAGTGAATCCAGCGGCCTCCGCCGCCTCTCCGCCAAACCCGGCCCCTCTTCCTGGACCATCGAGGAACGCTGGACCTCCAACGGCCTCAAACCCTACTTCAACGACTTCGCCGTCCACAAAGGCCACGCCTACGGTTTCGACGGCCGTATCCTCTCCTGCATCGACCTCGCCTCCGGCCAGCGCAAATGGAAAGGCGGCCGCTATGGCCAGGGCCAGTTCCTCCTCCTCCCCGCGCAGGACGCCCTCCTCGTCCTCTCCGAAGAAGGCGAACTCGCCCTCGTCTCCGCTGTCCCCGAGCAGTTCACCGAACTCGCCCGCCGCCCCGCCATCGAAGGCAAAACCTGGAACCACCCCGTCCTCGCCGGCGACGTGCTTCTCGTCCGCAACGGCCAGGAAATGGCCGCATTCCGCCTACTTCGGTAGAACCTCTTCCAGAGTATCGGCCAGAATGAAGTTGTCGAAATAGATCGTGTCCACCGACGCCTTGTGCGGGCTCCGGTGAATCCCCGGCTGGCAGAAGTACACCGCCTCCGCCCCTTTGGTTTTCAACTTTTTATCCAGCACCAGCTTCCCGTCGAACCACAATCGCGTCGCCCCTTTCGTACCGTCTTCGGACCAGTGAATATGCATCGCCAGGTGGTGCCACTTGCCCGTAGTGAACTCCCCGTCCCACTCCGTCCCGTTCCTCCCCAGGTTCCCCGTCCCATACCGGATCGCCGTCCCGCCCCCTTCCCGCGGCTCTACCCACCACGTCATCACGTTGTTGTACCGTGGCGGCGGATTACCTTCCCAGTAGAAGAAGTTGTCCCGGTCCTTCGGCGCCTCGGCCATGTACAGCGAAAAAGACATGTAGGTGTCCGAGCCCTCCTCCACGGTCACCCGCGGCCCTCCCACCTGCACCCGCAACTGCCGGTCATTGAACACGTCATCGGGGTGAATCGTAAACTTCCCCGCGTACTTTCCCTCGTGGACGATGTCGCTCACCACCTGCACATTCCGCGGCGTCGCATTCTGTCCCCGTGTCCCCGTCTGGCTCCACTGGCTCAAGTCCCCCGTCTCAAAATCCGCCCGGAACAGCACCTTCGCCGCCGCCCTGTCCCCGCCCAACGCCATCCCCAAAACCATCACCGCTACCAGCCGCATCCCATCTCCTCTGCCGGGAAAAGTCCCGGTTCCAAGTCTGTCACAAACCCCTTCAAATCCCCGCATACCACGAGTAACTTGAACGCCTCCATCCCTTCAATTCATCCGTCACCGTGATCTTCTCCAGAAACTTCAAACTCTTGTACCCTAGCTGCCGCGGCACCCGCAATCGCAGCGGTCCCCCATGCCCCACCGGCAACTCCCCGCCATTCATCGCATAGGTCACCAGCGTCTGCGGATGCAGCGCGTCGTCCATATCCACCGCGTTTACCCACCCATCCATCGATTTGTAGATCACAAACCGCGCCCCCGCCTGCATCCCTGCCACTTCCAGTACGTGCGCCAGCGGTACCCCGGTCCACTCCGCGATGTACGACCACCCTTCTTCACAAATCAACTGCGTAATCTGGCTCCGCACCGGGTAGTTCCGGATATCCGCCATCGAAAGCGTCCCCGGCCGGCTCACCATCCCGTCCACCTGCAGCGTCCAATCCCGAAACCCGTCCGCCCGCAATCGCGCAAACGCCTCCCCCTTCGGCACCTTCGTCGATGGATGCGGAATTGCCGATATCTGGCTCCGCGAAAACTCCCGCGCGTTCGCATTCCCCATCAGCAACCGCTGCCCGGCATACGTCAGCGTATGCCCCAGGCCATAGACTCCCCCCGCGTCCGGCGGCACCAACCCGTGCTCTCCGGCCATCCGCGCCGCCAGCGCCACTCCGCCAAACCCCGCTACCCCTGCCAGCAACTTCCTTCGCGACGCCTGTTTCATGACCTGTCCTTTCCTGCTCCCGCCCGCCCCGTGATCATCGCCCCCACCAACTCCCGGAACCCGGTCCGGTACACCATCACCACATGCCCCACCGCAAACACCACCAGCGCCAGCGTCGCGAAAAAGTGGATCGTCCGCGCCGACTGATGCCCCCCCATTGCCTCCACCAGAAACGGAAACACCGCCGTAATCGCCGGTGACATCGCCAGCCCGGTCCAGATCATCAACGGAAACAGCCCGTACACCACAAACAGGTACGTCGCCCTCTGTAGCCGGTTGTAGCCCTCCGCCTCCACCCCCCCGCGCGGCGGCAGCAGGTTCCGCTGCAGATGCCCGGAGCGCAGGCTGAAGGCCGCGTAAAGCAGCCCCGTAAAAACCACAATCCACGTCGTCTGGAAATGCAGCGAACGGCTCCACCCATTCTGGTCCGGCAACACAAAGTTGTAGCCGGTCTTCACATAGGGCCGCGACGCCGGAATCGGAATGTCGAACAGCGACGGCGTCAGCGCATTCCCGTCTTCCCCCCAGTAAAACCGCGGGTGCGAAACCACCAGTTCCAACCCGCTCACCAGCAGCGCCGCAAAGCATAGTGCGCTAATCCAGTGCGTCACCCGCACCAGCAGGCTATGCCGCGGTGCAACCGTCACTGCCGGTGCTGTGTTTGCCACGCCGGAATCATACCAGATCCCCTAAGGCCCTTTTCTTCAAAACTTTTCTCTGTCTCCCTGGGTTTACCTGTATGTCGCGCGACAAAACTAGATTCACCTCATACCTCGGAGAACCCTATGCGCTACCCCTTATGCACCGCCTTCGCGGTCGCCGCGATAGCTTTGTCTTTGCCCGCCCAGCCTGCCCTCCATCTGACCATCGTCAGCCATAACGAGGAGGGCGGCTGGCGCCAGGCCAACTACGCCACCAACCAAACCTTCTACCTCCAAAACCGCGAACTCGTCCGCCAACTCGCCCTCACCATCAAGGCCAAAGGCGCCGCCTGGAACTTCCAATCCGATTGGAACTTCCTCCTCGCCGTCGAAAAGTACGACACCCCTTCGGTCACTGCCAGTACCAACAACAAAAACATCCTCCGCTGGCTCGCCGAAGATTTGGGATTCGAACTCAATCCCCACGCCCACGAGTCCACCTACAACTATGCCGACGTCGCCTATCTCCACCAGCGCATCGCCGGCGTCCCCACCCCCTCCGTCGTCGGCGGTTTCCTCTACTACCCGGTCGAAAACCCCCAGGGCTGGGAACAACACATCAACGGCGAATACGGCGTCAAATTCCCCTCCTACTTCTGGCAGCCCGCCATCCTCTGGGGCGCCGCCACCGCCAACCACCAGGGACCCGAAGAAGAGTCCTACGGCCTTTGGCGTCCCAAGGACAAAGCCAGCTTCACCACCCACTCCGACGCCCAGCGCCTCATCTATATCGGCTCCGGCTGCAAAAGCGACTTCGAAGAAACCGGCCCCGCCGGCGTCGACGCCTTCCTTGCCGCCCGCCATCTCGATCCCAACGGCTTCTACACCGCCAACTACATGATCAATCAGGGCCGCCTCTCGGCCGAAACCATTCGCCGCGTCGCCGCCGAACTCGACCGCCTCGGCGCCAATCCCCGCATCCTCTGGAGTCCCCTCTCTCGCACCGTTGCCAAGTGGCAGTCTCTCGGCGCCCAACCCTTCCGCGCCGCCTGCTCTTCCCTCGTCCCCTAATCCCTTCCCGGGGGGTGGACTCGGCTCCGCCCCCGCTCAACCCTTGCGTCGGACGTGTAGATGCAGAATCTTGCCTGCCTGCGAAACCACCGGCGCCTCCTGTACCACCCGCAGTGTTCCGGAGTCCTTCCACATCCGTGCCATCGCTGCCGCCGCTACCGATGCCTCGCCCAGTCGTTCCAAGAACACCGCCCGCACCCGCTCCCCGTCCACCGGGCCCACTGTCGGATTCATCCGCAGAATCAGCGCCGGTTCCCCTGCCACCGTCTCTTCCTCTACCAGTTGATAGTCCGTCGCCGTTCCCCCAAAACACTCCGGCAGTACGCTCTCCAGCAGCGGGATCACGTCGCCGGCCGCAAATGTCACTCCTCCCGCCGTCAGTTTCTCGAAACTCCGTATGTCGTGCAGATGGGTCTCCAATCCCAACTCCCCCAACGGGCAACCGCACCGCCGCCGCGTCATCGCCGCCTGATCCCCCATCGACACGTTCAGCATCAGAAACGGGGAGTAGCGGTCCAGGCTGCTGATGAACAGCGCCTCCGGAACCACGCCCAACGCCGCGGCCTCTCTCCCCGCCTGAATCAGCCCGTGCATCTGCTCTTGAACATGTACGTCGTCCGCATGCTCCCCCCGCGGACAGCCATAGCCAATCGCCCCGCACTCCACGGATCCATACCGCGGAATTACCTCGCACCCGGACCGCCGTACCGTCGACACCCGGGCCTCCGTCGTCGGCTCTCCGGCCACCAGAAACCTTCCCCCGGCGATCGAAATCCCGCGCTCCATGGCGAACGTGCAAGCCCGCACCGCGGAACCGGGAAACGTGAACACCATCGGTGTTTCCCCGCTTCGCAACATCTCCTCCATCCATCGCACCACCGGCTCGGGATTGTCCAGCGGACACGCCACCGGCCCCGGGAGCGGCCATCCCGCCAGCCAGCTCGACCATCGCATCGCCCGCGAGTTCCATTTCACAATCGGCGGCAGCAACGGATCGTCCGGATCAATCTGCGTAAACCACGCCCGCGGCGGCTCGCCGCCAAACATCCCGAACTTCGTCAAACGGAATCGAGCCCCCGCCCCCGGCGTCTCCCAGTCGGCTCGTACCCACTCGCTCCCGCCCCATGCATCCAGGCACACCAGGCAGTTCGCCGCGCACTTCCGCACAAACCGCAGGTCGATCAGGACCGGCGTCCCCCCGCTTCGGCTTCCTCCGGTCGATGCCGGCAGGTGATACGCCGCCCGCGGCGAACGGAGTTGCTCCGGCGTGAGTTCCATCCGGAACGCTCCTCCCCGCCGCACCTCCGACCGCCCCTTGAACTCGTCCCCGCTCAAATAGACCCCCGCCCGCAGCAGTTTCCCGAGCACCGCCTCCACCCCATCGGCCTTCACCCCCGCCGCCAGGTCCCCATACTCACACCCGGCGTACGTCATCAGCCGCGCATAAGGACTCCCCGGCCTCTGGAAGACATCCGCCTGCAACCGGTCGAGCCACCGTTCTCCCCGCCGCGCCAGTCCCTCGCGAATCATCACCCGCGCCTCCGCCGGCCCCACCCGCCGCCGAAAGTACCCGGGAAGGGACCCGAAGAACCGCGCCCCCGCCACCAGCCCAGCAATCATCGCCCGCCCGCCCCGCGTACCTCAAGGACAATCAACAACAATCTTCTCCCCATACCTGCCGCGGAGTTGCCCGCAGCCTCAATCCTATCAGCCCTTCCCCAAATGGGGCGCTCGTCCGTCCTCACCAAAACGTCCTTCGCCCCGGGCCGGCACTTCGCCTTCCAGCTCGGCGGACTTTTCAAAAGCGGCTTCAACGGCATAAAGGTCGTCTGGACCGCCGTGGAGACGCTGGCGTTGCAAGCCAGTTCGTGGAAGCCGGTGGGAGGCTGGGCCATTCCCTAGACCTCGCTCGTCCGGAAACCCTTCCCTTACCGAACGGGTCTCCCTGCAATCCCGCAGCAAACTCCGGGGCGCTCTGCCCCCGAGCCCCCGCATTTGGTACCATGGCCGGCGCCGGCCGCCCATGCCGGATGCACCGCGAAGGGAGGCTCACATCTTCACCCGCACCATCACACGCAGAACCCTGCTCGCCTCCGCCGCCTGCAGCGCATCGGGCCAATCAGCCCCGCCCCAACTCTGGGATCCCTCCGCCCCGTTGCCCGATGCCGCCGGTCTCCCCGAACTTCCCGGCCTCCGCTTCTCGGTCATCAAACCCTTTGAACCCGAACGCGACGGCGGCTACGGATTCCTCCACGGCGTCGCCTTGGTCTGGCACAAGGGCAAGCTCTACGCCTCGTTCGCGCACAACAAAAATCCGGAAAACACCACCGGCGAAGAGGCCCGCTGGCGCGTCAGCGAGGATGCCGGCAAATCCTGGAGCCCCGTCTTCGACATGGACAAAGGAACCCCGGAAGTGGCCGTCAGCCACGGTTCGTTCCTCTCCCGTCGCGGCAAACTCTGGGCCTTCCTCGGTGCCTTCTCCGGCGTCCGGTCCAAGGTGCATACCCGTGCCTACCTGCTCGACGAGAAAAGCAATGTCTGGCAACCCCGCGGCGTCATCGTCCGCGACGGCTTCTGGCCCATGCAGGAGCCACTCCCCATGCGCAACGGCAACTGGATCATGGCCGGCTTCGATGTCGGCAACGGCGAACCGGCGGCTGTCGCCATTAGCCACGGCGACGACTTCACCCGGTGGGACCACATCGTCATCCCCCGCGATCCCGCCCTCAAAACAATGTGGGGCGAATCGACGGTCATAGTCCAGGGCAACGAAGTGTGGAACATCGCCCGCTACGGCGGCGAGGCCCTCGCCCTCCTCTCCCGCAGCACCGACGGAGGCCGCACCTGGACCCCCATGCGCCCCGCCAATCTCCCCATGGCCACTGCAAAGCCCTACGCCGGAACCCTCAGCACGCGCCAGCGCTATCTCATCTGCACAACAACCGCCGGCACCAAAGGGCAGCGTGCTCCCTTGACCATCGCCGTCACCCGCCCCGGCCACTCCCTGTTCAGCAAGGTGTTTCGCATTCGCAATGCCGAACATACGGCCAGCGAATCACACCCCGGAGCCCGCCTCGCCTATCCCTACGCGGTGGAGTACAAAGGCCACCTCTATGTCGGTTACTCCAACAGCGGCGGCCGCCGCGGCAACAACAACAGTGCCGAGTTGGCCGTCATCCCCCTGGCCGCTCTCCGCATTTCTTGATCGCTCCGCCCCCCTCACCGCCCCCTACCGGCCCCCGCAAACGCAATCTCTCGCACCTCCCCCCACGCCACATACTCCGCCTTCTGGCCCCCGCCCACAAAAACAAGCATCCCCGCATTCCGCCCGCCCAAATCCCCGGCAAGCTCCAACTCCAGTTTCTCCCCGCTCTGCAACGTCACCGCCGCCCGCTCGTTCCCCGCCAACACAACCGAACCGACCAACCCAAACGGCAGCGTATAGTCCACCCCCTTCCACGGCGCGTCCAGCGTATCGGTCGTCTCGCTCTCGTCCAGGTCGAACACCAGTCGCCCCGTCAACTGTTGTCCGGCTTGCGTCGTCACCGTCCCCGCCAGCGCTTTCCCCGCCGGGAAATCGTCATACCCTGGCCCGCTCCCGCCGGCACTGAAGTCCAGGGAGCCAAACGCCTTCCACGACACCAGCACCCGCCCGTACCGCGCATCGTCCACATAGATCCCCCTCTCGGCTCGCCCTCCCTCCAGCGTCACCTTGCTCCCATCCAGCATCGTCACCACGCATCCCTCCCCCGCGCCTCGCGCAATCGACCGGATCGCGTCGAACCGCAACTTCTTCTCCCCGTCCCGCAACTCATCCGACCCCTGGCTCGCCTCCCGGTTCCACTGCAAAAAACCCGTAAAACTGCCGTCCGCGGTCCGCACCGTCCCGTATAGCCGGTCCGGCGCCGCCCCGCCCTTCGGTGCCGCCAGCAACTCAATCACCCGTATCCGCAAACTGTCCAGATCCGCCATCCCCCGCGCCCGGTCCCACACCCGCACCCCATCGTCGAAGTCGCTCGCCTCCGATCGCTGTAACGCAATCGCCGTTCCGCTCTTCAACGTCACCCGCACATCCCGCCCGTCCGCCTCAATCCGCGCAATGTCCCCAAACCGCGTCATGAACAGGCGCCCGAGGTCCGCCGTCTTCTCCCGCTCGCCGATCTGCAGGCCGAAGATCTCGAATCCCCCGCGTTCCTTCGGCAGTCGCCCCGCCGGCACCAGCGCCACCCATGGATTCTCTTTCTTCGCCCCGTTAAAGTAGTCGCCCCAGAACGCCTCCTGCCCGCCGCCCCATCGCAACCGCCCCTCATAGCTCACCCCATCAATCGTCTGAATCCGCCCGTAAAGGCAACTCGGATGCGCCTCCTCCTCCTCGGCCCCGCTCGGCAACGGGGCGCCTCCGCCCAGCGTCCGGCCCGTAAACACCCGGTACCCGCCCACAATCGCCGCTAGTCCCAGCACTACCGCCAACATCCCGCCGGCAATCGTTGATTTCTTCACATAAACCACTTTACGTTGAAAAGTTAAAGTCTCGCAACCCTCTCCGCTCTAGGGCTCTCCCATCCACCGCAGCCAGTACGCCGCCCCGTGCACCTCCCGCGCCTTCTCAATCATCTCCGCATACCCCTCATCCACGATCGTCACCAGCCCGATGTTGTAGTTCTCCCCGTCCCGCGTCCGTCCCGTCAGCGGTTGGTCCGCCCACTGAAACCAGTGCGCCCCCACAAAGGCCGGATGTAACAGGGCGGACCGCACATACTCCGCATACGCCGCTGCACGCTCCCCTTGGCTCCCCGTCGCTACCAGTCCCGTGTGCAGCATCCCTCGGTCCAGTGCCCCGAAGTGAAACTCCCCGATGATCGCCGGCTTGTCGTAGGCGTTCAGAAAGTTCCATCGCCCCGGCTCAACGCGCCGCTGGTAAATGTTGTAGCTCAACACGTCGCAGTATTCCGCGCACGCCGCAGCAACTTCCGCCGTCGCCGATCCCGCAAACCGCACGCCCAGGTAAAGGTGGTTCGGGTCCTCCGTCCGCAACTGCTCCCGCACCGTCCGGAAATACGCCTGCGCATGCAGCCGCGCAAACGCCGCAAAGTCTCCCCGCACATTTTCGTTCAGTGTTCCCGGCAAGGCCACGCCATCGAAACTCCCGAACGCCGTCCCCCACGCCGCATTCAGCCGCGCAATGTCCCCGTACTTCTCCCGCAACTCCGCCACCAGCGCCCGCCGCGCCGGCGAAACTCCCAGCGCTTGCGAAAGCGCCCCCGTCGCCACCGCCGTGTTCGTTCCCCAACTCAGCTCATTGTCCACAAACCAGCCCAGGCAGAACGGATCGTCCCGGTACCGCTGCGCCTGCGCCCGCAAACTCGTCCGCACGTTTCCCGCAAAACGCTCATCGAACGGGTCGTGAATCGTGTTCCCATTGCCGGTCGGAATCCGGTTGTGTGTCCCGGAAATCCCGCCCGGGATCACATAGGGCACGCCCCGCCCAAACAGCCGGTCGTCGGACCAGTTGGCAATCGTGTTGAATCCCCACGACCCCAGGCGCGCCAGCGCCGTCTCCGCCCAGGCCCCAAAAAAATCGGTGCCATATCGCCGCTCCAGGTTGGCACCGTAGAAGTTCATTGCCCGCCCTTCCCGGATCGGACCCTGCACCGCCCCGGTCACATAGGAGGTGTGTCTTCGCAACGCATCGCCCTCCTCCGGCAGCCATTGGAACATCCGTTCCCGCCCGGTTGTGAACGTGGTGTCCCCGGTGCGCACTCCGGTCGGTCCCACGGAGAAAAACAGCGTCCCCTCCGGCGTCACCAGCCACCATTTCCCTTCCACTTTCTCGGTTCGGAAAAACCCCGTCCCCGCCAGCCGCGGACCCTCGGTCCAACCCCCGAACCGGTCCCGGTCCGCCGGCACCGGATGCGCCTCCCGGTCCGCCGCATCGGCCTCCCGCCGCGTCGCAAACTCCTCTTCCGATCCCAGTTTCCCCGGCCATTCGGCTTGGCTGTACTGCCCGAACCGGTCCGTGATTCCGTCGAGCGACACCTGCTCCCGTAACCGGATGTTGTCCACCACCAGCCGCACCGGCCGTGCCGGTGAACTCAGGAAGATCTGAAACTGCACAATATGCGAAAACTCCAGGTTCCACGTCGGTGTCCCCTCCGTCATCGCCGTGCTCCCCCCGTGCGTCGGCAGTCCCCGCATGCCCCACGCCATCGGGCCATTGGTGTCGAACCGGAACGCAAAAGTCCCCGTCGCCCCCGCCGCCACGGTTCCCAAAGCCGTTCGGCAGTACCGGGTCCCATCCGCGCGCAGGTCGTCGTCAATGCGGATCCGGAACGTAACGGCTTCTTCCCCCGGGTTGGTGATGTCGACGGCCAACTCCCCCGTCCCGCGGAAGTCAAAAGGAACGGCCGGCCGGAACAGAATCTGCGGCCACTGCGCCACCTGAAAGTCGACGCACAGCGCCCGTTCCCCTTCCGTTACGCCCTCCCCGCAAACCGCCGCCCGCGCATTGCCCGGCCGCAGCGCCGCCAACTCCTCCCCCGTCTCAAACGTGAACAACCCCTGCCCCGCCAATCCCCCCGCCACCGCCAGCCAAATCCCCACCACCGCAGTCTTTGCCGGGACCCTCATCTTCCATCTTTGTGCCACGCCCATCGTGTCCCTCCCGTAGGAACTGCCCACAGCCCCATTATCGGTCAACTCCTCCAGTTTGTTCCTCCAGAGTTCCTTCCCCAAATCGTTGCCGCCAGCGATGCCGCAGCGCTCCCGGCGGCGATTGTCGACTTCGGGAATGGAATAGGTCGGCCACCGTCTTCGCCGGCGATTACACCCGGAATTCCACCGCCGCCTCGGGACTCCTGTTTGGCTTCGCGTTCCAGCTCGTCAAACACCTCGTCAAACGGTCGGCCCAACCCCAGTCTTGCTTCGTCGAGGCCCCGCCGAACGCTCGCCACGTTCTCCAAACGCTCCGCACCTTCCCGGTAGAAAGTAGCATCCTGGACCACCGCCTCGGCCTTCCCATTCCCCGTCAAATCAAGTGGCCTGCCAGTCTTTTGCATGTGTTTCAAAAAGCCTTCGGAATTGCGCTTGAACATCGTCATGGAGGGAATATCCTCGACTTCATCGATCATTGCTAATGTGGCCACTTTTCAATCGGCGCATCCGCCAGCCACGGTCCTCCCACGCAAAAATTCCCAAAATCCGAACTGCCAGTCACATTACCGTCGTCACCTGCGTTCGAAACGGATGACTGTGGTTCTCGCAAATCTCGAAGTTGTTGATAAATCGGGCGGGGCCTTTCTTCCTTCGATTCCCATGTTCGCCTCCGCTGGTGGCGTTGGCGGCGGCCTTCTTGGCTTCCTTTCGCAATCGCGCGGCGCTTCAGCTCGACATTCTTGCCCTGCGTCACCAACTCAGCGTATTGCAACGGTCTGTGAAACGACCGAAGCTGACGGCCGCTGATCGGTTCCTTGGGGCCTGGTTGTCGGCGGTCTGGGAGGATTGGTAGCCGAGTTCTGTAATGATGAGGCCGGCAACGGTGATCGGTTGGCATCGCAAGGGCTTCGGCCTGTTCTGGACATGGCAAATTAGACGGGGAAAGCAGGGGCGACCAGCGGTCCCGGCGGACGTCCGATCCTTGATTCGTGCGATGAGCCGCGAAAACCCTCTCTGCGGCGCACCCCGGATTCATGGCGAACTGCTCAAGCCTGGTTTTGCCGTCGGCGAGACGAGCGCCAGCAAGTATATGGCCCGCCTCCGCAAGCCGCCATCGCAGACTTGGCGGACCTTCCTCGACGATCACGTGAAGACCGTGTTTTCGGTGGACTTCTATACGGTGCCGACGATCCGTTTCCAGGTTCTGTTGTGTTTCTGGTGCTGGCACACGACCGCCGCCGGATTCTCCACTTTGCCGTGACCGCTCATCTCACTGCGGAGTGGACCGCGCAGCAACTCCGGGAAGCCTTTCCCGGGGACACCGCGCCCCGCTATTTGCTACGTGATCGCGAGCTGATCTTCGGGAAAGATCTCGTGGATCAACTGAAAGCCGTGGGGATCAAACAGGTGCTGTCGCCACCGCGTTCCCCCCTGGCAACGAGCTTATGTCGAACGCGTCATCGGCACCATTCGCCGCGAGTGCCTGGACCACGTCATCGTGTTCGGCGAATGGAGCTTGTACCGTCACCTGCGGCGTTTCTTGGACTATTATCATTGGAGCCGGACGCACCTGGGACTGGAGAAGGACACGCCGGAACCTCGCCCGATCCAACCCGCAGACATGGGGCGGGTTGTTTCCATGCCGGAAGTCGGCGGACCGCATCATCGGTACGCGCGGCGCGCCGCATAAAGGCATCTTCGGCGCAATTCCATCCGCATTGGCCGGGGCCCCTGCGCGCGCCTCTTGGCGGTCACCGCGGCCGCCGTCTGTGAAGCGTGGTACGGGGCATTATCAGCCGACGACGCGGGGCGAGTGAAGTCCAAAGGCTCTCCCTCAAGAATCCCCAAAGGCCCTGGATCCCGCCCGATCAGACCTCAAGATGAGGTTTCCGAGAACGACAGACGTTGGAGCAGGCGTTGATTGAATAGTCTCTTGCGCTACCAGTTAATCCGGACGACGAATTCCCCGCGATTGTCTTCCGGCCGGTCGTCGTTGACGCCAAGCAGCAGGCGGCCGAACTCGCCGGCCTCGACGGTTAGCGTGTTCTGCGTTCCGACGATGACGACGCCGGACTCGCCGCCGGTGCGGTAGACGAGTTTGGCGATCAGCGCTCCGGGCGGGGCGTCGGGCACGGGGAGGCGGCCGGCGGGTGGCGTGTTGGTACCGGCCGGACCGGCGACGACTCCACCGCCCAGTTCTACGGTCCCGCTGGCGGTGATACGCAACTCCATGCCGGGCTGGACGTCAATGCCGGTGTCGCTCCAGACTCTTGACGGTACTATCTTGAAGGCCCTCGCCTGCCGGGGTAGTCCGGGCGGCGCGGGCGGGAGAGTAATCACGCGCGGCGGGGGGAGGGTGGGCGGTTGGGGAGGATAGCGGTTGGGTGGCGGCGGCTGATTACTGCCGGCGAGTGGCAGGGCCGCCAGACTTCCGCGCATTCCGGAGACACAGCAGTTGTCGATGGATTTCGAGAGCGCGGTGGATTTGAGTTCGCACGACGCGGCGGGCTGCCGATAGGTATAAGCTTTGCAGTTCTTGTCGCCGACGCATTGCAGGCGGCAGGAGTCGGCACTTGGCGCGCCCTGGGTCCGATAGTACTGGCCCTGGACGTCGGTGTTCGGCGCCATGAACGCGGGGCTCAGTCCGGCTTCCTCTTCGGTCTGAAAGACATAATTGCGTTCTTTTGTTCTTCCCGATTGGAAGCGTGTGCGCACGGTGGCGGTGAGGGCCGCGTTGGCGGGCACCTCGATGGTGGCTGATGTCGATTTTCCCCAGGGGCCTGCGTAGAGCGTGGCGCCGGTTGCACCGTTCTTCACTTCCAGTTGCGTGTCCTGGGCGAGGTTTCCGCCCTTGGACCATTCCCATGGCACTTTCACGTCCTGCAGCTTTCCGCCGGGCTTGGGATTGAGGAGGACGGCCGCTTCTTCGCCGCATTTGTTGTTTTCGCGGCAGCGTTTGCAAGCATCGGAGATGGCGGCGCCGGGGTTGGAGTCGTCGCTGTCGACACAGAGCAGGCTGATGCGGGTATTGGGACAGACGGCGGTGCAGTCGTCATTCTCCTGCTGGCCGCCGGTGCCGCCGGGACGGCCCATTTCGCCGGGAATGGGCCGTCCTCCGGGCGGTGTCGGAGGCGTGGCGCCGGAGTAGCTGCCGAGGGTTTTCTGCTGGGACGGATCGCGCCTCCATTCCCATTCCAGTTTAATAACCTGCGGATAATCCGGAAATAGGTTGAACTTAAACCCGAGGCTGAATTCCATTGACTTTGTTGGCTTTAAGCCGGAAGAGGTGTAGGCCTCCGGACGAAATTGCGTTGAGACAACGTAGGTGCGGGCGCCGGGGCCAGTGACGGAGTTGGAGCGGACATATCCCGTCTCGCCCATCATCGTCCTGGGGTCCTTCAGCGAACATTCTTTCTTGGGATCGCCGGAGGACGCGGTGACGCTATAGGTGACGTCTTTATACTGGTCGGGCGGGAGATTGATGGGAGAGTCCATGCCGTTGAACGTGTAGATGCAGGCGTAGCTGACGTCGGAGTTTACTATTCCCGGGTATGGGTTGCCGGGGCCGCTGCTGCTCAGCCGGAATTGAATCCGTATGGCGTTTGAGGATACCGCGTCGATCTCCCAGTGCCGGTGTACCTTGTAGGCGTTGGTACTTCCATTCTGCTGCTCCTGGTCGATGGGACTCTTGGGCAAGGCGAAGGGCTTGCGCACCCAACTGCCGCCCCAATACTGCGCGGGATTGCCCGGGGGCGGCGGTTCGATGGGGGTCATGCGTTCCTGCTGCGGAACCAGCAGTCCGGCGGTGGCGATCAGGAGGAGCAAACGGCGTGAATTCATGGGTATCGCTGCTCGTATTCCTTCTTTAGCCGCCGGCTGGCTTCACATTCCCCGCGCTGCGAAAAAATGCGAATTTCTAGCACGTCCTGACGGCGTTTACGATCCTTCGATTTTTCGGCGGCGACTTGGGCCTGGCGGGACCAGGCGTAGACGTCTTCGCACTCTTTGGGGTTATAGCCGGTGCGGACATCGCCGCTGGGAGAAGGAGTGGGGGGAGGATTGTAGGCCGGTGGTGGTGTGGCCGGCGGCGGAGCGGCTCCGCCGCTGCCGATGCCGAGGATGCTGTCTATTCGAGACTGGCTCATGTAGATCACAGCAACGAGTTGGCTGTCGAGCCCGGGGCCGGTGTGGACCAACGCCAGCGAGTAGCGGCCGGCGAAGTATTCGACGGCGCTGCCGCCGGAATCGCGGACGGCGGAGGCTTGGAGACCGTTCATCGAAATGGCTGTGAGGAAGGCGTTGCGCTCCACCGGTTCGCGGAAGCGCCATTCGATCTCTTCGATGATTCCGCCGCCATTGGCGGTGACGATCATGGTGCCGGTGTTGTCGGCGAGACGGTGCTCCTGCCGGCCGTTGCCCTGTGGCGTGCCGGGGCCTAATTGGCGGTTTGCGTCGGCGATGGTACTTTTGCCGGGGACGAGGCCGCGGGCCGTGGTGACGGCGAGCACGGCAGCGGCGGCGAGCAGCGTCAACAGGAACATTTTCACGGTTTCACTCCGTCGCTGTGAAGAGTAAGAAAGCCCTGGCACAGTTCCTGCCCATTTGCGTCATGCGCGGCGAGCCGAATATCAATGTCGTTGTCCCGCCCGACGAAGCGGGTCTCGTAGACGTACACTCCGGGACCGCGGCCGCGCATGGGACAGCCGCCCTCGCAACCGCCGCGGGTGAAGAGTTTGGCGCCACTGACGTCGCCGTAGGAGGCGAGAGCGGCGCGAATGGTTACCGGCGTGCCGGCAGCCGCACGCCGGATATTGGACGAGGCGTCCATCGTGCACTTCCCGCCGCCGGGATTTCGCACCGGCGGATTCGGAGGATTCACCACGGGCGGCTGTTCCGGCGGCAGCGTGCCGGTGGTGTTGGTGGCGGCTGAGAGAATATCGGACGTCGAAGACTGCTTCGGAATTTGGGCTTCGGCCTGATCCACGCGGCTGATCAAACACTGCTGGCCGCCGGCCGCTTGGCGGGCGTCGTTGGCGTAGCGCCGGGCTAATGGGGGGGTGGACAATGCGCCCTGCAACTGGCCGAGCAGGGCGTCAACGCGGGATTGGGCGGTGGCCAAGGCAGTAAGCTGGCCGATGGCGCCGGCGGCCCAGGCGTTGTTGGGATTGACGCGCAGGATTTCTTCGGCGATCTGTTTGGCACGGCGAAAATCGCAGTCTTGGACGGCCGCGCCGGCTTGCGGCAGTAGGCCGTTGATCCTGCCGGCGTTGTCGACGCCGGTGAGATAGCCGGTGACATCGCCGGCGTAACAGTTGCGGGCCTGCAGTTGCGCGGCCAGGTCCCGCGCGCGTTGGATATCATTTCGGTTCATGGCGTCGCGGGCCTGATTCTGGAGTCCGGGACAAGGGTCGGCGGCCTCCGGATTTAGGAGGGCCATGGGCAGATTGGCGTCCAGGTACAGGGGCGACGCGGCGGGGGGCGTGAGCGGCGCGGTGAGGTTGGCCGCGGCGGAGAAACGAAGATTCCCGCTGTTGGCATTCGCCTCGACACGCAGGACCTCGCCGGGCAGAATCAGAACGGCGGGGGAGATATCGTAGCGGTTTCCTACGTTGACGCCGCCGGCACCGGTGCCGCGAACGGATAGTGCGGCCGACTGCGGCGGGGGGAAGCCGTTGGGTGGTGTGGCGGCGGAGACGACGCCGCGAACACGGATGGAGCCGGGCCAGTAGGCGCGCAGGCGCAGATCCTGGACGGGCATGGGATTGGTTGCAGCCTGGGCGGCGGTGATCTCCAATTGCCCCTGAATGCTGCCGGCAGCGCGGGCGTCGAGCACGATCTTTTCGTCGGGTTTGGAGAAGAGATACTCGCCAATATAGAGCGAATCGACGGCGGGCCAGTCTTCGCCATCGCGGCGTTTGACGGTGCCGGCGCGGGCGGGGAGCGGTTTGCCGGCCCAGTCGGTGAGGCGGATGGAGATCGACGTGGTTGTCGCCACCTTCAGGTCAGGGGCTTGAACGGGAGTCATGGTGGGAACACGCCCCACCTCCGCCGGCCCCATTGATTGCCAATTCTTGCCCTTGTCGTCTTTCAAGAAAGCGCGGAGGGTTACGGACGCTGTAGGCACGATGGGATCTTTGTTGGTGAGCTCATAGCGGCCATTCACAATGGGCGCGCGGCCAAGATTGGACTCCACTTCGCCCTGCACCCACACGGCTCTCTGTGTGGCAATCGCCGGGACCACATTTCCAGATAATTTGAAGCTGCCCGCTTCGAACATGTCGAGCTTGGCGGAGAGCGTAATCGCGCGCGATTCGAGCGTTCCGACCGCGCTGCCGGCCTGGACTTCCAGACCGAACGCGGGATAGGAGATGGTAGCTCGCAGCCCGTTAGTTGCCAGTAGCCAGAGTTCGGCGGTGCCGCTGGGGGCGTCGACCTTTTGCGTACCGGAGAAGAGGGAGATCTGGGAACCTTTGACCTCCTTGCCGGCGAGGTCCTTCACTTCCACCTTGACCGTCACTTTATAGGGAATTGTGATCTTGAGCGGAGTAAGGATGCGTATCGTACCGCGATCGGGAAGCCATTCGGTTTTGGATGTGTTGCTGGTATAGGTGACACCGGCGACTTGGACGCGGGCGCGGGAATCCGTGATTATGGGTTCCTTTTCGAGCAGCGAATATTCCCGAAAGATAGAGGGCGGGACGGGATCCGGGTCCCATTCTCCGAGGGTATAGAGTTCGATGGGCGAGCCATCATAGTCGCCGGCAAGCAGAACCTCGCCGGTGAAGGAGATGGGCTTTACGGTGAGCTTGAAGTCCTTGCTCTGAGCGATAGTCAGGTCACCGCGGCCTAGGCCGTTGACCTTGACGCAGTAGTCACCGGCGCGGCGGAACACCATTTGAACCGTCGATTCTTTGGTGTCGGCGGTGCTCTCATACTGCTCTTCGTCGCAGCGGCGGATAAACCAGCGGAAGCTGTCGTAGGCGCTTCTTTGTTTGGGGTCGATGGCGGCGGCGAAGGGCTTGCGCTGTTGGATGAAGGTGTCGCCGGCGGGGCCGGACGGGGCGAGGCTGATTTGGTAGACATCGGCGGAGCCCGTTGTTAGCCGCCGGAACTCAGCTTCGAGTTCTTCGATGACGCCGTCGATGGTGCGCGCCTTGGGAGGCTCCTTGTCCTTCACGGTGATGCGGGTCCAGAAGCAGTTGAGGTCGGCGGGAGTGAGGACGTCGGCAAACTCTTTGGCGTCTTCCAGCCGCTGTATTTCGTAGCGCAGGAAGCGAAGTTTATTCCAGAGGGGATGGCTGGCGAGGCCGGTGTAGTCGCCGGTGTTATAGACGAGCGCGGTTCCGGGTTCGATGCGGGATTTCCCGATCAGCGCGCCAGCCACCTCTTCATCCCGTGTTCGATACCTGTCGGCCCAGGATGCGGCGCGGCTGGCGTCGGGATTACCATTCCAGCGGTTGAGGGACCAGGCGGTACCGCCCTTGGAGAGCAGCCCTAGATGCCAGGGTTCGAAGCAGGCGTTGAGGCCGGCGGGGTTGGCGGACACAACCATTGCCTTTACCTGGTCGAGGCGGCCGTGGACGAGGGTATAGTTGTCACCGATGTTCTTTGCGGTCTCGCGCATCGAGGTGATCGATTCATTGACGTACTTCTCCGCAGCCGCGCGGTCAACCGTTCCAACGCCGCCCCGGCCGGAATAGTCCAAGACGATCACGAAGTTCGTTTCCGCCGAATCTTTCAACGATGCCTCCAGGGCGGCTAGCACTTTCCTCTGCGCGGCGGTCGACTCGCGAAAGGTATCCAGGATGGGTGTGTTTTTTACGGGATCATAAGCGGGCCCGGGGAAGGGACGGGCAGCGACGGCAATACGCGGCCAGAGTTTTTTGTCGATCGCGGCGACTTCGGTGTCGATATCGGCGATGGCCTTTGAGATGAGCTCGTACTTGGCGCCGGCCAGGCCATCAGCGGTAAGTTTCTTCAGCCATTCCCGGGCCGCCGCTTCCTTGACCGCGTCCAGCACCGGGCCTTCCAGCAGTTGCTGCTGCTTACGCCAAAAATCGGCGATTAGCCAGGCCAGCGTCCGTTTGGCTTCGTCGCGCATGCCACGCACGCCGGCAGGCGGGGTAACCACATTCCGGCCGCCGGCACGCACGACCTCCTTCGGCATCGCAGGCAATTCGACCTTCAGGTTGGCAAGCGGGCTGGTGTCGTCCTCGCGCCGGGCGATCTTGATGCCCATGGCCTGCACGACCGGCTGGGTCCAGTTTTTCGGATCGTCCTTGAGATACCCGCGCCAGATTCCCTGCCAACTGGTCTTGGCGTAGCCGGTGCGAATGGCGTCGACGGAGGCGGCGAAGACGGGATCGGTCAGCATCTGATCGGTGTCGTAGCCGAGGTTCTGGAGTTCCTTGCGCGGGTCGAACTCGGTGCCGTCAGTGAGGAGCGCCAAGCGTGGTATCTGGGCGCCTTCGTAGGTGGCGAGCTTCGCCAATTCCAGCAGATCCACCGGCGCGCCGGTACTGCCGCGGCCCTGGAGGCGTATCGCGGTGATTTCCGGCAACTGCCCCGGTTTCAGCGTCGCCAGATCCTTGAATGCGGCGGGTTTCCAGACGCCGCGCTGCAAGAGAAGATTCACCAGATTCGATTTTTCCGCGGCGATCGTATAGGTTTTGTAGCCCCACTTGGCGATGTCGAGTAGGAGGAAGGCAGGGCAGGCTTCGGGCAGATACCAGCAGCCCAGGTCCTGCAGGGCGGCATAGGCGATGGCGTTATTGGCGGCGGGATCGAAGTCCATTAATGCGACATTGCCTCCGGTGACGATCTCCTGCGCCAGCGCGAGCGGCGAGCCTCGCGTTACTTCCCGCCCGGTTCTCCATTGGACGTAGGATTGAGGCAGATCCTTGGCGGCCAGGGTGCCGAAGAGCATGCCGAAGAAGAGTTGTCCTTGTTCCTCCGGGGTAACGGCATTGCCGCCCATCCAAGTGGTGAAACTGTCGTATACGGCCTTGCCGCCCTGGGCTTTGCCGTAGAGTTCGCCGCCCTTCAAAAGGGTCTTCAGCATCCAACTGCCCCAGGCGATGCCGCTCGCGGTCCAGGTTTGCTTGGCCGGCTTGCCGTCCGGGCCGATCACGGTGGCCTCGCGTTTGGGCGCATTGGCGGTTTTATGCAAGTCGCGGAATTCGCGGATCCATTTATTGAGCTCGGCGGATTTGTTGTCGGCGGCCGCGGCTTCGGCCAGTTCGCGCAAAGTCCGGGCCATCTTCCTTTCGCCCTCCGGATAGCCACCGGCTTCGGCGGCGGCTTCGGCGAGCCTGGCTTCGTGAACGGCGCCGCCGGGTGTGTCAATATCCACGACGACGGGGCGCACATCGCCGTTCTCCAGGCGATGGACGGACCGCTTCGATTCCGCGTCGAAAATGCGATTGATCAGGCCATGCGCGTCGGCGTGGGCGATGACCGAGGGCAGGCTGCTCTCCAGCCGGGCCCGGAGAAGCTTGTAGCGTTCAGCGGTGGCGACGGTGCGCGTGGCGGCTTGCTTCGCCTCTCCGAGGGCATCGGCGATGATGGTGCTTCTCAAGAGGGTTTGCTGACCGGCGCCGGGAGAACTTTCCAGCTTCGCGATCGCTTGTTTTACGATTTCGTTAAAACGGTCAGGGCCGACGTCGGCGTGGGCGACGGCGAGCATTTCCTGCCACTGGGTGATCGACAGCTCGTTACCCTCGGCGGGGGCCGACTTCAATTCCTCGAGAGTCATGGGCTGCCATTTCACATCGCCCCGGCGGCCTTCGGATAGAGCCCTAAGATTGGCTTCGATGCGGCGGGCGGCGCTGCGCTTTAGCGCGGATTCGACGGACTCGGTTAAGCCGAGCAGGGTCTTCTCGCTCATTCCGAGGATCAACTCCTTCAACGTTCGATTGACGTCGGCGAGCAGGGCCTCCGAATTGGGGAGCTGTTTGGGGTCGGCCGCGGCGTTGATGTAGACGGCGTTGGCTCTCTCAGCGACGGCGATCCAGGCGGGGTTCAACGAGCCGCCGCCGAGAGCCTTCCGCCAGGTGTGGACCAGACGGGCGAGGTATTTGCACTTATAGAACAGCTCGCCGCCGTGGAGGTCAATCTGACGGTAGTTGTCGGCGATAAAGCCGAGCAGATTCAATTCGCTCAATTGCGGCGGGAGCTTTTTGGGATCGCCCATGGCGCGGACGCCGTAGCGAAACGTATCGCCGGCATAGTTGACATCGATTGCGACCCCGGCCTCATAGGCGCGGAGTTCGAGAAATTCGACCGCGAGGAGACTGTTGTACTTTTCTTCGTTGCTCAGATTCCAGGCAAAGCGATCCAGGCCGGTGCGGCCGCGGGTGCGCACCATGATCTGTTCGGCGGCGGTGGGGGAAAGGAAGTTGGTTTTGAGCTTGTCAGGATGCAGATCGACGCCAAATTGAGTGAGCGCGATCTGGTGATAGACTTCGGCGGCGAAGTCGCCGTTGAGCTTCTCAACGTTGTCGAGAACCACCTCGGGCTTGGCGTTGAGAAATCGCTCCATGCGGAGGACCACGGTGATATCGTCGTCGCTTTTAAACTGCTTGGCGGGGTCCATTTTGGGCGGGGGACCGCGACGGCCCAAGCGGACCCATTTTTCCAACTCGAAGAACCAGGGAGCCGAAGAGCCCGTTCGAACGGCTGAGGAGACATCCCGGCCGAGCGCTTCCACGGTGTGAAGCACCATTTCGTACTTGGCAATGTCGATGGAGAGGAACATCTCCGCATGCTGGGTAAGCATCTCGGTGCGCATCGCATCGTTTTCGGCCAACTCCGGAAAGTGCTGGAGGACGCCGAGAGCGGTTGTCATCGACGGCGCTTTCTCGTAGGCCTGCAGGGCTTCGTTCAAGTAGGCACTGGCGCCATAGGTACGCCAGTCCGTGACCGGACGGGCCTCCATGGCTTTGAAGATCTTCACCGCAGGAGCGGCGAAGGCGGTGGCACCCAGCAGAACCAGGAGCCAGCAGCGGACGCCCCAGCGAGCCATTACCGTTCCTTGACGCTGAGGATGAAACCGGTGCCGGCGGCAAAGGAGACGCTGGCACCCTCTGTTCCGACTTCAATGAATAGAATGGCGGCGGCTGCTCCGGCACCGGCGCCGATGGCCGCCCCTTTGCCGCCACCGACCAGGGCGCCGACGGCGGCGCCCGCGCCGGTGATCATAGCCAGCTTGCCGAGGCTGTTCTTGCGGGTGACGATGCGGCCTTCGTCGTCCACATCGCGCTGGCCTTTGGCGTTAATGACGGATTTGATTTGGGAAGTCACCGGAACGGCGCGGTTCTGGTAGTTCAGAGTTTCAAAGCTGAAGCTGAGGACAGACGTTCCTTTGATCTTGCCGCTGCTCTTGGACTGCGTAACTTTGCCCTCCAATATGGAACCGGCGAAGGCGGTGGGGGTGACGACGGTAGCGGTGACGCGGTCCCCTTTCTTGTTGCTGTCGGTGTGCAGTGGCCCGAGCAGCGTGACGTGAAATTCGGTTTCCTGCGGGATCAACTGCTGGGCCGGCAAAGCGGCGGCGGCCAGCAGAAGCAGGCCAAGAACGGATTTCATTGTATTCCCCCTGTGAGTAAGTTCCATTGGACGGTGATAACGGTGTGGCGTCTGTTTTTGCTTCGCAAGGAGAGCCGCTTCCAGCCGTTGGAGGGCGCGGGCGGCTCGACAATCGCAAACTCTTTGGCGTCGACGTCGATGCGGACGGGCGCTCCGGGCAGGCCACCGCTCATGCGGCCGATGCTGGGCGTGCTGGAGTCGATGGTGAAGACTTCGCCCTTCTCCAGGTGGCCGGACCAGATGATGACGCCGGCGCTGGCGGCGGGCGGTGAGATGGGCGGCGGTCCCGGCGGCTGTGTTGGCGGAGCGGGTGGCGACACGGGGTCCCGCACCGGCGGGGGAAGGGAGAGAGGCTCAGCGGTGGGCGGTAACGCGGTGGTGGGAGCTGGGGGAGTCGCGCCACCGGCCGGTGGCATCAGAGAGCCGCGCGAGTCGACGTTGGGCGTTCCGGGGCTATTCGGCGGCGCTTGCGGCTGCGTCGGCGGAGGCGGA
Organism: uncultured Solibacteraceae bacterium; assembly: GCA_964430625.1. Lineage (GTDB taxonomy): Bacteria > Acidobacteriota > Terriglobia > Bryobacterales > Bryobacteraceae. The sequence continues at coordinate 48,586 of CAYSFR010000003.1, forward strand.
TTCCGGGGCTGGTTATTGTTGGGCACTGACGGGCCGGAGGCGCCACGCAGAGAAGGCATACCACCGGACGGCGGTGTGTATGCCCCGGCAACAACCGGAACTGGCGTCTGCTGGAGACCGAGGCGGGCGCGGAGATTCTGGAAGTCGGCGCTGTCGACCTGCAGCTCTTTATTGAGCTGGAATTTTTCGAGATAGGCGCTGATGTAGCTGGCACGGTCCTCGTGGGGCGGATGGGTGCTGAGCCATTTTGGCGGCTGGCGGGCGGTTTCGCGGCCAAGACGAAGGAACATCTCGGACATCCAAGTGGGATTGAAGCCGGCGTTGTAAAGGAGGTGGACCCCGTAGAGATCCGCCTCCTTTTCCTCGAAGCGGCTGTAGGCGTTGACGAATAGACCGACGCCGTACTGCGCGCCGGCGAGGCCTAAACGGCGAGCGAGATCGCCCTTGTTATTCAAGGACTGCAGAGCTGCATCGGCCAACATCTGGGCCTGCGCGGTCCGGATCATGCGCCGGGCCACGTGGTGTCCGTAGTTGTGGGCCAATTCGTGGGCGAGCGTGGCGGCGAGCATCGCTTCGCTCTCCGCTTTCGCGATTATGCCGCTGTAGATAACCACGTGACCGGGCGGGGTGACGGCGTTGACGACATCGGGGGCTTGGATCAGGGTGACTTTGTATGGGAACGGCGGGCCGGGCGTGGCGCCCGTGAGACGCCCGACCAGCCGGTCCATGTAGGCGAGAACCTCGGGGTCCTGGATCAGCGCCTGTCCGGCCACCAGCGACTGGTAGCCTTGCGCTCCGATGGAGAGCTCCTGCTCCGGGGTGAACTGCATCACCGTTTCAAGCTGGTTGGTCTGCTTGTTGTACCGGGAGAGCTGGGATTCCGGAGTGCGGTAGAAGTTAGCCTGCTTGTACCAGCCTTGCGGGCCCTGGGCGAGCAAGGTGAGCACGAACGCGACTCGGACGGGCCAGATTGTCTGCAAGCGACCTCCACTGCCACTAACGACAATTCCGCGGAGAGCGGCTCACGTTTCGGGAAGTTTTTTGCAGGCGGAAGTTGACCTCGATCGCTGCCGATACAGCGGCGCGTCTCAACAACTTCGAGGCTGTGGTTCTCACATATCTCGAAGTTGTTGATAAATTGTGGGTTGCCTTTCTTCCTTCGATTCCCTTGTTCGCCTCCGTTGGTGGCGCTGGCGGCGGCTTTCTTGGCTTTCTTTCGCCAGCGTACGGCGCTTCAGATTGAGATTCTGGCCCATCGTCACCAACTCGGTGTTCTGCATCTGTGGTTCTCGCAACCCTAACCCGGCGTCGCCGGAATCAAACAGGCCGAAAGGCTGAAAGTTGGAGCCTTCCCGAAAGTGCCACCCAAGGCCCGTAAACATTGACTGCGAGACGCGTCATGAGAAACATTCTGCCAGAAACCTGCAGAATTCAGATGTAGAGGTTCTAAAAGTTGTTGATGAAGTGTGAGTTACCTTCCTTCGTTCGATTCCGATGTTCGTCTTCCTTTGGTTGCGATGGCTGCGGCATTCTAGGCTTTCTCTCACAGTCGCGAGACGCTTCAGCTTGAGGGGCCTTATAAGCCGACGACGCGGGGTAAACGAAGTCCAAAGCAGCTCTCTCATAATCTCCCAAAGGTCGTGGATTCTGCCCGGTCACACCTCAAGATGAGGATTCCGCGAACGACAGTCACCTGCACCGTTTCGTAGACTATTATCATCGGAGCCGGACGCACCTGGGATTGGAGAAGGACACGCCGGAACCTCGTCCGATCCAACCCGCAGACATGGCGCGCGTTGTCTCTATACCGGACGTCGGCGGACTCCATCGTTGTTACGAGCGCGGTGCCGCACAAAGGCCTATTCGGCGCGATTCCATCCGCATTGGCCGGGGCCCCTGCATGGGCCTACTGACGGTCACCGGGGCCGCTCCCGCGAAGCGCGGTAAGAGACCCTGTCCCCTGCAACGTTTCGTGGACTACTATCATGGGAGCCGGACGCACCTGGGATGGGAGAAGGACACACCGGAACCACGCCCGATCCAATCGGCGGACATGGGGCGGGTTCTTGCAATGCCGGAAGTCGGCGGACCGCATCATCGGTACGAGCGCGGCGCCGCATAAAGGCATATTCGGCGCGATTCCATCAGCACTGGTCTGTGCCCTTGCGCCGCCTCATTGACGGACACCGCAGCCGCGGCCACGAGGATTTTTGGCGAAGCGGCCACAGGCGTTGCGAGCCGACGATATCGGGTGAGTGAACTTCGAAGACGCCCGCTCAAAAACCAGAAAGGCACTGGAATCCGTCCGGTCACCTATGAGAGCCCCACCCGTCACACAACATCAAAAATTCTGTCATCCCCCATAAAATCAACACGATAGCCAGATCCGACCCACCCCCTAAACCCCCGATTTCCTGGACAACCCCGGTACAATGAAAGTAGAGAAAGGGTTTCGCCCCTGCTCGCCGCCCCGGAGCCGTCCCTCCGGGGTTTTGCTTTTTCTGGAAAGGATTCCAAAATGTCTCTCCCGCACTCCGCCAGCTATCTGGAACGCCGCCGCCAGATAGCGGCCGCCCTCCGCCCTACACCCAGCCTCGCATCCTGGTTCACCCAGCAACTTGCCCGCGCCGCTTGGGAGGCCCGCCGCCCCCAGTAGCCGCCATCCTAGCCCGGCACATAGAAAGGAATCACCGTCATGTTCAACCCTAACTTCATCTACGGAATCGGCGCCGTCGTTCTGCCCGAACACCGCGAAGAGTTCGAACAGGTCCGCCGCGACCTCATCGAATCCACCCGGCCCGCCAACATCGCCGAACAGGTCGTCGTCGACCAACTCCTCCACGCTCGCTGGGAACTCCTCCGCGTCGGCCACAACGCCAACCAACCCGACGCCGAAGCCTGCCTTCACGCCGCCTTCGCCCGCGCCTCCCGTAACTGGCAGCGCGCCCTCCGCCTCCTCACCTCGCTCCAGTCCGCCCGGGCCGCCGCGGAACTCTGCCGCGTCCCCGTCGACAAAGAGGTGCCCCCGGCCGCCAACCTGGCCAAGGTCCCCCGGCCCAAAGCGCCCACCCGTAGCTTTGAGGACTTCTTTAACAAAACCATCGACGCAGGCTACTACGGGCCCGAATTCTTTGACCCCTGCTACGATCTCAACCCCGAAAAGGAGGCCGCCTAGCCATGGCTACCAACGCCCAAATCCTCGCCAACCAGGCCAACGCCCATCACTCCACCGGCCCCAAAACCGACGCCGGCAAAGCCCGCGTGGCCCACAACGCCACCACCCATGGCCTCACCACCGGCTACCTCGTCATCTCTGCCGCCGAACGCCCGGAATTTGACGAACTCGCCGCCCAGTTCGATTGTGCCTTCCTCCCCGACGGCGCCGTCGAAGTCGCCACCTGCGACCAGATCGTCGACGCCGCCTGGCGCCTTCGCAAAATCCACCTCCTCGAAGCGGAAATGGCGGATAAACTCGAAATCGATCCGCTCGTCTGCCCGGAGTGTGTCCCGGGCCTCAAACAACTCGCCCGCTACCGCGCCACCGTCGAAATGGCCTTCTATCGTGCCATGAAACTCCTGGGAGAAATCCAAACGCGCCGCGCCGCCCGCGACCGCCATCTCCTCGATATCGAGAAGACCGAACTCCCCGTCCATGTCGAGCCCCCCGTCTACGCCCGGGCCGACTGGTCCACCTCCGACCGCAATAAGTTCCTCATCATGCACGGACGCCTCGGCCCCAATACCATCTGGGACCTCGTCGTCGACGAACACCACATCGCCACCTGGGTCCGCCGCGCCACCCCCCAGGCCGATTCACCAGATCAAACCCAATCCGCCCCCGCCCCGGCCGGCGCGGACGGATTCGCCAATTCAAACCCAATCCAGGGCCTATAGCAGCCGCCCCGTCCGCTCCAGCCAGCTTCGCAGCATGTTCGTGAAGTCGGCCACCCGGCTGTCGCCCTCCAACTGCTCTATCGAGTACCGCATCTTGCGCCGCCAGTTCGGGTACTCCCACGTAGAACCAGGCAGGTTCTGCTGCTCGGTCTCCTTCGTCAGGTCTTCCTGGTTCAGTACAAACAGCCGGGACTTCGCCGACGCCAGGAAACCAATGAAGGCGTTGTGCAATTCGCCCGTCAACTCCACGGATTTCGCCGCATCCCGTGGATATCCGGCCGGCAACAAGCCCAGATCGTGTAGCACCTCGATCATCTTGTGCTTGTCCTCCAGCCGCGCTCGCATCTGCTCCCGGTAGGCGTCGTCCCCGTGCAGCAAACCCGCGCTCCGTCGCGACTCGATGTCCCGGCCCAGCCAGTACCCCGCCAGCGTCGGCAGGTCATGGGTCGTCGAACTCACCACCGCTTCCACCGGGTACTCGTCCGGCCGCTTGAACTTGCCCTCTTCTTTCTTCTCAAAGTAAAGAAGCCGGTAGCTCAACACCCCGAACTCCGCCAGGCCCTCGCGCACATAGTCTTCCACTGTGCCTAGGTCCTCGCCAATCACCATCACCCGGTTCCGGTGGCTCTCCAGCGCCACAATCCGCAGCAGGTCCCGCCACGGCTCCCGCACATACGTGCCCTCCGTCGCGTCCTTGCCCTCCGGTATCCAATACAGCCGGAAGAACCGCATCACATGGTCGATCCGTAACGCCCCGCCATGCCGGCTGTTGTTCCGGATCGCCGCTGCGAACAGCCGGTACCCGTCCGCCCGGTGATGCTCCGCCTCCGGGGGAGGGAAGCTCCAGTCCTGCCCCTTTGGCGAAAAGTCGTCTGGCGGCGCTCCCACCCGGCACCCGTTCGCAAAAAACGGCCGGTACGCCCACAAATCGGAGCCGCATCGGTCCGTCGCCAGCGCCAGGTCGTGATACAACCCGATCGGCATCCCCGCCGCTTCGGCCGCTGCCTGCGCCCCTGCCACCTGCTGGTCCACCAGCCAGTAGACGTACTGCCAGAACTCCACGCGCCGCCACTCCCGCTGCGCAAACTCGGCTACCTCCGCTGAGTCCGGATTCTGATACCCTTCCGGCCAGTCCGGCCAAATCCACAAATTCTTGTCCCGCCGGTGCAGATACTCGTCCAGCGCGCTGTACACCGCGAACCGCTCCAGCAGCCGCCCTTCCCTCCGCCGGAACGTGTCGAACTCGTCCCGCCGCGCCGCCCCGCCCCGCAGGAACTGCCGGTAAAGCACCTGCAGAAACACCCGCTTCACCCGCGCCACGCCCTCGTAGTCCACGAACTCGGCCGCCCGCAGCGCCTGAATCCGAGGCTCCGCCAGCGGTCGCATCCGTTGCGCCAGCATCGATTCCCGGTACTCCGGCACCGCTTCAATGTCCAGGTACAGAAAGTTCCGGTAAAACGTCGATGCCGGCAAATAGGGGCTCGTGTTGTACGGCGACCGGTTCGCCAGCGCGTGCAGCGGATTCAGCGCCACAAACGCCGCTCCCGCCTGCTTCGCCGCCCAGGCCGAAAACCGGTGCAGATCCGCAAAGTCCCCGCACCCCCAGTTCCGCCGGGAACGTAACCCGTACAGGCTGATCGCGATCCCCGCCATCCGCTTGTCTTCGGCAATGTGCCCCGGCCGGTAAACCCGGTCCGGACAGTGGATCAGCTCACAGGACGCCTCCGCCCCCGATACCGCCAGCAGCGCCCGGTGGTAGCCGTGCGGAAGGTCGTATGGCAGCGGCATCTCCGCCCGCGTCCAGTTCTCCCCGTCCACTTCGAGACTCTCAATGACGCGCAACTCGCTCAGCCGTGCCTCGCTCGCCGCCATCCCGCCGGCTTCCAGCAGCACCGTCAGCGCCGCCGTCCCGTCCGCCCCCGCGCGGAACGCGATCGGCACAAAAGCATCTCGCGTGGAACTCACCACGCACGCCGGCAGCAGTGCCAGCCGCTCGCTCGCCAGCCATTCGCGCAGCGACGCATCCACGCTCTCCAGCGTGGAAACATCCACTCCGATCGCCGTTAGCACCGCCTTCTGTACATCCAGATCCGGCCGGTGCTCCCGGCCCCAGATGTCCCAGTAGACGTCCTGTACGCCGTGTACCCCCGTCGCCCGCCGTAGTGCCTCGGCATAGCTCTCCGACGGAAATGTGTAGCGGGTCACCGCCGGCTCATTCGACATTACGAAACAACCTCCGGAGGATTACCGGGGGCAGTCAGGGCCCGCTCGGCCAAAGTACGAAATCTTCGAAAGAAAGGAGACCGCCAAGCTATGACCGCCGTTCCCATCCGCTCTATTCTAATGCCCGGCCGAGGCGATCGCCTCCTGCCACTTCTGCGGCAGGATCCCCCGCCACTTCCGCACCACCAGTTCCAGCAGATTCAGCGCCACCGCAAGCCCCAGCAGCCCCGGCCACAGCCGTGTCGTCGCCGGTACGCTCCGGCCCTGCGTGTCGAATACCGCCTTCGCAGCCGGGTTATAGCGCCCGCCCGTGAATCCGGCCATCTGCCGCAGCAACGGCTCGTTGTTCCCGTAGTCGGCCAGTTCCACTTCCTGCCGGTAGTAGCCCGTCTCGGCGAAAATCCGGCTGTCTTCCACCGGACGGATCCGGAACAGCCCCTGCCGCGAACCGATGTTCACCCGGCCCTTGTACAGGCCCTCGCCTGCCTTCCGGACCTCCACCGCCTGCCGGAAGTTGTCCGGGCCCAGGATGAAGATCGGCGGCACCGCCTTCGGGTCCGGCACGTTCCGTGCCAGCCGGTAGGTCACGTCCAGGTTCCCGTTCACCGCGTCGTATTCCGCCGTCGCTTCCCCCGCCTGCGCGTGCGGCAGAATGTCCCGGAACAGGTTCGCCCACAAACGGTCGAAACCCTTCCAGTTCAACCACGGCTCGGCCCACCGGTTCTTCGCGTCGGAGGTGAACACCGTCGCCCGGCCCAGCCCGTACTGCCATCGCGCCAGCAGCGGATCCCGCTTGTCGATGCTCAGAATCGTCTCCGCCGTCGGCTTGGCCACGAACTTCGTGTAGCCCTTCAGCGCCGGCGCCGTCTCGATTCCCACGCCGTCCAGAATCTCCGTCTGCCGCTCGACCACCGGCAGAATGGCCTTCTCGATCGCCGTCGACCCGGTAAACTCCATCACGTCCTTCAGCAGGATTTGCTCCAGCCCCGAAGGATCGTTCAGGAAGTAGCTCTTGCCCTTGGAGAACGCCGCGATCTTCTCCAGATACGCCCGGTTCACGTCCTGCCCCAGGCCGACCGACGAGATCGTAATATTCTGCGTCACCGCCTCTTTGGCGATCGACAGGCTGTCGCCCTCTTCGGAAATGCCGTCCGTCAACAGCACGATGTGCTTGAAGGTCGCCTTCACCGGCACCGTCTTCCGGTAGGCTTCGGTCAGCGCCGGCGCAATCTGCGTTCCGCCGTCCGGCGTAATCCCGGCCACCAGTCGCTTGATCAGCGTCCGGTCCTCGGCCTTCCGGATCGGGACCGCCCACTGGAACGAGTTGTCGAAAATCAGCACGCCGACCATGTCAACCGCCCGCAGGTTCTCGATCACACCGATCGACGCCACCCGCGCCAGTTCCATCTTCCGGCCTTCCATCGACGAACTCTTGTCCACGATCAGCACCACGCACGTCCCCTCGGGCGAACGCGGCGGCGCCAGTTTGGCCGGCAACACCCGGTCCATCGCGTCCTCCTGCTTCTTGCCCTCCAGGTAGGTCATGCGCTCGCCGCCGATCAGCATCAGGCCGCCGCCCTGCTTCACCCATTCCTCGATGCGGTCTTTGTCGCCCACCGGGATGTTCTCAATGTCGTAGTTGTTCAGCAGCAGCAGTTGGTAGTCGTCCAGCCGCGATACGTCCAGCGTGTCGGAGAGAAGCGTGTCGTACTGCGCCGCCGCCAGCACGCTGAACAGGTGCTTCTCGCTCCCGGCCGGATCCTGCGTCACGAACAGCGCCCGTGGCCGCCGCAGCGAAATCGACTGCGCGAACCGCACCTCGCCCAACTCCTGGCTCTTGATCACCCCGGCCAGATCGATCGCCCCGGGGACCGTCAGCGCCACGTGAACCCGCAGCCGGTTCAGTCCCTGTTCCAACTGCACCGGGTTGGTGCCCAGCGGCTTGCCTTCCGCCGTCAGGATCACCTCCGCCGACGCCTTCCGCGGCGCCTCGATGGCAATATCGATCGGGAACCGGTCGCCCGTGAACGCCCGCGTCGGCAGCGTCACCGACTCCAACCGCAGGTCCGGCTTCGGCCGCCCGGCCAGCGGAATCACGTCGATCGGAATGTTCAACTGCTTGGCCTGGTACAGGGCGCGCGTCACGCTGCCCTTGTTCTCCTTGCCGTCGCTGATCAGCACCACCCGCGGCACCAGCCCTTCGGGCATCGCCGCCAGCGCCTCGCGCAACCCGGTCTCCAGATCGGTGCCGCGGCCGCCTTCCCCGGCCGTCCGCCCCACCGCTTTGCCCGCCAGTTCCTCCGGCGTCAGCGCCCGGGTGCCCCGCGCAAACGGGATCACTTTCAGCCAGTTCCGGCCCCGTTCGTTCTCGATGTCCCGCGTGATCCGCGCCGCCCGCGCGAGGTCCGCGTCGGAAATCGACCCCGACGTGTCCACCAGCAGACTCACCGCGCTCTTCGATTCCGACGAGTTCATCGCCGGCTCGGCCAGCGCCACCAGTATCGCCGTCAGCGACAGCGCCTTCAGCAGCAGGTTCGTCCGCTGCCGGCCCCGCTGCCACTCCCAGTAGAGCCAGGCCAGCGGAATCCACGCCACAAACAGGACCCAGGCGCGTTCGAATGTCATGACGCCCTCCGGAACGGCGCCGCCAGGCGGCCCAATAAGTCAATCGGAGAACCGGCCAACGCGCCGCCAGGCAGCCGCAGCCGCCCGAAGATCAGCCACTCGGCCAGCAGGAATCCGGCGCCCAATAGCGCCAGCCACTGCCATAAATCGTGTACCGGGGACTCGGCCCCCGCGATCCGGCCCAGCCCGCGCCTTACCCGCGCCGGAGCTTCCCACGCCGTGTCGCCCACATCGGGCAGGGACAGCGAATACACCGTCTCCCGGTTCCCCGCGCGTACCCGGACATTGCCCCGCGTCGCCGAATAGAACTGCAGCGTGTTCTCGGTCACCGAAAACGGCAGCGGCTGCTGGTCTTCCCCCAGCACCTGAATCGTCGCCCGGTCCGTGTTCGGCTCCAACGGAACTTTGATCGTGCCCACGCTCTCGCCGTCCAGTTCCCACCGCCGCAGCGCCTCCGGCGCCATCCACTCCAGGATGTTCGCCATCAGCAGCGGCGCGGCCAGCTCAAACCGGAACGAGCCCAGCCCGGGGTGCACGCCCAAAAACACCGCCGGCGGATTCGCCTGCGCCGCCACCAGCGTGCCGCCCTCCGCCTCAGCTACCGTCTCCACCGCCGCGCTCGGCGTGAACAGCGTCGCACCGTCCAGCTTCAAGTCCAGGTTCCGGATCCCCTCGGCGATCGGATGCTCTACCCGCCACCGGGTCACCTTCGCGCTCGTCCCGGACTTGGCCACCGCCAGCGGCGAACCCTCGGCCGGCGGCGCGATCCATAAAGTCGGCCGCTGCGGCCGCTGCGCCGGGCGGAACCGGTCGATAATCACGATCTCGGCGTCCACGTCCGCCTTGAATGCCTCCGGCTCCGCAAACGCCGCCGCGATCCGCGGATTCGCCGCCAACAGCGGTCGCAACAGATCCGGCTGCCGGGTGAACACCGCCACCCGCACCTGCTTCTGCTCCGGAATCTCCAGCAACGCTACGTTGTCCTCGGCCAGTCCGTCACGGACCTGCAGCCGTGCTTCCATCCACCCGGCCGACTTCGTCCGGAACTCATACCGCGCCGTCTCCTCGCCCCCCGGGGCGATCGTGAACCGGCTCGAACCGATCGGCGCGTTGCCGAATGTCACCATCAGCGGCACCGCCTCCGGTGCCCGCCCGTAGTTGTGTACCGCCACGAAGATCTCCCACAACTGGGAGTCGTTCGGCGAACGCCGTAAATGGAACCGCCGGATCCCCACGTTCCGGTTCGGCACCTGCACCGGCAGCAGCCGCAGCGACGCCGGTAGCGCCGCGTTATCCGGCAGGTCCGATTGGTTGGTCCGCCCGGCTCCGGCCAGCACAATCTCTCCGGCGCTCTGCCCGTGCTGGCGCTGCATGCGCCGCGCAAAGTCAAAGGCCGCCTGCAGGTTCAGCGCCGACGAACTCGGCTGGCTCTGCACAATCGCCGCCTCCGCCGCCGCCCGGTTGGTCTCAAATACCGTCGCCGGCGTCGGCAGCGCGTCGGCCCGTACCACCATCACCCGGTCCGATCCGGGCAACGAACGCAGCCAGCGGATCGCCAGAATCTTCGCTTCGTCGATCAGCCGCCGCTGCGGATCGGCCTTCGCCGCCGTCCATGCCGAGGTGTCCAGCAGCAGCACATGGTCCCGCGACGAACGGTCCGGCGAACCCAGCCGCAACTGCGCGATCGCCGCCAGCAGCAGCCCCATCCCGATGATCTGCATTAGCATCGACCACGGCTGCTGAATCCGTTTCCGGTGCTTGGCCTCCGGCGGCTTCTCGCTCGGCTTCCAGAACCGCATCGTCGCCACTTTGATCTTCCGGCGCGACCGGTCCAAGAGATACAACGCCAGCACCGCTCCGCTCACCGCTCCGAACAGCGCCGTGAACTCGCCCAGGCTGAGGTTGAAAAAGAACACCTACTGCATCCCCCCTTTGGCTTCCACGAACGAGCCGAAGATGGCCTGCTCGATGGGGGTGTTGGTGGGCACGCCGATGTAGCGGCCGCCCTTGCGCATCGCCAGTTCCCGGATGGAACGGGCGTAGTTGTCGAACGCTTCGACGTAGGCCTCCCGGGCCTCGTCGTCAAAATTAATCTTTACCGTCTCGCCGGTCTCGGCGTCTTCCAGCTCTAGCTCGCCGTTGTGCGGCGGGCGGCGATCGTCTTCGCCCCAGAGGTGGATCACAAACAGCTCGTGCCCGAAGTCGGCCAGGTACTGCACCGGCTTTTCACACTGGACCTCGTCCAGGAAGTCGGAGATCAGAATCACCAGCCCCCGCTGCGGATACTCGGCGATGAACTGGCGCATGGCGTGCGAAAAGTCGCTCTTGCCGCCCGGCTTCATCCCCTCCAGAAAGTCGACAACCGGCCGGAACCGGTGACGCCCGCCGCCGCAGGCCAGCGGGTCGTGCAGCGAGGAGTCGAAGGGCTGGAGCAGCATTGTTTCCAGACGGACCAGCCCCACATAGGTGAGCGACGCCGCCAGTTTCCGGCCAAAATCGAACTTGCTCGGCGTTCCCGTGGTCATCGAGGCGCTGGTGTCGAGCAGAATTCGTACCGGCACCCGCGGTTCCACCTGGAACAGCTTCAGGATCAGCTTTTCCAGCCGCATGTAGGCCCGCCAGTTGACGGCCCGCAGGTCGTCTCCCTGGTGGAATCCGCGGTGGTCCAGAAACTCCTGGCCCGATCCGGCATAGCGCGATGCGTTATGTCCGCCCACAAGACCAGGGAACGACTTCTGCCAGTGCAGCGTCAGGCGCTCTAGCCGTTCCAGGAACTTCTGGTCAATAAGCGGTTCTGGCATGCGGCGTGTTTAGGCAGCGGCCGCCGGGACGGTGCGCAGAATCTCCTTGAGAACCGTGTCGGGGGTTTCGCCCTCGGCATGGGCATCGAAGTTGGGGATGATGCGATGGCGCAGCACGCTCGGTGCCACGGCCTGCACATCGGCGGTGCTGAGTTGCATCCGGCCTTGCATCAAGGCCAATACCCGGCCGCACTCCACCAGCGCCTGGGCGCCGCGGGGCGAGGCCCCGTAGCGAATGTACTTGTTCGCCCGGGCGTGGGCGTGCGGGGTGTTGGGCTGCGTCGCCATCACCAGGCTCACGGCGTACTCCCGGATATGGGGTGCCACCAGCACCTGGCGCGCTACGTGCCGCAGGCTCAGAATCTCTTCGCGATCGACAATCTGGTCGATCTCGATCTCCTCCCGGTGCAGCGTGTACTCGACAATCCGGGAGAGTTCCTCCCGCGTCGGGTAGCCCACCAGGATCTTCATCAGGAACCGGTCCAGCTGTGCTTCCGGCAGCGGATAGGTACCTTCCATTTCGATCGGGTTCTGCGTCGCCATCACCAGGAACGGCGACTCCAGTTCATGGGTCGTCGTACCGCTGGTCACCGTCCGCTCCTGCATCGCTTCCAGCAATGCCGATTGCGTCTTCGGCGTGGCGCGGTTGATCTCGTCGGCCAGTACGAGGTTGGAGAAGATCGGCCCGGCCTGGAACCGCAGGTTCTTCGTGCCGGCGGCGTCCGATTCCATGATCATCGACCCGACGATGTCGCCGGGCATCAGATCGGGAGTGAACTGGATGCGCGAGTAACGGAGGCGCAGAACGCGCGAGAGGGTTCGCAGCAGGGTGGTCTTGCCCAACCCGGGCACACCTTCCAGCAGCACATGGCCCCCGGCGAGGAGACAGATGAGGACGCCGTCAACCACATCCTGCTGGCCGACGATGACCTTGGCGATTTCCGTTCGGATGCGGTTGAGCTTGCTCACCGCTTGTGCGACATCAGCTTCACTGAACACTCATTCATTCTAAGACAGTATGGTGACGGTGGCGGATCGATTGTGGCGAAATCCCTGCCGAAAATGGCGATGAGCGCGGAGGGAATCCGCGCTCATCGGGGTTGGGGGGGGTTGAACTGCTGTTAGCGCCGCTGATTAACCACGAGCGGGCGCCACCTGCTCTTCACATTCGGCAGCCATGTAGCTGACGACCAGAGCCATTTCACGGAGCGCAGAATGCGCCTTCGGGGCAGCAAAGGAACGCGTTACCGCGTACCATGCCTTCATGAGTTGGTAGTCCATCATGAGCATTCGGCATTCCAGAGATTGACCAGTCTCCTGGACAGCGGGACAGCGGGATAGCAACGCCTGAACACGATCAAGATCCCGGTCCAGCAGATCCTTAACGCGATCCATCGCGAGTGCCGACTCCGCCCGCGCCAGCGACTCTTCGACAGAGCCGAAGGATAGTCCGTTTCTGGAGGCTATCGCCTGCGCCAAATCCTCGCTCCAGTTGGCCTCGAGGATCAAGATACAGGAATAACGGAACCAGTAGACGAACATCGCTAGAGAGAGGATGATGATTACGATACTGATAATCATGGTCACTTCCCGACTAACAAAGTCTGTACTGCCTCCACCCAGGTACTGGTAGTACTGGGCTTCATGTAAAGTATACGAAGGTCCAAGGTGGGGGGCAATGGAAATCGGAGGTCGTAGGGTGATTTTCCCTATTGGCTACTACCTATTGTGGTGTAGTACTGGGGCGCTCTCAAAAAGCATGTTGGACGGCGGAATGCCCCGCCGTTCGCAGTCGGCCAGGTAGAGCCGGGCGTAGGAGAGGTTCAGATAATCGGAAACCGAGTAGCCCAGTTGCGGGGCGATACGGTCAATCCAGTCCGGCGGGCCTTCCAGTTCCATATAGACGCCGATGGGGGTTTCGTCGACCATGAGGATGCCGGCGTCATTGGGAATGGCCCACTCCGTCCGCAGCTTTTCATAGCGGAAGCGGGGCACGAAGCCGAGCCGCTGCAGGATGGTGCCGAGCTGATCGGGATCGCCGACGGTGAGTTCGAGCTCCTCCCGCTCCTTGTGGCGGGTAACGGTGGCGGGACCTTTATAGGTGAAGATGGAGGCGTCGCCGGCCTGCCGGATGCGGATCAGCTCACCGCGGGCGCGGAGGGTGGCGTCCGGGGTGTCATAAATGACATTGGACTCCAGGACGCGAGGGTGGAGGACGCGAAAGCCCAATTCTTGCAGCCGGGCCAGGAGCGCGGGCAGGTCCGGGACCGGAACCTTGATCTCATTTTCCTTGTGCACTCCCCCGACAGTCATGGAGCCATCGTAGCAGTGGTTGTGCTAGTCTGCCATAGAGAGTACCAAGCGCCCGTAGCTCAGCTGGATAGAGCATCTGGCTTCGAACCAGAGGGTCGGCCGTTCGAATCGGTCCGGGCGCACCAATTTACGGCACTCCCCGTCCTGCCGTGGTAGAGTTGGCGCAAGATGTGGAGACAACGCATTCCCCTGGTGGCTCTGGCCTTTCTGCTCGCCGGGACGCTGGTTTGGTTCTCCGCGCGGCCGTCCCGGGTCCGGCTCGATCCCCCCTCGATCCTGGTGCAGGTGCAGCAACTCAACCAACTGGCGACCGTGAAGTTTACGGTCCAGAAGGTCATCGGCCTGGAGGAGCGGAAGCAGCCGGTCGGTTCCGAGTCGATCCTGTTAATTCTTCAAGCCAGCGTCGAGGCCGGCATTGACCTGGCGAGCCTGCGGGCGGAGGACGTCACCCAACGTGCCGACGGGACGGTGGTGCTCAAACTGCCGGCGGCCAGAATATTGCACGTGACGGTCGATGAGAAAGAGACCAAGGTCTGGGACCGTACCAAGACATGGTGGACGCCATGGGTGCCCTACAGTCTCGATCTGGAACAGCGAGCGAGGCTGGCGGGGGTGGAGTCCATTACCAAGGCGGCGCTCGAGATGGGAATCCTGGGCCAGGCGGAGCGCAACGCGGAGAGCTCCATCAAAGGACTGCTCGGCCTGGCGGGCATCCACACGGTTCTGGTGATCCCGGCCAAAAGCTCGTAACAGACGTCCCGGGTGCCCTTGCGCGGGTGCCCAGTGTGGTAGGATCTGCGCCATAACCATATGGCTCGATTCCTTGCCGTCCTGCTTCTGACCGTGAGTGCGATGATGGCGCAACCGGCTTCCTACCGGGTGGGAGACCGGGTGGAGGGCTACGACTACGGCTGGAATCCGGCGCGGGAGACGCAGATCCGCAACGGGCGGGACTCCCAGGAGTACCTGCTCCAGTATGAAAAGTTCAGCACCCAGCGCTGGTACCATCCGCGGGACATGCGGGCGGCCGGGGAAGGGGAGGCGGAAAAGGCGCGCGATGCGGCGGCCACCGCGCAGGGCCCGCGCACCGGGCGCTACGGTATCTACTCCTACGGCGCGGTGAGCGCTCCGCCGCTCTATCTGGGCCACTTTGAGTTGATGGCGGGCAATCGCTACCGGATCTCGCGCACCTCCGGGGAGCCGTACTACGGGGAAGGGACCTACCGCTTCAACGCGGCCGCCTCGACGGTCGAATGGTTGAGCGGACCGCTGGCGGCGCCGGAATGGGGCGGAAAGTTCTCCGCCGAAGGGGCGCGACACCGGATCGCGCTGCGGGCGCGGACCATCGCCACCAATTCCCAGTAGCGGGCCGGGCCTAGCGGGCGCGAAGGACGACGACGGTCATATCGTCGGCCTGCTCGGCGGCACCGGCGAAGGCGTCGGCGGCGGCGATCACCTTTTCGATCAACTGGGCGGCGGAGAGCCCGGCGGAGTTCTTCAGGATCTGCTCCACCTCTTCCTCCTCCCACATCTCGCCGGCCTCGTTCTGGGCCTCGCTGATGCCGTCGGAGTAGCAGAGCAGGGTATCGCCGGGTTCGAGGGTGGTCTCGCCGTCGTCGTACATGGAGAACGTCAACAGGCCCACCGGGGGGCCGCCCTTGGTGAGGCGTTCGATGGCGCCGGTGGAGGCGCGAAAGAGCATGGGTGATGCCTGGCCGGCATTGGCGTAGCGCAGGCGGCGCGTTTGGGCGTCGAGCATACCGCAGAACAGCGTCGAGTACTTCTGCTGCATGGAGAAGGAGTAGACGGCGCGGTTGAAGCGGTCCATCAGCTCGGCGAAGGATTCCGGCGGCGTGAGGATCTGGGAGCGGATGGAGGCCTGGATACTGGCCATGAGGACGGCGGCGGCGATACCTTTGCCGGAAACGTCGCCGAGGGTGAAGAAGAGCCCGCCGGCGGGCATGGCAATGAAGTCGTAGTAGTCCCCGCCGACGGTTTTCGCGGGCCGGCAGGTGGCGGCGTAGTCGAGGTGGGGAAGCGGGGGCGGGTCCTGGGGGAAGAGGCGTTCCTGGACGGTGCGGGCGATTTCCAGTTCGCGGAGGACCAGACGGGCGGCTTCGGCTTCGGCGCGGAGCCACTGGGATTCCAGCGCCGAGGCGGAATAGGCGGCGGCGAGGCCGAGCAGGTCGACATCCTCCTGGCTGAAGCCGCCGGGTTTGTTGAGCGCCTGAAGAGCACCGATCACCTTGCCGTCGGAGCCGTGGAGCGGCATGGCGAGGACAGAGCGGGTGACGTAGCCGCTCTTGGCGTCGTTGTTGCTGAGGAAGCGGGGGTCCTGCGAGGTGTCGTTGACGACGATCTTTTCGTTATCGGCGATACAGGCGCCGGCGATGCCCTGGCCGAGCGGGATGCGAATCTCCGGGACGCCATGGGCGACCTTGGTCCAGAGTTCCTGGTTCTTTTGGTCGATGAGCCAGATGGAGCAGCGGTCGGCGCCGACCAGATCGCGGGCCATATCGGCATTCAGGCGGAGCACGGCGTCGGTTTCCCGGGCCTCGCCGATGCGCGTGGCGTAGGCGAAAACCACCCTTGAGATCTGTTCGTCGCGTAACATCCGTCCCCTTTTCCGCTTCTAACCAGATAACATTGTAGACGGTTCCGCGGGGCGGCACTTTGCGGCAGGCAACCAGAATCGGGTAAGCTCACACAAAATATTGCATCTGGTGGCGAAGCCGGATGAACAAGGGACCGAATCGATGGAAAACCAGTTCCGGATGGAACTCAATTTTTGGGGAGTGCGCGGGTCGATACCGACTCCGGCGCCGGAAAATCTGGGGTTTGGCGGGAATACGACTTGCCTGGAGTTACGGCTGGCCGATGAGTCGATTGTGATCATCGATGGCGGGACCGGGGCGCGGAAGCTGGGGTTGTCGCTGCTGGAACGGTTTCCGGGGCGGAGTCTGGATGTCTCCTTCCTGATGACGCATTTTCACTGGGATCACATTCAGGGGATCCCGTTCTTTGCGCCGCTCTACAGCCCGGCGAACCGGGTGGCCTTTCATTCCGGCAAGCCGCCGGAGGAGACGGCGGAGATTCTGGAAGGGCAGATGACGAACCCGTACTTTCCGGTCCGGTTCGACCTGTTGGCGGCCAAGCGGGAGTTTGTGCAGATCAGCGAGCATCCGCTGGAGCATAAGCGGTTGGCGGTGCGGGCGTTTCCGCTGAACCATCCGCAGGGCGCCTCGGGGTTCCGGCTGGAATCGGCCGGAGCCGTGGTGGTGCACGCCTGCGATCACGAGCATGGGGACGCGCGGCTGGACAAGACGCTACGGGAGCATGCCGAGGGGGCCGACGTGCTGGTGTACGACGCGCAGTTCACCCCGGCCGAGTATGAAACCAAGCGGGGCTGGGGCCACAGCACCTGGCTGGAGGCGACGCGGGTGGCGCGCGACGCGGGGGTGAAGCAACTGGTGCTGGCCCACCATGACCCGTCGCACTCGGACGAGTTCCTGCGGGCGGTTCTGGTGGAAGCGCAGCGGGAGTTTGAGAATGTGGTGATTGCCCAGGAGGGGCGCGGGATCCGGCTCTAAGGGAGCGGCGCCGGCGCCGTCAGGAGGTGGTTCCGCGGAAGGGGCTCTGCTCCGGGGCGGATTCGACGGGGGCGAGGCGGAGGCCGTTGGCGAAGTACATCTCCAGGTCGCGGCCGTCCTTGGTGCGGACAGGGCCGCGGGCTTCGCAGTCGATGTAGTGGCGGATCCGCTGGTAGGTGGCGGCGGAGACGTTGACGCGGTCGGGAACGCCGCTGGACTCCATACGGGAGGCGAGATTGACCGTATCGCCCCAGATGTCGAAGGCGAACTTCTTGACGCCCACCACGCCGGCAACCACCGGGCCGGAGTGGAGGCCGACGCGCAGTTTCCAGGGCATGCCGCCCGGGGCGGCGCTCAGTTGGCGGGCGCAGGCGACGATTTCCATGGCGGCCAGCACGGCGTTGACGGCGTGGGCCTCATTCTCCTGCGGCAGGCCGGCGACGAACATGTAGGCATCGCCGATGGTCTTCAGCTTCTCCAATCCATAGCGGGCCATGATCTTGTCGAACTCGGTGAAGTAGCGGTGGAGATGGGCGACCAGTTCCTTGGCCGGGAGGCTTTCGCTGGAGAGGGTGAAGCCGACAAAGTCAGTGAAGCAGACGGTAACGTCGTCAAAATGATGGGGCGTCACCTCGCCGGTGGAGCGGAGTTCCTCGGCGACCGGGGCGGGGAGGATGTTGAGCAGCAGCGCCTCCGTTCGCTGTTCCTGGGCGCGAATCTGGGCGGTGCGTTCCTCGACGAGTCCTTCCAGACGACGGTTGCTTTCTCGCAGTTTGCGGTAGCGCCAGCGGAGGAAGAGCCAGCCAAGGCCGGCGGCGCCGAAGACATAGAGGCCGTAGGCCCACCAGGCGCGGTACCAGGGGGCCTGGATGCGGAAGGGGATTTGCGCCTCTTCGGTGGTCTGGCCGTAGGGATTGCGGGCGCGGACGCGGAAGGTATAGCTGCCTTCCCAGAGGTTGCTCAAGTCGCGCCAGGTTTCGTTGGTCCAGGAGGACCAGCGGAGGCCGGCGGGGTCGAGGGAGAACTGGTATTCGACGCGCTCGGGGGCGTCGTAGAAGGGGGCGGCGAACTCGACGCGGAGATCATTTTCCTGGTAGGGCAGGGAGGGGCGGGCGGCGG
This sequence comes from uncultured Solibacteraceae bacterium, assembly GCA_964430625.1. Lineage (GTDB taxonomy): Bacteria > Acidobacteriota > Terriglobia > Bryobacterales > Bryobacteraceae. Next base: position 67,151 of record CAYSFR010000003.1, read on the forward strand.
GGGTGCCGAAGCCGCCGAAGAGGGTACGGCGATCGGCGGAGGACTGGAAACGGCGAATGAAGATGCGGAGGGGCTCCAGCGGCGCATCGGAGAGGGCTTCGGCGCGGAGGAGGCGGCCATCGGGGCCGGAGGCCCAGGTGACGCCATCGGGGTCGGCGAGAAGAGTCCAGATTTCGTCGAGGCCGGCGCGGAGGAGAGGCATGGGGCGCCAGCGGTATTCGGGGTCGAGGACGCCGTGGTAGCCGGTGCCGGAGATCCAGACGTTATGGGAGGGATCCTCGCGCATGAGCATGACGCCGTGGGAACCGTCGGCGAAGCGGGCGCCGAGGGCCGTTTCCGGGACGAATTTGCGGGATTCGGGGGAGAAGCGGACCAGTCCCTTTTCGGTGGCGAAGCGGAGGGCATTGCCGATGCGGTAGATGTTCTTCCAGCCGGGCGGGAGCCCGTCGTTCTCCGAAAAGGCTTCCGCTGATGGCGGGTTATTGCGGAAATCGGCGCGGAGGATACCGCCGCGGGTGGTGAACCAGACCTGGCCGCCGGGATCTTCGGCGACGGTACGGAACTCCTGGCCGGCGCTGGAGACCTCGCCGAGTTTCTCCCATTTGTTGCCATCGCGCCGCCATTTGGAGCCGCCGGAACGGGTGGCGAGGTAGGTGACGTTCTCATCGAGGGGGGAGAAGGCGAGGTCGTAGACGACCTCGGCCTTGGTTTCCAGTTTGGCCTTGGGGCCGGCGAGGGAATAGACGCCGTTCTGGGCGCCGATCCAGAGAGCGCCGGGGCGGGGGACGAGGACCCAGACGGTTTCCTTGAGGCCGTCGACGGGTTCAAATACGGGGGCGACGCCCGGCGCGGGGATCTTCATGCGAAAGAGGCCGCTGGTGGTACCGGCGTAGAGGGTGCCGTTCCAGCGGGCGGTGGCGACGAGGGATCCGCTGAGGCCGGACTGTTCGTCGAAGGCGGAGAGGGTGAGGGATAGGCGGACGAGGCCGGAACTGGTGGTGAGCCACAGGCCGTTCTGGCGGTCCGGGGCGGCGGAGGTGATGTATTCGCTGGGGAGTCCGGACTCCTTGGACAGGGTACGGAGGATTCGGCCCTGGGTATCGGTAAGGAGGAGGCCACCGCGGATGGTGCCGAGGGCGAGGAGCGTGGGGGATAGCTGGTGGAGGGAGTAGAGAGCGGACTCCTGGAGGGTGGCGTCGGCGGCGAAGGGGAAGGGTTCGAGTCCGGAGGGGGTGAGGCGGTAGCACCCTTTATTGGTGGCGACGATGTTCTGGCTGTTGTGGCGGAAAACGCCGCGGAGGTCGGATTTCTGGAGGAGTTCACCGCCGGGGACCGGTTCGATCTCCTCCTTATTCAGGCGGTGGAGGCCGGCATCGGTGAGTTGGAGGTGGAGGACGCCGTCGATGAGGTAGGCACGGCGGAAGCGGGAGCGGGTGCGCCAGATGCGCATAGGAGCATTGGCGCGGTAGCGGATAAGGCGGCCAGTGGAGCTGAAGAAGACGCCATCGGGGGTGACGGCGATGCTCCAGACGTCGCCGAACTTGCGATCTTCGGGGCTGAGTTTCTCCAGGAGGGAGACGAAGCGGGCGGAGCCTTGGGCGTCGGGGGCGAGGTAGCCGATTTCGCCCTGGCCGCCGACGAAGACGGTGCCGGAGGCGTCGATGGCGAGGGAGCGGACGGTGGAGGCGTTGGGGAGGGGGATGCGGCGCCAGTGGACGCCGTCGAACTCCAGGAGGCCTTCGGTGTTGCCGAAGTACATGATGCCGCGGTTATCCTGGATGGCGGCCCAGTTCTGGGGGGACGCGGCGTAGAGTTTAGCGGGGTACTTATCGAGGAGGAACTGGCCGGACTCGGGGTGGATATCGGCGGCGAAGGCGAGGGCGCAGGCAGCGAGCCAGGCGACTCCGCCAGAGACGACTATTCGCGACCAATCCGGACAAATCCGCAACGCGAGACTCCTAAGACAAATAGGCATCCGGGGCGCCGAGGCCGCCCGGGCTTCAATCTGTCAGTATGAGCGGTTGAGGCGGAACGGCGCAACGAACCGGAGCGGAAGATTAGCCGCGGCGGCGGAAGAACGCGAGGCCGGCGAGGGTAATGGCAGCGAGAACGGCGGTGCCAGGCTCCGGAACGATGCTGGTCTGGGAGACGATGGCGTCGAGTCCGGTGACGTTGCCGGGCAGGAGGTCAATGGCCATGCGGGCAAAGACGAACGTGACGGCAGGATTGAAGTCGACCGAGGCGGAGAGCTGCGTCTCCGGGCTCACCTGAATGAAGTACGGTGTGGAGCTATCGAGGCAGGTGTAGGCCGAAGAATAGCTGGAGGGATCCATACCGGCGATCGATCCGGCGCTGGGGGACTGGTTGAACGGGGTGCCGGCGCAGGACCAGCGGCTGACATAAATGGGGCCGGAGGGGGGATCGAGGGAGAGGTCGTCGCCGGCGACGATGGGAGGCGGATCGATGATGTAGGAGAGCAGGTATTGTTCCCGCTGGCCGGCGGCGATGAAGTGATTGAACGTGCTGGCGTTGGCGCCGGAGAAAACAAGGGTGTTGTTGCCGGGGTCCGGGGTGACGATGATGTCGAGGGCGGTGATGGAACCGGGCGCCGACAGCTTGGCAAAGTCAAAGCCGTAATAGGTGAGGTCCCCGGAGGAGCAGGGGGTGAGCTCGCCGTAGTTGTTCTTGTAGTAATCGAGGGACTGCGTAATGCAGGGCGCCGCGGCGAGCTGAGAAGCGGCGCCGAGCGCAAACAGGAGGGCAGCAAGAGCAATCGACTTACGCATAATTTCTATTCCCTTTAACGCCAAATGATTTGGCCATCCGGGAGAATCGACAGAGACCGGGCCGGTTGGCGGACTTAGACATTGTACACTGGCTGGCCAGGTGTGCTGGCGAGCAAAATCGGTCGGTTTTGTACTATACGGGCCGGGGAGTACGGGGCCGGCGGTCAGGCGCTTTCGGCGATGTTGCGGATGGCGTCCTCGGTGGAGGCATCGATGTGGAGGATGGAATCGACTTTGGTGACGCGAAGGACGTTGAGGACGCGTTCGGCGACGCGGGAGAGGCGGAGTTGTCCGCCGGCGGCGCCGGCTTTGCCGTGACAGCCGACGAGGATGCCGATGCCGGCGCTATCGACGAAGGAGACATCGCCCAGGTCGAGGATGATGCGGGATTTGTTGCTCTTGATGAGCTCTTCGACGGACCATTCCAACTGCTGGGCGTCGCGGCCAAGGGTAAGACTTCCGGCGATTTTGAAAACTTCGATCCCGGACTCGAGTGTATTTCGGTCTACTTTGAGGGGCATGATACCTCTGAGGATTTTATAACGTGTTCATGATAGCAGAGCGCGAAAATACGGGAATTCGAGCCACTTTTTCTCGGGAGGCGGAAGATGAGCAGATGGTTATGGCTGGGTGTGGTGCTGGCGGCTTGCGGATCGCGGGGGGACAAGGGGGATGAGGCGGCGGGTACGGCGTTGCTCCGAAGGGAGATTGAAGCGACGGCGGGGCTGTTCGGCCGGGTGGAGTACAACCCCTCGCTGCCGGAGGTCGTCGACGGGCGGATCCGGGAGTTGGTGCGATTACGGTATTTCGGGCGGTATCCGGCGGGGGAGGCGGAGGCCAAGAAGATGGCGTTTGTGCTGGCCCCTGGGGTGTGGGGAGCGGTGCTGGGGGATGCGGCGGGGCGTGCGGCGTTTGAGGCGCGGATGCGGGCGTACTGGGAGAATCCGCCGGTGGTGGAGATGGACGGGGGCGTGGGGGTGGACCTGGGGGTGTGTCCGGGGCCGATCGAGAAGACGAGCAAGGGCAGTTACGTGGTGGACCGGAGCGAGGTGATGGACCGCGGCGAGTTGCGTCCGGCGGAACTGGTGAAGCGGCTGGAGGGGCTGCGGGGCCGGCATCCGGGAGCGAAGTTCTACCGGGTGGAGATGGCGTGCGAGATGGGGCGGAGGTCGCCCATCCGCATGCGGTATGAGTACTGGCCGGGGCCTGACGAGTTGCGGGTGAGTTTTCTCGACGGGCGGAACTATGTATCGCCGAATCCGGTGGGGAAGGACCTGCGGCGGTTGGAGACGGGGGCGGCCGCGGTACGGACGGAGGACCTGGACCAGATGGAGGAGGGGCGCCCGGGGCGGCGTTAGCTCTTGGGAACGGAGGCGGTGCGGGGGAGGTGGCGGCGGAGGGCGGCGAGGAGTTCGTGGCGGACGATGGGTTTGGAGAGATAGCCTGACATTCCGGCGGAGAAACAGCGCTGGCGATCGTCCTCCATGGCATTGGCGGTGAGGGCGAGGATGGGGACGCGGGCGTTGGGGGCGGCGTGGGCGCGGATGCGGCGGGTGGCTTCCAATCCATCCATGACGGGCATCTGGATATCCATAAAGATGAGATCGAACCGCTGGCGGTGGCAGAGTTGGAGGGCCTGGGCGCCGTCGGCGGCGACGGAGACGGAGCAGCCGAGTTTTTCGAGGATGAGGCGGACAACGCGCTGGTTGGTCTGGTTGTCCTCGACGACGAGGACGGAGCCGGAGAAGAGGGTGTCGCCGGGGGCGGGGGCGGGGGCGGTGGAGCTGTCGCCCAGGAGGACGGAGCGGAGGCGCTGTCGGGAGAGGGGGACGAGCGATTGCGGCGAGGCGGAGCGGAGGTCCTCGATGCGGAGGACCGTGGTGCCGGAGCGGGCCAGGCGGGGTTCGATGTCGCCGAACCAGCGATCGGCGGTGAGGGCGAACTGGAAGGGCTCGGCGGGGACGGCTTCCGGGTCGGGGAGCGCATCGGCCTTGAGGCCGATATCGCGGCAGTAAGCGGCAAGAGTATTGCGGACGAAGGGGATGGGGTGGAGGATGAGGCAGCGGCCGGAAAGGGAGGGGCGCGGGGCGGCGGTGGGGGCGTATTGAAGGGGGAGTTCGCAGTAGAAACTGGAGCCCTGGCCAAGGACGCTTTCGACGGTGAGGGTGCCGCCCATGTGTTCAGCGAGTTTGCGGGAGATGGCGAGGCCGAGGCCCGTACCGCCGTGGCGGCGGGCGGCGGAGCTGTCCACCTGGCTGAACTCCTGGAAGAGGAGGGGGATCTTTTCCGGAGGGATTCCGATGCCGGTATCGTGGACGGCGAGGCGGAAGCGGCGGCGGCTGACCGGGGAGGGGATGGCCTCGACGACGATGCGGACTGAACCGACGTCGGTAAATTTGATCGCGTTGCCGGCCAGGTTCAGGAGGATCTGGCGGATGCGGCCGCCATCGCCGATGAGCATGGCGGGGACGGCGGAGGGATAGTCGACGGCGAGGTGGAGGTTCTTTTCGGCGGCGCGGGCGGCAAGGAGGGTGGCGACCTGTTCGCAGACGTCTTCGAGGTCGAAGGGGGCGGGGGTGATCTGGAAGGTGCCGGACTCGATTTTGGAGAAGTCGAGGACGTCGTTGATGACGCTGAGGAGGGCTTCGGCGGAGGTACGGATGGTGTCGGTGTAGTTCCGCTGGCGGGAGTCGAGCGGGGTGTCGAGGAGGAGGGAGGTCATGCCGAGGACGCCGTTCATGGGGGTACGGATCTCATGGCTCATGACGGCGAGGAAGGCCGAGCGGGCGCGGCCGCTCGCTTCGGCTTTTTGTTTGGCGATCTCCAGTTCGCGGGTATAGCGGGCGCGGTTGCGGAGTGCCTGGAGGGCGAAGGCGCCGAGGAGGAGAAGGAAGATGCCGGTGCCGTAGAGGAAGGACGGGTTGCGGTAGAAGGGGTAGGGGATATTGACGGTGAGGGCGGCGGGGGGCTCGGCAATGTCGCCAAGGGCGCCGACGACCTGGACTTCGACGAGATGGCGGCCGTGGTTGGAGGAGGAGATGGGAAGGTCGCGGGTGATGGACCAGGGGGACCAATCGCCACCGTCGAGGCGGAAGCGGGTAAGGATATCGGTAGGGCGTATGGCGCCGCCACGGGCCAGGGCGCGCCAGCTGACGCGCCAGTGGTCTTCGGCCATGACGGGAGGGGGGAAGAAGACACGGGGGGAGGTGTCGAGGCGGTCGGCGCGGCCGAGGCGGAAGACGCCCTGGCCGAGGGTGCCGAACCAGAGATCATTTTCCTCCAGAAGGAGGGCCCAGGTTTTGATGCCGTCGACGCCGAAGCCAATGCCGGCGGCCACCCATGGACCGCCGTGGTAGACGCCGGCGCCGTTGGCGGTGGAGGCCCAGATGCGGCCGTCTTTTTCGGCATAGACAGCCCAGACTTCATTGGAGGGGACGCCATCGGCTTCGGTGAAATAGCGGACAACGGCGGCGCCGGAGGGGTGGCGGGTAAGGCGTCCTACGCCGCCGCCGGAGCGCTGGTGGCAGAACCAGACGGAGCCATCGGGGCCGACCGTGACATCGAAGACGCGGGAATGGGCGAGGCCGGAGGCGGCGTGGAAGTGTTCCCATTTGCCTGCATGGAGACGGACGAGGCCGCGGGCGGTACCGAACCAGAAGGCGCCGTCGGGGGCCTCGGCGAAAGAGGTAACCGAGGATTCAGGCATCCGTCCGGGCTGGCCGAAGAAGCGAAAGGCGTGGCCATCCCAATGGAAGGCGCCGGTTTCTTCCGGGTGGCCGCGGTAGCGGGCGAAATTGGTGAGGAACCAGAGGTTGCCGCGACGGTCGCGGGAGATGCGGTGGATGGGCCAATCGGTGAGGCCGCCGGACTTTTGGAAGCGGGTCCAGGAGTGGCCGGAAAGGCGGAAAGCGCCGCCAAAACTGGAGCCCGAGGAGAGCCAGAGGTTGCCGCCGGCGTCCTCAGCGAGGCCGGTGACGATGCCGAGCGGCGTGTCATTAACGCGGGTGAGGGAACGCCAGTCGCCTTCCGGGGAGCGGATGACGACGCCATCGGTGGTGGCCAGCCACAGTTCGCCGTTGCGGCGGCGGAGCATCTCATGGATGTTGTTGCGGCCGTCGCCGGGGCCGAAGTAGCGGTGGCGGAGCGGCGCGGCGCGGGAACGGAAGACATGGAGGCCGCCGTTGGAGCCGGCCCAGATTTCGCCGTTGGGATGGACGAACAGGGCGGTGGCGCGGCGGAGGATGGCGCCGTTGAAGTTATTGTCGAGCGAGCGCCAGGCACCGCCGCTGCGGACGCGGACATCGCCGGACTCAAACGTGGCAATGCCCTCGCCATTCGGGGCGAGGGCGATGAGCCGGGCCAGGTCGGCATCGACGGCGTTGGGGCGGGAGGCGCCGTTGGGGAGCTCCCAGAAGCCGGAGAGGGGGGTGGGAGCGCGGATGGAAAGGGCGAGCGTGGCTCCATTTTCGGCGACGGCATCGACCATGTCGGCGGCCGGGAAGAGGGGGGAGGATCCCCAGGAGCCGCCATTCCAGGGGATGAGGCCGGCACCGGAACTGAGGAGCCAGGGACGGCCGTCGCGGCCGGGGAAGATACGATTGTTGCGGTCCGGGACGGTGACCGCGTGCCAGTGATCCTTTTCGACGCGGAAGTGGCCGGCGACGGTGGCGACATAGAGGTCGCCGTTGGGTAGCGCGGCGATCTGATTGACATTGGCCGGGGCGCGCAGCGGCGTGAGTGTGCCGCCGCGGCCGCGCCATACGGTGGTGCCTGTCTGGACGGCGATGTCGCCATCGGTAAGCCGGACAATCCGGCGGACGTCGGAGAGGGCCTGGCCCTGAGGACCGGCGGCGTCGACGAACTGGTAGCCGTCAAAAGTGGCCAGGCCGCGTTCAGTCCCTACCCAGAGGGTGCCGCCGCCATCGGTTTCCAGGGCGAGGACGCGACCGGCGGGGAGCCCGCTGGAAGCATTGAAGGCGACCCAGCGCCACTCCTCCTGCGAGGAGAGCAGGGCGGTGAGACTAGGAATCCCAGTGTCTGCGGCCATGAGCCGGTTGGGCGAAAAGACGCCCATCAATACGAGGATGAGGTAGTACTGGCGCACTCCAACTCAACTGCTCATATCGGCAAAACCTGCAAGAAGTAGAGCGGTCTAGAGGTCGAGTTTCTTGAGGTAAGCGATGCTCTGTTTCAGGCTGGCCATGGGATCACCCGGAGTCTGGTCCTGTTCCACGAAGAAGTGTTTGGTACCGTTTTCCTGGGCGGCCTTGAGGATTTTGGGAAGTTCGAGGACGCCGGCGCCGGCTTCCTTGAAGGCTTCCTTGGGGACGCGTTCGTTGTAGCGGACGGTAATGTTGGGGCCGAGATCCTTGACGTGAAGGAGGGGGACGCGGCCTTTATACTTCTTGAGGACTTCGATCGGGTCCATGCCGCCGACGGCGGACCACATGATGTCGAATTCGAGGCCGACGAGAGCCGGATCGGTGGACTCCATGAGGACATCGAGGAGGTTGCCCTTTCCGCCCTTGACGGGTTCGAACTCGAAGGCATGATTGTGATAGCAGAGCTGCGTGCCGGCGGCCTTGCACTTTTCGCCGGCGCTGTTGAGGGTGTCGGCAAGTTTCTTGATGACATCGACGCCGCCGCGGTCGGCTGGCGCGATGTAGGGGCAGACAACGTACTTAAAGCCCTTGGCCTTGGCGTCATCGAGGGCGGGGCCGAGTTTGTCCTGCTGAACGGTGAAGTACTGGGTGTCGATGTGGAGGCTGACGGGCTTGAGCTTGGTCTGCTTGAGCGCGTCCCAGATCTTGCTCATGTTGCCGCGGACGACTTCGACTTCGCCGTAACCGGCTTCGCGGAGCTGATCGAAGATAGCTTTCGGATCTTTGTCGATGACGGAGCGGAGGGTATAGAGCTGGCAGCCGATGCTCTTGAGTTTCTTGGCTTGGAGGGCGATCGAGCCGGCGGCGAGGGAGGCAAGCAGTTGGCGGCGATTCATGGGATTTGTATACATTCTACTCGGTTTAGTCGAGGGTTTCGGGGAGCAGAATCTGGCCGGCGGTGGCGGCGCGGTAGCCGTAGAAGGCAAGGGCGGCAAGAGTAAGGATGCCGAGGGCGTAGGAAGAGTTGTACCAGGCGTTCCACTGGAAGCCCGGGGGGAAGTGGTTCAACAGCTGGTTGATGGCGAGGACGACGACGGTGGCGAGAAGGCCGAAGCGGAGGAGGTAGAAGACGAGGAGGCCGTTGAGGACGAAGGCGATGGGAAAGGTGAACCAGGGGAGCTGGGAAGCGACGGCGGAGGGAGCCGAGAGGAGGGCGGCGACGGCGACGAGAGCGATCCACTGATTGCGGAGGAGGACGCGGAGGCCGAGCAGGAGGAAGAGAATGAGGGTGGCGCTGCCGAGGGTGTTGCCGAGCAGGGCGGTGATGGCGGCGAACTGGAAGCGGACGCCAGTGAGAGCCTGGAGGTCGCCGATGACAGGGTCGAGCTGGAGGTGTTTTTCGGCGAGGCCGATGACGCCGCCGAGGATGGAGATCACCATTCCGCCGGCGAGGCCATAGAGGACGTGGCGGCCGACGAGAGGGTCGTGGACACGGCCGGAAAAGAAGCGGGTCCAGGCGACGAGGATTTCCGGCCAGCGGCGGCGGACGTGGGGTTCCAGGGCGAGGTACATGGTGCCGAACAGGACACCGACGAAGAGGCAGATGCCGAGCCAGGGCATCATGGCGCGGTTGAGGTTGCGGAAGTTATTGAAATGGGCGGCGAGGACGTGGGTGGCCAGGGCGGCGACGGAGAGGAGGAGGGCGAGGCGCCAGGCACCGAGGCGGTCGATGCGGCCGGCGCGCCAGTTCTTGCGGGCCATGGCGGCGGCGAAGACGTAGGCGATGGTGTAAAGGATGACGGAGAGGCGGTTGGGCCAGTCGGGGGCATTCGGGTCGGGCGTAGGCGGGGGCGGGCCCCAGTCGACATCGAGGTTGAAGTAGACGGGGCGGCCCTGGAAGGCGGCGGCTTCGACGCGGAACTGGTGGGGGATGTGCTGGGAGATGGTGCCCTTCCAGGCGGCGCGTTGATCGAAGGAGACAATGGGGCGGGTGAGGGGCTCGGTGGGAGAGAACATGGCCGGGTCGAGGCCGGCAAGTTGGAAGAGGCGGAGCCAGTCAAACGGGGCGGCTGAGGGGGGCGTGGCGGCGCGGGGGATGGCGAGGAAGGAGCGGAGCCGGCCCTCGGGGTCGAGGGAGAGGCGGATCATGCCGGGGACGGACATGGGCGGGTCGAACTCGGTGGGGTAAATCGCACGGTCGTTGGCGGGCCAGAGGGAGTCCGGGGCGGAGCGGTACCAGAAGTTCACCAGGGAGGGGCGGGTGTGCATGAGGTGGTCCCAGGCTTTGCCGCCGAAGTTTTTGTTGAGCTGCTGCTGGTAGCCGGTGTTGCGGCTGAAGCCGTAGATGGCGTCTCCGGGTTTATCGGGGTAGCCGAGGGAGGCGATCATCTCCTTGGCCTTTTGGGCGAGGGCGTCGGTGGGTTGGTCGAAGGGGATTTTATCGAGGAGGGAGATATGGCCGTTGAGGGTGGCGACGAGGAACCAGCCGGCGGTGATGGCGGCGAGGAGGGCGAGAGCGATTTGGGGGCGGAGGCCTTCATGGCTGCCGGAGGCGGCGACCATTTCGGGGGTGGGAGTTTCGCCGGCGGCGAGGGCGGCGGCAAGGGGGTCGCCGCCGGGGAGGGCGGCGGAGACGGAGAGGGGAGTGGCGGGGCGTTTGGCAGGGTCGGGGGCGAGGCAGCGTTCGATGACGCGTTCGATGGCCGGGTCGAGATCCTTGACGAGGGAGGAGATGGGGGGCGCCGAGTTGGAGTCCTTGAGCTTCTGGAGTTCGGCGCGGGTTTCGGCCTGGTGGGCGCGTTTGCCGGTGAAGATCTCGTAGAGGACGAGGCCGAGCGAGTAGATGTCGCTTTTGCGGGTAACTTCGAGGCCGGCGAACTGCTCGGGGGCCATGTAGGCGGGAGTGCCGGAGCGGACGTCGGACTGGACGTGTTCGGCGAGGCCGGCGAGGCCGAAATCGGTGATGACGAGCTGGCCGTGGGAGTTGATGAGGAGGTTGGCGGGTTTGAGGTCGCGGTGGAGGACGCCTTTATCGTGGGCGGCGGCGAGGCCGGCGCAGAGTTGGCGGGCGAGTTCGACGCCCTTGTCCTGGGGAAGCCGGCCGATACGCTTCAGTAGAGTGGAGAGGTCCTCGCCGTCGACGTACTCCATGGAGAGATAGGGCTGGCCGTCGGCTTCGCCAAGGTCGTAGACGCGGCAGACGTTGGGGTGGGAGACCTGGCGGGCGACGCGGACCTCGTTGCGGAAGCGGTTGAGGATCATCTCGTCGCCGGCGGTTTCCGGGGGGAGGAACTTGAGCGCGACGGGCTGGCCGAGGATGAGGTCGTTGGCGCGGTAGACCTCGCCCATCCCGCCTTTTCCCAGGACGGAGATGATGCGGTAGCGCTGGTTGAGGAGGGTACCGGGGGGGAATCGGCCCTCGTCGATGGCTGACGACGGGGAGGAGGGCTGGGAGCGGGCCTGGGTGCGGGTGACGTCAGCGTCGGGCATAGCGGCTTAGCCCATTATGGCGGTTTCCAGGGCGTGGGCAAGCTGGAGAACTTCATAGTCCGCGCCGGGGCGGCCGACGATCTGGAGCCCCACCGGGAGGCCATCCTTGGTGAAGCCGGCGTTGGTGGAGGCGGCCGGGAGGCCGAGGATGGAGATGAAGTAGCAACTGCGCATCCAATCGATGTAGGTTTCCAGCTGCTGGCCGTTGATTTCGGTGATGTAGGGCTGTTCGATGTCGAAGGGGAGGACCTGGACGGTGGGGAGGATGAAGAAGGGGTAGGTTTGCTGGAAGCGTTCGATGCGCTGGCGGAGCTGATCGCGCTGGGCGAGGGCTTTTTCGATGTCTTCGGGCCGGAGTTGGGCGCCGCGGTGGATCTCCTGGCGGACCGTTTCCTTCACCTGGTCGAGGGGTTTGTCGTGATGGAGGGCGTGGAATTCGCGGGCGCGAAGGATGCGGAAGGCTTCATCGGCGAACTCGAAATCGGGGGTGGCATCGGCGGTGCGGCAGCCGAGGGCGTCAAAAAGGCGGCGGGTCTGGTTGACGGTTTCCCGGACGGCGAACTGGAAGGGCATGCCGGGGATGTCGCCGAGCCAGGCGATGTTGGTGCCGGTAAAGTCCCGTTCGATTTCGGGCGGATTATCGGTGCCGGCGAGGACGGAGAGGAGGAGCGCGCAATCGGCGGCGTTGCGGGCCATGGGGCCGTTGACGGTGAGAGGGCTTTCCGGGCAGCGGTTGGGGTGGATGGGGACAAGGCCGGGGGTGGTGCGGAGTCCGGTGACGGCGCAGAAGCTGGCGGGATTGCGGAGGGACCCGCCAGTGTCGGAACCGTCGGCGACGGTGATCATGCCGGTGGAGAGGGCGACAGCGGCGCCGCCGGAGGAGCCGCCACAGGTTTTGGAGGGGTCGAAGGGGTTGCGGGTTTTGCCGAAGACAGGGTTGAAGGTCTGTGAGCCGGCGCCGAATTCGGGGGTATTGGTTTTGCCGAGGGTAACCGCGCCGGCGGCCTTCATGCGGCGGACGATTTCGGTGTCGAAATCGGGGACGTAGCTGGCGAAAAGGGGGGAGCCGAAGGTGGTGCGGATGCCTCGAGTTTCCTGGAGGTCCTTGTGGGCGACGGGGAGGCCGTGGAGGGGGCCGAGGAATTCGCCGGCGGCGGCGGCGCGGTCGGCCTGCTGCGCCTGGGCGCGGGCCAGATCAGGGGTAAAGGTGACAATGGCGTTGAGTGCAGGATTGCGGCGGGCGACGGTATCGAGGTGGGAGTCGAGGAGTTCGACGGCGGAGAGTTGGCGGGCGCGGAGGAGTTTGGCGCAATCACGGGCGGAGGGTAGGGACATAGGCCCCGATTTTATCCCGGCGGGAGTGACGATGGTAAACTAATGAAACTCCCCATGATGCCTTCTGTTGCCGGGCCGACGCTCTTCGTCGCGCACTTAGGCTTGCTCGGTTATTTGACGTGGTTAGTTACGGGGTATTTGTATGTGGGGAGGAGCTACCGGGCGGCAGCGGCTGTGTTGCTCTTCTGGGCAAACCTTGTCTATACGGGGCTGATCCTGGGCGCGGTGCATCTGCTGGATCAGACGCCGCTGTACCTGGCCATTTCGCTGGGTATGGCGCAGAGCGTGCTGGTGTTGCTGCGCAGGCGGGCGATTGCGCCGGTGGAGGGCGAATTCGCGGCCGGAATGGGGTCCGGGGATCGCTGGACGGTGCGGGCGCTGGGCGTTCTGTTCCTGGCGGCGCTGGCCGGCCTGGCTGTGATTGCGTTGAGTTACGAGCCGAATAATCCGGACACGCTGACTTACCGGTATCCGCGGGCGTTGTTCTATCTCGGGGAGGGATCGCTGCGGCAGTACGGGGCGGGAGACCCACGATTGATTTCGTATCCGTTCGCGGCGGTCATGTTGTATCTGTTTCCGGCGGCATATCAGATTGTGGGTTCCAGTTGGGCGCTGGTATCGGTGGGCGTGTGGGTGCTGATCGGGTTTGCCGTCTGGCTGGCGGCGCGGCGGATGGGCGCGGGTTCGGCGGCAGCCGCCGGAGCGGGGTGGCTGGCGGTGATGGCGCCGAACGTATTGGCAATGGGCGCTTCTGGCAACGATGACAGCATGGCAGCCATGCCTCTGGTCCTGGCGCTAACGTTCTTGCACCGCTGGTGGGAGACCGAGCGCCGCCGGGAGTTGTTTCTGGGAATGGCAGGGGTGTTCCTGAGTGCGGGGACGAAACTGCACACGGTGTTTTTCTACCCTGTGCTGGCCTTGCTGGCACTGGCGGCAGTGGTGGCCGCGGTGCGGAACCTGGGCGTGCGTCAGCGCTTATTGCGCAACTGGAAGCCGATTGCGGCTGGGTTTGTGGTGACGCTTCCGCTGTTTGCCACCTTTATGGTCTACACCTATGCGGCGCAGAAGCGCGTGGCGGACCCGCTGAGCGACTTGGTCCTGCACAAGCGGAGCGAGGCGAAGGCCGCCGCGCAGTCGTTGTGGGCGATGAGCCTGGAAGTGGCGGTGAAGCCGTGGGCGGACCTGCCCGTGATGACGACGAAGGAAGCCCGGGTGAAACACTATCAGGAGTGGAACGAAGCGATCCGGAAACGGTTCTTGGCCGATTTCCGTCCGGAACCGGGTTTCAATCATCCGGGGTACGTGTTTGACGGTAACCTGTTCCGGCCGATGCAGCACTACTTTGAGCACAGCACCTCGCCAGGGCTGGTGCCGCTGGGCCTTGCCGGAGTGCTCATTCTGTTTGCTATTCGGCGGGGAAGCGTGCCCTGGGCGGCGGCGGTGCTGTCGCTATCGTTTTTCGGGTGGCACGTTGGCTACGGTCTGCTGCACCGGTGGATTTCCGAGCCGTTGGGCACGTACTACGCGTTTCCAGTGGTGGTGGCGTCGCCGGCGCTGGCATTTTTGTGGGAAGGGCGTTGGCGCCGGATGGGATTCGCGGTTCTGGCGCTGGCAGGGGTGGCAACGGGGTGGAATATTCTGGCTTATGGCTCCGTGCGGAACGTTCGGGATCCGTGGAAGGCCGAATTCCAGCGGGCGCCGTTTACCCACAGCGCAACGTTTCGAGAGGCGATCCGGAAAGCGGCGCGCATTTGCGTGCCTTATACTTTTTGGGAAATTCACCACTGGGACTACATGCGGCTGAACCCGGCGGCGCGTTACCGAACCGGAAATACGACATTGATCACCTACCCGGATACGATGACGGTGCTGCTCTATCCGAAGGACTTTCCCTCGATGGCGGGTGCGGGTGTTTTCTCGATGGCGTTCCGGGCACCGGCGCCGCAAAAACAGGGTTTGGTCCCGCTCGGCGACGCCTTCAGCGGAACGGTACAGGCGTTTGGGCGAGGGGAGGGATTGGACGGATGGAGCCGGAGCGGCGGCGAGTATTTTGAGTTGCGGATGCAGGCCTTCTGGCATCCCGGCGGAACGATTCTCTCGCGGTTGAACTTTGCGAGTCTCGGGGCCGGGGTGGATGGGGAGACGCGGCTGGAAGGGCAGTTGGAGTTCCGGAAGGGCAATGGCGCGGTGCAGAGTTCGCTGCCATGGATGCCGATCGCGGGAATCATTCACGCCGTCGATTTCCCGGTGACCGATGCCGTGGACACGGTGGTACTGCGAGTGCGGGATCAGGCCCTGCCGGGCCAGGAAGTCATCAACATCCGAAAGTTCAAGGCAGGCGGGAGCGTGGACCACACGGCCTTCGAGATGGAGAAAGCAAAGGGACCGGCCATGGGCCCGGTTACCACCAGTAATCTGGAACCGCTTGCGGCTGACGAAACAGGCCCGTCCGATTCTCCGGGACCGGACAAGCGAATGCACCGGGTGCGTTGGCTGAATGCCCGGACTCGATTTGAGTTGAACGGACAGGCCGGAGAAGAAGTCGCAGTCCGGGTTGGCCTTGGCAGGGGAGAACAGGCAAAAAGTGCCCAGCTTTTCCTGAACGGAGAAGCGATTTCGCCACCGATGCAGATTCGGCACTACTTCTGGACGGACGGGGCGTTCCCATTGACAGGTAAAGGGAAGTTAAGAGCCGGCAAGAATCTCATCGAAATCCGCTCGGAAGATCCGCCTCTCACGCTTTCCGACGGCAGGAAAGTGTGGTTTTTAATGGTCAACGCGATGGAAGCGGCGGTGGCCGCCCCGCTAGCCAAATAGGCTTTGCTATACTGAAGGAGCTATTCGCACAAGTGGCGGAGTGGCGGAACTGGCAGACGCAGCAGACTCAAAATCTGCCGTACTTCACTGTGCGTGTGGGTTCAAGTCCCACCTCCGCCACCACTTGTCTTTACCCTACTTCTCCAGGAAGAAGTAACCGGCGATCATGGCATCGATGCCCGACGAATAGAAGCTGCGGACGGCGTCGCGCGGCGTGCAGACCAGCGGATCTCCAAAGAGATTGAAACTGGTGTTGTAGAGCACCGGCATACCGAAGACCTCGGCGGCCCGGTGGAGCAGGCGCCAATAGAGCGGATTATCCTCCTCGGCGACGGTGTGGACGCGGACGATGTCGTCGGCGAGAATGGCGCTGGAGAACTTGTCCCGGTGGGCGGGGCGCACGCGGCCGACCGTAGCCAGGTAGCGGGCGTTGGGACCCACCTCAAAATACTCGTTCGCCATTTCCACTGGAACCGAGGCGGCAAACTTGCGGAACGGCTCCCGGTGCTTGATGTAGACGTTCAGGTTTTCCGTCGAATAGGGGTTGACCGGGCTGGCAAGAATTGACCGGTTGCCGAGGGCGCGCGAGCCGAACTCCATGCGGCCCTGCATCCAGGCCAGGATGCGGTCGCGCTGGAGTTGATCGATGGCGGTGGTGAGCACCTCGTCGGTGGAGAGCATCGTCTGGAAGCTGAGTTTGCAGTTCTCAAAGACGCGCTTGATCTCCTCGCTGGAGAATTCCGGGCCAAGGCAGAACGAGCCCAGATGCAGGCGGCGCGTCTGGCCGAGCACCTGATGCCACGCCAGGCACAGGGCGCCGAACGCCGTGCCGGCATTGCCGGCCGAAGGCTGGACGTACACGTTCTTATACTGCCCGGAGCGCTCCAGCGCTTCGACGATGAGGCTGTTCAAAAACACGCCACCGCCGAGGCAGAGGTTTTCGCCCGACCCGGCGAGGCGGAGCACGATCCTCTCCACCGCCGCTTCCAGCGAAGCGGCGACATCGGCGGCCAGTTTTTCCGGAACCGGGGCGCCGTCGGCGAGCCCGAGCGCCTGGTAAAAACGGGAACTGAACCCGCCGCGGGAGATCCGTTCGCCGTCGAAGAAATGGCGGTCGGTATGCGCTGCCCAGCCGTCGGCGAGCGGGAAGATCTGATCAAAAAGCTCGCCGTAGACAGGCTGGCCGGAGGCAGCGAGCCACTGCACTTTCGGCTCGTCGGAGTTGGGCCGGTAGCCGAGCAATTCGGTGACGCGGGAGTAGAGATCGCCCACCGAATCGGGGTAGTAGAGTTCCTTCTGGAGGTGAAGATGGGAGCCCTCGGCCGACCAGCGGGCGCCGCAGCGGAAGTCGCCGTTGCGGTCGAGCGTGAGGACGGTGGCCTGGTCAAAGGGGGAGAGGAAGTAGGCCGCGGCGGCGTGGGCGGTGTGGTGTTCGGCGGCGACGACGCGGGCGCGGGGGAACTGGGCGCGAATCTCCAGATGGAGTTCCGACTCCGAGGAGAACGGCCGGGCGATGGCAACCACCTGCACATCGGCGGGTTTGGCGCGGGCCAGTTCCAGACAGGCGCGAATCGCCTCCAGCGGCAGGACGCCGGAGGAGGAGTGGCGGGCGACCTTCTTCTGTTCCACCGCGGCGAGGAGTTCGCCGTCGCGGGCAATGGCGGCGGCAGCGTTGCGGCCGAGGCCGCCGAGTCCAAGGATGATCATAGTTACACCGATTTGAGGCGGGCGATGGAGCGCTCGCGGCCGAGCGCGGAGAAGAGGGCGAAGGCGCTGGGTCCGACGGCCTGGCCGGTGAGAGCGGCACGGGCCCCGTTGATAAGCAGGCCCGCTTTGACACCCTTTTCGGCCGCCAGTTCGCGGAGATGCTTTTCGGCGATGGCTTCGCTGAATTCGGGGTCGGCTTCCAGGCGCAGGGCGAGTTCGTTCAGCAGCGGCCGGGCGCCGGGCGCGTCGAGTTTTTCCAGCGCGGCGGGCTCAATAGTCACCTCATCAGAGAAATACGGCCGGCCCTTGGTGGTGAAATCGAGCAGCGAGGTGTAGCGGGCGCGGATGAGGTCGACGACTTCGGAAAAGTGGGGGGGCTGTTGGAGGCCAGCGGTCTCCAGCACGGCGGCGACGGCCGGCAGAATGTCGGCCACCGGAAGCGACCGCAGGTGCTGGCCGTTCAGCCAGAGCGCCTTAGGGTCGATGGGGTCGGCTTCGGTGAAGTTGACCACGGCGTTGGAGCGGTTGATGCCTTCGAAGCTGAAGACGTCGATGATCTCCTGGCGGGTCATCTGTTCGCGGTTGTCTTTGGGGGACCAGCCGAGCAGGCAGAGGAAGTTGACGTAGGAGTGGGGAAGGAAGCCGGCATCGCGGTAGGTGGTGACGCTGACGACGGGGCCGTGCTTGCGTTTGGAGAGCTTCGAGCCGTCCGGGGCGATGAGCAGCGGCAGGTGGGCGAAGTTGGGGATGGCCGCGCCAAGAGCCTCAAAGATCAGAACGTGTTTGAAGGTGTTGGTGAGGTGGTCCTGCCCGCGGATGATGTGGGTGATATGGAGGGCGGCATCGTCGGCGCAGGAGGCCAGGTGGTAAGTCGGCATCCCGTTGGACCGCAGCAAGGCGAAGTCCTCGATGTCGTCGCAGGACTTCGATTGGGGGCCGTAGACGGAGTCGGCGAAAGTGACGGCGCGGCCAGTTTCGCGGGGGACGCGGAAACGGATGACGAACGGTTCCCCGGCGGCGGCCCGGCTGTCCGACTCCTCCTTCGACATCTCGCGCTGGCCCGGATTGGCGCGCCAGGCGAGGCCGTCGTAGGCCTTCTCTTCGGCGTTGGGATCGGCGGCGGGGGTGAAGTCGCGGTAGGCGAGGCCCTTGTCCAGAATCTGCTGGGCGGCGGCGCGGTGGAGATCGAGGCGGTCCGACTGACGGTAGTACTCGTCCCAGGAGAGATCCAGCCAGTTCAGGCCGTCGAAGATGGAGTCGATCGAGGTCTGCGTGTTGCGCTCGATGTCCGTATCGTCGAGACGGAGGATCATCGTGCCGCCGTTGCGGCGGGCATAGAGCCAGTTAAAAATAAACGTCCGGGCGCTGCCGATATGGAGGTAGCCGGTGGGGGAAGGGGCGAAACGTACGCGAAGCATCCAATTTCAGGATAACTTGTGCCACAAGGCGCGCAGTTCCTCGATGGTCAACTGTTCGGCGCGCAGGGTGCGTTCCGCCAGCGAATCCCACGGGGCGTCCGGATAGACGCCGTTCAGATTGTTGCGGAGATTCTTGCGTTTCTGGCGGAAGGCGTGGCCGGCGAACTTCAGGAACTCGTCCAGATCGGCGGGAACATCGGGCCGGGCGGCGAGGTGGATGACGGAGGAATCGACCTTCGGTGGCGGCCGGAACGCGGCCGGCGGGACATGCACCAGGTGGGAAGCCTCGGCCCAGGACTGAACAACGACGGTGAGGTAGCCGTAGTCGCGCGATTTCGGCTTGGCGATAACGCGGTCGGCCACCTCCTTCTGAATGAGGAGCGTGGAGGAGGCGATGGTGGCGCGGGCGCGGCGGATGCGGTCAAGTATCGGCGAGGTGATGTAGTAGGGGAGGTTGCCGGCGAGCGCGGCCGGGCCCCATTGGGCGAGGTCGGTATCGAGAACGTCGGCGTGGTGGACGGTAAGGCGCGGATGATCGGGGAAACGGCGGGCAAGCCGGGCGATCATCTCCGGATCGAGTTCGATGGCGTGGACGTGGGCCTCGGACTTGAGCAGAAATTCGGTGAGGGCGCCCTGGCCGGGGCCGATTTCGACGATGGTTTGCGGCGCGCCGGCGCACACCGATTCGGCGATCCGTTCCAGGATCGCGCGATCGGCGAGGAAATGTTGACCGAGACGGCGTCCCAGCGCGGTTAGCCTTTCACTTCAATATGGCTGCGGCGGAGGGTGATCCGGATGGTGTCCGATGCCGGCTGGCCAAAGAAGCTGGCGGGCTTGAAGCTCATGAAGAGCAGGCTGTTTTCGACGGCCTTGCGCATCTCCGGGTCGGCGCGCCAGGCGCTGGATTCGCCGGTGGGGATGGCGTAGTCGACGACGCGGCCGGAGGAGTCGATGCGCACGTCGAGGGTGACGTTATCGAAGTTGCCGCCGAAGGGGGAGAGGCCGTAGACCTCGGCCGACTGGTACCAGGCGGTGGGGACATCGGCGGTAGCCGGGCCTTGGAGAGCGAAGGTCGGCATGAGGGCGGAAAACAGGAAGCAGGCCGAAGCGAGGCCGCCGGCGGTGGGAATGGCGAGCGGCCGCCACATATTATTCATCAGCAGCCGGGCGCGGCTGCGCCATGCGGCAAAACGGGTTTCCCAGTCGACCCGGACAGCCCGGCGGGCGCGTTCCTTGGATGCCAGAACCCGGAGGTTCACGGCAAGGTTGACCGGCAGCGGCCGTGGGGGCAGGCCATGAAGGGCGCGCCGCTGATGGTGCGAACGGAGCGCAAAATCGGAACAGGAGGGGCAGTTGGACTGGTGGACGGAGAGGGCGTTGCGAAATTCGGCGTCGATACGCGGGTCGGCAAGATCCTCACACCAGAATTGGAAGGTACGACAATCAACGGGCCGCATCATTTGACAGCTCCTGGAACGAGCCCCATGCCGTTGGAAGCGGACTGGGGGTCCATCTGCGAAGCGAGAACGCGCCGGAGCGATTCACGGCCCCGCAGGATACGCGATTTGACAGTTCCGAGAGAGATTTGCAGGACGTCGGCGATCTCCTCGTAACTGAGGTCTTCAAGGTCGCGGAGGATGACAGCGGTGCGGAAATCGGCATTGATTTCGCGCAGGGAGGATTCGATGAGCTGGTGGCGCTCTTCGTTTAGGGCAAGCTCGTAAGGGTCGCGAGCCGGGTCGGAAATGGAGTCGAGCCAAGGGCGGGAGGATTCGTCTTCGGTGTCGAGTCCCACCTCCTGGCGGCGGTGGCGGCTGAACCACCGGCGGTGATTGTAGGCTTCGTTGACGGCGATGCGGTAGATCCAGGTTTTCAGCGAACTCTGACAGCGAAAGTTATCGACGGACCGAAAGACCTTCAGGAACACTTCCTGGACAACGTCGGCGGCATCGGCGGGGTCGTTGACCAGGCGGTAGCAGAGGTTGTAAATCGGCTGCTGGAAACGGGCGAGCAGGGTTTCGTAGGCGGCTTCTTCGCCGGCCTTGAGACGTTCGACAAGCAGGGCGTCGAGCGAGGCGGAGGCGCCCTCGGCTCCTGCCGGGTGGTTTTCGTCCAACCGCACTGTAATGAGCGTGTCAGCCATTGTGCGAATCCCCGTTCATGATCTCACGCTAGCACATCCGGCCAGCGCATCCTTCTGCAAACATTGGACGCCGCGGGCCAGGAAAAGTTCCCGGGTGCAGAAAAAACGGAAAAGCGCCGATAATAGACCCAGATGAACTCGACCGAGGCCGTGCGCCACGACAAATCGCCGGAAGTATCGATACCCATGCTGGTACCGCACTGGCGCTTTTCGCTGGCCATGTTCCGGCTGGTCTTGGGGATCTTCTGTTCGGTTCTGGCCTTTGCGGCCACCGGGCAGATGGCCCGCAACAGCCTGGGGCTTTGGATCATTTACACGCTTTACGCGACGGCGGCGGTTTTCGGGCGGGGCCTGGAGCGTCGCGGCTACATGCTGTTGAGCCTGCTGGTGGACACGGTGTTCTTTCTCATCTGTTCAGCGCTGCCGCTGGAGTACAACACCGGGATCAGTTCGCTGTTCTACCTCTATATATTGATGTCGGCGGCGCTGCTGCATACCCCGCGCGAGATCTTTGCCGTGGTCCTGGCCACCACGCTCTTCCTGTTTCTGGCCAAGCCCTCCGATACCGTCGTGCTCTCCCCGGGCGTACTGCTTTCGGGAACGGCGGTGACGGTGATGGCGCTGCAGAGGCAGGCGCTGCAGGACCGTCTGCGGGCGGCGGCCAAGCAGGCGATGATGTTCCGCAGCGAGGCCGACCACGCCAAAGAGGCCGAGCGGCAGCGGATCGCTCACGATTTCCACGACGGGCCGCTGCAATGCTTTGTCGGCTTCCAGATGCGGCTGCAGGTGCTGCGGAAAATGATGGACCGCGATCCGAAGAAGGCGGTGCAGGAACTGGAAGAGTTGCAGGTGCTGGCACGGAGCCAGGGCGAGGAGATCCGGCAGTTCGTTCGCAGCATGCGGCCGCAGGAGATTGACGGCGCCGGGCTGATACCGTCCATTAAGAAGCTGGTGGAGGGGTTTGAGCGGGACACCGGGATTCCCTGCACCTTTGTCGGGAGCAATACGCGGGTGTCGCCGGAGGCTCCTGTGGCCACCGAGATCCTGCAGATTGTCCGCGAGGGCCTTCACAACGTGCAGAAGCACGCCGCCGCGAAACAGGTCACCGTAGGCGTGGGACGGGATGAAGACACATTTGAACTCTCCGTGGAAGACGACGGAAAGGGGTTTCCGTTTGCCGGCGCCTACGCGCTGGACGAGTTGGAACTGTTGAAACGCGGCCCGGTAACCATCCGGACGCGCGTCAAAAACCTGAAGGGAGAGATGCTGCTGGACTCGGAACCGGGCCGGCGCACGGCACTGAAGATCCGTATCCCGCTATGATCCATGTATGAGATGGCGGGCGGGGCTTGTGGCCCTGTTATTGAGTGGATGCGGGAAGTATGGCGATTTCCGGTTGCCGGCTGCGGCCGGCGAGCAGCGCGAGGTGCGCTGGAGTTGGGCGGCGGATCCGGAACCGGTGGTGGGACGCGGCGCGCCCGGCGGGTTTGACAGCGTTGACGCGCTGAATCCTTCCATTGCGCGCGCCGGTGGCCGGTACTGGAATGCCTATTCCGGCTGGGACGGAAAGGTGTGGCGTACTGGGCTGGCTGAATCGTCCGACGGGCGGAAATGGGAGAAAAAAGGCCCGTTCCTGGAACCCGGGCCCGCGGCGTGGGAGGGCGGCTATATTGCCGCGAACGGCTCCCTGCTGGTGGCGGGCGGTACCTATTCCTACTGGTACCAGGCGGGAAGTCCGCCGCAGATCGGGCTGGCGCGGGCGGCGGAACCGGGGCGGTGGGAGAAGCAACCGGCGCCGGTGCTGGAGGCCGGTCCGCGCGGGTCCTGGGACGAACGCGGCGTGGCGGATCCTTATGTCATTCAGGCCGGCGGACGGCTGTATATGTACTTTTTGGGGCAGGACCGCGCCCGGCGCCAGCGCCTGGGCGTGGCCGTGTCAGAGGATGGCGTGAAATGGGTGAAATCGCTGGCCAATCCGATTCTGGAACTAGGCGCGCCAGGCACCTTTGACGAGGTGGGGCTCGGCGAACCGGCTGTCTGGGGACAGTTCGGGAAGTGGTGGATGCTCTATACCGGACGCGACAAGAAGGAGTGGCGGCGGATGGGCCTGGCGGTTTCGGTGGACGGGGTGAAGTGGAAACGGGTGGAAGAACGGGCGCTGCTGGACGTGGGCGAGGGGTGGAATTCGCGGGTGGTTTGTGATGCCGAGGTGGAAGTGCAGGGAGACGGGCGGGTGAGGGTCTGGTTTGGAGGGGGGGACCGGCCGGAACCCGCCGAGAATCTGCATGGGCAGATCGGGATCGGCGAACTCCGGCCGGAACCGGTGTTGCGTTAGCGCTTGGGGCCGAAGAAGGCCACCACGCCGAGGGTCAGCGTGTCCTGATTCTTCCAGACGGCCAGCGAGTTGCCGCGGTCGAAGTAGGGCTTGTCGGACCAGTCACGGCGATACTCGAGGCGGGCCAGCAGGCCTTCCACCCACTTGTATTCGCCGGTCACCGTGAAGCTGTTGAGCTTCTGCGTCTGGCCGGTGATAAAGCCGTCCTGATCGTTGTAGTGCTCGTAGCGCAGCGAGAGGGCGGTCTTTTCGGTGGTCTGGAAGCGGCCGGCCACACCGAGCGCCACCCAGGTGGCATCGCCGTTGGCGACCTTGTTTTCTTTGCCGTAGTCGAAGTTGACGTAGAAGCTCGTCTTATCGTTCGGGTTCAGGTTCACCACCGTGTCGTAGAAGTTCCGCTTGCCCTTGTTGGTGTCGTTCTTCTCAGGACCGGTGTAGTAGTTGTTGTACCAGGCGAACTTCTTGTTGGGAGTGAACGCCGTGGTGAAGCCGAACGTCTTGCCGGAGTTGTTGTCCTCGACGTTGTTCCAGCCGTTGACGATCTGCAAGCCGACGGCGAACTTGTCGTTCACCGGCTTGGTGATGCGGGTACCGAAGTGGTAGTAAGGTCCGTTGGTGTAGAGGTAGCCACGGCCGTAGCTCCAGGTGAGGTTGTTTTCCGTCAGTTCGGCGCCGGCGGAGGTGTAGAATTTGCCGAAGTCGATCTGCAGGCCGCCGGCATTCTTGGGTTTGAAGCTGACGTAGGCCTGGGGGATATAGCGGACGACGTCGGTGCCGGCGGGATCGGTGGCGTGGAAGATTTCCCAGGCGCGGCCGAAACCGAGGTCGAGTTTGAAGCCGACGGGATCAGGATCATGGTCCAGGGTGATCTTGGCCATGTTGAGCGAAAACTGGTTGGCTTTCACTTCGAAGTTGCGTAGGTTGTTTGCGCGGCTCGCAGGATGGTTTGCGTTAAAGCTGTAGTAGCCGTCGATCAAACCGCTAAAGTTGATAGGGCCTGCCGACCAGACGGGTGGGTTGCTCTGCGCCAAAGCGGCGCCGGCAAGGCAAAGAGCGGTGGTTGCGACGCGGAAAAACGTCGGAGTTTTCATCTACCTGATCTCCAGTGTGGATTCGTTGTAAAGCGAGAAAAAGAAGGTATCGACGGGGGACCTTGAAAGCAGTCTACGGTTGGAGGGCGGCGGCGCGCCAATCAATAATTTCAATTACCCCGATAGGGAGAAGGGCCAATAGATAAATTGAATCGGTTGGATAGGAAAGATTGACTTCCGCTGAGGATCGGGAGCGTGGATGATAACTATCACACGCCCCGTTCGCGTCGACCGCCCCGTTGCGAGTCAGCCCAAGAGGAGAGTCATGAAACGAATTCTTTCGATATTGTCCCTGTCGGTAGTGGCGACGGCGCACCTAATGGGGCAAGCCGCGACGCCTAGCCCGACGGCCGCTTTGGAGGCGGGAATCAAGTCGGCGCAATTAAACGCTGACAATGCGTGGATGCTGGTAAGCTGCGCACTGGTGTTAATGATGACTGGCCCTGGCCTGGCGCTGTTCTATGGCGGCCTGGTGAGGCGTAAGAACGTCCTGGGCACGATGATGCAGAGCTTTATTCTGATGGCGATCGGGACGGTGTTGTGGGCGCTGGTTGGCTACAGCCTGAGCTTCGGCGAAGGGAGCCCGTTCCTGGGCGACATGCGGTACCTCTTCCTGGAGGGTGTGGGCGGTGATCCGAATTCAACGTATGCGGCGACGATCCCGCAACAGACCTTTATGTTGTTCCAGATGATGTTCGCCATCATCACCCCGGCGCTGATCACCGGCGCTTTCGCTGAGCGCATGAAGTTCAGCGCGATGGTGCTGTTCACCATTTTGTGGTCTCTGATTGTGTACTATCCGATGGCGCACATGGTGTGGGGCAACAACGGCCTGCTGAATGCGTTCCTGGGCGGAAAGATTCCGTGTCTGGACTTCGCAGGCGGCACCGTGGTTCACATCACCTCGGGCGTTTCGGCGCTGGTTTGCGCGATTGTCATGGGCAAACGCAAGGGTTATAACGTGGAACCGATGAAACCGCACAGCCTGGTGCTGAGCTTCATCGGCGCCTGTCTGCTGTGGGTGGGCTGGTTCGGCTTCAACGCCGGCAGCGCCCTGTCGGCCGGCACGCTGGCCACCTCGGCGTTCGCGGCGACCCACTTCGGCGCGGCGGCCGCGGCCTGCGGCTGGTTGCTGGCGGAATGGTTGCAGCATGGTAAACCGAGCGTGCTCGGCGGTATCTCCGGTGCGGTGGCTGGTCTGGTCGCCATCACTCCGGCCTCTGGTTTTGTAAAGCCCATGCCGGCTTTGATCATCGGCTTCGTCGCTGGCGTTTTCTGCTACTACATGGTGGTGAAGGTGAAGGCGATGTTGGGCTACGACGACTCTTTGGACGCCTTCGGCGTTCACGGCGCGGGCGGCACGTTGGGCGCTATCCTGACGGGCGTGTTCGCGACGAAGGACATCAACCCGGCGTTCAAGGACGCCGCCGGCAACGCCCTGCCTGTCGGTATGCTGGAAGGCAACGGCGGTCAGGTGGTGAATCAGTTGATCGGCACCGGGATAGCCTGGGTGTTGGCGATCATCGCCACGTTCGTCATT
Source organism: uncultured Solibacteraceae bacterium (assembly GCA_964430625.1). Taxonomy (GTDB): domain Bacteria; phylum Acidobacteriota; class Terriglobia; order Bryobacterales; family Bryobacteraceae. Next base: position 92,914 of record CAYSFR010000003.1, read on the forward strand.
CTGAAGGTTGTCGACGCGGTGGTTGGATTGCGCGTCTCGCCGGAAGAAGAGACGGCGGGCCTCGACTTGAGCCAGCATGGTGAAGAAGGGTATAGCCTGGAATCGTAACCCCGGGAGCGAATGGAGAAAACGCGATGAAAAAAATCGAAGCGGTGATACAGCCGTTCAAGCTGGAAGAAGTCAAAGAAGCCTTGAAGGCAATTGGCATCGACGGCATGACGGTCACAGAAGTTCGCGGCCACGGCCGGCAGAAAGGACACAAGGAGGTCTATCGCGGTCAGGAATATCAGGTGGACCTGCTCCCGAAGGTGAAAGTCGAAATGGTTGTGGCGTCGGCGAGGGCGGAAGAAGTGATTTCCGCGCTGTCGGCGGCAGCCAAGACGGGCAAGATCGGCGACGGCAAGATCTTTGTCTATGAAGTAGCCGACGCGATCCGCATTCGCAACGATGAACGCGGCGAATCGGCCCTCTAACGACACCTTGCAAGCAATCCGAGAGCGGTTCTATTCGGACGGGAACCCCGTCACTGTCCTCGCCGATAGAACCGCGCTAGTCAATCACGTTTTACGCACGGCATTCCTCGAGTACTTGGCACCGGTGTTCCCGAAAGGGATGTCGGTGGTGGCGGTAGGAGGATACGGACGCTCGGAGCTATTCCCGCACTCCGATGTGGACGTCATGCTGTTAGTGGAAAGGGCGCCCTCCGACGAAAAGTCGCGGGACGCTCTTTCCGCGTTTTTGCGCGTCGGTTGGGACAGCGGACTCCGTATCAGCCACTCGGTCCACACGGTGGAGGAGTGTTGCGAGTACCATGCCACCAACCTCGAATTAACCATCAGCCTGCTCGATCAGCGGCTGTTGTGCGGGGATGCCGAGTTGTACCAGACGCTGACGGCGCGGCTGCCGAAGTTCATTGCCAGCGAGCGCCAGACGCTCATCCGGCACCTGATCCGCCAGGCGCGGGAGCGGCAGGAGAAGTTTCAGAACACCGTCTACCACCTGGAGCCGAACATCAAGGAGGCGCCGGGCGGGTTGCGCGATCTCCACGTCATCGGGTGGCTGGCCAAGCTCCAGGATCCGAGCCGCGACTTGCCGGACTGGCTGGGCGAACTGGGCCCGGAAATTGAATTTTTGTACACGCTGCGCTGTTATCTGCATTTTGTCGCCGGCCGCGACCAGAACATCCTGCAGTTTGACGCGCAGGAAGAGATTGTTCGCCAGCCGTTCATCCGCGATGTGGACGAGGCGAAACCGGTGGAAAACTGGATGCGCCGCTACTTCCTGTCGGCGCGGCGGATTCACCGGGCGGCCAAACAGGCCATGGACGTGAGCGAAAGCCTGGTGCCGAGCGGATTGTTCAGCCAGTTCCGCGAGTGGCGGACGCGGCTGTCGACCTCGGAGATTTCCGTCAGCAAGGAGCGCCTGCTGCTGCGCAGCCCGCAGATGCTGGAGGCCGATCCGGAACTGGCGCTGCGGGTGATGCTGTTCACGGCGCGGCACGGCCTGCTGCCAGCCGCGGATACGGAACGGCGCATTGCGCGCGTGTTGCCGGTGATCGAGGCCCATTTCGCCGCGCAAAGGCCGCTTTGGAACCACCTGCGGGAGATCTTCTCGCTGCCGCACGCCATGCTGGCGCTGCGGACGATGCATGAAACGGGCCTGCTCGGCGCGTTGCTGCCGGAATGGCGGATGATCGAAGGTTTCGTCATCCGGGACTTCTACCACCGCTACACGGTGGACGAGCACACGCTCATCGTGGCCGAAAACCTGCTGGCGCTGCGCAGCAAAGCCGCCGAAGGGCCGCGACGGCGGTTTGCCGAACTGTTGACCGAGGTCGACTCGCTGCCGCTGCTCGTACTGGCCATTCTGCTGCACGATATCGGCAAGAGCATCGACGGCCCGACGCACGCGCAGGAGTCGGCGCGGTTGGGCGAAACGATCATGGATCGCATCCAGATGCCGGAGGAGCAGCGGCCGTTTGTCCGGTTCCTGGTGGAGCAGCATCTGGTGCTGTCGTCCATCATGAATTCGCGCGACCTGCATGAACCGGCAACGGCGAAGGATCTGGCGGCCAAGGCCGGAACGGTGGAGAACCTGCGCTACCTGGCGCTGATGACCTATGCCGATATCAGCGGCGTGAACCCGACGGCGATGACGCCGTGGCGGCTGGAACAGCTGTGGCGGGTCTATTCGATCGGGCTGCGGGAGTTGACTCGGGAGTTGGACACCGACCGGATTCACGTGCCCGAGGACGGTCCGGCGCACGACTTCCTGGAAGGGTTTCCCAGCCGCTATTTGCGGACGCACTCCAAGGAAGAGGTGGCCGCACACCTGGCGCTGGAGGAGAAGGCGCGGGAGAGCGGCGTGGCCGTCGACCTGGCGCGGCACGGCGGCGTGTGGAAGTTGACGGTGGTGACGCTGGACAAGCCGCGGCTGTTTGCGTCGATTGTCGGGGCGCTGAGCGGCTTCGGCATGGACATCGTGAAGGCCGAGGCGTTTTCCAACCGGAAAGGCGAGGTGCTGGACGCCTTTACGTTCGCCGATCCGGGCCGGGCGCTGGAATTGAATCCGCCGGAAGTGGACCGGTTGCGGGGCATGATTGAGAAGGCCGCCATGGGGTCGCTCGATGTGCGGCAGATCCTGGAGCGGCGCAATCGTCCGCAAGCGGCCAAGCGCGGCGAGCGCCTGCGGCCGACGATCTATTTCGATAGCGAGGCCTCCGAACACGCGACGCTGGTGGAAATTGTGGCCGAGGACCGGATCGGGCTCTTGTACGACTTTGCCCGGGTGTTCGCCGAGTCAGGCTGCAACATTGAGGTGGTGCTGATCGACACGGAAGCGCACAAGGCGCTCGACGTCTTCTATCTCACCTGCCAGGGACGGAAGCTGACCGAGAACGAGCAGTTCGTGCTCGAGGACCGTTTGCGGGTGGCCTGCCTGGGCTAGGCGGCGCCGGACGCCTGGAAAAGTTCGCCGCGAAAATTGAGCCGGGGAGGTCCATTAAGATACCCTAAGCGGATGGCATCCAGGCGAAAGTTCCTGAGCGCGGCCGCGGGCGCCGCCGCGCTCCCCGCGCAAACGCGTCCCGCGCCGAATTTTCTCTTTCTGCTGCCGGACCAGTGGCGGCCCGACTGGATGCCCGGCGACCCGTCGATTCCGGTGCGGCTGCCGAACATCGCCGCGCTCGCCGCCCGCGGCGTGCGGTTTGACCGCGTGGTATGCGCCTCACCGCTTTGCGCGCCCTCCCGGGCCTGTCTGGCCAGCGGGCGCGAGTACCGGCAGTGCGGGGTGGAGAACAACAAGTACGACTATCCGCTGAGCCAGAAAACGTACTACCAGAGCCTGCGCGCAGCCGGTTACCACGTGATGGCCTGCGGGAAAGTGGACCTGCACAAAGCCACCCTCGACTGGGGCGGCGACGGGCGGCGGCTGATGAACGAATGGGGCTTCTCCGACGGCATCGACAACGCCGGCAAAGGCGACGCCGTGCGCAGCGGGGCGGCGACGCCGAAGGACCCCTACATGGGCATGCTGCACCAGCGCGGCTTGGCGGCGGCGCATGTGGCCGATTTCCAGAAGCGGAAGAGCTACAACGCCACCCACACCACGCCACTGCCCGACGACGCCTATTGCGACAACTGGATTGCCGGCAACGCCAAGGCGCTGCTCACCAAGGCGCCCCAGGGCAAACCCTGGCACCTGGTTGTTAACTTTACGGGGCCGCACAACCCGATGGACATCACCGCGTCGATGGAAAAGGTCTGCCGCGACCGGCAGTACCCGGCGGCGAACCGGAACACGGAGTTCGACGCGGCCACACACACCGCCATCCGCCAGAACTACACGGCAATGTGTGAGAACATCGACCGGCGCATCGGCGAGATTCTCGAGGTGGTGGCGCGGCGCGGCGAGTTGGACAACACGCTGGTGGTCTTTTCCAGCGACCACGGGGAGATGCTGGGCGATCACAACCGCTGGGGGAAACACGTGCCGTATCAGGCCTCGGCGGGAATTCCGCTGATTGTGGCCGGATTGGACGCAAAAAAGGGGCTGCGGACGCCGGCAATGGCGAGTTTGATCGATGTCGCGGCGACGTTTCTCGACTATGCCGGGGCGGGGCCGCTGCCAGGCATGGAGGCGCGCTCGTTGCGCGGCGTGGTGACCGGGAAGACCAGTAAACACCGGGATGTGCTGCACTCGGCGCTGGAGGAGTGGCGGCTCGTGTGGGACGGGCGCTATAAGCTGGTGACCGGCTACGAAGGCCAGGAGATGCTTTTCGACCTGGAAAAAGACCCGCTGGAGAACCGGAATTTAGTAACAAGTGAGAAAGAAATCGCGGATCGGCTGCGGAAGCGCCTTATTTAACATTCCGTAACGTTTCGACCGCGGGAAACGACCCTACAATACAATTCGCATGGCAGAAGAAAAAGTGGAAGAACGACGCGGTTTCCTGGTGGGATCCATCATGGGAATGATGGGAGCCATCAGCGCGGCGCTGGGCATTCCGGCCCTTGGCTACCTGATGGTCCCGGCGCGGGCCAAGAAGCAACAAAATTGGATTGAAGCCGCCGATTTAACAAAATTGATGGTGAATCAGCCGGAACAGATACTGTTCCAGCGGGTCCGTCGCGACGGATGGAAGACCGTCACCGAGAAGGCCGCCGCCTGGGTGGTGAAGACCGGAGAGCAGCAGGTGGTGGCGTTTTCGCCCGTCTGCACGCATTTGGGATGCGCGGTGAGCTGGAACACCGGCGACAAGACCTTTGCCTGCCCGTGCCACACGTCTTCGTTCAGTCCGGACGGGAAGGTGATCGCCGGCCCTGCGCCGCGGGCGCTGGACCGCTTCGATGTGAAAGTCGAGAACGGCAAAGTGCTGCTCGGCGAAGTGAAGCAGTCGGCGGAGGGATAACCATGATCAACACCGTCATGGACTGGGTGGAGGACCGCACCGGCGCGGTCTCCGGCGTCAAACATTTCCTCAACGAAGACATTCCGGGCTCCAGCGGCTGGCATCAGGTGCTGGGCAGCGTGGCGATGTTCTGCTTTATGGTGCAGGCGCTGACCGGGATTTTGCTGGCGCTGAATTACGCGCCGACGCCGCCGGACGCGCACGCGAGCCTGCGTTATATCCTGACCGAGTTGACCGGGGGGCGGCTGATCCGCGGCCTGCATCACTGGGGCGCGAGCATGATGATTGTCGTCGTCGGGATGCACCTGCTCCAGGTGTTCCTGTGGGGTTCCTATAAGAAGCCGCGCGAAGCGACGTGGATGCTGGGCGTGATCCTGCTGCTGCTGACGCTGGGTTTCGGGCTTACCGGATATCTGCTGCCGTGGGACAACCGGGCCTACTGGGGCACCGTGGTGACGACGCAGATCACGGCCAAGGCGCCGATCGCGGGCCCCTATATTCTGCGGCTGATGGGCAGCGAGGACGGGCAGATCGGCGTGCAGACGTTCGCGCGCTTCTACGGGGCGCACGTGCTGCTGCTGCCGCCGCTGATGGCGCTGCTGGTGGGCCTGCACGTGTTTCTGGTGCGGAAGCACGGCGTGGCGCCGGCTCCGGTGGAGACCGAACCCAAGAAGAAGTTTTTCCCGGGCCAGGTGTTCAAGGACACGGTGGCGATTTTTGTGATGTTCGCGATCCTCTTTGCGCTGGCGACGCTGGTGCGGGTGCCGCTGGGCAAGATCGCCGATCCGACGGACACGACCTACATTCCGCGGCCGGAGTGGTATTTCCTGTTCCTGTTCCAGTTGCTGAAGTTCTTTGAAGGGCCGCTGGAGATTGTGGGGAGCATGGTGCTGCCCGGGATCGCGGTGGGATTGCTGTTCGCCACGCCGTTTCTGGACCGGGGGGCGGCGGTGCGGTTGCGGCAGCGGACGTTCGCGATCGGGATTGTGGTGCTGGCGGCGGTCGGCTGGGGCGGGCTGACGGCGGCGGCGATGCGGTCAACGCCGCATAAAGATCCGTGGCAGAACTTCACGGCCGAGGAGGTGGCGGCGATCGGGAGCTTCCGCCAGGCGCGGTGCTGGGAGTGCCATGGGGTGACGCCGGGCGACGCGAAGGCAGGTCCGAACCTGGCCGACATCGCGGTGCACGACGAGCGGGACGCGCTGGTGGCGCATTTTCAGCAGCGGCGGCCGGAGGCGGGGTTGAAAGACCTGCAGTGGCGGCAACTGGCGACGTTTATGCGGAAGCTGGACGATGAGAGCGTGGGGGCGATTGCGTCGACGCCGGTGCCGGTGGTGGCGGGCGGGCAGTTGTACATGAAGAACAACTGCGGCGTCTGCCATGCGATCAACACGGCCGGGGGCAAGTCCGGGCCGCCGTTGAACGGGGTCGCCAAGCGCCGGGACCGGGCCTGGATGGAAGGGCATTTCACGGATCCGCAGAAGTTCTCGCCGGGGACGATGATGCCGCCCTACAAGTTCAGCCGCGAGGAGATGGACAATATGCTAGCTTACATGGAGACGCTGAAAGACTGAGCTGGCGAAAAAGTTTGCGATGAGTGAATCCACCGCGGGAGTGTCGCGCGTACTGGCGAATAGGGGGACCGCATCCGGTTCCGACCGATGGTCCGTACTTGTGATGCGAATCGCGGTGGGGGACTCGGGCGCGCTCTCCGAATTCTACGACGAGGCCAGCCGCTACGTGCACGCAATCGCTCTGCGGATTCTGCGGGATCCGGACGAAGCCGAGGAGATCACTCTGGATGTGTTCCAGCAGGTGTGGCGGCTTGCCGGGAGCTACAACGCGGAGCGGTGCGCGGTGACGTCGTGGCTGGGGATGATGACGCGGAGCCGTGCGCTGGACCGGTGGCGGTCGTTGCAGGCGCGGCGGCGGTATCTGGCGGCGGAGGTGCCCGAGGGGGTGGAGCAGGTGTCGCCGGAGGCGTCCCCGGAGACGCAGATGGCCGGCGTGCAACAGCAGGAGCAGTTGCGGCGGGCGATGGCGGGATTGCCGGAGGAGCAGCGGCGGATGATTGCGCTGGCGTTCTGGGACGGGCTGAGCCACGCGGAGGTGGCGGCGCGGACGGGAGTGCCACTGGGGACGGTGAAGACGCGGATCCGTTTGGGGATGTTGAAATTAAGAGAGGAACTGGAACATGGCGACGCAGCCCGATGAGGAGCAGAAGTTAGACCTGGCGGCGCTGTACGCGATGGGCGCGCTGGCGGGGGAGGAGCGGGATGCGTTTGAACGGCTGCTGGCGAGCGGGGACGCGGCGGCGACCGAGGCGGTGGAGCGTCTGCAGGGGGCGATGGAGCAGGTAGTGGAGGCAGCCCCGGCGACGGCGCCGCGGCGGGGCTTGAAGGACCGTCTGATGGCGGGGGTGGCGGGGAAGCGGCGGCGCGGATTCGAAGAGCCCGAGCCGGGTGTTCATGTATTGCGGGCGGAGAACGCCGACTGGCAGGAGACGGGGTATCCGGGAGTGTCGTGCAAGATTCTGCACGTGGAGAAAGAGACGCGGATGGCGACGACGCTGCTGCGGCTGACGGCGGGGGCGAAGTATCCGCCGCATCACCATTCGCAGATGGAGCAGTGTCTGGTGTTGTCGGGCGACGTGCGGCTGGGGAGCAAGATTCACATCTTCGCCGGGGATTACGAAAAGGCGCTGCCCGGGACGGACCACGAGTTTCTCACCTCCGACACCGGGTGCGAGTTGCTGATTCTCTCGTGTCTGGAAGACGAGATTATGACCCGGTAGCGACGGCGCGGACGGCTTCGAGGGCCTGGGCGCACTGGGCGGTGGAGACGTCGAAGTGGGTGAGAAGGCGGAGGCGGGTGGGGCTGTTGGCGTTCATGATAACGCCGCGGTCCTTGAGGCGGGCGCTGAAGTCGGGGGCGGAGAGGCCGGTGCCGGTGACGTCGTAGAAGACGATGTTGGTCTGCGGGGCGCGCTCGACTTTGATGCCGGGGATGGCGGCGAGGCCTTCGGCGAGGAAGCGGGCGTTGGCATGGTCCTCGGGGAGGCGGGCGGGCATCTCTTCGAGGGCGATGAGGCCGGCGGCGGCGAGGATGCCGGTCTGGCGCATGCCGCCGCCGAGGCGCTTGCGGAGAAGGCGCCCTTTGTCGATGAGGGGGCGGGGGCCGGCGAGCATGCTGCCGGCGGGGGCGCCGAGCGCTTTGGAGAGGCAGAACATGACGGTGTCGACGTGCTGGACGATGCGGGCGACGGGGACGCCGGCGGCGGCCGCGGCGTTGAAGAGGCGGGCGCCGTCCATGTGAACGGGGAGGCCGAGTTTATGCGCCTCGTGGCAGATTTCGTCGAGGGTTTCCTGGGGATAGATGGTGCCGCCGGCCATGTTGTGGGTGTTCTCGACCTCGATGAGGCCGGTGGGGGCGGCGTGGGGGCCGAGGGGGCGGATCTGGGCGTGGATCTGGGGCCAGGCGAGGATGCCGTCTTCGGCGGCGATGGCGCGAGGGACGCAACCGGTGAACCAGGCGATCATGGCGAGTTCGTAGTTGAGGATGTGAGCACGGGACTCGCAGATGACTTCCTGGCCGTGTTCGGTGTGCACCTTGAGGCCGATGGTGTTGCCCATGGTGCCGGTGGGGACGAAGAGGGCGGCTTCCTTGCCGAGGATTTCGGCGGCGCGCTGTTCGAGGCGGTTGACGGTGGGGTCTTCGCCGTAGACGTCGTCGCCGACTTCGGCATCGGCCATGGCGCGGCGCATGGCGGGGGTGGGCTTGGTGACGGTGTCGCTACGGAGGTCAATCCAGTTCATGAGACGAGAAACTCCTGAAAAACTTCGTTAGAGAGCAGGATACCGCGAGGCGTGAGGCGGAGGCGGTTGGCGGAGAGTTCGACGAGGCCGGCGGCGAGGAAGCGATCGATGGCGGGGCGGTGGGCGGCGAGATCGGCCGGGGAGAGGGGGACGCCTTCGGAGAGGCGGAGGCCGACGAAGAACCTCTCTTCGTCGGGGTTGGCGGGGGCTTCGGAGGCGCGGGGGCAGGCGGAGGAGGCGTAGTCGTTGGGGGACTCGATGTTCTGCCAGCGGCGGCCGTTGGCGAAGGAGTGGGCATCGGCGCCGAAGCCGAAGTAGGGCTCCCGGCGCCAGTATTTCAAGTTGTGGCGGGACTCGCGGCCGGGGCGGGCGAAGTTGGAGATTTCGTAGCGGGGGATGCCGGCGGCGGCGAGGCGGTCGGCGGCGCGCTCGTACATGGCGGTGATGGCGTCGTCGGAGGGGATGTCGCGGGCGCCGTAGCGGGCGCCGTTGTTGAGGATTTCCAGGCCGAGGCGGCTGTCCTCGTCGACTTCGAGCATGTAGACGGAGACGTGCGGGGGGTGGAGGGCGAGGGTGGCGTCGAGGGACTCTTCCCAGGAGGCGGGGGTTTGGGCGGCGAGGCCGGCGATGAGGTCGATGTTGAAGTCATCGATGCCGGCGGCGCGGAGGTTTTCGACATCGGCGCGGACGACGGCGGCGGAATGTTTGCGGCCGGTGCGGCGGAGTTCGGCATCGTTGAAGGACTGGACGCCGAGGCTGACGCGGTTGATGCCGGCGTCGCGCCAGGCGGCGATTTCGGCGGGGCCGAAGGTTCCGGGGGCGGCCTCCATGGTGGCTTCGCGCCAGGGGCGGCCGGGGATGCGGGCGAGGATTTGGGCGAGAGCGGCGGGATCCATCTGGCTGGGGGTTCCGCCGCCGAGGTAGACGGTTTCCGGGGTCCAGGGCCAGTTCGTCTGGTCGATTTCGGAGAGGAGGGCGGTGGTGTAGCTGGATTCCAGCGAGCGGGGGAAGACGCCGGAGGCGAAGTTACAGTAGGTACACTTTTGGGCGCAGAAGGGCCAGGAGATGTAGACGCCGGGCATCGGCGGGGCTACAGGGTGACCTCTTCGCCGAGGCGGAGGGAGATTTGTTCGGCGAGGAGGGCGGAGAGGGATTGGCCGGTGGCGGGGAGTTGAAAGGCCGCGGCGGCGGGGTTCCAGTCGAGTTTGAAGCTTTTGGAGTGGGCGGAGACCCAGATCTGGCGGACGGGGGAGTTGGGGCTGACGACGAATTTGGCGGGCGGGTCCTCAAATTCAATGGTCAGAGCGCCGTTGTTCCTGTCGGCTTCGAAGTCGTGGGAGTCGCCGGCGCGGGAGAGGGCGTTGAAGAGGGACTCCAGGGCGGAGTCAGCGGCATGGCGGAAAGTGGCCTCGTCGATCATTCTCTTTGACGGTAGCAGATAGGTGCGACCGGTGCGGCGAAGGGTTCATCTGATAGCCTGTACTAGACGGACCTGGATGGAACAGCACTGTATACGCCACACGGAAATGCCAGGCGCGACGCGCCTGTTTAGCGATCTGCTGTACCATTTCGACCGGGTGTCGCGATTCTACGCGCACGCGCCGTACGATCCGGAGTCCTACGAGCGGGCGGCGCAGCAGATTGTTTATCCGGCGGACCGGCGGGCGGCGATGGTGGCGGCGCTGCGGGCGACGAATCCGGGGAACGCGTCGGTGGAGAAGTTGGCGCAGCCGAACACGGTGGCGGTGGTGACGGGGCAGCAGGTGGGGCTGTTTGGCGGGCCGCTGTATACGGTTTTCAAGGCGCTGGCCGCGGTGAAACTGGCGCAGCAGTTGAGCGCGCGGGGAATCTGCGCGGTGCCGGTATTCTGGCTGGCGACCGAGGATCACGATCTGGCGGAGATCAATCAATCGTGGGCGTATGACGGGACGGCGGCGCCGGTGACGTTTCAGACTGCGTCGGCGAATCCGCAGGGCGGGCCGGTGGGGCCGATTGTGTTGCGGGACGTGCCGCTGGCGGGATTGCGGGCAGCGCTGGAAGGGATGCCGTTCGGCGAGGAGGTGCTGGCGCTGGCGGAGGCGAGCTACCGGGAAGGGGAGACGTTTGGCGGCTCATTCCGGAAGCTGGTGGAAGAGCTGTTGCGGCCGTACGGGATGATCTATCTGGATCCGCTGGATCCGGCGATCCGGGCCATTGCGGCGCCGTTTCTGACGCGGGCGCTGCGGATGTCGGGGGAGTTGGCGGGGGCGGTGCAGGCGCGGAGCAAGGAGTTGGAGGCGGCGGGGTATCACGCGCAGGTGCATCTGGACGGGAACGCTTCGCTGCTGTTCAGCCTGGAGGGCGGGAAGCGGACGGCGCTGAAGCGGAATGGGGACAAGTTTAACGACTTGCCGATGGAAGCCTGGGCGGAGCGGGGCGAGTTGCTGTCGCCGAACGCGTTGTTGCGGCCGGTGATGCAGGACTACCTGCTGCCGACGGTGGCGTATCTGGGCGGGCCGGCGGAGTTGGCGTATTTTGCGCAGAGCGCGCCGCTATACGAGACGCTGCTGGGGCGGATGCCGGTGGTGGGTCACCGGGCGTCGTTCACGCTGCTGGACCGGCGGGCGGCGAAGCTGACGAAGCGGTACGGGCTGCGGTTGCCGCAGGTGGCGGTACCGGAGGTAGAGTTGCGGGAGCGGATGGCGCGGCGGCTGGTGCCGGAGGGCGTGACGGCAGAGTTTGCCGGGGCGCGGGCGGCGGTGACGGCCGAGTTGGACAAGTTGACGGCGGCGCTGCACGGGTTCGACCCGGGGTTGGAAAAGGCGATGGGGAAGAGCCGGGCGAAGGTGCTGTACCAGATCGGGAAGATGGAGCAGAAGACGGCGCGGGAGGCGATGCGGCGGGATGCGCGGGCGGGCGCGGACGCAACGTATGTGCACAACATGATCTATCCGCACCGGCACTTGCAGGAGCGGATTTACGGGATGTTGCCGTTCCTGGCTACGCACGGGCTGGATTTGATCGGGCGGGTGTTCGAGGCGGTGGAGCCTGGGTGCCCGGATCATCAGGTGCTGGTCCTGGACTGAGGCTGTTGGGCGGCGGCACGTCCCGTTTGAACGCAGCTTGGGTTTCGTTGGGTTAAACGTTGGTCAACTTGTGTTATCCGTGGGTCTACATTGGGCTCATTTTGGGTTATTCCAATTCGCAACTCCTTTGTTATCAACAAATCTTGGGTTATTCCCATCAAATTCGTTTTTTTTCGCCTCCCGCTTGGCGGGCGAAGACATTTCGGCAGACATAGCTCTCCTGTGAACCTGGTTTCCGCCCCCGGCGGGGGCCAAATGAGAAAGGGCCCGGCTGCCGGCGGCAGTCGAGCCCTTTTGATTCCATTATACCAGGATGTCAAGGAAAATCCGGGCGTTTTTCTTGTAAGTCATTTAGTTTCAAGTAGATAAAATTTGTGAACGGATTCTTGGGCGCTGGCGGGATTGCGGGAGTAGAATTTCAGGATGATTCGTCAGATAGCGCCTGTTTTCTTCTCGATCGATCTTCCGGCGACGCTCTCGTACTACGAGGACAAGCTGGGATTTGCGTGCCTGGGGAAATGGCAGGATCCACCGGTTTATGCGATTGTGGCGCGGGACGGGAACGTGATTCACTTTCGCTGCGCGGAGGCGCCGGTGGCGAATCCTGACAAGTACGCCGATGAGTTGCTGGACGCGTACATTATTGTGGAAGACGCCGATGGGTTGTATGCCGAGTACGCGGAGAAGGGCGTGGCGTTTACGCGGGAACTTGGGAATATGCCGTGGCAGTGCCGCGAGTTTGTGTTGCGGGATTGCGATGGGAGGTTGCTGGCGTTTGGGGCGAATGTGGCTGGGGCGGAGGAGTGCGGGTGAGTTACGGGCGGCCGAGTTTGTGGCGGTATTCAGAAACCACGTGCAACTGGCGGCCGAGGCTGAACCGGAGCCCATCGGAGGAGGCGGAGAGCATGAACGAGGAGCCTGGGAGTTCAGCGGGCGAGTATTCGCCGTGGAGGTGGGCGAGTTCTTGCGGGGGACCCACGGGGCGGCGGGTGAGGGGATGGAGTTGCTGGGAATAGATGCACCAGTATCCGTCGCGTTTGGAGGTGAAATAGAGCGAGTTGCCGTCGTTGGAGAAGTCCGGGCCGGTGCCTTCGGCGACCTCGAACCATTCGGCAGGGGGGACGGGTTCGGCGCCGCGGAATGGGGCGAGGAGGATGCGCATGCCGCTTTCGGGATCGTTGGCGGAGAAGGCGACCCACTTCCCATCGACTGAAGTGCGAGCGCGGTAGAGGTTCCATTGGGGGTGGGTGAGGATGGGGACTGCCGTCCGGTGGCCATCGCCGAGGAGGGTGACGGGGCGGGGGATGGTGCCATTGGAGCCGAGGACGGAGAGGCCGTCGGCGGTGACACTCCAGAAATGGCCTGGGGAGAGGAACTCACTGCGAGCGCGGAAGCCCGGGAGGATTACCTGGGAGAGGTGGGAGACACCGGAGTTACTGCGAATCCAGGCGAAGTTCCCATTGCCGCCGAGGATGGCGGTGCCGGCCACGGGGTGGGAGCCGGAGGGTCCAATGACGATGGAATCGGAGCGGAGGGCATGGCGGAAGGCGATGAGTTTGGAATCGCGAGAGACGCTGGTGAGGACATAGCCGCCGGGAGGGCCATCGATTTGCTGTGGGGAAGCGTGATTGGGGCCGAGCGGGAGGAAGTAGTGCTGGGAGTGATAGGACTGCGACTGGACGATAACGCGACCGTTGCGGTCGATGGTGCAATGGCTGGAGAGGGGAGGAAGCGGGACGATGCGTTCCAGGGATCGGGTGGCTTGGGAGGGGAGGGTGACGCGAGCGAGGTAGTTGTCGCCGCTGATACCGAGGGCGGCTTTTCCGTCCGGGGTAATGGCGCAGAGGAAGATTCCGCTACCACCCCACTCAGCGGCGAGGGTGGGCTGTGTGGCGTCGAGGCGGCGTTGCCAGAGGGAATTGAAGTGGACGCGTTGGGGGAGCTTGGCCTGGAGAAGGACAGACTGGCTGTCGGGGGCCCAAAGGGCGTGGGAGACGACGAGTTCGGGAGCAAGGTTGCGGGGCTGCCCGCCGCGCGCGGGCTGGACGAACCATCTATCCTTTCTGACGCGAATGGGGTCCGGGCGATCATCGGAGGCGGCAAAGAGGAGCCAGCGGCCATCCGGGGAGTATTGGGGCAGGTGGCCACCCGGGGCAAGGGAGCGAATGGTCCCGGAAGAGCGATCGAGCTCGAAGATGCCTTCGGGATGGCGATTGGAGTGGAAAGCGACGAAGCGGCCGTCGTTGGAGACGGTGGGGTCCTGATCCTGGAATGGATCGGCAAAGAGGCGTTGGGGGGAGGAGCCATCGGGGCGGCTGAGCCAGATATCCCGTTCCGAGGGGGGAGTATCACCACCTGAGAAGGCGAGCCAATGGCCGCTCCAGGAGAGGGAGGCTTCCCGCCAAGAGGCGTCGGGGGGAGGAATGGGACGAAGGAGCGGGGGGGCGGGCTGGATCCAAGCGAGCCAAGCGATGGCGGCGAGAGCGGCGAGAGAGGCAAGGGCAACCCAAACGCGGCGAGCGCGGGCGCGGAGGGCTTGGCGGAACTCGGCGACGGAGGCGTAGCGGTGCTCGGGGAGGGGGGCGGTAGCTTTGCGGGTGATGGCAGCGTCGGCAGCCGTACCGAGGATGTCGGCGTAGATAACGCCGAGGGAGTAGACATCGGCGCGGAGGCCGACGGGTTGGCCGGCGAGGGATTCGGGGCTCGCATATTTGGGGGTGAGGCGGCGGAGGGAGCCTTCCTGATTGTGGAGGAGCCGAGAGGCGCCGAAGTCGAGGAGTTTCGGCTGGCCGGAGGGGGTGATGAGAATGTTGGAGGGTTTGAGGTCCTGGTGGATTACGCCATGGCGATGGATGAATTCGACGGCATCGAGGATGGCGTCGAAGAGGCGGAGGCGAGCGGCGGGGGAGAGGTTATGGCGCCGGCAGTGGAGGTCGAAGTGTTCGCCTTCGACGAATTCGACGACGAGGAAGGGTTCCCCGGTGGCGGTAACGCCGCCGTCGTACAACTGGGCGATGTTGGGGTGGGAGAGGTGGGCAAGGATCTGGCGTTCTTCGCGGAGGCCGTAGCGGGCGGAGGGGGCCAGGGTTCCAGTGGGGAGGACTTTGATGGCGACGCGGCGTTCAAACTCACCGTCGGCGCGGTGTGCTTCATAGACGACGCCCATCCCGCCGCGGCCGATGATCCGGGTTGCCTGGTAGGCACCGAAGCGAGGGAAAGAGGATTCGGTGGCGCGGGCGATGTGGGAGTAGTGGCGCAGGAGGCGCATGACCTCGGAGCGGACGGAGGGGAGGCCCGCGCAGGCGGCATCCAGAAAAGAATGCCGTTGTTCTTCCGGGAGTTCGAGGGCAGATTCAAAGAGTTCCCGAACGCGCCGGAACTGCTCAACCGTATCAGGTGGATGGCGCATTTTCTGATTTGACCACGAGCGGAGAGGTTGGGTGCGGGCGGCGGGTGCCGCCCGCCCGATGGGTAGCGGTCAGGCCCGGCGCCGGGAGAAGGCGAGGGCGGCGAGGGCGGCGCCGACGAGTCCGACGGTGGCGGGTTCGGGGATACTCTCCGATGGCAAGGGTGCGGCGTCCTCCGTGATTCCGGAGTAACGGACGCTGGCCTGGGAGTAGTTGTAAAAACCGAAACTACCGGCCGGGAAGGTGCCGGTGACATCGAAGACGGTTTGGCCGGCGCCGAAGGCACCGCCGCTGAGGTCGACGCGGATGCGATTTTCCTGGTAGAGGATTTCGAAGTTGTAGACCGTGTTGGGCTCCCAGCCGCGGGTGGTGCCGAAATCGGTAGCCAGGACGTCGAACTCGGTGCTATCGGTGTGGCCCCAAAAGCCGGGGAGGTAGTTCGTGATGGTGCCGTTGACGCGACTCAGTGCGAAGCCCTCCTGCGCGGTGTAGCCGCCGCTGGACTGGGTGGCCTCTCTCCAATCCAAGAGAACGAAGTTCATGTCGTTGCCGGTGGAGGCAGGCCCATTGAAGCCCATGACGAAGCCGGCGTAATCATTATCGGAAGTCGTAAAGATTTCAATGGTTCCGCGGAAGGTGGTGTTTTGAAAGCTGCCGGGGCTAACGAAGAAGGTAGGGTCTCCGTTGACGGACTGGGAAACAGAAGCGCCTCCTGGGGCCACGGTCCAGTTTCCGTTGGCGGCGGGGCCGCGTTCGGTCCAGGGGGTAAGGTCGATGGGAGCGGCCAGCGCCATGGTCCCAGCGAGTGCGATCCAGATGAAGACGGGTGATCTCATCACTCGGTGAATCCTCCAAGGTAAGTGGTGTGAGGGGCGCAGAAGATGCGCCACACCGAGGGAATGGGAAACGGAGGGCGGAGTGAGTCAAGAAAATTGGGAGCGAGGTACTAGGGGGCGGGATGGAGGCGGGAGTGGAGCCAACTGAGGGCGAAGCGGACGTGGCGGTCGACAGTGGATTTAGAGGAGTCCAGGATGGAGGCGGTTTCTTCGGCGGTAAAGCCGAAGAGGAAGCGGAGTTCGACGGCGCGGACGCAGGGTTCGTCGAGGATTTCGAGTTCGTTGAGGGCCGATTCGAGGTCGAGAGGGGCTGGGTCGGAGTGATCGCCGACCCAGGCGAGTTCGTTATCGAGGGGGAGGTTGAGGAGGTCGCCGCCGCGTTTTTCGGCTTTTGCGGATCGGGCGTGATTGATGAGGATGCGTCGCATGACACGGGCGGACAAGGCGTAGAAGTGGTTGCGATCGTGTATTTCGAGGCGGTGGGCGTTGAGGAGTTCGACGAAGAGTTCGTTGACGAGTTCGGTGGGCTGGAGGGGATGGGCGGAGTTGCCGCCCTTGACATAGGCGCCGGCGAGGTGGCGGAGGTGGTCATAGACGAGCGGAGCCAGATCGTTGAGAGCGCCGCTATCGCCCTGGCGCCAACGAATGAGTTGTTGTGTGATGTCCCCCGAAGTCACAGAACCCGAAGTTTAGCATAGGGATTCTTGGCGGCAGAGGGAGGGGGAGGGAATTGGTGCTGGTGCGGGACGCGCGGCGCCGGGTGCCGGTGCCGGAGGCGTGGCGCGATAGAATTTAGCCATGCGAGCCAATGCCGTTAAACAAGCCCTGCGTGAGGGCAAGACCGTGCTGGGGACCTCCTACGGTCAACTGCGAGATACCGAGATTGCGCGGATTCTGAAGGCGGCGGGGTTTGACTACGTCTACCTGGACGGGGAACACGGGGGGATGGGGATCGAAACCATCCAGGATATCTGCCGGACGGCGAGCCTGTGCGGGTTGACCGTCTTCACGCGGGTGGCCGATATGGAGTACGAGTTGATCGCGCGGGCGCTGGACTGCGGCTCCGATGGGATCATCTTTCCGCGGGTGGAGTCGCCGGAGTTGCTGGAGCGGGCTGTTTCCTGGTGCAAGTTTCCGCCGGTGGGGGTGCGCGGGTTTGGGCTCACCGTCATGCAGGCCGACTACGAGACGGTGACGATTCCGCAGATGATTGCGCACCGGAACGAAAACGGAATGGTGATTCTGCAGATCGAAACGGTGAAGGCGCTGGAGGCGCGGGAGGAGTTGCTCTCCGTGGCGGGGTTGGATGTGGTGATGGTGGGGCCGGTGGACCTCTCCATTTCGCTGGGGATACCGGGCGAGTTTGAACATCCGCGGTTCATTGCGGCGATCGATCAGATTCGGGATACGTGTGTGGCGAAAGGGATTGTACCGGGGATCCAGTGCCGGGGCGTGGCGTTGTCGAAGTTCTGCCGGGACCGGGGATTTCGATTCCTGGGGACGTCGAACGAATGGAACCTGCTGCTGGAGAAGGCGCGGGAGACGGTGAACGCGCTGCGCTAGAAGGTATAGCGCAGCACGAGTTGGACGATGCGGGGCTGGTTGCCCTGGGTGCGGACGCGGGCGAAGTTGCCGCGGCGGACGGTGGTGCCGTTCTGGACAATGTCGCGGTCATTGACGTCGCGGCCCGGGGTGCCGAAGACGACGAGGTTGGGGGCGTTGAGGAACTCGCCGCGGAGTTGCATTTTGTGGCGGCCATCGAGGAGTTTGAAGTTCTTCAACAGCGAGAGATTGAGACTTTTGTAGGAGTCGCGGCGGGTATCGTTCTGGTTGCGGGCAGAGTTGCCTAAGGTGAGGTCCGGTGGCTGGGCGTAGGCATCGGGGTTGAATGCGAAGCCATCGGCGCGGATGTTGTCCTGCATGGTGGAGCGAGGGATGAAAGCGTCGACACCGTAGACACGGTCCGGGCGGCGGGTGGCGAAGGAGAGGCCGAAGCCGTTGGCGGTGACGGTGACGGGGGTACCGGACTGCCAAGTGCCGGTGCCGCTGATTTGCCAGCCGCCGAGGAGAGGTTTGCGTTTGGCGAAGGGGAGTTCGTAGCTGAAGCTGGCGGTGAAGCGGTGGGGGACATCGATATTGGAGAGGGTGAAATCGCTGGAGATGTTGTAGATATCCTCGACGGTGGAACCGCCGCCGCCGCCGTTGTTGTTGCCGGCACCGCCGATATCCATGAACTTTGACCACGTGTAGCTACCGAGGGCGGAGACGCCGTTGGAGTAGGTTTTGCGGATGCTCATCTGGAGGGCGTTGTATTTGCTGGCGCCGACGAGGGGGCGGAAGAGTTGGGGGTTGTTGTAATGGGGGAAGGGTTTGAGGAGTTGATCGCGGCGGACGGTGCGGGCGGCGAGGACGGAGTTGGGATTGGTGACGATGCCGAAGAAGGGGTTGGCGACGAGTTGGGAGAAGAAGACGGCGGGGCTGGTGGCGGGGCGGCCGGTGGAGTCGACGGCGGAGGCGAAATTGGCTTTGGCGTAGTCGAGCATTTCGGTGGGGAGTTGATTGATGTTGATGGTGGGGAAGGGGAGGCGGATGCCGTGGGTGCCGACGTAGGCGGCATCGAGGACGAGGCCTTTGGCGAGCAGGCGCTGGACGACGAAGTTCCACTGCTGGGTATAAGAGGTCCGGCGGATGTTTTCGACGAGGCTGGGGCTGTCGCCGATGAGGGTATCGGCGCCATCGCGCTGGCCGGGAGCCGGAGGGATGCCGTTGGGGAAGGGGTTGGAGAGGAAGACGGTGGGAGCGGAGGCGCCGCCTGGGGGTACGACCTGGCCCTGCGCGTCGGTACCCTGGATGGCGGTGGTATTGAAATTGACGCCTAGGGCGGTGGTTTGTTCGACGGAGAGGGGGACGAAGAGCATGCCATAGCCGCCGCGGAGGGTGGTGCGATCGTTGAGGCGGAAGGCGAAGCCGGCGCGAGGGGCGAAGCGGCGGAAGTTGGTTTGGGACTGGGGGCCGTCGGGGAAGGAGAGGAGGCCGCGGATATCGGTGAAGGAGGGGCGGAGGGTGCGGACCATGGGGTCGGCGGGGGCGGGGACGCGGCCATTGAGGTGGCTGGGGGCGTCGAGGTCGAAGGTAGTGACCTGATTGTGGGCTTCGCCGGTAGCGGTTTCGACGTCCCAACGGAGGCCGAGGTTTAGGGTGAGGCGGGAGGAGGGGCGCCAATCGTCCTGAATGAAGGCAGCGCCGTAGTGGTGGTAGAGGGTGATGGGGGTGACGGTACGGAAAGTGGCGGCAGCGGGGAGGCCGAGGAAGAGGGAGGCGAGGGAGGAGCCGGTTTCCTGGACGAACTGCGGGGTGGAGGTGGGGATGGGGCCGCGGGTGAAGGTGCGGTTGAAGGTATAGGTGCCAGCGGGGTTGGTGTTCTGGTTGGCGAAGAAGCGGAGGAGGCGATACTCGAGGCCGGTTTTGATGGAGTGTTTGCCGCGGAAGAGGCTGACGGCGCCGGCGACGGTTTGGGTATCGCGGGGCTGGTTGTTGCCGCCGCCGCCGATTTGGGAGCCGGTGATTTCGCCGGGGATGCCTTCGCCTTCGGGGCCGCCGGCGAAGTTGAAGATGGGGAAGCCGGGTTCCGAGGTCGAGGCGGCGAGGGATTGGGGGAAGCCGAGGGTGGTGATGTCGAATTCGGCGGCGCGGGCGTAGGGCTCCTGGGCAGCGCGGGCGCGGGTGTAGCCATAGCGGAGGTTGAGGATGGCGCGTGGGGAGAGGGTGAAGATGTCGTTGAAGGTGGCGTTGTAGAAGGTATCGCGGACGCGGCGGCCGTTGGTGGCGACGGACTGGAGGAAGTCGGGATCCTGTTGGAGGCGGCCTTCCTGGGAGAAGCGTCCGAAGAAGGAGTGTTTTTCGTTTTGGGTGTGATCGATGCGGAGGGCGTTGAGGTCGCGGCGGAACTCGGCGGTACCGGAGTAGAGGTAGTTGTCGGTGAGGCCGGGCTGATTGGGGAGGGGGAGGAAAGAGATGAGGTTGAGGGCGACGGGGTCGAGGCAGGGGGCTGAGCGGGGGCCGGGAGCGCAGCGGGGCAGGCGGTCGAGGCGGTTGCCGGGGATGGTCTCGCGGACGAGGATGGGGGCGCCGGCGGCGTTGGTGACGCCGTTGGGGACGAGCGGGCCGTAGGGGTTATAGAGCTGGCCGTACATGGCGGGAGAGCCGTCGGCGTTGCGGGCGACATTGGCGGGGCGGGAGACGTTGACGAGGAGTTCGGAGAGGTCGCCGGAGCGCATTTTGGGGGTGGGGAGGGTGAGGGTTTTGGAGAAGGGATTGCGCTCGCGGCGGCCTTCGTAGTTGTAGAAGAAGAAGGTCTTTTTAAGGCCTTTGATGGGACCGCCGAGCGAGCCGCCGAACTGATTGCGCTTGATGGGGATGCGGGGGAGGAGGGGCGTGGAGCCATCGGCGGCGTGGCCCTGGCGGTTGCGTTGCCAGCCATTGGCGTTGAGGGCGCCGTTCTGGAAGTACTCGTAGAGATTGCCGTGGAAGTTGCGGCCGCCGCCTTTGGTGAGGAAGGAGACGACGCCGCCGCCGGAGCGGCCATATTCGGCGGAGAAGACGCCGGAGAGCACCTTCACCTCTTGGACAGAGTCCTGCGGGGGAGAGATGGCGATGCCGTTGAAGTCGGCGACGGTATTGGAGACGCCATCGAGGAGGACGTCGTTGGTGGAGGCTTGGCCGCCGGAGGCGGAGAAGGAGGAATCAAAAAAGTTACGGTTGCCGGGGGAGCCGATGGGGCCCTGGGCATTGCCGTTGGTGGCGAGGGCTTCGCCCTGGGCGAGGGCAAAGCCCTGGTCGATGATGCCGGGGAGGCTGGTGATGAGGGCCATGGTGGAGCGTTCGGCGGAGGGGAGGTCCTCGATGAGTTTGGTATCGAGGATATGTTCGATACCGGCCTGCTCGGTGTTGAGGAGGGGAGCGGATTCGGCGGTGACTTCGACGGTTTGGGAGGCGGCGCCGAGGGAGAGTTGGAGATCGAGGACGAGGGACTGGGCGACCTCGAGGCGGAGGTTATTGCGGGTGGTTTTCTGGAAGCCCAGGGCTTCGGCGGAGACGGAGTAATCACCTGGGGAGAGGAAGGGGAGGAGGTAGCGGCCCTGGGCGTCGGTGGTGGCGGATTTCCTGACGCCGGTGGCGGCAGATTCGGCGGTGATTTTGGCACCGGGGACGAGGGCGCCATTGGGATCAGAGATGGAGCCGGAGAGAGTGGAGGTGATGGTTTGGGCGCTGAGGGAGCCAGCGAGGAGGAGCCAGAGGCGGAACACGGTTATTCTCCGAGGAGTTTGTAGATGTGGGTGGCGGCCTGGCCGCGGGTGAGACCGGCGTTAGGGTTGGGGATGGGGATGGCTGGGGCACGGCCGGCGAGGCGGGCGAGGGCGGCGGAGAATTCGGGGAGGGTGACGCGCTGTTTGGGGTCGCCGGGGAGGCCGGGGAAGTGGCCGCGGAGGAGGGGGCGATCGAGGCCGAAGGTGCGGCCGCCGTCCTCGGAACGGAGCCATTCGTTGACGACGGCGAACTGGATGGCGGCCCAGGCGACGTTCTGTTTGTTGACGTCGGGGAAGTCCGCCATGGTGAGGCGGTTGCCGGCTTCGAGGAGGAGTTTCTGGACGTGGGGGACGGGGACGCTGCGGGGCGGGATGGCGCGTTTGACGGCGAGGGCGGCGGTGACGCCGGCGGCCTGGCCGAGGAGCATGGCGATGGGTTGGAGGCGGATGGCGCCGGCGACGAGGCGGGAGACGGAGACGTTCTTTTCGGCGGCGATGAGGCCGTCGATGTTTTTGGCGATGAGGATTTCCCAGGGGACCTGGAAGGGGCCGAGGCCAGCCATGAAATTGGCGGGGCGATCGGAGAGTTTTTCGAGGGAGGGTTCGAGGTCCTCTTCGCGGTCGCAGGCGTGGAGGTCCATGGGGTAATCGCCGACGGCGATGGCGGATTTCCAGGTACGGGTGGCGGTGGGCGGGGTGCCGGTGCGCTGGAGTTCGGGGGCGGCGTAGGTGTGGAGGCCGACCATGCGGAAACTTTCGCGGACGTAGGGCATGACGGGCATGTGGCGCTCGATGGGCTTGAAGGCGGCGGGGATTTCGGGGCAGTTGTTTTCGTTGCGGTTGAAGGGAGTGTCGTAGCCTTCGTCGTTGGCGATGGCCCAATCCTTCTGGCCGAGATCGTGCTGCATGTAGTAGAGAAACTGGAGGGTGAGGAGTTTGGACTGGCACTCGATGGCGCGGCGTTGGCGGCGATCGAAGATGGCGGTGGTAGCGGGGAAGTCGTTGGCGTTGTTGATGCCGGTTTTGGAGATGAGGGGGAAGTCGTTGCGGGTGTAGGAACCGGGGGCGGAGGAATCGGGGAGGCCGCGGTAGGAGTTGTGGCGGGGCCAGGACCAGGGGCGGGAGTTATCAGATTTGCCATCGGCGGCAACGAAGCGGGCAAAGCGCCGGCGGAGGGCGTCGTTGTAGCCGGGGGGCGGTTGGGCCATCCAGAGTTCGCTGGGGACGCCCTGGGGGTAGCGTTTGACGACGGAGGTGTAGGTGATGTCCTGGACGCAGCTATCGCCCACTTTGTTGAGAAACCGGCCGACGCGGAACTCTTCGCCGGTGAGGGGGAGGACGTCGCCATATTCGGTGGCTTCGATGAGAACTTTGGTGGCGATTTTGCGGTTGTCGTGGAGGGTGACGCCGGTGATTCTGTTGGCGTCGCGATGGACGGCGGTGATGCGGGAGGTGAGGAGGAGATCGATGGTGGCGCCGGTGGCGCGGGTATCGTCGATCATCTCGTGGAGGATTTTGCGGCCGACGGAGGGTTCGAAGCAGGTTTTGCGAGGGCTGGAGGCGCAGGTGCCGACGGATTTGCCTTTGCGGGCGTAGTGGACGCGGACGCGGTCGGTGAACTCGGCATAGAAGCCGGAGGTGGTGTTGAAGCCGGCCTCGTCCATGGTGGAGACGCCGGCGGCGGTGGCCTGGCCGCCGATCCAGTCGGTTTCTTCGAGGAGGAGGACGGAGGCGCCGAGGCGAGCGGCGGAGATGGCGGCAGCGATGCCGCCACAACCGGCGCCCGCGACGACGACGTCATAGGAATCGCGGGCGGAGAGGAGTGCGGCGAAAGCGGCGAAGAGGGCGAGTCTACGCAAGGACTTCCTTGATGACCTCGCCTTCGACGTCGGTAAGGCGCATGTAGCGACCGTTGTGGAGGTAGGTGAGGCGGGTATGGTCGAAGCCCATGAGGTGGAGGATGGTGGCGTGGAGGTCGTTCACCTTTTTGGGTTTTTCGACGGCTTCGAGGCCGTATTCGTCGGTGGCGCCGACGATGGTGCCGCCTTTGACGCCGCCGCCGGCGAGCCAGACGGTGAAGCCGTGGGGGTTATGGTCGCGGCCGGACATGCGCTGGGAGATGGGCATGCGGCCGAACTCGCCGTGCCAGATGACGAGGGTGGAATCGAGGAGGCCGCGGGACTTGAGATCGGCGAGGAGGCCGGCGATGGGTTTGTCTGTTTCGGCGCAGTGCTGGCCGTGGTTTTCCTTGAGGTCCCAGTGGGCGTCCCAGCTTTCGCCGAAGTTGCCGCCGCCGGAGTAGATCTGGACCATGCGGACGCCGCGTTCGACGAGGCGGCGGGCCATGAGGCACTGGCGGCCGAAGTAGCCGGTGATGTTTTCGTCGAGGCCGTACATTTTCTTTGTCGCGGCGGTTTCCTTGTCGACATCGACGGCTTCGACGGCGGAGGTCTGCATGCGGAAGGCGAGTTCGTAAGACTCGATGCGGGCGGCGAGTTCGGAGTCGTGGGGGTTCTTTTTCCAGTGCTCTTCGTTGAGCTTACCCATGTAGTCGAGCCATTTGCGCTGGCGTTCGGGGGTCATGCCTTGCGGGGGCTTGAGGTCGACGATGGGGTCGCCGGTGGGGCGGAAGGGGGTGGCCTGGTAGGCGGCGGGCATGAAGCCGTTGCCCCAATTGGGAGCGCCGCCGATGGGGCCGCCGCGGGGATCGGTGAAGACGACGAAGGCGGGGAGGCTCTGGTTTTCGGTGCCGAGGCCGTAGGTGACCCAAGAGCCCATGGAGGGGAAGCCGGTCTGGATGGAGCCGGTATTCATCTGGTAGAGGGCGGGGGCATGGTCATTGGAGATGCAGTGCATCGAGCGGATGAAGGCGATGTCGTCGACACGCTGGGCGACGTGGGGGAAGAGTTCGGAGACATCCATGCCGCACTGGCCGTACTTTTTGAAGTCCCAGAGGGCGGGCATGAGGCCGCCGGGGGTTCCCTGGGAGGGGATGATGGTTTTGCCCGGGATGGTTTCGCCGGCCCGCTGTTTGAGCATGGGCTTGGGGTCGAAGGTATCCATGTGGCTGACGCCGCCGTAGCAGAAGATGGAGATGATGGACTTGGCCTTGGCGGGGAAGTGGCCGGGCTTGGGGGCGAGGGGGGAGGCGCTGGCGCCGGAAAGGATGTTGGACAGGGCGAGACCGCCGATGCCGCCGCCGGCTTTCCAGAGAAGATCGCGTCGAGAGAAGAATCGGTTGCTCATGGGATGTAGACGAACTCGTTGATGTTGAAGAGGGCGTGGGAGAAGTCGACGAGGCCTTGGGGGTAGCCCTGGATGAAGTCGACGGCTTTGGTGATTTCGGCCGGCGTGGGCGGGCGGGAGAGGGCGAGTTCGTAGGCGAGTTTGACCTGGGCGGCGGTATCGGCGCCGGCTTCGCGTTCGAGGCGCTGGGCGAAGTGGCGGGCCTGGATGCCGATGAACTCATTGTTCATGAGGATGAGGGCCTGCGGGGCGATGGTGGAGCGGTTGCGGCGGGCGCAACTGGACATGGTATCGGGGCGGTCGAAGGTCTCGAGCATGGGGAGGGGGATGGTGCGTTTGCTGAAGACGTAGACGGAGCGGCGATAGGTGGAGGGGTCATTGACAGCTTTGCCGTTCCAGGTGCGTTTGGAAGAGGACTGGAAGAGGACGGGGTCAATGTAGGGGAAGACGGCGGGGCCACCGACAGAGCGGTCGAGGGTGCCGGCGGTGGCGAGGACGGAGTCGCGGATGACTTCGCCTTCGACGCGGCGGCGGGGCATGCGCCAGAGGAGGCGGTTGTCGCCGTCGATTTTGCGATTGGCTTCGATGTCGTCGCTGGCCATGCGATAGGCGGTGGACTTCATGATGAGGCGGTGGATGTGTTTGATGCTCCAGCCGTTTTGGACGAACTCGCTGGAGAGATAGTCGAGGAGTTCGGGGTGGGTGGGGCGTTCGCCGAGTTTGCCGAAGTTGGAGGGGGTGCGGACGATACCTTCGCCGAAGTGGTTCTGCCAGATACGGTTGACCATGACGCGGGCGGTGAGGGGATTGTCGGGGCTGGTCATCCATTCGGCGAAGCCGGCACGGCGGAAGGAGGACTTGGCATCGGCGGGCGGGGCGGGGAAGTGCCATTCGCCGTCAAGGGCAACGGAGAGAACGCCGGGGCCGACGCGGGAGCCCTTCTGGCCGATGTTGCCGCGATGGAGGAAGTAGGAGGGAGGGGCTTCGCGGCCATTTTCGGTGATGGCCATGGCGGTGGCGAGTTTTGGTTTCTGGCGGTCGAGGTCGTCGATCTGGGCCTGAAGGAGTTCCCGTTTGGCGCGAGCGGGGGCGGGCATTTCGGCGATGAGGTCTTCTTCGCGGATGCTTTCGAGGGTTTTTTCGACTTGGTTGGCGTTCAGTTTCTGGCCTTCGGTGCGCTTTTCCATGGGCGTGGCGAGGGCGACGCGCATGTATTCGGGGAGTTCCGCTTTGCGTTTGGCGATGATCTTGTCGCGGGTGGGCTGTTCGACGGCGCGGATCTCTTTGCGAATGGGGCGCTGGAGGTCTTCGACGCGCTTGGTTTCTTCTTTGATGCGGGCGAGTTCGGCGGGGGTGGCGAGGGGGTACTCGTCGACTTTGGTGCCGAAGAAGACGGCCTGCATGCGGTAGTAGTCTTTTTGGGGGATGGGGTCGAACTTGTGGTTGTGGCAGCGGGCGCAGCCGACGGTGACGCCGAGCAGGGAGTTGGCGGTGGTGACGACGATATCGTCGAGTTCATCCATGCGGGTCTGTTCGGTTTTGATGTTGTTTTCGACGCCGAGGCGGAGGTAGCCGGTGGCGATTTTGGCTTCGATATTGCCGGGGTAGAGTTCATCGCCGGCGAGTTGTTCCTTGAGGAAGCGGTCGTAGGGTTTGTCGTTGTTGAAGGCGCGGATGACGTAGTCGCGGTAGCGCCAGGCGTTGTCGCGTTCGCGGTCGTACTCAAAGCCGCCGGAGTCGGAGAAGCGGACGACATCGAGCCAGTGGCGGGCCCAGCGTTCGCCGTAGTGGGGGCTATCGAGGAGTTTGTCGACGAGTTTGTCGAAGGCTTCGGGGCGCTGGTCGTCGAGGAATTCTTTCAGTTCCGCGGGGGTGGGAGGAAGGCCGGTGAGGTCGAGATAGGCGCGGCGGGCGAGGGAGCGTTTGTCGGTAGCGGGAGAGGGCCTGATGCCCTTCTTTTCCATGGCGGCGAGGAGGAACTGATCGACGGCGTTGCGGGCCCAATTGGCGGTTTGGGGAGTGGGCGGAGTGGGGCGAGCGACCTTCTGGAAGGCCCACCATTTGCGTTCGGCGGGGGTGATGGGACGTTCTTCCAGTTTGGATAGGGCTTTGCGGGCATCCTCTTCGCTTTTGTCGAGGATGTCCTCATAGGGGACGCCGCGTTCGATCCAGAGTTTGAGGGTGGCGATGTCTTCGTCGGGGAGTTTCTTGCCTGGGGGCATGTGGGGGCCATCGAGGTGGGCCACCTGGCGGTAGATGCGGCTGAGGTCGGGATTACCGGGGCTGACGGCGGCACCGCGTTCGCCGCCCTTGAGGATGGAGTCGCGTTTGCGGAGATCGAGGCCGGCGTTCTTGATGGGAGCGCCGTGGCAACCGACGCAGTTGGCAGCAATGATTTTCGACGCGCGGACGCCGATGGCGTGGCGGTCGTTGTTATCCTGCGCATTGGCGGCGGCGAACGAGAGTACAATAGCGAAACCGAATCGAAGGGAAGTCATCACTTGGGAAACATTGTATCCGGTTACATTAGGCGTTTGGTGTCGTTGGACGCATTTCGCGGGGCGACGATCGCGTCGATGATTCTGGTGAATAATCCTGGGGACGGGAAGACGACGTTCGCGCCGCTGCTGCACGCGGAGTGGCACGGATGGACGTTCACGGATCTGGTGTTTCCGTTCTTCCTGTGGATGGTGGGGATCGCGATGACGTTCAGTTATGCGCGGCGGGTGGAGGAGGGGGCCGACAAGGGGAAACTGCTACTGCATACGCTGCGGCGGGCGGCGCTGATTTTTCTGTTGGGGCTGGCATTGAACGGGTTTCCGAAGTACGACCTGAGCACGCTGCGGATTCCGGGGGTGCTGCAGCGGATTGCGATCTGCTATCTGATCGGGTCGGTGATTTTCCTCTATACGAAGTGGCGGGGGCAGTTGGCGGCGATTGTGGGTCTGTGCGCGGTGTACTGGATGCTGATGACGCTGGTGCCGGTGCCGGGGTACGGGCCGGGGGTGCTGCAACCGGTGGGTAATTTCGGGCAGTGGGTAGACGAGATGGTGTTGAGCGGGCACATGTATTCGCGGACGAAGGTGTGGGATCCGGAGGGGATTGTGAGTACGTTGCCGGCGATCGGGAATGTGCTGTTCGGGGCGCTATTCGGGACGCTGTTGCGGAAGGGGGAGTTGACGCCGGCGGAGAAGAGTTCCTGGATCCTGGTACTGGGGGCGGTGCTGGCGTTTGCGGGAACGATCCTGGACCTGTTTATGCCCATCAACAAGCAGATCTGGACGCCATCGTATGCGGTATTCACGAGCGGGTTGGCGGCGTTGGCCTTCGGGTGTTTTTACTGGGTGATTGACGTGCAGGGGTACCAGAAATGGTGCCGGTGGCTGGCGATTTACGGGATGAACGCGATCGCGGTGTATGTGCTGTCGGGACTGCTGGCGCGGGTGCTGAGCCTGAGCGGGGCGCGGGGGCCGATCTACAGTGTATATGCGGGGATAGCGCCGCCGTATATTGCGTCGCTGCTGTTTGCGCTGACGATGGTGGGGGTGCTGTATCTGGCGGCGCTGGGGATGCACCGGCGGGGGTGGTATTTGCGGTTCTAAAAAGGCAATCGCCGGGTTTGCACCCGGCGATTGTCCGATACGAATGACTGGTGATTACCAGCGGCCGCCGCCGCCGCCACCGCGATGACCGCCACCGCCGCCGCCACGGCCGCCACGGCCGCCGCCACCACCGTAGCCACCACCGCCGCCAGCGGGCTTGGGACGGGCCACGTTCACATTGATGTTACGGCCATGGAGTTCCGTACCATTGAGGGCATTGATGGCCGCTTCGGCTTCGTTGGAGTTGGTCATTTCCACGAAGGCGAAACCGCGGGACTGACCGGAGTCGCGGTCCGTCACCAGATTGACGCGTTCAACGGCGCCGTAGTTGGCGAAGACCTGATGGATCTCCTCCTGCGTGGTACGGAAACTGAGGTTCCCGACAAAGATATTGGTCATAACGTGATTTCCTTAAGCTATTAGCGAACTGTCTGTCTTTGGCGAACTTCTCGAAGGGACCTGAGCCGATGTGAAAGGAGCAATAGCTACCGAAGATCACGGAAGGACGAACGGAGGCAGGCAAAGACAATTTCATCTTAGCAGGGATCGGAGCCACGTATGGAACGGCGTGTCAAGGGCTCTACACGTACCAGGAGGTATAGGCTTAATTGCCGAGGAGGATCGCGCTGGCGAAGGCGTAGACGGGGCCGAAGAGATAGCCGCCGACCTGCCAGGCGACGATGAGGCCGACGATCTGGAACATGCCGGCGGTCTGGCGGAACTCCTCGAGTTTGGCGGCGGTGGATTCGGGGAGGAAGATGCCAATGGCGGTGAAGCCGTCGAGCGGGGGGAGGGGGAGGAGGTTGAAGGTGCCGAGGAGGATGTTGAGGAAGAAGGCGATGCCGAGGAGGGTAAGGACGGCGTCGCCGGAGTGGGCGAGGAGGCCTTCGCCGGGCTGGAAGACGCCGATGCCGCGGCCGATGCGGATGGCGAGACCGGCGATGATGGCGAGGGTGAAATTGGCCATGGGGCCGGCGAGGGACATCCAGGCGGCGCGTTTGGGATAGCGTCGTGCCCAGAGGGGGTCATAGGGAGCGCTGGCCCAGCCCATCATCCAGCCGTTGAAGAAGAAGGAGGCCCAGGGCATGATGAGCATGCCGAAGGGTTCGCGCTGGATGTGGGGGATGGGGTCGAGGGAGACCTGGCCGCCATGGTAGGCGGTGCTATCGCCGCCGCGGAGGGCAGCCCAAGCATGAGCGGCTTCATGGCACACGGTGGAAAAGAGGAATACCACGAACCACATGAGGCCGAAAACAATCTGGTCTGCGTCGAGCATGTCCCTCTAGGGTATCAGGGACGGGCGGGGGTCCTGGCGGTTGAGGGCGAGCCAGATGGCCCAGCCGGCGAGGGGGAAAAGGGCGGTGACGAGGAAGGCGGCGGGGTAGTTGTGCTGATCGAAGAGGCGGCCGGAGAGGGGCATGATAATGGCGACGAGTGCGGACCAGGAGCCTGCGCCGAGGCCGGCGAGGAAGCCGGAATCGCGGAGGCCGAAGGCGGTGGTGGCGTAGGAGACGGTGCTGATGACGAAGCCGGCGGCGATGAACATGGCGAAGAACATCTCGAACATGGCGAGGGGGAAGTAGGAGGTATACGGTACGGCGGCGAGGGGGAGGGAGAGGAGCATGAGGACGGTGAAGAGGCCGCGGTAGGAGGCGGTGGAAAAGCCTTTGGCGGCGACGGTGCGGTCCGTCCACCAGCCCCAGACGTAGTAGCCGACTTCCCAGCCGAGCGGGGGGATCCAGAGGAGGCTGCCGAGTTCGATTTGGGATTTGCCGAGGACCTTGAGGTAGAGCGGGGCGTAGTAGATGACGAAGCCCAAGGGGAGGGCGCCGAAGGCGTACATGCAGGCGAAGGACCAGAACTGGGGGTTGCGCCAGTTGGGGCGGCTGGCTGCTTCGCGGGCGGTGTGAGCGGGGAGTTTTTGGAGTTCGGGGCGGCGGGAGAGGATTTGCCAGAGGGTGAGCCAGGCGAGTCCGATGAGGCCGGTGAACCAGAATGCGCCGCGCCAGCCAAAGGACTGGAAGACGGGGGTCATGATGAGCGGGGTGACGACGGCGCCGAGGGCACCGCCGGAATAGGCAACGGCGACGCCGCGGGCGCGCTGGACGGGAGGGAGGGTTTGGACGACGGTGCGGAGGCCGCCGGGGAAGGTGGCGCCTTCGCCGAAGCCGAGGGCGGTGCGGGCGAGGAAGAGGGTGAGGAAGCCGGCGGTGAGGGCGTGGGAGGCCGAGCAGAGGCTCCAGAAGGCGACGGCGGCGGACATGGCGATGGGGAGGCCGAAGCGGTCAATCCACCGGCCCCAGAGGAGGTTTCCGAGCATGTAGGCAATGGAGAAGCCGGAGACGACCCAGCCGTACTGTTCGCCGGAGAGTTGGAGTTCGGCGAGCATGGTGGGGGCAAGGAGGGCAAGGGTATTGCGGTCGATGTAGCTGATGAGAGAGACCAGCATCATCGAGATGGCGGGGATCCATTGGCGGAGGAGTGACAAGAGGATCAGTTTACACGGCTCGTCGGCGATTTCGTACGGTTCGTCTGAGAAAGCGGGGGGATCGCCGGAAAACGGATGACCTTTTGCGGGGGGTGGGGGCAGGATGGAGAGCAAGGAGATCGACATGAAACGAACGACGGTAGTGATGATGATTGCGGTGCTGGCGGCGGGTGCGGAGCCGATGCGGTTCGACCACAAGGTGCGGGACATGTACTTTGCGGGGTTCAACGGAGACAAGGCGGCGCTGACGAAGGCGATGGAGGTATCGGCGGCGACGCTGGCGGCCGAGCCGAACCATGCCGAGGCGATGGTGTGGCATGGCGGCGGGGTATTTTTCCAGTCGGGGGAGAAGTTCCGTGCGGGGGAGATGGAGGCGGCGATGGCGCTGTTGACGAAGGGGACGGGGATGATGGACAAGGCGGTGGAACTGGCGCCGCGGAGCATTGGGGTGCGGATTCCGCGGGGGTCGGCGTATCTGGTGGCGTCGCGGGGGATGCCGGCGGAGATGGGACGTCCGCTGCTGGAGAAGGGGGTGGAGGATTTCGAAGTTTCCTGGGAGATGCAGAAGGGGGATTTGAGCGGGTTTTCGCAGCACGGGATCGGGGAGCTGTGGATTGGGATTGCGGACGGGAATGCGCGGCTGGGGAAGAAAGAGCGGGCGACGGAGTTTTTCAAGATGATACAGGAGAAGCTGCCGAATACGGCGTGGGCGAAGAAGGCGGACAAGTGGTTTGCGGAGGGGAAGCTGGGGAGCCAGGACGGGCGGTGCGTGGGTTGCCATACGGGAAGTCCGAAAGCGTTCCAGAATTAAGACTGTGACGGCGATAGAGAACGTGAAGCGCTGGGCGGCCGCGATCGGAGGAATCACGATCGCGGCTTTCCTGGTGAGCGGCTGGCTGAGCGATGGTTTTCGGGGGAGTTCGGCGCTGGCGGGGCTGGTGGTGTCGTTGACCTACACGGTATGCATCGGGTCACTGACGTCGGTGGTTTGCGCGCGATTGTGGCCGATGGGGGAGGGGCGGAGCGGGTGGGTAAAGTGGACGGTGCGGGTGGGGTCAGCGGTGGTGGCGGTGGCGACGGGGACGCTGATCGGTCTGACGATACTGTGGCATGCGGAACTGGTGAGGGGGCGGAGTTTCTGGCGGACCTACTGGTTCAATCTGCAGTTTGCGGCGTTTATCAGTTTCAGCTTCGGGTTGGCGCTGATGATCTACGAGTACTGGCGGGCGAAGTATGAGCACAGCGAAGTGGAGCGGGAAAGGGCGTTGAAGCTGGCGACGGAGGCACGGCTGGCGTCGCTGGAGTCGCGGATTCATCCTCATTTTCTGTTCAATACGCTGAACTCGATTTCGTCGCTGATTCACTCCGATCCGATGAAGGCGGACGAGCAGTTGCAGCGGCTGTGCGCGCTGCTGCGGTTTTCGCTGGATTCGACCGAGACGGCGCTGGTGCCGCTGGAGCAGGAGATGAAAATAGTGCGGGATTATCTGGAGATCGAGCAGACGCGATTCGGGGAGAGGCTGCGGTACCGGCTGGAGGTGGACGCGGCGCTGCTGGTGTATGCGGTGCCGCCGCTGGCGGTGCAGACGCTGGTGGAGAATTCGGTGAAGCATGTGATTGCGCCGAGCCGGGGGGGCGGGGAGGTGCGGGTGACGGCGGAGTGCCGGGTGGGGGTGTTGACGATCACGGTTGCTGATGGAGGGACAGGGGTGACGGAGGGGATGGTGGTGCCGGGGCACGGGCTGGACAATCTGCGATCGCGGCTGCAGGTGTTGTTCGACAAGCGGGCGCGGCTGGCGTTCGTGCCGGGAGCGGTGCGGCTGGAGTTGCCGGTATGAGTGTGATGCGGGCCTATGTAGTGGACGATGAACCGCTGGCGGTGGAGCGGCTGGTGCGGCTGCTGCGGCAGACGGGGCGGGTGGAGATTGTGGGGACGGCGACGGATTCCGAAGACGCGTTGGCGTGGCTGCGGGGGAATGAGACCGACGTTCTGTTTCTGGATATTGAGATGCCGGGGCGGAACGGGTTCGGGGTGTTGGAGGCGTTGGAGACGCACCCGTACATTGTGTTTACGACGGCGTATGACCGGTACGCGCTGAAGGCGTTTGAGGTTCACTCGATCGACTATTTGCTGAAGCCGGTGGAGGCAGCGGGGCTGCACCGGGCGTTGGACAAGCTGGTGCGAATCCGGAGCGGGGCGGAGGCGGCGCCGGATCTGCGGCGGGCGGTGCAGGCGGTGCTGAAGTATCCGTCGCGGCTGCCGTCGCGGGTGGGGGACCGGGTGGAGTTTGTGGAGTTGGACGGGGTGACGCACTTTTTTGCCGAGGATAAGCTGACGTTTGCGGCGACGGTGGGAGGGAAGGCGTATGTGATCGACGCGTCGATATCGGAGTTGGAGGCGCGGCTGGATCCGGAGCGGTGGGTGCGGCTGCACCGGTCGACGATGGTGCAATTGCCGTTTGTGCAGGAGTTGCACGGGTTTTTCGGGGGGCGGCTGGTGGTGCGGCTGAAGGATCCGAAGAAGACGGAGTTGCAGGTGGCGCGGGAGCGGGTGGGCGCGTTGAAGGCGAAATTGGGGCTCTGATTCGCCGCACCCGGCCCCATCTTTCAGGAGAGAGCCTGGAGGAGGAGGGCTTCCATGCGGTCGCGGTATTTGGCGGCGTAATCGGCGCCGCCGCTGATGCGCTTGCCCATGTTCAGGATGGCTTTGTCGGGGTCGCCGGTGAGGGCGAGGTAGTTGCCGGACGCTACATTGTGGCGGCGGATTGCTTCGGCGGCGATGATGAGATCCGTTTCCTGGAAGAGGCGGTCCCAGTCTTCGTTGGAGGAGAGGTCGGCGGCTTCGTCGACGGTGCGGCCGGTCCATTGCAACTGATAGAAGTCGATGACGTTGTTGTCGCCGTTGTAGGCCTGGATGAACTCAATCAGCTTGGCGTAGTTGGCGCGGCCGGTGGTCTGGATGAAGCCGCGGCCGCGGAACTTCATGAAATCAGCCTCCATGATGTAGCCGGAGAGGGTGGGGTCGGGGGCGGTGGGGAAATCGGCGCGGGGATAGACAGGGCTGTTCCAGCGGACGTCGGTCGTATTTTGCAGGCGGGCGGCGGGTACCTTGGCGCCATGGGCGGCGTTGAAGGCGGGGGAACGGAAACAGTCGAAGGCGGTCTTGTTGCCGGCAAGGGTGTTGTAGGAGCGTTTGAGGCCAGGAATGGCGTCGTAGAGATAGGTCAGGCCGGGGAAGCCGGTGCGGCCCATTTTTTCGGCTACCGGTTTGAAGTTGGCGCGGCATTCATTGGCGAAGATGCCCATAAGGGCGAGGAATTGGAAGGGGGTGCAGGTGCCGCCGCCGGTGAGGATGGGGATGTTGTTCCAGAAGGCGTGGAAGGCGACAGCGTTGGCGGGAGTATCGACGAGGGTGACGCCGGTCCACGGGCCGCGGTTGGCAAGTTTGGCATTGAACCACGTGAGGAAATGCGCGCGGAGGCGGGTGGAGGTCCAGGCGTCGACATCGGAGGCGAAAGTGAAGTCAGCCGTGTTGAGGGCGGTGACTTGCGCGGGGGTGATGGCTGGCATGGGTGGCCTCAGGGTTTCTTACGAAGTTCTGCTTCGAGGGCTTCGAGGGCCTTGCCGGCTTCGGTCCACTGGCCTTGCTGGGCGGCCTTGCGGTAGCGGTCCATGTGCTGGCGGAGGGTTTCGAGGCGCTGGGAGGGGTCGGGTTGTTTGGTGGAGGGGGGCGGTTCGGGAGCGCCGGGAGTTTTGGTTTCCTTGGCGGCACCCGCGGAGGAGGCGAATTGACCGCCGGCGAGTTGGGCGAGGGCCTGCTCGTAGGTGTCGGTGTAGATCAACTCATTGCCATAGGCGAGGACCACCTTCTTTAGCTGGGGCATGCGGGCCTGGGAGGCCTGGAGGTAGATGGGTTCGATGAAGAGGAAGGTGTTGTCGATGGGGAGGACGACCATCTGGCCGTGGATGACTTGCGAGCCCTGCTGGTTCCAGAGGGTGAGGTCCTTGGAGATGGTCTGATCTTGGTTGAGGCGGCTTTCGATCTGCATGGGGCCGAAGAAGAGGTCCTCTTTGGGGAG
The DNA here is from genome assembly GCA_964430625.1 of uncultured Solibacteraceae bacterium. GTDB lineage: Bacteria > Acidobacteriota > Terriglobia > Bryobacterales > Bryobacteraceae. The sequence goes on from CAYSFR010000003.1 coordinate 127,667, forward strand.
TTCGAGGAGGGCCATCTGGCCGAGCGATTCGCCGTCGCAGCGGGCGATGAGCATGCCGATGAGATTGTCCTTGCCGCGCGGGGTGAAGGGGAGCATGAGGAGGAACTCAGGCTTGCCGTCTCCGCCGGCCTCCTTGGGGAGGGTAGCGACGACATAGTTGGGTTCGAGGGGCGTTTTGCCGCCGGCGTTACCGGTGATGGAACGGCGGGCGACGTCCCAGACGTCGACTTTGTTGTAGAAGGAGTCGGCGTCGGTCATGTGGTAGGTGAGGAGGACTTCGGCCTGGAGGCGGAAGAGCCACTCGGGGTAGCGGGCGTGTTCGCGGAGGTCCGGGGGCATGGCGGACTTGGCGAGGAAGAGGGAGGGGAAGACGTTGGCGTAAGCGCGGATGAGCGGGTCCGAGGGGTCGAAGAGGTAGAGGCGGGTTTCGCCGGTGTAGGCGTCGACGGTGGCTTTGACGGCGTTGCGGGCGTAGTTAAGGCGGCCGGATTCGCGGGTACCGGCGATTTCGGCGTAGGGATGGCGGTCGGAGGTGGTGAAGCCGTCGATGATCCAGGTGAGCTGGCCGTTGGGGCGGACGACGAGGTAGGGGTCAGAGTCCCAGAGGAGGAAGGGGGCGAGGGTTTCGACGCGTTCCTTGACGCGGCGGCGGATCATCATGCGGCTCTCGTCCTTGAGGTAGGAGGTGAGGATGATGTTCCAGTCGCTGTAGGCGAGGGCGGCGATGGTGCGCATGCCGAAGGAGTGGATGGGGAAGCCGCCGGAGCCTTCGTAGTGGCTGTGGACGTTTTCCGAGCCGGAGGGGTAGTTGAATTCGGGCTGGGAGGTGCGGACGAAGACGGGCTCATGCTCCACTTCGCCGTAGTAGATTTCGGGGCGGGTGAGTTTGAGGCCGTCGGCGGTTACCTTGGGCGGAGCGTCCTGGATGAAGAGTTTGGGGAGGCCGTCGGGGGTGATGCGATTGGCATCGGCGGCGACGACTCCATAGCCGTGGGTGTAGATGACATGGCGATTGGGCCAGCGATTGCGGGCTTCGCCGAGTTGCTGGATTTCGAGTTCGCGCGGGGAGAGGAGGACCTGGCGGAGTTTGCCGCCGAGGCGATAGCGATCGATGTCGGTGTCGACGTAGGTGTAGGGCCGAAGGGGTTGAATCTGGGTGATGGTGTCGTGGAAGGCCTGCCAGTCCCAAAGGCGGATGCTTTCGAGAGAGACGAGGTTGGCGGCGACGTCGATTTTGCCCTGCGGAGTGGCCTTGATTTTGATGTCCTTGAAGCCGGCTTCGAGGGCATAGGCCTCGCGGGTGGCGCGGAGGTGGTGCTCGATGTAGGGTTTCTGGAGGGTGATTTCGTTGGGGCGTACGTGGACGGAGTTGACGATGGCGGGGACGACGGCGCGGATGGGGAGGAAGAGGATGATAAAGAGGGCGGTGCGGCCGCGGCCGGAGGCGACGAGGACGGCGGCGAGGACGATGAGGGCGGCCCAGGCGGCGGAGAGGGGGATGGTGAGGTTAGCGGCGACATAGTCGGCGCCGGTGAGGAAGGGATGGTCCTCATAGAGGGAGTTGTAGCGGCCAAACCAGGCGCGGGCGGCGAGGGCGAGGAGGGAGGCGGCGCCGAAGAGGCGCGGGGCGGCGTGGTCACCGGCGGTGAGGTCGGTCCAATCGATCATGATCTGGCCGCCGGTGAAACGGCTGCGGAGGGACCAGAGGCGGCTGACGAGCCAGAAGCCGATGGCGCAAACGGCGAGGAGAAAGAAGAAGTAGCCGGCGATGCTTTTGTAGACGGGGAGGTCAAAGAAGTAGAACTCGACGGGCTGGCCGAAGATGGGATCGCGCCAGGAGGAGGCGGGGGCGGCGCCGCGGGAGCCGAGCCAGGTGGCGACGTCCCAGGAGGAGAACTGAGCGGCGGCGAGGACCCAGGCGATGGGGAGGAGGGCGGCGGAGGAGGCGCGGGCGTACCAGGTGTAGCGGGAGAGGCTGGCGCCGCCGGCCTTTACGGCACGGGCGTGGGCGAGCCAGAGAACGACGTAGCCGAAGACGGTGACGTAGAAGATGGGCGCGGTGTGGACGTAGAGCTGCTGCCACCAGGTGGCGAGCTGGCCGACCTCACTCCACCACTGGTAGTCGATGACGCTGCTGGCGATGGATTTGGCGCCGACCAGGAGGAGGAAGAGAATGCCGATGAGTCCGCCACAGCCGAAGCGATGGCTGCTCCGGCGCGGGGCGCCGCCTGGGTCGTCGGCTTCGATATCGATCACTTGTCCGGGCATGGATGGTTTCTCCCCCTCTCATGGTAACCACTTGGGAGAAAGAGTGACGCCGGTATTTCTTTGCCTCAGCTGAGGCGCCAGACGAAAGCGCCGTTGACCATGGAGGCGACCTGGCCGCCGCGGAAGGCGCGGCCGTGGAAGGGGGAGTTACGGCTCTTGGAATGGGACTTGTTGAGGTCGAAGGTCCAGGTGCGGTCCGTGTCGAAGATGGTGATATCGGCGCAACCACCGGGGGTGAGGCGGCCTTTGCCGAGGCTGAGCACGCGATCGGGGTTAACGGTGAACATCTCAATCATGCGCATGAGGGAGACACGGCCGGTGTGGACGAGTTGTTCGAGGGAGAGGCCGATGGCGGTTTCCAGGCCGGTGATGCCGAAGGGGCAGCGTTCGAACTCCTGCATTTTTTCGGAGCCGGGGTGAGGGGCGTGATCGGTGGCGATGACTTCGATGGCGCCATTGGCGAGGCCTTCGGTTACGGCGGCGACGTCGAAGCAGGAGCGCAGCGGCGGCTTCATCTTGTAGTTGCTGTCGTAGGGATGGATGTCGCTATCGGCGAGGGTGAAGTGGTGGGGGCAGACTTCGGTGGTGACGGAGAGGCCGCGGGACTTGGCGAAGCGGACCATTTCCACCGAGTGGCGGGCGGAGATATGGGCGACGTGATATTTAGCGCCGGTGACTTCGGCGAGGAGGATATCGCGGGCGACCATGACGTCTTCACTGCAGGCGGGGATGCCGCGGAGGCCCATGCGAGCGCTTTCGAAGCCTTCGTGCATATCACCGCCGGCGGAGAGGTTGAGGTCTTCGCAGTGGTTGATGACGGGGAGGCCAAAGGCGTTGGCGGTTTCCATGGCGCGGCGCATGACGCGAGCGTTCATGACGGGGCGGCCGTCGTCGGAGATGGCGACGATGCCGGCCTGTTTCATGGCGCCGATGGCGGCGAGTTCTTCGCCATTGCTGCCTTTGGTGATAGCGCCGATGGGGTAGACGTTGACGGGGGAGACGCGTTTGGCGCGTTCGATGATGTAGGTGGTGACGACGGCCGAATCGTTGACGGGGTTGGTATTCGGCATGCAGCAGACGCTGGTGAAGCCGCCGGCGGCGGCGGCGCGGCCACCGGTTTCGATGGTCTCGGAGTGTTCAAAGCCGGGCTCGCGCAGATGCACGTGCATGTCGATGAAGCCGGGGGCGACGATCATGCCGGAGGCGTCAAAGATTTCGGCGCCGGTGGAATCGAGGTTCTCACCGATGGCGGCGATGAGGCCGTTTTCGACGAGGATATCGGCCACTTTGTCGTGACCGCTTGCCGGGTCCATCACCCGGCCGTTTTTGATGCAGATACGGCTCACTCTGGTTATGCTCCCATTACCTTTTCCAAGACGGCCATGCGAACGGCGACGCCATTTTCCACCTGATTCAAGATCACCGAGCGCTGGGAATCGGCCACCTCGCTGGAGATTTCCCGGCCGCGGTTGATGGGGCCGGGGTGCATGACGATGGTGTCCGGGCGGGTGAGGGTGAGGTGTTCGGGGCGGAGGCCGTAGAAGCGGAAGTAGTCGCCGGGGGGGAAGGGCGTTTCGTGCTGGCGTTCGAGTTGAACGCGGAGCATCATGATGACGTCGGCGCCGTCGATGGCTTCGCGGATGTTGTAGGTGAGGGAGACGCCGGGGGCGAGTTTGGCGAGATCGCGAGGCAGCATGGGGGGCGGGCCGCAGAGGACGACATTGGCGCCGAACTTGGAGAGCAGGTGGACGTTGGAGCGGGCGACGCGGCTGTGGGCGATGTCACCGATGATGGCGACGCGGAGGCCTTCGAGGGCGGGTTTGTGATCGAGGATGGTGAGGGCGTCGAGCAGGGCTTGGGTGGGGTGCTCGTGCATGCCGTCGCCGGCGTTGATGATGGGGGTGTCGAGGTGGCGGGCGAGGAAGTGGGGGGCGCCGCTGGCAGCATGGCGCATGACGATGGCATGCGGACGCATGGCGGCGAGGGTATTGAGGGTGTCGACGAGGGATTCACCCTTGGCGACGCTGGAGCCGGAAGAAGAGATGGAGATGGTGTCGGCGCCGAGGCGTTTGGCGGCGATTTCAAAGCTGGTGCGGGTGCGGGTGGAGTTCTCGAAAAAGAGGTTCACCAGCATTTTGCCGCGGAGCGTGTCGAGTTTTTTAAAGTCGCCGCCGCCGTGTGATTGGAAGTCCTTGGCGCGGTGGAGATATTGTTCGATCTCGGCGCGGTCCAAGCCTTCGATACCCAAAAGGCCGTTGCCCATTGTCTGTCTCAGTCCTCCACCTTTTCGACGAGCAGGACTTTTTCGACCTGGTCGATTTCGTGGAACTTCACTTCAATGATCTCATTGGCGGCGGTTTGAATCTTGCGGCCGACGTAGCGGGCTTCGATGGGGAGTTCGCGCCAGCCGCGATCGATGAGGACGAGGAGTTGGACGCGGGCTGGGCGGCCGTGTTCGAAGAGGGCATCGAGGGCAGCGCGGATGGTGCGGCCGGTGTAGAGGACGTCGTCCATGAGGACGATGTCTTTGCCGGTGACGTCGAACTGGATGTCGGTGGAGTTGAGTTGGGGGCGATCGCCAACGGTGGAGAGATCGTCGCGGTAGAGATTGATGTCGAGGGTGCCGACGGGGACCTGCCGGCCTTCAAGATCCTTGATCTTGGCGGCGAGGCGATTGGCCATGGGGATGCCGCGGCGGCGGATGCCGATAAAGGCCAGCCGGTCGTGATCGGTGGTTTTCTCTAAAATCTCGTGCGCCAGGCGTACCAGGGTGCGATCGATTTCGCTCGCGGTCATCAATTGGGATTTCAGGCGGGTGGTGCTCATCGTGTTGTCAGCCAGACTTTTCGAAGCGTAGCATAGGCACATGCCGCCGCCCACCCCCGAGCGAGAGTATTTTCTGAGTTTGTTGGATGAGGGATACGACAAACAGGCCTGGCACGGGCCGAATCTGCGGGGGAGTCTGCGGGGGGTGAGCGCGGAACTGGCGGCCTGGCGGCCGACGGCGGCGCGGCACAATATCTGGGAGTTGGCGATGCATGCCGCCTACTGGAAATACGTGGTTCGGCGGCGGGTGACCGGGGAGAAGCGGGGATCGTTTCCGGTGGAGGGTTCCGACTGGTTCCTGCGGCCGCAGGAAGAGACCGAAGAGGCGTGGAAGGCGGATCTGCAGTTGCTGGCCGAGCAGCACCGGTTGCTGCGGGAGACGGTGCAGAAGATGCCGCCGATTGCGTTTACGGAGAAAACGGCGCGGACGATTCGCGGGGCGGCGATGCACGACATCTATCACGCCGGGCAGATCACGCTGATCAAACGGATGGCGCCGGGGGGCTAGAAGCGTTTCATCCGGCCGCGGATGCGTTTGGTGAGTTTTTCGATTTCGTCGAGTTTCTTGAGCGTGGCGACGGAAAGGATGTGGCGGTCATTCTTTTCCATGTCGATTTTGACGTCTTCGACGAGTTTGCGGACGGCTTCGATGTCCTTGAGGGAGGCTTCGTGGTCGGCCTTGAGGATCATCTCGGTGCGGTTGCGGCCGTCCGGGGTGCGGAGGATTTCCGGTGTATCGGGGCGGGCTCCGGAGGGGCGTTCCAGGGGCGGGCCCTGGGCCCAGAGTGACACGCAGGCGACGGGGAGAAGCATGGCTCGCCGGATCATGACTGCTATCATAACGGGTTATGGCAGAAGTACGTCTGGGCATCATCGGCCTGGGAAACGTGGGATCGGGAACGCTTTCCATTTTGGCTGAAAACGGGGCCCAAATCGCCGAAAAACTCGGCTTCCCGCTGCGTGTGACCGCTGTGTGCGCACGCAGTTTTTCGAACAAGACGATTCCCGACGCGCTGAGCGGGGCGCTGCGAACGACGGACTGGCGGGAGGTGGTGAACCATCCCGAGGTGGACGTGGTGGCCGAGTTGGTTGGCGGCACCGGGGTGGCGCGGGAGATCGTGGTAACGGCGCTGGATAACGGGAAGAGCGTCGTGACGGCGAACAAGGAACTGATGGCGCTGTGCGGGCCGGAGTTGTGGGACCGGGCGATCCAGAAGGGTGTGAACCTGGCGATGGAAGCCTCTGTCGCCGGTGGCATTCCGATCCATACGGTGCTGCGGGAAGGGATTTCCGGGGACCGGATTGTGGCGCTGCTGGGGATTCTGAACGGCACGAGCAACTACATTCTGACCGAGGTGGAAAAGTCCGGCGCGGCGTTTAACGACGTGCTGGCCGAGGCGCAGCGGTTGGGCTACGCAGAGGCGGATCCGACGGCCGATGTGGACGGCTACGACGCGCGGTCGAAGCTGGCGATTCTATCGGCGCTGGCGTTCGGGCAGAAGATTCAGGCGGGCGACATCTTCACGCAGGGGATCCGGCGGATTACGCCGATCGACTTTGAGTATGCGCATACGCTGAAGCACACAATCCGGCTGGTGTGCGCGGCGCGGTTGACGGCGGAGGGGCTGATTCTGTCGGTGCGGCCGGCGCTGATTCCGCAGTCGACGATCCTGGCAGGGGTGCAGGGGGCGTATAACGCGATCTGGGTGCGCGGGAAATATGGCCAGGACACGTTCTACTACGGCCGGGGCGCGGGGCCGGAGCCGACGGGTGTGGCGGTGGTGAGCGATCTGATGCGTGTGGCGCGGGAGATCCGATCGGGGAGTCCGGAGCGGGTGTCGCCGTTTGCGCACGATCAGTTGGCGGAGTTCCGCCCGGTCTCCGTGCAGGTGCAGAAGCGGGCGTATTATTTGCGGTTCCGGGTGAACGACCGGCCGGGGATTATCGCGGCGCTGGCGGGGATTCTGGCGGAGAAGAATATCAGCCTGGACGCGGTATTACAGCTGCCGGGGGATAACAAACAGTCGTTGCCGTTCGTCATTACGGTGGAGCCTTCGACGGAGAAGGCTGTGCAGGATGCGGTGGAAGCGATGAACCGGCTGGACTTCCTGGTAGAGCCGGCGCTGGCGTTACCTATGGAGACCTCATTATGAAAATCGTGATCGGGCTGTTGACCGTGGCGGCTGTTTACGGACAGGCGGCGGTGGAGGCAAACAAGAGCTATCAGTCGGCCGAGGGCCGGCAGAGAATGGTGGAGACGCTGACCGGGGAACACCGGGACGGGCGGCAGAAGCCGAAGGAGTTGATCGCGGCGCTGGGGATCAAGAAGGGAATGGCGGTGGCCGATATCGGCACCGGGCCGGGTTATCTGCTGCCGCACCTGTGTGAAGCGGTGACGGCGAGCGGTGCGGTGTATGCCGAGGACATCTTCCCGGACTTCCTGGCGAAGGCGAAGGAGCGGGCGGGCGCAAGCGGGTGCGGGCAGGCGAAGTTCGTGCTGGGCGACGAGAAGTCTCCGAAGCTGGAGGCGAACACGATCGAACTGGCGCTGGTCCTGGATGCGTATCATCATTTCGACTATCCGGAGTCGATGCTGGCGGGAATTCACAAAGCACTGCGGACCAAGGGCCGGCTGGCGATTGTGGACTACTACAAGCGGCGGGGCGCGATGTCGAATGCAAACCCGGATTTTGCGATCGGGCACGTGAGGCTGGACGACGCGGCGGTGGTGAAGGAAGTGGAGGCCAACGGGTTCCGGCTGATCTCCAATCAACCATTTTTGCCGGGAAGCCAGTACATGGCTGTATTTGAAAAGAAGTGATGTGCTACCCTTCTAAGTGACCCACTCATTTCTCGCGGAGAGGTGGCTGAGTGGTCGAAAGCAGCGGTTTGCTAAACCGTCGTAGTGCCTTAAAGCGCTACCGAGGGTTCGAATCCCTCCCTCTCCGCCAGTTTCCCCTGTAACGACCGGGGCGGTTCGCTGGCGTCCAGTGTGAGAGAATGCATCCACAAGCTGCATGCGTCTCGTTCCCATCGTTCTCGCTTTACTGACTTTCACGATTTCCTGCACCGGGCCCTACTCGGGTGAAAAGGTTGCCGCCAAAGAGGCGGCGGTGCCGGAGGTATCCGTTATCCCGGTGACGCGGATTGCCATTCCGGAGGTGGTGACGGCGAACGGGGAACTGTTCGCGGAAGAGTTGACGAACGTCACCAACAAGGTGCCGGGCCGGGTGGTGAAGCTGAATGTGGACCTGGGCAGCGTGGTGAAGCAGGGCGACATCCTGGCGGAGTTGGAGAAGACCGACTACGAGTTCCGGGTGCAGCAGACCGAGGCGCTGGTGGAGCAGATCCGGGCGCGGTTGGGGCTGTTGAACAAAAAGAACGACGACGTGGTGCCGGAGCAGGTAGCGGTGGTGAAGGAGGCGGATGCGGCGCTGCGGGAGGCGCGGTTCATTCTGGAGACGACATCGCGGCTGGCCAAGGACGGGGTGGTGTCGCGGATTGAGTACGAGAAGGCGAATGTGCGGGCGCAGGGGATTGAAGCGCGGTACCAGGCGGCGATCAGTGAAGTGATGCAGTTGCGGAGCCAATTGAGCGAACGGCGGGCGCAGTTGGCCCTGGCGCGGCAGCAGTTGGAGGACACGACGATCCGGGCGCCGTTCTCCGGGGCGATTACGCGGAAGCAGGCGTCGATCGGGGAGTTTCTGCCGGTGAACGCGCCGATGGTGACGCTGGTGCGGCAGAATCCGTTGCGGGCGCGCCTGGGCGTGCCGGAGCGGCAGGCGGCGCGGGTGCGGCAGGGCCAGACGATTGAAATTCGACTGGAAGGGGTTGCCGAGCGGTTTCAGGGACGCGTGGTACGGCTGAGCCCGGCGATTGACGCGCAGAACCGGTCGCTGGTGATTGAAGGCGAGATTCCGAATCCGACGGGGGCGTTACGGCCGGGGTCCTTTGTGGAGGGATCGATTATCGTGAACGGGGACGCGCTGGGCGTTGCTATTCCGGCAGAGGCGGTGGTGAGTTTCGCCGGGATTGACCGGGCCTTTATTGTGAAGAACGGCGTGCTGGAGGACCGGGTGCTGCGGACGGGGCGGCGGATGGGCGACGGGCGGATTGAGATTGTGGAGGGGTTGGCGGAGAACGACCAACTGGTGGCTAAGGCGTTTGACCGGATGGCCAAAGGCATGAAGGTGCGGGTGCGCTAAATGCAGAAACTAGCCGAAGTATGCGTAGCGCGGCCGGTATTTGCGGTGATGCTGATTCTGGCGCTGGTGGTGATCGGCGCGGTCTCCTATTCGAAGTTGGGGATTGACCGGTTCCCGGACGTGGACCTGCCGATTGTGTCGGTACGGACGGTGCTGCCCGGAGCGTCGCCGGAAGAGATGGAAAGTGCGATTACGCGCTTTGTGGAAGATTCGGTGGCGACGGTGGAGGGGATCGACAACATCCGCTCGACGTCGACCGAATCGCTTTCGGTGGTGACGATCACGTTCAATCTGAACCGGAACATCGACGTGGCGGCGCAGGACATCCGCGACGCGATTGCGTCGATCATCGCGCAGTTGCCGCGGGACGCGAAACCGCCGCTGATCAAGAAGCTGGATTCGGATGCCTCGCCGATCATGACTTTGGTACTTTCCGGCGAGAAGACGGGGCGGGAGTTATACGAGATTGGGGAACGCGGGATCAAGGATGCCATTGAGTCCGTGGGCGGCGTGGGGCAGGTACAGGTGCTGGGCGGGCAGAAGCGGGCAGTGAACATCTGGGTGGATGCCGACCGGCTGGCGGCCTACCGGATTCCGATTCTGCGGGTTCGTGATGCTGTGGTGCGGCAGAACTCCGACATTCCGGGCGGCCGTGTGGACGAAGGGGCGCGGGAGTTGGTACTGCGGACGCTGGGCCGTTTTCCGGATCCCAAAGAGTTCAATGACCTGGTGGTGGCGACGATCAACAACACACCGGTGCGGATTCGCGATATCGGGTACGCCGAAGACGGGCATAAAGAGCAGCGGACTTCGGCGCGCTACGACGGGCGTCCGGCGGTGGCGCTGGAAGTGCGGCGGCAATCGGGGGCGAACACGATTGAGGTGGTGAACGGGATTAAGGCGCGGCTGGGGCGCGTAAAGGAGTTGCTGCCGCCGGGGGTGGAACTGGCGGTGGTGCAGGATCAGTCGCTCTATATTCAGGCGGCGTTTCACGAGGTACAGTTGCACCTGATCCTGGGGTCGATTCTGGCGTCGCTGGTGGTGCTGCTGTTCATGCGGGACTGGCGGGCGACGCTGATTGGCGCGGTGGCGATTCCGGCGTCGATTATTGCCACGTTCGGGGCGATGCGGGCGTTGAACTTCACATTGAACAACATCACGATGCTGGCGCTGGTGCTGATGGTGGGTGTGGTGATCGATGACGCGATCGTGGTGTTGGAGAACATTTTCCGGTTCATTGAAGAGAAGAAGATGGAACCGCGGCAGGCGGCGATTCTGGCGACGCGGGACATTGGTCTGGCCGTTATGGCGACGACGTTCAGCCTGATTGTGGTGTTCCTGCCGGTGTCGTTCATGTCGTCGATTTCGGGACGGTTTTTGTACTCGTTCGGCGTGACGGCGACGGTGGCGATTCTGGTGTCCCTGGTGGTGAGTTTCAGCCTGACGCCGATGATGTGTTCGCGATTGCTGCGGCGGGGGGACGGGGCGGCGCACGGGCAGTCCCGGGACGGGCTGTACGAGTGGATGGAGCGCGGGTACATGCGGATGCTGGGTTGGTCCATGCGGCACCGGACGTTGATCGCGGGGCTGGGGATTGTGACGATGGTGAGCGCGGTACCGCTGTTCCGGCTGGTGCGGCAGGAGTATCTGCCGACGAACGTGGACGAGAGCGAGTTTGAGATGAGCATCAACGCGCCGGAGGGCACGAGCCTTTCGTCGATGGAGGCGGTGTTGGACCGGGTGTATCAGGAGATTCACACGATGCCCGGCGTGCAGCACATGGTGTGCCTGGTGGGGACGGGATATCTGCAGGCGGTGAACAGTGCGCGAGTTTACGTGCGGCTGGACGATGTGGAGAACCGGGTGTTTTCGTTGACGCGGCTGTGGAAGATGACGCTGGAGGGTCGGCCGATGGCGGCATTCCAGAATGTCTATTCGCAGCGGGACGTGATGCAGGCGGTGCGAGCGAAGATGAAGCAGTTCCCTGATTTGCGCGGACGCGTGGGAAATATACAGTCACTGAACCAAGGGTCGGCGCCGTATGACATCGACTTTGTGATCCGCGGGCCGGAGTTGACGGCGCTGCACAAGTACAGCGAAGAGTTGCGGACGAAGGCGCTGCAGATTCCGGGGCTGGTGGACATTGATACGACACTGCGGGTGAACAAGCCGGAACTGCGGGTGTTCATTGATCGCGAGCGGGCGGCTGACCTGGGCGTGGATGCGGCCGACATTGCCAGTTCGCTGCGGCTGATGGTGGGCGGCGACGACGAGGTATCGCGGTACCGGGACGACAAGGTGGCCGAGGAGTACGACGTGGAGGTGCGGCTGAAGGACACGGACCGGAACTCGACGGCGACGGTGTCCAAGCTCTATGTGCCGGCGACGGGCAACCGGCTGGTACGGCTGGACAACGTGGTGCAGTTGCGGGAAGCGATGTCGGCGTACCGGATTGAGGGTCTGGACCGGCAGCGGCAGGTGGGGATCCGGGCCAACATTACGGCTGGCTTTGGACTGGGCGACCGGTTGCCGAAGATGTTCGAGGCGGCCGAGACGCTGGGCATGCCGGCCTCCTACAGCACGACGGTGATCGGGCGGGGGCGCGAGTTTGAGCGCACGCTGACCGAGTTCCTGCTGGCGTTCGCGCTGTCGGTGGTGTTCATGTACATGATTCTGGCCTCGCAGTTCGAGAGCCTGCTGCATCCGGTGACGATTCTGCTGAGCCTGCCGCTGGCGGTTCCGTTCGGGTTCCTGTCGCTGTGGTTTTTCAGCGAGACGTTGAACCTGTATTCGGCGCTGGGGATCCTGGTGCTGTTCGGGGTGGTGAAGAAGAACTCGATTCTGCAGATCGACCACACGAACAATCTGCGGCGAGAGGGGCTGGAACGGGATCAGGCGATTCTGCAGGCCAACCGGGACCGGTTGCGGCCGATTCTCATGACGACGGTGACGCTGGTGGCGGGCATGATGCCGCTGGCGCTGGGGACGGGGCCGGGCGCCGAGGAGCGGCGGTCCATTGCGATCATCGTGATCGGCGGGCAGTCGCTATCGCTGTTACTGACGCTTATTCTGACGCCGATTGCGTATTCGCTGTTTGACGATCTGGGTGCGCGGTTACGCCAGAAGCGGCTTCACGACGTTCCCGTGCACGTCCGTTAGGCGGAACCAGCGGCCCTGGAACTTGTAGGTGAGGCGGGTGTGATCGACGCCCAGGCAGTGCATGAGCGTGGCCTGGATGTCGTGGATGTGGACGGGGTCGCTGGTGATGTTGTAGCTGTAGTCGTCGGTTTCGCCCATCTGGAAGCCGCGTTTGACGCCGCCGCCGGCCATCCACATGGCGAAGTTGCGGGGGTGGTGGTCGCGGCCGTAGTCGGTTTCGGTGAGCTTACCCTGGCAGTAGACGGTGCGGCCGAATTCGCCGCCCCAGACGACGAGGGTGTCATCGAGCATGCCGCGCTGTTTCAGGTCCTGGACGAGGGCGGCGGCGCCCTGGTCGCTGGCCTTGCACTGGAGGGCGAGGTCGCGGGGGAGGTTGTTATGTTGATCCCAGCCCTTGTGATAGAGCTGGACGAAGCGGACGCCGCGTTCGACGAGGCGGCGGGCGAGGAGGCAGTTGGCGGCGTAGGTGCCAGGTTTGCGGGCGTCTTCGCCATAGAGGGCGAAGGTGCTGGCCGGTTCCTTGGAGAGGTCGGTTAGCTCCGGCACGGACGATTGCATCTTGTAGGCCATCTCATACTGCTGGATGCGGGTGTCGATTTCGGGATCGTGGAAAGCCTCCTCGCGCATCTTGTTGAGTGCCTGGAGGGCGTCGAGCATTTCACGGCGGCCTTCGCGTTCGATGCCGGCGGGATCGGCGAGATAGAGCACCGGATCCTTGCCGCTGCGGAGGCGGACACCCTGGTAGCGGGAAGGGAGGAAACCGGCGCCCCAGAGGCGGGAGAAGAGCGGCTGATCGGCATTGACCGAGGCCTGCTGGGAGAGAAGCACGACGAAGGCGGGCAGTTCCTGCGTCTCGCTGCCGAGGCCGTAGGAGACCCAGGAGCCGATGCTGGGGCGGCCGGGTTGCTGGCTGCCGCTCTGGATGAAGGTAATGGCGGGGTCGTGGTTGATGGCGTCAGTATGGACGGATCTGACCAGGGCGATGTCGTCGGCGATTTTCTTGTGGTGCGGGATCAACTCGCTCATCCACATGCCGGCCTTGCCCACCTGTTCAAACTTGAAGATGGAGGCGGCGCAGGGGAAGGAGGCCTGCCCGCTGGTCATGCCGGTGATGCGCTGGCCCATGCGGACGGAGCCGGGGAGTTCGCTGCCGTGATACTTGCGCAACTGCGGCTTGTAGTCGAACAGGTCGAGTTGGGAGGGGCCGCCGGACTGGTGGAGCCAGATGACCCGTTTCGCCTTGGCGGGGAAGTGGGGAAGGCCGGGGAGACTGCCGGTGGGGGCGGCGTTGCCCATGAGCGAGGCCAGCGCGGCGACGCTGACACCTTTGGCGCCGCGGCCGAAGAACTGGCGGCGGGTCTCCAACAACTGCATTTCACGTTTCCAGTTCATGGTCTTATTCCTTGGTAATCGATTCGTCCATGTTCAAGAGCACGGTGGCTACGTTGGTCCAGGCAGCCAGTTCCGGGGCCGGGATTTTCTTATCCGCGGGCGAGGTGCCGATGGCCACCAGGGCCTGGGCGCCCCTGGTGTCGCGGGCGTAGCGGGTGGTCTGTTTGTTGGCCAACTCCAGGAGCACCTTGGCTTCGCGCGCGTCGGGCAGGCGGCCGGTGACGCGGCGGAAGGCGAGGGAGATACGCTTGGCGGGATCGGCGCCAGCCTCATTGATGACGTTCTGGGCCAGGACGCGGGCGGCTTCGACATAGGCCGGATCGTTCAGGAGTACGAGGGCCTGGAGCGGGGTGTTGGTGACGGACCGGCGGGCGACGCATTTTTCGCGGTCGGGAGCGTCAAAGGTGGAGAGCGAGGTGGGCGGGGCGGTGCGTTTCCAGAACCAGTACATACCGCGGCGATAGAGATCGGCGCCCTGGCTTTCCTTGTAGACCTGGGCGGAGAAGATTTCACCGCGGGAGATCTCTTCCCAGATGCCGGGCGGCTGGTAGGGGTAGGTGCTTTGGCCGCCAACTTTGCGGTTGAGCAGGCCGCTGACGGCGAGGGCGTTGTCGCGGACGATTTCGGCGGGGAGGCGGAAGCGGGACATGTGGGAGAGGAGGCGGTTCTCCGGATCGCGTTCGACGATGGCCGGGGTGGTTTTGGAAGACTGACGGTAGGTGGCGGAGGTGACGATCATCCGCTGCATTGCTTTCACGTCCCAGCCGGTGCGGAGGAACTCGGTGGCGAGCCAATCGAGGAGTTCCGGATGGCTGGGGGGATCGCCCTGGGTGCCGAAGTTCTCACTCGATTTGACGAGGCCGATGCCAAAGTAATTTTGCCAATAGCGGTTGACGGCGACGCGGGCGGTGAGCGGGTGGTCCGGATTGACGAGCCAGTTGGCGAGAGCCAGACGATCGGCCTTGGCGTTGGCGGCGAGCGGGGGGAGAACGGCGGGGACGTTGGGCGTGACCTTTTCGCCATGGTTACGGTAGTCGCCGCGACCAAGGACGAAGGTGTCGCGCGGTTTGTCGAGTTCGGCCATCACCATGGTGTTGGGGATGAGGTCATCGAGGGCGGCCTTCTGTTCGCGGAGGTCGCGGAGGTCGGCCCAGGCGGATTGGATGGCGGCGGGGGCGACGTGGGTGAGGTAGTGCTCGCGGAGGCGCTGGGTCAGCTCTTTGGGCCGCTGTTTAACGGGGACGGTGAGGATGTGCGGGAGGCGGTGGTCGACGGCGAGGTAGCGGATTTCGGCGTCGGTGAGGATGCGGCTATAGAGACGGAGATCGGCGATGCGGCCGCGGAAACCGTTGCGTTCTTCGGTGTCGCTCTCCTGTCCGATGGCGAGGAGACCGGCCGGGCCGGCCTTGATGGTGCTTTCGGCCTCGCGGACGACGGGGACGGGACGGCCGTTGATGCGCACGGTGACGCCGCCGGCGCGGGAATGGGAGATGGTGACGTGATACTGCTCGGTCTGTACGAGGCGGTCGCGGGTGCGCAGGTGGCTGCCGGGGGTCTCGATGTGGAGGTGGGCGCCGCGGCGGAGATGGGGGAGCGGCTCGGAGGCGTCCCACCAGACTTGCAGGCGGCCAGGCTGGTGGAGAACCGTTTGCGGCTCATGGTGACCCTGGACGAGCCAGGCGGCGATGGAGTACTCCTCCCTGAGGTCGAACTTGCCGAGCGAGACGTGGGAAGGGGTGGCAAAAAGGGTGGCTTTGCCGACGCTGGTGAGGACCATGGACGGTTCGCCGCGCAGCACCTGGGCGTGGCGGTAGGCGCCGGAGTGATCGTTGACGGTGCCGTCCATCTCATAGTGGGCGACGAGTTTTTCGCGCAGGCCGGCTGGGGCGGCGTAGTCCAATAGCGCCAGGCGCTGTTTCTCCCACTGTTCCTGCTGCGGCTTGATCCTGTCGTCGGCGAGTTCGGCCTCGCGAGCCTTGATGCGGGCAGCGAGTTGGTCGACGAGTTTCTGCTGCTCGGCGTCCGGCAGGCGGAGGAAGGGGTCGGCATTGCCGTCGCGGCCGTCGAGCCCTTTTTCCTTCACGCCGTTGAAGAAGGCGAACATGCGGTAGTAGTCCTTCTGCTTGATCGGGTCGTACTTGTGATCGTGGCAGCGGGCGCAGGTCATGGTCATGGCCATCCACACGGTGGAGGTGGTTTCGGTGCGATCGGCGACGTATTCGGTGAGGTACTCGTCGGGGATGGCTCCGCCCTCGTAGTTGATCATGTGGTTGCGGTTGAAGCCGCTGGCGATTTTCTGGTCGACGGTAGCGTTGGGAATGAGGTCGCCGGCGAGTTGTTCGACGGTGAAGCGGTCGAACGGCATGTTGGAGTTGAAGGCGCGGATGACCCAATCGCGCCAGGGCCACATGTCGCGGTGGGAGTCGATGTGAAAGCCGTGGGTGTCGGCGTAGCGGGCCTGGTCGAGCCAGGGCATGGCCATGCGCTCGCCGTAGTGGGGGGAAGCCAGGAGGCGCTCCACCTGTTTTTCGTAGGCGTTGGGGGATTTGTCCTTGAGGAAGGCGTCGACCTCGGCGGGGGTGGGGGGCAGGCCGGTGAGATCGAAACTCAGGCGGCGGAGGAGGGTGGTGCGGTCGGCTTCGGGACTGGGAGTTAGCCCTTCCTGATCCAGCCGGGCGAGGACAAAGTGATCGATCGCATTCCGCACCCACTTTTTGTTTTTGACGGCCGGGAAGGGATGGCGCTGCGGTTTTTCGTAGGACCAGTGCATCTTCCAGTCGGCGCCGCCGGCTATCCACTTCTGGATCAACTCCACCTGAGCGGGGGTAAGGGTGCGGCCGGTGGAGGGCGGCGGCATGCGGCGTTTGGGGTCGGCATGGGCGACGCGGAGGTAGATGCGGCTGGTTTCCGGCTTGCCCGGGGTGAGCGCGGCCATGGCGCCTTCCTTGGTATCGAGGCGGATGCCGGCCATGCGTTTGCCGTCGTCCGGGCCGTGGCAAGCGAAGCAGTTGTCAGAGAGAATCGGGCGGATATCACGATTGAAATCGATTCCCTTGGCATCGGCAGCAAGCAGCGCCGGCATGCCGGCGAGGAGGAGGGCGAGAGACTGGCGGGAAAGCACGTACCTATTTCATCAGAACTCACTGATAAAATCCGAGCGTGTCTATCCTTCTCCTTTTAGCGGCGGCGATTCCGTTCACGGTTGTGGATCTGGAACCTGGTGAACAGCGGATGGTGGCCGTGCCCGGCGGGCCGAGTGTGGCGGTCCGGATTACGGCGGTGACCGAGACGCGGGACGGGGCGCAATCCGCGGTGCGCGAGGCACGGGTGGCGGCGACGGTGGACGGGGTGGCGATTGAACTCCGATGTGCGAACTATGAACTGCCGCGGCCGGCGGGCCGGGTGCAGGTGGATTGCCCGGTGACGAGGGCGTACAACGCCAACAGTTCCACGAACCACTGGGGCCTGCGCGCGGCGGCGCGACTGCGGTTGTGGCCGGCCGGTTCGCCGTGGATGACGCCGGGAGAGATGGGTTATCCGTTGAAGCAGCGCTGGTTCCTGACGCATACGCAGATGGCGAATGAGCCGACCTATGTGGACCGGGGAGAGCAGCGTTCGCGGCAGAAGGTCTACTATCATGCTGGCCTGGACCTGGGCGGGCCGGAGGCGATGGCGCCGGTGGTGGCGGCGACCGATGGCGTGGTGGTGTCGCTGGGCAAGGAGGTTCTTCCGGAGCACAAGACGGGCACGCCGGTGGCGCCGCGCTACGACGTGATTTACCTGCGCGATTCGCGCGGCTGGTATTACCGCTACAGCCATCTCTACTCGTTTGACCCGTCCATTGAACTAGGCGCCGATGTGAAGCGTGGCGACCGGCTGGGCCTGCTCGGCAAGGAAGGCGGCAGCGGGGGATGGTCCCATCTTCATTTCGAAATTGTGAGCCGGCAGCCTTCCGGGGAGTGGGGGACGCAGGAAGGGTTTGCCTTTCTGTGGGAGGCGTATTTGCGGGACTTTAAGCCGGATGTGATGGCGCTGGCGCGGCCTCACCGGTACGTGAAGGCGGGAGAGCGCGTGGAACTTGATGGCGGCCGTTCGTGGGTGAGGGAAGGGAAGCCGGCCTACCGCTGGACCTTGTCCGACGGGCGTACGGCCACGACGGCGACGGTGGCGATGACGTATGCCAAGCCGGGGACCTATAGCGAAGTGCTGGAGGTGAAGGATTCGCGCGGCCGCGTGGCGTACGATTTCGCGACGGTGAATGTCTACTCGGACGGGCAGGACCCCATCACGATCAACGCCTCCTACTTCCCGTCGCTGGACTTGAAGGCGGGACAGGCGCTGACGTTCAAAGTGCGGACGTTCGGGTTGATTGGCGGCGAGGAGACTTGGGACTTCGGGGACGGGTCCCCGCGCCGCGCCACACAGTCCGACGGGAACGCGGAGAAGCTGGCGAAGAACGGATACGCCGTCATCCAGCACACCTACGCCAAGCCGGGGGACTACATTGTGACGGTGAAAAACGGCGCGGCGACCACCCATCTCTGGGTGCCGGTGCGTTAACGTTTGCAGCGATAGAGGCGGGCCTCAAAGGGGGCGAACTTTTCGCGGGGCGCCATGCCGCAGGAGGCGAATCCGAGGTTTCCGAAGGTGACTTCGACCGGGTTCTTGTCTTCGTTCACGGCAAAGATCACGGCGCCCTCTTTGGCGGGCCGGACGGTGTAGGCGATGCCGCGTTCGAGCGAGTGACCGGTGTCGAAGTATTCGATGGATAGCTTGCGGGGGAGGGGGCGCGCGGCCAATTCGGGGGCGAGTCCTTTCAACTCTTCGGCCACGGCGCGCGCCGCCTGCCAGGCGGGATTGTTGGCGGGGCCAAGGTGCAGGCCCCAATAAAGAATGCCGTTGGCACCGTGGATGATGGACTGGAATGCCATGAAGCGGGCTTGCTCCTTTGTCGGATAGAGCATCATTTTCGGGTCCGGATCCTTCTGGATAGACTCCCAGGCGAAGCCCTGCAACACCATAAAGACGGGCTTTCCGGGCCCGGCGACCTGCCGCATTTTGTCGACGTACTGGCCAACCTGGCTGATGGTCTCGTTGGTGAAATCTCCCTGCTGGCCGTCCGGCCAGAGCGCGTATTGATTGCGGATGCCGCGGGGGATCACCGGATAGACGTCGGTGGCCATGGCGTCGGTGCCGTCGTTGTATTTACGAAGAGTCGAGACCAGATTCGTTGGGGAGTGATTGAGATAGAAGAGGCGCTTGGGGTCGAGGGTCTGGACGAGTTTCCGGGTGGCGATGATGCGTTCGGGCGGGGTGCGGATTTCGAGGGGCTTCTTCCAGACGAAGGTGGGTTCGTCTTCCGTTTCCCAGAGGATGAGCGCCGGTTCGTCGCGGAGTGTCTCGACGGTTCTGCGGATGGCCGCTTCGTTTTTGCCGTTCAGCGCGCCGACGCCGGTCCAGGCGTAGAGGCAATGTTTGCGGGCCAGTTGCAGGTCGGTGACGGCGGGTTTGACGTGGACGAGGTTGAAACCGGCGGCGCGCGTCTCCGCCCAGGGGTCGGCCAGTTTGGCGAAATCGTAAGCCCCGACGATGAAGGTGCGCTGGCCGTTGATGAGCAACATGCCGTCGGTGTCGATGGACAGCGCCAGGGCTGCCGCCAGAAGAAGGTTCATAACATCCGCTCCCATGCCGCGATCAAATCGGCGCGATACTGCATCCAGCGAGAATAGTCCGGAGCGAAGGGCTCCACCTGACGGCCGATGTCGCTGGCCGTTTCCTGACCGGCGGTGACGAAGGCAACGGCCTCATCGAGCAGGCGCAGTGCCGCGGTGTCGTTCCTGGCCCGGGCCAGCGCCCGTACCTGCCAGAGGAGTTCGAAGTCTTCGGCGCCATCGCGAGAGGCCTCCCAGCGCTTGGTTGTCACTGGCCCTTGCGGGGTCTGGTAGACGGTTCCGTATTCGGTGCCCATAGCGGGATCGAAGAACCAGAACGGGCTGTAGCTGTAGACCCAGTAGCCGCCGCCGGTCATCCCCATTTGAAACGCCACCCAGGGTTTCATGCGGTAGTAGCCCAGGGTGTCAAGGTTGCGCTGGTCGGCGCCGGCTTCATAGTGCCAGTAGATGCCGGTGCCGAAGATCTTGCCGTAGGCTTCGGGTTGCTCGCGGACCAGGTGGAGGTCGGGTTGCCAGACATCGATCAGTTTGGTCAACGGCGCCAGCATTTCGGGTTTGGCGCCGCCGGCGGGGTTGGCATAGATGCGCACGCGCGGGTCGGCCTGCTTGACGCGGGTGATGTCGCGGACATACTTGTCGAAGGCTTCGTCCTTTCCCATCAGGCCGGGTTCATCCAAGTAGTAAAAAGCCCATTCGTCGAAGGATAGGCCGAGCGAGAGCATGTGCTCGGAGTATTTGCGGATGGCGGCGGCATAGTCCTTGGCGGCGAGGGGCCCGCCGACGCTGCCGCTCACCAGGAAGGTGGCTTTCCCTTTCAGGCGTTTGATCAATTCGTCGTGCATGGCGCTGTCCGGCTTGCCTTCCAGGGGGAAGGCCAGGGCGGGGATGGGGAAGACGGTCATGCCGTGTTCGAGCGCGTCGACGATGGTGGCTTCGCGCGCGACGGGGTTGGCGATGCTGGCCAGGTAGAGCCAGTTGCACTGCTGGTAAGTACGCTTTTCCGGGAGCCGGGCGCGGGTGACGTCGATGCGCACGGGGATCTCTTGCGGTTTGCGCAGGGACCACATGTCGCCGGCGCGAATCAGCGTCGTATGGGTGCCGGCGGGAAGGTCGCGGGAGTTGACGATGGCCCACAGTTTGCGGGTCTCGCCAGGGGCGAGCGTGATGGCATTGGCGCCGTTCAGTTTGGGAAGCACATCCTCGGTGAGGCGTCCGGTGGACTCCGGGCGGACCAGCGGGATTTCGCGAATGTCGACATAGATCGCATCGCACACCAGGCGAATCTGGGCCGTTTCCGCGCGAAGGTTCGTTACGGTAAAGGCCATCGATTCATACTCATTGCCCAGCATTTTCAGAGCGAAGGTGTCGCGGGATCGCCGGCTGGTTCCCCAGGGGTCCTCCAACTGGCGCAGCCACAGGTCGCCCTCCGGCCGGGCGGCGAAGAGTTCCTCGGCCTCGCGCAAACGCTCCCGCAGGGCGTCGAAGCGGGCCACACTGGGGTGTTTGACCGCGAACTCGTACTCGGCGCGCAGGCGAGTGGTGACGGCATCGCCGAATTCCCCCGCCGGGGGGCGCAGGGCGAATCCGTTCTCCTCCACCGTGTAGTGGACGGGATTGCGTTCGTTGTCGGCGTGGACCCAGTAGTCGCCGGGGATGTCGACGCCAAAGGTTCGCTGGCCGATCAGGACTTGTACGGTGCCGTCAGGGCGGTTCACTCTCGCCGACCGCTTGACGGAGGCCGGCAGTTCATTGGTGCCGCGGCGGGCCACGCGGCGTTCGCGTCGCGGTTGCAGCCTCATCGGGTTTCGTGCCGGCCGGGGCGGTGCGCCGAGATAGCCGGTGCTCTCGGCGCTATTGCGCCAGGACGCCCAGTGGACGGTGCCGTTATCGATCCGGTAGCAGTGCAGGGTCCCCTTCGTTGACACGGCAAAAAGGCGTCCGCGTCCAACGGCAGGGCTATAGGCGCCGCCGCCGTCCATGGCCACGCTTTTGCGGACCCGGCCGCGCTTGTCTAAAACGTAGAGCGATTTGCCGTCCAGGCCGGTGTCGCGGGCGATCTGGTAGATCCAATCGCCCACCACGGCGCCGGCGTAAAAGATGCCCCGGCCGCCTAATTGCGTTGACCATACGGGTTCGCCCTTGACGTTCAAGGCGTACAGGCGGGTGTTCTTATCGCCGAAGAGAATTTCTTTCTGGCCGTCGCCATCGAGGTCCACCAGCATGAGGGAGGCATAGGTCTGCATCTCGCTCTTGAAGTGCCAGCTTTTGCCTCCGAGGGCGTGGAGTCCGGTTTGGCGGCCGACAAATGGTGTTGGCACGAGGATCTCCGTTTTGCCGTCGCGGTCGATGTCGGCCGCCAGGGGAACGGCGCGTCCGAGGCGGGCTCCGTCGAGCTTTTTCTCCCACTTCAACTCGCCCTGTTCGGAGACGCAGTAGACGGTTCCATCGTCGGCCCCGAAGACGATGTCCTGCACCCCGTCGCTGTCGATGTCACCGACGACAGGGGTGGACAGGCGGTACGAGGTGACGGCGATTTCGAAACGCAGTTTGCCGTCGAAGCCGACCAGGTAGAGACGTCCGCGGGTATCGGTCACGATCACGCCGCCAAGCCCGATCACCGGCGTGTTGTAGCCGCTGCCGGCGCGGCTTTCGCGGGTGTATTTCCATATGCGGTCGCCATTGGCGCGGAATTTGTAGACGCTGCCCCAGGCGTCCGCGGCGTAGAGGAATCCGCCGTGCACCAGCGCGGGCCCCATCGGTGCCTGGTCCATATGGGCATAGCCGGTCAGGCTCCCGGCGGGATCCACAAAAGCGATCCGGCCATCGTTCAAGGTGACCACTGTGCCGCCCTCAAAAACGACGGGCGGGCCCGAGGCGGGCCGGGTTAACGGCAGTGACCACTCCAGTTCTAGTGTTTGGGCGCTGGCACAGCAGAGGGCG
Organism: uncultured Solibacteraceae bacterium; assembly: GCA_964430625.1. GTDB lineage: Bacteria > Acidobacteriota > Terriglobia > Bryobacterales > Bryobacteraceae. The sequence goes on from CAYSFR010000003.1 coordinate 150,129, forward strand.
AAGACAAGGACGGCGAGACCGGATCGCATGAACTTGAATCTAGCGTACTCCGGGTCATCCAGCTTACCGCGGCGGCCATCAAAATGAACCCGATGCAGACGTGGTCGATGACGCTGACGATCCCGTTGGGATGGATGGCGAACTTCACGGTGGCGAAACCGACGGCGGTCCAGGTGAGCCACTCCAGCATTGTCCGGGTGTCGTTGCCCCAACGCAGGACAACCCAGGCAAAGAGAATGGAGGCGATGATGGCGGCGGCGTAGGCCGGTTCCGCCGGCCCGCGTTTATACTCCCTGCTCCAGTAGCGGGCCAAGTCCAATGCGAAGGCGGTGAAGGTGATGGTGTAGGCGACGTGCCTGGCCAGCCAGCGGAGTCTCGTCAACAGGCAGAGCACGGCGGCACCGGCGAGCAGGTAGGCGAATCGCGAAGGCATGTTCCAGGAGAGCCACATCAATCCGGCGGTGACGGCGGCAGCCGCGGCCAATTCGACAACAGGGCCCGGTGCCGGCGCGTCCGGTTCGGTGTCTTCGGGGATGGCGGAGTGGTCCCACGCCCAGGCCAGCGCCCAGCCGAAACAGAAACCAAAGAAGAACTCCATGTACTTCCACCAGTGGAGATTGAGTTCCGGGGTGAAGATGCGGCCGAGACCTTGAATGGCGCCGCCGAAACCGAAACCGATTCCGCCGCCGATGAAGCCGGCAATGGCGAAGCGCGCCGCGGGTTGGAGCTTTCCTTGCCATCCGAGGTAGGCCACCAGCGCCAGGGCGGCCAGCAGGAAGCCGGCCCAGATTTCCGGCCGGGGCTTGTCGATGGGATGGGAGAAGTAGATCAGCTTAGGTTCATTGATGAGTTTCCAACCGGCATAGGTGGCGGCGGAGATGGCCGCCGCGCCGCCCAACACCAGGCGCGGATGCGGGGTGAACCCGAGGCTGATGACGGCTCCGGCGAGCGCGCCCCAGATGGCGCCCTTGAGCCCGAGGCCGAGGAAGCCCCACCAGAATGTGTCGGCTTTCACGATGAAGCCTACGGTCTGTCCGTAGGTCATCTCGCCGCCGATGCCGACGCCAATTGCGGCAAATGCGGCTGTCATCGCCACGTCGCGGCGGGGGTAGAAGAGGCATAGCGTCAGTGCCACCATGGCGCCGGGGATCATGGCACCGAAGGGTCCGCCGCCAATAAAACCGCGCAACCCCCATCCCAGCATCATTGCCACCGCGGGCAGCAAATAGGAAAAGCGTCGACTTTCTCTCACGGGAACAGCATACAGCTATAATCGGAGTTTGTGTCGGACAACCATGCCCACAAGGCAAGCTTTAAGGGATTGGCGCTAGGAGCACTCGGCGTCGTCTTCGGGGATATCGGGACCAGCCCACTTTATACGCTAAAGGAGTGTCTGCACGCTGCCGGCCACGAAAAGGCCACGCAAGCGGATCTTTACGGGGTGCTGTCGTTGATATTCTGGGCGCTCACGCTGGTTGTGACGGTGAAGTACCTGACCTTCATCATGAAGGCGGACAACAAGGGGGAAGGCGGGATCTTTGCGCTGCTGGCGCTGGTTCCCGAGCAACTGCGCAGCGCCAAGCCGGGACGGATTTCGGCGGTCGCGCTTTTTGCGGTGATGGGCGCGGCGTTGCTTTACGGGGACGGCATCATCACGCCGGCCATTTCGGTGCTGGGCGCGGTGGAGGGGTTGGCGGTGGCCGATCCGCGGTTTGGTGTTGCGGTGGTTCCCATCAGTTGTCTCATCCTGATTGGCCTGTTCGCCATTCAAAGCCGGGGAACGGGCGCTGTTGGGGTGTTGTTCGGGCCGGTGATGATCGTTTGGTTCACGACGCTGGCGGGTCTGGGCGCTTATCACATCTCGCACAATCCGGAGATTCTCGGCGCCGTCATGCCTCACCACGCAGTGAACTATTTCCTGCATCACGGCTTGTCAGGGATGCATATTCTGGCCTCGGTGGTGCTGGCTGTCACCGGTGGCGAGGCGCTGTATGCCGACATGGGCCACTTCGGGATTAAGCCGATCCGCGCGGTCTGGCTGGGCTTTGTGATGCCCGCTTTACTGCTGGCCTACTTCGGTCAGGGCGCCCACGCGCTGCGGGATCCGCGGACGATGGATAACCCGTTTTTTGACATGGTGCCTGCCGGGTGGGCGACCTATGCGCTGGTGGTTTTGTCGAGCATGGCGGCCATCATCGCCTCGCAGGCGTTGATTTCGGGGGCTTTCTCGCTCACTCGCCAGGCGATGCAGCTTGGCTTCTTCCCTCGCGTGCAGGTGCAGCACACGGCGCATCAGATGGAAGGGCAGATCTACATTCCGCAGGTCAACTATTTCCTCGCCGTTGGGTGCCTGGCGTTGGTGGTCGCGTTCGGCGCTTCGTCCCGGTTGGCGGCGGCTTACGGTATTGCGGTTACGGGAACTATGGCCATTACCTCGGCGATGTATTTCCTGGTGGTGCGGCAGAGTTGGAGTTGGCCACTGAGCCGGGCGCTGGGACTGCTGGTTCTGTTCCTGGCCTTTGATATTCCGTTCCTGTGGGCCAACCTGGGCAAGTTCCTGGATGGCGGCTGGGTGCCGGTTCTGATCGGGGCCGCGGTGCTGGCCATTATGGTGATCTGGAACCGGGGGCGAACGTTGATCGCGTATAAGTACCGGTTGCGTTTTCCATCCAAAGAGTCGGCCCGGGAGCGAGTGGATGCCCGCCTGGCCGCTCGCGTACCCGGAACGGCTGTTTTCATGGCTTCGAGCGCGGATATGCTGCCGCCGGTGCTGGTCCACCATGTGGAGCGGAGTCGCGCGTTGCAGTCGACCGTCGTGTTGCTGACGATTCAGGTGGCGGGGGAACCGGTGGTGGCCGAGGAGCACCGGTACACGGTGACTGCGCTCGACGACGGCTTCCACCGCATCATTGTGCGGTTCGGATTTATGGAAGAGCCCAACGTGCTTCCGATTCTGGAGCGGGCCGTTGCCGACGCCAAGATTCCGTTCGGCGACCGGGACGTGACCTACTATCTGGGGCGCGAGAACTTTGTGGCGTCATCGAAGGGCCACATGGGCGTGGTGGCGGAGACAGTTTTTGCGTTTCTCCAGAAGAACGCCGTAGCCGCGGATCGCTTCTTCGGTCTGCCACACCGCCACGTAGTGGAAATCGGCACACAGATGGATCTGTAGCAAATAGAAAAAGCGCCGGTGGAAGCCGGCGCTTTGGTCTCGTTGGGAAAAGGCGAACGAGCTACTTCGCCTTCTTCTGTTTCTGCTGACCGACGCGGACTTTATTCATGGACGCCTTCTGCTCGTTCCAAGATTTCCAGTCGAACCGCGTGGAAGCTTCCTTCAAGAAAATGTTGAGATCGGTGCCTTTCGGCACCACAGCCATCAACGTGGCGGTGTCCTTGCCATCCGGGCTAGTGATCCGGAAGCGCTTCACATTCGGAATACCCATAACAGATTTAGCTTAGCACAGCGCGCAACGCGGGGCCTAGTTCGGGGTAGCGAAACTGGAATCCGGCTTCGAGGGCGGCCGCGGGACGGCAACGCTGGGAGAAGAAGAGAATTTGGGCCATCTCGCCGGCGCCCAGCTTGATGAGGAACTCCGGGGCGATGAAGAAGGCGGGGCGGTGGACCGCGGCGGCCAGTTGGCGGGTGAATTCGGAGTTGGTGACAGGATGGGGGGCAACGCCGTTCCAGGCTCCTCGCGCCTGGCCGTTCTCAACGGCGAATTGAATCATGCCGGTGAGGTCGTCCAGGTGGATCCAACTCATCCATTGCTTGCCGCTGCCTAGACGGCCGCCGAGGCCAAGGCGGAAGGGCAGGAGCATGGCTGCCAAGGCGCCGCCGTCGCGGCCGAGCACAAGGCCGATCCGGATTTTCACCACGCGAATCCCCAACGCCTCCGCGCGGTCCGCTTCCGCTTCCCACTCGGTGCAGACATCGGCGAGAAAACCGACGCCGGGAGCGGCCGACTCGTCCAACCACTGCTCGCCCCGCTCCCCGTAGAGGCCTACCGCGGAGGCGCAGACGAACACCTTCGGCTTATTTTCCAATTTGGCCATTCCGGCGACCAGATTCCGTGTGCCTTCCACGCGAGAATCGCGGATGCGCTGCTTCACTTCCTTGTTCCAGCGCTGGGAGACCGGTTCTCCGGCCAGGTGAACGACGGCGTCGAGCGGCGGATCCAACTGCAGGTCCGTCCGTCCGCGCGCTAGACGGAGGATGCGATGTCCGCTCCGCTCCAGGTTTGCGGTCAGCCTACGGCCCACGAATCCGCTCGCTCCACTGATTGCGATGTGCATATTCTCCTCACGCCAGGCGGAACGGGTCGGTACCCGTTCGCGCCAGCAGTTCGATTTCGCGAATGTAGCCTGGCACGTCTGTTTTTCGTTTCATGCCGTCATATCCCATGTAGCGGATGGTGCCGAAGACGGCGCGTTCGCCCCACGGCCGGTCGTGCAGGCCAAAACACCAAAGGATACTAGTGTAGGTGTTTGGATCGCGGCCGTCGAGCGCGTATTTGTCATGGATGTGGAGCATGGTGAACTGCGCCTGCTCGTAGCTGGGAGACCATTCGATGATCTTCTTTCCCCAGTACATCCGATAGTATCCATGTATTTTGCCGCGCAGCAGCATCTCTTTCTGGCAGGCGTTCCATAAGGGATCGTGGGTGCGGGCCCATTCAAACTGTTCCGGCGTATAAAGATGGTCTCGCCGGTCATTGGCGTGTTTGCGCATGGTGAGATGCACCCACTCCGGCAGCGGGTCGAGCGTGTCGGGACGATCGCAAAACCGGGTGAAATTGAAGGCGAGTTCCCTGCGAACGATCAGTTCTTCCAGGAATTCGGCGGCCGGCAGTTTTCTCTCTTCCGCGTATCCTTCGGCTGCCAGTGCCACCTCCAGGGCGGAAATCTGGCCGAAGTGCAGATAGGGGCTCAGGCCGGAGGTAGCATGATTGACGGGTGAGTTACGCTCCGAACCGTAACGGCTGAAGCGGCGGTTGAGGAAGGAATGCAACGATTTTTCGGCGGCCAGGCGCCCGCCGGTGAAGCTGACGGACGGTTTTACCGAGTGGTCGATGGCGCATTCGGAGACCAGCGCGGCGATTTCGGTCTCGCGAACCTCGGTGTGCCATTTCGGGCGGGCGTGGCGCCACGGATTGCGTATCTTGACGGGCGCAACCGGATGGAGGTGCTCCCGAAGTACCTTCTGAATCTTCGGCCGGATGGTATAGGCTGCCCATTCGCGTTTTGTGAAGTGGTTCATCGGGACCACGCAACTGGCGTCTACGGCGTGGAAGGCGACATTGACGCGGGAGGGGACCTTGGTATTGTGCTGGGCCGCGATGAAGGTGGGATAGTCGTCGGTGACCACCAGGACGGCTTTCTCGGCCAGTTGGTAGACGACGCGGTTGTCGTCCTCCGGACGTTTTCGCAGGTAGAAGCAGTAGCCGGCGCCGAGCGCATCCATCCGCCGTTGCTGCTCCGGGACGCCTTCCAGGACGAAGGTGTGCATGCGGTCATTCGCTTCGCGATAGCTGCACGTCAGCCCTTCGTATACCAGGAGCGGTACTCCAATCCGGTTGGCCTCGGCCACTGCGTAGGCCAGTGCCTGATTGGAATCGGCGCGCCGGTTCATCTGACACCAATAAAGAATGTAAGCCGCACCGTGGCGGTACCCTTTGCTATTGAGTGCGCGAACCCTGATATCCACTTTCTCTCTCCCATTCGATGACTGCGGGCCTTGGAAAGCTACAATATCGTATAGATGCGCCTCTGGAACCGTGCCAAACTCCTGGCCGCCTACCTCGGGCGCCGCACACGCGTCGACGCCCTGCCGGTTGAGTACATCGTGGAGACCACCGCCAAGTGTAACCTTTACTGCCCGATGTGTCCGCGGGAGACTCATAAACAGCCGAAAGAAGACATGGCGGACTCGACGTTTTCCCGCTTGGTGGCGGCGGCCGGAGGGTCCGCGGAGCACATGATGCTCATCGGACTGGGTGAGCCGCTTCTTGATCCGAAAATTTACGAACGCATCGCGTTTTGTGACCAACATCGCGTGTTTTCGCTGCTTTCCACGAACGGAACGCTGCTGGATGCGACGGCTACAGAGCGGCTGCTCGATACTAATCTCGAGCACATCACGTTGAGTTTCGACGGTTCGACAAAGGAGAGTTTCGAGTTTTACCGCAAGGGAGCGCGGTTCGAAAAAGTGAGGGAAAACTTCGTCCATTTTGCCCGCCGGAAGCACGAACGCGGCTCGAAAATGCAGGTGGTGGTGCAGATGGTCCGGATGGAACGGAATTGGGACGAGGTAGCAGAATTTACAAAATTCTGGCAGGCGGTGCCCGGTGTTGACGCTGTCCGGGTGAAGGCCGACGAGACGGACCTGATGCGCCCGGAGGCGGCCCACGCGCCGCAGGACTGGACGCATCCGTGTCACTATCTGTGGCGTGGCGCGATGTACGTGAAGCACAACGGGGACATTTATCCCTGCTGCCAGAGCTATAACCTGGGCGGGGCGCCGGTGGGGAACATTGATCGGATGCCGCTCGCCGGGATCTTCAATTCCCCGGAGATGCTGCGAATGCGGGAAGCGCACGTGAGCGGGCGGGCCGGGGAGATTCCTGTCTGTGCGAAATGCCGCACGGCGATCCCCCATCCGCTGTTAGTGGCCGGCAGCCTGCTGTTCCACGGACGAACAGTGCGTAAACTGCTGCCGTGGGTGGAGCGATTGGCGTATTACGGCCGCTGGGCCGGGTTGCTGCGTCCGGTTGACGATCAGCGGGGCGAGAAACCGGACCTGGTGCAGATCAAGACCAAATAGAAACGGGGCCCGGAAAGCGATGCCTTCCGAGCCCCGTTTGGTGCCAATCCGCGGTTAGTTGAACCCGAGGATCTTGGAGGTGGCGGTGGAGTAGGTGAACACGCCCACATCCAGGCCGCGCGCCGTGAACCGGGAGGGTTCGTTGGTAACACCCACGGTGACGTTGCCGGTCTCCACACCCTGAATCGACGAGCTGGCGGGCATGCCGAGCAGCACCGCGGAGGAGACGGTCAACCGTCCCACATTGCCGCGCTCCAGGCAGAAGAAGGCCGCGCCGACGCGGGACGCCTGGTCGAAGGAGCTACCGGAAGCGAAGACATAGTCGTTTGCCCCGGCACCGGACCAGGTGATGGTCAGGTCGTTTGCCCGGTTGACGCGGGTGGTCGCTGCTTCATTGGTCCAGGAGAAGTTGGCGGGGATATTCAGGTTGGCGGTAAAGCTGCCAACATCCGCCCCGCCCGCGCCGTTATCGGTGCGGTAGGCGCCGGCCGTGAGGTAGGACGCCGAGGCTCCGCCGCCGCCAGGCAGTCCGGGGATGCCGCCGGGCAGTCCGCCCGGGAGTCCGGGAAGGCCGCCGGGAAGCCCGGTGGACTGGGCCAGGGTGGCAGAGTAGAGTCCGCCCTGCACTTTGGCAATCTGCTTGGCGCCGTTGGGGCCGCTCAGATTCAGGAGCGCGCCGGCATCGAGGATGCGCGGGCGAACCGGGTCGGTGGGGCTGCCTCCCTCACCGGCAAAGGTGAAGAGCGTGCAGGCGCCGACGGTCACCGCGGTGCCATTGTTGCCACGGGAGGCCACCAACTGAGATCCGTCGTAGCTCACGAACGAACCGGAGGCATTTTCCGTGGTCGTATCGATGGAGACGCCCTGCGCCGCCACTTTGGCAGTAACCTTGATCAGGTTGACGCTGCCGACATTCAGTTTGCCGGTGTTGTTTGCGGTGTTCAGCTCTTCCGCGGTATAGCCGAACGGATCCGAGCAGGCGCCGCCGTTGGGGGCCACCGCGATGGAGGTGTAGTTGCTGACGCTGTTTCCGTTCTTCACCACGAGCGGGACGTAGCATCCGGTAACGCCGCCCGGGACTTCGAAGACAATCTGGTCAATCCCGGCGCAGCAGCCCGAACGGCCTTTGTAGAGCACGTTGGCGCGACGTCCGCCCACCAGCACTTCAATCGGCTGGTTCAGGTCACCCACCGGCGGGGCGCCGGCGTCAGATCCCTGAATCGCACCGAGACCGGTGCCCCAGAGGATCATCGCCTGGTTCGGCCGCGCCGCGTTCAAAATGGTATTCACGGGACGGTTCGTCTCCGAGTTCACGTTCTGCACCACCGCCGGGCCGCTGCCTCCTTGGTTGATGGTGAAAATGCCCAACTGGCTGGCAACGATCTGCACCGGGAAGTTCGCGCTCGTTTGCCCATTGAAGGTGACGGTCAACTGGCCTGCGCCCAGCGGGGTACCCGAAGGGACAATCGCGCCGACCTGCGTCGCCAGCGAGTAGACCATGATCAGATTGATCGACTGTCCGCCGACCGAGATCTTCGCCGACGTTCCGCCCAACTCCTGCGGCAGCGGAAACGAACCGGCCTGCGCAATGGCCGCCGGCCCCAGGTTCCGTCCAAAGATGGCGATCATCGCGCCCTGCGCCAAACCGCTGTTCGGTAAACCAGGCACAATGTAGCTAGCCGTGTTTAACGCTCCTGTTACAGCAGGTTGTGCGGCCGCAATCGTGGCGAATGCGGCTGCGAAAAGCATTCCTCGTATTAGTTTTTTCATCTTGCTATTCCTTTGTCGTCGTCGGGATCCCAAGCGCGCGCATCTTTTTGTACAAATGGCTGCGCTCCAGTCCCAGTAGTTCTGCGGCCCGGGAGATGTTCCCCCGTGCCTCCTCCAGTTTTTTCGCGATGTACTCGCGCTCGGCTGCCTCTCGCACCTCTTGGAGGCTGGAGAACTGCGGCATCTCCGCGTCAAATACACTCCGTCGCGACGGGTTGATCGGGATGTGACGGGCGTCGATCCGGATTTGCGGATTCATGATGACGATCCGCTCGATCAGGTTTCTCAACTCCCTCACGTTTCCCGGCCAATAATAATCCTCTAACATCTTCATCGCTTCATGTGAGAATTCTTTCCTTTTCCGGCCGTAGGCCGAGGTGAACTCATTCATGAAATGTTCCGCCAAAAGGCCGATATCCTCGCGCCTGTCGCGCAGCGGCGGAACGTGGAAGGGGATGACATTCAGCCGGTAGAACAGATCCTCGCGGAAGTTGCCCCGTTGGATCTCGTCCTCCAGGTTCTTGTTGGTCGCCGCTACGACCCGCGCGTCGACCTTGATGGAACCGCTTGCGCCGAGGACTTCGAAGCGCTGTTCATCGAGTGCACGCAGCACCTTTGCCTGGGTTTTCAGGCTCATATCGCCCACTTCGTCCAGAAACAACGTGCCGCCGTCGGCTTTCTGCAACTTGCCGGTCTTGTCTTCCATGGCTCCGGCAAAGGCGCCCTTTACATGGCCGAACAGTTCGCTCTCGATCAGGTCATCGGGAATCGCGGCGCAGTTCACCTCGACGAAGGCCTCCTTGGCGCGCAGGCTCATGGCGTGAATGGCGTGCGCCACCAGTTCCTTGCCGGTTCCCGATTCTCCGTAGATCAAAACGCGGCCGTTGGTGGCCGCCATCAGGCCTAACTGCTGCCGCAGTGCCTTCATCGGAACACTCTCGCCGACGATGGGATAGTGGCTCTGCTCGCCAGCGCCCAGGCGGGTCAGTTCCAGCGCCATGCGGCGTTGGGCGATGGCGTTCTTGACTACCAACAGGACCTTGTCGATCGTGAGCGGCTTCTCGATAAAGTCAAAGGCGCCCATGCGCGTGGCCCGCAGCGCCGTCTCAATGTTTCCGTGCCCGGAGATCATCACCACGGCCGGACGCGCCTCATCGAGGCGCTCCTGGATGCGATTGAGGACCTCCATTCCGTCCATCCCCGGCAACCAGACGTCGAGAAGAACGCAGTCGAATGGCTGCCTGTCGAGTGTGGCGATGCAAGTTTCGCCATCGCCGATCGACTCCACCTGATACCCTTCGTCCTCCAAGACGGCTCCCAGGGAGGTTCGAATACCCGGTTCATCGTCCACGATCAGGATCCGCCGATTCTTCATGCCCGTACCTCCGAACCGGCGAGCGAACCCACCGCGGTGGGAACTTCAATGGTAAAGCGGGCCCCGGTGGGGGTATTGTCCTCTACGCGAATCTGGGCTCCATGATCCGTCAAAATGTGCGCCACAATGGCTAATCCCAATCCTGTTCCCCGTTCCTTCGTCGAAAAATAAGGCAAGAATAACTTCTCCCGGTCTTCGGGCGAGATCCCCGTTCCCGAATCGGCCACCACCAGTTCCACGGTCTCTGGCGTTGGCGATTGGGTTCGAATCGACAGATGCCGCCAGGGAACTTCCTTCATCGCCTCGGCGGCGTTGTCGATCAGATTGACCACCACTCGTTTGAACTGCTCCCGGTCGATGTTCACCTCCGGCAAGCCGGGGGCGAGTCCTTTGTGAATGGTGATTCCCTCCAGTCTGCCAGAGAACACGGCCAGCGCTGATTCCACTACATCATTCAAGTCTGAAGGCTGCGGCTGGGCGGCCGGGAACCGGGCGAACTGCGAGAACTCATCCACCAGCGACTTCACGCTGACCACTTCCTCCTGGATGATACGCGTACAATCCCTCACCACCCGGGCAAATTCCGGGGATGTCGCGCTCCGCTCCAGGTGCCGGGCGATCCGTTCGGCGCTCAGTGAGATCGGCGTGAGCGGGTTCTTGATTTCGTGGGCGATGCGGCGAGCGACTTCATGCCAGGCTGCCGCTTTCTGCGCACGTAACAGTTCCGAGGTGTCTTCGAGCACGATCACGTAGCCCGAGGTGACGCGCTCATCGATGGGCGCTACGGTGACCGAGAGGTGCAGCGTCTGCCGGTCGTGGGGGACATCCAGTTGGCGCGACGCCACGCCGGTGCGCCGGGCGCGGTTCATGAGGTAGCGAATCTCGATGACATCCTCGGATTGAAATAGCTGCTCCAGGCGGGTGGCGCCTTTCACCCGTTCTTCGCCGAACATCCGTTGGAGGGCGTGATTCACCGTCTGAATCCGCCCGTCGGCGGCGACCGAAATCACACCGGTGGGAATGGACTCCAGAATGGTCTCGGTGAATCGGCGGCGCGCTTCCAACTCCCGGCTCGACGACTCCAGATCCTGCGTCATCTCGTTGAACTGGCGCACCAGCGTCGCCAATTCGTCCACGGCGCCCACCTGTACCCGGTGCCGCAGATTGCCGCGGCGAACCTCTCTGGCGGCCTCCAGCAGGGCGGCAATGGGAACGGTGATCTGACGGGCCAGGAAGAGCGCCACCCAGGTGGCCACGAACAGGATGAAGAGAGTGATCAGTGCCAGGTAGATCAGATAAAAGCGGCGGGTCTCCTGCCGGTCCAACCCCAGTTGGTTGTATTCGCTGACGTAGCCGGAGATTTCGCGTTCCTTTTGTTCCAGGTCGACCGGGAGATGGGTGGTCAGCACCAGTGTGCCGCCGGTGCGGATGGCGGCGGTTTCCACAATGCGCCGAGCCGAGTTCGAGCGATTTCGAGCGTTCCAGGAGCAGACTGTCAGCTTGCCGCGCGCGGCCGACTGAATGTGCACTTCCACGATGTCATTGTCTTCACAGAGCTTTTCAAACAGGTCGGTGTTCGCCGGGCCGCCGTGGGCGAACACCTCCAGTTCGGGGAGCGATGCCAGCCAGTTAGCCTGGGCGCGGGTGCGGATTTGCGATTCGCGGAGCAGTGCCACTCCAGCGTCAGAAAGTACTAGCTTTACGTTCTCCGCTGGCCGGGAGAACCACTGCTTGATGTTCATGTTGAGCACCTGGTAGCTCCAGAGCACCATAAACAGCACTGGCAGAAACGAGAGCAGGAGCGCTCCGGTCACCAGTTTGGTTTTGATATGCGAGCCTTCACTATCCCGGCTGCGCTCGATGTAGAGCTTGACCATCAGGCGGAACAGCATGAACGCCAGCCACACCATGAGCAGGAAGACCAGCGTGGACATCGCCCAGTAGAGGTATACCTGTCCGACGTTGGCCGGTCCCAATTTGCCCATGTTGAATGAGCCCTGCCAGATCACGAGTCCGACCAGGATCAGCAGCGTGATCACGGCGGCCGCATTGAGCAGACGCTTCCGCATGAATAATTCGATTATAGGCGCGGTTAGCTACTGTTCCGCTTCAGCGCCCAAATCGCCAGGCACCCGGCCGCGAATAGGCACCAGGTATCCGGTTCGGGGATTCCGGTGTCCGGAAGGATCGCGGTGGTGCCGTAGGAGAGATAACGCAGTTCCCCCTGGCCGTTGCCCGCGGTGGAAAGATCACCGAAGGCCACGTATTCGCCGGCGGATGCGATTCCGCTTCCGCTGAGCAAAATCCCCCCGTTATTCGACAACGTGTAGCTGAGCGTGTCGTGGTTCACCTCCATCACATAGGTTTGGAAGGCCGTCGTATCGATGAGAGCCGTAGAGCCCTGATAGGCTTTCACGTATCCCTGGCCCAAACCGACGACGTAGGCCGCGCCCGCGCTGTAGACACCGAAAGCCCAGCCAAACTCATCCGTCTCAGTGGCCAAGGACCGGGCTTCAAAGACGAGGAACGACGAGCCGGTGGTCTCCACCGGCGCAAATTCATACCACGCAAAGCCGCTCCCGCTGCCCACGGAGTTGAGCGACAAAACTCCGCCGGCGAGAGATATGTTGCCGCTCTCGGTCAGTCCGGTCGCGGTTAACGTCCATCCACTCTGTGCGCTCGGCAGGGAGGCAAAACTCAAAGTCATGCCCCAAACCGGTACCGCAAGGAGGAAACATCCAGCAAGGAAGCGCATGTAGGCTACTCCTTTCCCGCGTCCTCCTTTTACTGCTCCCCGAAACCACGACGCTACTCCTTTCTCCGTGCGCCGTCAATGGGGTCCGGGTTGCGGCATGTAGGCGCCAACCCGCATCCTGGAGTCGTAACCGTGTCTACACTCTTTACTCCTCTTTCCCTCCGCGGGGTGACTCTTCCCAACCGGATTGCCGTCTCGCCAATGTGCGAGTATTCCGCCGCCGATGGGTACGCCAATGACTGGCATCTGGTGCATCTGGGTTCGCGCGCCTCCGGTGGCGCCGGCCTGGTGATTGTGGAAGCGACCGCGGTGGAGCCGCGTGGACGAATCACTTATGGTGATCTTGGCTTATGGTCGGACGCGCACGTTGCGCCGCTCCGCCGGATTGTCGAGTTCGTCAAGGCGCAAGGCGCGGTGGCGGGAATCCAGATCGCGCACGCCGGGCGCAAGGCGAGTTGCCAACTCCCCTGGGATGGAGGTGCGCCGATTTCGCCCGGCGAGCCGAACGGCTGGCAGGTGGTCGCCCCCAGTGCGATTCCCTTTCGGGAGGGGGACCCGGTCCCTCACGAACTCACCGTGGCCGAGATTGATTCGCTGGTCGATGCCTTTGCCGCCACCGCCCGCCGGGCTGTGGACGCCGGATTCGAAGTGATTGAGATCCACGGCGCCCACGGCTACCTGATCAACGAATTCCTCTCCCCGGTCTCCAATCACCGGTCAGACAGCTACGGCGGTTCGTTTGAAAAACGAACCTGGTTTTTGTGCCGCATCATCGAGGCCGTGCGTACCCAGATGCCGGAGCACCTGCCGCTGTTTCTCCGCATTTCTGCCACCGATTGGGTGGAGGGCGGCTGGACCGTGGAAGACTCAGTCGCGCTGGCGCGGTTGGTGCGGCCCCTCGGTGTCGATCTGATCGATGCGTCCTCCGGCGGCAATGCCTTACATGCGAAGATCCCTGCCGGTCCGGGTTATCAGGTGCCTCTGGCGGCGCGGGTTCGCCGGGATGGTGGTATCGCCACGGGCGCGGTGGGCTTGATTACGGAACCACAACAGGCCGAGGGGATCCTTGCCGCCGGGGATGCCGACCTGGTGCTGCTCGCCCGCGAACTGCTGCGCGATCCTTATTTCCCCATGCGCGCCGCCCAGGCGTTGGGAGTGCCGGTGTCCGCACCGCGGCAGTATCTGCGGGCCTGGCCTGGCTCGGTGCCGCGTTCGCCCCGTTAGGGCCGTTTGCGTTCCAGGTAGTGGCGCGAATCCAGCGAAATTCGGATCAATTCCCGGTCGTTCCTCGCCACCATATGGCGGTTGGCGAAGGCCGGGTGCGCCCACACCACGGCGCCCAACTCGCGCCGGGCTCCGGGCGGCGACGTCGGCTCGATCGCCTTTTTCCGGCCGAGTTCTTTATACCCGCCCGCCGAGAACGTGGCAAGAATCAACTCGCCCCGGTCGTTAAAGATCCATACCCGGCCGCCCTGCCGCACCAACCATGCGCTGGCGTTGCGCGCCCGTTCCACCGTCGCCGCCTGCGTCTCCCACACCCGTTCGCCGGTGGACCGGCGCAGGCAGCGCAGCTGTCCATAACTGCAGATGCCGTAGACGAACTCTCCCTCCATGATCGGCTGGCTCATTAGCGCATGCAGTTTGTCGCTTCGAACGTCATTTCCGCCCTGGCTGGACCACTGGAGGCGGGCCCCGCCGGCGGCGGTGAGGTCCATCATCCGCGCTCCATCGAAGAAGCCGGAGACGAGCACGTTGGGCCCATTCCAGACCGGCGTCATGATCGGTGTGTTCATGGTGACGCGGAATGGCTGGGACCAGAGCACCTTTCCCGTTTCCGGATCCAGCGCTTCCAGCGCCGTCGTGTGCCAAATCACCAATTGCGGATGGCGGCCGGGGATCAGCACGGGCTGCGAATAGCCGGGTTCGGAGCCGTCGGAGGAGAGGGCCCGCCACACCACTTTTCCTGTCCGTTTGTCAAAGGCGACCACCTTCGCTTCGCCCCTGCCGCCGGCGATGGCGATCAGCTTGCCCCCGGCGACAACCGGTGCCCCCGACATTCCCCAACCTGGAACCACGGTGCCGAAATCGTGCACGAAATCCACCGCCCACACCACGCTGCCGTCAGTGACGCGCAGGCAGCGCAGCGCCCCCATCGCCCCCAGCACGTAGACGCGGTCTCCATCCACCGTGGGCGTCGCCCGCGGTCCATTCGCGTAGTCGAGTCCGCGATAATCGGTCGCCCACTCGCGCTCCCAAAGAACCTTTCCTGTCTTTTCGTCCAGACACAGCACTCTTTCGGTGGCCTTGGTGCCGGCCAACCGCTCGTGATCCAGTACAAATACCCGGCCTGCCGCCACCGCCGGTCCGGAGTATCCGGCCCGCACCGGCACCCGCCAACTCACCTTCCACTCTCCCTCCGGCACCCGCTCCACGATGCCGTTTTCGGTCCAGATCCCCTGGCGGCCGGCGCCGCGCCACTCGGGCCAATCGGCCGCGCCCGTCCCGAGGACGGTGAGTGCCCACAGCAGCGGTTTTAACTGCCGAACCATCCGTTGTCCTTGGCCTCGGCCAGCCGTTGCTCCATGTACGCCCAAAGCGCAGGGCATCCGGCGGCGATCTGCGGCCCGATTCGCCCAACCACCCGTTCGTGGCTGATCCCGTTCTCGCGCCAGCTTTGTCCGTTGTTCGCCAGGTTGAGCAGCGCCGGCATGGCCCGGTCGGCCGCGTTGGCAAATCGGGACTCCGGTGTCGCGCCTTCTTCAAACTCCCGCCACAGCGCCAGGAGCGTTTGGCACTGCGCTTCCGGAAGGATGCCAAAGATCCGGGTGACTGCCGCCAACTCCGCTTCCTTCCGTTCTTTCCAGCCGCCTTCGGCAAAGACGATGGTGTCCCCGGTGTCGATTTCGCCGATATCGTGGACCAGCAGCATGCGGACGACATGGTTCACGTCCACGGGAGACTCGGCGTAGGGCGCCAGGGACATGGCGAGCAGTGCGATCTGCCAGCTGTGCTCGGCCGAGTTTTCGTAGCGATTCAGCCCGAGCGGCCTGACTTTCCGCGTCACCCCCTTCAGCTTGTCCAGTTCCAGGATGAAATCGATGATCTGTTGCATGGTTCAGTCGCGCTTCTCCAGGATACTCGTGAAAAACCGGACGTAGCGGGGGGCCAGGGTGGCCCGTTGATAGAGCGCCGCGGCCGCGCGCGCCTTGGCGACCTCTGCCTGGTAGAAGGGCTCGTCAAACGCCAGCCGGAGAATGACGTCGATCCATGGGCGGACGGCGGCGGCCTCTACCGGTTTCCGCGTTTCGGTGGTGTAGGTTTCCGGAAGGGGAAGAACGAACCCGGCGCCATTGCAGCTTTCGGCGAGCCCGCCGCGATCGCTGACCAGCGGTACCACGCCGTTGACCAGCGCCTCCGGCACCACCCGGCCCGCGGCCTCTTCCACCACTGACGGCGCCAGCAGAACGCGCGCGTGGGTATAGATATCTCGCGGGTGGGGGACGGCTTCGGCGATCATGACGCTTTCGTGTCGCCGTAGGTCGAAACCTCCGCACAATCCGGCCTGGCAGACCATGCCTGCCGTCCCGCGCGACTCGATTGCCAGCAGGGCGATCCTCGGGTCCTCCTTCGCCAGTTCTTCGGCCAGGCGCACGAAGAAGAAGAGTCCCTTTTCCACCGACGGGTTCACCATCGTGACAAAGACTGGCTCCCGCTCCGGGCATACGACATCGCTTGTGTCCAGTGGCGTCGGCAGAGGCGTGCTCTCCAACCCGATGGCGCTTCGATATCTGGCCGCCAGGAATTCGCTAGGCGTCAGCACGGCGTCCATGTTGTCGAGCAGACCCTTCGCCAGGTAGCCCAGATTAAACACGCAAAATGCAATGCGTGCCCCGCTTTGGCGGATCCGCTTGTGCCGCCGCAGGTCACCGGCCATCGCGCCGTAGGTGAGTACAATGTCGGGCCGAAACGAGGCGAGGGTCTCGTCCAGGAGTTGATCAAATACTCGCCCGTGCGTCTTTTCCCAGCCCAGCACCGGAAATCGCCCTGTGTCGAGCAGGCGATAGGGAATCTCGCGCTGAATCAAGCGGATTTCGCGGAATCCCTGCTTCGCCAAGGGCCTTATCTTCGGAGCAAGGCCAGCCGCGGCCAGATAGGTGACGGCATCGGCGTGTGTCCCCCGTTCGGTGGCCGTAGTGGCGAGCGCGGCCACTTCAAAGCCGCCCTCCTGCGCCATTTCCACCGCCGTTTGCGCCGTGCGAGCGGCACCGCTCGACGGGTCTTGCGGCATTTGCGGCAGGAGCAGGAGGATGCGCGGTTTCACCCGTCGTATTCCGGCAGTTAGCTTTTCCGCCGGCGCCGCATCAATTGAAAGCCGCCCGCCGCGATCGACCCGATCAGCACCATAGCGGCGCTCGATGGTTCGGGTACACCGGAGTTTCCTGCGTCGGCGTTGAAATCGACGGAGTTGGCGGGAATGTTGATTGTCAGGCTCCCGTCGTAGTCTACGGACAAAGTCATGGAAACCTGCGTGGTGAGTCCGGATTGCAGCACCACCGATGCCAGCAGAGAACTACCGGTGAACTGTCCTGACCCGCTGCCGCTCACTTGCACCGAGTGGGAGGCGCCGCTGATCTGATTCACGGCGAATCCCAGGGTCCAACTCCCTACGCTGTTGCCATCGAGCGTGAAATCGTAGAGCAAGGGGATGTCTCCGGAGAAACTACCCGACTGGATTCCCGACGTGGAAAGGGCGAGCGAGCCATTGCCTGAGCCGCTCTGAAAGGGCATCACAACCGAGCCGCTGGTGTAAAATTTGACCCCGAGCAGGCCGTTTCCGGGGTCCGGCAGCGGATCGGCGATGGCGCTGCAGGAGCCTTTGGAGGGAACGCAGTCAGCGTTTCCTGTCGGCAGGGACGGTATCGCCTGCGTCGGCAAAAAAGGTACTGCCTGGGCGGAAGCGGCTGCCGCTAACGGAACGATCACCAGGGCTGCACCGCGGACCTGTTGTTTCACAAGTTCTTTTGCGCGGGAGACGAAATCCATGAATCCTCCAAAACTCTACTACCGCAATAAGGTACCTCAATTAGGCGAGGGCTACAATAGGCCGGTGCAAAACCACGGCAGATGGGTCGCCCGGCAAGGGCCCGCTATCTTCTCCGGAGAAACGCCCCCGCGGCGCCGGCGGCCACGGCCACTTGGGAAAGGGCCAGCAGTGCAATGTGCTGGAGGCCGTAGTGTCCTTGCGAGTGCAAGGGGAAGCGAATCAGGCCGGCGTAGTAACTCGGGGCTTCCAAATGGAGGCGCCCGCCGTTTCGCTTGGCCAAAACTCGGCGGAAGAGCATCGAGCCACGCCCATGGATGTATTGCATCCGCAGAAAACCAAGGAGGGAGAGTGGGTGGTGATGAACGACGGTGGCGGTGTCCGTGGTGATCATCCGTCGGCCGGATTCGATCCAGCGGGCACAGAAATCCCGATCCTCGCCGGCGGGGTTGAACTGCGGATCAAAGCCCCCTATCGCCCGGAATCCGGCAGCGGGAACGGCGAGGTTATTCGGTGTGAAGAACGTGGATTGAAGCGGATCGCTGTTTCCGCGGGCCCGCATGTATTGGATCAAAAGGTCGGCGGTAGTCGAGAAGGGGTCGTTCGGGACGCCGTGAATGATCTTTCCGCCCAAGGCGCAATGCGGATGCTGCCGGTGCGCCGCGTCAAGAGCCTGCAACCAGTCGCGGGAGGGTTCGCAGTCATCGGCGAGGAAGGCGATCAGTTCTCCTCTCGCCCGGGCCACTCCCGCGTTGCGGGCGGCGCCGGAGCCGCCATGCGGTACGCGCAACACGGTGAGCGAAACGCCGGGCGGACCGGCAAGCGCCGTGAAGTCCAGGGCGGGGACGCTTCCGTCGTCAACAACGATCAGTTCATATTCCGCAGGAGGAAACTCGACTTCCGCAAAATGAAGTAAGGCTCGCCGGATCCGTTCCGGCCGTTGGTAGGTGGCAATGACAACCGAAATCAACGGCGTGCACCCCATTTCCGCTTGACCTCGCAAAGCGCCCGGTAGAGGATTTGCGACGGGCGCAGCGCGAGAGCCTGCCGCAGGTGGGCCACCTCCGCAGCGAGTTCGGCATGGCGAGAATCATCGGGCTCGCCGGGCGGCGCGGGGCGTTCGCTACCGGTGATCAGCCGCTCCATCAGCGCGATTACCCGGGGTGTTGCGGGCGAGTCACAGGCGAGTTGATCCCGGAGGAGCGTCCGCTGCCATTCGAGCCGTACGGAGGGTGGGGCGGCCAAACCATCCAGTACATCGGGAATGTGGGAGCGGGCGGTGATCGTCCACGCTGCCGAAACATAGGCGGGGCTGTTGGTGTAATCCAGCATAGCCACCGGCAACCCGTACAGCATGGCTTCCAGAATGACGTTGCTGGGGGTGGAAATGACGGCGTCGACCTCGGCAAGCTGCGCATAGAGGGGCGTTTGCATGGTATCCGGCACGCCAAGTTCGGCATCCAAGCCCGCGGTCAGTCGCCAGACTGGCTGCCAGTCCCTCCGTTGGGCAAAGGCGTCGCGCAAATCCCGCAGCGAGGCGAGCACGGCCGATCGGTGGGTGTCATTGAAGGCAGGTTGCCGAGCGGTGACGACCAGAACGGCTGGTCTGCAATCCGGATCCCGGCGTCGAGGCTGGCTGCCCAACAGAACGTCAAATCGGGGGGACCCGGTGACCTCACATTTCCCGCGGTTACCTCAGGACTCGATCAGCCGCGCCTGCGCCGGGCCCAGGCAAGCGATACGGGTGGCCAATACCGGCTGCAGAAACGGGACCGGACGGGGATTCTCCCAGGTGTTGCGCCATTCGCAAATCCCATCCGGAAGGTGGAGGCTGGGGATGCCTCGCCGGTTGGCTTCCCGGAGCCCGGCGGCGCAATAGGGCCACGTCTCGTCGTTGACCAGCACCAGATCCACCTTCGGGGGATCATGGGCCAGGGCCGGAGGCGCGACGTCGACCCAATCGGCTGCATAGGCATTCGTCAGCGGCTGATAAAACGCGCACTTCTCGTGCCAGTCGACAATGGCGACGCGCGGCCGTTCAGACATTGGTACGTTTCACAAAATGGGCGATGCGGCGGATTCCATCCCTGGCTACCAAGCGACCCGTGTGGAGGCTGCCCAGCGCGCGGTGAACCAGCGTATCGGAGCCACGGTTGCCAGCGCGGATGTCGGTGCGCACGTAGCCTTTGTCGACGGAGTGCGCAACATCGGCGGCGGTGATCAAGCCAGCCGCGATGGCGTCGTTGTAGTAGCGAAACCACAGATCGCCGTAGGCATGGTATCGGAATTTCCATGGTTGACGATCAAGGTCGGTGTAATGGATCAGGCGGGTGGATTCGTCGTGTTTGTCGAAGGAGTTCCAGTGGTCCGGCAGGGGCTGGATCTGATACTGCAGATAGGGCCTTGTGCGGCGGCCCAACTGGGCAAACTCCGGGTAGGTAAAGCGGCCGGCCCGGATGTGGCCGAAGATGGCGGGGAGGTCGAAGCGGCAGCGGGCGCAGTCGATAACCAGCACACTCAGTGCCCAGCGTTCGGGCGCAATTTCGGGATAGGCGTTGGGGCGTGCCGCGAAGGCGGCGCCGTCGAGCGGGGTGTCGAAAAGCGTGCCGATATCCGCCAGGCAGATCATGTCGGAGTCGAGATAGATCGCCTTTCCCTGCTGGCCGCACAACTCCGGGATGATGTAGCGGAAGAGGCTGAATTCAGTGACAAATCCGCGGTGCGGGATATCGAGCCAGGGGGCGCAATTCCGGGTTTCACCTGCCTCGTTTTCCACCACGCGGCGGGTACCGTTGTAGGTCCAGATCTCCAGTGGACGCCGCGTGTGTTTGCGGAGGGAGTAGACGAGCGTTTTTCGTTCGAGCAAACTGGCATCGCCGGAACCTACAAAAATGCGAATCGGACCCGATCCTTCGTTGACTGCGCCGTTCATTGGGGGACACCAACATTATAGATGGCGCGGAAAAAGTGCACTTCCGGCGAATTATGTTGGCGCGCGCAGGCTGGAAACGCGATGCCCGTCCTCGCGCCGCATACGTGATGGCGCGCCGGCCGAAGACGCGCAGCGGACCGAAGGCCCCGATCCGGGGTCGCGAAGAGTGGAAGGAACCTAAGCCAAAATGGCCCGGCAGAATTGAACACATTTCGCCAGTTCGGCGAGCACGGTAGAGTCCTGCGGAACGGGGTGCTCCATCTCGATGGTCGCCTGGAAAGGGTACTTCTCCTTCTTCATGAGCAGGAGGATTTCTTTCAGCGGGGTATCGCCTTCCCCCCAAGGCATGTTGGGGCCATTGTTGGCCTTCCGGTCCTTCAGGTGGACGTGCGTAACCCGGCCATGGTTCTGCTGAATCCACTTCGCCGGCGAAAAGCCGTTTGCCGCGAAGAAGTGGCCGATGTCCACGTTCGCGCCGTTGTACTTCGAAAAAGAGAAGGCCCGTTCCCACGACGCGAGTCCGCCGAACGCCTCCGGGTCCGTGAGGTTGCCGTGTCCATGGTAGCCCACCATGATTTTGTGCTTCTCCGCGAAGGCTCCTACGCGCTTGGTGGTGCTGACTGGAATTTCGCAGGAGATGGCATCGGCGCCGAGTTCACGCGCCAACTGAAAGGCGTAATCGAGCTCATCGTCGGTGTAGCCATCGACCCCATCGAACTTCACAATCTGGATGAGGACCCCGGCATCGTTGTATTTTCTGCGCAGGTCCCGGAATCCGGTCATCGATTGAGAGAGCCGCCATTTCCGGAGGGCTTCTGTTGCGTTCTTTCGCTCGGCTTGCTGTTCCGGCGTGAGCGGCGGTCTTCCCCCCGCAGGAGGGGTGCCGCCTGGCGCGCCGCCGGGGCCCCCGCCTCGCCTTCCGCCCGGAGGGCCCCAACCGGCAAAACTCGGCCTGCCCGCGGGCGCCGGCGCGCCGAGCGCCTCCTCGAACGGTCGTGACCGCAGTTCGAGCGCGTTCAGGCTGATGGTTGGATCCAGGCAGTACTTGAGAATGTCGGCGGCGCCGCCGGGAATGCCGCGAAAGATATACGGCACATTGGCGCCAATCTGCACGCCGCCGAATTTGGAATTTGGTTTTGCCGCTCCGAACGAACTGCCGGTGGAGATGGCTCCCCACCCGAGTAGTGTTCCCAGGTCACGCCGTGTCAGTTCCATCTCCTTGCTCCACTCCCTTACAGCTTCAGTTCCGATCCGCGGCGAAACAGCGGCTTCACCAATTGATTCGCGGCCTCGCTATTCGTAAACCGCGTGTTCTTGCTGTCCCACAGCAGTTTCCCCGGGACACGCCAGGCAATGCAAACCAGCGCCAGCCACTCGGCGTAGGGCGCCGTAATGCTGAAGTCGGAACAGGACGGGTCACCGCCCTTGCATGCACGGACCCAGTCCAGCATGTGGCCTGGGGATCGAGTGAGAAGTTGGGGCGGCAGCTTATACTCCTTCCACCGTTCGGAGGGCAGCAGCCACACGCCTTCGCCGCGGCTACTTGTGGCCAACACGCCTTTACTGCCAACGAGCACGGATCCGTTGCCGGCCAGCACGCCCGGTTGGGCCCCTCCCCGCGGGGGTTGCTGCGATGTCGATGTGACGATCTGCGAGCCCTGAAACACAGGGACTCCGGGACCTCCCGCCCCTCTGGGGCGGCCGTCCCCCGCGCCACCGCGGCCTCCGGGGCCCCCGGGGCCGCCCGGTCCTGGGAAGCCTCCTCCTCCAGGACCGC
Source organism: uncultured Solibacteraceae bacterium (assembly GCA_964430625.1). Lineage (GTDB taxonomy): Bacteria > Acidobacteriota > Terriglobia > Bryobacterales > Bryobacteraceae. The sequence continues at coordinate 172,599 of CAYSFR010000003.1, forward strand.
GCATCCCGCCGAAACCGCCTCTGCCGAGCGAAGTCGGCCGGCCCTTGTCGGCCAGATTGTCTGTCGGCGGCAAGATCGTTTCGTTTTCCATTCCGGGAACCCGGAAGGCCTCGGGATCGGTTGGGCGTACGGCCTCGTGGTAGTAGACGGAAACCGGTGGCAGGGGACCACGCGCGGGGAAGTCGAGCCGCACCACGCCTCGCGTGGGGAATGTGTACTTACTCGGTCCAGCCTGACTGACGCACTCCACGCTTACCGGTGCCCCCAGTTGCAGGGCCGTGTGTACCGGACCGGCCGTGTGTGTCGCCCAATTCCCGATTTGTCCGGTTCCGAAATCGTAAAAGCCGCGCCAATTGTATGGCACGTACCATTCGCTGAACGGACGCTGCGCCGCACTGCCAAGCCAGAGGTTCCAATCCAGCGTTCCGGGAACCGCCTTTTCCGGTGGCAACTGCGTGAGTTCGGTCGGATACGTGCTCGGTGAGGTGGCGACATGTGCCTCGCGCACTTCACCGATCTCGCCGGACCAGACAATCTCAGCAGCCACCCGGTGGCATTCGTGAGAGAAGCCCTGGTTGCCCATCTGGGTCGCGACCTTGTACTTTGCCGCCGCATCGCGCAGCAACCGGGCCTCCCACGGAGTCCTGGTGAGCGGCTTTTCGACGTACACGTGCTTGCCCTGTTGCATACAGGCAAGTGCGACGGTGGCGTGCATGAAGTCGGGGATGGCAATGATGCATGCATCGATGTTCTTGCCCTCCTTCTCCAGCATCACGCGGTAGTCTTTGTATTTCGGAGCCTTGCTGAAGCGCTTGAATGACTCCGCGGCGCGCATCTCATCCACATCGCAAAGCGCCGCGATGTTTTCCGTTCGGGCAGCATCGTTGAGGTCAACTGCGCCCTGTCCGCCACACCCGATCGCCGCCACATTCAGCTTGTCGTAGAAGGGCCTATAGCCCAAGGCGCGCAGCGACGGAACACTGCCGTAGCCGCCGGACGGCACGGCTGCGGTCAGCAACGCGCCATAGAAGAAATACCTTCTGGAAACATCGTCGTTCATGAATGACTCGGCCTCTCGTTTCGCCAATCTCCCGCCAATGGGGTAGATCCTATCAAATCTCCAACTCGAGAATGACAGGGGGCCGTTTTCGAGACCGCCCCCTGGCCAGAGCGGCTACCAGTTAGTGAAGGATCCGTCCGGGCGCTGGTTGAGAAGCATGCCGGCCCGATAGGTGTTGTACTCGCCGATCCTGGTGAGCTTGCTTTCGTCTACCTGCACGCCCAAGCCGGGGCGATCGTTCGGCCACAGCTTGCCGTCCTTGAAATCGTAGACCTTCGGCAGATAGGGCCACGTGCGGGTGCCGTTGCCCAGCATTTCCATCAAGGCCGTGACAGAAGACGCGGTGAGGCAGTGCACCAGCGCGGCTTCCGCGATCGGCCCCGTGAAATGGGGAATCATGCCGATATAGTGCGTTTCGGCGAGCGCCAGGATCTTCATGAACTCGGTGATGCCGCCGACGTTCGGGAGCGTGACGCGGGTGTAGTCGATCAACTGCTTCTCGATTAGCGTATTGATGTCCCACTTGTAGCCGAACTGCTCGCCTACGGCGATAGGAACCTTCGTGCGCTGGCGGACCGTTTCGTACGACAGCACGTTTTCGCTGCGAATGAGGTCCTCGCAGAAGTACGGATGCAGCGGTTCGAGCAGGGTGGCCAGATTGATAGCGTCCGGGAGATCCAGTTCGGTGTGGAAGTCGATGGCCCAGCCGCCGTCACCGGCTCCTTTGTGGAGGAGGATGCAATCCTCGTGCATCTTGCGAACCAGCTTAAATCGGTCGACCACCCGTTGGCGCGGGTTGTCAGTTGCATGGCGGTAGGTGCGGAACCCCGCATCGCGGCAGGCACGCGCGGCATCCTCCAGGGTTCCGCCGCTGGGGCCGGGGAACACCGTGGAGTAGAGTTCAATGTGCTCGCGGGCCTTGCCGCCGAGAAGCTGCCAGATGGGCACGTCGAGCGCTTTCCCCTTGAGGTCCCAAAGGGCGAGGTCGAGGGCTCCGAGGGAGTGAAGTTTTTCCCGGCCGGCCGGATAGAAGTAGCCGCGCATCATGCGCTGCCAGTGGGTTTCGATACGAAACGGGTCGAGCCCGATCAGCATGCTGGCGCACTCTTCCATCGTTCTCGGCTCGCCGCCCTCGCCGATGCCAATCAAGCCGCGCTGGGTCTCGATCATGACCACGTTCGTCGACTGGTTGACCATCGGTTGACCCCGGCGGCCGTTGGTGTCACCGGGGTTGGTGTAGTATCGAACGGATTTGATCTTGTCCTCCGGCAGAGCAAAGCCGGGCAGGATTCGTTGGCTCAAGACGCCGGCGCCGGCGGCGGCGAGGCCACGGAGCAGATGGCGGCGGGACGGCGATGTCGAAGGGGCGTGCGCGTGAGGGCGGCTCATAAGAATGCCGCCATTATACTGAAGGGCACATCCCCGAAAGCCTCCGCGCGGTGTGACCTTTCGGTTGAGCGCGGGAGTGGGATACGCGAGGGAACCCCTTTACCTCCGAACTGCTAACTCCAATGGCCGTAGGCGGCAATACCTGGCAGTTGCACAGATAGGATCGGTTTGCTGTTCTGGAGCACAATGGCTCTGCGGATCATCGGACCGTGACACGATGACCCTGGGCGAACGGTAGGGTGACCGAACAGCTGTACAGCTCACCATGATCCGATTGCAGGTTGCGCAAGAGGCACGGGCTGTAAACCCTTAAAAAAGTTGGCTCCCCGACATGGGCTCGAACCACGATTCACGGCGTCAAAGGCCGGTGTCCTACCATTAGACGATCGGGGACCAAGTCCTATTTTACACCAGCCGGATCACCATTCACTATAGGGGGTGCCTTCGAGGCTGGTTTTTTCGGAGCCGCTGCGCACGTCGAAAATTCCCGGTTCGCTCTGGCTTGCCGAGGCCGACGCGTCTTCCATAATGATTTTCCACGAGGTGTTGTTTCCCACGATCGGATCGAGCGGAATCTGCCGCAGGTAGCCGTCGCGCACCAGATCATCCAACTGCTGCGGCGCCTTCTGCTTGTCGTAGGTATATTCGTCGATCACCGTGCGCAGCGAGAAGAGATTCTGCCGCAATACGCTCTCCCTCGCCCGCGTCAGCGACTTCTGGTAGAGCGGCACCGCTACCGAAATCACGATCAGCACAATGGCCATGGAGACCATCAACTCCATGATGGTGAAGCCGGCCTGTCTGCGGTTACCACTCTGAATACGGCGTTCCATCGGCTGCTTTCTCCATCGTCTTCGAGTACACGGCAAACACGTTTTGCCCACCCCACGCGGTCGATTTCGGGTCGTCCTGCGTGCTCCGCAATCCCCAATCGGTGTTCTTGGTGAACGGATCCTTGGGAATCCGTCGCAGGAACCGGATCTTCTTCTCCCCTTCGGCGGTCTGGCCCGGCTGCCCCTGCCCGGTGACTTTGACCCCTTCCACCAACACTTCCAGCGACTCCGGATAGCCTTCCTTCGCGGCATTCAATTGGCCCAGCTGCCCGGCGTCGGCCATGTCCTTATATTTATCGATTGCCGTATGGATCTCCCGTAACGCCAGCCGCAGTTCCTTTTCCTGCTCCCGGCGCACCCGGGTGCGCGCCAGCGGTACTGCCATGGCCGTCAACAGCGCCAGAATCGTGAAGGCGACGATCAACTCCACCAGGGTCATCCCCCGCTGGCTTCGCCGCCTGTCTGGACTCACCGCCTGCATTAGCGAATCTCCACACCCACCGTCGGTTTTTGCGACGGCACAGATTGCAGCTTCGAATTCTGCATCGCCGTATCAATGATTCCGATCTGCGTCTGTCCGGCCTCAAGCGTCTGGAAGGTCAGCGAGAGGACGGCGCCGTTCCCGGTCAACCCGGGTGCGCCCGCCGCGCGGCTCATCTGGATGCCCACTTCGCCCTTCGCCGCCTGGTCGTCGTGGCTGAAACTGACGCGCTGCCCATCGCTCGACAAGAACGCGCCCGGCGTGGCCGCCAGCAGTTTCAGTTTCTTCGGATCGTATTTAATCCGCATCGGCGCCTGGAACAGGTCGACCGCCTCGCCCACATGGACGGTCACGACTACCGGCGATCCGGCGCGCGTCACCACTCCTTCGGGCTGGAAGGTCAGCTTCACCGGGGCTGCCGGGGGCAGCGACGGTTTCGCCGGGCTGGATGGTTCGGGCGTCGCCGGCATGCTCAACGCCGGGCCGGGCGTCGCCGTAGAGGGAGCCGAATTGGCTTTCTCCTCTTCCGGCGTCGCATAGAGCAGCCGGACGGTCTGATCGTTGCCTGCCGCCACGCCGCGCAGGTTCACCGGCGTGATCTCCTGCGTCCGGACTATATGCGGAACCAGTGCGATCACCAGTTCGCTGTTGGACGTTTCCACCGTTTCGCTAGAGAAAAGCCGGCCGAGGTAGGGGATCTGCATCAATCCCGGAATGCCGGAGATGTTCCGCGTCGACGTGGTTTTCACCAACCCGCCGATCAGGTTCATCTCGCCTTCGCGGATGCGGACGTCGTGGACTACTTTCCGCTGGCCGATGACCGGTTGCTTGATGCCGCCGATGTCGATCCGCTCCACTACGTTCGAGATTTCGATTTCCACATGCATCGACACTTCGTCGTCGCCATGGATGCGCGGCACCATGTCCATCACCACGCCGACTTCCAGATACTGGAACTGCGTGTTGACCAGGGGGCTTACGCCCACGGCGCCAATACCCGGTTGGAAGCTGCCGCTTGCCGTCGGAACCTTCTCACCAATGCGCAACTGCGCCTTCTGCCCATCGGCTGCCCGGATCTGCGGCGTCTGCCGTACCTTGCTGTTGCGGTCCGTCATGATGGCCTGCAGCAAGGCGCCCGGCAGATTAACCGTGAAATCGTTCTCGGAAAGGGTCTTCAACTGTCCCAGGTTCCGGGACGAACTGGCCGAGGTCGTCGAATCAGAACTCGTTGTCCCGCCTGGAGAAATGCTGAACCGCAGTCCCGGGGAATCACCGGTTACGACCGTCGCGGCCAGATCCCGGGTCCGGCCCGTGGCTGTTTCCATCACGATGACGTCGACCAGGACTTCCGGCTTGGGTTTGTCGAGGTCGCCCAGCAGTTTTTCCACCAGTGCCACCTGATCCACAGTGCCGCGCGCGATAACGGCGTTCTGGGCATTGTAGGTGTAGAGGCGGCGGATTTCCGTCACGCTGCGTACCGAAGTCGCAATTTCGTTCAACTCCTGCACCGAGGTGATGTTCTGCAGGTAGAACACCTTGACGACGTTGTCCTCGTAGTCTCTGCGCTTGGTGATGTTGTCATTGGTCAGGAAGATCGTGTTCGAGGAAAGTGGCTTCCAGTACGTCTTCGTCATCACCGACAGGTGGTCGAGCGCTGCTTCCAGGCTGGTGTTTGTCAGGTCGACGTTATAGTTTTTTGACGGCTGCTGGTATTCCGGATCCCAGATCACGTTGATGCCGGTCAACTTCCCGAGCGTCTCGAAAAGAACTTTGACGTTCTGGTTATTCATTTTGAGCGACGTGACCTGGCGCGAAAGTGGTTTCAACTCCGGAACCGGCTGGATGGTCCCGATCTTTTCGTCGTTCCGCTTCTTAGCGATCTGAGCCGGTGTCTGCCCGCGTTCGTCCTCGCGCAGGGCCGCCCCCTGCCGCTTTTGGAAGTCGAGCATGGCCTTGGTCCGCCGGATCTCCTGCACCGCGAGCGACGATGACGGGTCGATCAGGAATGCCCGCTCAAACTCAAGCAGCGCCTCCTCCACCTTCCCTTGCTCCCGCAGTTTCTGGGCGCGGTCGATCCTCCCGGCCCCGGCAGCGAACCGGCTGCGGCGAACGGCCATCTGGTAGGCGGTATCGGCCGGATCCTCTTTGAGGGCAAGCTCATAGAGCTCCAAACCCTTCTCAAAGTCCCGGCTCAGTTCCGCTTTTTGGCCGTCCTTATAGAATTTGTCGCCCTTGCGGGTTTTTGCCTCAGCCGGGATCACCCCCGTCCAGAGGTAGGTGGCGCAGGCCAATAGGCTGCATAACTGTCGAATATTCAGCATCTTGCAGATAGTTCCGGTTTCGTCGCGTGCTAAAATGAGGCTTTGGTGGCGTGAAATGACAGCCCACCTACCATTCATTGACGAAGCGCACCGCGCCCCCGTTGAGAACAAAGTGCAGGAGAATCGTTTTGGCCGCCGATAAAGGCAAATCCGCCAACGGATTCAAGATCATCAGCGACAACCGCTCGGCCGGACATGACTACGAGCTCATGGAACGGTTCGAGGCGGGCATGGCCCTCACCGGGACCGAGGTTAAAGCATGCCGTGCCGGAAAGGTCCAGCTTAAGGACGCCTTTGCGGCGATCGAGTCCGGCGAGGCGTGGCTGATTAACGCCCACATCAGCGAATACTCCCACGGAAACCGGGAGAACCATCCGCCCGGCCGCAAGCGAAAGCTGCTGCTGCATCGCCAGGAGATCGACAAGCTCCACGGCAAGACACGCGAGAAGGGTCTCTCCCTGATCCCTACCAAGATGTATTTCAAGGATGGGAAAATCAAGGTGGAAGTCGCTCTCGGGCGTGGTAAAAAGCTCCACGATAAACGCGCCGCTGAAAAGACCAAGGAACAGAACGCCGAGGCCCGCGCGGCCCTCATCCGATCCAAAGCCCACTAAATCCCATGCAGGTCATTCTCACCAATCAATCCGTCAACGCCGTCGAAGCCGACGCTCTTCTCATCCTCCAGTTCGAAGCCGAGGGCCGTCCGTCCACCCCCAGTTACGACGCCCTGCGCGCCGCCAATGGCGAATGGCTGTCCGATGTGGAGACCTCCGGCGAGGCCAAGGGCCGCCTGTTTGAGACCACCGTCCTCCATCGCCCGCAGGGTTTCCAGGCCCGGCGGATCGTCCTGGCGGGGGCAGGGAAGGCCGATAAGTTCGGTCCGCCCACCCTCCGGCGATTGATCGGCGCCGCGGTGCGCAAGGCAAAGGCCAATGGCGCCGCCCGCCTTGCCTTCGCCCTTGACGAAGTCTATGTCACCGAGGACTACGTCGCCGCTGTCGCCGAAGGACTGCACCTGGGCAATTTTGAAGTGGACACACACAAGTCCAAACGGGACGAGCGTACCGAGATCGCCGAGTTCCGCGTGATCACCGCCGCGCTCCCCGATGACATGCAGCACGCCTTCTTTCGCGGCAACATCCTTGGCGAAGCGCAGAACTTTACCCGTAGCCTGGTGAACGAACCTGGCAACCTGCTCACGCCCCCCGTGTTGGTGGAGCGCACCCGGGCTATGGTCGATTCCGTTGCTGGCCTGGAATTGGACGTTCTCGACAAGGACCGGATGACACAACTCGGCATGGGCTCGTTGCTCGGTGTCGCGCAGGGGTCTCCGCACCCGCCTTCGCTGCTGGTCGTCCGTTATCGTCCGAGCTCCACGCCGGCTTCCACGGATCACCTGGCCCTGGTCGGCAAAGCCGTTACTTTCGATACCGGCGGCGTCTCCATCAAACCGGCTGACGGCATGGAAAAGATGAAGTACGACATGGCCGGCGGGGCGGCCGTTCTCGGCGCCATGCTCGCCATCGCTTCGCTCAAGCCGGAGATCCCGGTTACCGCGTTTGTCCCTGTGGTGGAAAATGCGATTGGCGGCAACGCACAGCGGCCTGGAGACATTGTCACCAGCCTCAGCGGCAAGACGATTGAGGTTTTGAACACGGACGCCGAGGGCCGTCTCATCCTGGTTGACGCGATCGAATACGCCAAACGCCAGGGAGTGACCCACATGGTGGACGTGGCGACCCTCACCGGTGCGATTGTCGTCGCGCTCGGCAACATTCATGTCGGCCTGTTCGCCAACAACGACGCCTTCCGGCAGAAGTTCCAGGCCTCGGCGGCGCGCCAGGGCGAGAAGATGTGGCATATGCCACTGGACGATGAATACCGCGAGTACTTGAAGTCGTCGTTTGCCGATATCGGTAACATCGGCGGCCGCTGGGGCGGCGCCATTACGGCTGCCTATTTCCTGAAGGAGTGGGTCGGCGACACCCCTTGGGTCCACCTGGACATCGCGGGTACCGGTTGGCTGGAAGAGAATAAACCCGATATGCCCAAGGGGCCGTCCGGGATCTGCGTCCGGAGTTTTGTGGATCTCGCAGTTAACTGGACGTCGCAGGCATAACCCGATTTCGGGGCGATTCCTGCAATCGCCCCTACTCCCGCTCTTTCCGCCAGCGCAGCATCTGAAGGACGAAGCCGTCGCGCCGTGCCCGTGCCTCATCGGCGCTCCTCACGGACCAGTCGTAGAAACCACGACCTGTTTTCGCTCCCAGGTCGCCGTTCTCCACCAGTTCCCGATACCGTGGGGGTGCTTCCACGCCGTTGTACAGATCGGTGGCCACGTACTCCAAAATCCCTTTGGACATGTCCAGCCCGACAATGTCCATGTGCTCCAGCAGCCCATACATCGGCAGGCGCAGCCCAAAACTCATCCGCGCCGCCAGGTCCACGTCCTCCACGCCGGCGATGCCCTCGCTCACGATGTGCGCCGCCTCCCGGATCAGCGCCATGTGCATCCGGTTTCCCAACTGCCCCGGTGTGTCTTTCTTCACAACAACGGGCGCCTTGCCGCAGGACTGCAACAGGTCACGCACCTTTTCGGCGAGCGCCAGGGATGTCTTCGCCCCCATTACCACTTCCACAAGCGGCATCAGGTGCGGCGGATTCCAGAAATGGGTCGTCATCACCCGTTCCGAGTGCTTGCACCGCTCGGCGATCGCGGTGATGCTCAATCCGGAGGTGTTGGAGGTCAGGATGCAATCCGGCCGGGTCAAGCTATCCAGGCGCTCAAACATCTCCTGTTTCCAGGCGAGATTCTCCGGCCCCGATTCGATCACCAGGTCCGCGGCCGCAATCTCATCGTCGAACGCCGTCGACGCGCGCAGGTTCGTTTCGGAAAAACGAACCTGATCTTCGGTCGCCAGTCCATTGGCGGCCAAAAGCGCCAACTGCCGACGTGCCGCCGCCCCTCCGGCCGCGGCGCTTTCGTCGCTGCGCCCCAGAATAACCGCTTCCACGCCACCCAGCGTCAAAGTCATGGCGATTCCAGGGCCCATCATGCCCGTCCCAATGACCGCCGCTTTCATTTCAACTCAATCGTCAACGTGCGGTACGGCGTCGACCCCATATTCGTCAGCACCGGAGCGTCTTCCCCCTTGCTGTGCCACAGAATCTCTCCCCGCTTCCGCTCCCGGATCGTCTTTTCTTTCGTCGTCGAATCCAGCCGCTGATACTTGGCGTCGTCCAGCCAAACGATCACCTGATCGGTCGGCCGCGTATATCGCTCCCGCGCAACGCCCGGCAGGTAGACCACCTCTTTCACGCGGACCCGGGCGTTATCGAGTTTCACCGTTTCCGGCAGTGGCGGCGGCGCCCAGCCCATCAGCCGCAGCGCGCCCACCGTCAGGGCGCAGGTTACCAGCGCAAGGAGGAAGTATCTCATCCCAATATCAATACCACGCAACACTTCCCGTTTACAGTAATCTACACCCTATGGATCTCCACCCCCTCCTAAACACTGCCATTCCCCTGCTTACTGCCGTCGGCTTGAAAGTTGTCGGCGCCATCGTCCTCTGGCTCGTCGGCCGCAAACTGATCGCGCTCGTCAATACACTCCTCAGTCGCAGCCTCCGCAGCCAGAAGATTGAAGAAACCCTCATCCAATGGCTTACAGCCTCGATCGGCGTCGCCCTTAACATCGCCCTCGTCGTCGCCATTCTCGGCTACTTCGGAGTGGAAACCACCACCTTCGCCGCCCTCATCGCCGCCGCCGGCATCGCCATCGGCGCCGCCTGGGCCGGACTTCTTGCCAACTTCGCCGCTGGTGTCTTCCTTGTCATCCTGCGCCCGTTCAAGGTCGGCGATTTCGTCCAGGCGGGTGGCATCACGGGAACGGTTCACGAGATTGGCCTGTTTGCGACCACCATCATCAGTCCGGACAACGTCTCCACCTTCGTCGGCAACAACAAAGTGTTCTCCGACACCATTCAGAACTACTCCACCAACCCCTTCCGCCGCGTTGACCGGACCGCCCAACTCGCCGGCTCCGTCGATGCCAATGCCGCCATCGCCCTGCTGAAGGAAAAGCTGAAGACCATTCCCAATGTCGCCGCCAACCCGGCGCCCGACGTGGAAATTCTCGATTTCAACACCCTCGGACCTGTTCTCGCCGTCCGCCCCTATACCCACACCGACCATTACTGGCAGGTCTATTTTGAGACCAATCGGGTCATCCGCGAGACCTTCAATGACGCCGGCTATCCCGCGGCAGAGGAACATCTCATCATCCGTAAGCTGGATTCGTAACGCAAAATTTGGGCGCGCCCGCTTGCGTTCGGCTCATACTTAGATATAAGTAGTGGTGCTGTACTCTGGAGGCGCGCCCGCCTTCAACTGTAGTTCCCCCGATCCGGGCGTATGAAAGCCGGGATTTGTACCCAGCCCGGCGGGAGTGTCCAACATGCAACTTCGAGTCCTGGCCTTTGTCCTTGCGGGCGGCAAAGGCACCCGTCTCTACCCGCTCACCAAAGAACGTGCAAAACCTGCCGTGCCCTTCGGCGGCCGCTACCGCATCATCGACTTCGTCCTCTCCAACCTGATCAACTCAGGTATCTATTCCACCTACGTACTCATTCAGTTCAAAAGTCAGTCGCTCCTCCAGCACATCCGTGACGGTTGGGACTTCGGCGGCTTGCTGAAGAACCAATTCATCATCCCCGTTCCAGCGCAGATGCGTTCCGCGGGAGAGACCTGGTACCGCGGCACCGCTGATGCCGTTTACCAGAACATCAACCTCATCGAACAGGCCGACCCCCACCTTGTCTGCATCTTCGGCGCCGATCATATCTATCGCATGAACATCCGCGACATGATCGAATTCCATGAACAGAAGCGCGCCCAGATTACCGTAGCGGCAATCCCTGTCCCCAAAGAAGAAGCTCGCGAATTCGGCGTCATCGAATGTTCGCACGATGGCCGCATCACCGGATTCCACGAGAAGAGCGCCAATCCTCCCACCATGCCCGGAAATCCCGAGATGTGTCTCGCCTCCATGGGCAACTACATCTTCTCGACAGGCCTGCTGCTCAAAGAACTCTATGGTGACGCCGCCGATGAAAACTCCTCTCACGACTTTGGCCGCGATATCCTGCCCTCCCTTGTCGGTAAAGCCGACATGTTCGCCTACGACTTCAATACCAACCGCATCCCCGGCGATCCTCCGAACTCGGTAGCCTACTGGCGCGACGTCGGGACCATCGACGCCTACTACGACGCCAACATGGACCTCCGCGCCGTCGCCCCGTCGCTGAACCTCTATAACCGGGAATGGAAGCTCCGTACCGCCGGCTTCGAGGATCCGCCCGCCAAGTTTGTGTTCGATCAGGAAGGCCGCCGGGGGACCGCGCTCGATTCCATTGTCTCCGGTGGTTCTATTCTCTCCGGCGGTACGGTCAAGGGCTCCATCCTCGGCCGCGGTGTCCGCGTCCATACGGGTGCCCTGGTGGAGGATTCCATCCTTTTTGACAACGTCGACATCGGCCGGCATTGCAAAATCCGCCGCGCCATCCTCGACAAGAACGTCCGTATCCCGGAAGGGACCTCGATCGGCTACGACCTGGAAGAAGATAGCAAGCGGCACTACGTGACCGAGTCCGGGATCGTGGTCGTCGAAGGCCACCGCAGCCACGTTGAGCTTGCCACGATGTCCGTTTAGTTTTCCCTCAGGCGGCGGCCTCCCTGCCGCCGCCCAGTTTTTATCCAGTGTCTTACCCTTAGACGATCTCCACCCCCCAACCTTGTCAAAAATCCCTACACTTCATTCCGCTCCATTCTCTCTTTTGTTGATTAATAAGCACTTATTGGTTTGGCTGTTCGCTTGCTCTAAAGTGGGAGAAAGGAGTTTCACACAAAATGATTATGTACAAAGCGGTTCTGTTGGGCACAGCGGTAACGGGCCTCTTGGTGTCCTCCACGGGATGCGCAACGAAACGACACGTCCGGGCGGCGATTGCTCCGGTTGAGAACCGCGTCGGCGCGGTCGAAAAGCGAACCACCCAGTCCGAAGCCGATGTCGATGCGCTGGAAAAGCAGTTGTCCCAAACCACCGAGGTCGCCACCGCGGCCGAACGGGAAGCCAAGCTCGCCAAGACCATGGCCGCCACCGCCGACGGGAAAGCCGTTGCCGCCGGCCAGCGTGCCGATGGCGCCAACGCACTGGCTGAAAAGTCGATGACCCGGATCGCTGAGGTCGAAACCGCGTTCGGCAAGAGCATCGACAACCTCTACGAGAACCTCGACAACTTCCAGATGTCGCGTGCCGAAAACATCACTTTTGCCTTCAATAAGGCCGATCTTTCGAAGGAAATGAAGGAAAAACTGGACAGTTTTGCGGCGACCGTGAAGGACCAGAAGAAGTTCGTCATCGAGGTGCAGGGCTTTGCCGATATCGTTGGCAATGCGTCTTATAACCAGGAACTCAGCCAGCGCCGGGCCCTGACCGTTGCCCGCTACCTTTCGGCCGAACACAACATCCCGCTCCGCCGGATTCAGTTGCTCGGCGTGGGTAGCGTGAAGCCGGTCGCCGACAACAAGACCCGCGAGGGCCGCATGCAGAACCGCCGCGTGGAGGTGAAGGTTTACACCCTGCCCGCCGGCGCCTCCGCCGCTCCGGCCATTGCCAAGAGCCTCTAAAAGCGCCCTTTCGCAGTACTCCTAAGCCCCGGAATCGACAGATTCCGGGGCTCTTTTTTACCTCTTCAACTCTGCGAGTAGTGCTTCGGCGAACGTTCGCGCCTTGGCCGCGAAGTTTCGCGCCTCTCCCGGATCTTTTTCCATAACGTCCCTCGCCTGCTGCGCAAAACCGCGCACCCGGTTGACCATCTCCGACTGCATTGCCGTCAGATTTCGGCCCTCCGCCGCAGCCAGCGCTGCTTGGCACACACCCAGCATGCGGTCCGCCTGCAGACGCAGTTTCTCCCGCTCCTCCGGGGATCGAAGCTCCCCCAGCCGGTACGGCGGGGTTTCCATGGGTGCTTCCGCCTCCGCCCCGCTCGGATCGGCCGGCGGAACCGGCTTGGCCTTCTTCGCCGCTTTCCTCGCACGTGCTGGGCGCGGCGGGCCAACCGCCGGTGCTGTCTGCAAACCGACCGCCTGCGTAGCGCCAGCCTTGGCGTCCGCTCCTCCACCGGCGATCGGGGGCGGCGGCGGCAAATTCTGAGGCGGCGGCGCGGGATCCAGGCTTGTCACCTGATCCGGTATCCGTACCGGCACCGGACCCGGCGGCGGAGGAGGCGCCTGGACCCGCCGGAACGGGCCACATCCGCCCAACAATAGGATTCCCGCCAGCAGCGCCGTGATTCGCATCAGGCCTTCTCCACAGCCGGCAGTTCCGCCGGCACCGGAAGAGGCGGCGTCTCCATCACCGCCGCGGGAAGCACAATCCGGAAAAGCGTGCCGTATCCGACTTGCGATCGCATGGCCAGCATGCCCCCCATCAACTGTACGGCCTGGTAAGCGACGGCCAGTCCGATCCCGCTCCCGTTCGCCTTGGTTGTAAAGTACAACTGGAAAATCTTCTCCTGCGCTTCCTCGGGGATGCCCGCGCCACGGTCCTCCACCTCCAGGGCGATCTCCTCCCGGCCAAGGAGCAGCCGTAGGTAGAGCGGTCCGCCGTTGGGCATCGACTCAATTCCATTGACCACTATATTCAATAATGCCTGTTTCAGCAGGTCGGGATCGGCCCACGCCGCCGCCGGCCCTTCCGGCGTAAAAACCATCAGCCCCACCTGACTCCGCGCCGCCTGCTCCTCCACCAGTTGCCCGATCTCCCGCAGCGTCTCCCCCACATCGAGCATCGTCAGCTTCAGTTCCACCGGCCTCGTGAAGTTTAGAAACGTCTTCACCACCCGGTCCAGACGTGAAATTTCCCGCGCAATTACGTCGACCTCGGCGGTACGCTCCTCGCTGTCGCCGGCCAGTCGCGACCGCAGGACTTCCAGGTTGATCGCAATCGCGTTCAGCGGATTCTTGATCTCATGCGCCACGCCGCCCGTCAGCCTGCTGATGGAGGCCAGCCGCGAAGAGAGGTCCAAGTGCGAAGCCAGCGCCTTCCGCGACTCCACATCCCGCAACGTCACCAGCATCTGGTCGGCGTTCCAATCCACGCTCAGCAGGAAGTTCTCCTCCTCCCCGCTCCGCAAGCGCTGCCTCACCAGCAGGTCCGTCAGCGGGCGCCGGAACTGAACCGCGGTCCGTATCGCCGCTCCTACCGGGGAGGCGTCGGGAAACAGGCTTTGCACATGCGTACCCATCAGTTCGGAACGGGAGACCTGGAATAGCCGTTCCGCTGGGCGTCCCGCCATGATCAGCCGTTCATCTTCATCAAACAGCAGGACCACTTCCTCCATTCTCTGTAGCAACTGATCGATCTTTCCCCGCAGTTGATCGGCATCCTGCCTTGCGCCGCGCACCTGCCTGCCCAATACCCCGAGTTTCGACTGCAGGTCGGCGAACTCCTGCGACTCCTGCCCCGGCCGCAATGGATCTGCCGAAAACTCCCCAGCCGCAATCTTGTCGATTGTCTCGCCCACGCGTGCCAGCGGCCGCAATGTCAGGTTGGAAAAAAGTAGCGCGTAGAGCACCGACACCACGATCGCCATCAACGAGACGTACCCGATCCCGGTCACCTCCGGTTGCACGGCGTCCCGCATCAGCGCGTTGCTGGTAATGATGCGAATGGTAAAAAGTTCCTGGTCGTCCCCCTCGGCGGCCAAAGGAATCCTGATCCCATAGTCCTGGTTCTTGGTAAATATTTCCCACACCCGCTCGGGAATCGGTCGTTTTTGCCACTCCAGATAGTCCGGCAAATTCGGCGCTGTACCACCGGAATGGGCCGGATTGGGCGCTGTCAGCACTTTTCCGTCCTGATCGGTGATCAGAATATCGGCCACCAGCGCGGAACTGGCAAGCGCCTTCTGGAGCAGTTGCGGGATGAGCAGGTCCTCCTGCAGAATCTGCCGCCAGACCTGTTTGGTCTCTTCCAGTCCACGCGGCGGCGCCGGACGCCACTTCATCACCCGGTCGTCGATGCGCTGCACCAGGAAGTCGCGCATCATCGTCGTATTCGTCTGCGCCCGCTCCTGCACCTCCCGGAAGGTCTGTTGGAGCGAACGGTGCAGGTTCAGGCCCGCCAGAAAGAACACCAGCGTCAACACCAGAACGATGGTGGCGATATGGAGCCGCGCTTTGAGAGAGAGCCTGTTGGTCAAGAACACTGCGCTTCGGCCTATATGTGCAAGTCAGTTACCAAACATCACGTTTCCTGTTCGGCGCCGTCGTACCCCTTCAATTTGTTGAACAGAGTCTTCAGGCTGATCCCCAGGATCTCGGCTGCCCGGGTCTTGTTCCCCTTGGTTAATATCAGGGTACGCCGCACCAGCGCCCGCTCCGCGTCGTCAATGGTGGTTCCGGCGGGCAGGACAAGAAATTCAGCGGGATTCCCAGCCGCCGGCGGTGCCTCCCTTACGCTTGCCGGTGCCACGGCCGGAGGCAAGTGCCGCGCCATCACGGTCCCTTCCCCCGCCAGAATCACCGCCCGCTCCAGCGCATTCCGCAACTCGCGCACATTGCCCGGCCAGCGGTGCTGCCGCAACAGTTCCATCGCATCCGGTGCAATCTCGGTCACCTGCGTGCCGTGCTTCCGGTTCAGGTCGTCCAGCAGTGCCCGTGCCAGTACCGGCACGTCGTCCAATCGCTCGCGAAGCGGCGGAAGTTGGATCTCGAAAACATTCAGCCGGTAATAGAGGTCCTCCCGGAACAGGTTCTGCCGGATCGCTTCCGGCAGGTTTTTGTTCGTTGACGCCACCACCCGTACGTCCACCGTCGTTTCCGTCCGCCCGCCCAGCCGCCTTACCCGCGAATCCTCCAGCACGCGGAGCAACTTGGCCTGCGTGTTCAGCGGCATGTCGCCGATCTCATCGAGCAGCAGGGTGCCGCCCTGCGCCAGTTCGAAACATCCGGCCCGCCGCTCGACGGCCCCGGTGAATGCCCCTTTTTCGTGACCGAACAATTCACTCTCAATCAGCGACTCCGGCATGGCCGCGCAGTTTAAGGCCACAAACGGACCATTTGCCCGCTGCGAAAGGGAATGCAGCGCTCGCGCCACCAGTTCCTTGCCAGTCCCCGACTCGCCGGTGATCAACACGGCCGCCTTCGACGGAGCCACCTGTTCCACCAGTGCGAAGATCTGCCGCATTCCGGCCGACGCCCCGGCCATCCTTCCCATCGTCCCGTTCTGGCTCAACTGCCGCTGCAGCCGCTGCGTCTCTTCGGCCAGCCGGGCATGAGTGATGGCCCGCTCCAGCAACACACGCAGCACGCTCGGCTGAATCGGCTTCTCCAGGAACCAGTAGGCCCCCAATTCATGCATGGTCGAGACCGCCGTCTCGATATTGCCAAAGGCCGTCAGCACGATTGCCGGGACATGGATGTTCTCCGCCGGCAGGCGCCGCAGCAGTTCGAACCCGTCCATGCGCGGCATCTTGAGATCGGTGATCAGCACGGCCGCCGGGTCGGCCATTAGCTTCTCCAGCGCCTCCTGCCCGTCGGCCGCCGTTTCCGTTCCAAATCCCCAACTGCGGATGATGCTTGCAAGCCCGTTCCGCTGTGCCTCTTCGTCGTCGGCGATCAAAATGCGTGCTGTGGGAAGCGTTGCCGTTACTGCCATTGCTCTCAGTGTGCCATGGGATCGGCTGGTACAATGCAAGACATGCGTGGAAACGAAGAAGTCATCGCCTACCTCAATGAATGTCTCAAGGCCGAACTGACGGCCATCAATCAATACTTCCTACATGCGGAAATGATGGAAAACTGGGGCTACCAGAAGCTGGCGAACTACACTCGCAAAGAATCCATCGACGAAATGCGCCACGCCGAAGCCCTCATCGAGCGCATTCTCTATCTCGACGGCACCCCGACCATGAACGAACTCTTCCCGCTTGCCATCGGCAAAACGGTGAAGGAGCAGTTCCAGAACGACCTGGACCTCGAACTCCAGGCCGTCCCGCGCCTCAATAAAGCCATCGCCTGCGCCACCGCCGCTCATGACAACGGCTCCCGCGATCTCTTCGAAAAGATCCTCGTCGATGAGGAACATCACGTGGATTGGCTGGAAGCGCAACTCCACATGATGTCCGAAGTAGGAGAGGGCAACTACCTCGCGCAGCAAATTCACAAGGAAGAGTAGCCCGCTCTTCCCGGTCCCTGTTCTTCCCCGGCGCGCCTCATCAGCGCGCCGAATCCTTTCCAGCCAGGAGTGTGGCCGCTGACGTGCCCCGCAACGCCCCACCGTCGCCACGAACCGTATCTCCGCCCAACTGGGCCGGATCCATCCTGCTGCTCCCCATTTCGCTTCCGGTCCTCTTCCTCATGGATGTGGGCCGGTCGATTCGCGCCGCGATCGAACGGCGGCGCCAGCGCCGGAATGAGGGCGAGTTCCTCCTGGCAATGCGTTCCGCCGCTCGTGTCCTCACCCTGGCCGAATTCGAAGAACACCTGGACCGCGCCGCCGGGACTGCCATCGACGAGACCCTCTCCCTCGACGGCCGCTGGCGCCTTTGGTGGACGCCCGACGATATCCCGGCTCTCAGCCCCCATCCCGTCCCCACGGGCGAATGGGTCAACATCGTCGCCGACCCCCAGTTTGAGCCGTTCTTCGCCTGGTGCCTGGCCAACTACACGAGCCCCGCCTCCGGCCGCGCCCTCCTCGTCGACCTGCCCGTCGCCGACCGCCGCCGCATCGTCGAGCGTGTCGCCCGTTCCCGCCGCATCGCCACCGTCTCCGGGCTCTGACCGCTCCCGATTCCCTACACTGGAAGGAAATGCGCGCCGAAATTCTCTTCACCATCCTTGCCGCTTCTCTTTCTGCTCAGCCCCAACTTTCCGGCGCCGCCCGTCTCCGCCTCCAACTCGAAAGGCTCAACCGCGTCGGTAAAGTCCTCCACATCGCCGCCCACCCCGACGATGAAAACACCGCGTTCCTCTCCTTTTCCGCCCGCGGCTGGCAATATCGCACCGCCTACCTCTCGCTCACCCGCGGCGAAGGCGGTCAAAATCTCATCGGCACCGAACAGGGCGAGTGGATGGGCCTCATCCGCACCCAGGAACTCCTCGCCGCACGCCGCATTGATGGCGCGGAGCAGTACTTCTCCCGCGCCATCGACTTTGGCTTTTCCAAGAACGCCGCCGAAACGCTCACCAAGTGGGACCGCGAAAAAATTCTCGGCGATATTGTCTACCACATCCGCCGCTTCCAGCCGGACATCATCGTCCTCCGCTTCTCCGGCACCCCCGCCGATGGCCACGGCCAGCATCAGGCCAGTTCCATCCTTGGCCGCGAAGCCTTTGCTGCCGCCGCCGATCCGGCCCGGTTCCCCGCGCTCGGCGCCCCCTGGCAAGCCAAACGCCTCCTGCTCAATATCCCCGCCTTCACCCCGGCCATGGCCAAGGCCGCCGAGGCCGCGCCCAACAAGATCGTCCTCGACGTCGGCGCCTACGACCCCGTTCTCGGCTATAGCTTCGGCGAAATCGCCGGCATTAGCCGCAGCCAGCACCGCTCCCAAGCCATGGGTTGGCGTCAGCAACCGGGTCAGATGCGCGAATACTTCCAGGTGCTCGCCGGCGCTCCGGCAACCACCGATCTCATGGAAGGCGTCGACACCACCTGGGCGCGCATCCCCGGGTCGGCGAAGGTCGCGCAAACGCTTGCCCTCGCCGCCGCCGAATACAAGGATCGCGCTCCGGAGAAGATTGTTCCCATCCTCCAGCAGGCCCGCCGCGAACTCGACGCTCTCTCCCATCCCCTTGCCCGCGAGAAACGCGGCGAAATCGACGAAGCCATCCTCCAGGCCGCCGGCCTTCATCTGGAAGTCCAGGCATCGAAGTACCATGCCGTCGTTGGCACTCCGGTCGACCTCGCCTTTTCCGCCGTGAACCGAAGTCCGCTCAACATCTCCCTTTTCGCCCTTCATTTAAACGCCCGAACCGTTCCCGTCAATAAACCGCTCCTCTCCGGCCAAACCTTCACTCAGATCGAATCGGTCTCCATGCCTCCCTCTCCCACGCAGCCCTACTGGCTGCAGCGGCTCAAAGGCGAAACCATGTACGATATTGCCGACGTCCGCGACCTCGCCCAGCCAGATGGGCCCTTGGTCAATAACACCACCGGATTCACCGTTGTCATCAACGGCGAACCGCAGTTTGTCCCCGTTCCCGCTGCCCACCGCTACGTGGACCGTATTTACGGGCAACTCTCTCGCCCGCTTCTCGCCGTCCCCCCGGCCGTCGTCCGTATCGCCGACAAGGCGCTCCTTTTTCCTAACTCGGCTCCCCGCGAAGTTGCTGTCCAGGTGACCGCGCTCGCCCCCGATACCCGCGGCACGGTCACCCTCAAAGCCCCTGCCGGCTGGACCGTAACGCCCGCCTCCCGCGACTTCCAGGCCGGCGCCAATGAGCAACAGTCCCTTCTCTTTCAAGTCGCCCCGCCTGCCTCCGAACAAACCGGCATCCTGAAAGCCGAGGTCATCGTCGGTGGCAAGTCCTACAGCCTCACGATGACGACCGTCGACTACCCCCATATTCCGCCCCAATCCGCCTTCACCCCCGCCGAGGCTAAACTCCTCCGCACCGATGTCCGCACCACTTCGAAGAACGTCGGCTACATCATGGGCGCCGGCGATGAAGTCCCCCGCGCCCTGGAACAACTCGGCTGCACGGTCACGCTGCTCTCCCGCGAGAACCTTGCCCAGGACAATCTGTCCAAATACGATGCCATCGTCACCGGCGTCCGCGCCTTCAACACCCGCCCCGATCTCCGCGCCAACGCCCGCCGTCTCCATGACTATGCCAGCAATGGTGGCACCCTCATCGTTCAATACAACGTCATGGAAGGCGGCTTCTTCGGCGGCGATCCCAAACTCCTCGACAACATCGGTCCCTACCCCATCACCATCAACTCCGGCCGCGTGACCGTCGAGGATTCCCAGGTCGAATTCAATGCCACTCATCCCCTTCTGAACAAACCCAACAAAATTGTCGCCAAAGACTTCGACGGCTGGGTGCAGGAGCGGGGCCTCTATTTTGCCGCCACCTGGGACCCGAAATATGAAACACTTTTTCAGATGCACGATCCCGGCGAAAACGGACTGAAAGGCGGTACCCTCTATACCAAGCACGGCAAAGGCGCCTACGTCTTTACCCCGCTGAGCTGGTTTCGTCAGCTTCCTGCGGGCGTCCCTGGCGCCTATCGCATCTTCGCCAACTTCCTCAGTGCCGGGAGTGCCAATTGAAGCGAATCGTCATTGACGAACCGCCGCCGTTCCTCGGTACCTGGCGCCGGGTCTATATCGCCGTAGCGCTCTATCTGGTCGCGCTCATCACGGCATTCTGGTTCTTCGGAAAGGCCTGGGCATGAGACCACTCGACTGGGTGGTGATGATTGTTTCTGTGATTGGTGTTGTGTTCTACGGCCTCTGGAAGGCGCGCGGTTCGGATACCACCGACAAATACCTGCGCGCCGCCAACACCATGCCCTGGTACGCCATGGCGCTTTCCATCATGGCCACCCAGGCCTCGGCCATCACCTTTATTTCCACCACTGGCCAGGGCTATGTCGACGGCATGCGCTTTGTCCAGTTCTACTTCGGCCTGCCGCTGGCCATGATCCTGCTCTCTGTCACCGCTGTCCCTCTGTTCCATCGGGCAAATGTCTATACTGCCTACGAATATCTCGAAAAGCGGTTCGACGCCAAGACCAGAACCCTCGTCAGCATCATTTTTCTCATCCAACGCGGCCTCGCCGTCGGCCTCGCTCTTTCCGCCCCCGCCATCGTCCTTACCGTCATCCTCGGCTGGCCCGACCAGTACACCACCCTCATCATGGGCGTCATTGTCGTCGCCTATACCGTCTTTGGCGGTGTGCAAGCCGTTACCTGGACGGATTTCCAGCAGATGCTCATTATGATGGCCGGCCTTGCCGCCGCATTGATCATGGCCGTAACCCTTCTCCCGGAGGGCATCGGCCTTTCCGGCGCCCTCACGGTCGCCGGTGCCGCTGGAAAGCTGAATCCCGTCACCACCAATTTCTCCTGGGACGATCGCTACAACATCTTCAGCGGTATCTTCGGCGGCATGTTCCTCGCGTTGGCCTACTTTGGTTGCGACCAGAGCCAGGTGCAGCGCTATCTCACCGGTGCATCCATCGCGCAAAGCCGCCTCAGCCTGCTCTTTAATGCCGTGGCGAAGATCCCCATGCAGTTCCTGATTCTGGCCACCGGTGCCATTGTCTTTGCCTTCTTCACCTTCGTCCAGCCGCCGCTGCTCTTTCAGCCCGGCGATATGGCCAAACTGCGAACCAACCCCGCTTACCCCGCCATCCAGCAGAAATTCGATGCCGCGTTCCAGCAGCGCCAGGCCGCCGCTTCCCAGTTAGTCAGGGGACAATCCGACCGAACCGAATTTCTCGCCGCCCAGCGGGAAATGGACGATGCCCGCAAACAGGCCGCCCAACTTACGGGTGGAAATGATACCAACTACGTCTTCCTCCACTTTGTCATTCACTATCTGCCCCAGGGCATCGTTGGACTTATCATTGCCGCGATCCTTGCTGCGGCGATGTCGACTATCTCCGGCGAAGTAAATTCGCTGGCAACGGTTACCGTCATCGATATTTATAAGCGACTTATCCGCCCCGCGGGAGATGATCGCCACTATTTACTCGCATCCCGCGCATTCACCGCTTTTTGGGGCGTCTACGCCGTGATTACTGCGCAATTCGCCAAGAATCTCGGATCGCTGATTGAAGCCGTCAACCTGCTCGGATCCCTTTTTTACGGAGGAATCCTCGGCGTCTTTGCCCTCGCCATGTATTTCCCTCGTGTGGGAGCCAACGGCGCGTTCTTCGGTGTGCTGGCCGGGGAGGCCGTCATCTTTACGCTCCACTTCACGGGCGCCACTTCCTTCCTGTGGTACAACGTGGCCGGTTGCCTGGTTGTCATCGTGACCGGACTCGGCATCTCGTTACTGGAGTATCATGATCGGCATGGAAACGAATAGGTCCGTCGCTATACGTTGGTTCGAAGAGGTTTGGAGTCAGGGGAAAGTCGAGTTGATTGACGAATTGGCCGTTCCTCAGGCCGTCGGCCACGATATGGAGGGTCCCGGCGTCGACACCGTCGGAATTCCCGCTTTCCTCGAGTTCCTCAAACGAATGCGAGCCGCCATCCCCGATCTGCAGATCAAGGTTCTCGATACCATCGCCGAAGGAGATCGCGTTGTCCTTCGCGTCCATACCTCCGGCACGCACACCGGCGATGACCTCGGTATCCCCCACACCGGGAACCGCCTCGATTTCGGCTCGGTCATCATCCTCCGTTTCGAGAATGCAAAACTCGTCGAAGGCTGGAATTATATCGATCAACTCGCTTTTTACCAGCAATTGCGCATCCTGAACGTACGCTAGTCGTACCATGTAGGCATGACGCGCCTCCGCTGGATCGGCGGCATTTTCGCCGTTGTCATCCTGCTCATTCTTGCCCTCCCCTGGATCGTGTCCGCCGAACAGTTCCGGCCGCTGATCGAGTCGCAACTCAGCGCCGCCACCGGCCGCCCCGTCGAGTTCGGCCAGCTTTCGCTCCGCCTCTTCCCTCTCTCGCTCCGTGCCCACGGCCTCCGCATTACAGGCCTGGCCACCGCCGAACTGGTCAGCGTCCGGGTACGTGCCCTCCCCCTTCTTTCGGGCAACGTCGAAGTCGAGTCGATCGCCCTCACCAACCCTGTGGTCGAGTACCGCGCCGGTTCGTCCCCTTCCTCCGGGCCTTCAGGCGCACTACCCGACATCTCCGCATTTGACATCGTTGACGGTAGACTCGTCCTGATCGATTCCGCCGGAGCCCGTTCCGAGTACACCCACATCGATGCGTCCATTCGCCGGAATGGACCTTCCCTGATCGGCGAGGTCTCCTGGAAGAATGACTCTCTCCCGGTCAGGCTCCAGTTCTCTGCCAGCAATGCTGCTGGTACCTGGACGTTCTCGACCCTCGATGCCTCTATCGGCGCCATCACGGCCGCTTTCACCGGTTCCATCGACACGAACGCCTCCACCGTCAATGGCAACCTCATCGTCAAACCCACCTCCCTCGCCGGCCTCCCCATTCAGTCGGCCTACAAGCCGAAGGGCAGTATCACCGCCAATATCAAAGTGACTGGGCCGCTTAAGAAACCGGTTCTCACGGGCGCCGTGCAGATCGTCGATCTGGAGGTCTCCGGCGGCAAACTCACCCAGCCGCTGCGGGCTTCCGCCCTTGGCCTTGCTCTCACCCCCACCCGCATCATTGCCAGCCCCTTCACCCTCCACGTCGGGCCCACGACCGTCCTGGCGAGCTTCCAACTTACTGATTACAAATTGATTGACGCCACCGTCTCCACCAGGGATGCTTCCCTCCAGGATCTCCTTGTCATCGCCCAGGCCGGTGAGGTTTCCGGTGCCGGCACCGCTTCCGTCCAACTCCGCGCCACCGGACCGCTCTCTAACCCGCAACTCTCCGGCTCCGGCTCTCTCGCCGGCGCTGATCTCCGCCTCCCGGGCCTTCAGCCCAATCTGAAAATCGATTCCGCCCAGATCAAGTTTGAAGCCGATTCCGCCTCCATCGAGAATGCCCGCTTCCACCTCTCGAAATCGAACGGCCAAGGCGCCGTCCGCGTCAAGAATTTCCTCCGGCCGCAACTCGCCCTCTCTCTCCAATTCGACCAGCTCTCCAATACCGATCTGCAGTCCTGGTTCCCGCCTGCCAAGGGCGAGAGCAAGCCGCTCACCGTCACCGGCGATATCGCCGTCGGCCGGATGACCGTAAACGACCTCCTGCTGGAAAATTTCAAATCCGGTTTGTCCCTCTCTGACAAACTCCTCACTCTGGATCCGCTTTCGGCCGGCGTTTACGGCGGCCGCCTCACCGGTTCCGCCACCGTCAACCTGAAAACGGAACCAGCTCAGATCGGCCTTAAAACTCACCTCGAAAAGATCGAATCCGAGCAACTTCTCGCCGCCACGACCCCCCTTCGAAAAGTGGTAACGGGCCCCCTCACCGCCGAGGCCGATCTCCATTTCTCCCCGAAGCCAGGCGAGGATTTTGCCCGCACCCTGAATGGCGCTATCCGCTTCCAACTCGCGCAGGGAAAGTTGCTCCCGCTTAACCTGCTTGGCGAAATGAACGCCCTCGGCAAATTTCTCAAACCTCTGAACACCAACGCCGCCAATACTCCCTTCCTCGGCATGAAGGGCCAGTTCAAAATCGCCAACGGCGCCGCCGAAACCGACGACCTGCGGCTGGAACTCGATCGGGGCGCTGCGCTGATCACCGGTTCGCTTCATCTCGCTGACCAGACCCTCAATCTCCGCATGCTCACTACCCTGAACAAGCAGTTCAGCGACGAAGTCGGCGGAACGAAGATTGGGGGCTTCCTCAGCGCCGCCATGGCTTCGCCGAAAGGGGAGCTTCTCATGCCGTCCATCGTCAAAGGGACATTCTCCAAGCCCGTCTTCGCCCCGGACGCCGCCACGCTCGGGAAGATGAAGCTCAGCCAACCACAAAACCTACAGCAGGGCGTTCAAGGTGTCCTCGACCTGTTCAAGGGAAAAAAGAAGCAGCCCTAGCGCCGCGCCCCGCCCGCTGGCGCGTTCGCAAACAAAAACTCGGTCGATTCATCGGTCAGTACCCACAGCGAATAGACCCCAAGCCCGCTACCGATCGGGAAATGAAGCAGTATGACCGCCGATAACAACAGGCCTACTGTCTTTGCCCAGGGGCTCCACCGGAGGATTCCCCATCCCGTCAAAACCATCGGCCCAGAGAGTGCCAGGGATAGTATCAGATAGACAACACCAAGCAGACGTTCAAGAGGAATCGACCCGATATCTTTCCGCTTATAAAACGGATCGTTCGTCATCATCACCCCGTCCAGTCCGCCAAATGCGTAGAGTACGGAAAGAGATACCACCGCGAAAAGAATGCCAAGAGTCAAAAGAGCAAGTCCAACGTTACGAACGTGGGTCTCCAATACGACGCCTCCGTACTATTTGTACCATTAATATCACCAGTACCGGCAGATATACTGCCCAGCGCCATGCGCTTACTCCGTCCCAGACCCGTTCTTCCCGCCAGCGTAACAGGACAACGTAGTGCAATGGCGCCAGCGCCCCCCACGTTAGCACCGGCCAGTTCCACCCCGTCGCCGCCAACGGTACAACCCACGTCACATACCAGGGATGCACGTTCGCCGATACCAGCAGGATGGCAAGCGCCACCGCCCAGTATGCTTCCCGCACCGAACGGGCCCATCCGGCCGCCCCCACGGCCGTTAACAAAATCAGCGCCATGGATACCCGCTTGGCCGCGTCCAAACTCCCCGCCGCCGTCAGAATCGCCCCGAAGAGTAGATCGTTGTTCCGCCATCCTCCCACAAAGCCCCCCAGGAACTTCGCGTTTTCAGTCACATCCGTCCACCACGGCCACCAGCACAGCCCAAAGACAGCCGGTCCCACCCACGCCCAACGCCATCCTCCCATCCTCGCCAGTGCCGGCCAAAGCAGCATCGGCCAGTACTTCGTCGCCCCGGCCAACCCCAGCAGAACCTGCGCCCACGGCCATCGCTCCCTTTCGGCCATCCAAAGCGCGCCCAACCCCAGCGCTACCAGCAGCGCATCATGATGTCCCATTCCCCAGAACTCCACCACTCCCAACGGACACCACCCCCACGCCATCCACCGCCACCTCTCCCCCGTCCATTGCCACAGCAGCCAGCAGATCGCTAACTCCCCCATGCACGCACCCAGTTTCATTGCGCCCAGCCACCCGCCGCCCGCCACCACCAGTCCCCATTGCAGGCTCTGCAGCAGAGGCCCATACACCGGCTTGAAATCCTTTCCGTCCACCCTCGGGTCGAGCAGGTGCGCCAGCCCCGCCTCCGCCGGCCGGTGATCGTAGGGATTCATCCCCGCCGCAGCCACTTGCCCTTCCCACCGGTAGCGGTAAAGGTCGTCGCTGAACAACGGGTCCATCCAGAACGCCGTCAGGCGAAATACCAGTGCCCATCCCAGAAGAAGGGATGGCCGAATACCCCCATCCAGGCGACACACCCACACCAGTCCGGCGAGATATAATACAGAGGTCACGAAAAATAGAGCGACCTCTCTCTGTGCATCGTGAACTCCACCGCTTCGGACCAAAGCAAGGAGCACAAGACCCGCTTCCAGTACCAACCCGATCAGGCAAGCGGCTCTCTCTCTGGCACTCATGCCTCTACTTTTCGCCCTCCTCGTTATCGACTCTGCCACCGCGCTCGACGAATTCAAGCGCTCCTTTTTCGACGACACCTTCGCCGGAATCCACAAACTGGCTCCGTTCGATTATGCGCTGCTCGTCCCCTATTTCGCCATTCTCATCGTGCTGTCGTTCTACGGCATCCACCGCTATGAGATGATTCGCGGATACTTCAAAAACCGCAAGAACCTCCTCTCTGCCCCGCCCTCCCAGTTCGCCGAACTCCCTCCGGTCACCATTCAACTCCCGCTCTACAATGAGCGCTACGTCGTCGAACGCCTCGTCGAGCAAATCGTCAAGATCGATTACCCCAAGCATCTCCTCCAGATCCAGGTCCTTGACGACTCCACGGACGAAACACACCCGTTCACGGAACGCCTCGTGGCCGAGTACCGCGCCATGGGCCACCCCATCGAGTACCACCACCGCAAGAATCGCCATGGCTACAAGGCCGGCGCACTCCAGGAAGGCCTGAAAACCGCTACCGGCCTCGTCGTCGCCGTCTTTGACGCCGACTTCATGGTGCCCACTGACTTCCTGCGCAAAACCATTCACTACTTCGCTGATCCCAAAGTCGGCGTCGTCCAGACCCGCTGGACCTACCTCAATCAGCACTACAACGCCCTCACCGAAGTCCAGACCATCCTCCTCGACGGCCACTTCGTCCTCGAACACGTCGCCCGCGCCGGCGGCGGCCTCTTCTTCAACTTCAACGGCACCGCCGGTATCCTCCGCAAGGAGATGATCGAAGACGCCGGCGGCTGGCAGCACGATACCCTTACCGAGGATTCTGACCTCAGCTACCGCGCCCAGCTCAAAGGGTGGAAGTTCGTCTACTGCCCCGACTTCGAGTGCCCCTCCGAACTTCCCTTCGATATGCACGGGTTCCAGGTTCAGCAGACCCGCTGGTCCAAGGGCCTCACGCAGTGCGCCAAGAAACTCCTGCCCATGATCCTGAAGTCGGATCAGCCCTGGCGCGTGAAGTTGGAGGCCATCTGCCACCTGACGCCGAACATCTCCTACCCGCTCATGCTCATCATGTCGGCCCTTATGCTGCCCGTGATGATCGTCCGTTTCTACATGGGATGGATGCAGATGGTGTTCGTCGATCTTCCGCTCATCGCTGCCAGTTTCTGGTCCATCACGGCGTTCTACCTGGTGGCCCAACGCCAACTCCGTCCAGACACCTGGCGCCGGACTATCTGGTACATGCCCGTCCTCATGGCGGCCGGTGTCGCCCTCACCCTCAGCAACGCCAAGGCGGTGATGGAGGCTCTGGTCGGCTATCAGACTGCTTTCGCCCGTACGCCCAAGTATGCCGTTGGCGACAAGAAGGTGAAGCTCGGCAACCAGCGCTACAAGAGCCGCATCGGCTGGCTGCCCTACTTTGAGATCGCCGCCGGCACCTGGTTCCTGGCCATGATGGCTTACTCGATCGAAAGCTACAACTTCCTCGCCCTTCCCTTCCTGTCGCTCTTTGTCGGCGGCTACTACTGGGCGGCGTTCAGCAAGTTCTGGTTTGAATACCAGGCCAAACAGGCCTGGGAGAAGCAGCACAAGCTCGCCCTCGAAGCGGCACAGTAGTCAAAAATGGTGCACATCACCAATGGCGACGCGGTGGCGGATAAACTCCGCCGCTGGGCCGGTGAGCCGCGTCTGATCATCTGGCACGACGTGCTCCATGAGGGGCCCGTCCCGCCCGGCAAATCGCTGGAAGAGTTCACCGCCATTCGCTCCCGGTTTCTGCACGAGACCTACGGGGGCGATACGAAAAAACTGGAGGAGCGAGACCGCCAACTCCGCCGCCTCGTCTCCCGCGACAGCATCTGGATGTGGTTTGAGGACGATCTCTACGACCAACTCCAACTCCTCCAACTCCTCCATTTCCTCCGCGAGGAAGGCCTGACGCAGAGCCCCCATTTCCTGGTGGAGATTCCCCGCAACCTCGACGTGGAAGAGATGGCCTCTCTGGCGGCCAACAAGAAACGCCTGACCCCGCTGATGCTCGAAACCGGCGCCCGCGCTTGGGAAGCGTTCACCCGCGGCGAAATCCCCGCCCTCCTGGAAACGGATCTCGACGCGCTCTCCCACCTCCGGCCCGCCCTGTTACGTCTCCTCGATCACGACCGCGTTGAACGGACCATCCTGGAACTGCTCAAGGATGGCGGCAAGACCGCCGAGCAGCTCTTCACCGAGTACCAAAAAACCGAAGAACGCCCCTTCCTGGGTGACACGTCCTTCTACCGCCGCCTGGCCGCCATGGCCCCCCGCGTCCAAAAGGACGCCCACTCCTTCTACCAGCTTTCCCCTGGTGCCTGGCTACCAGAATAATCCTGAACTTCTACCAAATCCCTAGTACCTTCCACCACCCGAACCCCACCGTCCCCCAAATCAGCACGTTCGCCACCGACACCACCGCGCCCACCCGGAACCAGTCCTTCATCGACACGTACTCCTGCGCAAAGAACATCGGCGACGGCGTCGTCCCATAGTTCGTCAACCCCGACGAAAAGTTCACGTAACAGGCAAACGCGAACGCCACCAGCCCCAAAGGCGCTCCTTTTAGCACCAAAACTGCTAAAAAAGGCGGATACATCGCCAATAAATGCGCCGTAATCGACGCAAATGCGTAGTGCGCGTAGAAATAGATCAGCAATGCCGCCCCAAACACCGCCGGCCATGGCGTGTCCGTAAACCACCCGCCAATCCCCTCGGCAAACGACCGCATCACCCCCCCGTCATTCAATGCCTTCCCCAGCCGCACCAGCCCCCCGTACCAAATGAACATGTCCCACGCCGTCTTCTCTGATTTCACGTCCTCCCAGGTCAATACCCCCGTCAGCAACAGCGCCGCCGCCCCCACCAGCGCCGTCACTGTAATGTCCACTCCGTGCCGGCTCGCCGTCGCCCACATCCCACACACCCCCGCGAACACAACCGCCAGGATCCGCTCCCCCCGCGTCATCGGCCCCATCTTTTCCAGTTCCGCCGCCGCAAAGGCCGCCGCCTCGGGTGTCTTCTTGATCTCCGGTGGAAACAGCCGCATCACTATCCACGGAATCACCGCCAGCGACGCAATCCCCGGCACCGACCCCGCCACAAACCAGCTCCCCCACGTAATCGGAAACCCGTTCTGCCCCGCGATCTGCGCCGCAATCGGGTTGCTTGCCTGCCCGGTGAAGAACATCGCCGCGCCCACGCAAACGCTCTGATACACCGCCACCATCAGGTACGCCCCCAGCCGTCCCGCCGTCTCTCCAGGCTTTGACCCGTACAGCTCCGCGATCGACCGCGCAATTGGCAGCGTCACCCCGCCCGACCTCGCTCCATTCGACGGAATAATCGTCGCCAGCACCGCATCCGTCGCTGCCAGGGCGTAGGTAATCCCCACCGAAGTCCGCCCGAACATCCGCACAAATAACAGCGCGATCCGCCGCGCCAATCCCGTGTTCAACAGCGCCC
Source organism: uncultured Solibacteraceae bacterium (assembly GCA_964430625.1). Lineage (GTDB taxonomy): Bacteria > Acidobacteriota > Terriglobia > Bryobacterales > Bryobacteraceae. The sequence continues at coordinate 202,511 of CAYSFR010000003.1, forward strand.
GCGAGATCAGGAACGCCGTCAACACCAGCCACACCATCGGGTCCGAATACCCCGCCAGGGCACTCTGGATCGTCAATCCGCCCACTACCGCCGACGCCACCACCCCGATCAACACCATCGCCCCGCCCGGCACCGGTTGCAGGATCAGGCCCCCCACCGTCGCCGCAAATACCCCGAATAGCTGCCACGCCTCCTGCTTCACCCCTGCCGGCTTCGGCAGCACGTAAGCAATCAGCACATACACCAGCACCAGCGGGCCAAAGCCCTTCAAAAGTCGCAGCACGGACGGCTATCATATCATCGCGCGTTGCCCTCTTACCCCTTACGGAATACGGAGTGCATCAGGATTTTCCCAATTCCCCCTCCGCGTTTTCCGAGACACAATCGGAAAGATCCGCATTTCACAGTGGGCGTACCACCGCAAGCGCCTGAAAGTCCATTTTCAGGAAAGGCTGGTTTCAGCACCGATGCTCCTCCGTCTCCTCGCGCACAGGATGTGCGTCTTTCTTTTGACCCTGCCCGCTTCGGCCGTCCCCGTCTTTCACGTTCAGGCGGTGGGTCCCGTCGGATACTCCAGTTCCGCCACCGCCATCATCAGTTCCACCGGCGCGGCCGCCGGCACGGCAATGACGCCCAATGGAGCCTTCCGCGCCTTCTCCGCCGATGCGAACGGCGCCGCCACCCTCCTCGCCGGCCTTGGCGGCGCTAACTCCTACGCGAACGCGATCAACTCCGCCGGTACCGTCGCCGGTCACTCCCAGGACGTCTCCGCTGCTCTTCGCGCCACCATCTGGCAAGGCACCTCCCCCACCTCCCTCGGTACCCTCGGCGGCATCAACTCCTACGCTTATGGCATCAACGATTCCGGCCAAGTCGTTGGCTATTCGGATCTCGCCGGGGACGCCGGCACCGCCGCGTTTCTCTTCGCTAGCGGGTCACTATATAACGTGAATAGCCTCCTCACCCCCGGCTCCGGTTGGCAGATTCAGAACGCCTACGGGATCAATTCGGCAGGGCAGATTGTCGGTACCGGTATCTATAACGGGGAACAATTGGCCGTGCTGCTCACCCCCCAGCCCGGTTATGGGACTTTCGCAGAGGCCGACCCCGGTCCGGCTGTCCCCGAACCGGCAACAATCTTCCTCATCAGTTCCGCCGCGCTCGGTTATTTGGCCCTCCGTCTCCGCATCCGGCCGTAACCCGGTGCTAAACTGCAAGGGAGATCTTGACAGGACTCCCTTCATCCTCGATTGGCCGCTACGCCCCCTCGCGGGCGAGAGTCGCCATTGTCCTGTCTATCCTCCTCCTCTTCTTCGGCGTCGCCCTCTTCTCGCCGCTGCACAAACACACCCTCGGCAAAACCAACTCCTGCTCGTTCAATAACCTCGAGCACCAGATGGTCTCCCTCGCCGAGGCCGCGGTTGTCCTGGCACCCCTCGCGCTCCTCCTCGAGGCCGGCAGCGAACCCCCTCCCTCTGCTCCGTGTACCCGCGATACCCGCATCGCCCCCGCCCGCGCCCCGCCCGCTCTCTCCTAATCCCCCCCTGTCCGCCCCCCCCAAAAAAATTAGGAGAATCCCCGTGTTGAATCGATCCGCCTGGGCCGTTGCCCTTTTTCTATTCCCTATGTTTTCGCAGACCACCGCCACCCTGGTCGGCGATGTACTCGACCCCGCCGGCTCAGCCATCCCCGGCGCCGTAGTGAAACTCTCGAACGCCATCACCGGCTATTCCAACCAGGTCACCACCGGCGACGACGGCCATTTCCAGTTCGTGAACATCCCCTTCCAGACCTACGCCTTGCGCGTCGAAAAACAAGGATTTGAACTCAAACAGCAGTCGGTGAGCCTCCGCTCCAACGTCCCTTTCAAGATGGATGTCTCCCTCTCCATCTCCGGCCAAGGCACCGCCATCGACGTCACCGCCAGCGAAATCCGCGCCACCATCGACACCGAAGCCACCGGCACCCGCACCGAACTCGACGCCGCCAGCTTCGCCCGCCTCCCCTCCCAGGCATCTGGCCGCGGCATCGAGTCCGTCCTTCTTTCCTTCCCCGGCTTTGCCGCCAATGCCAACGGCGCCATCCACCCCCGCGGCGCCCACAACCAGATGACCTACGTCATCGACGGCATGCCCATCTCCGATCAGTTGACCGGCGCCTTCGCCAATGCCGTCGATCCCACCATCGTCCAGACCATCGAACTTTTCACCGGCGATGTCCCCGTCGAATACGGCAGCAAGGTCAGCGGCGTTGCCAACATCACCACCCGCACCGGCATCGGCTCCGGCCGCAAAGCCATGGGTTCCACCCAACTCTACGCCGCCGGCTACGATACCTACTCGCAGGTCTCCCAGGTCCAGGGCGGGACCGCCAAGTTTGGCTACTTCGCCAGCATCAACACGCTGAAGTCCAACCGTTTCCTCGATTCGGTCTCCCTCGACAATCTGCAAAACGGCGGCAACTCCGAACGCGCCTTCACCCGCTTCGACTATCAGCCCAACGGCCGCGACACCTTCCGCCTCAACCTGATCGGCGGCCGCAGCAGCTTCCAACTCGCCAACCTCCGCTCCCAGCACGCCAATCTGCAGGAGCAGCGCCAGGGCCTCCGCGACTTCTCCGGCTCCCTCGGCTGGGTCCGCACCCTCGACGCCCGGTCCACCTTTGACGCCACCGCCAGCTATCGAACCTCCATCGCCAATCTCAACCCCTCCGCCGGCGATACCCCCGTCACCGCCTCCCAGGCCCGCCATCTCTCCACCCTCACCCTCTCCGCCCGCTACAATCGACTAGCCGGCCGCCACAACATCCGCATGGGCACCGACCTGATCCGTGTCCCCATCAGCGAACACTTCACCTTCGGCATCACCGATCCCGACTTTAACGACCCCGATAGCGAAGACTACCTCTCCGGCCTCCGCCCCCACGACCTCAGCCGCGGCGGCACCCTCTTCAACTTCGCCGCCAAACGTACCGGCACCATGCGCACCGGCTTCCTCCAGGACCGCATCAAGTTCGGCCGCCTCAACCTCTCCCTCGGCCTCCGCTACGACAACTACAACTTCGTCGTCAAAGGCATCCAGTGGCAGCCCCGCATCGGCCTCGCCTATCACCTCAAGGAAACCGGCACCGTCTTCCGCGCCTCCTTCAATCGCAATTTCCAAACGCCCCCCAACGAGAACCTCCTGCTCTCCAGTTCCCCCCAGGCCGGTCTCCTCGCCCCCGATTCTGTCCGCGAAGCCTTCGGCGGCGGCGTCGTCATCATGCAGCCCGAACGCCAGGACTTCATCGAACTCGGCCTCCAGCAGACGATCACCAAAAACATCGGTTTCAGCGGGTCCTACTATCACAAACGCTCTAAGGACCTCCAGGACAACGACAACTTTCTGAATACCGGGATCATCTTCCCCATCACCCTCGCCCAGTCCCGTGTCAACGGCGTCGAAGGCCGCTTCAACTTCCTTCCCGTCCGCGGTTTCTCCGGCTCCATGAGCTTCACCCACTACCGCGCCATCGTCACTCCGCCCTTCACCGGTGGCCTCTTCCTCGGCTCCTCCGCTGTCGACTCTCTCAGCGCCGGCCCCTTCATCATCGATCACGACCAGACCCTCGGCGTCCACGGCATGCTGAACTACAACTACAAGCGGAACTGGTGGGCCTCCCTCTCCGTCCGCTACGACTCCGGCCTCGTCTCCAATCCCTCTGATCCCGCCGACGTCGTCCGCGACCCCGACTACGCCGACCTCCTCCCTTACGTTAACCTCTCCTCCGACCCCACCCGCGTCCGCCCCCGCACTGTGGCCGACCTCTCTGTCGGCCACGACCACTACAAAGGCGACAAAAAGGTCTGGGACGTCAGTTTCCAGCTGACAAACCTCAGCAATACGACGGCTCTCTATAACTTCCAGTCCATCTTCGTCGGCACCCGCGTCATCCAACCCCGCACTGCCGGCGTGAAATTGCGGCTTTTCTGGTAATCCGGAAATCCGCTGCTCCCCGGCGCCCGTACAAACGGTTATCATGCCGGACATCATTGCCACCGTTCATGCCTACGCCGCGGCCGTCAATTCCCTTGACCCCGCCGCTTTCGCCGCCCTCTTTGCTCCGGACTCGGAACTGCACGATCCCGTTGGCGCCCCGCCCCGCGTCGGCCCTGCCGGAGCCCGCGCCTTTATGGAGCAGTTCCTCCCGCTCCTGCGCTCCATTCACCTCCGCGCCGGCGAGATCCACGTCAATGGCCAGCAGGCTGCCTTTACCTGGGCCCTGGAGGCCACCGGCAAGAATGGGCGCACGGCCGCTGCCCACGGCATCGACGTCTTCGAAATCAACGCCGATGGCCAACTTACGCGTACCTGCGGCTACTGGGACCCGGCTCCCTTTGTCGCCGCCCTGATCGGCTAGAAGTTCTTGCTGCTCTCGTCCTTCAGATTCAGCGTCGAACCCAGCGACTTGATGAAGTACGGCACCTTGTCTCCGGAACTCGGGACCATCACACTCCCGTCTCCCAGCAGATCCAGGTTCACCTTGCACGACGCATACTGATTCTGCACCACCGGTGGGTTGCGCGGCTTCGTCCCCGGAGCATAGTCGGCTTCCACAAAAATGTATCGCTGCCCCTCGCTCTCGCCGAACCGGCACAGCGAAAGGTCGGCGCGGTCGCCGCCCACCTGTGTCATCGTCTGCGTTCCCACCTCGATCGCCAACTGCGGGTCCAGCTTATAGCCGGCATTGAACTCGCAGTGGAACTCGATGTAGAACTTCGACGTCGGCTGCACCATCCCCATCCAGATCCGCACCGCGTTGTAGTCCGCCGAATCCAGCCGGAACGCGCACAGAATGTTGAATAGCGCCGAAATCTGCTTGTCCAGATTCCCCTTCCACGACGCAAACGAACCGCCCGCCCATTTCGGGTCGTCCGACCCATCCCCGTAGTCCTCGCCCCACAGGCAGTGCGAAATGAACAACTCCATCTCCGAATCGGTAGTAAATGTCGTGATCACCCACCCGGCCGCCACCAGAATTCCTCCCACCACCGCCAGAATGGCTCCCGGAGGCGCGCCAACCCCGGTCGACGCCGCCCCAGCCCCCGCAAACGCTACATACGCCCCCGCCGCGATCAGCGCCGACCCCAGGCCCATCCCCAGTCCGTAACCGATCATCGCCGAATAGTCGTTCCGCGATGCCGCCCCCAGCGCGTCCTTGAACGCACAAACCGTGTCGATCACCGCCGACACCCCGCCGATCACCGCCAGCGACTTCTTCGACATCTCCATCATCACACCAGCCACGCTTAACAGATCCAGCGAACTTCCCAGCGCCCCCATCGCCGCCCACACCGTGTTGGCAAACCCCGGATCCGCCGTAATGAGCGCCTTCAGCGCCAGCCCCAGGTTGATCACCTCCACGCACAGCGTCAGCCGGCCAATGAAATCAGCAACAGCGTGTCCGTCCTGAATCCACTCTGCCGCCTTCGCCGGTGCCTGTGGCGTCACCTTGATGGTGATCACCTCCACCTTCACCCGCACCATCTTCTGCTCGACCGTCGCCACCAGAATCTCTTTCGGAGAGACCTGAATCGCCACCATCTCAATCCGCGAGATATATTCCAGCGAAAGACGCAGTGCCTGTGCCGTGTCCTTCCCCCGTATCCGGATGTGCAACCCGGCCAGTTCTGTCCACAGCGACACAATCGCCGACGCGCACTTCCGCCCCACCTGGAAAATGTTGTCCGGCGCCGGATCGGTCCGCAACACAAATTCGTGGACGAAGTGCGCATCGGACTGAATCAGATACGCCAGAAATGCCTTCCCCGGCGTACACTCCTGCAGCCGGTTCACGCACATCGCCCAAGGATTAATGAACGCCGGCGCGTCGACATCCTTGTAGATGAAGTGCGCCACCTCGGCGATCGTCATCACCTCGCTTCGCAGCCAGTGGCATACCGCCGCGCCGCGCCGGTCTGCTTCCCGCGTCTTCGCCTTTACCTGCGCGTCGTAGTCCTTCAGGAACGAGCGCATCTTCTGCTCGCCCCCGCTGGCGAAGTCGTCCCGCAGGTCCATCTTGTCTTCGGGATCGGAATCCAGCACGGCCACCAGCATCTCGGCCAGCATCTTCGTCCGGTTCCGCTCCCGTACCCGCCGCTGCTGCTCGGCCGGCTGCCCGGCATACTCGGACGTGAACATGATCAGTTCACTCGCTGCCGTCTGATAATACTCAGCCAGCTTCAACCCGATCGTGATCGGATCCACGCACGGAAATACCCACGCCGCTTCGTTGTAGATCAGCCGGTGCGGCGACGGGTCGCTCATCCCGTACGTCTCCGTCTCGTCCAGATCCATGTACGGCAGCACTTCGTGGCACCGGTTGGTCAACTGCCTCACCGCGTCGATCGGCAACCGCATCCGCGACACATACCCGTAGTAATACGCGCGGCACCCGTTGATCGTGTGCGGCAGCCGCATCCAGTCGCAGCCCAACTGCGGCTTTGCCCGCTTGTCCCGCTCCTTCTCCCGCTCCCCCTCCAGCACCACCGGGTTAATGAACCCGTTCTTGATCTCGTACTCGCCATACCACGTGATCGTGCCGCCGAAGTCCTGGAACAGGTACACCCACTTGTTGTCGATGTCCAGATACGCGCTGTGCGCCAGGTTCTTCCGCGAAGGGTCCAGGTCGGGCACCCACTTCGTGTTGTCGTCTCCGTTGATGACGTAGCTGTGCCACTCGGCAAAGCGGAACGGGGGGCTGAATACGGTGCTCATGGCCTCTCTCTTTTACAGGAACGCGCCGCCCGATTCGTGCGGATCCGCATACCAGGAATCGTCGGTGGGGTGATCCGCCGGATCGTCGGCCAGCAATGGATCGTTGCCTTCCAGCCGCGGCTTTCTCTCCCGGTCTTTTGCGTCCGGGGCCAGCACTTTCAGTCGCGCCGCCCCGCCCCCGGCATTGTCCAGTTTCTGGAACGGCACGTTCTCGAACACATCGAACCGCACCTCGGCGTTCGGATAGTGCCGCAGCGTGTAGTTCAGCCCGCTGATGACGTTGGTGAACACCAGAACTACCTGTTTTTCGCCCCGTTCGATCGCCTGCGAGCGCGGCAGCGTCACGTTGTACTCCCCGTCGGAGGAGAGCAACTGGAACTGGTCTTCAAACGAATCCTCGTCCTTCGGTACGTCGATAAAAATCTCCACGAACAGCAGGTCGGCCGCCGCCGATTCGCAAGGCGAATTCTGCACCAGACGGTGGTAAAACCGGCACGCAAACGTATCGGCGCTCTCGGCGAACTCTCGCCGCTTCTCCTGATTCCCGCGTCGCGTGTTCCCGTCGGACCAGAACCGTCGCGTACACCCCGACGTCCCTTCGTTCGCCCGCGGACACGGCCACTTCTCCGCCGGCACTACCGTTCCCGGCCGGAAAAACAGCACCAGCACCCGCCGGTTTACGGAATTCTCCTCCGTCCGCTTCTCGCTCGAGAGTGTCTGTATCTCGGACTGCGAAAAAACCATCGCCGGATTGAACTCGCTGCACCCCTGGTAGGCCGCCTTCCCGTTGGCGTCGGCCCCCTGGCCCAGGAATGCTCCCGGTCCTACCGCTTTCGGGAACAGATACGCAAAATATTTCGCAAACAGCACTTCCCGCGTGTTTTTGCCGGCAACGCCGTCCGGCGTCAGTCCGTTCGCCTTCTGGAAGTCGGTCACGGTGGCAAAGCCCAGTGCCCTCAGAATCGCCGACACCTGACTCGAACCCCAGCCGCAGTTGACGTAGAGCTTCTCCCATCGCGCCGCCTCGTGGGTCAGAATCGCGTAAATCGCCTCGGCCCGCTGCCCGGATAGCGTCTTGTTGTAGGCGTCATCTCCCACCGGATCGGCATGCCCGAAGATCGACATCGGCGCCCCGGCATGTGCCGCCACCACCAACCCCAGCGCCTCAAACTCGTCCTTCGATTCCGGCACCACGAACGCCGACCCTAAATCGAACCGGGTATCGTTCATCCGCCAGCAGGCCACCGTCACCAGTTCCTGCCGGATGACGTTCTTCTCTTTCCCCGTCGTCGGCGCAGCCAGCACTGGGAACGGAGAGGCCTCCGCATGGGATGCTGCATGTCCCGCGGGCAGTTTGTTATTTCCGTACGGCATTCAGTTCCACCAACTGCAACGCGCAATCAGGCGCGAAACTCGATCAATCCGGCGGCCACTTTTCCTCCCGCCACGCCATATCCCAGAACATGTACTCATACCGCGCCGAGACCACGAACAAATCGCGCGCCCGCGCCCGCTCCGCCGCCGTCATCTTCGCCGCCTCGGCGTTGTACATCGCCAGGACTTCGCTCACACTCTTGGCATACTCCGGTCCGGCGTAGGAGTCAATCCACTTCTGATACTCCGCCTTTTTCGACCCCTTCCGCACCAGTTCCCGCCCCACCTCCTGATAGATCCAGTAGCACGGCAACAACGCCGCCAACCCTTCGGCGAACGGCCCCTTCGCCACCGCCACCCGGAAATGGTTCACATAGGCATAGTTCGATGGCGCCATCGCCGCCGGAGGCAACTTCTTCTCCGCCGCGATCGCCTCGGTCGCATGCCGTCGCAATGTCACCGCCCACTCCGGCCTCGGTGCCTTTCCCGCCAACTCCAGCAGCGCCGCCGAAAAGGCGTCCAGATAGGCCGCATCCTGCTGCAGGTAGTAGCGGAACCGTCTTTCGGGAAGTGTCCCATCCGTCAGCCCCCGCAAAAACGGGTGCGCCAGCGTCTTGGCATACACCGGCTCAATGGCCTTCCATAGTTCCGCGCTCGGCTGTGCCGTCAACGCGGGCAGGATCAGAAGAAGAAGGAGTTTCCGCACCTGGAGTTAGAGGAACACCTTGTCGATGACGGTGCCCCCGAAATCGGTCAGTTTTTCATTCCGCCCGTTATGCAGGTAGAACAGCTTATGTTGATCCAACCCCAACAGGTGCAGAATCGTCGCGTGGAAGTCCCGCATATGATACCGGTCCCCCAGCGCGTTTAACCCGAACTCGTCGGTCTGCCCCACAATCCGCCCGCCCTTCACGCCGCCCCCGGCAAACCACATCGTAAACCCGTGCGGATTGTGATCCCGCCCGTTACCGCCTTCTGACATCGGCAATCGCCCGAACTCGCTTCCCCAGATCACCAGCGTCTCGTCCAGTAATCCCCGCGCCTTCAGGTCCTTCAGCAATCCCGCAATCGGCTTGTCCGTCAAACCCGCCATCTTCTCGTGATTGGCAACCAGGTCCTTGTGCGCATCCCACTGAATCGATACCGGCCCGCCGCCCGAATAGATCTGCACGAACCGCGTGCCCCGCTCAATCAGCCGCCGCGCCAGTAACAGCCGTGACCCGAAATCGTACGTCTTCTTGTCGTCCAACCCGTACAAACTCCGCGTCGCCGCCGATTCCTTGTTCAGGTCCACCGCTTCCGGTGCCGCCGTCTGCATTTTGAACGCCAGTTCATAGCTCGCAATCCGCGCCGCATGCTCGGAATCTCCGGGCGCCGAATCCATCCGGTTCATCTCCTGCAGCAGGTCCAGCGTTGCCTTCTGCCGCTCCTCGGTCACCCCGGCCGGCGGCTTCAAATGCAGTATCGGCGAGGGCCCGCTCCGCAGCAGCGTCCCTTGGTAGACGGCTGGCAAAAAGCCCGAACTCCAGCACGGCGTTCCGCCCTCCGGCGTCCCTTCAGGCTGCGGCATCACCACGTAGGCCGGGAGATTGTCCGCCGGCGATCCCAACCCGTAGGTGACCCACGCTCCCATCGACGGATACCCCGTCAACACGCGCCCGGAATGCACCTGATACATCGCCGGCGCATGCACCACGCTCTCCGTGTAGAAACTCCGCACAAAGCAGATATCGTCCACGCACTGCGCCACGTGCGGCGACAGTCCGCTCACCGGAATCCCGCTCTGCCCGTACTGCTTGAACTCCCATGGCGACGGTAACAGCCCGGTGTCTCCGCCCGTAAACTGGCTGATCACCTTCCCGAAACTCGCCGGCAGTTTCTGCCCCGCAAACTTCGTCAACGCCGGCTTCGGATCGAACATGTCGATCGACGACGGCGCCCCCACCATGAACAGAAAAATCACCCGCTTTGCCTTCGGCGCAAAGTGCGGTGCCTTCGCCGCCAGCGGACTCACCACCGGCGCGGCTCCGCGCAAGTCCCGCTGCAGCAGCCACTCCGCCGCGATCGCCCCCAGCCCGGATTTCAATACGTTGCGGCGTTTAAGGTATGTAGACGAATTCATGGCGGTTCATTAGGGCCTTGCAGAAATCTTCCAGCGGCATCTTCTTTCCCGTCAGATATTGCCGCGCCAACTCTATCTCCTCGGCGCGCGGGGCCCGCTGCAGCGCGATAGCGTACGCGGTCCGTGTCTGGCACTCCACCCCGTCCCGGCACTCCTTGGCCACCCGCGCGGCCAGCGCCTGCGACTGCTCCTGCATAAAGTCACTGTTCAACAGGGACAATGCCTGCAGCGCATGTGTGCTCACCGCCCGTACCGGACACGAACTGATGGCGTCCGGCTGGTCGAAATTCGTCAACAGCGGCAGCCGCACCGTCCGCTTGTTTAACAGGTAGATCGACTTCCGGTAAATCTCGCTCCGGTCCTTCGGCAGCGGCCACAAGTTGTCCGGCTCCGCTTCGGTGAAGATAATGTCGTAAATCTCCTGTTCAATCGGCGTCTTGATCGGCGGCCCGAATGCCTTCCCGTTCAACTTCCCGGACGCTTGCAGTATCGTGTCTCGCAGCGCCTCGCCCTCCAGCCGCCGCTGGTTCATCCGCCAGTAAAACTTGTTGTCCCCGTCGATGGCCGATTTCGCCTCGTCCCGCGCCGTCGTCTGCTTATAGGTGGCCGACGTCACAATCAGCCGGTCCAGATGCTTCACATTCCAACCCGACGAAACGAACTCCGCCGCCAGCCAGTCCAGTAGCGGCCGGTTGGAGGGCCGTCCCCCCAACTGCCCGAAATCGTTCGGCGTCGGCACAATCCCCGTCCCCATCCGGAACTGCCAGATCCGGTTCGCCATCACCCGCGCCGTCAGCGGATGCTCCGGATCGGCCAGCCATTTGGCAAACGCCGCCCGCCGTCCCGCTGGTCCTTTGGGAGCCTCCAGGCCGCCCAGCACCGCGAGGAACGCCGGTTCCACCGGGTCCAGTTTGTGCTTCGGCTCGCCCAGTTTCAAAATGTGGGTCACCGGAGCCTTCTCCATGTTGGCCACGGCAAACGCCGCCGCCGGCGGTTGCGGTTCGTCCAGGTTGATGGCATGCATCTGCGCCCGCAGGGCCGCCCGTCGCGCCTTCGGCTCGGCCGGAATCGCGTTCACTACCTCGTCCCAGCTCAGCCCGATCTGCTTGCTCGCCTCTTTGAACAGGACCTCCTGCTCCGGCGTCCGCTTCTCTTTCGGGATATCCAGCACCGCCAGGTGCATCGGCGCCAGCAGCTTCTTCTTTGCTTCCCGCAACTGCTCCCGCACCGGCTTCTCGATCGCCGCAATCTCGTCCTGCAGCGGCTTCAGCCGCGCCTCGTGCGCTTTCTTGGCGGCCTCGTAAGCGGCTTTCGCCTCCGCCCCGGCAATGTCCAACTCTTTCAGGTCGGTGGCCGCCATGATCGCCTGAATCCGGTAATGGTCGGCCTGCGTAATGGGATCAAACTTGTGGTTGTGGCACCGCGCGCAGCCCACCGTCAGCCCCAGAAAGGTGTTGGACACCCCCAGCGTCATCTCCAGCAGCACCTCCTGCCGGTTCATCTCTTCGTCCACATTGCCGCCTACGACATGCCGCGGCCCGGCGCGCAGAAAGCCCGTCGCCACCAGCGCCTCGGCATTGCCCGGATAAAGCTCATCCCCGGCGATCTGTTCCATTAGGAACCGGTCGTACGGCTTACCGTTCTGGAAGGACTGAATCACGTAATCGCGGTACCGCCACGCCTGTGGCCGCTCGGCGTCCAGTTCGTAGCCGTTCGTGTCGGCATAGCGCACCACGTCCAGCCACTTCATCGCCCAGCGTTCCCCGTACGCCGGCGACGCCAGCAACCGGTCCACCAGCCGCTCATAGGCGTCTTTCGAGGTGTCTTTCAGGAACGCGTCCACCTCGGCCTGCGCCGGCGGCATCCCCGTCAAATCCATCGTCACCCGGCGGATCAGCGTGCGCCGGTCCGCTTCCGCGGAAGGCGACAATTTCTTCGCTTTCAGCCCTTCCCGGATAAATGCGTCAATCGGGTGCGCCGCTCCGCCCGGCACCTCCGGCCGAACCACTTTCTGGAACGCCCAATACGTTCGCCGGTTCCCGATGAACGCTTCCTCCCGCGGATCGATCGGCGCACCCCCTGCCACCAGCGCGCAGCAGAGCAGTGTCGATACGAAGGGACGCATGGATTTATCTTAACGCTGCCCGCGCCTGTAAAAACACTCCTGTCAGCATCTCTTGGGTCAATCGTCCCGTCTGCGTGTTCTGCTGGCTCGGATGGTACGAACAAATCAGCGCCGGTGTCCCCGCAAACGCCGCCCCATGCCCGAACGCGAACGCCGATTTCTTCTCTCCCCGGATTCCCAGATAGGTGTCAAACGCGATCCGGCCCAGCACCACCACCACCTGCAGGTTCCGCAGTAGTTGCAACTCCTGCTCCAGGTACGGACGGCATGCCGCGATCTCCTCCGGCGACGGCTTATTGTCCGGCGGCGCGCAATGCACCGGGCACGTGATCCACGCATCCCGCAATGCAAGCCCGTCCCCGGCATGCCGGCTCTCCGGTTGGTTGGCAAAGCCCGCCTCATAGAGAGCCCGGTACAGGAAGTCCCCGGACCGGTCGCCCGTAAAGATCCGCCCCGTCCGGTTCGCCCCATGCGCCCCCGGCGCCAGTCCGATGATCGCCAGCCGTGCCTTCGTATCCCCGAACGACGGCACCGGGCGCCCCCAGTAAGTCTCCTCCCGGTAGGCCCGCCGCTTTACCCGCGCCACCTCCCGGCAATGCTCCCGCAGCCGCGAACACCGTTCGCAGGCCACAATCTCTTTCTGTAAAACTTGCAGCCGCACTCGTTCCAGAGTACGATGCGGGCATATGACACGGCGAACGGCAGTAGCCGCGGCGGCAGCCGCATCCATCGTTTCCGGAGCCTCCTCCCAACCCGCCCTCCTTGGCGGTGACCCCGTCCGCAAGGCCCCCTTTCCCTCCTGGCCCGTCTGGACCAAGATCGACGAGTCCGCTTGGATCAACGTCCTCCGCTCCGGCAAGTGGTACCGCGGCAACGGCAAGGCCAACGATACCTTCGAAGCCAAATTCGCCGCCGCCATGGGCTCCCCCCACTGCCTTGCCGTGGCCAATGGGACCTCCGCCCTCATGACCGCCCTCCACGGCCTCGATGTTCAGGCCGGAGACGAAGTCATCGTCCCCCCTTACACCTTCATCGCCACCGTCAACGCGGTCCTCTCCAAGTCCGCCCTCCCCGTATTCGTTGATACCGATCCCCGCACCTTCCAAATGGACGCCGCCAAGGTCGAACCCGCCATCAATGACCGGACTGTCCTTGTCATCCCCGTCCACATCGCCGGCGCTCCGCCCAACCTCGACAAGATCCTCGAAATCGGCAAACGCCGCAATATAAAGGTGCTGGAGGACGCCGCCCAGGCCCATCTCGGCGAATGGCGCGGCCGCAAACTTGGCACCATCGCCACTGCCGGGACATTCAGCTTCCAGGCCTCCAAGAACCTCAACTCCGGCGAAGGCGGCGCCATCCTCTCTTCCGATTCGGCCTTCATCGACCGCTGCTACGCCTATCACACCAACTCCACCCCGCGCCGCGGCACCAACCCCACCCCGAACCAGGGCGCCAATCTCCGCCTCACCGAGTTTCAGGCCACGCTCCTCCTCACCCAGATGGAGCGCCTCGAAGATCAGGCCAAAACCCGCGACGCCAACGCCGCCTACCTCACCAAACTGCTCAACGAGATTCCTGGCATCACCCCTGCCGCGCTCCAGGAGGGCTGCACCCGTAGCGCCTGGCACTTATATATGTTCCGCTACGACGCCGCCAAGTTCGCCGGCCTTCCCCGCGAGAAGTTCCTCAAGGCCATGGCCGCCGAAGGCGTCCCCTGTTCGGGTGGGTATGGCCCGCTCAACAAACAGCCGTTCCTGGAGACAGTCCTGAACGGGCGCGGCTACCGCCGGATCTATGGCGAACAGCGCCTTCGCCAGAGGCGCGAACAGAATCACTGCCCCGCCAACGACAAGCTCTGTACCGAAGGCGTCTGGTTCACCCAGACCATGCTCCTTGGCGGCCGATCGGACATGGAGCAGATCGCCGCCGCCATCGGCAAAATCCGCACCCACGCCGCCGCCCTCGCCAAGTCCTAGCAGGACCCCTAAAAGCAAAAGACCCCGGCCAGCGGCCGGGGTCTTGCTTTCTCAATCCGCCAGTTCTTAGAACTGGTTCCAGAGGTACTGGTTGTACACTTCGTGGTGGAACTGAACTTCCGCCGGCTTCACCACCGTGCCCAGCAACCGGGCGCAACGGTCCGCCGAATTCTTCTTCAATTCCGCGTAACGGCCCTTCACGTCTTCGCCGAGCAGCTTGCCCGTCCACTCCGCCTTGTTGAAGTTGTCAATGGCGTCGTAGATGTTGTCCGGCAGGAAGCGGTCGGCCTGGCGCAGGTTCTTCACCTTCTCAATGTCGCCTTCCAGACCCGTCTTGAACACCGAGAACAGCACCATGTACGGGTTGGCGTCCGGACCCACCGAGCGCACTTCCACGCGCGAGCTCTTCTCGTTCCCGATCGGGATACGAACCATCGAACCGCGGTCGACGGCCGAAGCCTTGATCTGGTTCGGCGCTTCAAAGTGCGGATCCAGGCGGCGATACGCGTTCACCGAAGCGTTCAGCAGCAAGCAGATGTCGTTGCCGTGGGTCAGAATGCGGTCGACGAAGTTCCAGGCGAACTTGGAAATCTTCTCCTCGCCCTTCGGATCCCAGAACAGGTTCTTGCCCTTCTTGGTGATCGAAACGTTCGTGTGCATGCCCGAACCGTTCACACCCACCACCGGCTTCGGCAGGAAGCTGGCCGTCAAGCCCATCTTCGTCGCCACCTGGCGGCAGATCAGCTTGTAGATCTGAATCTGGTCGGCAGCCGTCACCACGTCGCCGTAGCTGTAGTTGATTTCAAACTGCGACGGCGCCACTTCCGGATGGTCTTTTTCGTTCTCGAAGCCCATCGCGCGCTGCACTTCGGCCACCGTGTCGATGAACGTGCGCAACGGGTCGCCCGGCAGCGAGTGATAGTAGCCGCCCGTGTTGACGTAATCAAACTTGCCCGTTTCGTGGAACCGGCGCTCGGCGTCCTGGCCCTGGAACAGGAACCCTTCGATTTCGTTCGCCGCGTTCAGCGTGTAGCCTTCGGTCTCGTACATCTTCGCCGCGTAGCCCTTCAACACGCCGCGGATGTCGCCCGAATACGCGCTGCCGTCTTTGTCGATCACTTCGCAGAACACCAGCACCTTGCCCGAGCCGAAAATGTCGGCCGGCGCGTGGTAGAAGGCGCCCCAATCGATGCCCAGGCGCAGATCGCTTTCCTTCTGGGCCGTAAAGCCGCGAATCGACGAGCCGTCAAACGTCAGGTTGTCCCAGCTCTTCAGCAGGAACTTCTTGTCGTAGTCGAGCATGTGCAGGCGGCCTTCCAGGTCGCTGAACAGAACGGTTACGGCCTTAATGCGCGTCTCCTCGGTGAGGTACTTCAGCCGTTCTTCCCGAACCTGTTCCACCGGAACGCGGTCCTTCCGCTGTTGCTTGATCGCAAGGTTTTTCTCTTCCAGCTCTGCGTAAGAGAGCTCCAAAAAGTCGCGCAGGTTGCTCAATTCAATCTCCTCAGGGTACGGGGTGGGACACGGCGCAGACCGCCGCTATTTCTCGATTATAGGCGCGCTCCCGGTCTCTCCGGTTCCGGATCATCCACTTTTTCAAACGTATTTATTTATGGACCCTATTTCCCGTCCTGATCGGGATCCACCGTCCGCGCCCTCGCCACGCCCTCGGCCAGCCGCAGCGTGAGCGCCGTTCCCGGCGGAGCATCGGATGGCCGCCGCACCACCTGCCCCCCGTCCAGCGTTACCACGGCAAACCCGCGGTCCAGTATTTTCAATGGGTTAAGCGCATTCAGCCGCCCGGCGCCCAACTCCAGCCGGGCCGCGTTCTGCGTCAGCCGCCGCCCCACCGCTGCCTCCATCCGCGCCACCGCGTTTCCCATCCGGAATTTCGCCCCCTGCAGCCGTAGCCGCAGGTCCAGCCGCCGCAGCCGCCGGTCCAGCGTCTCCAGCCGCGCCGCGCTCTCCCCCAGCATCCCCGCCACCCCGGCCCGCAACCCGGCCTCCGCCTCGTCCAGCCGCTGTCCGGCCCGGAACAGCCGCCGCTCAATCGTCATCTGCGCCCGCTGCGTTCCCAACTCGCCCAGCCGCCGCGCTGCCCGCGACAGCCGCAACCGCATCGCCTGCCCCATCCGCCCCTGCGCCATCCGCACCTGGTCGAAGATCGCCTCCCGCGACTCGGTGACAATCTCGGCCGCCGCCGACGGCGTCGGCGCCCGCCGGTCCGCCACAAAGTCGGCGATCGTGAAGTCCGTCTCGTGCCCGATCGCCGAAATCACCGGCACCGCGCACGCCGCAATCGCCCGCGCCACCCGCTCCTCGTTGAACGTCCACAGGTCTTCCAGCGATCCGCCCCCCCGCGCCACAATCACCACGTCCGCCCAGCCGCTCCCGCTGAAATACTCCACACCCGTCGCCACCTGCTCCGCCGATCCAGCCCCCTGCACCTGCGCCGGATACAGCCGGATGTGCAAACCCGGAAACCGCCGCTCCATCACGTGCAGAATGTCCCGGATCACCGCCCCGGTCGGGCTCGTCACCACCCCGATCCGCCGCGGCAAACGCGGCAACGGCCGCTTCCGCTCCGCCGCAAACAGCCCTTCGGCCGCCAGTTGCGCCTTCAGCTTCTCGTAGGCCGCCTGCAGCGCCCCCGCCCCCACCGGCTCAATCGCCTCGACGATCAGCTGATACTCCCCGCGCGGCTCGTACACCTCGATCCGCCCGCGCACCAGCACCTCCGCCCCGTCCCGTGGCTTGAACCGCAGCAGCCGGTAGGCCCCCTTCCAGCACGCCGCCCGCAACGTCGCCTTGTCGTCTTTCAGCGTGAAATAGGCGTGCCCGCTCGTTGCCAGTTTCAATCCCGAGATTTCCCCCCTCACCCAGATCCCCGAATAAGCATCCGTCAGCAACTCGCTGATTTCCGCCGTCAATTCGCCTACTGTGTATTCCCGGCGATAAGAGTCTAGGTCGATTGTCTGGTCCATGGGAGAGTCGATTTGGTAGTCTGGTCGAGTCGACACACCCATTCTTCCACGTGGAGGGCTCATGAGTCCGAAGGACGTTCTGGCTTTCGCCAAGGCCGAAGGCGCACGGCAGGTGGATATCCGTTTTACCGATATTCCCGGCCTCCAGCACCACATCACCTACCCCATCTCCCAACTCAGCGAGGACTCCTTCGAAGAGGGCTTTGGCATTGACGGCTCTTCCATCCGCGGCTGGGCCGCCATCAATGAAAGCGACATGCTGCTGATCCCGGACCCGGCCACCGCCCTCCTGGACCCGTTCTACGAAGTGCCCACCATCATCATGTTAGGCACCATTCAGGACCCGATCACCAAGCAGAAATACGATCGCGATCCGCGTAACATCGCCCGCAAGGCGGAAGCCTATCTCACTAACTCCGGCATCGCCGATACCTGTTATTTCGGCGCCGAAGCCGAGTTCTTTGTTTTCGACAACGTGAGCTTTGAATCCAAGCGCCACGCCGCGTTCTATGAGATCGGCGCCGAAGAGGGACAGTGGAACTCCGGCCGCCGCGAAAATAACTTAGGCTATCGCCCCCGTTACCGCGAAGGCTACTTCCCCGTTCCCCCCACCGATCACTACCAGGACCTCCGCGCCGAAATGGTGGAAGTGATGGAAAAGGCGGGACTTGTCATTGAATGCCACCACCACGAAGTGGCCACGGCCGGGCAGTGCGAAATCGACCAGAAATACGACACGCTCGTCCGCTCCGCCGATAACATGATGACTTATAAGTACATCGTGCGGAACGTCGCCAACCAATACGGCAAAACCGTTACTTTCATGCCCAAGCCGCTCTATGGCGACGCCGGCAGCGGCATGCACTGCCACCAGTCGCTCTGGAAAGACGGCAAACCGCTATTTGCCGGCGACGACTACGCCGGCATGAGCCAGATGGCCCTGTGGTACATCGGGGGGCTGCTGAAACACGCCCGCGCCCTGTCGGCCATCATAGCTCCCACCACCAACAGCTACAAACGGCTCGTCCCCGGCTACGAAGCCCCGGTCAATCTCGCCTACAGCCGCCGCAACCGCTCCGCCGCCTGCCGCATCCCCATGTATTCGGCCAGCCCGAAAGCCAAACGGGTCGAGTTCCGCCCGCCGGATCCCAGCTGCAACCCCTACCTCGCCTTTGCCGCCATGCTCATGGCCGGCCTCGACGGCGTCATCAACAAAATCGATCCCGGCGAACCGCTCGACAAGGACATCTACGACCTCTCCCCGGAAGAGCTCAAGAGGGTTCCGTCGATGCCGGCGTCGCTTGAAGAAGCGCTCTTCTGCCTGGAAGAAGATCACCACTTCCTGCTGAAGGGGGACGTCTTCACCGAAGAGCTCATCGAGACCTACATCGCCTACAAGAGCAAGCACGAGGCCGACGCCGTCCGGCTTCGTCCCCACCCGTACGAGTTCTCGCTCTATTACGATATTTAGTAGTAGCCGGATAGCTTGTCGAACGTAGCCGTTATCGCAGAAAAACCGTCGGTCGCCCGGGACATCGCCAAGGTGCTCGGCGCCACCCAGAAGGGGGACGGGTTCCTCCACGGAGGCGGATACATCGTCAGTTGGGCCATCGGCCACCTGGTGAGCCTCGCCCAGCCTCATGAGATCCGGCCGGAGTGGAAATCGTGGCGACGCAACACCCTTCCCATGCTCCCGGCCGAGTGGCCGCTGGTGGTCTACGACAAGACGAAGGACCAGTTTGAGACGGTTCGCAAGATCCTCAACTCGCCCAAAGTCGAGCGCATCGTCTGCGCCACCGACGCCGGGCGCGAAGGGGAGCTGATTTTCCGCTACATCTATGACGCCGCTGGCAGTTCCAAACCCGTCGAGCGGCTCTGGATCTCCTCCCTTACCGCCGACGCCATCCGCGCCGGCTTCGCCGCGCTGAAGGACGCCCACGAGTACGACGGGTTGGGCAACGCCGCCCGCGGCCGCAGCCGGGCCGATTGGCTGGTCGGTATGAACCTCTCCCGCGCCTATTCCATCGCCTACAACGAAAAGCTCTCGGTCGGCCGCGTCCAGACGCCGACGCTTGCCATGCTCGTCGAGCGCGAACTGGCCGTCCGCGCCTTCGTCCCGGAAGAGTACCGCGAAGTTCTTGTCACCTTCACCCCGCAAGGCGTCCCCGCCAAGCCGACCTATGTGGGCACCTGGTTCCGCAGCCCGCTGGCCAAGGGCGAGACCATGCAGCAGGCGATGCGCCTGCCCGCCGCCACCGACGAGGCCAAGGAGATCGTCGCCCGGGCGAAGAAGGGCGCCGCCCGCATCGAGTCGCTGGAATCGGAAGCCAAGAAAATGGCCCCGCCCGGGCTCTACGACCTCACCGAACTCCAGCGCCACGCCAACCGTCTCTACGGCTACAGCGCCCAGAAGACGCTCGACATCGCCCAGAAGCTCTACGAGACGCACAAGCTGATCTCCTACCCGAGAACCGACAGCCGGCACCTCTCGCGCACCGTTGCCGCCGGCCTTCCCGGCGTCGTCCGCGCCATCGCCCCGCAGTACGCCAAACACGTCGCCCCCGGCAGCGGCGAACGGCCGCTTTCCACCCGCTACGTCGACGACACCAAGATCAGCGACCACCACGCGATCATCCCCACCGCCACCTCGCCGGCCAAGGCCAGCCTGGGCGAAGACGAGCGCCGCCTCTACGACCTGGTCTGCCGCCGCCTGCTGATGGCCTGGCACGACGACTATTTGACCGACGTCACGACGGTGATCACCGCCATCACCAACCAGGCGCTGGTCGACCGGTTCCACTCCACCGGCACGCTGGTCCGCCAGATGGGCTGGAAGGTGCTCGACATCGTTCCGGAGAAGAAGGGGAAGGAGAAGGACCCGGCCGACCAGACGCTGCCCACTGAACTGGCCGCCGGTCAGCCGCAGGATGTTGTCAAGGCCGAGTCGGTGCTGAAGAAGACCCGGCCTCCCAAACGCTTCACCGACGCGACGCTGCTCACCGCCATGCAGACGGCCGGCAAGACGCTCGATGAGAAGGAACTCTCCGACGCCATGAAGGAGAACGGCCTCGGCACGCCGGCGACGCGCGCGGCGATCATCGAAGTGCTGCTGGAGCGCGGCTACATCGAGCGCCAGGCCAAGGCGCTGGCCGCCACCGACAAAGGAATTCATCTCATCGAAGTGGTGCATCCGGAGGTGAAGAGTCCGGCGATGACCGGGCAGTGGGAGGCGTTCCTGAAGCGGATCGAGCGCGGCCAGGCGGAGTTGAACCCGTTCATGACCGGCATTGAGGAGTACGTGCGGGAAGTGGTGGGAAAAGTGGGCTCGACGCCTGTGGCGCGGAAGGACGCCGGGCCGCCGCCGTTTGCCCCTGAACCCGAGGACGCCCCGCCGCCGCCGGCGCGCTTCGAAGGCGGAACGAACGACCTCGCCGCGCTGCTGCGCGACGGATTCGGATTCCCCGCCTTCCGCCCGAGCCAGGAGGCGGTGTGCCGCGCCGTCGTCGAAGGCAAGGACGTCCTGCTGGTGATGCCGACCGGGGCGGGGAAGTCACTCTGCTATCAGTTGCCGGGGCTCGCCCTCGGCGGCACCACGCTCGTCATCAGCCCGCTCATCGCGCTGATGGAGGACCAGGTGGCGAAGCTGAAGGAGCGGGGCTTTGCCGTTGACCGCATCCACTCCGGCCGGGACCGCGCCGACTCCCGGCAGGCGTGCATCGACTATCTCGCCGGCCGCCTCCAGTTCCTCTTCATCGCCCCGGAGCGGCTGCGCGTGCCCGGCTTTCCGGAGATGCTGGCCAAGCGCAAGCCGTCGCTGGTGGCCGTCGACGAGGCGCATTGTATCTCCCAATGGGGCCACGACTTCCGGCCCGACTACCGGACGCTGGGCCAGCACCTGCCGTCGCTCCGCCCGGCGCCGGTGATCGCGCTGACGGCGACGGCGACGCCGATTGTGCAGAACGACATCTCCAAGCAGCTTGGCCTCGGGGAAGGCGGACGCTTCATTCAAGGCTTCCGGCGGGAGAACATCGCGATTGAAGTGGTGGAGGCGGCGCCCGGCGACCGTTTCGCGCTGGTGCGGGAACTGCTGGAGGACGACGAGCGGCGGCCGGCCATCGTCTACGCGCCGACGCGCAAGCAGGCCGAGGAACTGGCCGGCGAACTGAAAGGCGCGCTGCCCGCCGCGGCTTACCACGCCGGACTCTCGGCCGAGACCCGCGCCCGGGTCCAGGACGGGTTTCTGGGCGGCAAACTGGAAGTGATCGTCGCCACCATCGCCTTCGGGATGGGGATCGACAAGGCGGATGTGCGCACGGTGATTCACACGGCGCTGCCCGGGAGCGTGGAGGGCTATTACCAGGAGATCGGCCGCGCGGGCCGCGACGGGGAGCCCTCGCGCGCGGTGCTGATGCACTCCTACGCGGACCGTTACACGCACGATCACTTCTTCAACCGCGACTATCCGCCGGCCGCCGTGCTGGCGCAGATCTATGCCGCGCTGGGGGAGGAGCCGCAGGAGAAGGAGGCGCTCCGCCACCGGGTGCGGATGGACGAAGAGGCGTTCGAGAAGGCGCTGGAGAAACTCTGGATCCACGGCGGCGCGGCGGTCGATTATGCCGAGAACGTGACGCGCGGCGCGGGGAAATGGCAGAGTCCGTACCAGATGCAGATCGCCCAGAAGCGGGAGCAACTGGAGGCGATGCTGCGATTCGCCGATTCGAGCGAGTGCCGGATGTGCGCGCTGGTGACCCATTTTGGCGACAAGGCCGGAGCGACCCGGGCGTGCGGGATTTGCGATTTCTGCGCGCCGCACGATTGCGAGGCGCAGCGGTTCCGGGAGGCTTCGGCGCGGGAGTTGAAGGTGGCGGGCGCGGTGCTGCGGCACCTGCTGAAGACCGAAGGCCGGTCGACCGGGAAGCTGTACACGGAACTGGGCGAAGGCGCGGGCCTGGACCGCGACGGCTTTGAGCAGCTATTGAGCGCGATGGCACGCGCGGGGTTGCTGCTGCTGCGCGATGAGACGTTTGAGGCCGACGGGCGGGAGATCGCCTTTCGCAAAGCGTTCTTTGTGCGGGAACCGGACGAGTACGAGTTGCTGATCAAGGAGCGGCCGGAGCGAAAGGCGAAGGCGAAGGCGCGCGGGGCGAAGAAGGCCAAACGGAAGGCCGCGGCCGGCGATCCGGTGGTCGACGCGCTGAAGAAGTGGCGAATGGGCGTGGCGAAGAAAGAGGGCGTGCCGCCGTTCCGGGTGTTGACGGACAAAGCGCTGGAGGAGATCGTGCTGGAGCGGCCGGCGACGGCGGAGGCGCTGCTGACGATCTCCGGCGTCGGCCCGCGGACGGCGTCGCGGTACGGGGCGGGGATCCTGAAGGTTCTGGCGTCTAACGGCTGAGGGGAATCACGGTACCCGGCGGCTCCAGGAATGCGCGGTTGAAGCGAGTGAACGTCACCGCCTGATAGCTCTCCCGCTCGCCGCGCTCCCAGACGACGCCGGCGGTGCCGTCGGCGAGCGCGGTGGCGTCGGAGTAGGCGGCGTAGCCGCCGTAGAGGGTCCGCTCGTTGATCCACGTCTGGCCTTCGTCGTAGCTGACGCGGACGACGAGGTGTTGGCGGGCAGGGCCTTTCGGGCCGGTCCAGAAGAGGGGGCCCTTGGGGCCGAGGCGCTCAATGGCGGTGGCGACGGGCACGAGCCCGAGACCGGGGCGGGGGCGGGACCAAGTGCGGCCGCCGTCGGAAGAGACGATGTGCCAGCGGTGGTCGCCGGCATTCTGGCGGGCGTCCATGAGAATGTCGCCGTTGGCGAGTTCGACGAGTTGATTTTCGTTGGTGAGGGCGTGGACGAGGGCGCCGCGCTGCCAGGATTGGCCGTGGTCGTCGCTGTAGATAACGTAGGCGCGGAGCATCGACAAAGAGCCTGTGTGGCTGAGGACGGAGACGGCGTCGTGCTTCATGGCGGCGGGCAGGAGGAGGCGGCCGGAGCGAGTCTGGATGGCGCCGCCGGGGCCGAGGAAGATGGCTGCCCAGTGGTCAAAGTCGCGGGAGGCGCGGGTGAGGTCGCGCGGGGCGGACCAGGTGACGCCGTGGTCGTCGGAGGTGCGGGCCCAGGTCTGGTTGTTGGCGGTGGCGGGCTGGGACTTCTCGGTGCCGAAGCCGGGCTCCCAGCGGTTGAAGAAGAGCCAGAGGCGGCCGTTGGAGCGGTCGAGGAGGGGAGTGGGATTGGAGGCGGCCCACTTCTCGCCGGGATCGTCGATGAGCTGTTGGGGGGACCAGGTGGCGCCGTTGTCGGTGGAGCGTACGGCGACGATATCGATGTCGCCGAGGCCGGGGTCGCCGCGGTTATCGCGCCGGGCTTCGGCGAAGGCGACGAGGTGGCCATTGGCGGCGGTGACGATGGCGGGGATGCGGTAGGCGTGGTAGCCGCCGGTGCCGGCGCGGAAGATGTCCGTATGGGAGAGCAGGGGCTGAGCGGGGAGGCTGAGGGCCAGCAGGGAGAGGAGGGCCGAAAAGCGCATTCGTCTGATGATAATCTAGGCGTTCGCAACTCCTATGGCGACCATCGACATTTCTTTATCGGCCGACTTTCTGAACGAGAGCGGCGGGCTGGTGTTTCCCGATATCGGGCTGAGCACAATCGCGGGCCAGCCGCGGCTGGCGCACCGCTTTCTGCCCGATTACCGGGCCGAGTACGGACCGGACCAGTTGCGCGGCGCGGACGTGGTTTTGTCGCTGAAGCCGCGGGTGACGGCGGCGTCGCTGGCCGGGGTGGAGCGGCTGTGCGCGATCGGGCGTTTCGGCGTGGGGTATGACAACGTGGACGTGGCGGCGTGCACGGCGGCGGACGTGGCGGTGTACATCACGCGGCAGGCGGTGGTGCGGCCGGTGGCGTCGTCGATCGTGCTGCTGGTGCTGGCGGCGTCGCACAATCTGGTGTGGAAAGACCGGCTGATGCGGCGCGGGGAGTGGGTGGCGAGCACGCGGGTGCTGGGGAAGGAGCCGCGGGGGCGGGTGCTGGGGAGCGTGGGGCTGGGCAACATTGCGCGGGAGGCGCTGCGGCTGCTGGCGCCGTTCGGGTTTGCGGAGTTTCTGGGCTACGATCCGGCGGTGACGGCGCTGGACGGGGTTCGAATGGTTTCGCTGGAGGAGCTGTTTGCCGGGAGCGACTATGTGCTGATCAACTGCCCGCTGACGGCGGGGACGCGGGGGCTGATCGGGGAGGGGCTGTTGCGGCGGATGAAGCCGGACGCGGTGCTGGTGAACACGGCGCGAGGCCCGATTGTGGACGAAGCGGCGCTGACGCGGGTGCTGGAGGAAGGGGCGATCAAGTGCGCGGCGCTGGACGTGTTTGAACAGGAACCGCTGGCGGCGGGTTCGCGGCTGACGGAGCTGGAGAACACGATTCTGACGTCGCACTCGCTGTGCTGGACGGAGGAGCTGTTTCGGGACATGGGGCGGGAGTCGTTTGCGGGGGTGCTGGCGCTGGCGCGCGGGGAGGCGCCGGCGAACGTGGTGAATCCGGAGGTTCTGGAGCGGCCCGGGTTCCGGGCGAAGCTGGCGCGGCTGGGAGGTGCGGCATGAGTTTGCGGAAGAAATTGCAGGCGGGGGAGACCGTTTACGGGCAGATGATTCTGGAGTTGTTCACGCCCGGGGTGGCGCCGCTGCTGCATCACGCGGGGCTGGACTTTGTGATCTACGACATGGAGCATGGCCGGTGCGGGTATGAACTGCTGAGCCAGATGGTGACGTCGTGCCGGGGGACGCGGCTGACGCCGATTGCGCGGGTGGCGGACGTGTACGCGTATCCGATGGCGCGGCTGCTGGACATTGGGGCGAACGGGGTGATGATCCCGCGGCTGGAGACGGCGGAGCAGATGGCCGACGCAGTGGCGCAGCTGAAGTATCCGCCGGTGGGGCGGCGGGGGGTGGCGCTGGGGCTGGCGCACGATGACTACCGGTCGCGCGGGGCGGCCTACTTCGAAGAGGCGAACGAGGAGACGGTGGTGATCGCGATCATCGAGACGCCGAAGGCGCTGGAGAATCTGGATGCGATTGTGGCGACGCCGGGGCTGGACATCGCCTGGATGGGGCATTTCGACCTGACGGTCTCGCTGGGGATTCCGGCGCAGTTTGACCATCCGCTGTTTCTGGACGCGATGGACGCGCTGGTGGCGGCGTGCAAGCGGCACGGAGTGGCGGCGGGGTTCCTGCCGGCGACGCCGGCGGATATGCGGCACTGGTTGCAGAAGGGGTTCCGGGCGATCAGCCTGGGGAGCGATGTGGGTGTGTTCAGCCGCGGGGTGACGGAGTTCCGGCAGGCGGCGGAGTAGGGAGGTGACGCCGTCGCCGCGCCGCTGGCTCATGATCTCGCTGGTGTTCGCGGCGACGGTGATCAACTACCTGGACCGGCAGACGCTCTCGGTGCTGGCGCCGGTGCTGCGGCAGGAGTTCGGGATGTCGAACGTGGACTACTCGCGGGTGGTGTCGGCGTTCATGGTGGCGTACACGATCATGAACGGGGTGTCGGGGCCGCTGATCGACCGGGTGGGGACGAAGACGGGGTATGCGTTGTCGGTGGCGTGGTGGAGCGTGGCGTCGATCCTGCAGGCTCTGGCGACGGGCGCGGTATCGCTGGGGGCAACGCGGTTTCTGCTGGCGATGGGAGAGGCGGGGAACTGGCCGGCGGGGATCCGGGTGGTGGCAGAGTGGTTTCCGGCGCGGGAGCGGTCGCTGGCATCGGGGATCTTCAACAGCGGGTCGGCGGTGGGGGCGCTGATTGCGACGCCGCTGGTGGTATATCTATCGCTGGCATTCGGGTGGCGGGCGGCGTTTGTGGCGGTGGGGGCGACGGGGTTGGTGTGGCTGGTGTTGTGGTGGAAGTTCTATGAGACGCCGGCGGGATTGGGGGAGGAGGGAGAGGCGCCGGTGCCGGTGGGGGAGTTGTTGCGGATGCGGTTCATTCGCGGGTTTTTGGTGGTGAAGCTGTTCTTTGATCCGGTGTGGTACTTCTACATTTTCTGGTTCCCGGAGTACCTGAAGAACGGGCGGGGGATGGAAATGGCGGAGATTGGAAAGTACGGGTGGATACCGTTCCTGGTGGCGGATGCGGGGAACCTGGCGGGGGGGTGGTTCTGCGGGTATCTGCTGGGGCGGGGAGTGGCGTTGAACCTGGCGAAGAAGGGCACGGTGGTGCTGGCGGCGATGTGCATGGCGGCGGCGGTGCCGGCGGTGTTCGTGGAGTCGGTGTGGGTATCGATGGGGTGCGTGTCGCTGGCGATGGCGGGGTATACGGGGGCGAACGCGGTGCTGCTGTCGGTGCCGGCGGATGTACTGCCGAGGAGGGCACTGGCGTCGACGTGGGGGCTGTGCAGTATGGGGTCCGGATTTGGGGGGATGGTGTTCGCGCTGGCGACGGGGTGGCTGGTGGACCACTACTCGTACGCGCCGGTGTTTCTGCTGTTCGGAGTGTTGCCGTTGGTGGCGGCGTTGGCGCTGTGGGTGGGGATCGGAAAGTTGGAGGACGGCGAGCGGAGTCTTCCGTAATCGGGGACTTTTCCGGTAAGCAGCATCCAAGGGAAGTCTGGGGGGATTTTGGGTTTCGGTGGGTTACCGCTCGGTTTTGTTGGGCTTGCTGTAGGGTGAAATTGGAGTCATTTTTGGGTTATTCCAACTCTTAACCCTTGTGTTATCAACAAATCTTGGGTTATTCCCATCAAATTCACATTTTTCAGCCTCGCCGCTTTCGGTCGAAGCCGATTTCCGCCCCCGGCCGGGGGCAAGCACAAAAATGGGCCCGGTTGTAACTGACAACCGGGCCCTTGCTTCTCTATTATAGCAAAATGTCAACTGATTATTGTGTTGTTTTGTATGAAATCGATTGTTATCAATAAGATAAAATTTGTGAACGGGTTTTTGAAAACGACTCGTTATTATTTGCTATGGGCGGTTGAAGTATTATGTTATATTCATGGGCTGAGCCTCTCGCCTGTGTCTGTCGCGCCCTGCGCCGTACGGCGTACTGGAAAGGAATAAATGGCAGACAAGAGCAAAGGGTGGTTTTCCACATTGCGGGCAAGCCAGGCGGAGAGCGCCGGGGGCGAGATGACGGCCGTCATTGCAGCAGGGATGCTGGTGGGGGTGGTGCTAATTGTCGTGGGGGCGCTGTTGATCCGGGCGGGCCAGTGAGTCCCGGGAGTGGCGGTCAGGCGCAGGCGGTGTTGGGAGCAACGCGTGCGGGAGCGCGAACGACACGATTCCGGCCTTCGTTTTTCGCCATGTAGAGGGCGTAGTCGGCATCTTCCATCAGTTCTGTGAAGCTATGGTGGCGGTCCGGCTGGGCGGTGACGCAACCGACGGAAATGGTGACCGGGAGCGATTTGTCGAGGGCGATGGGAAACGGCGCGGAGGCGATGGCGAGGCGGAGACGCTCGCCGATTTTGACGATATCATCGGGCCGGTCCAACTCGACGACGACGACGAACTCTTCGCCGCCGTAGCGGCCGACAAAATCTTCGCCACGGGAACTGGCGGTGAGGCGCTGGGCAACGGTACGAATTACGGCGTCGCCCGCGGCATGGCCGTGGGTGTCGTTAATTCGTTTGAAATGGTCGATATCGGCAAAGATCACGCCCATCCGCTCAATATTGGGTTTTTCGAAACGGTGGCGGAGGAAGGAATCGAGGGATCCGCGATTGTAGATACCGGTGAGGGGGTCGCGGGTGGCGACGGCTTCGAGGGTGACAATGGCCGTCTGGAGGCGCATGACGGACATCGTGGTGGCTTCTTCGGCCTGTTCGAGGATGTTGGCCAGCTCTTCGTCATTCAGTTTGAGTTCAAACATCGGGGCGATGGAGCGGAGGGATTCCAGGATGGAGGTGCCGAGGGCGTGGAGATCGACTTTCCCTTCCCCGAAGAGGGCTGTGGCCTCGGTTTCGGCGATGTGGAAGGAGTTTTGGGGGTCTCCTTTTGACCAAAGATCGGCCATACGGGCGGAGAACTCAACGCGGGAAGCGATGATGAAGAGTTCGGGGTCTTCGTCGCGAAGGAAGCGGGAGTCGTGGCTGTAGCGGACGAGTGTAACGAGACGAGAGGGGAGCCCCCATTTTTCGAGGAGCCAGGAGCCGACCTCGGCATGGTCAGCGCCGAATTCGGCCTTTTCCGCGGCGAGCAGTCCTGCGGGGCTCTTGCCGGCAGTCTCATAGAGAGTTTTGTAGCGGTTGCCGAAGGCCTTGGAGAAGGCCATGATGCCGATGTCCTGCAGTAACGCGGCGAGGAACGCCTCTTCCCGGATGGTGGCGCTGAGGCCTTTGCTCAGTTCCTTGGCCGCGACTGAAGAGATGACGGAACGTTTCCAGAACTCGGCGAGGGGGCCTTCGCGCTCCTGGGAGCTGTTGCGTACCAAGGAGAAGGACAAGACGAGGGCGCGGACGCAGTTGAGGCCGAGGAGTCCGAGGGCCTGGGGCATGGAGCGGACTTCGCTGCGGAAGCCGAAGATGGGGGAATTGGCCATCCGGAGGATCTTGACGGCGAGAGCGGGATCCCGGCCGACGACCTGGGCGAGTTCGTTGAAGTTTAGGTTTTCCGACTGGCAGTGTTGAATCACTTCCAGGGCAATGGTGGAAAGGGTGGGTAGTGACGAGGATTTCGCCAGGAAGTTGACGAGGTCTCGATTGACGTTGGGACGGGCAGCGGACACACTTGTTCCTTCGGCACGGAGGCGGGAATTCTTTAGGGACTTCAATGCAATTCAAACTTGCCTGGGGCAAGGCCGCGGGCCGGGGGGCGTTGGCGGGAAACGGAATCGACCGGGGCGCAAAACGCGGATCGCGTCAGTGCGACAATCCGTAGAGACCTATGATTACCAAGCGATTCGCAGCGATGGTGGTTTTGCTCTCGTCCGTGGCCGTATGCGGAGCGGAAAACTGGCCGCAGTTCCGGGGGCCGGATGGGACGGGGCACTCCGACGCGAAAGGTCTGCCGCTGGTTTGGGACGAGACGAAGAATGTCGTCTGGAAGACGGCGATTCATGACCGGGGGTGGTCGTCGCCGGTGGTGTTTGGGAAACAGATCTGGCTGACCTCGGCGAGCAAAGACGGGCGGGACCTGTTCGTGCTGTGCCTGGACCGGGAGACCGGGAAAGTATTGAAGGACTGGAAGCTCTTTGAGGTCACGCAACCGCAGTTTATTCATCCTTTCAACACGCCGGCGTCACCGACGGCGGTTATTGAGGAGGGCCGGGTTTACATCACGTTCGGTTCGGCGGGGACGGCGGCAATCGACACCAAGACGTTCCGGGTGGTGTGGCAACGGCGGGACATCGAGTGCAACCACTTCCGCGGGGCGGGGTCGTCCCCGATCCTGTTCCAGAATCTGCTGCTGATGCACTTTGACGGGAGCGATGTGCAGTTTGTGATGGCGCTGGACAAGAAGACCGGCAAGACGGTGTGGCAGACCAAGCGCTCCATCGACTTCCAGGATCTGGACAAGGACGGAAAGCCAGCGGCGGAGGGCGATATGCGGAAGGCGTTTGCGACGCCGCATGTGGCACGGATCAACGGGCGCTGGGAGATGATCAGCCTGGGGGCGAAGGCGGCCTACTCCTACGATCCGTTCACGGGCAAAGAGTTGTGGCGGGTGGAGGAGCGGGGACAGCATTCGGCGAGCACGCGGCCGGTGCTGGGGGATGGGATGGTCTACTTTCCGAGCGGGTTTTCGGCGGGGCAATTGCTGGCGGTGCGGACGGGGGGAACGGGGCTGATCACCGACAGCCATGTGGCGTGGCGGGTGAAGCGGGGCGTGCCGAATAAGCCGTCGATCCTGCTGGTGGACGGGCTGATTTATATGATCGGGGACACGGGGATTGCCAGTTGTGTGGATGCCAAGACGGGAGAAGTGGTTTGGCAGCAACGGGTTGGCGGGGAGTATTCGGCTTCGCCGGTGTATGCGGATGGGAAACTGTGGCTGTTCAGCGAAGACGGGAAGACGATTGTGCTGAAGCCAGGGCGAACGTTTGAGAAATTAGCAGAGAACAAGCTGGACGAGGGGTTTTTGGCGTCGCCGGCGATTGCGGGGAAGGCGTTTTATTTGCGGACGCGGACTCATTTGTACCGGATTGAGGGGAAGCAATAGGAGCGCCGCCGGCGTTGCCGGTTAGCGTAGCGGCGACGTGGGCGGCCACTGGTGCATTTGTCCTATCGTCACTGTTTTCCTTTCGCGAATGTGTGCTCACCCTAGCGCGGCCGCTTCGCCGTGACGAGTTTTCCAAACTCCCGCGCCTTCCATGCGATAACAAAAGGCTCCGGGCGCCCGCCCGCTTCGCCAGCTTCTGCAGAGCTTTATCGAAAGTCACCAGCGTCGCCCCTTCCGCCGCGGCAAATCCTGCCCAATACGCATCCATCACTCCCTTTGTCGCGCGCTTTCCGGCGTCCTCCTTGGCTCCCAGCCGAAACAGCGACTCCGCAGCGCCAGGTTCCGCAACCAACTCCACACGCGGATCCTCCTGCCACCGGTCAAACGCCGCGAACGCCTCCGCGACGGTCAGAACGCTCCCGCCCATGACTTGCTCATTTGTGAGCAACCGCAATAGGCCCAATTGGGTAACCCGGCAGAACAGCAGCCGCACATTTCCCCGGCCCAACCCGGCCAGCCAAGCGCAGGCGGCTACGCTCGACGGATGCAACCCCCAACTCAGTCCCAGCCAGACGTTGATGTCAATCAAATAACGAGGTCATACGGATTCTCCGTCGTTGGGCACAGCAGGCCGGGCCGGCCTTTGCTCGGGACCATAGGACCCGTCACATACCGTCCTTTCCGCGCCTCGCGTATGGGGACCAGCCGGGCCAGCGCCTTGCCATGCTTGGTGATGACGATCCCCTCGCCGGGTAGTTCATCGAGCAGCGACAGGATACGACGGCGCAGTTCCGTGGCATTCAGTTCCATCTCCCCAAGTGTGCATCCCACTGTACAGGTTCGCCCGATCCAGAGTTGCCGCACTTGCCAAATCGAACGCGCCGGCTCGGATGCGTGGATCGCCTTGCTCCCAATCTGCAGCAGGGTGTTTCGGTGGGGCCCGGGGGCCCCTTGTCGCGCTGGGAAACGTACAAAATCGGCATTTTATGCGGAGAATGGGGCGTTTATTCTCCGCAAACCGGTCCCGACGAGCCGAATTGCGCGGCTAGCGGGCGAGGCGGAAGCCGATCCAAGGGGAGCGGCGGGCGGGGCGTTCGCTGTGGCGGAAGGCGGGGTGGAGGAGGTCCGGGCCGTCGGCGAAGGCACCGCCGCGGACGGAGCGGAGGCCGGGGGCGGAGAGGCTTTCCCGATCCGCGGCTGGGGTCCAGGGATAGGGGCGGAAGAGAGAAGAACACCACTCGGCGATGTTGCCCTGCATGTCAAAGAAGCCGAGCGGGTTGGGAAGTTTCGAACCGACGGGGCGCGGGGCGTAGGCGTTGGACTCGCGGAAGGGGGCGGCGGGGGCGATGGCGGAGTTGGCACGGTACCAGGCGCGATCCAAGAGGGGGGAGGTGGCGGGTTGGGCGGCGCGTTCCCATTCGGCCTCGGTGGGGAGGCGGAAGCGGCCGCCGGTACGTTCGTTCAGTTTAGCGATCCAGGCGGCGGCGTCCTGCCAGGAGACATTGTGGACGGGGAGGCTATCGCCTTTGACGGTGCTGGGGTTTTCGACGCCGAGAGCGGACCACTGGCGCTGGGTGACCTCATAGAGGCCGAGGTAAAAGGGCTCGGTATAGACGGAATGTACGGGTTGGGAAGCAGGCCAGGCGTCGGAACCGATGTCGGATTCGCCGGCGGGGACGAGGCGGAGGTCGAGGCCCAGAAGGGGGATGCGGACGAGGAGGGGGAGGCCGGAGGCGGGGTCGAAGTCATTGCCGACGATTTCCAGGCCGGGGAGTGCGGGGCTGATGCGCCGTTCGACCATGAGGCGGCGGGCGGCAGCGCGGCGGTCATTGGGGCGGGCGGAGAGAGCGGCGGAGAAGGCGGCAAGGGCCTGGGGCCAGGAGCGGAGGGCGACGAGGCGTTCGCCTTCGCGCATTTGGGCGGCGTAGGTGGCGGCGGCGGGGTCGACGGTTTCGGACGCCTGGCGGAGTTGGCGATCGTTGGGGTTAGAAACGGCGTGGGGGTGGTGGCAACCGGCGCAGTTGGCGGTCTGTTTGGTTTTGGGGCAACCGGAGCTATGGCAGGTCTGGCAGGAGGGGGAAGGGAAGTCCGGCTTGACCTGATTGCGTTCGTTGGCGACGTGGGGAGCGCTGGGGCCGTGGCAGGCCTGGCAGGTGGTGGAGGCGGCGACGTGTTTGGCGGCGACGGACCACTCCAGGACCTGGGCGACGTGACAACGGGAGCAGACGCCGGCCTGTTTGAGTTGGGGCGACTGGGCGGCGAGGGTGCCGACGGTGAAGATCAGCCCTGCCAGCGTTGATCGAGCCATTGGTAGTGCCTGGGGAGCCAGGCGCGGTTAGTGGAGAGGGCGAAGCGGGAGGCGGCGTCAAGCGCGGCGCGTTCGGGCCGGGTGAGGTCGAGCTGGCGGGTGAGGCCGGCGACGTTATCTTCGAGGGTTTCCTCCTCAAACATGCCGGGCATGGCGGCGGTGATAAAGGGGCGGGAGTAGACGAAGCGAAGGGCGGCCTGGCAGAGGGACTCGTCGGGGAGTTGGTCGAGGCTCTTGGTGAGGTTGGCGACGACGGAGGGGAGGAGGGGGCGATACTTGGCCTGGTAGAGCTGGACGAAGTCGCGTTCGGGGCTGGTGGTTTGTTTCGCCTTGGGGTCGAGTTTGACGATGGAGCCGGCGGCGAGGGGTTTGATGGCGATGAGGCCAACGCCGCGGCGGGCGGCTTCGGGGAGGAACTCGGAATAGTCGGCGCGGGCGTGGATGAAGTTGTAGGGGAACATGAAGTAGTCAATTCCTTCGAGTTCCCGGAGGGCGGAGAGCATCATGCCCTCGTCGTGGGTCGAGATGCCGATGGCGCGGACTTTGCCGGCCTGTTTGGCTTTGCGGAGGACGTCCCAATCGGCGAGGGCTTTGGCATCGACCGATTTTCCATCGGAGAGGTAGATGCGATAGAGGTCGACGTGGCCGAAGAGGCGGGCGGCGTTATCGATATTTTCGCCGACGAACATGGGGAACTGGCGGCAGAGGGAGACAAGGGCTTTGTGGCGGCGGGCGGAGCCTTTGAGGAGGCCGGCGAGGGGTTGCCACTGGCCTTCGTTCTCGTAGGTATCGATGAGGTTGATGCCGCGGTCGAGGGCGCGGGCGATGAGGCGATCGCGGCGGGCCTGACCGTCGGGGAGGAGGACGTTGCCGTTCTCCACCTTCTTCTTGAAGCGAGGGTCGGTGTGGGAGCCGAAGGAGAGGAGGGAGACGTCGATATTTGTCTGGCCGAGTTGGCGATAGACCATGCCGCCGCGGCGGATTTCGCGGACGGGCGGGAGGGAATCAGCGAAAGAGTTCCTGGCGCCGAGAGCGGCGGCGAGGAAGGCGCGGCGAGAGGAGCGGGGGCACATCCTGATGGCGATGGTACCACTTCTATTTGAAGACGATATCGCGGACCTTGGTCCAGCGGGATTTGCCGGCGGGGCCTTCGATTTCCAGGGTGACGATGTATTCGCCGGGCGTGGCGTAGGTATGAACGGGGTGCTGTTCGGTGGAGGACTGGCCGTCGCCGAAGAGCCAGCGGCGGGCGGTGACCTGACCGGAGGATTGATCGAGGAAGGCGACGGAGCTGCGATCAAGATCGAGGATTCTGTAGGACCAGCGGGCCTGGATGGGTTTGGTGAGGGCCGGTTCAAGGGGCATGAGGCGGAAAGCGACGAGGTCGCTGGCGTCGCCGAACATGGAGGTCTTGTGGGAGAGGTTCCAGAAGGCGTCGTTATTGGCGGCGTCGACGTTGTCGTAATCGAGGACGGCCCAGGAGAGGCCGATGATTTTGTTTTCGGTGAGTTGGGAGACGACGGCGCGGGCGGGCCCTTCGAAGGGGGCGTAGTCAAAGGGGGTGATCCAGAACTCCAGGGTGAGCTTGCCGGGTTGGCCGTGGGAGAAGTTGTAGTCGTAGGCGGCGTTGGCCCAGGGGAGTTCCTTGATCCAGGGCTGGCAGCCCCAGACGAAGGCCCAATCGCGGTCGGGGGCCGGAGTAAAGATGTGGTAGTTCTGGGCGTGGACGCCGTGGAAGGAAAAGAAAGCCTGGGCGGGGGAGAGGGACTTATTGGGGTGGGAGCCGGCGATGAGGGGGCCGCCGGAGAGGTCGCCATCGACGACGAGTTCGAAGATATCGTTGTGGCGATCGGCGCGGCGGAAGTCCCAGTAGTCGTCGGAGGCTTCATAGAGGACGTAGAGGCGATTGAGTCCTTTGACCCAACCGACTTTGACGGAGACGTCGAGGTCCCGTTTGTTGATGGCGGAATTGTAGACGGTGTCTTTGAGCTGGTCGATCCCGATGGCGTAGGAGGCGGGGACCTGGGCCCAATCGTTGGGTTTGCCGTCGATGGTGGGAATCTGGGTGGGCGGGAACTGGTAGACCTTGAACTCGACGCCGGGGCGTTCGAGGGCGTGGAGGGAGGCGAGGGTAAGGAGGGCGAGGAGAGGGCGCATGGGGGTCAGGCGGGTTTGAAGATCTCGCGGAGGCGGGCGAGGACGATTTTGTGTTCGCCGGGCTGCATCATCCAGACGGAGATTTTGAGGCGGCGTTCGCCGAAGCCGGAGACGGCGATGGAAGGCTCGCCCTGGATGAGGTTTCGGGTGACATCGGCGGTTTTGAGGGGGAAGGCGGATTCCGGCCAGCTGACGAGGACGTGGGGGACGTGGTTGGCGATGGGGGGGACGTAGCGTTCGGTGGAGAGGCCGGGGATGGAGGCGAGGCCGTCGCGGATTTCGGCGACGCGGGATTCGAGTTCTTTGTATTCGCTGTCGTGATCGGCCTGGAGGTAGCGTTCGAGGGCAGCGAGGAGGCCGATCATCTCCTCCTTGCCGACCTTCATGCCGCGGCCGATTCCGGCGAAGGGGTTAAAGCCGGG
Organism: uncultured Solibacteraceae bacterium; assembly: GCA_964430625.1. Classification (GTDB taxonomy): domain Bacteria; phylum Acidobacteriota; class Terriglobia; order Bryobacterales; family Bryobacteraceae. The sequence goes on from CAYSFR010000003.1 coordinate 237,859, forward strand.
TAGGGCGGCGGCGATGAGGTCCTTGCGGCCCATGAGGATGCCGGAGGACTGGGGGCCGCGGATGGCTTTGCCGCCGGAGAAGGCGACGAGATCGAAGCCCTCCTTCTGGTACTGGAAGAGGCGGTCGCGGGGGGTGGCGTCGGAGGCGGCGTCGTTGAAGGTGGGGATGCCGCGGCGTTTGCCGACCTCGATCCATTCCTGGCGGGAGATTTTCCCTTCGGGCTCCATCTCGTTGTAGAAGAACATCATGGCGGTGCGGGGGGAGATGGCGGCTTCGAGTTCGGCCTTGGTTTCCACCCAGACGATTTTGGTGCCGACGAGGAGCATCTGCTGTTCGTAGCCACCGCGGTGGGACTTCTGCTGGATGATTTCGTTGCGCATGCCGGTGGTATCGGGGAGGCGCTTGAGGTTTTGGGGATCGCCCTGGGCGACGCAGGCGACGGTGGCCATGGTGATGGCGGAGGCGCAGCCGCAGGTGACCATGGCGGCTTCGGCGTGGAGGAGCTCGGCGATGCGGGCGCCGACCTTGGCCTGGAGTTCGTTGAGAGGGATGAAGCAGCGGGTGGCCTCCTGCATGGCGCGGGAGACATCGGGGTGCATGAGGGAGCCGCCCAAGTGGGTGACGACGCCGACGCCGTTGATGACGGGGCGGATGCCGAGGCGGGCGTAGACGGAGGGGGTGTTTGGGGATGGGGCTGGCTGGGCGGCGGCGATTTGGGTAGCGGCGGAGGTGGCGAGGAAGTGGCGGCGGGTTGGCATGGGGTCTGCTGGGAGACACCATCCTATCGTGTTGCGGACCGACTTTTCCGGGGCCGCGCATTTCAGGAACGCGGCCCCGGAGCGGGAGGATTAGCTCTTCACGGGGTGGAATTCCCAGCCTTTGCGGAAGGTGGGTTTGAGCTGTTTGTTGGCTTCGGGGTTGTTGGTGATGCGCATTTTGTCGGGGTCGTATTCGAGCTTGCCTTCGTTGCGGAGGGCAATGACGCCGAGGAGCATCCACTCGACAAAGGGGGCGGCCACGTCGAAGTTGGAACAGGCCGGATCGCCGCCCTTGCAGGCGCGGATGAAGTCGCGCATGTGGCCGGGAGAGCGGGTCAACATGGGCGGGGGCATGGTGTAATCCTTCATCTTTTCGACAGGGAGGAGGCGAGTGACTTCGCCGTAGGTGCCGGTGGTGAGGATGCCTTTGTCGCCTTTGAAGACGCTGCCGTTGGGGGTGGGGAAGCGGAGATCGGCTTCCGGGGCGGCCTTGAGGGCGGCGAAGTCGGCGGCGTTGAAGACGCGGCCGGGGGAGCGGAAGTCAGCTACGCCGGAGCGGGAGGCGCCGGCATCGCGGCGTGCCTGGCCGGGGCCGCCGGCGGTCCGGAGGGAGGGCGGATCGCCGACCCACTCGCCTTCGGGAACGCCTTCCACCTTGGGGTTGGCCTTCATGCCGTCGTACCAGAAGACCTTGAGGGCGGGCATGTCGCCGTAGGCGGCGAAGTCAAAGCGGATGACGGAGGCTTTGGGGAACTGGAAGGGGCTGACGCCCTCCTTCTTGATGCACTCGACGCCAATGATTTTGCGTTTGGAGAGGTGGAGGGCCATATTGGGCGCGCCGAGGATGTGGCAGGCCATATCGCCGAGGGCGCCGGCGCCGAAATCGTAGAAGCCGCGCCAGGCGAAGGGGAGGTAGAAGTAGCTGCCCCAGCGGTCGGGTTGGGTGCGGCCGGCGGCGGTGAAGGGACGCTTTTCGGCGACGCCGAGCCAGAGGTCCCAATCGAGGGTGGGGGGGACGGGTTCTTCCTTGGGAATCTCGGTGATGCCTTGGGGCCAGAGCGGGCGGTCCGACCAGGCGTGGACTTCGGTGACGGCGCCGATGTCGCCGTTCCAGATCATTTCGGCGCACTGGCGGGTGCCTTCATTGGAGTAGCCCTGGTTGCCCATTTGGGTGGCGACGCGATACTTCGCGGCGGCTTCGCGGAGTTGGCGGGCTTCCCAGACGGTGCGGACGAGGGGTTTCTGGACGTAGACGTGTTTGTTACGTTCCATGCACCACATGGCGGCCATGCCGTGCATATGGTCGGGGGTGGCGACGATGACGGCGTCGATGTTGTTGGCTTCCTTGTCGAGCATTTTGCGGAAGTCGCGGTAGGTGGGGGCCTTGGGGAAGTTCTTGAAGGTCTCGGCGGCGCGGCGGTCGTCGACGTCGCAGAGGGCGACGATATTTTCGGTGGGGGAGGCGGCGCGAATGTTGGACGCGCCCTGTCCGCCGGAGCCAATTGCGGCGAAATTGAGCTTCTCGTTGGGGGACTTATAGCCCAGTGATTTCAGGGAAGCGGCGCTGCCAAAACCCGCAGCGGGGACGGCGCCTGCGAGCAGGCTGCCATAGAAAAAGTGTCGCCGGTTAAATGCCATTCGGTTCTCCTTGGTGGTCGATTGTGATTATATGTCGTTTACGGGGGATTTTCCTTTATGCGGATTGTGACGCTGGTGTTGGCGGCCTGTTGTTGTTGGGGACAGTTGGGGATCTTCACCAACGCAGGGGATGTGGGGAACCCGGCCATTCGCGGGACCACGGTTTATGATGCCGCCAAGGGGGAGTACCGGATAACGGGGGCGGGGGAGAACATGTGGGCGCGGGCGGACCAGTTTCAGTTTGCCTGGCGGGAGGTGACGGGGAACTTCACGGTACGGGCGACGGTGAAGTTTCTGGGGCAGGGTGTGCCGCACCGGAAGGCGGGGATTGTGTTGCGGCAGACGACGGGGGGCGACTCGGCCTATATCGACCTGGTGATCCATGGTGACGGGATGCCGGCGATGCAGTGGCGGAACGTGAAGGGGGACGTGACGAACGCGGCGGACTTTCCCTCGGCGGGGCCGGGGGAGTTCCGGCTGAAGCTGGTGCGGCAGGGGTCGACGATCACGGTGTTTGTGGGGAAGGACGGGGCAGAGCCGAAGGAGTTGGCGCACACGCTGCTGCCGTTGGGGAATCCGCTGCTGGTGGGGTTGGGCGTGTGCTCGCACAAGGCGGAGGCGACGGATACGGCGGTGTTTTCGGATGTTTCGGTGGAGCCGGTGGGGCGGTGAGGTTCAGGGGAGCAGTGAGAGGCTGACTGGGTACGATTGTCCCGGGATGGGCTTCCCGGTGGCGTCCTGGCAGTACTGTTTGCGTTCGGCCGCATTCGTTGTGAAGGTGAACTTCGGCGCGTCCCATTGCCAGACTTCGCAGGTGTTGCGAGGCGCCGAGCCGGGGGGCCTCTCCTCGATGGTATGGATGACGAGGCGACGATCGGAAGCGCGTACTTTGCGGATACGGGATTGTGCGTTGCCGAACGGCCAATATTCATAGGTGGCGAGCTGAAAGACCGGCCAGAGTTGGCCGGCGCGGAGGTGGAAGACTTGGTTGACGAATGTCACCGTGCCGCTGCCGCCGAGGTCGCGATAGCAGATCAAAAGCGGGGGAGAATCGAGGGTGCGTTTGTGGACGCGAATCATCTGGTCGACGTCGCACCGGTTGCGCCGGCAGAAGAACGATCCGACGAGGTTCCAGGTCGCCGCGCGGTCGAAGACATAGGCGACATTGGAGTCTTCGGCTTCGGCGTGGAGGGTGAGAATTGCCTCCAGTTGGGGGTCGGTATCGAGTTGGACCCAGCGCAGGGCGATATCCTGGGCGCGCCGCGGTTCGTCCGGGTGGCACTCCCAGAGATCCAGGGCCCGGCAGTCCGTCGCGGGTGTGGGCGGGGTGCGATTGCGGAGGCTACGGAAGAGTTGTTCCGGGTCCGATTGGAACGGGACGACGGGGAGGGCCTGGGCGGCGAGGGGGGAGAGGGAGATGAGTACGAGCAGAGTTGTTTTCATGGCTGGGGAATGACCCATGCGCCGAGGGCTTGCCAGGGGCTGACGGCGGCGCTGTTGGTGGTGGCGACGGCGGACCAGATGCCTTTGGGGCCGGAGAATGCGGGCTTGAACTGGATGGGGATGCGGAGCGTCAGGCGCTGGCCGGAGGTGGTGGCGGAGGCGGTGGCGGTTTCGATGCGGCACTGGCTGTTTTCGATGGTGTTGCTGCCGGAGAGGGGGACGGAGGTGGCCTGGGTGCCGTCGCCGTTATCGGGGATGAGGTAGAGGAGATTGGCGGGGCGATAGTAGGCGATGTAGCAGGCCTGGCGGCCGTCGATGGCGGTGTTGATGAGCATCCAGGCGGTTTGGAGATTGGTGGCGGCGGAGGCGTCGTCGTAAGTGAGTTCGAAGAGTTGGGTGGCAGCGGTGCCGGAGGCGGGGGAGACGGCGATGGCATCGGGGTAGGTGCGGGTGAAGGGGACCTGATGGACGCCCTGGGTGCGCCAGCCGGAGTTGGATCCGGCGGTGTCGCGGGCGGCGGTGTAGACAACGTTATTTCCGGCGAGGGGGGCGAAGAAGGTGACGTTGAGGGTGAGGGTGAGGCGGTTGGCGCTGGCTGCGGCGGAAGAGGCGGCGGCGTTGATGCGGCATTGGGAGTTCTGGACCGAGCCTGCGGCGCCGAGGACGAGGCCCTGGGAGAGGGCGGGCGGGCCCTCGTTGGCGACGAGGTAGAGCACGCCGAGGGGGCGGGAGTAGGCGATGTAGCAGGCGTTGCGGCCGTCGAGGACACGGTTGATGAGAACATTGGCGACGTCGATGAGTTGGGCGCCGTCGGGATGATCGATGTGGATGGTGAAGGTCTTTTCGGCACCGGCGCCGCTGATGGGGGGCGTGGCGGAGAGGGAGGGGCCGGCAGGGGCGTTGAGGGCGAGGGGCCAGGTGCCGGCGGAGAGCCAAGGGCTGGTGTTGCCGGCATCGTCACGAACGCGCGCGTAGACGGTGCGGGGGGAGGCGGCGAAGGCGGGCTTGAGGTCGAGGGGGAGATGAATTTGGAGAGTGGAGAGGCCGGCGGTGAAGGCGGGGGCGCCGGCGGCGTTGAGTGTGCACTGGGAGTTTTCCAGAGACGCGGTGGGGGCGCCGGCGTCGTTGAAGAGGACGAAGGTTTTGGAGGATTCGTCGAAGTAGCCGGCGCAGACGTTTTGGAGGGAGGCGGTGGAGTCGCCGAGGAGGAACTCGATGCGGGCGATGTCGCCGGAGCCATTTGCGTCGTTGGCGAGGACGGAGAGCGACTGGGGAGAGGTGGTGATTTTTTGGATGGCAGGGGCGACAGGGGTGGTGGGGAGGTACCAGGCGCCGGCTTCGAGCCAGCCGGTGTCGTTGCCCTGGAGGTCTCTGACGGAGACGAAGATCTTCTGGGAGATCGGGCCGACGTTCAGGATGCTGTAGTTGACACTGAGGGTCAGGTCGGTGCCATTGGCTTCCGGAGTAACGGAGGCGAAGCCGTTGACGGCACAGGTGCCATTCATGGATCCGTTTCCGCTATTGAGGGGGATGGGGCCGTAGATGGTGAGGAGGTCGGCGCTATAGAGGAACATGGCGGGAGCGGTGTGGTCGTAGAAGCTGTGGCAGGCGCCAGTGGAGGGGGGTGGCGCGGCGGCGAGAAGAATGGAGACGCGGGAGATGTTGGCATGGCCGTCGAGGTCGCGGACGCGTATGGCGAGGCGCCGGACCTGGTGTTCGACGAATTCGGAGGCGAGGGAGACGAGGGCGGGAGCGCGATTGCGGCTGGTGGGGAACCAGATGCCGGTTTGGGTCCAGCCGGAGTCGTTGGCGGCGGTATCGCGGGCGGAGGCGAAGATTTTGTGGACGTTGGCGGAGAACGCACCGCGGAGAGAAAGGTTGAGGTTCAGGGTCAGGCTGGTACCGGTGCCAGCGGGGAGGGACGATCCGGCGCCGGAGAGGGTGCACTGGGCGTTCTGGAGGGTGCCGGGGCCGCCGAGCGGGAGCGGACCGGCGGTGGCGGAGTTGGCGTCATTGGAGAGAAAGAGGGCGTTGGTGGTGCGGTCCCAGAAGCCGGTGCAGGCGTTGGTGAGGGCGGTTGGGGAATCGGCGATGGCAAAGTGGATGCGGTTGAGGTCGGCGCGACCGTCGGGGTCCTGGACGACGATAGAGAGGGTTTGGGGGGAGCCGGTAGGGTTGGCGGGGGAAGCGGAGAGGATGGCGGGCATGGAACCGGCGGCCTGGTTCACGGTGAAGATCTGATCGCCGATGAGGAGGGTTGCGGAGCGAGGGAGGCCGGTGTTGGCGAGGTAAGAGAACGTGACGGAGTTGCCCTGGCCGGAGGGCGAGGCGGAGAGCCAGGGAGCGGAGCTATAGGTGGTCCATGCGGCGCCGGCGGGGGAGATGGCGATGCCGACTGTGCCGGTGCCAGCCGTGGGCGGGACAGAGGCGGAGGGGGCGGCGAGGGTGGACTGGGGGACAAACTGGCTGACGAAGCGAATGCGGTTGGAATTGGTACCTGGATGGGCCAAATAGAGGTTGCCAAAGGCATCGGTATTCATGTCGTACTGCGTTCCGATCTGTGCGGCAGCTACCGGGCCGCCATCGCCGGAGTAGTCAAGGCCGCCGGTGCCGCCGATGGTGGAGATGATGTTGGTTCCTGGGGCGACTTTGCGGAGCCGGTAGGCTTCGCGGATGTAGAAAGCGCCGTCCGGGCCCTGGCCAATGGTTCCAGGGGCGTTGAAGCCGGCGAGAGGGGCGGGGCCGCCGTCGCCGGACCACGCGGAAGTACCATTGCCAGCGAAGGTGGTGATGACACCGGTGGCGACAGTGATTTTGCGAATGCGGACATTGAAGGCGTCGACCAGATAGATGTCGCCGTTGGCGTCGAGACTGATGCGGTTGGAGCGGTCAAAACGGGCGGAGACGGCGAGGCCGTTATCGCCGGAGAAGCCGCAGGCGCCCAGGCCGGCGACGGTGCGGACGATGCCGGTTTCGGCGTGGATCTGGCGAATGCGGCATTCGAAGAACTCGAGGAAGTAGACGTTGCCGAGGTTGTCGACGGCGATGCTGACGGGGTAGGCGACGCTGGCGGCCGAGGCGGGTCCGCCGTCGCCGGTCGTAGCGCGGGTGCCGTTGCCGGCGATGATGGAGGCGGCGCCGGTGACGGCGTCGATGCGGCGAATATAGTCGAAGTTGCTATCGGCGATGAAGATGTTGCCCTTGGGGTCGACGGCGCCGTCGGTGACCTGGACGGGGTTGATGCCGGGGAGCGAGGTGATGATTCCGGTGGCGGCGTCGACGCGGCGGATCCCGTTGCCGAAGAGGAGCGTATTGCCATTGAAATCGACGACGATGCGGTTCGGGAGCTCGATGCGGGCGTCGATGGCGGGGCCGCCGTCGCCGGAGACGCCGTAGGGACCGGCGCCGATGATGGGTTGGATGAAGCCCGGGGGGACAGCGCCAAACGGGGAGTAGTTGCCGGAGGTGCCGATCTGGGTGAGAGAGAAGCGGCGGCCGGCGACGACAAGGGCGGCGACGCGGGCGGTTGCCGATGCATTGGCGGTGAAGGAATAGGTGACGGTGGCCGGGCCAGTGCCACTGGCGGGGGAGACGGTGAGCCAGGGGGAGGTGGCGGCGGCGGTCCAGGGTGTGCCTGCGGGAACGGTGAGGCTGAGCGTCGCCGAGCCTGCGGCGGTGGAGATCATTTTTGCGGATTCGGAGAGCGCGGCGGGTACACCAGCCTGGGTGACGGTGAAGGAGAAGAAGTTGTTGAGGGTGACGGTGGCAGACCGGCTGTGAAGGGAGGTGTTGGGGGAGAAGGAGAAGGCGAGGGAACCGCTGCCGGTGCCGGAGGAGTTGGTGAGGGAGAGCCAGGGGGCGTCCTTGACGGCGGTCCAGGCGGTGCCGGCCGGGGAGGTGGTGAAGGCCATGGAACCAGTGGTGGCGGTGTGGCTGAAGTAGGCGGCGGGTGCGGCGAAAGTGATAACGGGGGAGGAGCGATCGACGAAGCGGATTCGTTGATTGCCGGAGTCGGCGATGTAGAGATTGCCGGATCTATCGAAAAGAATGTCGGACGGCTGGTTGAGCAGGGCGAGGAGGGCCGGGCCGTTGTCGCCGCCGTAGCCTTGGGTGCCTGCACCGGCGATGGTGGTGATGATGCCGCCGGAGACGCGGCGGATGCGGTGGGCTCCGTACTCGGCGAAGTAGATGACGCCACCGGGGAGGACGCGGAGTCCGGCGGGGCCATGGAGGGGGGTGGCGGTGGCGAGGGTGCCTTCGCCGCCGGCGGCCTGGGTGCCGTTGCCGGCGACGGTGGTGATGATGCCGGTATTAGCGTCGATGCGGCGGATGCGGTGGTTAAAGGCGTCTGAGAAGTAGATATGGCCGGAAGTGTCCGTGGTGATGGCCGATGGGGGGCCAATCTGGGCTTGCGAGGCGGGGCCGTTATCGCCGCTGAAGCCGGGCTGGCCGGTGCCGGCGACGGTGGAGATGAGGAGGTTATGCAGGGTGATTTTGCGAATTCTGTAGCCGGCGGTTTCGGCGATGTAGAGATTGCCGGCGCCATCGTGAGCGACGCCGCCGGGCTGATGAAGCGGGGTGCTGGTGGCAATACCGCCGTCCGGGCCAGAGGAGAAAGCGCCCGTGCCGGCGATGGTGGAGATGTAGCCGGTACCCGGATCGACCCTGCGGACCCTGCTGTTGTTGGCATCGGCGATATAGAGCACGCCGTCGCCGTCGAAGGCGATACCCCGGGGTTGATTGAGGAAGGCGGTATTCGCGGGAATGCCATCGCCGATGGTGCCGGAGAGGCCGGCTCCGGCGACGGTGGTGATGAGCTTATTGGTGGGGTCGAGCTTGCGAATGCGGAGATTGCCGTAGTCGGAGAAGTAGACGTTGCCGGCGGGGTCAGCGGCGAAAGTATGGGGAAGCGCGATTTGAGCCGAAGCGGCGGGGCCGCCATCGCCGGAGAAGCCGAAGTTGCCGTTGCCGGCGACGGTGTAGATTTTGCCGTTGGCGGTGTCGCCCCAAACGGTGGCTTCACGGGGGCTGGGCTGTCCGGAGAGGGCGAGGACTTGGGGTTGTTCGTGACGGGGGATGGATTGCGGGAAGAAGCCGCCGGTGCCGTTGCCGAGCCAGACGGCGGGGAGAAGGGAATCCTTCGAGAGTTTGGCGACAAGGAGGTCGGGGAGTCCGTCGGAATTCCAATCGATTTCGGGGGAGCCGGCGGGGAGGCGGTAGGCGGTTTCGAAGAAGCGGGGCTGGTGTGGCTGGGGCCCCTCATAAAGAGCGATGCCGGTGGAGGTGCCGAGGAGGAGATCGATGGCGCCGTCGTTGTTCCAATCGCCGGGGACGAGGTTGGTGACTTCGGCGTTGGCGGGCGGGGCAGGGGCGAAGGGGAGGTATTCCGGGAAGTCGCCGGAGGGTGTGGCGAGGGCGATGTGAATGCCGTCGCGAGAGGCGAGGAGGAGGTCGGTGAGGCCGTCGGCGTTCCAATCGATGGGGGCGGCGGCGAGGACATTGGAGGCGGCGAGGGGATGCGAGTCGATGGTGACGCGGCCGTCGGAGACAAGGACGTGGCGGCGGGGCGATTGAGCGGACTGGGGGAGCCAGAAATCGGTGACGGTGGCTTCCGGGAGCGGATCGCCTTCGACGGTCAAGAGTCGAGGCGTGCGGGCGGGAGTAAAGTTGAGCGGGTAGGTGCCGGGAGGCAAGGGGGGGAGCGTGAGGGAGGTGGATCCGGGAGGAGCGATGGCGAGGAAGCGGGGGCCGGCGCGGACGATGCGGGGCGTGGGGGAGGGGGCAAATTCGATGCGCACGGGTTCGCCTTCGCGGACGGTGGAGGAGGAGAGCGTCCACGGCTGGGCGAGGGTGAGGGAAGCAAAGGCGAGGCAAATTGGGAAAAAGCGTCTAAGAATCCAGTTGGGACCCAGGAGCATGAAGTTAGTTTAAGGCTATTTGCGGAGTGCTATTTGCGGAGTTGCCCGGGGCCCCGCGCATTACATAGACTGTCGGGATGTCGCGCTGGCTGTTGGTGATGGCCGTGGCGGTGCGTGGGGCGGCGCTGGAGCCGCAGGGAGTGGTGTTGGCAGGGCCGGGAGCCGGGCAGCAGATGGTATTTGCGGGATGCGCGCTGGTTTCTTCGCGGCCCGGGGTGGTGGCGGTGGAAGGGGCGCGGGTGGTGGGCAAGGCGCCGGGCAAGGCGGAAGTGCGGTGCGGAGAGGGGCGGGTGCGGGTGGAGGTGCGGGACCAGACGGCGGGCCAATTGGAACCGCGATTTTCACCGGATATTCTCTCCATTTTGACTATTAAAGGGTGCAATGGATCGGGCTGCCACGGCTCGCCGGCGGGACAGAACGGGTTCAAACTCTCGCTGTTCGGCTATGACGTGGAGGCGGACCACGGGATGGTGATGAGGCGGGTGAACGGGGCGGAGCCGGAGAAGAGTCTGCTGCTGCGGAAGCCGCTATTCGACGCGCCGCACGGAGGCGGGCGGCTGATGACGCGGGAGAGCGAGGAGTACAAGACGCTGGTGGCGTGGCTGCGCCAAGGGGCGAAACTGGCCTCGGGCGGGGCGCGGCTGACACGGCTGGAGATCTATCCGCGGGAGGCGGTGCTGCAGGCAGGGGAGCAGGCGGTGGCGGTGATTGGCCGGTTGTCCGACGGGACGACGCGAGACATGACGCGGGAGGTTCGCTATTCGTCGGGCGATGAGAACGTGGCGCGGGTAGGGGACGGGGTGGTGCGGGCCGGAGCGCGGGGAATGACGACGGTGCTGGCGCGGGGGATGGGGCAGGTGGCGGCGATGCGGGTGAGTGTGACGCCGGGCGGAGCGGGCGCGGTGGCGGAGTTGGGCGGGAACAATTTTGTGGATGAACTTGTTGGAGCGAGGCTGCGGCGGATGCAGGTGGCACCGGCGCCATTGACGACGGACAACGAGTTCTTGCGGCGAGTGTATCTGGATACGATCGGGCGGCCACCGTTGCCGGAGGAGACGCGGGCGTTTTTGGCGCGGCCGGACCGGGCGCGGCTGATTGAAACGCTGCTGGGGCGGGAGGAGTATGCGTCGTACTGGACGGTGAAGTTTGAGGACTGGTTCCGGAACCACCAGTTGAACTCGCAGGGGCGGGCGATGGGGACGTTCAAGGAGTGGATCCGCGACTGGTTGCGAGAGGACCGGCCGTACGACCAGATGGTGCGGGAGATCCTGACGAGCCAGGGAGATTCCTTTCTGGTACCGGCCACAGCGTTCTGGGCGCCGGCAACCGATTTCATGCTGAAGAAGTTTGAGACCAACCGGGCGGTGCCGACGGTGACGCGGCTGTTTCTGGGTGTTCGGCTGGAGTGCGCGGAGTGTCATAACCATCCGCTGGAGAACTTTACCCAGGACGATTTTTATGGACTTTCGGCGTTCTTCGCGCGGATGCGGGTGAAGCACGGGATCGGTGAGTACCGGCGGACGTGGTATCTGGAAGACGAGGGGGAAGTGGAGCATCCGGTGACGAAGCGGCCGGTGGCGCCGAAGTTGTTGGGCGGGGCGGTGATGGGTGGAGACGCGGAGGACCGGCGGGAGGCGCTGGCGAAGTGGGTGACGGCGGCGGAGAATCCCTACTTTGCGCGGGCGACGGTGAACCGCATCTGGCATGAGTATTTCCAGACGGGGATCGTGGAGCCGTTCGATGACTTCCGGATGAGCAATCCGGCGACGAATCCGGAGTTGCTGGACCGGCTGGCGGAACATTTTGTGAAGAGCGGATTCCGGCTGAAGTCGCTGCACCGGGTGATTCTGAACTCTCGGACGTATCAGCTTTCCTCGCGGCGCGGGGGCGATGCGCCGGAGGGATTGGAGCGGATGTTGTTTGCGCGGTATCAGCCGCGGAAACTACCGGCGGAGGTACTGTTGGATTCGCTTTCGCAGGTGGCCGGGGCCGAGCACAGCTATATGTGGCATCCGAAGGGGACGCGGGCGATGGACGTATATATGCCCGACGGGCCGGACCCGTTTCTGGTGACGTTCGGCTTTCCGCGGCGGGACATTTTGTGCGAGCGGGCGGGAGCGCCGACGCTGGCGCAGACGCTGCATCTGATGAACGGGAAGACGATTCAGACGAAGGTGGAGGAGAAGGACAACATTCTGGCCGCGTGGGAGAAACTGCCGGAAGGGGAAGCTGTAACGGCGCTCTACGAGCGGGCGTTTGCGCGGAGGCCGAATGAGCGGGAGTTGGGCGCGGGGGTTGCGTATTTGCGGGAAGGAAAGAACCGGCGGAAGGCGCTGGAGGGGTTGTTATGGGCTACGCTGGTTTCCAAGGAATTTCAACTGAACTATTGAAGGGAGGCGCGGAATGAGTGGATGGATGAGACGCGATTTTTTGCGCCTGGGGTCGCTGGGGTTTGGCGGGTTGGAGTTGGGTACGCTGCTGGCGGCGGAGAAGGGGAAGAGTGAGCGGGCTTGTATCGTGATTTTCCAGAATGGCGGGGCGAGCCAACTGGACTTTTTCGATCCCAAGCCGGAGGCTCCGCACGATGTGCGAGGGAGTTTCGGGAGCGTGGCGACGACGGTGCCGGGGGTGCATTTTTCGGGGTTGTTGCCGCGGACGGCGAAGGCGTTCGGGAAGTTCGCGGTGATCCGTTCGATGCATTCCGATGAGGCGATCCATGAGCGGGCGCGGCAGTATATTCTGAGCGGGACCAAGCCGAGGAACGACCTGCTGCAGCCGAGCTATGGGTCGGTGGTTTCCAAGGAGTGGGGCGGGCGGAACGGATTGCCGCCGTATGTGGCGATACCGGATAAGGACCTGTCGGCGGAGGCGGGATTCCTTGGGCCGGCGCACGATCCATTTGTGACGGGGGATCCGAACGCGAAGGGGTTTGCGGTGAAGGATTTGACGCTGCCGGCGGGGGTGACCGAGGAAGAGGGGCGGGCGCGGCGGGAGTTACTGGCGAAGATGGATGGGGAGTTCGCGCGGCGGACGGCATCGCCACTGTTGAGCGATATGGATGAGTTTTCGGCGAAGGCGATGGAGCTGATTGCGTCACCGGCGGCGCGGAAGGCGTTCGACATTCACGCCGAGCCGGACAAGCTGCGGGACGCGTATGGAAGGACGGGGGTGGGGCAGGGATGCCTGCTGGCGCGGCGGCTGATTGAATCCGGGACACGGCTGGCGACGGTGTTCCACGGCGGCTACGATACACACCGGGAGCACGAGAAGGGGGCCAAGCGAATCACGACGGACTTCGACCAGGCGTTCCCGGCGTTGCTGGAGGATTTGCAACAGCGGGGATTGCTCGCGACGACGCTGGTGCTGGTGATTGGCGATTTCGGGCGGACGCCGAAGCTGAACTTTTCCGGCGGGCGCGACCACTGGCCGCGCGGGTTCGCGGTAGCGCTGGCCGGGGCTGGGGTGCGGGGTGGATTGGTTGTGGGGAAAAGCGATGCGCAGGCCGGGGAGCCGGCGGACCGTCCGGTGTCGATTGAAGACCTGGGGGCGACGGTGTACGCGGCGCTGGGCATTGACCCGCACAAGGAGTACCGGACGAACGGGCGGCCGGTGCGGATCAACAAAGACGGCACAGTGGTGAAGGAGCTGTTCGGGTGAAGTGGTGGCTGCTGGTGGCGGGGGTGATGGCGGCGGCCGAGTATCAGGGGCCGGCACTGGCGCGGGTGCATCCGCTGGGCGGACAGGCGGGCACGATGGTGGAGGTGGAGATCGCCGGGACGAAGTTGGAACGGGCGACGGGGGTTGCTTTCGACACCGGGGAGTTGCGGTGGCGGCACACGACGCTGCGGGAGGCGGGGCGGGTGCGCGGGGTGGTGGAGATTGGGAAGGGCGCGGCGTTGGGCGGGCATCTGCTCCGGGTTCTGACAGAGGATGGGCCGTCGTCATCGCTGCTATTCAACGTGGGGCAGTTTCCGGCGCTGGTGGAGGGAGACAGCCGGGCGGTGCCGTCGCTGCCGGTGGAGATTTACGGGCGGCTGGACGGGGCGGCGGACATCGACACCTATTGGTTCTCGGTGGGGGCAGGCGAGCGGTGGGTGTTTGATCTGCAGGCGATGGAGTATGGGTCGGCGGTGGAGGCGCGGATGGTGCTGGTGGACCGGAAGGGGGAGAGGGTTGCGTTCAACGACGACCGGGACCACTTCGACGAGAATCCGCTGATCGAGCACCGGTTTGCCGAGGGCGGCGTATTCGGGGTGAGGCTGGACCAGTATCGCGGGCCGCGGGGATTTACGTTCGGGAAGAATCACTCTTATGTGCTGCGGATATCGAAGCTGACGCGGGTGCGTTCGGTGGCGCCGCTGGGAGCGCGCCGAGGGGGAGCGGCGCGTTTTGTGCTGACCGGCAGCGGACTGGCGGGAGTGAAGCGGGTGTATCTGACCGAGTTGCGGCGGGCCGAACATGCGCGGATGACCTATCCGTACACGATGCCGGTTCGTTTTGAGGAAGATGCCGCGGTGACGCCGCGGCTGGAAGGACGGGTGGTGACGGCGGCCGAGGGGCGCCTGGAGGCGGCTATTTCGATTCCGGCGACGGCGCGGGTGGGGCTGTGGAAGCTATGGGTGGCGGGAGCGGAAGGCGTGGCCGAGGGGTTGCGGGTGGAGATTGGGGATGCGCCGGAGGTGGCCGAAGGGGCGGCGCTGCCGGGTGCATTTCCATTCGTGGTGAACGGGGTATTGGGGCAGGCCAAAGAGCGGGACGTCTATGCGATTCGGGGGAAGGCGGGAGAGCCGGTGCATGTGTCGACGTTGAGCACGCAACTGGGCGGCCCGATGTTGGATACGGTGCTGACGCTGCGGGACGGGAGCGGGAAGAAGTTGGCCGAAAGCGACGACGTGGTGGCGGGGTGGGGCGGATTGCTGGGCAACCCGGACAGCAGCCTGTTTTATGTTCCGGAGCGGGACGGGGAATTGAAAGTGGAAGTGCGGGACCGGCTGAACCGGGGCGGGGAGATGTATCCGTACCGGCTGCGATTTGACCGGGCGCGGCCGGGTTTTCAGCTATTCACGACGCCGGAGAATCTGGTGGTGAAGCGGGGGACAGAGGCGGTGTTGAAAGTGCACCTGGTGCGGGAGATGGGTTTCGTGGGCGAGGTGGCGATCCGGGTGGAGGGACTGGGGACGGAACTGGCGGGGAAGTTCCGCGCGGACCAGTTGTTCGAGCCGAACGCCGACGGGGCGGACATGCTGATTCCCGAGATGGAGTTCCGAATCGGTGCGCCGGAGAAGGCCGGGGTGTATCCGCTACGGGTGTGGGGCCGGACCGCAGGGGGCGGCGTGGCCGAGGGACACACGGCGGTGATGATCGGTCCGATCTACCACGGAGATTGGAATTTCTATCGCCGCCCTGTGGCCGGGATTACGTTGACGGTAGTGGATTGAGAGCTACTTGACCAGGGAGCCCCAGTATCGGGAGCCGCTTTCGTTGCGGATATAGATATTGGGAACGCCGGTGTCGGATTTACCGTTAAAGCCGACCCACCAGCGCTGATTCTGCCAGCCGCCTTCCAGGATGACGGGACCCCAGTATTCGCGGGGGTTCGACTCGCGCGTCCAGCGGCCGGCGATGGGCGTTCCGCCCATTTTCCAGAGGAAGGTGCCGTCGGCCCGGATGGTGAGGAGATCGCCCTGAGCGTAGCCGGAGGTGGTGGTGTGAATGTGGGTGCTATCGGTACGGGTGGTGCGGGCGACGGTGGCGAGGGTCCAGGAGCCGAAGGTGTCTTCCGGCTTGAGAGTGGGCGGAGCGGAGAGGTTCTGGCCGGTGAGGCGCATGCGGGCGCCGGAGGCGGGGGCGATGTGGCCATCGCTACCGTATTTGATTCGGTACCAGCCGGCGTCCTTGCCGGTCATGACTTCGACGACTTTTCCGGGATACCAGGAGGCGGCGTACTGGGACTCAACGGAGTCGCCGACCTTGAATGTTTCGGCGGCGGCGAGCGCGGCGAGTGCGAGGAGGAGAGGGAGTAGCTTTGTCATGCCTATTGGGCGGAATCCGGGGCAGAGGAAGGGCCAAAAAAGAATTCAATTTTTGGCCCGTGTTGGACGGGGCAATCCGCCGGATGGGTGAAGGGAATTGCTCTGAAGGGGAGACGGACATGACGAAATCGACTTTGCTTTTTGCACTCGAGATGGCGGCATTGGCGCGGAATCCCTATCGAGGCGACATGTGGGCGGCGCCGGACCAGGCCCAGGCGAATGCCGCGCTCTCCGACGCGGGTGCGGACTACTGGAACAGCTTGAGCGCGGCGCAGACGCGGCTGGTGTTTCTGCGGATGGTGGGGGGGATGCGCAGGTGGCGGCGATTGCGAACCTGTTGCAGCCGTTGTATTGGTTCCTGGCGCGCGCACAGCGCCTGGTCGCGATGGGTGGAGATAACGTCATTGCGGCCGGGGGCGGGAATGTGATCAATGGGAATGGTTCGACGATGAGCCTGGCGGCGACGGCATCGAAAGTCGCCGAAATCAGCATCCGTAGCGGGTATGCGGTGAGTTCGGCGAATCCGGGGATTACCTTGGGGAAGGGGAATAGTTCGATGCTGTCCCGGCGGCGGTAGGGCGGAGTTGTTTGCGCCAGTGTTGGAAATCGGCGCGGGCGGGGTCGCGCCGAATGAGCGATTGGATGAGATCGAGGGCCGCTGGGGAGGCTGGCTGGAGGAGGTAGAGCCGGGCCTGCTGGGTGTCGAGGAGGAGGGAATCCGGCATGGTGCGCCGGAGGAAGGCGATGTTGGTGGTGGCGACGGCGAGTTGGGCGGAGGCTTCGGCCGGATTGGCGGAGTCCAGGAGGATGCGGGCGAGGAGGAGGCGCGCGTCGATGACGTCGTGGAGCAGGCGGGAGTTGGGGGCAGCGGCGGCGGACTCCGAAAGGGTCAAGTACTGGCGGGAGAGGGGGAGGGCGCGGGCGGGCTGGCGTGCGTTGGCAAGGAGTTCGGCAAAGCGGCCGAGGGTGACGACATAGTTGCGTTGGCGGTGGGCGTCGTTGGGGGCGGAATCAGCGAGGCGGCGGCTGGCGAGCCAGACAGATTCCATGAGGGGCAGGGCGGTGGCGTGATCGCCCTGTTCCGAGGCGAGTTCGGCGAGTTTGCCATCGATGGTAAAGAGGGTGTCGCGGGCGTCGGCGTTGGCGGGTTCCTTGGCGAGCCAGGCGGAGAGGAGGGTTTTGGCGCGGTTGTAGGCATGGCGGGCTTCGCCGGTGCGGCCGGCGGAGCGGAGGAGATCGCCATGGAAGCGAAGTTGGGGGATGAGGATGAACTGGCGGTGGGTGTCGGAGGGATCTTCGGCGAGGATTTGTTCGGCGATGGCGACCCCTTGGGCGAGGTGGTCAACGGCTTCGGCGGTACGGCCGAGGTTGGCGAAGGCGGGATGGCCGAGGATGACGCCGAGTTCGAGATGTTTACGAGCGAGTTGGCGGCGGAAGGGGAGGGATGAGTCCTTGGCGACGGCGGCGCGGATGATGTCAAAGCCCTCTTGGTAGTAGCGGTGGGCGGACTGGGGATTGCCGGCGTCGCTTTCCATATCGCCGAGGTCGCCGAGCAGGAGGGCGAGTTGGCGCTGGAACTCGAGATTGGCCGGTTGGAGTTGGGTGAGCTGGCGGAGCAGGGAGAGGGCTCGCTGATAGCTCTGGAGGGCACCGCTTGTATTGCCGAGATTGGAGAAATTGCCGTTGCCCTGGACCATGCCGATTTGCTGGTAGGCCTGGGCGAGTTCTTCCAGGAGTGAGGCATCGCCGGCGGCTTCGGAGGCGAGGCTTTCGATGTATTCGAGGCTGTCGCGGAGCATGCGGGACCGGACTTCGACGGAGCCGGCGAGGGGGGCGATGGCATGCTGATAGTCGAAGAGGACGGCGTGGGCGAGGCGGCGGACCTGGGCGAAGCGGCGTTCGGAGCGGTTCCGCTGCGTGATGGTGGCGGTGAGGCCGGCGGCGATGGAGAGAGCGAGGACGGCGGCGGCGGCGAGGGCGAGGCGGTTGCGGCGAAGAAAGCGGCCGGCGCGATAGGGGAATGTATTGGCGCGAGCGAGGACGGGAAAACCGTCGAGGTGTCGCTGAAGGTCGGCGGCGAACTGCTCCATGGACGCGTAGCGGTGCTGGGGTTCTTTACGTAACGCCTTGGCGAGGATGGCGTCGAGATCGGAATTGATTCCGGCGGGCGGAGGTTGGGAGTGTTTGACGGTATCGACGATCTGGGCGATGGAGAGGTTGGCGGTGGGGAGGGCGTGTCGGCCGGTGAGGAACTCATAGAGGACGCCGGCGAGGGAATAGACATCGGAGGCGGTGGTGATGGGGTCGCCGGTGAACTGTTCCGGGCTGGCGTAGGCGGGCGTGAGGAGACCGGCGGTGTTGAGGACATCGATAGGGCCGAGGATTTTGGCGATGCCGAAGTCGAGGAGTTTCACCTGGCCGGCGGGGGTGACGAGAATGTTCGCGGGTTTGCAATCGCGGTGAACGATGAGGTTGCTGTGGGCGTATTGCAGCGCCTGGCAAAGCTGGAGGACGAGGGCGAGTTTGGCTGGAAGGGGCCCCTGGAAGGAGAGGAGCGGCTGGCCTTCGATGTACTCCATGACGAGATAGGGAGTGCCGTCGGGAGTCTCGCCGCCGTCGAGGAGGCGGGCGATGTGGGGGTGCTGGAGATCGGCGAGGATTTGGCGTTCCTGACGAAAGCGGTGGACGGAGTCTGGTATGGCCGAGGGGTGGATGAGCTTGATGGCGACCTGCTGGCGGAAGGCGCCGTCGTCCCGTTCGGCGAGATAGACCGAGCCCATGCCGCCGTGGCCGAGGGGCTTGACGATGCGATAGGGCCCGATCTGATTGGGAGCGGGGGTGTTGTGAAAATCGAGCCACTGGTTGGCGGTGCTCTGGTGGTGGTGGGCGAGGAGATCGGCGACGGCGGGATCGGCGGAGGCGAGGAACGCGGCGCGTTGCTCGGGGGGGAGTTCAAGGGCTCGATCAAACTGGGATTTGACGTGCTGCCAGCGTTCCGGGGTCATGAAAGCTGCTGATGAAGAAATGCCCGGGCGGAGGCCCAGTCGCGCTTGACGGTGCGGGGGGAGATGTCGAGCGCCTTGGCGGTCTCTTCGACGGTGAGGCCGGCGAAGATGCGGAGTTCGACGACTCTGGCCTGTTGGGGGTCGAGTTTGGCGAGTGTGGTGAGGGCATCGTCGATAGCGGCGACGGCGATGCCCTGTTTGTCGAAGGCGGCGATGGCCTGATCGAGGGATGAGAGGGCGATGCCGGCACCGCGTTTGGAGGCGGCGCGGGCGCGGGCATGATCGACTAGGATGCGGCGCATGAGGGTAGCGGCGAAGGCGAAGAAGTGGGAGCGGCTCTGCCAGTCGATCCGTTCGTTGGCGACGAGTTTCAGCCAGGCTTCATGGACAAGGGCGGTGGGCTGGAGGGTATGGCCGTGCCGTTCGTTATGGAGGTAATGGGCCGCCAGACTGCGGAGTTCGTTGTAGGCGAGGGAGGTGAGTTCGTTCAGAGCGGCGGAGTTGCCGGAGCGCCAGTCCCGCAGCAAACGGGTAAACGGAGCGGCGGGGGAATCGCTCATCGGAACACTATAGCGTAACGAGGATGGTGTCACCGGGACCGAACCCGGCAAGCTGGGGGGTATTGCCCCGTCGGGCACAAGCGGGAGTGGGTCAAATAACCCGGACAAATCCGTAACCCATTGAAAACGCGTAGGCGGGGTTTGGTACTTATTCTGCAAAGGTAACCGGGACATGGAGCAGACGTGGATCGCTATCGTCGCGAGCCTATTGATGGGCACAGGCGCGGCATGTGTGTTTGTCTTCTCCGTCAAGCGGGACTATTTCCGGGATCTGGAAGAGACCAAGTATCAGGTCTTCTGGTCGGATGTGGAAGAGATAGTGGACTCCGCGAAGCCCCCACAGGAGACACGGAATGGTTGAACATACGCATAAGCCGGCCGAGAGTGAAGACGGCGGCGGACGCCGGCGGATATTGACGTTTTTGAGCAGCTTCGGGCTGATCGGGTCCGCGGTGCTGAGCGCGTTTTCGAACTTCGTCTTCATCAAGCCGCGGGCGACTTATGGACAGCCGTCGCGATTCCATGTCGGCAAGCCGGAAGACTTTCCCTCGGGGACGAAACTGGCGCTGGAAGACCGGCGGATCTGCCTGGTGCGGGATGGGAATCAGTTTGCGGCAGTGTCGACCACCTGCACGCATCTGGGCTGCATTGTGAGCCCGTCGGACACGGGCTATTCCTGCCCTTGCCATGGGTCCCGGTATGACCAGGACGGGAACGTGACGGGCGGGCCGGCGCCGAAGCCGCTTGCCTGGTACAAGATCTCGATGGCGCCCAACGGGGAGTTGGAAGTGGACAAAGACCAGGAGATTCAGCCTGGCACGTATTTCAACGTTTAGGCGAGACGCATGAGCGAAATCAAAGAAGTCGCGAAAAAGCCAAAGACCTTTGACCGTTTGCGGGTGTTGCCGCAGGAGATCTGGTCGTCCATATTCCGGCATCCGCTGCCAGACTCCGATCTGGGGCGGAGCCAGACCAGTTTTACCAATTTCTTTTTGCACATCCACCCGGTGAAGGTGAACACGCACACACTGAAGCCGTGGTTCACGATGGGGCTGGGGCTGATCAGCTTCTTCCTGTTCGTGATCCTGATCGTCACCGGCATTCTGCTGATGTTCTACTACGTGCCGTCGACGGGACAGGCCTATGACCGGATGCTGGACCTGCGGGGTTCGGTGGCGTTCGGGACGTTCCTGCGTAACATGCACCGGTGGGGCGCGCACCTGATGGTGGCGGCGGTGTTCCTGCATATGTGCCGGGTGTTTCTGACGGGGTCCTACAAGAAGCCTCGGGAGTTCAACTGGGTGCTGGGCGTGGTGTTGTTCCTGCTGACGCTGTTCTCCTCGTTCACCGGATACCTGCTGCCGTGGGATCAGTTGGCCTTCTGGGCCATCACGGTAGGTGCTTCGATCGCTGGATACGCTCCGGTGGTTGGCAAACAGATGCAGTTCCTGCTGCTGGGCGACGCGGCGGTGGGTCAGGAAGCGCTGCTGCGCTTCTACGTGTTGCACATCGCGGTTTTGCCGGCGGTGATGGTGGTGCTGGTGATGGTGCACTTCTGGCGGATTCGCAAGGATGGCGGGCTGTCGCGGCCGGAAGAAGGGGCCGCGGTGGCAGTCGCGAGCGAAGTTCCGAGGCCGAAGAAGTTCGGGTTGCAGGGGTTGGTACGAGGGCCGGTGTTGAACGCCGGGAACTCACCGGAGAATACGGTGTACTCCTGGCCGAACCTGTTCATGGCGGAACTGTTTGTCTTTGTGTTCACGCTGGCGGTGATTCTGGTGCTGGCGATGTTCTTCGACGCGCCGCTGGAGGAACCGGTGAATGTGACGCATCCGCCGAATCCGGCGAAGGCGCCGTGGTACTTCCTCGGGCTGCAGGAGTTGGTGAGCTACTCGGCATTCTGGGGAGGCGTGGGAATACCGGGGTTGATGGTGGTGGGACTGCTGATTGCGCCCTACATTGACCGCGGGCGGAAGGGAGTAGGGAAGTGGTTCGCGAAAGAGCGACTGCTGGCCAACACGCTGTTTGTGAGCTTTGCGCTGCTGAACGTGATTCTGGTGATCATCGGCACCTTCTTCCGCGGGCCGAACTGGGAGTTTGTCTCCCCTTGGTAACAAGGACCCTTCTATGCGACTAGCCCTTGCGATAGCATCCTTACTGATCCTGATTGTGCACGGTTCGGTGTTCTACCAGCAGTTCTTCCACCGCTGGGAGCGCCACCAAACGGCGTATTTCGACCAGGCGAAATCACTGTCGAAAAACGACCGGGAGAGAGCGGCGCTGAACGAACGCTCGCCGCGGATTGAACAGACGATTGTGACCCAGTTTGGGGAGCAGCGGGTGGACCGCTGCATCACCTGCCACGTGGCCGCCGATGACCCGCGCTTCGCCGGCCACGCTCAGCCATTGAAGTCTCACGGTTACTCTCCGGCGCTGGGCGACCGGCAGAAGCCGAACGGAGCCTGGGAGAGGCGTCATAAGTTCGCCGACTTCGGCTGCACGGTATGCCATGAGGGACAGGGCCGCGGTTTGCAGACCCAATACGCGCACGGCGAAGACCACTACTGGCCGGAGCCGCTGCTGGGATTTGTGACCCAGGAACCGTGGAAGAAGGAGTACCTGCCGCAGTTGAAGGGCAAGGAGTATATGGAAGTGGCCTGCGCGCAGTGCCACACCGAAGAGACCTTTGCCGGGACGCCCACCATCGCCAAGGGGCGGCAGTTGTTCTTCGCAAACAACTGCTATGGCTGCCACAAGGTGGAGGGGTTGTCCGATGGGACTTTAGGGCCGGACCTCTCCGAAGCGGGCAAGAAGTTCAAGATCGACTACCTGTGGGAGTCGCTGGTGGATCCGCGAGCGAATTCGGCGACTTCGTTCATGCCGAAGTTTAACCTGAAGCCGGACGAGGTGAAGGCGATCGTCATCTTCCTGAAGAGCCGGAAAGGGATCAACTTCGTCGAGACCGGGCTGGAGCGCTACAAACTGCGGCTGGCCGATGCGGCCAAGACCGAAGGCGGTCCGGCGGCGGCGGCCAAGACAGTGAGCGGCGGAGCGGAACTGATTGACCGGTTCGCTTGTACGGCGTGTCACAAGCTGGACGGCAAAGATGGCGGCATCGCGCCGGATATCAGTTATGCCGGACTGATGCGGGACGAACAGTGGATTCAAGATCACTTCCGCGATCCGCGGGCGCTGGTACCGGATTCGATCATGCCATCGTTCCGATTTACCGATGCGCAGTTCCAGGCGATGAGCAGCTATCTGGCGGGCCGGAAGACGGCGGCGCCGGCGACGCTCACCGGAGCGGCGCTCTACAAAGAGATGTGTGCGCGGTGCCATGGGGAGAAAGGCGACGGGTTGGGCCCGATTGCGATCTACCTCGACCCGTCGCCCCGCGACCTGACGAAAACGGCGTTCATGAACAGCAAGCCGCGCGACCGATTCAAGAAGTCGATTCAGGACGGCGTGGCGGGAACCTCGATGCCGCCATGGGCGAAGGTGATGAGCGAAGGCCAGGTGGACTCGCTGCTGGACTACCTGGAGACCGCCTTTGTGAAGGCGAAGCGGCCGGCGCCACGAGACCGGAAACTGCCGGAGAAGAATCCGGTGGCGATGAACAAGGCCTCGCTGGAGCGTGGGGAAGCGGTGTTCGTGGCGCGGTGCGGAGGCTGCCACGGGCGCAAGGGCGATGGCAAGGGTCCGAACTCTCTGGACATCCTGCCGCGGCCTCGGAATCTGCGGAACTCGCAGTTTGTGAACAGCGTGGATGACCGCCGCCTGTTTGATTCGATTCTCTACGGCGTGCAGGGAACGGCGATGCCGCCTTGGATTGACTACGGGTTGAACCAGAACGATGTGGGCGACCTGGTGAATTTCATTCGGAATATGAACAAAAAAGAGGTGCAGCGCGCGCAAGCCCGCTAGCTACCGTGAACGGAGAGGGATGAATCATGCCTGATGCAAAAGCCCAGGACCGGGCCACCGAAATCCAACGGGTAACGGGCGGAGAGCCGGTTGTCCACGAAGACCTGACAGTGAAGTGGTTCCTGCTGAGCAGCGTCGCGTACTTCTTTATTGTCGGGATCATCGCGATCATCATCGCGGCCAAATTCGTGTGGCCGGAGTTGCTCTCGACGGTCGCCATGTTCACCTATGGCCGCATGCGGCCGCTGCATGTGAACGGGATGCTGTTCGGGTGGCTGCTGGCCTGCGACATGGGCTTGATCTTCTACGTGGTTCCCCGGTTGTGCGGCGTCAAGATCTGGAGCGAAAAGCTCGGTTTGGCGACGGCGGGGCTGTGGAACGTGATCGTGCTCGGCGCGGTGGTCTCGCTGCTAATGGGCTGGACCTCCGGGTTGGAGTACGCGGAACTGCCGCTGCCGCTCGACGTGCTGGTGGTGGTGGCATGGATCATGTTCGGGGTCAACATCCTGATGACGGTGGCCACGCGGCGTTACCAGCAGATGTACGTGAGTATCTGGTACGTGATGGGCACGATTCTATGGACGGCGTTTGTCTACCTGACCGGGAATTTCGCGGTCCTGTTCGCGACGGGCGTGAATCAGGCGAACCTGAACTGGATGTACGTGCACAACGCGGTGGGGCTTATCTTCACGCCCGCGGGGTTGGCGCTGGCTTACTACTTCATCCCGAAATCTTCGAACCTGCCGCTGCATAGCCATAAGCTCTCGATGGTGGGCTTCTGGTCACTGGCGTTTGTCTATGTCTGGACGGGAGCGCATCATATGCTTCACGGGCCGATCTCGCAGTGGCTGCAGACGATCGCCATCGCCTTCTCGGTAATGCTGATCATCCCGGTGTGGGCGGTGGTATTCAACCTGTTTGCGACCATTAAAGGCCACTGGCATGAGATGGGAGAAAACGTACCGCTGAAGTTCCTGATGTCGGGCGTGGTGTTCTACCTGCTGACCTGTTTCCAAGGTCCGATGCACAGCCTGCGAGCGGTGAACGCGATCGTTTCCAAGACGGACTGGATCCCCGGGCATGCGCACATGGCGGTGCTGGGAGCCTTCTCCTTCTTCGCGATCGCCGGTACCTACTACATCCTGCCGCGGATCTTCCGGACGGAGTTGCACTCGCAACCGCTGGCGCAATGGAGCTACTGGTTCTTCATGAGCGGCGGTTTGGGCTTCTTCGTGACCCTTTGGCTGGGTGGTTTCTGGCAAGGGTGGCAGTGGAATAATCCGGCAATTCCGTTCATCGACACGGTGATCGCGCTGGGGCCGGTGTGGCTGGTGCGGTTCTTCTCAGGCGTGCTGATGTTCCTGGGGATCGTGTGCTTCGCCTACAACGTGATGGCGACGGCCATGGGCGACAAGAAAGCGCTGGAGGCGTAGGAGGAGACCTATGTTGCAAAAAGCGGATACAAACTTCGGATTTGCGCTGGTGGCGTCGCTGGGGCTGTTCTTCATCGGGGGAATCCTGACCACGGTAGCGCCGCCGATGATCGACAAGACGTGGGCGAAACCATTCTCGAACAGCGACCCGGCGAAGGGAATGACGGGTCAACTGAAGCCCTATACCGAGCAGGAATTGAAGGGGCGGGCGATCTACATCCGGGAAGGGTGCACCTACTGTCACACCCAACAGACGCGAACGATTCTGGCCGACACCAAGCGGTCCGGGTGGCGCGGGGTGGATTCGCCGATCTCGACGCCCGACGAGTTCGTCTATGATTCGCCGCACCTGTTCGGCACCAAGCGGACGGGGCCGGATCTTTCGCGGGTGGGCGGCAAGTACGACATGCAGTGGCACCGGACTCACTTCCGCAACCCGCGGGATCTGGTGCCAGGCTCCATCATGCCGCCGTTTCCCTGGATTGCTGCGAACGAAGAAGAGTTCCAGGCGATGGTGGCGTATCTGCAGACACTTGGCCGGGCAAAGAACTGGCGGCCGGATAGCGACTACGAGAAGTAGGAGAGGGTGCGATGCAAAACGATTTCAGCTGGCCGAGCGTCTACTTCGCTTACCTGTTTTTCGCCATCCTTTTCAGCCTGGCGGGGTACTTTCTGGTGAAAACACGGCGCGACGGGTATTGGGATGAGCACAGCGAAGACGCCAAGTTCCAAATGCTCAAAGAGGACTAATTGGGGAGACGAACATGGAAGAAAAACCGCAAATCAAAGAGTACGCCGACGGCTGGATCACGGAGAAGGAGGGGACTGAGATTCCCGGATTTCTCAAGGGCGTATATGTGGTCTGGGGTCTGGGCTGCGCCTCCTACCTCATCGTTTACATGAACGGTGAGGTGGATCACGCCGACCGCGGAACGCTTGTGAAGGCGATGAACGCGGCGACGACCACGGCCGACGGCTTCATGATGGCCGTGGCGGGTATGGCGTTCATTTACGTGTTGTTGGTGCTGCTGTTTGCCTTTCGCTCCGGGAAACACTAATGGCCACGATGACTGCACCCGCCAATCCGATTGAATTAGTCCAGCCGGACGAATCCGCCTACTGGGTGGAGATGGTGAAGTGCCGCCATGCGTGCCCGGTACATACGGATGCGTGCGGGTATGTGAATGCGATCGCCGAGGGGCGTTACGAGGATGCCTACCGGATCATCCGGGCCACGAACCCGTTTGCCTCCATTTGCGGACGGGTGTGCGGAGCGCCGTGCGAACTGAATTGCCGGCGCGGATCGCTGGATGAACCAGTGTCGATCCGGGCACTGAAGCGGTTCGTCACCAGCGAATTTGGTCCGGAAACCGGGGACTTTGCGCGGCACCGCGAATACGCCAACGAAAAGATGCTGCCGCCGAATCGCGGCGACTTTGAGCGCGTAGCGGTGGTGGGCGGCGGCGTGAGCGGCATGACGGTGGCGCACGACCTGACGCGGATCGGCTACAAGGTGACGGTGTTCGAGGCCGACGCCGAACCGGGTGGGATGACGCGGGTCGGCGTGCCGGTCTACCGGTTGCCCCGCGATCTGGTGAAGGCGGAGATTCAGGCGATTCTGTCGCTGGGCGTCGAGTTGAAATGCAACATGCGCCTGGGACGGGACTTCACCATTCCGAGCCTGCGAGCCGAGGGGTTTGCGGCGATCTTCCTGGGCATCGGACTGCCAAAGGGGCGCAAGCTGAATGTGCCGGGCAATGAGTTGGACGGTGTTTACGACGGCATGGAGTTCCTGCGGTCGTTCAATGAGGGAACGCCGATGCCGCTGGGGGAACGGATTGTCGTTGTTGGCGGCGGCAATGTGGCCTATGACGTGGCGCGCAGTGCGCTGCGGCCGGCGTGGATGAAAAGCCGGAACGAGGCGATCGAAGAGATCAACCGGGATCAGCAGATGGCCTACGACGTGGCGCGTAGCGCGCTGCGGATGAGCGGGGACAAGGAAGTTCACGTGGTGTGCCTGGAGAGCCGGGACGAGATGCCGGCCGATGAGATCGAAATCGAAGAGGGCAAGGAAGAGGGCGTGAAGTTGCATGCCCGGCGGGGCCCGTTGACGATTGAGGGCCGTGATGGAAAAGTGAAGTCGTTCCGGGCGGTGAAGTGCGTCTCGGTGTTTGACGAGAACAAGCGATTCAGCCCGAAGTTTGACGATAAAGATGTGGAGGAGATCCCGGCCGATACGGTGATCTTCGCGATCGGGCAGACCTCGGATCTATCGTTCCTGGACCCGGCGGATGGCGTCCAGAGCGAGCGGGGTTTGATCAAGGTTCATCCGGAAACGTACCAAACGACGGCTCCGGACGTGTTCGCGTGCGGCGACATTGCCCACGGGCCGAGGTTGTTCATTGACGCGGTGGCGTCGGCGCAGATCGCCGCCCGATCGATGCACGACTACTTGCGCCGCACGCGAACCGATGTTGTTTTGCGCCGCGCCTGGAAGCCGGCGACCTATACGATGGCGCAAGGCTGGGAGCGATTCGAGCGGGAGAATCCGCCGGCGCTCGATGCGGCCCGGCGAGCGAGTTCGGTGGACATCGTTGAGGAAAACTTCAGCGAAGCCGACGCCCGGCATCAGGCGTCGCGCTGCCTGCGCTGCAATATCAACACGGTTTTCGATACTAGCAAGTGCGTGGGCTGCAATGGCTGCGTCGATGTCTGCCCGGAGAATTTGATTCGCCTGACGCCATTGCGCGATCTGATGCATGAGCCAAAGTGGGCGGAGATGCTCGACGGCGCCGATCCCGACGAGTTCGGGGCGGTGCTGTTGAAGGACGAATCGACGTGCCTGCGCTGTGCCATGTGCGCATCTCGCTGTCCGACGCACGCGATCACAATGCAGCACTTTGATTTTTCGTGGGAATGCGTGAGCATTCCGGCGCCGAATCCGAAGATCAACTACGGCAGCGCGGTATGACCGGGGCGGACTGGGGAGTCGCCTTTGGACTGGGGTTGGCCGGAAGTCTGCATTGTTCGCAGATGTGCGGGCCGTTGGTGATTGCCGCGGGGGCATCGGGAGGCGGCGCGGCCGGACATTTTGCCTACAACGCCGGCCGGATCGCGACCTATAGCCTGTTGGGAATGGCGGCCGGAGAAGCCGGCGGAGGGGTGGCGCTGATGGCGGCGTTGCCTGGTCTGGAACGCTGGGTGGCATTGGCAAGCGGCGTGCTCTTGATCCTGGCAGGAGTATGGATGCTGGGACTGATCCCACAACGGCAATTGATTCAGATTGAGGAAAGCCCGACCACGCGGCGTCTGCTGCGCTGGACTGCGCCTTTGTTGCTTAAACCTGGTGTTTTCAATCGGTTCCGGCTAGGTCTGCTGCTTGGTTTGCTGCCCTGCGGGATGGTTTGGGCGGCGCTGGTGAAGGCGGCGGCCACGGGATCGGCGGCCGACGGCGGCGCCACCATGTTGGGATTTGGCGCGGGTACCGCGGGGGCGCTGCTCTCCATTGGGTTATTTGCCGCAGGGATTCAACGCCGTTTTTCCCGACATGGAACACGGGTGGCGGCTGTGGCGATGATCGCGGCCGGTCTGTTTGTGGCCTGGCGCGGGACGATGAGCATCCCTGTCTCCGGAACAGGGGGACCTGCCTGCCATGTCCAACATCGCTCATGAGAATAGACCCGCCGCCCGCGAACGCCGGCAACCGCTTCCGCCACCGAAATGGACCTACCATGAAGTCCGGAAGTTGATCCATGTCGCTTGTTTTTTTGTCTTTCTGGCGCTGCCGTTTCTTAATGTCATGCGTTTTGACCTGCCGCGGCAGAGGTTCTATTTTGCCGGGTTCGAACTGGCGATCAGCGAATTCTCGATTCTGTTTTTCACGCTGCTCTTTCTGCTCTTCGTCATTGTGGCGATGGCGCTGATCTACGGCCGGATCTATTGTGGCTACCTCTGCCCGCAGACCATTTTCAGCGAGGCGGCACAGTGGTTTGAGGGGCGGGTTTCGCGGTTCCTGAAGAAACGGTTTGCCGGTGCGCCGGCATCGCGGTTGCACCTCGCCGAGCGGGTGATTTCCCTTGCCGGACTCCTGGTTGCCTCCGTCTTCCTGGCATTTGTGTTCATTTCCTACTTTGTGGAGCCCCGCGATCTGTTGGCGCGCCTGCTGTCGGCCGACATTCAAACGGCGGGCGGGATCTCGGGCGCGGTCGTGACGCTATTCACATTCCTCGACTTTGCCTTCGTCCGCCAACGTTTCTGCACGACAATTTGTCCGTATGGCTACCTGCAGGGGATGCTGGTGGACAAGAACTCCCTGCTGGTCCACTACCGGGACGAAGACAAGTCCTGCATCCAGTGCAAGAAGTGCGTGCGCGTCTGCCCGATGGGGATCGATATCCGGAACAGCCCCAAGCAGATTGAGTGTGTTCACTGCGGCGAGTGCATCGACGCCTGTGTGGACGTGTTGGGACGGCTTGGGCGGCCGACGCTGATCCACTACGCCTGGGGCGAAGCAGGAACGGTGACGGGCAACCCCAAGGAGACCTGGTACCAGCGGCTTGGCTTCCGCGATCCCAAGCGTGTGGCGCTGCTGTTGATCCTGTTGTTCTATTTCTCGGGGCTGGTGACGGCGCTCTCGATGCGTCATACCGTGCTGGTCCAACTCCGGGCCGACCGCGGGCAGCATCTGTACGAGATCGACCCGCAGGGCCTGGTGGTGAACAAGTACCGGGCCAAGATGGCGAACCGGGGTACCGCGGTGGCCACGGTGGCCTTCCACGTGGATGGGCTGGCTGGGGGTGTCATTGAGCCTTCGGGGGGAGCTCGAATCGAACCTGGCGGCTCCTTGGAGCAGGATGTGTTTGTGATGGTGGTGCCGGGGGCGCGGCCGGAAGTGACAAAGATCCGGATTACCGCGGCGTCGACCCCTGGCAAGGACGTGACGGTGTTTGAAACAACTTTCTTGAGTCCGCCGGCGGCGGGGAAGGGAACCAACAAATGAAGAAACCCACAACCGTCGTGCCACATGTGCTGACGGCGATCTTTGTCTGCTTCATCGGCATCATGGTCTACGTGTACGTCGAAGCGAAGCGGTTAAATCCGGTATTGCTCGACGAACACGGCCACGTGCGCGGGGAGAAGCGCTAAATGGCGAGCCCGGCAATGACGAGCGTTCAATGCACACTTTGTGGTCTTCCGACCGGGACCGTAGTCTACAAGGGGGCGTTTGACGGGGTGGATAAGCGGTTCTGCTGCCACGGATGCCTGCATGTGTTTACGATTCTGCGGGAAAGCGGGGCACTGGCGGCGGGAGTCGACCCGCGAGATACGGACCTGTTCCGAAAGTCGCTGGAGGCGGGCCTGATTTCGCGGCCGGAAGCCGCGCCGGACGTCGAGGCGGACGCCGGGGATGCGGCGGAGTTGGCGCTGCAGGTGGACGGGATGTGGTGCGCTTCCTGCGCGTGGCTGATTGAGCACATGTTGCTCCGCGACCGGGGGATTCTGTCGGCGGAGGTGCTCTTCACATCCGATCTGGTCAAGGTGCGCTACCTGCCGCAGCGGATGCCTCCTAACCGGATCCGGGAGAGGATCGAGCGGCTCGGCTATCGGGTGAGCGACTACACGCCGGGCGCCGAACGGTTCGACGACGGCCGGAGGCGGGACCTGCAACTGCGTCTGGGCGTGGCCGGTTTTGTGTGGATGAATGTGATGACGCTGAGCAGCGTATTCTACGTGAGCTATTTTGAGGCGATCGCTGACAGCATGCGGACCTATCTGCCCTGGGTCCTGATGGTGCTGACGGCGCCGGCGGTGTTCTATTCCGCTTGGCCAGTGTTGCGGTTGGCGGCGTTGGGTCTGCGGCAAGGGATGTTGCGGATGGAAGCGTTGTTGTCGCTGGGGATTCTAGCCGCTTACGGCTTCAGCGTCTGGCAAGCCGCAGCCGGCGGGATTCACTTCTATTTCGACACGGCCTGCGCCATCATCACGTTCGTTCTGATCGGGAAGGTTCTGGAGGCTGGGGCAAAGGAACGAGCCACGCGCGCAGTGACGCTGTTGCACCGGATGATGCCGCGCAAGGCGCGTCTGATGGAATGCGGGCGGGAACGGTGGGTGTCGGTGGAACGGCTCAGCCGGGGGATGCCGTTTGTGGTGAAACCGGGCGAGCGGATTCCGGCGGACGGGACCATTTCCGTGGGCCGATCGCTGGTTGATGAGTCAGTGATCACCGGAGAGAGCCGTCCCGTGGACCGGCATTTGGGTGATTCCGTGGTGGGGGGGAGCCTGAACGTTTCGTCGGTGATTACGGTGACGGCGACCGAACCCGGGGCCGAGGGCACGTTGCAGCGGATGATTCTGGCGGTGGAGCGGGCGCTGGCAAGCCGGGCGCGCGTGGAGCGGCGTGTGGACCGGGTGACGGCGATTTTCATTCCGGTGGTTCTCCTGCTGGCATTGGGAACATTTCTGGGCTGGCACTATTTCGGTGGACTTCCGATGTCGGAGGCGATGCTGCGGGCGATCGCAGTGCTGGTGATTGCCTGCCCTTGCGCACTGGGAATCGCAACGCCGCTGGCCATGTCGTCGGCGGTTTCGGCTGCGTCCCGGCATGGGATTCTCATCAATAACGCCGATGTTTGGGAGACGGTGGGGCAGATTGGGACGGTGGTGTTCGACAAGACCGGAACCGTAACGTCCGGGGAGTTCCGGCTGGTCCGGACGGCGGGCCTCACGGAAGAGACGGTCTTGCGTTGGGTCGCGCCCATCGAAGTCCTCTCTGAGCACCCGCTGGCCCGGTGCATTGTTGACCGGACAATCGAACTGGGAATCGAGTTTCAACCCGCCCGGGATGTCCTGCGGTACGACGGAATGGGAATCTCCGGTGATGTGATCGGACAGGAGGTGTTCGCCGGCAATGCGCGGCTGGCCCTATTGATGGCCGGGCGGATTCCGGAACTGCTGGTGACCGCGTCAGAGGCGTGGCAGAAGGAGGGACTTAGCGCCGTATTCGTTGGCTGGGGCGGCGCCGTTCGGGCGGTCCTGTGTTGCGGAGATGCCATTCGCCCGGAGGCTCCGGGCGCAATGACGGCCCTTCGCGCTCGAGGGCTGCATACGGTCCTGCTCTCCGGCGACGCGAGAGTGACGACGGAGGCCGTGAGCCGGGTGGTGGGGGCGAGCGGGTTTGAAGCGGAGGTATTGCCGGAGGGAAAGGCCGACTATATTCGCCGGCTCCAGGATTTGCGGGGAGCGGTGGCGATGGTGGGAGACGGCGTCAACGATGCCCCGGCGCTGGCACAGGCTACGCTCGGGATCGCCATGGGGAACGGAGCGGCGCTGGCGATGCAGGCTGCTCCAGTCGTTCTTATGACGTCGTTCCTGAGCCGAATCGGCGATGTATTTTCGCTTGCGGCTCGTACGGTTACTACGGTACGGCGCAATCTGTTCTGGGCGTTCGCCTATAATGCCGCCGGTCTAACCTTGGCGGTTGCAGGTGTCATCACCCCGCTCTGGGCCGCCGGAGCAATGATTCTTTCCAGCATTTCGGTGATTGTACAGTCGTCGAGGCTGGCGCGCTGGGAGCCCGAAGAGTGAGAATAGAAATGAAGGGCAGCGAGGGAGACACGAGGGCACAAAACCGGTTCCGGGAACTCTTGGACGCGGCGCCGGATGCAATCATCGAGGCCGACGCGCACGGCCGTATCGTCCTGGTGAATGAGATTGCGCAACGGCTGTTCGGGTACTCCCGCGATGAGTTCCTAGGGCTCTCGATTGACGAACTGGTGCCGATGCCGGTTCGCAGTATGCATTCCCAGCACCGCGAGGCCTTCGCGAAGAAGGCGACGACTCGCCCGATGGGTTCCGGGCTGGAATTGCGCGCGCAACGCAAAGACGGATCGGTGTTTCCGGTGGAGATCAGCCTGAGTCCGATCCACTCTGACGAGGGGTTCCACGTGATTGCGACGGTACGCGATGTCACGGCGCGGCGATTGGCCGAAGAGCGATTTCAGGAGATGCAGGACCGGTTCACTCGGGAACTGGAAGAGAAGAACCGCCAGTTGCAGCAGCGAAATGCCGAGGTGGAACGTTCCGACCGGCTGAAGAGCGAGTTTCTGGCCAGTATGAGCCATGAGTTGCGTTCTCCCTTGCACACCATTATCGGGTTCGCCGAACTGCTGATCGAGGAACTGGAAGGGCCATTGAACGACAAGCAGAAACGGTTTGTCTCCAACATCCACCAGGACAGCCATCATCTGCTGGCGCTGATCAACGATCTGCTCGATATCAGCAAGATCGAAGCGGGCCGGATGGAGTTCCATCTGGAAAAGTTCGCCCTCGGGCCGGCGATGGAAGAGGTGCTGGAGATGATCCGGCCGCAGGCCGAAGGCAAGGGGCTTCGCTTGATGGCGGAACTGGAGGAAGGTGTTTTTGTCGAGGCCGACCGCCTGCGCCTCCGCCAAGTGTTGACGAACCTGCTGAGCAACGCCGTGAAGTTTACCCCGGCCGGAGGATCGGTCACGGTGACTGCCTCGGCGCGGGCGCGAAAGGTGGCCATCTCGGTCATCGATACCGGCGTTGGTATTGCGAAAGAGGATCACGACGCGATCTTTGACAAGTTCTACCAGGTTGGTTCCACGACGAAGGGTGTTCGGGAAGGGACGGGCCTTGGGTTGGCGATCACCAAGCGCCTGGTGGAGCAGCAGGGCGGCCGAATCTGGGTCTGCAGTGAGCCCGGCAGCGGCAGCACCTTCATATTCACCGTGAAGACGGGCGCGGAAACCTCCGGAGGCACCAAGCCGCTGGTGTTGATTATCGAGGACGAACCTCGCGCGGCCGAACTACTGGTGAACTATATGCGCCCGGAGGGCTTCCGTACCATCTGCGCGGCAAACGCCGAGCAGGCCGCCCGGGTGGCGCGCGAACTGGAACCTGAGGTAGTGGTGGTTGATCTCTCCATGCCCACCAGCCAGGAATGGCGAATGATCCGGGAACTGCGGAGTTTGCCCGGCCTGGAATCGACTCCGATCGTCGTCGTTTCCGTGACCGAGGAGACCGACGAGGCCCGCGCCTTGGGGGTAGAGGCGCACTTGACGAAACCCGTCGGCAAACGCCAACTTTTGGAAACGCTTGCCAAAGCCGTCGCCGGGCATCCGGACCGGCGGTCCATTCTCGTTGTCGACGATGAGCCGATGGCGCGGGAACTGCTCGGCGCCATCCTGCAGGAGGCCGGCTACTCGGTGGTCCTCGCCAGCGGCGGCACAACGGCGCTCGCCGCGGTGGAGCGCTCCATTCCAGCAGCGATCATCCTCGATCTGGTTATGCCCGGCATGAGCGGCTTCGAGGTTCTTTCTCACATCAAAGAACGGCCCGAATGGTTCGGAATACCGGTCATCGTCCTAACAGGGATAGAATTGAACCGAGGCGATGCTGAACTGCTGAAGCATACGGCCGTGGCAATCCTGCGAAAAGGGCAATCCTGGAAGCAGCCACTGCTGGGCGCGTTGCGAAAAGCGGTCCGGGCGACGTAGCCTCGACCATTTCATGACGATACTAGTAGCCGACGATAGCGAGAAGAACCGTGAACTGTTACGAACGGTGTTGGGGCATCTTGGACACACAGTGGCGGAGGCGTCCAACGGGCGCGAAGCCGTCGTTGCCGCCCAGAAAACGGCCCCGGATCTCATGATTTTCGATCTGCAGATGCCGGAACTGGACGGCTTTGGCGCAATGCGCGAGGTGCGGGCCATGGATCGCTTTCGCGAAACGCCTGTGCTCGCTCTCACCGCCTATGCCATGGAAGGCGACCGCGAAAAGGCCCTCAATGCCGGATTCACCTCTTACCTCACCAAACCGCTCCGCCTGGCCGACCTTCGGGCCGAACTGGCGCGGTGGACGGTGACCGTATGAGCGCCCCTCTGATGACGCTGCTGATCATCGATGACAACGCCGGCAACCTGGAACTGCTGCGGTCGGCCTTGCGCCGGCCGGACGTCGAGATTCTCACCGCCGAGGATCCGGAAGAGGGGCTCGACCTGGTCGCCTCGCGCCATCCGCAAATTGTTCTCACCGATCTCGTCATGCCCCGCCTTTCCGGGATGGAAGTCCTGGAGCGCATCATGGCCTTTGATCCGTCCATCGACGTCATCCTCATGACGGCCCACTACTCTACCGACACCGCTGTGGAGGCCATCAAGAAGGGCGCGTCCGACTACTGGAACAAGCCGGTGCCGATCGACACCATCCGCAAGCGCGTCGATCAGCTTCTGGAAACCGCCCGCCGCCGGTTGCGTGCCGCCTCACTCCAACGCGAACTCCTCGACAGCTGCGAGTTCCACGGACTGGTCGGCAACAGCCCGCAGATGTGGGATCTCTACTCGCGCATTGAGCGCGTGGCGCCGCACTACCGCACGGTCCTGGTCACGGGCCAGACGGGAACCGGTAAGGACCTCGTGGCGAAGTCCCTCCATCGATTGAGTCCGGTTTCCGAGGGGCACATGGTGATCCTGAACTGCTCCGCCGTGGTGGAGACGCTCTTTGAGAGCGAACTGTTCGGACACGTCCGCGGGGCGTTCACCGGCGCCGTCGCCGACAAAACCGGGTTGTTCGAACACGCGCACAAGGGAACACTTTTCCTGGATGAGATCGGAGACATGCCACTCAGCACGCAGGCCAAGCTGCTGCGGGCCATTCAGAACCAGGAGATCCAGCGTCTCGGATCGCTAACGCCGCGCCGCGTGGAAGTCCGCATCATCGCCGCCACCAATCGGGACCTCCGGCAGGGCATCGCCGAGAAGACCTTCCGCGAAGACCTCTACTACCGCCTGAGCATGGTAGAGATCGCCGTTCCGGCTCTTTCGGGCCGAGAAGGCGACCTGCCGCTGCTGGTTCGCCACTTCACCCGCCGCTTCAGCGAGCTTTACCAGAAGCCGATCACCGGTTGGACCCGGCGTGCCGAAATCGTTATCCAGCGGCACGACTGGCCGGGCAACGTGCGCGAGTTGGAGAACGCGGTGGGCCACGCCTGCATGATGGCGCTCGGCGAGACGATCGATGTGGGTGATCTGCCTCCCTATCTTTGGGACAGCGAGAATGATGGGTTGGCTGTCTCGCCCATTGCCCCGCTTCCTTCCGCCGCCGGGGAACTGGTCGGGCTGGAGGATCAGGAGAAGGCCCTGCTCCAGCAGGCGCTGGAAAAATGCGCCGGTAATCGCACCGCCGCGGCGCGGATGCTTCGCATCAGCCGCGATACGATGCGCTACCGGATGAAGAAGTTCGGACTGGGCTGAGCCGGTTCGTTTTAGAAAACGAACCGGAGCCCCATCTGCATAATCCGCGGTCCGGAGGTTGAGTCGATCTGCCCGGGCCGCACGGCGCCGATGTTGGCGCGCGGGTCGCCGAGGTTGGCGTGGTTCAGGGCATTGAACATCTCCCAGCGGTACTGCAGTTCCCGCCGCTCACCCAGGTGGAACCCTTTGAACAGCGCGAAATCCAGGTTGTAGTTGCCGGGGCCGATCAGGACGTTGCGCCCAAAGTTTCCATAGGTGCCAAGCGCGGGAATCGTAAATGCCGCCGGATTGAAATACCCCGCCATCTGCTCGTCCCGGGAGCGCCCCGACGGCAGGTACGGATTGCCCACCAGGTTGGCGCGCTGTGTTCCGGTGCCGGCGAGCGCGCGGTCACTGCCGGAGACGATGTTCACCGGCGTGCCGGTCTGGGCGTTGAAGATGCCATTGGCCTGCCATCCGCCCAGCACCCACTTGGCGATGCCCGTCTTCGGCCCGGGAAGATCCCACAGGAAACTGGCAATGAACCGCTGCCGCACGTCGAAATCGGAGAGCCCCTTGTCGGCGCCGATATTGAGCGGGTTCTGCCCGTTAAACCCATCTACTTCCAGCGAACTGGCGTCCAGGGACCGGCCGAAGGTATAGCTGGCCATGATGGTATAGCCCTTGCTGAAGCGCTTGTTCAACGTGGCCTGGAAGGCGTTGTAGCTGGAGTTGATGTTGTTCTGATAGTTGATGATGCTCTGGAAGGTGGGCGCGTAGATGCGGCGGGCGTTGATGTTCGCCGTGGTCGCGCCCGGCCCGAATAGTGCCGGATTGGCCTCCACCCGCATCGCCAGTTTCGTGCCTTTGGAGGCGACGTAGGCGAGCGTAGCGGTGAAGTCCTTGGCTACCTCCCGCTGCACGTTGATGTTCCACTGCTGAATGTAGGAGGTGGCCAGGTCCGGGTCGATGCTCAGCCCCACGGTCACCGGCAGGGAAAACCGGTATCGCGCCCGCTCTTCGGGCGTGGCCGGAGGCGCGTAAGGGAAGGGATTCGTCGCGTTGCGATAGGGATCGGAAAAGCTTGCCGGCTGGTTGATGGTCGTCTGGAACGAGTAGGGCGGGGAATTGACGAAATGGCTCAGCATGTGGAATCGCGGTGTATCGAAGAACACGCCGTACCCCGCGCGCACGCTGGTTTTTGTCGACCCTCCCGGCCGCCAGGCGAGGCCCAGTCGCGGCGCTATGTTGTTCCAGTCCGAATCCGTGCCGCCACGTTGCACGCCGGCGTCGCCGACGTAGAGCAAGCCCGCGGGCGCGGAAGGAAACACCTTCGATTGCTGGCCGGGGCGGAAGACCGTCAACTCATCGTTGGTTGCGTAGAACGGCAGGTAGGGCTCCCAGCGCACGCCAGGGCTCAGTGTCAGGTTCTTGGTCACCTTGATGTCGTCCTGAAAGAAGAACGACGGAGCGTGGTTGGCGTTGCTGTTGAGCCGGAGCGACCCCTGGGTCATCGCCGACGGGCGGCCCAGCAGGAAATCGGCGAACGATTCGTTGGAGAAGCGCCCGTCAAAGGTGAACTGCGGATCGATGCCGTTGCCGGTAACGCGGTCGGAATAGCTGTAGCGGTACTCGCCGCCGAACTTGATCTGGTGGCGGCCGCGGATCCAGGAGAGCGTGTAGGTGCCCTGGTAGGTGCGGCGGTCGATGGTCACCAGGTTGTCCTGGTTCAGGTTCCAGTAGCCGTTGACGGCGCCGCGGTAGTGCGGCACCAGTTTCACGCCGCCGGCGTCGGCTGCGCCGCGGTTCACGCGCACTCCCAGGTCGGCATAGCTGACTCCCTCGCCTGACCCCACCGGCAAGGGTCCGCGGTCGATCTTGGTCTGGTTGGCCGTGAACTGGCCGGCACCCAGCAAGCCGGGCGAGATGGTCCAGGTGTGCTGCCCTTGGATGTTGTAGCTGTTGAAGCTGTTTTCGGCGTGGAGTACGGGTAATCCGGCCGTATTGGATTCGAAACTCTTGCTCAGGAACAGGCGTCCGGAGATCCGCTGCGCGGAGCTCAACTGGTGGTCCACGCGGCCGATGTACTGGTTGGCGTCCTGGAGGTTGGGCCGGTTAAAAACAAAGCGGTTGTTGGATGCGTTCGGCAGCGGAACCTCGAGTTTGTTGAGGAAATTGATCGACGCCGGGTCGAAGCGCGAGGCAGGGATCTGTCCGCCGGGGAACGGTTGGTTGTTGGCCGGATCGTTCGGGAAGCGGGCGAAGCTGC
The DNA here is from genome assembly GCA_964430625.1 of uncultured Solibacteraceae bacterium. Lineage (GTDB taxonomy): Bacteria > Acidobacteriota > Terriglobia > Bryobacterales > Bryobacteraceae. The sequence continues at coordinate 276,092 of CAYSFR010000003.1, forward strand.
TGAAGTTGCCGGCGCGCATGGCGGCCGTGGGCACCGTCAAACCCGAAAAGGTCGCTCCGCTCCGTTCGCGAAGGCCCTCATAGGAGCCGAAGAAGAACGTGCGGTCGCGGATCACCGGGCCGCCGGCCGAGCCGCCGAACTGGTTCCGGCGCAGTTTTCCTTTTTCCAGGCCGAAAAATGCCCGCGAGTCCATCACGTCGTTGCGCAGGAACTCATACGCGGAGCCGTGGAACGCATTGGTTCCGGACTTGGTGACGGCGTTGATGATGGCGCCGGAGTTGCGGCCGTACTCGGCGGAGAAGTTGTTCGTCTGGACGCTGAACTCTTCCAGCGAATCCGGATTGGGAATCAGTGCGGCGGTGTTCAGTTGCGGGTCGTTGTTGTCGCCGCCGTCGAGTAGATAGTTGTTCGCCGTTCCGCGCGCGCCGTTCACCGAAATGCCATTGTTCTGGCCCAATCCGTTGTTGCCCGCGCCCGCCACGGCGCCGGGCAGCAGGCGCACCAGTTGCAGCGCATTGCGTCCGTTCAGCGGCAATTCGGTGATCCGCCGTTCGTCGATAATCTCCTTCAGCGTCGCGCCCACCGTTTCCACCTGCGAGACGGACCCGCCCACGGTGATCGATTCCGACACCTGGCCCAACTCCAGCGTCGCCTGCACCTGCCGGGTCGCGTCGGCGTCCAGGCGGAAACTCTGGGACCGGAACGGGCGGAAGCCGTCGCGCGTCACCTCCACGCGATACTCTCCCACTGGCAGTTGCACCAGCGTGAAACGCCCATCGGCGTCGGATACGGCCGCCGAAATCAGGCCGGTTCCCTCGTTCACGGCTCGCACGGCCGCGCCGGGAACCACCGCGCCGGATTTGTCCTGCACCGCACCGGTAATCTGCCCCGCGGACTGTGCGTCGGCGGCAAGGCCGGCAGAAAGGGCAATCAAGGCCCAGAAAATCCTATTCATGGGCGGTCATTATATACAGTTAATCCCCCGCTACGGCATGTTACCCTCTCAACAAATGTCCCGAGTCTTCCTGATTCTCGCTTCCGCCATGCTCCTCGCCGCCCAGCCAAAGCCGCTGGATTGGGCGCAAATCGACAAAGAAACCCTTCAGCACTTCACTGCTCTTGTCCAGATCAACTCCACCGATCCGGGCGGCAGCGAAAAGCCCGTCGTTGACTACCTGAAGTCGGTCCTCGACAAAGAGGGCATTGAATCGAAGGTGTTCACCCGTACCAACCTTGCCGACCCCTCGCGCATCCGGCCCAACATCATCGCCCGCCTGAAAGGCAATGGAAAGAAACGGCCCATCCTCATCGTGGGCCATACCGATACGGTGAACATCGACGCCAAGAAATGGAAGCACGGACCCTTCTCCGCCCACCGGGAAGGCGGACATATCTATGGCCGCGGCACCGTCGACGACAAGGACAACCTGGCCGCCGCCCTCATGTCCATCATTCTCATCAAGCGCCAAGGCATCCCGCTCGATCGCGACGTCATCTTCCTCGCCGAAGCCGGCGAGGAGGGCGCCACCACTGTAGGCATCGCCTTTCTGGTGAATGAGCACTTTGCCGACATCGACGCCGAATACTGCTTGGCCGAGGGCGGGTCCGCCATCCGCACCAACGGCAAGCTGAAGTACGTCACCGTCCAGACCACGGAAAAGATCCCCCGCGGCGTGAAACTCGTGGCCTCCGGCGTCGCCGGCCATGGCTCTGTCCCTCTCCGTACCAATCCGGTGGCCCACATTGCCAAGGCCGTCGCCAAGGTGGCCGACTGGCAACCGCCCATGCGTCTGAACGACACCACCCGTGCCTACTTTGAGCGCCTCGCCACCATCTCCACGCCGGAAGAAAAGGAGCGCTACAACAACCTGCTCAACCCGGAGAAAACCGACGCCATCCAGGAGTATTTCGCCATCAACGAACCGCGTCACAACTCCATGCTGCGCACCTCGGTGTCGCCCAACGTCATTCAGGCCGGCTATCGCGTCAATGTCATCCCGTCGGAAGCGGAAGCCACGCTCGATATCCGCGCCCTGCCCGATGAGGACATGACCAGGTTCTACGACACATTGAAGAGCGTGATCAACGACCCCGTCATCAAACTGATCCCGCAGACCGGTTCGGCCCGTCCCGGCGCTCCCCCCTCGGCGCTGAACAACGAAGCCTTCAAGGCCATTGAGTCGGTGTCCAAGCGCAACTACGACGGCGTCGCCGTGCTCCCCACCATGGCCACCGGCGCCACCGACATGGCGTTTCTCCGCGCCAAAGGCGTGCAGTGCTACGGCATCGGCCCGGCCGTCGATATCGAGGATGGCCCCAAAGGCTACGGCGCCCATTCCGATCAGGAGCGCATCCTGGAATCGTCGCTCTACCAGTTCGTTAAGTTTCACTACGAACTCACCGTCGAACTCGCCTCCGCAAAATGAAAACCGCCCTCTGGTTCCTCCTCGCCGCCACGTTAGCGGCACAAATCCCGCGCCTGGAACGCGCCCCGCGAATGGATGGCGATCTCTCTGATTGGCGCGACTACGCCCACTCCGACGGCCTCTGGGACCTGGAGCGCCTCCGTCATTCCCCCTGGTACGACCCGGCCATTAACCGCCTCACCCTCCACCCCAACGAACGGGGAACCGATCTTGCCGCCCGCTACTACATCGCCTGGGATGCCGAAAATCTCTATCTCGGTGCCGAGGTGGAGGACAACGCGAACGATGTCACTGACCCCGCCCACGCCCCCAAGCGCTGGTACTACAAAGACGCCATATGCTGGTTTCTGGAAGCCCCCCGCCGCGCGTCGGGCCAGAAGTTTGGCGAAGGCGACAATGCCTTCTGCTTCGTCATTGATTCGAAGAAGCCAGCCTACGGCGCCTGGTGGCGCCACGGCGCGCCCGGCAAAACCTACATCGAAGAACCGATTCCCCCAGCCGCCGTTCAGTACGAAATCCGCCGCGGCCGCAACGGCAACTTCACCCTGGAAGCCCGCGTCGCCGTGGCCCCCACCTTGGGCGCCAGCACTCCGAAATGGTCGGCGCCCAAACCCGGCGACGTCTATGGCATGGAAATCGTCCACACGGATCCGGATGGCGGCGACTACGGCGGCCATTTCCTCATCTACGGCCGCGGCGATGACGACGCTACCTGGGGCCGCTTCACTCTCACCGGCCCGCAAGCGCCCATCCAACGCCAACCCAAGTAAAATCACAAGAACATGAAGCGCAGTCTGTTGCTCGCCCTTGTCGCCCTCGCGGCCGTCGCCCAGGACGCCCGCCAGTCCTTTGAAAAACACTGTGCCGTCTGCCACGGCGACGGTCACGGCACCGAGCGCGGCCCGAATCTCGCCGACAACCGCCGCGTCCGCTCCTCCACGCTGGCTGAGATCCATGCGCTCATCCGCGACGGCGTCCCCTCCCGCGGCATGCCCGCCTTTAAACTGCCCGTTGCCGAACTTGACGCGCTCACGCGGCTCGTGCGCTCCTTCGGCGGACCTGCCGCCGAATCGAATGCCCCGGGCGATCCCTCCGCCGGCGAAGCCTTCTTCTTCGGCAAAGGCGGCTGCGCCAACTGCCACATGGCGCTCGGACGCGGTAACCCCGCCGGTCCCGATCTCTCCCAATCCGGCCGTGAATTGACCTTCGCCGAACTCGAAGAAGCCGTTCTCCGGCCCAACGAGTCCATCAAGCCCGGCTACCAGTCGGCCAACGTGACGCTCAAGGATGGGCGTACCCTCCGCGGCTACGCCCGCAACCAGAGCCGCTACAACCTCCAGTTGCAGGACCTCGCGGGCCGCTTCCATCTCCTCCGTCACGACGAAATCACCAAGGTGGACATCGCCGCCAAGTCCGCCATGCCCGCCCCCCGATGCGCGGCGAACGAGTGCCGCGATCTGCTCGCCTTCCTCAGCAAACTCACCGGTCCGTCGCCCAACCAGCCCGGCCGCGCCCTGCCCGGCGAAGCCGGCCCCGCTTTCTCTGAAATCCTCCGCCCCAAGCCCGGTAATTGGCCCACCTACCACGGCACCATCGACGGCAATCGACATAGCCCGCTTTCGCAGATCAACCCCTCCAACGTCGCCAAACTCGCCCTCCAGTGGGTTTTCCCTATCAACCACAACGTGCTTGAACTCACGCCCGTGGTCATCGATGGCGTCATGTACGTCACCGGCCCCAATCAGGTCTTCGCCCTCGACGCCCGCGCCGGCCGCACTCTCTGGCACTTCCAGCGGCCCATGTCCGGCGAGTCCAAGGGCGACCCCGCCAAAGGCACCAACCGCGGCGTCGCCGTTCTCGGCGACCGCGTCTTTCTGGTCACCGACAACGCCCATCTGCTGGCGCTCCATCGCGTCACCGGCAAATTGCTTTGGGAATCGGTCATCACCGACGGCGTAGAGGATAAACGCAACATCGGCAATACCGCCGCGCCGCTGATCGTCAACGACCTCGTCGTCGCCGGTGTCTCCGGCGGCGATCTCGGCATGCGGGGCTTCCTCGACGCCTACAAGGCCTCCACCGGCGAACGCGTCTGGCGCTTCTGGACGGTGCCCAAACCCGGCGAACCTGGCTCGGAAACCTGGATCGGTAAATCGCTGCCCGATCACGGCGGCGGCGGCGCCACCTGGATGACCGGCACTTTCGACCCCGATACGCAGACCGTCTTCTGGGGGACCGGCAATCCCTACCCCTCCATGAACGGCGACGAACGCAAAGGCGACAACCTCTATACCGACTCCGTGATCGCTCTTGACGCTGCCACCGGCAAGCTCAAGTGGTACTACCAGTTCACTCCGCACGACCTCTTCGATTGGGACGCCGGCCAGACGCCGCTGCTGGTCAATCGCCGCTACAAGGGCGAGGACAAAAAACTCCTCATCCAGGCCAACCGCAACGGCTTTCTCTACGTGTTTGACCGCGTCAACGGCAAACTGCTGCTGGCCGAAAAGTTCGTTGACCGCCTTACCTGGGCCACCGGTATCGGCAAGGACGGCCGGCCCATTCTCGTCCCTGGTGCCGAGCCGACCAGCGAAGGCAACAAAGTGTGTCCCAATGTTTTGGGCGCGACGAATTGGCCGTCAATGGCCCTCAGTCCCGACACCGGCATGTTCTACGTCATGGCGCGCGAAGCCTGCGGCGTCTATGTGAAGAGGCCCAGCTATAAGCTGAAGAAAATCCCGCTCGAGCCCGGCCAGATGTTCCTCCGCGCGATTGATATCGAGTCCGGGAAACGGCTCTGGGAGGTCCCGCAGATTGGCCCCGCCGATAGCTGGGGCGGCGTGCTTTCCGCCGGCGGTGTCATCTACTTTGGCGAAGACTCCGGTGCGCTGGGCGCCGTCGACGCCAAGACCGGCAAAGATCTCTGGCATATTCAGACCAACTCCTCCGCCGCCCTTGGCGACGGCCACGGGTGGCGTTCCTCGCCGATGACCTACATGGCGGGCGGCAAACAATACATCGCCTTCGCCGCGGGTCCGAATATCCTCGCTTTCGCTTTGCCTTAAAGAGTTATAATTTGCCAATGCGGCTAGTGAGCCTTCTCTGTCTGATGGCGGGGCTCGTCCCCGCGTCGGCGAACGACAGTTTCAGCAACGATGTCCGTCCGCTGCTGCAGCAGAACTGCGTGGGCTGCCACGGCGCCCAGTCGAAGGTGGATCTCTCCTCCCCCGCCGCCATCCTCAAACAGGTGAAGCCGGGCAACCCCGAAGCCAGTCCGCTCTATCAGGCCATTGCCCACACCGGCCGGATGAAGATGCCGCTCGGCAAGCCGCAGTTAGCCCCCGCTGTGCTCGCCAAGGTCGCCAACTGGATCCGCGCCGGCGCTGAAGCGGGCTCTGCTCAGCACTGGGCATTCACCAAACCGGCTCGCCCCGCCGTGCCCTCGCCCGGCAATCCTGTTGACGCCTTCCTGAATGCCACTTACAAGCGGGAAGGCCTCACCCCCGCCCCGCAGGCCGACAAACGCACCCTGCTTCGCCGCATCACCGTCGATCTCACTGGTCTTCCGCCTACACCCGCGGAAATCCAGGCCTTCCTGGCGGATTCCGCGCCCAATGCGTACGAAAAGGTGGTGGATCGCCTGCTCGCCTCCCCCCGCTACGGCGAACGCTGGGGCCGCCACTGGATGGACATCTGGCGTTACTCGGACTGGTACGGCTACCGGCGCTCCAATGAGGTGCGCAACTCGCAGCGCCACATCTGGCAGTGGCGCGACTGGATTGTCGAATCCCTCAACGAGGACAAACCGTACGCCGCCATGGTGAAGGAGATGCTCGCCGGTGATGAACTCGCCCCGCAGGATCCCAAGGTCCTCCGCGCCACCGGGTTTTTGGTCCGCAACTACAAACGGTACGACCGCGACGGCTGGATGCAGGACGTCGTTGACCACACCGCCATGTCCTTCCTCGGTCTCACTCTGAAGTGCGCCCGTTGCCACGACCACAAATACGACCCGCTGTCCCAGGCCGACTACTACCACTTCCGCGCCTTCTTCGAGCCCTACGAGGTCCGCATCGACCGCGTCCCCGGGGAAACCAACGTCGACAAAGCCGGCCTCGCCCGCATCTTCGACGCCAAGGCCGAGACCCCCACCTATCTCCACATCAACGGCGACGTCCAGAACCCGGACAAGTCGAAAACGTTCGTTCCGGCCATTCCCGCCTTCCTGGGCAAACTTCCCTCCGCCCAGCCTGTCTCCATTCCGCTGGAAGCCCGCTACCCCGATATCCGCTCCTTCGTCCATGACGACCTGCGGACCGTAGCCCGCTCCGAAATCGAGAAAGCCGCGACTCCCACGGCCAAACGCGCCGCCGAGGCTCGCCTGGCCGCCCTCGACGCCCGTATCGCCGCCGACCTGGCCACCCACTCCAAGGCCACCGATGCCGAAACGCTCAGCAAAACTGCGCTCATCAAGGAGCGCCACGCCTATGTCCTCTCCGCCGAAGCCGACCTGGAACGCGCCCAGCAAAAGCTCGCCGAGGCGCTGAAGGCCACCAAGCCGGACGGTACCGTTGACGAAAAGAAGATCACCGCCGCCAAGTCCGAGCTCGATAAAGCCGTCGCCGCCCTCGCCAAGAAGCCGGAGAAGTACTCGCCTATCGGTGAGATCTATCCCGATCAATCCACCGGCCGGCGCACGGCACTGGCGAATTGGATCACCTCCGCCGATAATCCGCTCACCGCCCGCGTCGCCGTCAATCACATCTGGGCCCGCCACTTCGGCCGCGGCCTGGTGGAGTCCGTGCACGACTTCGGCCAGTACGGCAAGCCGCCCACGCATCCCGCACTCCTCGATTACCTCGCCACCGAACTCGCCGGTAACGGATGGCGCATGAAGCCGGTTCACAAACTGCTGGTGATGAGCGCGGCCTATCAGCGTGCCTCCGCCGGCACGGAAACCAAGGACCCTGACAACAAGTATCTCTGGCGCATGAACCCGCGCCGCATGGAGGCCGAAGCCGTCCGCGACGCCGTACTGTACTCCTCCGGCCACTTGGATGAGACCCACGGCGGCCCCGAAGTCGAAGAAACCAAGGAACTCGAATCCCCGCGCCGCAGCCTCTACATCCGCCTCGCGCCCGATGTCCGTGCCGAATTCCTCGCCCAGTTTGACGCGCCCAACCCCAACGAATGCTACCGCCGCGAGGAGAGCGTCATTCCCCAGCAGGCGCTTTCGCTCGCCAACTCCCGTCTAACCCTGGAACAGTCCCGCCGCCTGGCTGCCCGGTTGCCGCAGGACAAATTCATCGACACTGCGTTTGAGACGGTGCTCAATCGCCCGCCCACCGCCACCGAGCGCGATGAGACCTCCACGTTTCTCTCCCAGCAGTCCAAACTCCTCGCCGACCCCAGCAAACTGAAGCCGTTCGAAACCGGCGAGGCAACGCCGCTGAAACCGTCGTCCGATCCCGTCCAGCGCGCCCGGGAAAACCTTGTCCACGTCCTTTTCAACCTCAACGAGTTCGTCACCATCCGGTAGAAAACCATGAAAAGCCGCCGCACCTTCCTCACCGAAACCGCTCTGGGCTTCACCGGCCTCGCCCTCCAGGCTGCCGAAAACAAACCCCACTTCGCGCCAAAAGCCAAGCGCGTCATCTGGCTCTTCATGATCGGCGGCGCCAGCCAGATGGAGACCTTCGACCCGAAACCCGAGCTCAATAAATACGCCGGGAAAACGATCGGCGAGACTCCCTACAAAGAGTTCGAAAACAGCCCCTACGTCAAGAAGAATCTCCGGGAAGTCATTGCCGGGCTGCACACCGTTCACCCCACCATCTATCCCCTGCAGGTCGGCTACAAGAAGCGTGGCAAGTCTGGTATCGAAGTCTCCGACTGGTTCCCCCATGTCGGCGGCATGATCGACGATATCGCCGTCGTCCGCTCCATGTGGACCACCGACAATAACCACGGCGCCCAACTCCAGTTCCACACCGGCCGCCACGTTCTGGAAGGACAGTTTCCCACCATCGGCGCCTGGGTCCACTACGGCCTTGGCGCGCTGAACGATAACCTGCCCCAGTTCGTCGTCCTCGGTGAGCCCATTGATTCCTGCTGTGGCGGCCCTTGGGCCCACGGCGCCCATTACCTGGGCCCCGAACACGACGGCGTGCAGTTGAAGGTGGACGCCAAGAACCCGCTCCCGTTCGCCTCGCCCGGTCCGGACGTCTTTCAGGAGGAGCAGGAACGTGAGTTCGCGCTGATCGACAAACTTAACCGCGCCACGCAGATCCAGTATCCGCACGACCCCGCCCTCCGCGCCCGCATCAAGTCCTACGAACTCGCCTTCCGCATGCAGACCGCAGTGCCCGACGTCATGCGCCTCGACCGGGAAACGGAAGCCACCCGCAAGATGTACGGCCTGGACGAGAAGGTGACGCAGCCATTTGGCGAGATCTGCCTCTCCGCCCGCCGCTTAGTGGAGCAGGGTGTTCGATTCGTGCAGATCTTCCATGGCGCCGGCGGCGCGGGCGCCTGGGACGCCCACTCCAACCTCAAGACCGGCCACGAAAAACTCAGCCTGCAAACCGATAAACCCATCGCCGGCCTGCTGCAGGACTTGAAGCAGCGTGGCCTGCTGGAGGATACGCTCGTCGTCTGGTGCACCGAGTTCGGACGCACCCCCGGCGCCCAGAACTCCAACGGCCGGGACCATCACCCCTACGGCTTCTCTATTTGGCTTTCCGGCGGCGGTATCAAGGGCGGCGTCACCCACGGCGCCACCGACGAGCTTGGCTTCCACGCCGTCGAGAACCGCCACTACGTCACGGATCTCCACGCCACAGTCCTCCACCAACTCGGGCTCGATCCCCGCCGCCTGGAGGTTCCCGGGCGTAAGCGGATCGAGCAGGATTTTGGCCACCCGATCCGCGAGATCATCGCCTAGCGCCGCGCCCCTCGCACCTTTGTCTCCACCTTGTATAGCGACTTCCGCGCCGTCAGGAAAAGCGTCTTCCCGTCCTTCCCCCCAAAGGTCAAATTTGCCGCCGCTTCGGGTAGCAGAATCCGCGCGATCAGCCGCCCGTCCGCCCCGAACACCTGCGCCCCATCCCCGGAACTCGACCACACCCGCCCACTCGCGTCGCAGCGGATGCCGTCCGGTCCGCCTTTGTCGATCTTTGCAAACACCGCCCCGCCGCTCACGCTCCCATCGCCCCGCACATCAAACACGCGAATATGTCGCGGCGCCCCCGAATCGGCCACATACACCAGCTTCTCGTCCGGCGAAAAACACAGCCCGTTCGGCTTATCGAAATCCCTAACCACAGCTGTCAGCGCCTTCGTTGCCGGGTCGAACCGGTAAACGAAGTTCCCCGCCTGTTCCTTCGCCCGCCCGGCCAGCCCATAGTCGGGATCGGTGAACCACACAGTTCCATCGCGCCGCACCACGACATCGTTCGGCGAGTTCAGCTTCTTCCCTTCAAAGGAATCCACCAGTGTTTCGGCCTTCCCGTCGCCAGTCGCCATCGACACCCGCCGTCCGCCGTGTTCTGCCGTCAACAGCCGGCCCTGACGGTCCAACGTGTTGCCATTCGCATTCCCGCTCGGCTTGCGGAATGTGGTTAATGCCGTCCCATCCCATTTCTTGAGTTCATCCGCCGGAATGTCGCTGAACACCAGATAGCCGCCCAGCATCCACACCGGCCCTTCCACGAACTGCATCCCCGTCGCCAGACGCTCCACCTTCGCCGCGGGAGCGAAGATCTTGCCGAACTCCTTCTCATCCACTACCGTGAAATCCGCCGCCGCCGCGGCCAGCGCCAGAACCCAGACAAAGCGAATCATAAACTCACCTCCCCAAATAGAAAAGGCCCGGAGGGGATCACCCTCCGGGCCTGGAAACGAACTAGAACGACAAACGCAACGCGAACTGCATCTGCCGCGGCGTACCCACGATGCCGGTGATGATACCGGCATTCGGGCTGCCAATGGCCGTGTTCGGCAGGTCGAACTGCGCATGGTTGAACAGGTTAAAGATTTCGGTGCGGAACTGCAGCTTGAACTTTTCCGTCAAGGCGAAGTTCTTAAACACCGAGTAATCGAAGTTCACACGGCCAGGCCCGTAGAGCGGGTTGCGCGCGCCGTTACCGAACGTGTAGATGGCCGGAGCGCCCCACGCCGCGCCCGAAGCCGCGGTGCCGAACGAGGTGTCAAACCACTTTGCAATCGTCGGGTTGTCGATCGTTCCAGACTTGTAACGGTCCGGACGGCTGCCGCCCGCGTTCGAAACCGAACTGTTCAGCACCGGCGTGAACGGCAATCCCGACTGCAGCGCCGCGATCAGGTTCATGTCCCAGCCGCCGGCAATCAGGTCGAGCGCTTTGCTCATGTTTCCGCCCAGCTTCCGGCCCTTACCCACCGGCAGTTCGTAGTTCATCGAGTGGATGAACCGGTGGCGGATGTCATGACCGGACGTACCGCGGTCCGCATTACGGAATCGCCGGTCCTGCGGGATCGGCCCGTTGTCTCCGCCGCCAAATTGATTCGGTACGTTGTCGATCGAGTGCGCCCAGGTGTAGGCGGACAGGAACCCGATCCCGTTGGCGAATCGGCGTTCCAAACTCATCTGCAGCGAATGGTAGGACGATAGCCCGTCGCTCACGTTGTAATCGGCATTGATCACATTGGGCGCAATCAGGCGCAGCGGTCGCCGAAGCGCCGGAGCGGCAGCGCCCGGTTCCGTCTGGTTGAAGTTGTAGGACGTCTCCAGCCGTCGGCCCATGTTGCCGACATAAGCCACCTTGTACACCAGATCCTTCGGCAGGCTCTGCTGAATCTGGAAGTTGTACTGCTGCGCGATCCCGTTGCGGATGCGCGGATCGATGGCGATCATCGTACCCACCGGGTTTTCAGCCACTACCTTTGGGTCGAGGTTCGGAATCGGATCCAGACCCTGCGACACACGCCGCGGATTGGCAATGAACTGGTTGATGTCCACCGTGTTGATCGGTCCGAACGGCAACTGCCGGTGGCGCCGCATCATCAGGCTCTCCGAACCCACCGGGTTGTAGAAGATGCCCGCGCCGCCGCGGATCACCGTCCCGGGCCGCAACCGGTAGGCAAAGCCCAACCGCGGTGCGAAGTTGTTCCGGTCCACCGTCACTCCCGTCGCATCGTCCGTGTTGAAGCCGGCAATCAGTAGCTTGCCCGTCACCACGTCGAAGTTCGACCACTTGTTGTTCAACTCGCGCGTCGGCGTGTCCACTTCGTACCGCAGTCCGGCGTTCACCGTCAGTTTGTCGGTCACCTTCCAGTCGTCCTGCACGTAGAAGTTCCACTCCCACTGCAGAATTCGCGGCTCGAACAGTGTGAAGTCCTGTTCGATCGTGCTCGCCGTGCCCAGCAGCAGCGCCGCCATCGCGTCGCCCGTGGCGCCCGCGTTGTTCGGGTTGTCCGTATAGGTGCGGCCGAAGTTGAAACGGCCGTTGCCGCGGTTGGTCTGATACTGCGTCAACCGCCGCTGCCGCCAGTCGGTGCCGAACTTGATCGTATGCTTCCCGCGCAGATTCGTGAACGCAAACGCCGGATTGATTGTGTCTTCAAAACGGATGATCGGCAGCGAACGCGTCTGCCCGATACCGGAATAACCGGCCGGGCTGAAGATCGGAATACCGTCCGAGTTCGGACCCTGGTTGGCCCGCGCCACGCCGAGCTTTTCACCCAGCTTGGATCCGGGAACCGCACCCTCCTGCAGGAACACCAGGTCGAACCGGTTGAACCCGATCTTGGCTTCCATGATGAAGGTGGGCGTCCAGGTCCGCACCCAGTTGGCAACACTATGGAATGCCTTCAGCGACGAGTCGCCGGCGAAGGTGTCTTCGTTGCCCAGGCCGAACTTGCCGTCCATGCCGGGGATCGTCGCGTCCAGGAACGTCGACGGCCGCGTGGTCGTCGTGTTCTGCTGCGAATAGCGGGCAAAGAAGTTGTTCTTCTCGTTGATGTTGTAGTCCACGCGCCCGTCAAACTGATTCCACTTCTGCTTCTCCTTCGGCGAAGAGGTGTGGTTGTTGATGATGCCCGCGCGCGTCGGTTGCGGATAGGCCTGAATCATCCGCGCCATGATCGGGTCAAACCGGTTGGCCGGAATCTGCCGGTTCGGGAAAGGATCGCGCGTAAAGCCCGACGCCGTCCCCGGAGCCGCCCGCAGCGTCGTCGGATCGAAAATGTCCCGCACCGCGCCGAAGTTGCCCACACGCATTTCCGGTGTCGCCACCGAATTCACAAACGCCCGCTCCTGCCGGCGCTGGAACCCTTCGTAGTTGCCGAAGAAGAACAGCTTGTCTTTGATGATCTTTCCGCCAAAGCTCGCGCCGAACTGGTTCTGCCGCAACACGGGCTTATTCGGCAGGAAGAAGTTCCGCGCGTCCGTCTTGTCGTTGCGCAGGAACTCATAGGCGCTTCCGTGCCACTCGTTGGAACCGGACTTGGAAATCACGTTCACCGTTGCGCCCGAGTTCCGCCCCTGATCGGCGGAAAACAGGCTTGTCTGAATCTTGAACTCCTGCACCGCTTCCACGCTCGGCCGCAGCACGATCGACAGCGTCAGCCGCTCGTTGTTGTCAATGCCGTCATAAAGGAAGTTGTTCGACCCTTCGCGGTTGCCGTTGGCAAAGATCTCGCTGCCAGGACGGAGATCGTCCGGCCGCGTGCCGCTCATAATCGTACCCTTGGCGCCAAAACCCACACCGGTTACGCCCGGTCCAAGGGTCGCCAGTTGCACAAAGTTCCGGCCATTCAGCGGCAGTTCCGCCACCGCCTTCTGCTCGATCACCTGCCCGATGGCCGAATTGTCGCTTTCCAACAGCGGACCCGACGCCTTTACTTCCACCGTCTCGGTCACCTGACCCACTTCCAACTGAAAGTCCAGGCGCGCCGTCTGGTTCACTTCCAGCGTCACGTTGTCCTGCACAATCTGCCGGAATCCCGTCTTTGCCGCGGCAACCTTGTAACGGCCCGGCGGCAGCAGCGGGATCGTGTAGTTTCCCGAATCGTCTGTCAATGTCTCACGCGCCACCTGGGTCACAATATTGGTCGCCGTCACTTTCGTGGCGGCTGCCGTGGCCCCACTCTTGTCGGTTACTGATCCCGTGATGGTCGCGAAATTCTGAGCGTTTAGGACAGGCAAAAGCAGCGCTGTCAACGCAACGAAATAAATCTGAAATTTTCGCATCGCCCGTGATTCTATCAAACACGTAACCCCTTTCCTTGTCGCTCCGGTAAACTCGTAGCAATGGGTCGTATCCGCGTCCTCCCGGACGCCGTTGCCAATCAGATCGCCGCCGGCGAGGTCGTCGAACGCCCCGCCTCCGTCATCAAGGAACTCCTCGAAAACTCCCTCGACGCCGGCTCGTCCGCCATCTCCATCGAAGCCGAATCCGGTGGCCGGCGCCTCCTTCGAATCACCGACAACGGCTGCGGCATGCTCCGCGACGATGCCATGCTCGCCTTTGAACGCCATGCCACCTCCAAACTCGCCAGCGTCAAAGATCTCTTCTCCATCGCCACCCTTGGCTTCCGCGGCGAAGCCCTCCCTTCCATCGCCAGCGTCTCCCGCCTGACCCTGGAAACCCACGCACCGGAAGAATCCACCGGCTCGGTCGTTGAAATCCACGGCGGCAAGATGATCCGCTGCGACGAAGCCGCCCTCGCCAACGGCACCGTTATCACCGTCCGCGACCTCTTCTTCAACGTTCCCGCCCGCAAGAAATTCCTCCGCTCGGACCAGACCGAACTCGCCCACATCGCCTCCCTCGTCACCCACTACTCCCTTGCCCACCCCGACAAGACCTTTGAACTTCGCCACGACAACCGCCAACTCCTCCACGTCACCCCCGTCGACACCCTCCGCGAACGCGTCTTCCAGGTCTTCGGTAGCCACATCCTGGAAGACTTGATCGACATCGGCGACCACGAAAAGGAACTCCTCCTCCCCGATCCTCCCCAAGGCCTGCCCGAAGAGGAACGCACCCGCGTTTTCCTCCTCCGCGGCTTCGTTTCCCGCCCGCAAGTCCAAAAATACAACCGCAATTCGATCTATTTATTCGTCAACGGCCGCCTCATTCGCGACAAACTTCTCCTGCACGCCATGCAGGCCGCCTATCACAATCTCATGCCCCCGGGCGCCTTTCCCTTTGCCCTCCTCTTTCTCGATTGCGACGCCGAAGAGGTCGACGTCAACGTCCATCCCTCCAAAACCGAAGTTCGCTTTCGCCACGGCAGTTGGGTCCACGATTTCGTTCGCGACGCCATCCGCGGCTCCATCATGCAGTCCCGCCCCGTCTCCAATCTTCCTCTCACCGCCCCTCCCCAACCCGCCGCCCGCCTCCCCTACAGCGAGTTCTCCCAGCAGATGGAGAACGCCGCCCTCCGCACCGTCATCCCTCCCGATGACCCCCACGGCGTCCAGCCGGCCGACCTCCCCTCCTTCACCCTCCACCAGCCTCCCGCCCCCGCTCCGCGTTTCGATTTCACCGAAGCCCCCCCTCCCCAACCCGCCCCTACCCCCGCTACCGTCAAAACCCGCATCCCCGATACCCACGGCGGCCTCCCCGACGGCGTCATCCTCGATCCGGTCAACTCGCTCGATATCCTCCGCGACCTCCGTCCCCTCGGCCAACTCCACGAGAGCTTTATCCTCGCCGCCGGCCGCGATGGCCTCTGGATCATCGATCAGCACGTCGCCCACGAACGCATTCTCTTCGAACAGGTCCTCCGCCAGCGCGCCTCCGGCAAAGTCGAGCAGCAAGCGCTCCTCATGCCCATCGTCATCGAACTCACCGCCGGCCAGCAGATCGAATACGCCCAGATCGCCGATGAACTCCGCCTCAGCGGCTTCGACTCAGAGCCCTTCGGCAATCGCACCATTGCCATCTCCGCCGCCCCGGCTGCCGTCAAACCCGGCGATATCGAAAAAATCCTCTTCGAGATCCTCGAAACCGCCGAACGCGAACTCCGCGGTGCCACCCTCGATGAGGTTCGCCGCAACGTCTGCGCCACCATCGCCTGCCGCGCCGCCATCAAAATCAACATGCGCCTCGATCAGCAGAAAATGGAGTGGCTCCTGCGCGAACTCGCCCGCTGCGAACACCCCACCAACTGCCCCCACGGCCGGCCCATCGCCCTCCGCTACTCCACCCGCGACATCCTCAAAGGCTTCCACCGCATATGACCCGCTCCTCCGTCCTCAATATGGACCCCGAGGAGTTCCGTTCCCTCGGCCATGAGCTCATTGACCGGATCGCCGATTTTTACGCCACCCTCCCCACCGCCACCCTCACCCCCGCCGAGTCGCCCGCCCAGGTTCGCGACGCCCTCGGCCACCGCTCCCTCCCTTCCGATCCCGAGACCAACGCCGCCATCGTCGCCGACGCCTGGCGCCTGCTCGCCAACCACTCCCTCCACAACGGCCACCCCCGCTTCGCCGGCTACGTCACCTCTTCCGCCGCCCCCATCGGCGCCCTTGCCGACCTCATTGCCGCCGCCGTCAATCCCAACGTCGGAGCCTGGATCCTCGGCCCCATGGGTACCGAAATCGAAGCCCAGTCCATCCGCTGGATCGCCGATTTCCTAGGCTACCCCGCCACCTGCGGCGGCATCCTCACCAGCGGCGGCAACATGGCCAACTTCATCGGCTTCCTCGCCGCCCGCCGCCATGCCTGCCCCGATATTCGCGCCAACGGCGCGCGCGCCGCCAACCTCATCGCCTACGCCTCCAAGGAAACCCATACCTGGGTCCAAAAGGCCGCCGACCTCTTCGGCCTCGGGGCCAACTCCCTTCGCTGGATCCCCACCGACTCCTCTCAGCGCATGGACCCCGCCGCCCTCACCGCCCAGGTCGCGCTCGACCGGGCCGCCGGGCTTTCCCCCTTCTTCCTCGCCGCCTCCGCCGGAACCGTCTCCACCGGCGCCGTCGACCCCATCCGCCAACTCTCCCAGATCGCTAAAACCGAGAACCTCTGGCTCCACATCGACGGCGCCTACGGTGCCCCCGCCGCCGCCCTCCCCGGCGCCTGCCAGGATCTCCAATCCCTCCACCTCGCCGATTCCCTCGCCGTTGATCCCCATAAATGGTTCTACGCCCCCCTCGAAGCCGGCTGTGCCCTCGTTCGCAATCCGCAGGACCTCCCCGATACCTTCGACTACTCCCCCGCCTACTACCGGTTTGAAGCCGATGCCGGCCTAAACTACTACCAGCACGGTCCCCAGAACTCCCGTGGCTTCCGCGCACTGAAGGTCTGGATGGGCCTCCGCGCCGCCGGCCGCCGCGGCCTCACGGAGACCATCGCCGCCGATTGCGAACTCGCCCGCCAACTCTTCGAAGAGATTCAGAAATACCCGGAACTGGAAGCCTTCACCACCTCCCTTTCCATCACTACCTTCCGTTACCACCCCCGGAATGCGGAAGACCTGAACGCGCTGAACGAGCGCCTCCTCGACCGCATCCAGAAATCCGGCGAACTCTTCCTTTCCAACGCCGTCATCAACGGCCAGTTCGCTCTCCGCGCCTGCTTCGTTAACTTCCGCACCCAGCCCGCCGATATCGCCGCGATCCCCAAAATCGTCCTCCGGCTGGCCGAAGCACTCTAAAACATCATCGCCGGACGGCCCTCGGAACCCAGGAAAATAGGCCCCGGTACAAGATCTGTCCCGGCACTCAGCAGCCGCGGCTTCATCAGCACCATCACCGCCCCCTCGTTCCCCTCGATGGTGTTGTTCCGGAATATCGGGCCGATTCCCGGTATCTGCATCAGCCCCGGAATTCCCGACTTGTTGAAGTTCAGCGAATCCTGCGCCAGTCCCCCCAGCATCGCCCACTGCCCGTCCCGCATCCGCACTCGCGACGTGAACTTCCGGTTCGCCAGAATCGGGATCCCGTTAATCTCCGCCCCCGTCAACAACTTGAACTCGGCCTCCACCTCCAGCGTCATCTCGTCGGAGTCGTGTACAAATGGCGTCACCTTCAACGTGAGTCCCAGATTCTCGAACTGGAACGACGGCGGTGGCGTAAATACATCCCCGCCGCCGCTGGTGTCGCCGAAATAACCCGCCGTTAGAATCGGGTACTTCTCTCCGAGCAGCAACTGCGCCGGTTGCCCGCTCACCGACTGCAGAAAGGAGCGCTGCAGCGACGTTCCCCAACTCTTCAGCGCTGTTGCCGTCACCGTCGCGTCCGCCAGCGTCATTCCAATCAATCCGTTCCCCGCTCCAAAGGTCGCCATCGGCGCCCCTGGATCCACTTTTGATGGATTGTTGTTCAAAAGCCGGCTTAACCAGAACAGCTTCGACGATGTCGGCAGACCGACCCCCGCTTCCAGCGTCCTCGTCGTCCGCATTTCGTAAAGCTCCAGCTCAATCATTACCGCCGGCCGCGCCCCGAGCAACTGCTCGAACAGCTTCTGCGCCGGCCGCACTTTGGAAATCCGGTCCCGCATCAGCACCATGTGGCGCGTGTTGTCGATGGCGAACTTCTGGATCTCCATCACCTGCTGCACCGCCCGCGCCGCCTCCTGCAACTCCTGCGTCGATGTCGGATCTGGCAAGGTTAGCAGCACCGCCACGGTCGGCTCCCGCTCCTGCCGCTTCTGGGTCGTGTCTTTCACCACCATCACCCGCTTCGGCCCCAAGACCACCACAAAACTGCCGGTCGCCGCTGACAATCCATGCAGCACCTGCCGCGCGCTCTGCTCTTCCGCCTGGTAACGGACCGGCCGTCCGCCCGGTTGATACTCCGCATCGAACTGAATATCCAGCCGCAAGGTCTTCCCGGCCTGCTCCCATACTTTCTGGGCTTCATCTCGCCAGTCCACCGAAAATCGCCCTTCTGGCAAATCCAACTCCGGCGGCGGCAATAGCTTCCGCGCCTCCCGCAAATCCAACTCCGTGATCGGTCCAAACAGGCGCGGGTCCAACTCCTCTTCGCTCGCCGCGCTGGAGACCGCCGCTGCCGCCGGTGCAATGCCCACCCCTTGCCGCAGCATCTTTCCCGTCAGCCCTCGTGCCCGGGCCGCCGCCCCATCCGCCCCTTTCGCCGCCGCTTGGTTATACAGCAGCACCGCCTCCGCCATGTTCCCGTTCTTCTCCGCCTTCTCCCCCTGCTTCGCCAACGCCCGCGCCGATGGCTCGGCGGCCCACACTCCCGCCATTGCCCACGCCGCCATCGCGATCAGACGAAATTCCACAAAATCAATGACGTGCGCCGATGACTTTTCGTGCAGACGTAAAGTGCGGGCCGGGAATTGCCGATATTCGGAGGGAGTACCATGTCGGCCACACAAACACTTCCGGGAAAAACGCTGGTCAGTCGTTTCGCTCCTCGCATGCCTGAGTCGATCGACGCCCTCGGCATCAGCGAGAACCTTGTCCTCGATCTGATCGTGCGCCGCCTCCTGCTCGACGGTACTTCTACCCTCTCCGCCTTGGCCCGGAAACTCCGAATCGCCGTCCCCGTCGTCGATCACATCTTCCAATACATGCGGAAACAGCAGTTGGTCGAGGTGAAAGGCATGGTCGGCAACGACTACCACTTCACCCACTCCGCCGCCGGGCGCCAACTCGCCTCGGAACGCTTCCAGATCTCCCAGTACGCCGGTGCATGCCCCGTCTCTCTCGCCGAGTACCACGCCGCCACCAAAGAACAGGCCGCCAAACTCCAGATCGATCGCCGCACCCTCCGTCAGTCCTTCACCGACATCATCGTCACCGACCGTCTCCTCGATCAACTCGGCCCTGCTCTCATCTCGCAGAACTCCATCTTTATTTATGGCCCCTCCGGTAACGGGAAGACGTCCATTGCTGAACGCATGCTGCGCGTCTACCAGGATGCCGTTCTCATCCCCTATGCCGTAGAGGTCGACAACCAGATCATCTCCATCTACGATCCGGTCGTCCATCACGCCATCGAAGTCGATGATCCCGATGTCGATCCCCGCTGGGTCCTCTGCAAACGCCCTTGTATCGTCGTCGGCGGCGAGTTGATCCCCTCCATGCTGGAACTTCGCCTCGACGAGGCCTCCGGCATCTACTCCGCCCCCCTCCAGATGAAAGCCAATAACGGCCTCTTCATCGTCGATGACTTCGGCCGCCAACTCATGTCCCCGCGCGATCTCCTCAACCGCTGGATCGTCCCGCTCGATCGCCGCGTCGATTACCTCACCCTTCGCTACGGTGTTAAGTTCCAGATTCCATTCGAGTTAATGGTCGTTTTTTCCACCAACCTCGAACCCTCGGACCTCGCCGACGAAGCCTTCCTCCGCCGTATTCAGAACAAAATCTATGTCGAGCCCGTCAGCCCGGCCGTCTTCGACCAGATCTTCCAGCGTGTCGTCGCCGCCCGTCGCGTCCCCGCCGAAACCGATAGCGCTGACTATCTCCGCAAACTCTGCCTCCGCGAAGGCCGTACCGAACTCCGCGCCTGCTACCCCAACGACATCTGCAACATCCTGGAGTCCATCTCCAACTATGAGGGCCGAGTCATCTCCATGACCAAACCAGACCTCGAACGCGCCACCGCCCTCTATTTCGCCAAAACCTGATATCTACCGCCGGCACACGCAATACTGCCGAACCCCGCAAAAAGAAGAAGGGCCCCGCTTACCAGCAGGGCCCTTCTTCTTTTCTTTTGAAACTTCTTGTATCGCGATCCGGCTTACGCCTTCACGCCTCGCTTCTGCATATCGGCCAGAACGGCTTCGATTCCAAGCTTGTCAACCATCTTGATGCCCTGCGCGCTCAGCCGCAGACGCACGTAACGGTTCTCGTTCGGCACCCAAAAGCGCTTCGATTGCATATTCGGCTCCCAAGTGCGCCGGGTCTTGTTATTCGCGTGCGAAACACGATTGCCAAAACGCGTCTTGATGCCAGTAACGGGACATTCCATTGCTAATTCTCCAAAAGGGCACACCTCAACGGCACGCCGCACACTTCATCCAGAATACCACAGCTGTCCGCTCTCGCACACCCCGTCCCACACAAGAATACGCCATTTTCCCTCCCCTTCTGTATTTTCAAACACTTACGATGGCATCCAAAATGCCAATAAGAATATCGATGTTTCTCCAGGATCTCCAACACGCCTCCCGTGCCCTCCGCCAGAATCCGGCTTTCACCATCGTCGCCACCCTCTCCCTCGCCATCGGCATTGGTGCGAACGCCGCCATCTTCACCCTCCTCGACCAGCTTCTCCTCCGCCCTCTCCCCCTTCCTGAACCCAGCCGCCTCGTCCAACTCGACCTCCCCGGCCCCCGCTCCGGCGAAAACTGGGGCGGCCGTACCTTCTCCTACCCCATGTATCGCGATCTCAATCGCGGCGCCACCGCTTTCACCGGCATCACCGCTCAGTTCACCGGTTCGGCCAGCCTCTCCACCGGCGCCGCCAGCCAGATCATCAACGCCGCCATCGTCTCCGGCAACTGGTTTGAAACCCTCGGTGTGAAAACTGCCCTCGGCCGCCCCATCACTCCCGATGACGACCGCATCGTCGACGCCCATCCCGTCGTCGTCCTCTCCCATACCCTCTGGCAAAC
Organism: uncultured Solibacteraceae bacterium; assembly: GCA_964430625.1. Classification (GTDB taxonomy): domain Bacteria; phylum Acidobacteriota; class Terriglobia; order Bryobacterales; family Bryobacteraceae. Next base: position 297,096 of record CAYSFR010000003.1, read on the forward strand.
CCGCTTCGCTGCCGACCGCTCTATCATCAACAAAACCATCCTCGTTAACGGCCAACCCCTCACTGTCCTCGGGGTCACCCAACCCGGTTTCCGCGGTACCAACGTCCTCAATCCCCCCGAACTCTACCTCCCCCTGGCTATGCAGCGCCTCCTCATGCCCAACTCCGCCCGCCTCGAGGACCGCCGCCTCTACTTCCTCCAGGTCTTCGGCCGCCTCAACCCCGGCGTCACCCCGGAGGCCGCCAAGTCTGACGTCGACCGCCTCATCGCTCCCATTCTCACCGAAGAGCTCAAGGGTTTACCCTTACCCAGCGAAGCCACCACCAAACGGTTCTTCGCCAAGCGCTTCACCCTCTACCCCGCCTCCCACGGCAATCTCTCCAACCGGGAGGACATTGAAACCATGATGTGGCTGCTCTCCGCTCTCGTCGCCGGCGTCCTCCTGATCGCCTGCGCCAACGTCGCCAGCCTTCTGCTCGCCCGCGCCACCGCCCGCCGCAAGGAGATCGCCGTCCGTCTCGCGCTCGGCGCCAGCCGCTCCCAACTCATCCGTTTCGTCCTCTCCGAGAGCCTCCTGCTCGCCTTCCTCGGCGGCGTCTCCGGCCTCCTTGCCGCCAACTGGGCCGCCGATGCCTTGATTGCCTTCGCCAATCCGGCCGGCTCCCAGTCGCTCCCGCTCGATACCACCCCCGATCTCCGCGTCATTCTCTTCACCCTCGCCGTCTCCGTCGCCACCGGCCTCCTCTTCGGACTCGCGCCCGCCTTCGCCGCCACCCGGCCCGACGTCGCCCCCACGCTCAAGGATGAAGCCGGCGCCGTCTCCGGCGCCACCTCCTCCACCTGGCTCCGCAAAGCCCTCGTTATCCTCCAGGTCGCACTCTCGCTCCTCCTCCTTGCCGCTGCCGCCCTCTTTTTGACCACGCTCCATAACCTCCGCCGCTTTAACCCAGGCTTCGACGCCGGAGACCTCATCACCTTCTCTATCAGTCCAGCCTTAAACGGTTACGACAAGGACCGTTCCAACGCCCTCCTGGAAAAACTCACCGCAGGCCTCGAAACGCTTCCTCCGGTGAGCGCCGTCTCCATGGCCTCTGAACCCCTCCTCGCCGACAGCCAGAACGTCTCCACTATGTCCGTCGCCGGCTATCAGCCCGCTCCCGACGAGAACATGAACATGCTGATCAATGAGGTCGGCCCCGGCTTCCTCCACACAATGAAGATTCCCCTCCTCCGCGGCCGCGACTTCACCGTCGCCGATGCCGCCTCCGCCCCACCCGTCGCTATCATCAGCGAGACCATGGCCAAGACCTACTTCAAGGACCGGGATCCGCTAGGCCAGAAGATTGGCTTCCGTCGCTCCAATACCCCCGGAATCACGATTGTGGGTGTCATGCGCGAAATCCGTCACCTCGACCTCCGCGACGACCGATTCAATCGTCAGGTCCTGATCCCGTCTCCCCAAGCCCGCTCCATCGAAAGCCGCACGTTTTACATCCGCACCTCCGCTCCGCTGGAGTCCCTCGCTCCAGCGATTCGCGCGTTGGTAAAGAAGCAGGATCCCGCTCTGGCCATCGACAACCTCCGTACGATGCGCGATCAGATCGACATCTCCCTCACCATGGAACGTCTCGTCAGCGTTTTGTGCACGGCCTTCGGCGCCATCGCAACACTCCTGGCGGGCATCGGGCTCTACGGCATAATGGCGTTTCACGTCGTACGCCGCACCCGTGAGATCGGCATTCGCATGGCCCTCGGCGCCCGTCGCGCCGACGTTCATCGTCTTGTGATGAAGGAGGCGGCCATCCTGGCCGTCACCGGCATTCTGATCGGTATCCCCTTGGCCGTCGGTCTGAGCCGATACACCAAAACGCTGCTTTTCGGCATTGAACCGACCAACCCTGTCACCTATCTCGGCACGGCGGCATTCCTATTGACGATCGCCCTCCTGGCGAGCCTTCTCCCCGCCCGCCGCGCCACCCGCATCGACCCCCTCACCTCCCTCCGCCACTAAGACTTCCCCTGGATGCTGCTTACCGGAATTCCCCTTGATTTCGGAATTGCCCGTAGAGTGCGCGCCTTGTCAGCGCTTCTTCAAACACTCCCACCTCCAATACGGACCGCCAACTCTCCGCGTCATACCGCTCACGCCACCGCCGCAGGTCCAACCGATCCTCCGTCGCCATCCCCAATCGCACGCGGGCGCTCGACCACTCCCAGTCCCACGCCCGCCCTACCAATCCCGCTTCCACCGGATTCCGCTCCACGTAACAAAGCGCCGCCCAATAATGAGCCTCATCCAACACCTTTGACCCAAACCGCCGCTCCCATAACTGCCCGGTCGTCGCCTCTCGTCGGTGCCAAAATGCCGAATACTCCTTTCCCGTGCATCCCACCGCCCTCGAAACCGAATCCTCCCTCTCTCCCACAACCACCAAATGGTAGTGATTCGACATCAAACAATATGCCCCCACCCGAACCCCATACCAATCGCAATTCCGCATCAGGATGCTGAGAAACATTCGATTCTCCCCATTCCCCCCAAACACCGGCGCCTGGTGATTCCCCCGTTGCCAAACATGTATCGCCGCCCCGGCGGCCATATCCCGACATTGCCATCCCATACCAACAAAGTGCCGCCCAACCCCAATTCCTCTCCCGGAATCGGAAATCCCCTACCCCCCGATCGAATACATCGGCCGCGGCGGCGCCACAAACCCCTGCGAATGAATCTCATGCCCAATCCACTTCCGCCGCACCGTCTCCCGGATCACCTCTGCCAACTCCCCGTCCGTGCCCCCGCCCCGCAGCAAACCCTTCACATCCAACTCCTCAATCGCAAACAGGCAATACCGCATCTTCCCATCCGAAGTCAGCCGCAGACGGTTGCAATTCAAACAAAACGGCTTGCTCACCGAACTGATAAAACCCACTCGCCCCACCCCGTCGGCAAATCCATACTCCGTCGCCGGCGCCCGCGGATCCCGGTCCGGAATCTCCACCAACTCCCCAAACTCCGCCCGCAGCATCTCCATCATCTGATCCTGCAGTAAAACCTTCGACTTATCCCACAACCCCTGCGCGTCCAGCGGCATGAACTCGATATACCGGATCTCTACCCCGCGATCCCGCCCGAACCGCGCCAACGGCACCACGTCCGGCTCACACAAGTTCTTCACCGCCACCGCGTTAAACTTCACCTCAAAGCCCAGTTCCAACGCCCTGTCCACACCCGCCATCACCCGCCCGAAATCATCCCGCCGCGTGATCTGGTAAAACCGCGCCGCGTCCAGTGTGTCCAAATGCACATTCAGCCGCCGCAATCCCGCCGCCCACAAATCCCCGGCCAGCCCGGCCAGAAGCACCCCGTTCGTCGTCAATCCAACGTCCGACACTCCCTCAATCGCACACAGCCGCTCCACCAGCACCGGCAGATCCTTCCGCACCAGCGGTTCTCCACCCGTAATCCGCAACTTCCGCACACCCAGCCCCACCGCCACCCGCGCCACCCGCTCGATCTCCTCGAACGAAAGGATCTCCTCCCGCTCCAGAAACGGAATCGGCCCTTCCGGCATGCAGTAAAAGCACCGGATGTTACACCGGTCGGTCACACTGATTCGTAAGTTGTCGTGCAGCCGCTCGAAACCGTCGATCAGTGCCATGGCGAAACTACTTCACGGCCAGCATGCGCTCAATCGACAGACGCGCCTTATCCATCATCTCCACCGGCAGCTCCACTTTCGGCGACAGCGTCAACAGCGAATCCCGCAGCTTCTCCAGCGAGTTCTTCTTCATATACGGACACTCGCTGCAGTTGCAGTTCTCGTTCGTCACAAATACAAACGACTTCTCCGGTGCCAGTTTCTTCAGCGAGTGCTGCACGCCGCTTTCGGTCATCACAATAAACGACTGATGCTCCGATTTCACGCAGAAATCGATCAGCGCCGACGTCGAGCCAATGTATCCGGCATGTTTCAATACCTCCGCCGGACACTCCGGATGCGCCACCACATACGCCTCCGGATGCGCCGCCATCGCTTCGGTCAGCTTACGCGCCGCGAACGTGGCATGAACAATACACGCTCCCTGCCAAATCCGCATGTTAGCCCGCCCCGTCTGCTTCTTAACGTAGTTCCCTAAGTTAATGTCCGGCAGAAACAGGATCGGCTTCTCCGCCGGAATTGAATCCACAATCTGCACCGCATTCCGCGATGTGCAGATGATATCGCTCTCCGCCTTCACGTCCGCCGACGTGTTGATGTAACTCACCACCACATGGTCCGGATACTTCTTCTTAAACGCCCGCACCATCTCCACTGAGCACGAATCCACCAGCGAGCATCCGGCGTCGGCGTCCGGCACAATCACCGTCCGCGTCGGGTTCAGAATCTTGGCCGTCTCGGCCATGAACCACACCCCGCAGAACGCAATCACGTCGCACTCCAATTCCTTCGCCTTCCTCGCCAACTCCAGGCTGTCCCCGATCGCATCGGCGATCTCCTGGATCTCCGTCTCCTGGTAATGGTGCGCCAGGATCACCGCATTCCGCTCTTTCCGCAGAGCCTGAATCTCTTCCACAACGTTTACTGCTGATAGGGTCGACATGGAAATTTACCGGGAAACACAAACAGCCCCGAATACCATCATTGTATCGTGTAGATGAATCGCACGCCTTTTCGGATTCTCCAGATGCAAAAATTGACCCTCCTATCCCTCGTTGCCTTTACCCTCTCCGCTCAGAACTTCTCCCCGCTCAACTGCGTCGCCACCGCCGTCCCCGCCCTCGTTCGCCTGGAAGGTATCGCCGAACGCATCGGCGACGTCGTCCTCAACTGCACCGGCGGCACCCCCAACGGCCTCGTCCGCGGCGACATCCGCGTCATCTCCTTCGGCGGCAACATCACCAACAAGCTCAATACCACCACCAATACCCTCGACGCCGTCCTCACCGTCAACACCGGTTCCGGCGAAATGGCCACCGGCGCTACCCCGCAAGTCCGGGCCAATAACCAGTTCGACTTCGCCGGTATGAACTTCAACCTCGGCGCCTCCGGCAACGCGACTTTCCGTATCACCAACGTACGCGTCCTCCCCCCGCCCAACCCCGAACAGCCCTTCCAACTCGCCCTCGCCACCAACGGACCTTCCGCCATTCGCGTCGACAACAGCCCCCTCACCGTCGGCATCGCCACCCGCGGCCTGCTTTCGTCTTACTCGTCTTCGTTCGTCTGCACCCAATCCCCTATCCCCTCGGAAATCTCCTTCCCCCGCCTCCTCGCCGCCGGTACCCGCTTCGCCTCCATTCGCTTTACCGAGGGCTTCTCCGAGTCCTTCAATAGACGCATCCCCCTCGCCGATCACGGCACCCGCCTCCTCGTCCGCTTCTCCGGCTTCCCCGCCGGCGCCCGCCTCTTCGTCCCGGACGCCCTCGCCGGTTCCTCCGCCTCCATCCCCACCGCGGCCGGTGACCTCGGCCTCACCCCCAACCCCGGCCGCTACGTCCCCAACTCCAACCAACTCCTCCTCTCCCTCGTCAAAAACACCGACGCCAACGGCGCCGGCGGCACCCTCTTCACCCAACTCCCCTCTGCCACTACCGATTTCACCGGCATCTCCGAACTCTCCCTCTCCAGCGGCGCCGCCGTCGCCGTCTATGAGGTCCTCGATTCCAACCTCACCGCCCGCGAATCCGTCCAATTGCCCATCTTCCTTGGCCTCGAACAGCGCCCCGCCGCCGGCGCCGTCATCGCCTCCGTCGCCGCCACCTTTGGCCCCATCTCTACCGACGGCTCCCCCTCCAACAACCCCGTTCCCCGCTTCCAGGCCGTCAATCCCCCCTCCGATTGCCAGGCCGTCGGCGACTGTAACTCCGGCATCTTTCCCAAACTCGCCGTCGAAACCGAAGGCCTTCTCTACAACCCCTACATCGGCCAGTTCCCCCAGTCCCGCTTCATCCGTATCCGTAACGACGGCGGCGGATTCCTCAATTGGGCCGCTTCTATCCAGTACAAGAACGGTTCCGGCTGGCTCACCGGCGATCCCCTTTCCGGTTTCGGCAACTCCACCATCCGCCTCGACGCCTCCGCTGCCGGACTCACCCCCGGCATCTACGAAGCCTCCATCACCATTAACGCCGGCCCCCTCGCCGGCTCCGTCACCCTCCCCATCCGCATGGAGGCCCGCGAATTCGGCCCCTCCCCCCTCCTGCCCCCCGAAATCAACTCCGTGACCCACGCCGCCACCTTCGCCGCCGGCCCCCTTGCCCCCGGGACCATCGCCACCGCCTTCGGCAACCGCCTCAAGGGCGACAAAGTCGACCTCTCCGTCTCTGGCGTCCCCGCCCGCATCTTTTTCTCTAACGACACCCAGATCAACTTCGAAATTCCCTCCACCCTCCCCACCTCCGGGTCCATCACCCTGTTCGTTACCGTCGATACCCGCAATAGCCCCGCTCGCACCATCTCCCTCGCCCCCGCCTCCCCCGGCATCTTCCCCAATGCCGTCCTCAATCAGGACTTCTCCGTCAACACCGCCTCCAACCCCGCTCTCGCCGGCTCGGTCATCCAACTCTTCCTCACCGGTCTTCCCACCGCCGGTGGCCCCGTTACCGTCAAAATCCACGACTACACCGTCACCCCGCTCTTTGCCGGCACCGCCCCCGGCTTCATCGGCCTGCAGCAGGTGAACGCCGAAGTCCCCCCAACGCTCCAATCCATCACCTCCGATGTCGCCGTCTGTTGGGCCGCCGTCTGCTCCCCCAATCGGCCCATCACCGTCCGCCAGCCCTGAAAATACATCCGATCGCCCGCCGCCACCGTATTCCTCACAGCCATGTCTACGGTTTTCATCAGCGGCGCCACCGGTTACCTCGGCCGCCCTCTCACCGCCGCCCTTGTCGCCGCCGGGTTCGACGTCCACGCACTCACCCGCCCCCAGTCCATCCGCAAACTCCCCCTCGGCTGCACTCCCGTCCCCGCCAACGCACTCGACCTCTCCACCTTCCGTACCGCCGTCCCCCCCTTTTCCACCTTCATCCACCTCACCGGCGTCGCCCACCCCAGCCCTGCCAAAGCCGCCGAATTCCGCACCATCGATCAAGCTTCCTTCGAAGCCTCCCTCGCCGCCGCCCTATCCGCCCGCGCCCGCCACTTCATCTACGTGTCGGTTGCCCACCCGGCCCCCGTCATGCAGGCCTATATCAGCGTTCGTCGCGCCTGCGAACAGCGACTCCAAACCAGCGGCATCCCCGCCACCATTCTCCGCCCTTGGTACATCCTCGGGCCCGGCCACCTCTGGCCCTATGCCCTTCTCCCCCTCTACAAACTCGCCGAGCACGTCCCCGCTTGGCGACCCTCGGCCCTCCGCCTTGGGCTCGTCACTCACCAGCAAATGCTCAACGCACTCATCCACGCCGCCGCCAACCCGCCGGCCGGAGTCGACATCCTCGATGTTCCTGCTATCCGCGCAGCAACTTCGGCATCGCCGTCGGCTCTTTCCCACTCCCTCCGTTACCCACCAAACCCTTCGGCATAAAGATCGACGTCGCCTGCGCCAGCTTCGACAAATCCCCGCCCTCTTCCATCGTCATCTCGTGCTCCACCCAGTTCGACAACGGGATGTTCCGGAAGAACAGCCGCTCCTGCAGCACCATCGATTTCCGGTTCACAAACAATGACTTCGACTCTTTCGTGTAGTGCCGCTCTTCCACCCGGAAATCTCCCAGGAAGTTGTCGAAACACCGCCGCGACGTCTCTTCCTCCGTCCGCGCCACCCGTTCTTCCATCACCTCTTTTTGCGCACTCAACTGCGCGCGTATCTGCGCAATCACTTCCCGTTCCCGTGCCACCGCGACGTCCATTCGCGCCTGCATGATGAAGAACGAAAGCAGCGACGAGCCGGCTGCCACGAACACCGGCAAGAGCATCCAAATCAAAGCGTCAGAAGTCATACCTCCCATATGATCGGCAACCACAGCAAAAAACTTTTGGCCTAAAGCGCATTTTCCTGCTCTAAGGAATCACCTGAGTCCCCCATAGGGCATTTCCGCTAGTCATAATGCCTACAGCACCATGCTCGGCCTCGATACCTACTCCCTCCGTTCCCTCCGCTGGAATGTCTTTCAACTCCTGGATTACGCCGCCTCCCACAAAATCACCACCATCCAGGCCTCCATCGCCAACTTCGAATCCACCGCCGAAGACTACCTTCTCAAGGCCAAAGCCCACGCCCGCCAGCTCAACATCCGTCTCGAACCCGGCTACGGCTGCATCTCCCCCGTCTCAAAAAGCTGGAATCCCCGCCAGCCTCCCCCCTCCCAGATCCTCGAAGCCGCCATTAAAGTCTCCAAAACCCTCGAAGCCAAAACCTTCCGCGTCTTCCTCGGCAATCCCGCGGACCGCGCGTCCGGCACCACCCCCGCCGCGTTCATTGAAAATGCCATCCAAACCTTGAAGACGGTCAAATCCCAAGCCGAAGACGCCCAACTCAAAATCGCCATCGAAAACCACGGCGAATTCCACTCCCGGCATATCAGGACAATCATCGAACAGGCCGGCCCCTCCTTCGTCGCCAGTTGCTACGACGCCGGAAACCCCGTCCTCACCGCCGAAGACCCCCTCGCCTCCCTCGAACTCCTCGCCCCCTACATCGCCACCTCCCATATCCGCGATTCCATCGTCTTCCCCCACCCCCGCGGCGCCGCCGTCCAGTGGGTCGCCCTCGGGGACGGCGTCATCGACCTCAAAACCCTCTCCACCCGCTTCCGCCAACTCTGCCCCAACGTCCCTTTTCACCTCGAAATCATCACCGGCCGCCCCCCGCAGGTCATCCCCTACCTCGAACCCGCCTTCTGGACCACGGACCCTGCCACCCCCGCTGCCTCCCTCGCCCGCTTCGAGAAAATCGTCAAAAACGGCCACCCCTTCATGGGTACCATGCTTATTCCTGTCCCCAATGCCCCCAAGTCGTACATGGACGCCTTCCGCGACCAGGAACGCGTCGACCTCGAACGCAGCTTCACTTACGCCCGTCAACACCTCGCCCTATGATCTCCCGCCGCTCCCTGTTACTCGCCGCCGCCCAGCCTCCCAAGCCCGAACCCTGGTACCGCCGCGCCTACCGCTGGGGCCAGACCAATATCACCGAAAACGATCCCCCCACCTACGACATCCCCTTCTGGCGCGCCTATTGGAAACGGACGGCCACCCAGGCCGTCATCATCAACGCCGGCGGCATCGTCGCCTACTATCCCAGTAAATTTCCCCTCCACAAGCAGGCCCAGTTCCTGAACGGCCGTGACCTGTTCGGCGAACTCACCGCAGCCGCTCACCAGGACGGCCTCTTCGTCATGGCCCGCATGGATTCCAATCGCGTCGCCGAAGACTTCTATCAGGCCCACCCCTCCTGGTTCGCCTACGACAGGGCAGGGAAGCCGTACCGTGCCGCCGACAAGTACGTCACCTGCATTAACAGCCGCTACTACGATGAGTATCTCCCCGCAGTCATCACGGAAATCATCGAACGCTCCCGCCCCGATGGCGTCACCGACAACAGTTGGGCTGGCCTCGGCCGCGACAGCATCTGTTACTGCGAAACCTGCACCAATAAGTTCGGCGTCGCCACCGGCCACAAACTCCCGGAAAAGGAGGACTGGCACTCGGAGGCCTACCGCCAGTGGATCCTCTGGAACTATCAGCGCCGCCTCGAAATCTGGGATCTCAATAACAAGGTGACCCGCGCCGCCGGCGGCCCCGATTGCATATGGTCCGGCATGAACTCCGGCTCCATCTCCCAGCAGGCCCGGTCCTTCCGGGACTTGCGCGCCATCGCCCAGCGCGCCGAAATCATGATGCTCGATCATCAGCGCCGCGACGACGACACCGGCTTTCAGCAGAACGGCGACACCGGCAAACGCGTCCACGGCGTTCTCGGCTGGCACAAACTAGCCCCCGAAAGCATGGCCATGTATCAGTCCGGCCCCGGCTACTTCCGCTTGGCCAGTAAGTCCGCACCCGAAGCCCGTATGTGGATGGTCGCCGGCATCGCCGGCGGCATCCAGCCCTGGTGGCACTTCATCGCCGCCCGCCATGAGGACCGCCGCATGCACCGCACCCCGGACCCCGTCCTTCTTTGGTGCCGCGACCACCAGCAACTGCTCATCAACCGCCAACCCGTCGCCACCGTCGGCCTCGCCTGGTCTCAGCGCAATACCGATTTCTTCGGCCGTGACCATGCCGCTCACCGTGTCGACGCTCCCTACACCGGCTGGATGCACGCCCTCATTCGCGCCCGCATCCCCTATCTTCCTGTCCACATCGACGACATCCCGGCTCAGGTCCGCGTCCTCATTCTCCCCAACATTGGCGCCCTTTCGGACCGCCAGGCCGCCGCCGTCCAGCAGTTCGTGCAAAAAGGCGGCAGCCTCATCGCCACCGGCGAAACCAGTCTCTACAACGAGTGGGGCGATCCCCGTCCTGACTTCGCCCTGGCCTCCCTCTTCGGCGCCAGTCGCCCCGCGCCCGCCCCGCGCCTCGAACGCCTGCCCGCCCCCGAACTTCATACCTACCTCCGCCTCCAGTCCGGCCCCCGCCATCAGGTCCTTGGCGGCTTTGACGAAACGGAGATCCTCCCCTATGGCGCCGAACTCGCGCCCCTGAATGTCACCGCCTCCGCCGCCGTCCCCCTCACCTACATTCCCCCCTTTCCCACTTACCCGCCCGAAACCTCCTGGATGCGCGAACCCAAAACAACGATCCCCGGCCTCATTCTCAACGAAGCGTCCCGCACCGCCTTCCTCCCCGCCTCCATTGACCGGCGATATGCCCTCCAGCACCTCCCGGATCACGCCAACCTCCTGAAAAACATCACCCTCTGGGCCCTCCGCGGCCAACTCCCCCTCCACGTCGAGGGCCCCGGCCTCCTCGATGTCCACCTTTACCGCCAGGCCAATCGCCACATCGTCCACATCGTCAATCTCACCAGCGCCGCCACCTGGCGCGCCCCCGTTGACGAACTCATTCCCGTCGGGCCCGTCAAGGTGACTCTGAACAACCAGTCCAAAACCATCCCTGCTATCACGGATCACGAACTTTTAGTCTTCGAGTAACCATGCGCCTCTTCCTCCTCCCCCTCCTCGCCCTGCCCCTTTTCCCCGCCGGAATTGAGGAGACACTGAAAGCCGCCATCCGCCCCGACGGCATCCCCGCCGTCGTCGCCATGGTCGCCTCTGCCGATAAAGTCATCTACCACGGCGCCCACGGCAACGCCTCGCTCGATTCCCTCTTCCGTATCTACTCCATGACCAAGCCCGTCACCTCGGTTGCCGCCATGCAACTCGTTGAACAGGGCAAACTCGATCTCGACGCTCCCGTGACCCGCTACCTCCCCGAACTCGCCAATCGCAAGATTCTCACCGGCTTCACCCGCTCCCGCCGGCCCCTCCTCCGCCCGGCCCGTCGCGTCCCCACCATCCGTCAGTTACTCTCCCACACCTCTGGCTACGCCTACACCTCCTGGGACCCCCTCCTGGCCAAATACCGCAATCCGGGCGGGTATATGACGGCCCCCCTCGTCTTCGAACCCGGCGCCCGTTGGCAGTATGGCACCAGTACCGACATCATCGGCCGCGTCGTCGAACGCATCTCCGGCCTCAATCTGGAAGAGTATTTCCAGGCCAACATCTTCCGCCCCCTCGGCATGAACGACACCACCTACTTCCCGCCGCCGTCCAGCCATTCGCGCATACTGCCCAAGGCCACCCGTCTCCCCAACGGCACTTACAAGGAGGAGTATCTCCCTGTCCCCGCGAAGATAACTCCCGGCGGGGGCGGCGGCCTCTTCAGCACCGCCTCGGACTACGTCAAATTCATGCGCATCTTTCTCAATGGGGGCCAGGGCATCCTCAAGGAGTCCTCGCTCGCCGCCATGCGCCAGAACCAGATCGGCAAACTGAACGTGCGCACCATGGTCACCCAAGCCCCCGCGGTCACCAAGAATTTCGGCTTTCATATCGAAGCCGGTGACAAGTTCGGTCTCGGCTTCCAGATCAACCCGGTCCCCTACGAAAACGGCCGCGCCGCCAACTCCATGGCCTGGGCCGGTTTCTGGAACACCTTCTTCTGGATCGACCCCGCCTCCAACCTCTGCGCCGTCATCCTCATGCAAACCGGCCCCTTCTTCGACGCCCCCTCCATCGCCACCTTGGAGGCGTTTGAGAAGGCTGTCTACGGTGCCCCTCGATAATCGAGGGCAGTCCTTGAGGGCACAGCATTTCGCCGGCTCTACCCCACTGGTAGAATGCTAAGGTGCTGACCAACTTGGTCCTGGATGGAGTCGACCCGGCGAAGCACCTGGAAGCCGCTTTTTCGGAGCGTGTGAACCTGAAAACCGGCGACAATGGGCTCGGAAAGAGCTTCCTGCTTGACGTTGCTTGGTTTGCGCTCACCCCTACTTGGCCGCGTTCCAATGCCATTGGCATTCCTCGGCCTGACTCCCAGACGGCTGAGATTTCTTCCACCGTCCTCGGCAAGAACGGAAAGACCGTAACTCGCAAAATACCTTTCGAAACCAAGGGTATCCTCACACAGCGACACCCCGAGGTGCCTCAGCATTGGACTATAAGACCGGCGGCCGCCGGCACAGGCGATAGGTTTGAGCGTCAGCGGACTACGGGATCGCCCCTCCCGCCTGTGAAGCGGCGACTCAAGCAGGATGGACACGTGCATAGGTGGCGTTCGCCATGCTTGTGCGCGAGTCCGTGGATCACATTCTCGTCCGAATCAAAACGGTGGGCGATCAGGTCGAAGTATTGGGCATCTCCCGAGTTGTACCGGCGGAACACTGAATAGGCGACATGGTCGGCAATTTGAACGAGCCGGGATGCCCGCGAATCAACGAAGAAAGGGGTATCCGCGATATTCCTTAGCACCCCCCACTGTGTGCCAACCTTCCGAAACTCACGGCTCAGTTTCTGCAGCGAAGTTTCACGTGTCGTCTTGTCCAGCACAATCATGCCTCGCTGAGGATCCCCAGCAGCTTTTCGCCGGCCAGGAATAGGTCGAACCGTTTACATAGATCCTCGAATGCCATCTCCACAGGATCGCGATCAGGGTAATCCTTCTTCGCAATTGCACAGGCGAAGAGCCGGGTGCTCGCGTAGCTGGAGCTGACGACATTCAGAACCGATTTAAGCGCACCGCGGGCTTCGTCAATACCTAACCGCTTCCACGGATCTTCCCTCCGAGAGAACATCGTCGAAGCATGGAACTCTAAGTCCTCCGGGGCTGCAGCGTCATACGCAACGGCGAGTTTGTCGACCTCCCGGCTGAACCACTCGACCTGTGCTTCGAAAACGCATATCCCACCGAGGACAAAATAATCCTCGGCCCTATTTCCGGGGGACCCAGCGTCGTCCAGATAAAGGAGGTACATAAAAAATGCAGCCAAGTGAGCATTCGCCCAACGGACCGCGCTGGCAGCCCTCTTAACCGCACTTTCAGCTTAGCAAATTCTTCGACGCATCAGCGCGCCGTCCCTGAATCGGAGAGGAACGGGCGAAATGTGGTTGCTCAGCCGCCACTTCGACCTCAAAACGACCTACTCAGAACCAGCCGAGGAACTGACTGATGCTGCTTCGGCCCTTCTCGCGCGCGAACTCCGCACAGAAGGCAGCGTCAGGAAGGGCGAGTTTCTCAAGATCGACAGGAAGTTGCGGGGGGTGTTACCCGATGTCGACTCCTTCTGGTTCGCTTGGCGGCGATTCGGCGAACGCCGCGGATGGCTGAAATGATCCCCCCGTCACTCCTCGTCCCGAACCACCGAAGATGGGGGAATTGATGCGCCAGAAGGCGCGCCGCCATAAACTCCCGCCGCCTCCCGTACCTTCCCATTTCTGGAACAACAAGGAGCACTGGCGGTTGGCCCTGGACGAACTGTGTGTCGCCTACGATCGTCGTTGCGCCTTCTCCACCTTTCGCATCGAGCCTGTTACCGGTTCCCGGACAGTCGAGCATTTTCAGCCGAAGAGCAAGTATCCGGAACGTGCTTATGATGGGACGAATTTTCGACTCGTTTGTGGCCTGATGAATGGCCGCAAAAGGGAGAACGAAGATGTCCTGGACCCGTTCACCATTCCTGCGGATGCCTTCGATATCGTCCCTACCTCCGGGGAGATCATGGTCCACCGAAATTGCCCTTCCGGACTAAGGGCAATGGCCCAGTCCACCATCACCCGGCTGAAATTGGACGATGGCGAATGCAATGCTCACCGCCTCCATCACATAAAACTGTTTCTGACCAATTCCCCCCGAATTGAACCCGCCGACAGCCCATTCGTTCACCACTGGCTTACCCAGCAAGGCCTGCTCTAACTCACCGCACCATCGGCACCCCAAACGCCCACGCCATCAACAGCGCCGGCACCGCCGTCACTGTCCCGTGCGGCATCGAAAGCGCATTCTCCGATTCCAGCGTCACCCGGTCCTTCCCCGCGATTCCCCGCAGATTCGCCCAAGTCTGCCGCCAACGGCCCTTTACAAAAATCATGATCACCGCGACAATCCCCGCTAGAATCCCCGACAAGATCCCCAGAACCACCCAGTTCAGCGTCCCCATCAACGCCCCATAAGCCCCCATCAACTTCACATCGCCGCCGCCCCGCCCGCCCACCAGGAAGAACAGAAAATACACCCCGAACCCCACCGCGAAGCCCAGTAGCCCCGCCTTCAACATCTCCCATCCGCCCACATACCACCGCGCCCCGAACGCAAACAGCGTTACCGGTATCGTCAGCCAGTTCGGGATCGTCCGGTCCCGCAAATCCGTCAGTGCCGACACCAGCGCCAGCACAAACATCCCCCATCGCAGCAAATCCGGCAACGTGTCCATAAGAAGCCTAATCCACCGCCGGACGCTTCTTGTGCCACTCCGTCCGGTCCTGATACCGCTTCCCAATCTCCAGAATCAAATTCTCCATAAACGGCCGCGCCGTCACACTGATCCCCAGCGGCATTCCGTTCACGAATCCACAGGGCATCGAAAGCAACGGTAACCCGGCCAGATTCCCAGCCGCGCTCAAATCCCGCAACCCCTTCGTCGGCAGGTTTACCCCATCTTTGGTGAACACACCCTTGTCCAGCGCGTCCCCAATCGGCGTCGCCACGTTGATCCTACTCGGCGCCAGCAGCACGTCCACGTCCTGAAACAGCTTCCGGAACACGCCCTGCACCAGCGTCCGCACACGCATCGCCTTCAGGTAATCCCGCGCCGTATAGTCGAAGCTGGCCTTCAACCCCTGAATCTGATTCTGATCCGCCAGTTGATCCACCCGCCCCGACGCAATCAACTCTTCGAAGATCGACGACGCTTCGCACCCGATGATCGTGCTCGCCGCCGCCCCGTAGGGCATCTCCGGCAGCGATACCTCTTTCATCACAAACCCCATCTCCCGGAACACGGCATAAGTGTCGGCAAATACTTTCGCCACACCTTCATCGGCGATAACTTCCAGGTCCCGCGGCGCATAACCCACCACGATATCTTTGTTCGCCTTCACATACTCCGGCGCGTAATAAAAACTCTTCCCGGCTGACCCCGGATCCTGCCCGTCTCCTCCCGCGATCGCCGCCAGTACATACCCGCAATCCACCGCGTTCCGGCACATCGGACCGATCTTGTCCAAGGTCCACGAAAGCGCCATCGCCCCCGCCCGGCTCACCAGTCCGTAAGTCGGCCGCAATCCGGTAACTCCGCAATAAGCTGCCGGTGTAACAATCGAGCCCCACGTCTCCGATCCCAGCGCATATCCAACTAATCCAGCCGCCACCGCCGATCCCGAACCGCTTGACGACCCGCCCGCCCATCTTCCCGTATCCCATGGATTCAATCCCGGACCCGTCAGTGAAGCCGCCGGATAACGGTACCCGCCGCCACCCGCCAACTCCACCATCCCTAACTTGCCCAGGCAGATCGCCCCGGCCTTGTCTAACTTCGCGATCGCCGTCGCATGGTCTTCAAAAACCTGCCCGGCAAACGGCTTCGCCCCCCACTGCGTCGGATACTTTCCGTAACTCAGCAGGTCCTTTGCCCCGTACGGCACCCCTTGCAGAGGCCCCCGCGTCCGCCCCCGCTTCAACTCTTTGTCGATGTCTTTTGCCCGCGAAATCGCCGGCTTTCGCAGCGATAGCGCCAGCGCGTTATACTTCGGCCCCTTCTTCTCCAGCCGCTCTAGCCATGCCTGCGTCAACTCCTTGCAGGAGAACTCCCTGGCCACTAACTTGGCATGGATCTCCCCAATCGAGAGCCAGAATACGTCCGGAGTCTTAGGCTTTGAAGGCAAAGGCCGGCTCCGTCGCCATCGGTATCGTGAACTTCGCCAGCTCCGCGCCGTTCCCCTTCACCCGGCCCCGCGCCGCCGTCAGGTCTTCGGCCGCTGTCGTCGCCGTGGCCGCGCTTGGCGCCGGCGTCTGCGCCCCGGCCACTCCGCCCAACAGTACCCATGCCAACTCTCGTCGCCGCATATGGCAATTCTAGCTGAATCTAATGCCCGGCCAACGTCTCAACCGCCGCCTTTTCCATCACTGCCCGCGGCGCCGTCTCCCCGGTGAAGATTTCAAACTGCCGTGCGGCCTGTTCCAGGAACATCGCCAGTCCGTCGATCGTCTCGGCTCCCTGCGCCTTGGCCATCTTTAGCAGCTTTGTCTCCCGCGGGTTGTACACCATGTCGAACACCAGTTTCCCCGGTACCTTGTCGTCAAAGAAACACTCGTCCGGATGCGGCCACATTCCCATCGGCGTGCAGTGCACCACCACGTCGAACATCTTGGCCGCTGCCTGTTCCCGTGATAGAGGTTCCCCGTTGCAGATGCGCGCCAGCGCCCGTACCCGGTCCAGATTCCGGCCCACTAGCGAGACTTTCGCCCCCGCATCGGCCAGCGCAAAAGCCGCTCCCCGCGCCGCCCCGCCATTTCCCACAATCAGCGCCGTCGCGTTCGCCAGCTTCAGCCGCTTGGCCAGTGGTACAGTCACTCCTTCGGCGTCCGTGTTGGTCCCCCGCCACTTCCCGGCCTTCTTCCAGATCGTGTTTACCGCCCCGATTCGCTTCGCCAGCGGCTCCACCGCGTCCAGGTACCGGATGATCTTCTGCTTGTGCGGAATCGTGATGCTCGCCCCGGTCAGCGGCAGCGCGTCCGCCATCGTGAAGAAGTCCTTCAACTGATTTCCGTGCACCAGAAACGGCAGATACACCGCATCCATCCGCTTGCTCTGGAACGCCCGGTTGTGTACGTTCGGCGAAATCGAATGCCGCACCGGATCGGCAACCACACCAAAAATCTTCGCCGCCTTCGTGAACTTGTCCACCCGGTAGAGATGGCGCAACATCTTCGCGCTTACCTGACCGGACGCCGTTCCCTCCGCCGCGTTCGGCGCTGCGTAGGTGTACATGCTCCCGAACGCCGGTGCCAGCACCCGCGTCGAAAACCCAGGCTCCCCCATTGCCAGGATCACCAGTTTGTCCCGCGGATGCGCTTTCGCCAGAGCCAGCATCTTCTGCGCATCGCTTGGCTTCCGCGCCGTCGTCACAATCTTGTAGGCGTAAGCCGGAATCTTCGCCATTCGCCGGTACACCGGCTCAATCGAAGGCGTCCCCTCGAAATTGTGATAACTCACAATAAACTTGCACGAGTTGCGCAGCCTCTCCAGCTTGTCGGTGGCGTTCTCGGCGCTCTCGATCTCCAGGTCCACCGCCGCCGCGCCGTGTTCCACGGCCGCTTCCAGGATCCGAATCTGCTCCGGTATGCTGCCGTCAAACTTCCCGTGGTTCTGGTGCCGCCGGCACGTTGCCAGCACCGTGCACTCCGGATTCTCCCGCAGGAACTTCGGCAGCGCCATCGCTCCCTCCATCGGACTGGGCAAATAGTCCAGTCGGAACTCCAGGAATCGTTCTCCGCTCTCGACCTCGGCGTGCGCGTGTGCCATGAGCTTCTCGACCGTGTTGAATCCCAGGGCTATACAGATTTTGGGTAAGGGTGGCTGGACGGGCATTGTTCTATCAGGCGAAACTTGGCGCGGTCATTCAGCTTATCATTTGCCGCGTACCCCGGCCAATGACGTCGTCAGGCTCTCCAGCACCTCCACCCCCGTCCGCCGCCGTATCTCTCCAGCCAAACGGGCCATGGAGACCTGCGCCAATACCAGAACGTCCACCCCTCGCTGTGTCACCTCTTCCGCCGTCGCCAGCAATCGCCGGTCATGCTCCTCCCGTTCGCCGCGCAACAACGCCTCCAGCGCCCCGGCATCGCACGCCACCTCCATCTCCACCCCGGCCCGAAAGTGCCGTAGCCACGCCGTCGAGGTCACCACCGTCGATGGAAACGTCGCCACCAGCCCGACCCGCCCCCCGCACTGAGCCGCTACCTCCAGCATCGGTTCATCGATCTTCAGCGTCCGCGTTTGGCACCCCTCCCGGATCGCCCCCATCTCCTCCGGCCCCAAGGCCGAACACGTCACCAGCGCCGTTTCGCTCCCATACACCTGCTCCGCCTGCCCAATCAGGTCCCGCAACCGGCCCACCGCCGCTCTCCAGGCCCGCTCCCGCAAATGTCCCATTACCCCTTCGTCCAGCAGGTTCACCGGACGCATCTCCCCCGCCTCCCGGACATAAAACTCCGCCACCGGGTCTACGGACGCCCGCGATGCGTGGATCAGTGCCAATCGGTGCATTCCCATCCCAACCTCCTCTACCGCCGCAGCCGTACCCGCCGGATCTCCAGCGTCCCGGCAATCTTGCTGTCAAACTTCTCTGACTGTCTCCGCACTAAAGTGACCGCTACCCAACTGCCCCCCGCCGGCGAGTTCACCTCCACTGCCATTCGCTCCGGCGCCATCGGCGTCGATACGTCGAGCCTGCGCGGGTCTCCCGTATCGTATATCCGGAAATACGGCCGCTGGTCCGTCGTCAGCCCATTCGCCACTGCGTCCGCCTCAAACTGCCACCGCCCAGCGGGTAGATAGGTCTGCTGCGACACATGCCCGTAGCTAAGGTTTTCCTTCCCCTCGAACTGTAGGTGTAATCCCTTACCGGTCTCTAACTTCACTCCCGGATGCTTGGTAATCGCCCAATCCATCCGTCCCCCGATCCTCTCCCGGATGAATCCTCCATCAAACATACGGTTTTTCGACGGATAATCCGGATCGCCCTGCGCCTCTCCCCAGATCGTAACCGCCTTGTCATATTCCCGTCGCACTCCGACTAAGTATTCGATCCACTGATTCCGTAGCGGCGGGGTTATGCCGCCGTGTCCGCGCAGCCAGGCATAAGCGCTCTCCGCATCCGCGCTCCTCTCCCCGATCAGAAACGATACCCACCCCCGTGCGGCATCACCCCGCGGCCGCGTCTCCCCGTCAGGCGCCGTTGCGTGCCGGCCACCCTCCTTTGTTCTCCTCGCAATCTCCGCCGCCGACCCCTCCCCGGGGTCCGGAATCACCGTTCGTAGTACTTCCTCCCCCTTCAGTCCTCCCCTCGATAGGTAGCGGAAGATCACCGCATCGTAGGAGGGCGTCAGCTCTAAAACATGCCGTAAGTACCCCAATACCCGCGGTAATTCGCCATTTGCGACCTCAAAGTTTACAATTCGAATGAGCACTGGTGGTATGTTTGGCCCTAGACGTGCCGCCTCCCGAAACGCTGCCCTCGCCCCCTCCAGGTCTCCCGCAGTCGCTTTGCTTTCCGCTAAATCACACCAGACAAAAGGATTAGTCGGTTCCGTCTGTACCGTTGGCGCTGTCGTGCCGCATAAACCAATCCGGCAGTACCATTCATTCGGGTCTGCCGGCTCCTCACCGATCCAAGCTAACAGCGCTCCGCCCGCCGCCGTCACCAGCGCCAAAAATAGAACTGTAACTCGAAGCATCTCCAGATATAGTACCTTTTGGGGGGAGTACCCCAGTTTTCGATTGACAAATGCAGTACGGTGGCCGATTCTATAATCTCATCGATGGCGTCTCCGGAAAGTCCTGGTACCCCCCGGCTTGGGACTGAAAGGGGCGAAGCCTGCCGCCGGGCAGAATTCGAGAGGAGCTCTGATGCAATCAGAAGCGTGTTCCGGGGATTGGTTCGCAGTTCGTGTTCGTTCCAATTTTGAACGAACTACCGCAGTATCGCTCAAAACGAGGGGAATTCAGTGTTTTTTGCCGCTCTACAAGGCCCGTCGCCAGTGGTCCGATAGGGTTAAGGTCGTCGACCTCCCCCTGTTCACTGGTTACGTCTTCTGCCGCCTGCAGGAACGTCGCTTCCTTCCGGTGTTGGAAACACCTGGTGTCATCCAGGTTGTTGGCAGAGGCCCTCAGCCTGTACCGGTCGAAGACCACGAGATGAATGCCCTTCATCGCATCGTGGGTAGCGGCAAAGATGCCCAGCCGTGGCCATATCTGGTTGTTGGACAACGAGTTAGAATGAGAACTGGCGCGTTGAAGGATATCGAAGGAATCCTCACCAAGGCCGATGGCCGGGATCGGGTTGTCGTCAACGTGGAACTGCTGCAACGCTCGGTCGCGGTCAGCGTCGAGCGGATTGACTTGGAGCCTATATGGCCGCACTGATCAAACGCCGGACTAAAATGGTGAGTATCCGCCTGCTCGACGACGAATACCGCCAACTGAAAGAGCTTTGCGAGTCGCTTGGAGCCCGTAGCGTCTCCGATCTCGCCCGCGAGGCCATGTTCCGAATGCTGACCCCCAACTCCCCGCCTCCGCGGGATCTCGAAGACCGCGTCCGTAATCTCGACCAGAAGGTCGACCGCCTGGGAGCCCAAATGGAGGCCCTCGAGAAAAGCCTGGACCGGGGACAAAGAACCGCATCATGGTCAAGATAGCCCTTACCGTCGTGGCCTTAGCCGCGGTCCTCTTCGCCCAACCCTCGGGCGATCCGGAGCGCAAGAGCACCTATATCCTGGGCCCCGACGACCAGATCGGCATCCGTGTCCTGGACCTGGAAGAGTTCGCCGAAGGCGCCTCCGGCAAGGAGCGCTCCTACCGCATCGACCTCCGTGGCCAGATCAACCTGCCCCTCATCGGGCGGATGAAGGTAGCCGGCCAGACCGTCGAGCAGGTGGAGGCCGCCCTCGCCGACCGCCTGAAGGAGTACCTGAAGAACCCCAGCGTGACCGTCATGGTCGCTGAGTATAAGAGCCAGCCCATCTCCGTGATCGGGCAGGTCCAAACGGCGGGAGTCCACCAACTGCAGGGCCGCAAGAGCCTTCTGGAGGTGATCTCAGCCGTCGGCGGGCTGAAGCCCGAGGCCGGCCACCAGATCAAGATCACCCGCAAGATCGAGTATGGAGCCATCCCGCTCCCGACGGCCAAGCTGGACTCGACCGGCCAGTACTCGGTAGCCGAGGTGAGCGTCAAGCGGATCATGAACGCCCAGAGCCCGGAAGAGAACATCCAGATCCAGCCCTTCGACGTGATTTCGGTACCGAAGGCGGAATTGGTGTATGTGGTTGGTAACGTAAAGCGCTCGGGCGGCTTCGTACTGGGGGACCGGGAGAAGGTAACGGCCCTGCAGGCGCTGTCGATGGCCGAGGGGTTGGACCGGGACGCTTCCAGCAACGGGGCCAAGATTCTGCGCCGGACGGCCGAAGGCAGTGAGCGCAAGGAGATCGTGGTGGCTTTGGGGGACATCTTGAAGGGCAAGGTAGCGGACGTCCCGATGGAGCCGGATGACATCCTGTTCGTCCCGTCGAGCACGAAGAAGAAGGTGATGACCCGCTCGTTGGAAGCGGCGTTGTCAGTAGGTACAGGCATCGCGATCTTCCGCCGGTAGGGGAAGGGCGCAAGGAACGAACGGATGGACGACCAGAACGAACGACTATTGGGTAATGGACAGGATCCGGAAGCATCGGAGGCCTGGCGGCGTGGTCGCTCGTCCATTCTGGGTTTAACGGGTCAGCCCTCGGTGCCGCCGTCGGACGGTGAGCCGGCGGCCGGCGGTGCGAGCGCCTGGGCGGCCGCCCGGGCTGCGGGTTTAGCGGCTGGCTCCGCGGGCAGTCCGGCTGATGCCGGGGCCGGTTCGGGTGCGGCTGGGGTTGTGGGTTCTGCGGGTGTGGGGTCGGGTCCTTCGGCTGGTGCCGGGGTGGGTAGTGTGGCTCCCGCTGGCGCGGTCGCTGGGGTTGGGGGGCCGGTCGCTGGCGCTCCCGGCGTTGGGGCTGTGGCTGGGGCGGTCGGGTCTGCGGGTGTTGGTGGTGGGGCTGGTGGTGTGGGGTCAGGTCCTTCGGCTGGGGCCGGGGTGGGTTTGGGTGCGGCTGGTTCGGTTGGTTCTGCGGGCTTTGGGGGTGTCTCGGGTAGCGGGGGTGCGGCTGGGGTTGTGGGTTCTGCGGGTGTGGGGTCGGGTCCTTCGG